>CAVPXM010000001.1:0-14869 GCA_963709405.1 uncultured Nitrososphaerales archaeon
AAGTGTGTCAGTTAATGGACTGAGATCCTCGCGCAGTCGATTAGACTTACCGTACTTGGGAACGTTGCAGCGACTCGTCGTTCGCTAGGTAGTGTTTTCAGACACTTGCTATGGTTGAGTGACACGTCAGGTCTCACTATCAATCTCGTACGAAAGGTAGACCTTGCTTTGCTTTAGCCTCGGCGGACGCGTTGTTTCGCTAGTTGTGCTTTGTATTTGGCGTCTCGCTTTCCTTGTATAGATTTATTGATTTCGGTTTGTTAGCTCTGCGTTTACTTTACTGCTTGCTGCGGCTGCATTAGTCTCAATTCTTTTTAATGTTATATCTCTGTGATCCTCTCCGTTGTTATAGCAATGACGTTCAAAATCGCTTAAGCTATAAACTTCCTTCTCGCAGTAATTACATTGATAGAAAGTAAACTTCTTTTGTTCGTCTAAGTATTCGTTGATTAGATCCATGACTGCGCTATTCGTAGATTTATGATTGTGTATATGTTAGACATCATCGTCCATGCACAATTGACATAGTCGCTGAAGTTGATACCTTTAAGATCAATTTTTAGCGATATCTAACTTCAAACCAAATTCATCTGGTCTGTTAATACTAGACATTAGAATGTCCACTATGAATGAATTTGAATTGCAAAAAAAGATAAAAGAGATTGACAATGAAGTCGAAGTATGCTTCATTATAGCATTTGAAGACTATCATGAAGGGGTTTAGTAATCATTTCCGATGCTAAATGACGCTAAATACATTATCAGGAAACCAAGAGCAATCGAAAGATCAAGTTAATCATATGGCAGCAATTCTAGGATAACACTTGCGATTAGCATTATCTATGAAGCTCCGAAATATAACTGCAAGTACTACAATAACAAACCAAGTTTTTTGAAAGGTTACAATCTAAAATGCCTTAGAAATAAGCCAGAGAAAAAATATTGTTATGGATTTACAGTGATATGATATGTAGTATCAAAATTCCATCCTATAGGAAAAAAAGGAGTTATAATTATTATTGGCTGTAGTATTAGTGGCAGTAATATTATTGTCTGTAGAGTTAGCATTAGAATTAGCATTAGGACTCACCGTATCTCCCCTAAAAGTAACTTCTCTTTAGGTTCTCCAGGTGAAAGAGGCTTGAGGAAAACCCAATTGCCATCTGCTATTGCTCGTGTTGTAGTATTAGCTGCTAATCCAAGAATATTATCTTGAGGTAATGCAAAGTTAAATTCTACTCCGTCGATGCTTGCTTGTAATTGTATAACTTGGTCTTGAAAAGTTTTTGCTCACATACGTAATTCTTCTAATGTCCTGAGTTCTGGAAATTCAGCTTGATTCAAATTATATTAGCAGGGAGGAGGCTGATAATGAAAATTGATGGTAAGAAAGCAGGGAGAGAGCATGGACATTGGTAAATGGTTTTTAGATAAAATATTCTCAGTATAAACCCTATATTTCGATATACGACCATGTCAACATGAAATAGAAGTTTCTCTCTTTTCAAATACTTTCATACCATGTTATAAGAATATTGACATCCAATTGTTTAAGACCAACCCATAAATAACAAATTTTATATCTTTTGCCTGTAACATTGACATGCACGGCTAAACTAATTTGTCATAATCTTCTTTATCTTGCTACTTATTTATTGCAGTTACGTATAGGTGGCAATATTCAGATATCTCTTCTTCTTCTTCTTTTCTAACTCTACCTGTTGTAATTCAAATTATTCAAATTATTCTACATGAGCGTCGTTAGACCATAGGAGTAGTGATTTGTGATATAAAACTTACCAGAAAGAGCCTCTTCCTTGGGTTAATTTTAGCCATTGTTATTTCAGACTCGTTCATTTATTTCGCTGAAATAAAAACAAAAGCTTTCTATTCAAGTTGGATAATAAGCATTAATGCCTCTACGGCAGCAGACACTCGCCATATTTGTAGTATACAGACATATGCGGCAACGCAGCCATCATCCACAAGATCATCATCATAGCAAAAGCCATGTGGCCCTTGCAATAGGATTGTCATTATGGCTTTGTGCGGATCTTATATGGGCAACGTATGAGATTGTGCTAGAAATAGTCCCGCCCGTTCCATCGGCGGCAGATTTTGTTTGGCTATCTGCTTACGGCTTTCTAGCGTATTATCTGTATGCCACATATATTGAATTCCACAAGAAATTCAAATTTAGCAGCAGAATTCTAGTCGCAAGTATAATTGGTTGTGGAATATTTCTTGCGTATATAATTGCTCTTACCTCAAGTCTATCTGTTTTATCTACTCCAAGAGGAATTGCTATGTTTGCAGTCATAATAGCCTACCCAATCATGGATGCAGTATTAATGGTTCCTGCAATAGTAATTTTGTTAAACTTTAGAAAAGAGCCATTGTGGTTTACGCCTTGGATATGTGAATCCTTAGGTTTATTTTTAATGGCCATATCAGATAGTTGGTTCGCAGTCGTTGTTCTCATATCCGTACTAGAGCAGTTTTGGCTATCTGCTACATTTTTTGCGGCTCATTATTTGGTCATAGCTGCGGGATTATTATGGTATGTGAAATTTCTGCTTACACAGAGTCAACCAAGTGATGACCATAGAAGGTCAGAACAAATGGAGACATCAATTATTGCTCCAAGAGGTGATTATACTAACAAGCCTAAATCAGAAGAAGAAAAAAACCGCAAAAAAATTAGTTCCATGGCACTTACGGCTGTAGCGGTTATAGTAGTTATTGCTGTATCAATTGGAATTTATTTCTCTTTATATTCATTGCCATCGTTATCCTCATTTTTCCTGTTCTCTAATCCAAGTTCTGAGGTAATAGCACCAGCTCCAGCCACTGGTTTAAAGCAGCAAACAGTGAAAATAGGCGCTCTCCTTCCTATAACAGGTGTATCTTCATCTTTGGGTGATTCAGAGGGGGCAGCGCTAAAAATTGCAACTAAAGATATCAATGAATATCTGTTCAAGACCCATTCAAGCATTGGTATTGAGCTGATTATAGAAGACACACAAACAAATCCATCAGTTAGCTTAGAAAAGCTAAGCAATTAGCAGCAAAAGGTATAAAGATAGTAATCGGCCCTGCAACAAGTGCGGCAGTCCAAGGAATAAAAGACTACGCTGATAAGAATGGGATAATATTAATCAGTCCATCAAGTACTGCTCCATCTTTAGCGAGAGCCGGCGATAACCTTTTTAGATTTGTGCCTGATGATAGCCACCAGGCACAAGCAATATCAAGGTTGATGTGGAATGATGGAATAAGGGTAGTAGTACCATTTTGGCGAACTGATATTTATGGAAATGATTTAGTTAAAGCAACAAAACAAAGTGTTCAAGCACTTGGTGGTAGCGTTGCAGATGGCGTTGGATATACACCTAATACAGGAGATTTTGCAGCTAGCCTTAATAGAATAAACTTTATCGTCTGGGACCAAGATCTGAAAGTTTTGGACTCAAAGGTAAACCAAGCAGTATCTCAGTATGGTATAGGTAAGGTTGGGGTATACTTTGTAGCATTTGATGAAATCGCACCCATTTTTATCCAAGCACAAAACCATCCTACCCTTTCAAAAGTAAAATGGTATGGTAGTGACGGTTCTACGCTAAATAACAAGCTTATAAAAAATACTGAAGCCGCCGCGTTTGCTGTAAAAACGAATTTCACAACTCCAATATTTGCAGTAGAAAACGATAATGATGAACGGCTTAAACATGTCGAAGCTCAAATCCATGAACAGATAGAAAGAACACCCAGATCTTATGCTAGTGTTGCATATGATACATTGTGGGTAGCGAGCGCTAGTCGAGAATTATACCAATGCTACACATGATATTAATTACTTGAAAAATACAATTGTGAAGATAGCTCAATCGTATCAAGGAATCACAGGCAACACAACTTTAAACCAGTTTGGAGATAGGAAGTATGGAGATTATGATTTTTGGGCTGTAAGAAATAGTGAGAGTACTCATGATTCCTTTATTTGGAAGCATACTGGCAAATACGTACCTAATATAAGAACTCAATAAGCGTTTGTCAACCGGATTATGCTAATAAGCATGGTGGAAGACGTTGTGTTTGTTGTGTCTGTGGAGCGTAACTGATCCCGCTGCGCAAGTCCATAAATGAATCCAGCGGTTACTTACCACGTTTCTTATCTCTATAGGTAATAGGTTGCTTTGATAAGGATAGGCATCTTAGAAATTAGAACCGTAGAGCCAACCTTTAGACCAAACCTATGCCTTCACAATGTTGTAACCGAAAAAGATAAAACTAAATTAATTGAAATACTATTAACAAGAAATGGCTAGTTCATCCATATGTTCTTCTGCATCAAGAGTTGCTCAGACTAATGATGAAGATTCCATAGACGCTATAGTTACAATCAATGAAAAGGTAAGCTTAACAAAACAACAACATCAAGTTTTGAAAATTATCTGTGATACATATGATATTTCCTTTTCAGAGTATATGCAACAATCACTAGTCGAAGCGATGAGGTTTGATATAGAAGAAGGTAATTTTTCTGATGCTTTGTTGGAAAAGATAGGCAGTGAAGACAGTAAAAAGGATAATTCTTCTCTTTCATCTTCTTCGGCCTCTCTTAATTCTTGCCTGACAAACAGCGATTTAGCAGCAGGTGGATAAATCAATATTCAAAACGCGAAAGCATTTTGCAGATTTCTAGATAGATAAGATGCAACAAGCAAGCCGGTAGTTGTGGCGCAACTATTACGTCTAGGATTTGAAACTCTCTACCAGACATATTTTTGTTGTTGCTTCTATCGTCATCCCGGAAGCACCTTTTCCTATCATGTGTTTGTTAGGATAAGATTTCTAAGCAATTTCATTCAGACGCGCATGTGCTACCTTAGCAGTCATTGGATTATTATAGATGGGAGAACCAGGTTGTTGCTTACGACCACCTTCCCTCAGAGAACCTGTATCTACAGGTGCAAAACCTATATCCTCAATAAGCCCTGATACAATAGCCTTTGCATCGGAATTATCTCCTGCAACAAAGATTGCAAAACGGTCTTCTCTTGGTGCATTAGGATTACCTTTTGTACGTAGATGCTCATAATATATGGTATTAAATGCCTTAACGAGACGAGAAGAACTGGGAATTTGCTTTAACACCTCTTCACTTGATGTACTATTGCCCAGATCTATTACCTCAAAGTTTTCAGAATATGGATTCATTGCATCAATGACAATTTTGCCATCAAAGAGTTCTGATACAGATAGTAAATCTTGCTTTTTCCTCCATGGTATTGCAAGTAATATAACATCACCAAATTTTACAGCATCCTCTACTGTCTTAGCTTTAATATTTGGACCAATTGAGTTTACAAGTGATATAAGAGATTCTGGTCCCCGTGAATTGCTAATTGCTACTTCATGACCGGCGTTTACAAACAACTTAGCTGCAGTTCCGCCTATATTTCCTGATCCAATAATTCCTATTTTCATATTTGCTTTTCTCTATTAACTATACTATTGTAATTATATAAACAGGAAAGTTAACGTGCAGTCCATTCTCGTACCACCGATACGATCTCTTTAGATAATCATAAACCATGCATGTTCTAGTGTTAGCAATGGGTGGAGGGCTATAAAAAGCACAGAAAGAGATTTTCCTTTAAATATAAATCAACCAACAAGTTATCTCAGGGAGAATGCAAATTATATAATTCAATAGTTGTTGAGATCGCACCAAAATATAGAGCGGCAACTAATGTAGAAAAGATCCAAAATCCGTAAAACAATATAGTTTTAGTCTACGTCATTATACTTGCAGTACCACATTGGCTGCTCTTGATGGAGTTTTTCAGCTTAGCAAGGAGCGTTTTATCCTCGCAATCTAGAAAATTCCAAGTGGGTAAGTTACTATTCTCAAGTATTTGATTTTGTAGAAATTGATGCTTCTTTCTACAGAATTCCTAACGAATTTATGGTAAAGAACTGGTCCGAGAAGACCCTGACGATTTTAGATTTGCTGCTAAATTTCCAAAAGTCCTAACTCATGATAAGAGATTAAAAGATGTAGAAAGAGAACTGAAATTGTTCTTTTCTTCTATAGCTAACCTTGAAGACAAAATTTTAGCATTATTGATATAGTTACCACACTCAACAGGTATAGTTGAAGGACTCGTGGTTTCAAGGTGACTTTAGGGAGCTATTTCAGTTGAAGATTTAAGTCGAACCAATCTGATTGAAAGATATATCTTAATTTATTAACCGCACAGCGAAAAAAGTCCATCAAACACAAAAATTGATTCAGCTACGTCTAGTATCTAGATTTTTTCGAGTCAATGCTGTAAATGCTGAAACAGAAATACCTATCCAATTTGAGATGTCATATAACTTTGCAGCCTCATCTACAGCAGGACCTATAAGCATTCTTGACGAATGGTAAAAATTACCCATTGCTATTACGCCTCTGAAAAAAGTCATAACGCATACTTCTCACGAATGCGGGTATTATAGCACTTGCAAATATCTCAATGAATCTCCACGATTGAGTGATAAGTGCTTTGTGACCGCTCATACTAATGATTAGAGTATCTGACAACATCGACAAATTGATGCCTAAATGACGGAGTGTATCAGAGAACGTGCGGTAAACATTATCCCAATTTTTCAGAACTTCTGTAGGATCTTTTGTTTCCCAGATGCCTTTTACCCCCAGAGCATCCAGAAAAGCTATCACCCCATCTACTTTTTCGTAACGTATACCTCGAATTACGTAACATGTGCCGTCAGAAGTTATGGGAGTATTTGATGCCATGACTATTGGAAATTATTAGTTGGGATGTAAAAGAAGGTTATCATAGTGGTAGGTGGCGTACGAAGAATTAGCCATTTTGGAATGCTTTGATCACAATAAGATTAAGATATCTAAACCAATGGGAATGAGGAAATAGCCTTGCAAAATGATAAAGATGTAGAAAATTGAATTAAATCTTAAAAAAAATAGGAGAAAAGATTTTGACTTAAGCCGGAAATATATTATACCGCGTATCTATCCCTGATCTAAATCTTTGAACTTTGAGCAAGTTATGTCCTTTGTTTAGGAACGCATTTATCTGTTCTGATGTCCTTCTACTTACTTCCCAGTACTTTTCTTGACCTGTGTTAGGCTCAATTACTATGTATTGGAATCTTTGTACGTGTTTTCCGTCAAACACCTTCTCCACAGCTATCATTTTCTCATGATTGGTGCTTTGTTGCATATGCTCGATTAAAAAATAATTTAATGACCATGACAGAACTCAAAGTATTAGGTTAGTATGTATGAGCGGCTAACTCGGTGTAAAGATCGCACTAAATGGAACATTATGATGACGCTAATTTTTGTTTAAATTATAATCAAGAAATTCATCTATAATCTGATTGACCTCTTCTGGTGCTTCTTGTTGTATCCAATGACCGCAGTTAGGTATAATCTTCAATGAGAATAGTGCATCAACAAATTCACTTGTTCCTTCTGTTAACTCCTTTCCTAAAAATAGATCTTCTTCTGCCCATATTTGCAATGTAGGAGATTTTATTTTTGGGAATGGAATACTTTCCTCAAGATTTCCCCAAAATTCTGCATTTAGATTAGATCTATAGTAATTTATTCCTCCAGTTATCCCTCCTTCCTTACTCCAAGAAGAGGTATACCATTCGATATCCCTTTGAGTAAACATCTTTTTTCTTTTTGTTGAAATTTCAAATATATGCTTGAGCAATTCAAAATTATTGCGGCTTAGAATTCTCTCAGGCACATTTTGTAAAAGAAAGAAGAACATGTACCAACTCTTTTGCATTTGCTCATAGTTTCTAAATGCATTCCTTTGGAATACTGCAGGGTGAGGTGCATCCATAATAATTAAGTTTTCTACTAAGTCAGGTGCCATCATTCCAATAGACCAAGTTATTACACCTCCCCAATCGTGCCCTACGATTGTTGCCTTTTCTTGTCCCAGCGAATGAATTAGTTCTACAATATCTGTAACTAACTTTTCTATTCTATATTGATCTATTTCCGTAGGTCTTTCAGTTTCACCAAATCCACGCATATCCGGTACAGCTACTTTAAAGTGCTTTGAAAAGAAAGGAATTTGGTGTCTCCAGGAATACCAAAACTCGGGGAACCCATGCAAAAATACGATTAATGGGCCTTTTCCCATTGTTGCAGAATGGCTTTGACTTTCTTAGAATTAAAATAGTAGAACCTCTTGGCTTGGGAGCAGATATTTCAGGCCTCGGTGGAACGGCTACTAACGTGACAGAATATCATCTGCAGGAAATAGAGTCGATGAGCCTGATATCCGCTAGTACATCATAACTTGACAACCTTAGATTATAGGCCATATGTGAAAGATCGTATTCAGCACATTTAACAGATGGATCACTGGTAGATGAAGGAGCGTCTAGTGCTTTCTACTTTTCTTTTGATTAGTCTTTTTTTTGATTTTATAGTTGTTGTCTTCTTAGCTATTACCTTAGACCCTGTTTCTAGATTCAATAGTGACATTAATATGGAATTGGTTAAAATGTAAGGTCACAATTAATATCCTCTAATGCCTAGTGCTGATGTACCAGATAAACAAAGAGCTATAGTCTTTCAAGGTAGTGTGGCCCTTGGTGCTTTTGAGGCAGGGGTTTTTAAAAAATTGTATGAGATGATTAAACAAAAAGATGGCAACTGGAAAAAAAGGATGTTTGATATAATTGCTGGCACTTCGGCGGGAGCTATAAATGCTGCAATATTAACAAGCCATGTAAAGCAGAAAAAGACGTGGGAAGGTTCAGCAGAAAAAATTGAACAATATTGGAAAGATCATTTATCTTCACCTACTCCGGCCATTACAAAACAGGGAGTATACTGGTGGGATGAACAATATCAATGGTGGGGAAAATACTATGATACCGTTACTACCAGCGGCATCGATAATCGTACTGTAGCATCTGAGGAAGCCGCAAGAAGATATTATTCTACAAAGTATTTTTTTACATATGGTGTATCAACGGTATTTTCGCCGGCCATCCCATTTCCGGAATTAGATAGTAAATTCCTTGACAATAATCCATTGTTTCCGCCAGCAAATCTCTGGCTTCGCTATAGTAATAAGCCATTAAGAGAGAGTCTTGAACACATCGACCGAAATGGAAATAAATTTGTCAATTTTCCATTAACCACAAATTATAATGATGGAGAGCCAAGATTTCTGGCAGTTAGTGTGGACGTACAACATGCTAAGGCAGTCACGTTTGATAGTTATTCAAGGAAATCAACATTTCAAGCATATGATCCAGATACAGGAGATTACAAAGATCATATAGTTAGCTATGACAAAGGAATCATGCCAGAACATGTTATGGCAAGTGCTTCATTTCCAGTATACTTTGACTATGAAGTAGTGGATGGACGGAAGTTCTGGGATGGTGGTATACTGAGTAATACACCTTTAAGGGAAGTTTTGCAAGCACATCGCGATTATTGGCACAAGGACAGGAAAGTAGGAAAGGTTCCGGACCTAGATGTCTATATAGTAAATGTGTGGCCCTCTATCGAAAGTACCATTCCAACAGACCATGATGGAGTTACAGACAGGAAGAATGACATTACACATAGTGACCAGACTGAATATGACCAGAAGGTTGCATTTTTTGTGGGTGATTATTACAATTTAGCCAATGAATTGATAGACTTGGCAAAAAGAAAAGGTGCTTCGACTGCAGAGATAGACGCAATATTATCAATACAAGCAAAGAGCATAAAACGCACTGGAATTCGAAGAACTTACAATGACCTTGTAGAAGGCCGGTTTGATCTCCGAAAGGTAGTAACAATAGAACATAAAGACGATCCTGATAGCATTTCAAACAAGTGGGCTGATTATACGGAAGAGACAATTAATAAACTAATAAGCGATGGAGAAGAATTTGACAAGAAGGCAATAGTTAGGGTAATACCAACTCACCTCGAAATCATCTGATATATGAGTTTTTGTAATATTTCAACCATCTTTGTATGCCATTTGCCAGGCACTCAAGAATTCACATACGTCGAGAGTGCGAAAGACACCGTTTACACAAATACTAATAATGAGATCATCAGTCAATTCCTCATTTATCTACGGGATCACATTTGGCCTGACTTCTATACTGACACTCTTTCTAACAGAAAAACTGTCATTGGCGCGTCTAAACTAAATTGTCACCTTTGTTTGGAGGCATAGTGGTTAGTCAATCCTTTCTCCTTCTTTGTTCAAACCACTTAGGTCAACTTCAACAAATATTGATTCATCTTTCTTAGCTGCAACAATCCATCTTTTTAATTCTTCTTTCCAATTGATTTCATTTTCATCATCAATTATTTGATCGTATGCATGCTACATTTAGAACAGTACTTGTTTTCAAATGTGTTGACCAAACTACATCGTGGACAGTTATGAACAGATGGTTTTTTCTCTACCTCACTTTCTGTAATAATCCCATTTTGAATAAGGATCTTTTGCTTTAGATCATTTCCCATCCTTCTTTTAATATACCTTGATCCTTGTTTTGAATTCATCGACCATCTTACTTTTTTCTTTAGCGCGTACTCGGGAAGAAAATCTGAATCTGAAGTGATTGCCGAATGTCTAATACAATATGGATTCCACCTTTTGGTATTAAGTAAAAAATCTAATTTCTTGCGCTCATTTTCTTCTATAATAGTTCCATTACGTAGTAAGCGCGCTATTCTTTTCTTTAACTGTTTCATAATAGTGCATAGAACATCAGGTTTTATTGGTGCACCGGTAACAAGATTACAGATCAGTCGAGCATCGCCTTCGTTTCTAAAAGGATGTTCATTGAGCCAATCACGAACATATGGGAAAGAGCATGAAAGTTAAAATCTCATCACGTTCCCACAGTTCGGATTCTAAATAGGGACTAATACGTTTGGTTCGCTTCTCTTTGATTTGGACAAAACTGGAGTAGTCCAATCTGATGTTGGCAATGGCTCCAATCCCTTGGTTTCTGATTCCTTTTGATTGTAAAACCACCTGAAGAAATATTTTATACGCTGTAAGTAATCATTCCAAGTTCTAATCCATCTTTTGTCAGGATCGCTTTGAACATCCTTAGGTTACAATATAAGAGCTCTCGTATAGAGTCACCAGAACTTGCAAGAAAAGGTTAAAAACTAAATATCATTATTAAAATAAGGAATAGTGGTCTGAATTAGAAGCCAGGCTGACCCAGTCGTTTTAGAAGACTACTCGCTCAATTCTTCTAACTGTACCGACAGGCATCGCTGCGTACTCGTGAATGATCGTACCAGCAGGATCAACTAACTGAAAAATCGCACCAGTAGTAGGAGGAGTCATGACAGCACCGCCACTGAGAAAAATATCCGACAACATGTTACAGCCTGACGATGACAAGAATCCGTCGAAAAGGCGACAGAACCTTGGCAAGATATTATTTGACCAAAGCAAGAATAAGAATCAAAAAATAAGCACACCCTTGGATTAGATTGCTGATGATGAAGCATACCTTGTAGTCAAAATCTGGTTTTTAAAAGTATAAGCAGTTCAGCAATTTGCCGAAACGTATATAGAAGCGTATATAACAAAGCGTCGATTATACAACACAACAAGCATTGGTAGTCACTACGAGTATCATTAGCAAAAAAACTTATTTGATGACGTTTATTGCTTGGGCCATAATAATTACCGATGTAATCTTTGGCACCTTTCTTGACGCTTTGGGAAAGCCTCTTAATTCTTCTTTTGGTGTAATATTGTTTATAGCAATGAGTATCACTGTATTTTTTGCAGGTCTGTATGCCCTTAGAGATTATATGGTTGCATTGCGCAAAGAACTTGAGGCTCCTTCGTTTTTTAATAGGCTGTACAAGGCAACACCTATTTTTCTTTATGCACTTTTAGTCATCTTTGGAGCTATCATTGTTGAAATGGTGTTATTTTCACATTATAGCACTTTCCTGCTGATTCTAATTCTCTTAATAAGTACAGTGGCCATCTTGTTCTTTGGTTTTCGCACTTACAAATTCTTGTCATGGTTCAAATCGAGTCTCAACAAACGACACAACATCATGATATTGGCATTTGCTGTATCATCGATGCTCCTTTGCATCAGCACGACAGTTGCTATTACACTTGATATAAAGGAATTAGTCGTTTCAAGACCACCTTCTATAGATCCAAATTTCAACTCTAGCAATTCTATGGCAAGCAGACACTTAACTAGTATAGAACTTATCATTCATCTTTATGGGTTTCTTGTCCCTCAAGTTACTGCCATTGCTATCGCAGAAACAGTTGCTGTTGCATTTTTCCTTCGTTATTTTAGGGATCAGATAGGAAGAGCAATATTTTGGACAATTATAATTTTACCACCTGTACTTTTTTTAACTGGGGTATTTGGTCCTCAATTTTTAAAGTCAACTGGAACTGTATTTGTATATGCCGATCCCAGGTTCCTTATCTTTAGGGTAATGGGTACCGCAGGATGGGTTCTAGCTGATTTTGTAATAGCTTATGCATATATTTTAGTAGCAAAAACTCTTCGACGGCAAATTACCTCTTCTCGTAAGATCATTAACTATTTGATTATAGCAGCATTTGCAACCATTTTAATTTCTCCAACGACCAATAACTGGATAACCAACAATTCTTATCCACCCTTTGGAGCAATCCAACGTGCCTTTGTTGTCCTTGCTTCTTTTCTCTTTAGCTTAGGAATATACTCTGTCGCGCTGTCAGTGGCCCAAGATGCAGAATTGCGTCATTTAGCCAGAAAATATGCAAAGGAGTATGCTCTGCTAGATACTTTAGGTAGTGCGCAAGAGAACGCAGAGATTATGGGAAAGGTTGTAAAACTAGTCCATAAACACGCAGATGCCATGGAAAAAGAAACAGCAATAGAATCTTCAATGTTAGATGTTAACGAAGTTAGACAATATTTAGAGTTGGTAATTATGGAGACTAGAGGAAAAAAGGATGACAGAACAGTCGGCGCCTAGCTTTAAGCTTATTGGCTAATGCTTGACACAAAGAGGGATTTGATCATATTCCAAAAGAAGGGAGGAGGAGAAGAAGACCAGGAGTGAACAACTACCTGTCATAGACCGGTAGCCTCTTTCGAATAGATAGTCAGCTAATAAATTGAATCTATTGTGAAGGTCTATTGATACTTTGGTGGAAATTACTTTATTTCGCCGGCGAACTATGCGGTCATTATCATCCTTAATTTGATTGTCAAGTGCAGCAGCCAATAGTAAGTCTACCAAGATCAAGACTATAAGTTTTTACAAAATTCAATTTAATATTCGTTTTATTGGTAGACCTCGTGATATACTTTTTAGTAATAGTGTTCAACAAGAGTACTTTACTACCTCGGTCGACCATGTTTACTATCGCTGTTACTCTAGTCTTTCTTCATTGGCAGCGTTCGGGCGAATAAATCGATAACTTGCCATTACTATAATGTTTAGGTAGACCGGCATAGACTGATGCGTGATAGACCAGATTGGTTCATGGGACTTGAGAGTACGATCTGCAACTTTGTACAGTACCTCAGCTTATGCTTACCATAATAGCTATTATGGATGTACTAGTTTAGTTATCGTAAAAGGACACAATTAATAGGTGACTGGTAGACCAGGATGTTGATATTGCTTTTTGCATGAATTTGGGTATTGGCCTTTACTGCTTTGACATCTAGCTCTTTTGCACATGAATCAACTCAATAACGTTATAGTGATGGATACAATGCCGGACAAGACTACGCGGCTTACGATTATAGTAACTGCGATGGTTGTAACCACGGCTATGATACGGACTGCCCAAATGATAAAAAATACACTTATGAATTCTGTGATGGGTATTCACTAGGCTATACAACCAAATGGCACTCATTATGTGGTGATACCACGACGCAGCAGCAAACTCAGAGCCAGGCTCACGGCGACTCTAACGTGCGCATTGATGGCAGCCAGAATAATGTGATAATCCCTAACAATACAAATCATTCATGCAGCCAATTCAGTAATTGTGTCCGATTAAATCAGTATCAATACCATCTATTCAAGCAGTCTGTGATTCGACCAGTGTTTTTGACCGTATGTCATGTTTTGACAGCAGGGGGCTTGGATATTATAAATCCTGTTATTGCCCAGATGACTATCACAGGCAAAAGATGAGTTTGTACTCCCACGAGCCCTATCAAGAGAGATGTTAGATTTACAACCATGCCGCCTTTGATAACACAATCAAAACGTTGCCCCCACATACCCCCGGCGGAGGCACGGTTTCGGCACTAGGTCCTGTAGACTCCCACAAGGACATCTGCCCATAGCAGACTCGCTTTTGTCGGGATCCTCTTCACAGTGAAAATGTTCCACGTGGAAATCAGACCCTCTGGGTGCCCTTTGCCGCTCGGGCGCGGGTTCGCCTGCCCACGCTCACCAGTCTGGTCCCAGTGGAGTAGGAGCTTTCTTGGAATGTGGTGCTCGTGCACCAACTGGCGGATGCAGTCCATCATTCCATCAATGAACGCCTTGGCTGTAACTTCATCATGTTCCGCCCCGCAACTGGTGATGACGCGGTTCGGTATGTGATTCGTCCTGTCAGGCGGCGGCACCAGCTCTCGTCAATAGTGAGTACGCGTTCTGCCTACTTAATGATTATGCTAGCTTAGTATGTCAAACTGTGTTATACCTGCGGTAGGCTTATAAGGTGTATCGGCTAAAGCCTCAAATTAATATGACCCCTCCCAAACAGTTCCCTTAGGGAACTATATGCAATAAATATAAATTAACAAATGCACTATGTTTAAGTATAAT
>CAVPXM010000002.1:0-9366 GCA_963709405.1 uncultured Nitrososphaerales archaeon
AGTTCTTTGTTAGATCGACATAGTCGGATATAAGTAACAAGACCTCTTGTTCTCGTTGTGTTTTGTCTGAAAGGATTATGTCAATAGTTCTGTTTATAACACCATCATGGTCCCAAGGGATTGTATCCTGCTTCATTGGATTAACGTTGATTATGCATACTTCTGACTTCGGAACAGTGTCTCTCAAACCTTTTACCTTGAGCCAATAAAGATGGTGTAGTCTAACAAGTTGTGATAATGGAGTGTTACTCAGTAACCCACCATCCCAGAAGTAACGAATATTTTTCTCATAGTTAGTCGTATTACTGTTGTAACTTTCAACCTCTAAGGGGGTATAATTATAATTGATAGGCACAGACGCGCTTGCAATCACGTGCTCTGATGTAATCCCATCGTTATAGGTTATGATGTGTTGATGTCCCACTTTTTTCCCATTTTGAATAATATATTTTCCATATTCAGATTTTCTGGAACCATCTTGCCTTTCGTAACTATCAAATGTTACAGCAGCTCCTTCTGCCACGTCAACACTCATGAGGATGAGTCTTGGTTGAGTTAGTGATGATTTCTCATCGAAAGTTGTCTTTATTGGAAATTTTGCGAATCTCTCTAAACTTCTCTTTAATGGTTCACTGTCAAAGCGAAACCATGTATTTAAGAGGATCAAAAAACTTGGTATCGAGTAATGGGACAGAAGGGGAAAAGGCTGTAGGTACTCCTGTAATCACAGATTGCCTTGATGAATAATATCTTCTTGCAGCCTCCCCAGAGGCAATACCAGCGTGTAGGTTCTTATGTAAATAATCCCACCAAGCTGTAAAACCTGGAATCTGGTCTATTGGAGATTCCTTTGACAAATACTCCCAGAACTCATTTAGTCTTTCTGAAGAGCCCTCCCACGTATTATTTTCTACCACGTAACTTACAATTATAGCAGCATTTATCGCACCTATTGACGTTCCAGCGACAATATCGAAAACTGGCTTACCACTTAGTCCTTTTTCTCTATCTTTTTTAGTGATGCTTTCATATACTGCTTGGTAGGCCCCTGCTTCATATGCACCAAGGGAGCCTCCACCTTGTAAGACTAATACTCTTTGGCCATCCTGTAGCTTTCCCATATCAACTGAGTTGGAAAAGCATCTTATTAATTTCATGCGGCGTATCAAAGGGTAAAGGGCGATAAGGCCAGAAAAAATAATTGCAGGACAGAGCACTTGGGTATTTCAAGTATTTGCACAATGGCAAGCCCCCCATGACCGGACGATTCTTGTTCTTTTAGAGTATATAGATAGTCCAGACAAATAGAATTTGTAGCAATATACAATTTAAGGTATAGAACAAATATCTGATTTAACATGTCATAAAATATCTCCGAATACAGATAAACCTTACAACAAATCATTCCTTGATGAATATTCGGTGATTGGCAATAAACTTGGTTTGATAGCTATTACATCTACAATAACGGCAGTATTATTATTTGTGATAACAGGAATTGACGCAACTAACAGAACAATTGCAAAAAAATACAAGGTGGATGGGTTATGGATTATCGAAGCAAACTTAAATATCTCTAACCAGAATATCATAGTTATATCGACTAGTACAAGGATCAGTATTTGGCATGCTTTAGCAGGACAATACTGCGAGCATTTATTTTATAGACAGTATACAGATCATCTAAAATATTTATTATGTCCCAATATTCCAGCTAAATTATCATCTTTATTCCACAACTATCCTCAAAGGAGATGAGGTGAATGACTGTTAGTTCGATAGATCATGGTAAACAATGTAAAACAGCAACTATTCTTCCTTGCTACAATTGTGGCTCTTATCATTTCATATCTTTTCAAAGAATCAAGATTGATAATTTTAACTGCGTTCAAAAGGCAAAGTGTCAAATATGCAAATTCGAATGGAGCGAATTTTGGTACATGCCAGAACGAAGTCAATCCTTCTCTGAGCAGTTGTCTTTATCATCAAAGAGATATAAGAAAATATCAAAAGAAGATAAACCAACAATGCTGCTACAATGAAAAATAATCACAATTAGGATCAAAAGGCGTTTAAAAGCGGCTCAAAATACAGTTAGTACATTATCTAGATGTTATAGCAGAACTTCTAAGTGGCCTATCATGCTGGGTAGATCATATCTACAATAGTATGTAAAACCACCTACCGTATCAGCCATGAAACTAAATGTTGCATTCTGCCCGTCATCATCTCTGTCTCCAGAAACATGTTTCATGATAGGCGATTCTGGGTATGACGACCATAAACTATATGACTTTAGTACTAAAAGAGGATTTGAACTGGTATGTCCAGTACAAGATATGAACATACCCCTACTGACAGACTTGAGCTGATACAATTCTATGAATCTGAGTTAGGACAGGCTATTTACTCTTGGAGAAGTAAATCGATTACAGTATGTGACCACAATCACAATGTTTGACCAATACAAAACGCTTAGGGAGATATCATAAATTCTGCCGCAACAACAGCAATAATGATATCTTTAGTTTGCGATCATATTTCAGCGAATTAGCATCTCTCTATAAAGACAACAGCAAGAAGCCATCACTTGATTGGAGCAAACCTATTTTTGGAAATAAGCGCACTTCATTTCAAAAAGTACTTGAAAATGCTAACAAGGCAATTGAGAAATCAACCAAGTTCATAAATAAAACATAGTCTAGAGAACTAGCTTGTACGAACAGAGCCAAATCAATTCCCAAAAATGCAACTATACGAAAAGAATACATTAACTGCGGAAAGTCTGACCTGTCTGCAAAAGCATGGTCCTTACTACTATGCTTACTGGAAAGATCCTGAAAGCAAAACTTAACTGAGTAGTAGCGACTGGACGAAAAAGAAATAGTTACTTAAGGTCAATTCATCAAAGACTTGAATCTATGTATCGACGACAAAAATCAGTTATAGGTTATTATGGATAACAATACATGATACACTTAAAAATGGAATAGATATCACATTAGCAAACCAATACACTCAAATGATAGTATTGTAGTTCAATCGTATGCCCGACGATCCAACAAGCGGCATGTTGGGGAGTCTTTCTCTCTTAGACAAGCTTCTTCCAGTCTGGATTTTTGTAGCTATGGCAGCAGGAGTCGTAATAGGCTACACGGTTCCGCAAATCGGTCATTTGATAAATTCATTCAAATTCATATCTGTATCGCTACCTATTGCAATTGGCTTGATTTGGATGATGTATCCACCGTTAGCAGCAGTCAACTACCGCAATATTGGCAGGGTCGTGACCGAAAAGAAGATGATAAGTCTATCCCTCGTCTTGAACTGGACCGTGGGACCATTTTTGATGTTCGGATTGGCCTGGATATTCCTACCAGATCTTCCGCTTTTCAGGGATGGAGTTATCATAGTCGGTCTTGCCAGATGTATCGCCATGGTTCTTGTTTGGAACATGCTTGCCGGAGGAAACAGTGAGTATGCTGCAATAATAGTTGCTCTAAACGCAGCCTTTCAAATTGCATTCTATTCTGTCTATGCCTATTTCTTCATTACAGTGTTGCCAGCTTGGATCAATCCCTCAGTATCTGCGACTGTAGTAAAGATCAATCCTTGGGACGTAGCTCTTAGCGTAGCGGTATTCCTGGGGATACCATTTGCAATGGGAATCGCGACCCGGTTTGCATTACAAAACAGAAAGAGAGAGCAAAATTGGTACGAAGAAAGGTTTCTTAGGATTCTCAAGCCTACTGCACTGATTGGTCTGCTGTTCACGCTTGTTATAATGTTCTCTCTTCAGGGCAATTATTTCATTCAGCTTCCACTGGTCCTTCTGCGAGTTGCAATTCCGCTTGTTGTTTATTTCGTTGTAATGTTCGTATCATCATTTCTGCTTTCCTGGAAACTCAAATTTTCATATCAAGAGACAGTTACTATCTCTTTCACTGCGTCTAGTAACAATTTCGAACTAGCGATAGCCACAGCTGTTGCAGTGTTTGGCTTGAGTTCAAGTGAGGCTTTCGCCACAACTGTAGGACCTCTGATAGAGGTTCCAGTAATGATTGGTCTAGTATATGTTGCATTGTGGTTGAAGTCAAAGCTCTTCAAGATGGTCGGCGAGGAAAAGGTTGTGACGGACGGAGTTTCTAAGGGGAATGGAGATGGCAAGTTCTGTTCGTTTGGACAACACTCATAGGTTGTAATTTTAATCACAGGCGTCCTTTCGATCCCTTGAGGATCATCACGCCAGTGTTCGATCATTATAAAATTGATCTCAGAGAACCTTCCAGATACATCCTATCTATGGCAGGTGATAGTATTCCCCGAGTAACGAACCAATCACAATACAAATTGTAATCCATGCCGATAGATACCTACTAAATAAATCAAGTTCTTTTTCGTAAACTTTAGCATCTCTGGATTTCAACAAGAGCCTATCTATATTCATTGATATAATTGATAAATTACATAGTCAGCATCTTATTACTTGACTATCATTACTGGACAGTGTGCATAAGTTAATACACCAAGTGCAGTGCTTCCAAGCGAGCATTTTCTTGAACCCCGATCTTCCTCTTGTTCCCATTACTATTATGTCAATGTTATTTTGTTCCGCATAATTCACTATAGCTGCTGGTGTAGAAGATGAGGTTGTTGGAACCATGAGAATTTTTGAGCTAACTTTGATTCCATTAACTTTTGCATTGTTTATTATCTGATCAGCCCACAGTTGAGATTCGTTTCTATCTTTTGCATACACTTTTTCCATAGTTTGATCATCTGCCCATCCATATAGTGTAGAAGAATGAAACCAAGGCTGTGTATTTATTATTGTTAAAGTAAATAATTCAGCATCATAAATGCGTGCTATTGTAATTGCGTGTGTGGCTGCTGCCATTGATTCTACCGAACCGTCAACTGCAACTAGGATTCTTGATATGAGATTTTTCATATCTTTTTGTCTGTATTTAGTTATGGTGGGCAATAAATCATGCTAGCTAAAATTTTGTCTTCAGGATAAGCCATAAAAGAAAAGAATAATTCTATTCTTTTTCAACAACTTTCAATTGTTTATCATGAATTATGACTTTTGGAAATTTAGTAGTAAATCAGACATGGTTAGGAGTTTTTGCACCAGTTCTTTACCATGAATACATTAGAAAATTACTAATTATTATACAGATTCAGTATTATGAATCGTAGGCCAACAGCAACAGTCATCTAAGAGACAGTTAGGGCATCCAAATGAAGAGCTACTTGCTATACACTCTTCTGGATAACAACCACAATCTACACATTTAATTTGCACAGTATTCTCATCTCTGTGTTGCTAGACCATATGATATATAATTTGATTACTATCTCAGAAGATGGTCGCATTTGTATAATAGATAAACTGTTTAACCACTGGTAAATGAGTTGAATCATAATATATGAAGACCAAAACTACAATTCATTGGAGACGTGAATCTGAACATGCTGATCTATAAAGAGAGGTGTAACAAAACCTATGATTTATTTGATAAAATCACTCTTCGAAAAATAACAGCAACTATTGATGTGCCTATAAATGTAGCCGACCAATAAAGCCATAAATTATTCAATACTCCAGAAACAACTGCTGGGGCTAAAGAGCGGGCAGGATTCATTGAAGCACCGGATATGAACGCTAAAAAGAAGATATCTAATCCAACTATACCACCTATAGCAATACCACCAAATCCTCTTAGCCCTTTGGTATAGACAACTACAAAGATAACAGACATCAGCATTGCAGATGCAGCAACTTCAACTCCAACTATTACTGGTATTGGAAATGCATAATTAGGAGCATTTGCTCCCAAGTTCGCTTGATTTCCTATCATAAATTTTACAAAAAGACTTCCTAATAAAGCACCTATTATCTCAGCAGCAAAGTAATAAAATAGCTGAATCTTAGTTATATGTTTAGTAATTAGAAATCCCACTGTGACAGCAGGATTGAAATGAGCCATAGATATTTTTCCAAATAAGTAGACTCCTACTGCAACTCCAATAAATGGAGCAAATGCAATAAAAGGGATACCTAATATTCCATGCAACTTGGCGTCAATTACGACTGAACCAGTTGCAAGAACTACTACAATGAACGTCCCAATAATTTCTGCAAAAAATATTCGCTGGTTAGGAGTTAATTTATTTGCTATCTTTGTAAGTAAAGTTTTCTGTTCCAATATTATATACACACAAACAAATAATCAAGCAATCATGTCTAGATCTGTAAATAAGGAAAGACGTTCTGTCTATTGGTTAATTTTCTTTAGGTAGGCTTGCAGTCAACCCTTTTACTCTCTGTTCAATTTCATCTCTTATTTCTCTAACCTTTTCTACTGATTGACCCTTTGGATCTTCTATCCCCCAATCTATGAGATTAGGAACGAACGCTGTAGGACACCAGTCCTTTTCCATGCATCCCATGTTCACGATCTTCGTAGAGTTTCTCATCATATCTTCAGTAATATCTTTGGGTCTCTGCTTGCTGATGTCTATTCCTACTTCTTTCATTACTTCAATTGCGATTGGATTTATTTCTGAAGTAGGTTTGGTCCCAGCACTTAATGGTTCATAACCTTCGGGAGCATACTTTCTAAAGAAGCCCTCGGCCATCTGACTACGGCCTGCATTTTGGATGCATACAAAAAGAATTGTGTGCCTTGTCTTAGATTTGCTCTTACTGACCAAATGAAAATTTCATGGTTCGAATTCATCTCTCCTTCAGGTCTTTACTGCCTTTATTACCAAACTGGTAATTCTTCTGCCTTCGACATTATCGCTATCCGTATATAATTTTTCTTCCAATACTTCTACATTAGAAAATCCTGCCTTTCTAATGCTATCAAGATAGTGTTCTTTTGTTAATGCGCCGTCTATGCAACTACACCATTTATCCGAATTTGCAGATTCTAGGTCGACTTCCTTACTTGTAACAAGATCTGATATCACCATTCTCCCACCATTACTTTTTAGGATCCTGTAAATTTCCTTGAATGCGGCTACCTTATCTATAGTTAGATTAATAACACAATTGCTAATAACTAGCATCTGCAACATTATCGTTCAATTGGAATGCCTTTTTCTATATCTCCTTTTTTGAATTCCACATTTGTATATCCATTCTGTTTTGCATGATCTGTTGCCTTTTCTAACATCTCGTCTGTCATATCAATACCAATCACTTTTCCAGTATGTTTGACTCTATTTGCTGACAAAAATACATCAATTCCTCCACCAGAGCCTATATCGACGACTACTTCTCCTTCCTGAATATTTGCAAATTTTACTGGTGCACCACATCCTACACCAAGAATAGAAGATTTCGGAATGGAATTCAAATCGTTAGTATTATAACCAATATTTTCTGCAATTTGCAATGGTGACATCATTATCTGATGCATCATTACCACCGCTGCCGCCACCACAACATTCGCTGGGTGCACAACAACCTTCTGAAGAACTTCCAACTAATGCAATCTTGCCATATCTTTCTTTTACTTTCTGTTTAATTCTATCCTCTTTCACATCTAATGTTTACAAGAGAAACTATTTAAGTTGTCAAGAGAAGCTAGGTAAAGTAAGTGTAGTTATGGAAACAAAAGGAAAAGAAAATAACAAAAGAAGAGTAACAAATAACAACATCAGAACAACCAAGAACAGAATTACCAGTTGTTCGAAGATATTGAAAGTTGTGATTTTCATGGATATGATGCAGATACACTTATGAAAGAAACTGCTAAACTGCGTAAGATAATTACAAAAAGAGGAACTCTTGAAATTCTAATCCCATTGTGCTGCACAACAACGTCTGTTAGGTATATAAAATTCAGAAATACATTGAAAGGTTTTAGTAGCAAAACCTTAGCAAAAAGACTAAAGGAACTTGAAAAGGGTGGAATTCTAGAAAGACACGCATACAATGAAATCCCACCAAGAGTGGAATATAGATTAACAAATAAAGGACAAGAGTTAGTCGAATCTGTCATTTATCTATTAAATTGGATGAAAAAATGGGCAAAGGACTAGTGTAAAATATTTTGTGACCAAGGCTGAAAATGGAGTTGGGTATTTACCACTATTTTTAATCAGGTTCCATTATCCACTCATCAGAGAATTACCGATAATATTTTTTGTTTATGTAGCAAAGCGAAATTGTCTGGCTATATAGATATGCATTACGAAGATAAAACATGCTTAACCCCCGATCTTTCTGCCTGATGCAGAATAATCACTTATTTTGGTGTATAAGGAATCCTGTAGAAAGAAAAATCAATTTGGCAAAATCAAATACTTGAGAATAATAACTTAACAAGTTATGTGTGCCAAGCAGTAGAACTTATTGCTTGTTTGTGTATGCTTAACCAAAGGTTCTCAGCATCCATTAAAAAAAGATTTCACTCAATGCTATTTATCATTATCGCCATCATCATTTTCTTTTTCTCATCTTTCCATGCAGAATAAGTGATACCTATCTTTTCTTCATATAGTTAAGCTTGTAAATGAAGCTAGCTACTAAATATGCATATAATTAATCAATTGGTTAAACATTGAGGAGTAGAAGTAAGTTAATATACATACACCCTTTTACTAACATACTCAGGCTTGGAATCAGTGTATAGAGAAATAACTAAAGGCAGAATTATTGTTATTGTTGTTGTTATTGTGGCGACAGTATCCACTAATTTCGCAAGTTACATTGGTTATAACTACATCAAGCCTGATAACCTTGCATACGCTCATTTCGTTGGTTCAAATAAAACCATTGATAACTATAAAGTAGTTTTTCAACTAATTCCCTCTAATCCCTCCGTCGATGAAAATTCAACTCTCAATTTTAGCGTTCTTGATAAAAATAACGCGAATGTCAATAATGTATTCGCTGCATTGATTATAAAAGAGAAAGATACTGATAAAATTGTCTCCCAAATTCCATACAAATTCTATGAATTTAGCGATATTACGTTTCCTCCATCTAAATTCCAAAATAATGGTAAATATTTAGCTACTTTAGAAGCAAGAATAGCAGGAGACGTAAAGTATGAAGCAAAACCACTAGTGGCTAATTTTGATTTCTCTGTAGTAAATAAGCCGCTCATAAGCTTTACTACATTGATATATTATATTTTAATACCTACTATTGTAATAATTGCTGGGATAGCAGAATATTTGTTATTCTTCAGGAAACACAAAATTATGAAGAACTCTAGGAAAGAGTAAGAAGAAGACGTATGATGATGAATATAGACTTGATAGGTGGAATACAATAATGTGGAACTATTAATTACACAATTATTTTCTAGTTTACCATTATTTGATCTTTATTTTTCAATTACC
>CAVPXM010000003.1:0-20320 GCA_963709405.1 uncultured Nitrososphaerales archaeon
CCCTGAAACAGGAACTTTGGTTATATATTATCGGACACAGAGACATTCCATGATAAGTCTAAATTCAATCAATTACAGAAAGATAACAGAAACAAAATTGTGGATTATTTTATGAGTATTAAAGACAAGATAAAATTGGAAGAATTAAGATTTTATTAAAAGCAAGCAACTGAAGTAGGTACTACTGTAGGTTCAGAATAAATAATAATTATAGATTAATGGATTTTCTGTAGTAATCGACATGGTGCAACAAAACTTTCAATTACTTTCCATACGGTTTAATAATTAGCATCTCTCATCCTTTTTAAGTTGAAAGACCTAATTTTTTTGAGGTAATTCTGGGTTCGCACCAGTATATATCGTCCTTGAAGAAAATTTGAGTTTGGTAACCCATCATGGGAATAACAACTGAGGTTGGTTATTCCAATATCATCACCCCAAATGACAAGAATATTTGGTTGTTTTTGTTTTGAAATTGTCAATTTATTTATATTGTAACGGCGTAAGCCATCGATTTAAGTTTATCTAGAAATACCATAGATCATAACAGGACGTCTTAGTAGTTGAAAAATGACTGCGTCACGAACTATGTATTAAACACAAACAATCTGAAGATATTTCTCAACATTGGTAACATATACACAATAGTGGATGAACGATTATCAGAATTGTTGTTATGACTATTTAGTCCATCAGCAATTAGAGGCAGTTCTCGTTCATACTGATGGTATCCTATTTAGCCTTTTGTCTGTGCCTAAATTCTAATTCTACTCCACGTTTGTCACTATGGTCAAGGGTAAATGATTCATTTGACATAATAGGAAAGCTAGTTAATTCGTTATTATTCGCATCGCACTGTGGGCACCTATTCTCCCCTGGTATTCTAGTCTTATCCAAATAAGTTGCACACCAATAACAGTTATCGCATAAAATGAATATTGGCGGTGATGACGACGATGAACGATGAGGTGTTTTAGCAATTAAACTTGAGGAATCATAATTAATTAAAGCGGTTGTTTCTTTTGACATTCCTGCAAAATTGACCAATAACGGGATATAAATCGATCGTATACATTTCATGCTGTATGAGATATGTGAATATAGTCCTATATGCATGTACAGACATCTATATCTCATCCCTTTGTGTTAACCGTCTCTTATGTCATAGTATTTTTCTATCCGGTTTTTTCCTTCACCTGTGGCTATCCATTTGTTATCGCTACCATCCTTATATATCCAATTTATTCCTATCATGTAATCTATCCAGACAGATACTAACTCAAAATTGTTTTCAAAATCCTTTGCAATCTCATCGATACTTTTACCTTTTTTAGTTAAACATGCCAAAATATGATATTCGGTGGGATTTGTCTGAATTTTCCTATGTCCACGCCAGCCTACCTGCAAGAATTTTTGGCTTCTGCGACAGTAATGACTATATCTCAGGAGCATGAGAGGATGATGAAAAGTGTAACATTCCTTCCAGCCTAGCAAATTGTCCATGTGTTATTACTAGCGCATCAGTTGCTAACTAACTAACTAACTAACTTAACTAACTGGTCTACTCTTTCCCAAAGGAAAGGGGCCACCAAACGCAAGCAACTCATTTACACTGACATTTGAAAAAGCTGGAGTATACAATTACTATTGTATATTACATCCCTGGATGAAAGGAAAAGTAATAGTGAAGTAAAGTTAACTGATCTACTTATTGGCTTTCCTTTAAATCAGCTAAGAACATATAGACTCGAAGGAGAAATCACAAGTATTGGATGTGTAGATAGAAAAGTAAGTAAGTTTCTTTGATTTGATATTCAGTATTTCAATAAAAAGTACAAGTTAAAAATGGTATTACTATGCTAATTGATGAATATAGAAATATAAAGTAAGGCGAAATCTTATGTCTCTGCTTTTTCAGAACCCCCGTAACTCAATTTTTCTGTGTAGAACATGAAAGTAATCGAGTAGGGCCACATATTGGACACTTCTTTTGATTGTTACCGCCATCACTACTGCTGTTTGGATCAATTACAATAAAACGAGCCTTCTTAAATGTTTCTCCGTTGTATGTTTCTTCTACTTCTATCTTCCTTTCTGACAAGAATGGGCTTTTCATTAGGACATACATCTCCATAAATTAGGTGATCTGTTCTATTATCCACTCTTTAAACTTTGTAATTGCAAATACTTCGGATTGCTTGATAAAAGCAGGATCTTCTATCTTCCATTGATCTTGGGGAACAGAATCAAAAAACTCTTGCATACACAAAGTAAATCTAAAGCGTAAATTCCTTGGATTTTCAATTATTCCATAACGAGATAAGATATCAGCAATCTTTCCAAATGCAACATCATAGTCTCTTTTAAATGAAGGCATTTCAAAAACCTGATACAATATTGAAGTTATTGCATCTAGATCTTCACGTATGGCAATCAAGTGGTATATATATTCTGTAATCCGTGTCAGGATTAAACTTATTGTTCAATGAGCCAAATACTTGTGCTTGGTGAATTATTAACTACTATTGAAAGTATCTCAAATGTGTTGGCAGCTCTGAGACGTAAGGGTGAGGGACGAATATTTGTTAAGTCAACTCCCGAATCTGCAGCATTCTTGGTGGAGATCTCTCCGAAATAGAAAACT
This sequence comes from uncultured Nitrososphaerales archaeon, assembly GCA_963709405.1. Lineage (GTDB taxonomy): Archaea > Thermoproteota > Nitrososphaeria > Nitrososphaerales > Nitrososphaeraceae > JARBAU01. Next base: position 2,645 of record CAVPXM010000003.1, read on the forward strand.
GGTAACATGATACGTATAAGGGTAGGTCTATGCAGGTGAAGTAACTTTATCTTCGCATTCGTACCTAAATTTTAGTTCCGAAGTTGTCGGATTTAATCTAAATCATCCGGACAGGTCTGCCAAGAATATCTAGCGGATTTTGTAAAATAAGGACAAGTGAAAAAACGCCGTAAGTATGACAAATTAGAGGCATCCCTTATCTCGTGAACATTAATAATATTAGTCAGTCAAGTCAGTCAATCAGTCTGTAGCTATTCTAATCCCAACATAATGTAATAGAATTATGCGATGGGGAATGACCAGTTAATGTTGCAATTCGATCTGTCCGCAGTATAATAAAAAGTTAGCAGAAAATCTAAAATTGGGATGATATCGGTCTATCTATGGTGCAATAAAACAATAACAAAGCGAAATGTCGATTATGGCAGAGATTGTACGTCGATACTCCTATTTACTATAGTTGCTATTTTCGTTGGACTCTCAACAATGCAAGTTACACACGCTTTTAGCCTTAATAATCTTTATTCAAAGCCCCATCTATCAGACGTACAAGAATCGATAACCACACACGGTGTAGATGTCGGTAAAATTATACTTTATGGTATAGTTATCATTATTCTAATTCTTACCAGACTCAAATGGGCTAAACATGGGAGGAAAATAACGAAGCGAAAGGTAAAAGTTGAGACTGTTTTTTTCTCAATATTAGGTTCTATTGTTATATTTGATTCATTTTATGATGTTGGAGTTCCAATATTCTATCTTATTCCTTATCTTATTTTGTTTTTTGGACTACAACAGTATTCATATTTACATTCAAATCGGCTCATATCGTTCTGGAAGGAATCCAGGTCGGGTTCGATTTATGTGAAGGGTGGAACTCACATTCATTTTGCATATGTAGTAGGAACAACATTACGCATAATAATATCTGTCTTGTTCATTGGCAGTTTGTTCTCATCAAGTCCACGAGGATTAATCCCAGCCGATGAATCAACAATAATGCTTGCAACCATAGCATTTGATTTCTTGTTAGTAATCTCTCTTGCATTGTTAACAGGCATAAACAGGAGAATATTTATTCGATACAATCTGATTAACGAAGGAAGAGAGAACGTCTTGGAAAAGTAGCGATGAAATTTTTCTCGTTTATGTATAGACTTTGGATTACATTGGAATATTTATTCATATTTACAATTGCATATGCGTCAAAGTTGTCATGAACTACAACACGTGTTTGCTTATGGTTTGTACAACTTTCTGCTCCAATTTGTCATAGTTGAGAGTGTTTGTTGCGTTCGTCGCATCAAGAGAAATCAAAATAAGAATGTCTTGAGCTCGACTAGTACAGAATTGCTTACAGGAAAAGTTTCGTTACCTCACAAGATCTCTTCTCCACTATCCATTATTTCTGTTATTAATCGCTGCAATAGTTGTACCCGCCATACCAAAAAGGAAAAAAGAAGGTTGTGATATACTAAACTTGGCGACCAAGTCATGGATATAGGACTTCCGCCTATGTATGATATAATGATCCTTAAAAGATCCTGTTATCCTACGTTTTCATATTATTACCATTGTCACAATTTAGTTACTTCTATTATTTCTTGTTTTCCTTGTTATCAGCAATGTTTTGTTATGAACTTGAATCTATGTTTGATAATCCCCAAATGAATCAAGAATACATTTTAAGTTTAAGACCTCACCTGGTTTACTATGTAACACAATTATGGCAAGAGATAGAACTGTTGCGTGGAGACTGCAATCGAGATGAAAAGCAATTTGTTTACTATTGGGAGGAAATAATAAAATATTGTAAGGCAGGAAGCATAATACGAAAACGATATAACAGGTGGAGCAAAATAGAAGAGACAAACAGGAAATGGGAAGAATTAATTAAGTCTTATAAAACTGGCTAACTACAAAATACCTCTACAATAGTTTAAATGATAATCATGACAAGTAAGGTGGTGTTGTGCTGTTCGCGAGAGCTCTCATTGAGAATTGCGTATCGACAGCGAAAAAAATGCAAATTTAATTGTAGAGTAGTAAATAACGGACGTCACGGTCTATTCCTAGCCGGAAATAATGCCAACGCAGGACGTACATTACGTCTAAGTTGCATGGACAATAGTGCATGGGCAATATATGATAGGTCATTATTAGGTAATACTTACGTTGGCTCGCCATACAGAAAGTAACGGTCACATTTGTTCCCATATAAGCGCCGTGTTATATGCTAGTACATATGATGAACAACGGAGAATAATCTATATATTTTATTTTTTTATTTTATGTGCGGTTGCACAAATCTTGTTATGGTTACAACAGATGACTTTAACCAAATACAGAATAAAAACGTAAATGATCAAGAAAATGAAAATGGACGCTTGAGCTATTCTGAACTTAAGGACAGACTACGCAATAGAGCTCAACGATATCTTCCTACGAAGGAAGAGCTGCTATTACTGGCTAAGAAGCTTGAAGATGACTTACACCCAAAAGAGCATATATGTACACAGATCTGCAAAGACTTTGATGACATAGTATCAGACAAATATATCAGAAATCGCTTGCCAGAGGAATATAAACAAAAATCCAAGATAAGACAAGGGAATTTGCGGAACGGTTCCGCAAACGAAGATAAGAGAGTTACAGAACAGTCTGACGAAGAGAAGGACCAGAAGAAAGTTACGGAATCGATCGAGACACCTGCGTCACAAAAGATTCTAGAACGATTTATTATAACAAATGGAGGTACTGAACCATCATTAATGGATCCTGCGCCACTTGTAGCGGAGTATACCGGGATATCAAGAACAATTCAACAGCAAGAGCAAGAAGAAATAAAAAGAGAAAATCCACTACAGTCAGTAGTCGACAGATTGGAATCAGAAAGGAAAGAGCATTTAAGACTTATCGAACAACTTAGAGATAAAGAAAAACAGAAACCAAAACAAGAACCAATAAATTCAAAAGTAAAAATTCCAGCTAACGATTTAATGAAAATACTAATTAATCGAGCAATTAAAGCAAGAGAGCCTTATGTTGAGCGTCCTATTGATGAAAATGGAATAGTCCAATTACCAACAGTTAACACAACTTCTTGACTCATAGTTAATTATTGTTTCATAGGCATTTTTACAGTCTCGGAATCTATTTTTACAAACTCGATCATTAGTTCACGATAACTGAAAGCCTGCAAACCCCTTTTCTTTATTATTGATGAGAATATGCTTGAGGCCTCTGGTTAACCCATAAGTGTATCTTCGCTTAGTTACTTGGCTATTTATCACAAAGGTGACTATACCTTAAGGATTTGAATCCATGTTCAGGCACCCATCTACCACATTTTGTTCTTACATTATTTTTTCCTTTTTCGTTAACTCCCAATCGAGAACCAATGCGAATGTGGGCCGAAAGGGTTGTGAATCAAATTTGACACGAATTGTGGGCCCAAATATGTCAGTAAAGATCGTTTGGCTAATGTAGTATGCAATTGTTGGTTAGGATTGAGAGGAATTTGAGGTTTGATTTGTTTGACAAAGATACTATCTCAGATACTGTCACTTTTAAATCTGCGGTTGAAGTTGCCGATAAAAATCAAAAACAGGAACGGCTTTCAACTGGTTCAAAAAATATTGATTGTCTACTGGATGGGGGGTTGGAATGTGGTGCTATTACTCTATTTTATGGAGCATCAAAAGTTCGGAAGACACACCTATGCCATCTATTATGCGCAGTCCTATCTCCATATTACAGGGCCATTTACATCGATACACAGGACGGATTCAGGACCATAAGATCAAATCTATTGCACGGACTCGAGGATTAAATCCCAGCAAAATATTAGAAAACACTACTGTTGCAAAAGCAGGTACTACAAGTGAGCAGGAACAATGCATTGAATCCGCTAAAATCAAAATTAAATCTGAATCCGATGTTAAACTATTGATCCTTGATTCTATGACTCATTTGTACAAATTGGAATATCCCGAACGATCGTCAGCTAACTGTAAGACAGTCCAAAATGAACAAGTATTTGCACATGTTATTGCGGATAGCACAGACGAACGACATTGCAGTCGTAATAACAAATCAAGTTCATTCAAATCTACAGCCATACTCTGAAGCCGAGAAGTCAGCCGATAGGTGGAAATGTCCTTTCCTATTCAAGCAAGTATATCGTCAATATTGAAGGTTATGGATTTCACTATCGCAGAGCAATATTAGAAAAACATCCCTACAGACCCTACTTTAGTGTCCCGCTAATGATAGACGACAGGGGATTTGTGGATAGAGATCCTTTCACACATGCAGATGAGTAGTCATATCATAACTGAATTGCATTTAATGGGCCAATTAATTTATTTGGTACTATACTACGTAGGCAGCGCTTACCCTTGTCGTCTGTCTGTTAATCAATAATATCAAATAGATCATAACTGTAAATTTGAGGTCTAGATAGAAACCTTCACAATTACCCTATTTAGTATGCCAAAATTCAAACTAATTTTCATCCTCTCAAAAAACCTGTAGTAATGCCAATTGCCATACTTCCTGTAAACGGAATGGCCAAATCACCTATACTGTATGAAACAATATTAAGTTGGCCTTCTATTTGCGAGATGACAGCTGATGGACTTGGTATGGCAGTTATAACTTTATCAGCAATATTTTGAATCTTGTCCATGTTCTTTGTTATTAATCCTTGGTATTGTAAGTACATTAGGGAAGAAAGTATTCCGCCTAGAGCAAATAAGACAAGTTTGAGTAGTTTGCGAAGAAAATATCCAATTAAAATGCCTATCAAGAAGCCGCCTCCAACGGTAGCTATATCGAAGATAATTTCGTGACTCATTTTATGGTACTCCATGTTCTAGGTACTAGTAGGATATCCATTGTAATCGCATCATAATAGTTGCGAGAATTGTTAAAAGTCCCTATCATCCTGATAAGGAAACATATTTTAGCCTAGGTGAAAAAGGGTTAGAGGATAATCTACAAATATAATCCACAAAGAAAGTATTTTCTGATCTCGATAGTGAATCAAAATTCCATGTCGAAGATGAGTATTAAGTATTATTTAGTTGTGTTGTATTGGTACAAACTCTGCTTTGATATAAACTAGTTGATAATCCTGGGAAGGCCTCCGCTCAAATGAGCGGTTCATTATATGGTTATATAGTTATGTGAGGATCAGCGGAAGATAGGGCTGAAATTACACAGATATAAGAAATATTCTAATTTTTCGTCTTTTTTTATTTCAGAAAAAATCTATACAATATATGCATATTGGGGATAAGTCTAGACATAGAATTACGATTAATAATTTCAGACATTCACAAAAGGGAAACCACGTTCAGGGAACCCGAAATCTCACTACTAACATCTGTTGACTGGCCAGTTCAAATGAAGAGGTGCTCCGATGAGGAAGAATACAAGTCCACATAAAGAATTTGCCAATACAGATATTAACAAAATTATAGATTGTTTTGTCGATCTGAACAATATTTGCAGGACATGTGGTCAAGATCATTCTTCTACTCCAAAGTATGAAGACATAAGAAGCAGTATAGATTTTCTAAACAATTCAAAAGAAAATTCAAACCCACTTAAATAAGCGAGTTGGATAAATCAAATCTTAATTCATTACCTGGTTACCCACAGTTTCCTCTTCAATTTGCGTCCAGAAGGAGATGTTAATGAAAAAATAAAGTTCTTAAAAAAGATCTCACAAAAATAGCCAGGAGTATTTATTGAATCCACACTGATATGATTGAATAGATCAATGGATAGATCTTCATTGGGTCACTTTACATTAGTAAACTATTTTCTCTTTTATCATGATATTTCTAGATGATAATATTCCTTTATCTGTTAGTGCATTCTCAACTTCGTTACTACCTCTTTCTTTATTGTTGATATATTCTTCATTATTATTCTCGAATTCTCTTGCTGATTCTTTCAGTTCAAGTCTTTCTTGATGCAGAGTGTCTATTAGAGCTGATTCTTCTCTGTATGATGTACGATATTGAACCAAAGTAGCATGTAAATCAAATATTTCTTTCTCTAGACTCTCCTTCTTAGATTCTAGGAGATCTACCTCTCTTCGTAATCCTTCGTATTTAGCCTGTACGATTGGCAATTCATTATTGGCAATTTCGAGAAGTTTTTTGACATGCTTAAGATCCATACCTGCAGCTCTCGATCAATCTGTAGAGTTCTACGATGGCCCAAATATCCTCTTTAACATGTTGATGAACCTGGTAAAGACTATAAAGTTGCTGTAGCTTCCAGTACCGTCTATACAATTCATGCACTTCCGCCTCCTTCACACCGGCTCATTAGTAGAATTGCTGCATTAACTTTGGTAATACCCAAACATTTGGAACAAGAAATAAAGAATAATTTTGACTGGTACATTCGTGCTGCGTGCGTGAATACAGCCCAATAGAACTCGCTGGAAGCGTGACAAAAAGTGCTGCGTACTTTCGTCATGCTAGATGGAAGGGAAGGAGACAATGTCCAAGATGTGGATACCGATTGTTATATCATCTTAAAGATAAGAGATTTGGATGCAGACGTTGTAAATACAAGTTTGGAGAGTTTACAGGAACGTATATCGGAGAATTCAACTTTTCGCTTGATAAACTAGTACATCTTACGTACCTATTCGCTCTAGGAGTACCTGCATACAGGATCAGGTTTTATGTACCACTTAGTTTGACTACGATAGAGAAGACATTCAGAGTATTCAGACAATCAATCTACAATGAGTCGTTGCTGAAACTAAAAGAGTTAAAGAAGTTGTCTGGAGAATTAGAAATAGACGAAGCATTATTTGGTGGACATAGGAAAGGAAAACGTGGATGGGGATCTGAAGGTAAAAACCTAGTATTTGGAATATACCAGAGAAATGGCAAGGTCATCACATTCCCTGTATCCGACAGAAAACATGATACTTTGATCCCATTGATAAAACAACATACAAAGAAAGGTTCCTTGTATTACACGGATGATCATACTGCATATGCTACATTGAATTTGATAGGTAAACATCAGATAATACTTCATGGAAAGGAAGAATATGTTAGAGATGATGCAACTCATATCAATGGTATCGAAGGATTCTGGAGCTATGCCAAGACATGGCTATATCACTACCGAGGTGTACCGAAATCATACTTTGAACTTTATTTAAAGGAAATAGAGTTCAGGTTCAATCATAGGAACGAAAATATCTTCAGAATACTGACAGAGATGTGAAGGTAATCGTGTTCAACTCTTAGGTATTACCTTAACTTTATCTGTCAAAAATGCAACCGCAGCCTTCAGTTCAGCGATATCGTTATCTCTTTCATAAAGTTTTGTCTTCATCTCGAAATTTTCTTCCCTGCTTTTTTCACTCAGAACTGTAACTTGTTTTTGTAATTTGTTTTGATTATTTATTGTCAAGGAATCTATAGCTTTAAGATAATCTTCCAAAAGTTCAGATTCAGTAGCTCGGTAGTATGAATCTGAGATACCGGTTGAATGATTCATTAGAATTTCTATGTTAATTGGCTTCATGCCTGCCAACTCACAGCGAGTCTTAAACCAATTTGGAGATTAATATCCCTAAAATCTACTTGTGGCTAGACGTCGGCTAGAACATTATTTCGATATATAATCGTTCTAACTGGCACTAATACTATATGACTATCTTGTTACTGTTTTAATAAATTTTAGCGAAGCAATGGTGCAATTCAAAAAATGTGAATCATTCAAAGGGGGAACCATAACCCTATCAATAACATGAATAGAATGTTCTTAGATCTTTAGGGCATCTTCTCCATGAACATTTGACCCAAGAACAAAGAGATCAGAGACGTCCTTTACAAAGATGCGACCGTGGGCATGCTTTCCTTCTGTTACACTAATCAAAATGTCATCAACAATCGCTTTCACCTCAGAATCCCCCACAATTGTTTCCACTTTGGATCCTTTCACGAAATCTGGAATGATCGTTTTTCCAGTCATAAACATCCTCACTTGCTCAGGGATCGGGTCATGTTTAGTACGTCCAACACCCATAACGTCAGTGAAAGTCAAACCAGCAACATTATGCTTCTGAAGAATTTCTGTCACTTCAAATAATTTTTCCTGAGGAATAAAAATTGTTAATTCTTTCATTGATAAGATTGGTTTACAGGTATAGGAAATATAAACATTTATCCCACAGCTTTTCAAGGTAAGAATGTCCAAAAAATTACATGCTTCTATATTATTTGGACTATTTCAAAATTAGGATTGTACTGGGTTTATAAATGGTCTAACTGATTCAAATCGTCCCAAACACCATATGCTATTGATGCGCATTAATCTGTTCACACAGAATTAGATTCTCGTGATTCATACAATTGAGACAAATTAGTTTTTTTATCTACGGTGCCTAAATTCCTAAATATCTTATACTTGATTGCAAAGAATGCCAAACCCTTGCTGAATAGATTGTAATCCTCAGGTATAACTCAGTCAATATTATCATCTCTTGGACGTAAGTAAGAAGCTGCTCTGTAATGAAAAATTTGCAGATTTAGTAAGGAGTATACTCCTTGAGGTCATCGAATACTAATAAATAATTTACTACTACTATCGGAAGAAAAAGGTAAGGTTACAAGCCAGCGAGTTTTAGATATTTTGGAGAACGGAGTTGTAGGAGGAGCAGTGCCAAAGGATTGAAACAAGATTTTCCTCAGATGGAAAGTTCAAAGTAGCCTTCCTAACTTCATCAAAAGTCTTAGTTGAAGTTTATAGTTATAGATTAGTGAATCGGGAACACCCCACAACTCAACCATGAATGAGCTTCGAATAGTTATTCCTCTTCCAAACTATCACTTTAGTATACAGGATGAGTTAACAACTGCTCTCTTTCTATTAAACCACATCATCGTTCTCCAAGAAACTAAAAGTCATCGTATGGGAGGAGCAAATAGGCCATACCTACAACCGCAAGCGTACAACACTTTCAATGAAAACTGTGCGGTAAGATAAAATCCAAGTTATGTTAATCTAGTCTATAGAAGTGAGGTAAAATCAATCACTTGTAGCAAATGTAGCGTACAAATAAGAAAAAAATTATGTAGTAGCAAAAAACTATGCTACTTGATACTTGAATGACTAGTGTCCATAATTGACCTCCCACACTGTTGGAGTGCTTGTCGTTTCGTTTTTGCCGGCAATGTTCACACTTAGTGTACCGTTACCACTCAACCGTAGATATTCAGGATTTTCGAATATCGTAGCATTAGTAACAGCAACAGGGCTTCCTGCCTGAACCAATTTAGGGTTAGTGAGGACTAGATTAACTGTGTCTGAGCCATTTTGCCAATTGAATTTCAGTATTTTTGGATAATCATGCCCACCTTGAATGTTCAGCAAACAACCTTATCTTTCAAGGATCCGCTACTGTAGCGGATATATAAGCGAGAGACTGATTATGATACTGTCGGTTTTACCTTTTCTAACGGTAGATTAGTTGAACGGCAAAGATCAGAGCGGCTTTAGGTTACTCTCATGAGACTTCTCCACTGGAAGTTTAGTATAAATTTAGTATAATAGTCCGCATCAGCATATTCATGTATTGAACGATGAAGATATTAAAACGATAAAAGATCAGCGAATATTTTCAAACGAGAAGAAATATTCCGAAATTGCAACAACTATTTGGTTAGATTCATGGGAGCGGTGGGATGCAATACATTAGTGTATGTAATCCATGAATTAGTTAGCGATAGAAGCGAGACAAGGATTATATATTATCATAATATCCTTAGTGTGGCTTTTTCATCTGCCTTTACGATCGAATCCAATTGTCAATGACTCCGTAATAGAGAATAGCTGCATGGCATTGTTGTGATATTTGGATCGCCCTTCTCCACAATAGCAGTCTTTGATCTATATTTTTCGCAGGTAGTAAAGAGAAGTTTGGCACAAAGATAAAGATGATCGAGCAGTTATCACAATAACAAAAAAAATGCTATGTTGTGGAACTAGTGATTACGATAGTGGGAGCAGAGATATTGATGGCATACCTGTAATACCAAGGTGAACTTTCCGACTACTCCAAACGTGACTATGGCTCTGCGTGACTGGGCTTAAACTGAACGATGCCTTGAGAAAAAGGCTCGACAAATCATCTCGTAAGTTTGGTTTTAATATCTATTTAGTCATCCACGTATTGGTACCTGAAATCTTCTTATTGTCATCAACACTATTTTCTGATATCTCCAAAATCGTAAAACTTCACTGCTGCTATTTTCTCGGATTCAGCATCAAGCTGTCAAGCGCAAGTGGCATATTAGTTTAAGCAGTTGTCTTAACTTCCATAATCCATTCACATTTGATTCCAAGTTTATCATGATTCTTTTCAACGGCATCTTTCTGCTTGGAGCATCAATAATGCAATAGACTTTATCTGCTTCTGGATTGAACAGAACGTTTACATGACTTACCCCAAATTCGTCTTTGGGTGATACTTGGATTTGCCTTAAAGTCTCTTCTGCTCGTTCTCCCCATAGGATGTACATCGAGAAATATCGCCATTTATTTAGTAAATCATCTTGATGTTCTATATAACCATGTTTGCAGTTATGAGTACAAGAAGATTGTTATCAGCGTCAAAGCCTGGGTACTCGTATTGTTATTAGTATTGGGATCATGATATCTGCCTAAGCGTTTTGTATTGGTGAAATACCCTTCCCATTATTATGTGATACTTTCCTAAATACTAAATTTTCTACTTGTCTAATTTTAGAGCAAGTAGATTGCTTATTTTGAATTTGACCTCTGTTTAGAGAGGAAAGATAAGAGGAAAGAAATGAAAATGACAGAAATGACATTAATAATAACTACGAAACGCAATAGGAATCTGTTATTATTATTATTATTATTATTATTGTCGTAGCCTCCCTTCCTCTGATTGATTGTATAAACCAGCTTGGATGTATATTCTTGTTCTTTACAAAATGTCCAAGCGAATGAATAAGTTCTGATTAAACCAAATGAATAAGTTGAAGAAATTGTGATTAACTCTGAAGTCATCGATATAATTAAAGATCCTCTCTATTCTGATTCTTTTTATACTACCTAGTTGTTGTACTTGCACAGATAGGTTACATTTCTAATTACCTACATGGCTTACAATTTGCTGCTTAGTTTTTGTACGTATGGTGGATGTAATTAATCTTTGTAGGAACACTTCTGATGGAGTGAGGCAATTTATCCCTCCGTGTTCTCTAGTCTCGTTGTACGCCTTAACAAAGATATCATACCTTTGTTTCCCATTGTTACATAATGCATTCTAATTCCATTAACGTTTAGAAATTCATTTTGCAGTCCTTCATCAGTAGTAGCCATATTTTTTTATGTCCTCTTTATTATAAAACAGATCTTGCGTATTTGGATTCGGGATGTTTGTTTGCATCACTTGGCGCAGGTCTGACAGCCCATTTTAAAAGATTCTGTTAGATTAGAGAATAATATCCTAACCTGTTAACCATTTGGTCATGTAGATTAGGATGGTGGCTGTTATTAAGGGATTTTACTCCAGATACTAAAGATAATGTCATCAAAGTGTTGGATTCGTGGAAGGGAAAAGAATCAGAAGAAAAACTAAAGGAAATCTTGGGTCAGGATAAAGCTCCAGTTAATGAAGAATATCGAATCAAAAAGAAAAATAAACTTTGATAAGGAAGATCAAAAAATTTTTAAGAACCAATTCTCTTTTGTTGGCTTTCCAAAATAATAAATCTAAATGAGAATCTTATTACCATGTAATAAATAGAACGGTCATGACGAAAAAGTTAGAAAGAAGTATACTAAAAAGAAAGGTGAATAAATTGCTTCTATTATACTTAGGACTACAAATTGTAACACATAAAGGCTTAAAATATCTGCAATAGGAAGAACTGCCATATTTGTAAGTACAAATTCAATAACTGAGATTAATGTTGTAACAATAAACAGCGATGCTATATCTTTCTTTTTATCTTTAGCATTTTCTTGTATTGTAAGACTAAATATGTTTTTGAAAGATTCATAAAGACTATATCTACCGCTGCTTATGTTTTGAGCTCCTATCAAGACATACCGTATCATCCAAGCATTAAAGAACATAGAAACAATTACTGATAGTAAAACTATAGTGATACCAGAGGAAACAATGGATAAAATTGTATGGTCATTATAAGTATTGACCTTAGATATATACAATGAGAAACGATCTGACTTTACAGAAGCTAAGCTCTTCCTCATATCACTTTCATAACCTCCAATACCTGTTAGTGCTAATGCATAAATTGAATAAATTATGAGAAGCTCTATGACTATTACGTTATGGTAATTCTTAGTTTTAAATGCTGTTTTTAATATAACTTTTCTTGCGATGAATAGCTGGAAGTAAGCTATAGTAAATGATATGAAAAATAAAAATAGAATTACAATGTCTGAAAAAGGGAAATAGTTTTGGTTATTGTTATTACGAAGTCCTATAACAAAAAAAACCTCTGATACAATAGATATGACAGAGCCTATAGAAGGCAATAAGAAGAGTATAGGATTTTTATAAAGTAAATATGTGCTAGTCTTAAAAAGATTTATGGCAGCCATCTTAAGTGTTGACATATAGCTATATATTATCTCGTAGGTCCAGAGGCTTTAGGTCCTTCAGATTATAATGTTGTACTAGGTAAGTATCATAATATATTGTTAAAAAGGTCAGGAAATCCGATAGTATCAAGACTCTTCTCTTCTTTATATGAAGTGGTTATTCTGTGGGATTCTGTCCCAGCATGTAAAGGGGTTCGGTTGTTTTGCTTATTTAGCTTTTCCCTTTTACTAATTTAGTAGGTTTGATTTACGTAAGGTTAATTGAATATGATATGTACATGACGCATTTCACCCAAAATAGTTATGAATCTGGGCTAAGCAATAGAAATGATTGGGAATAGATCTAAAGTTTTACTTATCCACATGTAATAAGATAATAATATTTGATCTTATTCTCCGAAGTAAGGTCTAAACTGAACATCATATCCGGGAGAGTTATTCACAAACTGCTTTATCATGATCATTTTGCATACTTTATCTTGCAAGTCAGAATGTTCATTCAATTTCTTTTTGCAAATAGGGATTGAAGAGTACTTACTATTACATTATAACCTGTCCGAATCATACTCTCCTATCATCTTTCTCCTTTTTACAAGGTTTGATAAAAACAACCCCTAACTCTATTACAATCTTATCAACACTACAAATAATGCCTTTGGAAACGGAACCAAAGCCAGAACACGTTTAACTTTTGATGAGGGATTTCGCATTTCTGATGCAAACCTAATAGCATGGTCCACCACTGTGGCATTTGTAAGTAATTCCAATCTCATCGCATAGCATTCCTTCGCCAATGATAATCCCTGTATCTTTTCTCGTTTGTCTTCTGTTTGCTGCGAAGTATTCCAAAGGGTACTTCCCGGCGGACAGACATTCTATCTTACGCTTGACCAAATAAAAAAATTATAGATAGATCCAATTGTAAACTGGGATTACAACAAATATGCAAGGAAGGATATAGAAAAGATTACCTGCGAGGATGGAATTATCATCCTGAATTTTATTGTACACCTGTTTACTGATATTTTCCACCTTGTTTGTTACAATACGTTGCGCCTCAGTACGGCCTATGCACTGTAGGAAATCATACTCCTTTTGTGGAGATTTTGCAATTATTCTTCGCAATGAAGAATCTGTTGCTATGTAGAATGCTTGCATAGTCCAAACCAACTATTAAAGAATACGAGACTGTTATCAAAAAAGTGATTGATATAATACCCCATGGCGGAGAGTCATTATTATAACGTATTCATAAAATAATCCACAATTTTATCCCTTTTATCATTCTGTAATTGATCAAATCTGGACTTATCATAAAATATCTCTTTGTCTGATACGTAATCAAGTCCTTGTTTCAGCACCATATCAAACATTTCTCGACTTGTTAGTGCTTGATAAAGATCTTCTCTATTCTTTACTCGAAGAATAGAACTATCTTTTCTGGCTACGGTTAAGGCAATTTCTACCACAAAAGCAATGCTGGCCAACTCAAACAGATTTTCAACGTTAAACCTTGCATCCGATCCTTTTCCTTTCTCATAAGGACATTCAAATCTATTTGCTACAGGACAAGGATATTGTATACGATTATTCTTGTTTTCATCCTTATCATCTTTTAATGCCTTGGCAACCAATCTATTAATACCAAGATTATTTTTTCGTTACTGTCTCGATATTCAATTTGTGCTCATGACTCATGTAAAACCGATATTAGGACACTATTTAATCCCTTAATCTAGTCCAGGAAATTCATATAGAACAGGTGACTGTTTATGTAATCTTATTAAATTTGATAATCGCCACAGGGGATTCTTTCCAACCCCTGTCACCGCAGTGATTATTCATTAATTTAAATCTATAACTACATGGAATGTCATCAGTGTCATAGAATGTGCCAGATCCACAACAATGTGGACTTCTTACTAGCACGAACCCATGCCCTACAATCCTCGTAATAGTAGCGAGAGCCTATTCCTTTGTCAGGTTACTTCTTTCTAAAGAATATCATATTAGATGTTCAACCATCTTTTGTAACGTCACATCTACTCATCAGCTACAGAAAATCCAAGTTAAATGTATTTAGGAAATAGAGGGTTGGCTGAAATATTGCTAACTAGATCATCTATAGATACCCATAATTATGATTATCCACGATTATCTATTAGTATTGATAGTGGAAGCAGTAGTTCAAGTTAAAATTTTATTACGTATTGTAATTACAATTTTATGCACTGTTTTAGTATTTCAGTCAACAGTTGTTGTTATTCTGCTTGGATATTCTATTTACATTCAACCTGTTGGCACCGCGGCAGCAGCTACTACAATTGTTGCTAGAACAATGAAATTACCAGTTGTAGCGAAAATGCTAGTCGATAATGCTATCCAAGAATTTCAGAGTAATAATATCAACAATACAATTACATACCTAAAAGGAGCCGAACAGGAACTATCGTCATCATTAGCAATTGTAGGAAATAATAATAGTGCCGGTGTACGCACTCCAATGATTCAACCATTGACAATATTGTTGCTTATAAAAAGTATTATTCAATCATTAGAAAATGGTGATTATGAAAATGGGCGGAAATATCTCAATTTAGCTGAAGAAGAATTAGGGAGGAATATATTAGATGTCTCATCATCACTAAATCCACAGACAATAATAACTACTTCTAATGCTACTTTTAATAATAAGAATAATAATTACAGGTTCTTCTCAACATATGCTAATACTAAATATGGTATAAAGTTACAATATCCTCATAATTGGATAATCGAAGCTGATGATTATCCTACTGGTGCAGGAGGACAAGCAGGAATTCAAATTGCTTCTTTCTATTTGCCAGATGTAAATAACGGTCTGCCATTCTTTCGAATTGGGACTGATGATCTAACTAAGGAATTTCCGAATTTACAAAAAGTGAGCATAAATCATTATCTTCAAAGATCTCTTACTCATAAAAATTCCACGGGTTTGCCTGGCTTTAATCTTATAGAATCCGATACTAACAATAGACTACTCGCAGGCAATTTAGCATATACTGTAGTATGGACATATACTAACCCGTCTTACGGAATGAGGAAGTCTATAGAAATTGCAACCATTATGGGAAGCAGAGCATACTTTGTTGATTATACTGCAGCTACAACAAATTTCTCAAAATATTTGCCAGTCGCAGAGAAGATGATCAAGTCCTTTCAAAAAACAAAATGAATAGTGTTATTTCAATAGTCTTGCTCTGAGTAAATAATATTAACGCAGTCACACCGATCGAGAGTGTTATTATTGATACGAACCATAAAATATCATTTTCGAACAAACGGTATACCATATCTTCAACAGCAGACTATATTATACACTACATCTAGGAGCGGAATCTTATTTTCAGGTATCTGAATATAAAGATCAGTAGAAATCTTTTGCCATATATGACTATAATTACTTTGATGTCTTCGCAATAAGCACCAGGATTGTTAATATTCAGTAAGCTTTAACAAATCGGATAATATCGGTATTTTCATCGATCCCGTATAACCATATCGGAAATAGTGTCCTTTAATACGATGTAGGGGATGCCAGATTATAAAAATATTTAGGAATGAGGCATAACCAGGTTAGGGGAAACACTGTCCTATCTCTTATTTTAGGAAGATAACTGGATCCTGGAATAATTATGGTTCAACATTCTAGGTGTGTCTGTTATAGCCTAATACTCAGTTCTTATGATGATATTATTACTTTCAAGGAATGTATGGCAAATATGATTCCAGCTGAGGAGTATGGAAACAACATTTAAGAAAAAAACAGGGGGTGGAGTCCATACGCATGATTTCCGAGCTGCACTACTACCGCAGGCGGCAACCTACCGGTGATTGAATTTCCAGTGATTGAAATTGCAGTTATTGAATTTCCAGTGATTGAATTTCCAGTGATGGGAATTCCAGTGATTGAAATTGCAGTCATTGAACTTCGAGTGATGTCTCGATATATGATGACTGTGACTACCTTTCTTGCCGTGGTCATTATGTTTCCCTCCGGCAAATACTTCGTTACTAACAATTGGTGCTATTGCTAGCAGGGACAAAGTAATCATTAGAACGCTTGTACCAAGGATTAATGAAGTTTGTTTGGATAGCATCTTTATTCTATAAGATTCTCACTTGTTTAAAGAAAAAGATTAAAGATTCAAAAAAATTCTCTTAAAATAATTTTATTATAATGTACCTACAAAAAGTGTTAGTATATTATTATTGATTATTCTTCAGAAGGTTACCCAGAATGAAGAATGACTTACATATTTAGGTTCATGGATAGAAAGGATAGGATCAAAAATCGGTGGCGTTTGGTTTGTTGGTGTGGCTGGTCAGCTATTAACAAAGTCAAGGAATATTAAAAGACGTCTTGTGATGTAACGTTAGTGCCAGGCCGATATTAGGCACTACATATTTTAACAAGTCATTAGCAGTTGAATATAATGCTCCTGCAGGTTGAATTGCTTCTGGAACCAATTCAAGATTAACTTCTTTACCACGAATATGACCTTTAGTTAATCTGGATTTAAGAGCATCAGAAAGGCTCATTACTGTACTATTCATTGTAATTCCAGTACCACCATGCCTAGCATACTTAAGATTCTGTCTTTAACAAATTGGGCATATGGAACACCTGCTCTTATGGACAGAATATAACCCAAAAGACCCATACCAAAATCAGAATAGTTAGCCTTGGTTCCTGGTTCAGTTTGGAGTGGAGTATTTGAAAGAAAATTGTAGACCTGCTGAATAGTGTAGGTACGGTTTCTAATCCTTTTGGTACCTTAACAGTAGCGGGAAGGTACCTTTCAATTGGATCGTCTAGGTTAACTAAACCTTGCTTTACCATATCAGCTAAAAGCGTTGTAGTAAATGTTTTTGTAATAGAAGTAATATCAAAGATCGTATTTCCATTTACTTTTGTACTATTTGCTTTAGTTATATTTCCATAGCCGTATACTTAAGTACCATTTGGAGTAATGATGCCTAGGA
>CAVPXM010000004.1:0-14850 GCA_963709405.1 uncultured Nitrososphaerales archaeon
CTATCGGAATTTCATTTTTTCTGCACATCTTAGAATCTCTACCATTTACGCATATCTCCTTCAAGTAGGCCTGCCCCGATATGAATTCTATCGATATGTTTTGACAAATCTGCTTTGTTATCAAATTTTGATTCGCAATAAGGACATACGATCCTTATCACTTGTTCCGCCGAGCTTCCTGGAGTTGGGGATTCAATTTCAGCTAATTCCAGACCCTCTGCTGGCATATTTCCTACTATCGACATTAGTGTTACAGCGCCGAGTGGGGCAATAGTCTTAACACTTGGTTTTAATTTCTCATCTTGCTTTGCTTGAGTGTTTTCAGAAATTCTTTTCGTTCCTGTTATCAATAATCTTCTTATGTGTTTTCTTCTCATCAAAGATATTGCATCTTTGATTAATACATCTTCGTCAACTGCAACAATTGGCGAACTCATGATCTCACCTATCGTAACTTTAAATGGATCTTTATTTTCGGCTATAACACGATACAGTATATCCCGTTCTGTAATGATGCCGATAGGATAGTTCTCTGGTTCTTGTCTTTTTTCTTGTTGCTTCTTTAATGATTTTGTAACGAACACAGAAGATATTCCCTTGTCTCTCATTATTTTTACCGCGTCTGTAATGATAGTATCTTCATCTAATGTAGCGAAATCCTTTTCGGCTATAGTTCCTATTTTCTGATTCATGGAAGCTGAGTACATCTGATATATACTGTATTACTAAAGACACCATTATTATGTTTATGACTTTATCACTATCTTAGGATTAACCGAAAATTCTTAAGAATATAGAAATAGCGTCGACCGAATGAGACATCTTTCACTTCACATTTCTAAGATATACGTAATTGCTCGAAGCCATCGTCAATTGGCTAGTACGATTACAGGCAGGCTGAGTAGGCCGTTTGGTGTTGGATATGTTGACAATAAGACTGAAATAAGACCTGTTGATTTCGTAAACTAGCTTGATCTAATCAGAATTGGTATGCCATCTGGATCGGAAACCAACAATTGATTCCGGTTTATCTGTTTGGATTCATTAGTACTACGCATACGTGAAGCAAGTGAGTTAACAAATGGTCTGTCTGGGATTATTAGCGTAAAATAATCTAATCCGGCCTCTCCATTCAAATGACCTTTTCCATTTAGGCTAAACCAAGTATTCATCCCAATGTGATGATGATATCCACCTGCAGAAAGGAATGCCGCACCCATCGAGCTCCAATCTACTGTTATGTCCAGCCCAATCTTTTGGTGATAAAACTTTATAGATCTCTCAAGGCTTGTAACTCTAAGGTGTATGTGTCCAATTCTAGCTCCGGTAGGAAATGCTTTGTTTGCATTATCTTTTAGCTCCTCAGTGGTTATTTCAGCCAACAGAGAATTCAAATCTAATGTAAGTGTATTCATCATGATCTGTCCTTCAATGTTCCGAGGCCATTCGTTACTTGGTCTATCACGATAAATTTCGATACCATTATCTTCAGGATCCCTAAGATAGAGTGACTCACTAACAAGGTGGTCTGCAAAACCATCATATCGTATTCCCGAGTTTTTTACTGCTAAATATGTTAAGGCAAGACTCTTTCTATCAGGAACGACTATAGCGAAATGAAATAGACCTGCTGCTATTCGTCCCGAATGTAGCGGCCTCATTACTGCATCTGGATCATGTTTTAGAATTAGAAGCGGCTCGTAAGGAGAAGAATAGTTGTTATTTTTGAAACCAAGTTCATAGATTGGATAATCACCATCACCATGGGTGTCATTACCAGAATTATTACATTTATAACTTCTATTAACCTGCAATCCAAGGCTGCTTTCGTAGAATGCTAACATGTTCTCAATATTTCTGACTCTTAGTACCGGAGGTCCAACCCTCATGTTGTCGGGTATTTTATGAATGGCCATTGGTAATGATACGTGTTCCTCAGTTGGGATCTTTATTTATATGAAGTCATCGATCGACTGACAAGGAAGAACTTGTGACAAATTGTCTGCTATTACAGCCATCCAATGTCTTCGTCGTGCATCATCAAATCCTTACTTTCACTTGACACCTAAAAGAATAAACAATAAGCCAGGCGAATTGTATACTGTCACACTAAGCACTTACTGGAGAATCTGTATACTTTGCCAAACGAGTTCTGATTAGACTAGCTACAAATAAATTCAAACCCAATCAAAGTGGGCAAGCTTTGCAAATGTTAAAGGATCGTAAAGGTGTAGTCAAATCTATAGTGGACATAAATTCAACAGTAACAAGAAAATGACGATAAAATCGGTAAGTGATTAACAAACTGCCTTTTGGTCAGCCTATGCGGCCGGCAGATAGGCGAGTGCTGCGGAAGTGAGTGCACGCACGCCTACTCGAAGTGTGGATTCTGGCTGAGGTGCAAAGTTGGGCTGATGGTTGGAGGGCAAGTGTGCGAGCTTCGTTATAAAGGAATCACCAGGCGCTGCATCGTAGCGCTCCTGCGAGTGGCCGCCAAATACCCAGTAGCAGTACGGAATCGGTTCTCCATCGTAGTGATGGCGGCCTGGAAGACCATACTGTGAGAAGTCCTCACTGAACATCATTGTGGGCAACTCGACTATGTGATCAGAACCGAGGAGTGATGCATGGACAGCACGAATACGCTGGTCAATCGCCTCGCAGTTACTGGTGAGGGGAACCTCATCTGATGTGGTAATCTCAGGTGGCTTAGAAGCACGAAAGGCCTGTGCTTCTGCCTCTGCCATCCTGCGTATAGCGTCGATGATCTGCTGCTGGACAATTGTACTCTGTGTACGTATGCTCAGACCGATGTGGGCTTCGTCAGGAATGACGTTGTGTTTTACACCAGCATTGACAAACCCTACTGTGATGATTGCTGGCACGTCTCCTGCAAGCTCGCGTGAACGGATAGTCTGCAACTTCATAACTAATGAGTAGGCCATAACTACTGGGTCGATCGTCAGCTCCGGCGAGGAACCGTGTCCACCTTTACCGAATAGCCTCACATCAACGTCGATTGATGCAAACATGATTACTCCAGAATTATGTCCTACCATACCGGAGGCAAGCGGTAAAACGTGTTGGCCTAGACATATGTCAGGACGAGGGAATTTAGTAAACAGTCCATCACGTAGCATCGCCTTGGCTCCTTGCCCGGTTGGCCGCAGATAAACACGGTTCCACACCATGTTTCGCGTTCTCTGGCCAGAATCTCTGCCGTAGCGATCAAGCATGTTACGTGTATATCATGACCACACGCATGCATGACAGGCATTGTGTTTCCGTTCGGCATCGTGCCCACTGCTTTGCTGGCATAATCCAAGCCGGTACGCTCTTTGATGGGAAGTGCATCCATGTCTCCTCGGAGCATCACAACTGGACCGGCGCCATTGCGTAAGAGGCCAACCACTCCTGTATGTCCAACACCCTCAGTCACCTCATAACCTGCGTCACGAAGACGTCGTGCAAGGACTCTGGCGGTTCTATACTCTTGCATTGAAAGTTCAGGGTGCTTGTGCAGATCGCGGTATAATTCGTCCAATGCTGGCAAACGATCCTCGAGATCGGCGAGAACATGGGAGGTCAGTTTGGTAACGACTTCGACCGACTCATTGGCAGATGACTGAGTACTCACACTCACGACTTCCTCCATCTAGAATTTGGATTGAATAGAAATGTAGCCTTTGGTTGGGTCTCGTATGCCACTACGTAATTCGTGTTAGCTGCCTTATATAATGGATCTTAGATCTTAAGAAAAATATCTCCAGTTTCCTGTCAAACTTGAAACAAGATTCAGCAGATCTATATCATATTATTTTAGTGACTATTCATTCCTGTGCTCTTTGTACGAATTGTTGTCCAGTTCTGAGAAATCAGTTATACAAAATTCACACGACCTTAGAAGACTGCAACTCAGCAGCTAAAGAAGGGACGAGATAGAGCAGATAAGACTCCACTGAAAGAATCATGCCACGTGTGAGAACAAATATCAGGGAGGAGGTAATCAGCAAGTGAAAGAGAGTTGATGATGCGGCACACTTCCTGACATTTGCTATCCGTCAAAAAGAAGACGGATTTTTATCTACCAACCATATAGTTGTATGACTTTTGTACATATAGTTAGATGACACATTAATTTTTTTATGTAGGGACATTTCCGGCAGGGGGGCACATTTGCCTCATAAGAGAATT
The DNA here is from genome assembly GCA_963709405.1 of uncultured Nitrososphaerales archaeon. Lineage (GTDB taxonomy): Archaea > Thermoproteota > Nitrososphaeria > Nitrososphaerales > Nitrososphaeraceae > JARBAU01. Next base: position 4,195 of record CAVPXM010000004.1, read on the forward strand.
CACTCTTCCTAACAACAACACATTAAATTCTTTAATTGGATTCTGACTGGCAAAAGATAAAAACTCATAATTATAAATATAGATCAATAATAAATGCAAGATACAAACAGGAAGGATGAAAATGCTTCAACTGCGATCAAAGGAGTAGAATATCAAATCCCTCCCAAAGAGGGTTTTATCCTCACACACTTCCTTACCGTCGCTGACGTGAAACGATCGGCAGAGTTTTATCTCCGGATTCTAGATGGGAAGGTTGTTACTGAAGGCGAACCAACCGTCATTCAAATCGCTAACAGCTGGTTGATTTTAAATATCGGTGGTGACCCAACTGATGATAAGCCTGCTGTGACTCTACGCACCCCTCAGAACCTTAATGAGGCCAGCAATTTTATGAATATTCGTGTCGCAGACATTCAGTCTTGTTACCAGGAGTGGCAAAAGAAAGGAGCCAAATTCCTCACCGAACCAAAGGAACATAAATTCGAGACTCGCTGCTATATGCGGGATCCTGATGGCTATATCATAGAGGTTGGGCAAAGCAAAAACGTCTGAATTCCTTTACCGGAACAATCAACTACAAAATGCCTTAAATATTATTTGGGTATTTGACCCAAAGCCGGCTTACCTAGTCTAGTTATAATGTAGTGTGACTGGGTTTCAAAGACTTAGTCAATTTATCTAAAATCAGCGATATACTATTATATGTATATCATAATGCAAGGCAAAGAACCATTTGTAAAGGAGAATGGATCTACAGTTCTTATCGAAAACGAAAACGGAGTGAGTCTACCTATCTGATACCCATTGGGGAAGATTTAATCGTTAATGCAGTAGAATCAGTTAATAAAAGCGTCGTAAACATCGCTAGCACAAGACTACTACAAGATCATCTATTCAGGGTCTTTCCGGTCGAAGGTGTTGGCTCGGGTGTGATAATCGATAATCGATGTCATGTACTAACTAATAATCATGTTGTCGATGATGCTCAGAGACTAAAGATCACTTTATCTGATGGAAGGATGTTTGGTGGAAACGTAATAGGAACAGATGAGATGACTGATTTGGCTGTAGTAAAACTAGATTCTACAGAAGCACTCCCATTTGCTGAACTAGGGAATTCCGATGATTTGAAAATTGGACAAGTAGTTATTGCGATTGGTAACCCATTTGGACTGACCGGAGGACCAACCGTGACAGCCGGGATAGTTAGTTCTTTAAACAGAAGTATACAAATCGATAATGGTGTACTTGAATTGATTCAGACTGATGCTGCCTATAAATCCTGGTAATTCAGGTGGGCCACTTGTAAATACTAAGGGTCAAGTCATAGGAATTAACACTGCGAAAATGCCTTATGCACAAGGTATTGGATTCGCAGTACCAATTAACAATGCTAAATCTATTGTAAGAGATCTTATCGAGCATGGCCGGGTTACCAACAGACCGTGGATGGGAATTGTATCTATTAAATTAACAAAACAGCTAGTACAATACTACAGACTACCGGTAGATCAGGGAGTATTGATAGCACAGGTAGAGCCTCACAGTCCTGCACACTATGCCGGATTAAGAAAAGGTGATATAATTGAAGAAGTGTGTGGCAAGAGGATAAATGATCCTTCACAGATTTCGTCGCTAGTTCGAAAAAAGCATATACATGAGCAGCTATTAGTAATCGTTAACCGATACGGAAGGCGATTTGAAAGTTCAATTGAGCTTCAGGCCCATCCCTAGCTTAATTTCGGGGAGAACGATAATAACTTACCACACTAAACCGTAACGCTTGAATTTATTCAATGAGATAAATTGTAAGAGAATCAGAAGATAATGTCTTCACGCACAAACCATTGTGATATACATGCCTCTTTGTCTTGTACTTGAACCTTTGATTCACTTTGTTGTAGTTCCTTATTAAGTCCTACTATGCATAATGTTCCAAGACCATTTTGTAAAAGTTATTTTAGGAGTCTTTACTCCTTACCATTGCTTGACCTGCTATAACTACGGTACATTCTAACGAAGGGCTATGCACTAGTCAAACATCTGTTATACGGCTATTCTCCGGTTCCTTGTATAAAGTTGTATAGGAATATCGCTAGCGATAAGAGATAGTCTATCATTCGAGCCGGATTATGGATTAAGCGCTTACCTCAATTTTGAAATGACCGACGATAATTGCCGCCTTGTTAACCAGCATCTTGGTATTCTGATGAGAATTAAAAAATGTAGGAATAGAGAGTTACTCAGAGTTACTCATATATCAAACCTTTTAAGTGAGATGGGTGCATGAAATTTAACGAGATGGGGAGGCCTCATTACATTTGTAATGCATGCAGACGAGATTTCACGAGGATATGGAATGCAAATCGCCATAGACTTAATCAACACCATGGTTTAGCCGAGATAATGCCGATTGGAGAGTTTTTACTTAGAGATAAGAGTCGTTCCAATAATTACTCCGAATATTCTAAACTGCCTCGGAGCATATACGATGGGTTCCCGCTTTCTAGGAGTAATACAGTAACATATCCAGATGAAGATAGACAAGAAACCTTCTTGACTGATATGCTGGTCAAATTAGCCCCCAAAGTCGTAGAATTAGATCTGCTTTTATCATCACAGTATACTACAGAAGTTAAGGAAAAAGTTCAGGGAACCTATATAATAAAGGCAATCGCTTCGCCAGATCCTATTTATCATATGGATCAATTAGTAAAGAGCGTCAGAAGAGGTATAACAAGTGGCATGATGATAAAAATTGCAGCTAGATCTCTTGGCGTTCCCATCCTGCACGCTGAAAGAATACTACAACAATTCTTGTCTAGCTCGCGTAGGACTAGAATTAATCGGATCGTGAGGAACGATCCTTATCATATTTATCAAAGAGAATTAGGTCACGATGTATACGCATTCCAATCTATGCCATACAATTATCATCGTCAAATGACCTTTACAAGCCAATGGATTAATGAAGGATATCGTAAGTACTTCTATTAAAACCTAATCATAGACCCAAATTCATGATCGTAAAAAGAGTGAGTCAGATGTCTTTGGTAAAGTTATAAAACTATGTAACAATATGCAAATCCTATCTTATATCTCAGTTGAACAACATGATCGTTGTAGATTAGCGGAGTTCTGAAACATAATATTGTAATAAAGGCAAATAATACCTTTGTAAGTAAACATCAGGGCATAGCATAAATTAGTTAAATTTCCATATTATCTAGGTATGGAACACCAATATTATGAATTACCACATTATACCTGATATGAAGCATTCCGCTCTTATTATTATTGATGTGCAACGTGATTTTACTGTACACGGTGTCACTGGTGAAATACCAGGGACATTTCATGCTGTGCCCTATATGAAGAGCCTAGTCAAAGAGTATCGTAGACTAGGATATCCTATACTACATGTTGTACGACTTTACAGTGTGGATGGATCTAATGTCGACTTGTGTCGTAGACAAGCTATTGAAAATGGTAAGCAAATAGTAATTTCAGGAAGTGACGGAGCCGAGTTAATGGATGAGCTCAAACCCTCCTCAGAAGTCAGATTAGATTCAAACCTGCTGCTTTCCGGTAAACTTCAAAAGATTAGGCCTATGGAATGGATAATGTACAAGCCTAGGTGGGGAGCCTTTTACAATACACCATTAGAAAAACATCTGCATAGTTTAAACATCAATACAGTTGTTATATGTGGGTGTAATTTTCCAAATTGTCCAAGGACAACGATCTATGAAGCAAGTGAACGAGATTTCAGAATTGTTCTGGTTACGGATGCTACTTCGCTTGTCTATGATATAGACTTACGAGAGCTAAAAAGCGTAGGTGTATTCTTGATAAAGAGTAATGACTGTATATCATGGCTTGCTGATGTACAAAAGGGTATGGACAAGAAGTGCTCCTTGGAGCATAGAGTAACGAAACAAGTATAAGCATGATTAGTAACGTAGATAGAAAATTAAAACACATTAAAAATATTAACTGCTAAATTCTTTGTAAAATGTTACAAATATCAATAGTTAAAGATGGAATGTATCAACATATATTGTATTATTCATAAAATCTTCAGAAAACTGGTAGCCGTGTTTTGCAGCTGAACCTATCTTCTGCTTATCTATGACCTCTAAATTCTCGAAACGGTGGGATTTAAAATAGCTGCCTTCATAATGTAAAAACACATACATCATTTTATTTACGACTTCTGTTCATCTAGCTACAGACATTATACAATCGGAAATTTTTACACATATCACATTTATCTACCGTGAACTTTCTATCCCATGAAGATTCTCCCAGCTCAGAAGCAGCAGCCTTTCCGATGCGTTCAAAGAGCAGGCCACACTGTTTGCATTGGTGAAGATATGACATGACCTTATTTTTTCTACTTTGGCTGACCTTAGGATTAGATAACCTTAAGTTCATACCTATGTATATTCAACATAGTATTAAAGAATTGTATACTAATGTATAATTATAGAAACGCCTTATGTATATACTTATATGTATCTAAATCTAAGGATATCTATCGCAATCTAATATGGCCTCGCAGACTAAAACAAAATTATACAAAGTTGAATCTAAATCTGCAAAAACAGGAGTAAAAACTTATAGGCATTCAATATTTCTGGAAAAGGCCTTTGTAGAGGATAGTTTATTTCCTTTCAAAGCTGGTGAAAATTTAATTGTCACAATAGATAAAGATAGACTTGTTATTACAAAGCTCAAAGACTAAGTAAGGTTATAATTTTAACCCGGTGAATGAATTCAGAAAATCTGATTTGTTTGTTCTTCTACTTTCCTCTTATCGCTGTAGCCAGAAACTTAAGCATGCACGCCCTTCAATGTTCCAGCCAGGTTCCCAGTTAATATCGCTAGCGATTTGTGTGTGATTTTAAGGTAATGATTGAGAAAAATGGTCCAAGTCAATCAATCATCCTCAAGCAGACCTGACCACTATCATTTAAAATATTATACTACGTTGATCCGGGTTCGGTGGTATGAGAGACAGATTTACTTTTGGTTCCTCTTTTTTCTTACTAATTATGGTCTTTCCGCATAAAGCACATTTAATTTGAGATTTTCGCCTTATCATCCTTTTAAAATGTATGTATTACCATTGTTGGTCTTGTTGGTAGTGGTCCTTTGCTTGTTTACCTCTCTTATTATCTGCTGCAAATACTCTTTGACATCCTCCTCTGAAAGAGAAGATTGAATCCCAGTTTCTTCTGCCATTCTGTCTTGATTTCGTTTTGTGAATGTTATAACTTTCATTAACTCTGGTCTGTATTCAACAAATTCTGCTCCTTACGGTATTCCCTATCAGCAGTGGACAGAAAGACTCTGACAGTGGGACTTTTCTATACCTACTGCTCAACATCCAAAGGATAATTATACTCCTGAGAAATGTGCAAACGGACAAAATGGGCCTGTATGGTTCTTGACTAAAGTGCTTAGTGGGACTCAACAAAGAACATGTACTATTCCGGCTGGAAAGTCTATTGTGGCTGCTCTGCTGGATGGAGAATGTGACCGTAGCGACCCCACTTTGCACAATGATCAAGAGGTGCGTAAATGGACTACAGAAGGTAACGACTATGGTATGATTGGTGCAACCCTTGATGGAGTTAGAATCCAGAATTTGGATCAATACCGAATAGATTCAGGATTCTATAACATAACTATTCCAGCGGATAATATTTTCAAGGAAAAACCTGGCACGTACAGGGCGTTTACCAATGTTATCTATATAGTATGATGCTTTTCCGAGGCCTTCATGCAATGGACCAGGCCATGAAGCTATTAATGCCGTAAAGTCCATCTGGTTTAACATTAGTTCCATAACTACCAGTTACTATATGGTATCCAGCTACTCCTTCACAATTACCATGAGTTGGTTTAGCATTAAACTGACAAGGACATCCCCAGTCACAATTACAGACTCCTAGTTGAAAGCTTTTCTTATATTTGAATTATTTAATCCTTAAAACTGAAAAGTAGTACCAACTTTGTATGAATTTCTCAGACATAGTTTCAATGATTCTATTTCTAAACCTGATAAATCTCGTTAAATTATCTATTTTATTTTTTCTCATAAAGTTAGTGCTGTTATGGTCTTGTGGAGCGTCCCTGTATTGTACATTTCTTGATTTGAAGCCTGTTTATCATGACACACGAAAATCTGTATTTGTACTTATCCTTTGGGTCTTCTCGATACATTACTGTAAGTCAGTCGATGTAATAGCTGCAGAACGTTTGATTATAAGGTCATGATACTCTGAAAAGCGGTCTTCAAGATTTTCTGGAACAGCCTTATAAAGACATAGTACAGTTATAGGCATTTCAAATCCTTTTATTGCTTCATTACCCATGTTTTCAAGTTGGAGAGCGTCCTCATATCTTCCCTGTTCGATTAATTTAGTTGGCAAAGTGGCCAAGACATTTAGCCCATTTTTTGATTTCTGTTTTGCCAGTTCCCCAATATCACGCATACTATTAAGACTTGGTATAGCAGAAAAGCTGCCGTCATCATAAAAACCTTCATCAGCTGGGATTATCATTATATCTTGTGAGTTGAATATGAGATTTACATTTCCGACTCTGTCAATTGATTCTATGAATTTCTGTTGCTCTTTTGTGTAGATAAGCAAGACATTAATCTGATTGCGATCAATGCCTCGTCTTACATATGCATTAACAATCTCCTTAAATTGCGATTCATTGTTATATGTTAAGACGATATGGTCACGATCCTTCATTTCTAAGATAATATCACTTACATAATCCATCTTGTTGTATAAAGCTTCTTGCTCATCGAGGAATTGATTTATTGCGTGTCTTAGGAGCTCAGGTTTACTAGACATACCCATACTTTTGGCCCTAGGTGTTTGCAGGAATTGATCCAGTCTTTTGATCAGAAGTTTTGGAAGGTGGACATAATACCAATCCTTACGTCCCATAACATGAGTAGTTACTATGTGCTATTATAGTATTGGCTTGGCTGTATGCTGTATGAATTGATATGGAAATTACTACTTCTTAGAGAACTGTTATAGGCCTTGGAGAACAAATTACCTTATTCACTGTAATTGTCTAACCAGACATTTGTTCTAACAGAATAAAAATGGAGAGAAGGAATTGTAATGATGAGTTTAACTATAATGGCGTATGTTCTCTGATTAAACCACAGACAATATGTATCTTATATTAATGTTTCTATAAGCATGTGTGATGTCTCCATAAGAGTCAGACAAGAGGAGGAGATTCTTTCTTTAAAGGCTATTTAATAAAAAATAGAGAATGTGAAAAAATAAAGAGGAATAAGAATTATTTTTGCTCTTTTTATTACATTCTATCCATAATCTAACTATGGTTTGGCTTCATAAACTATGTTTAATGGTGTCTCAAGCACTCTTTTGAAGTGAGAAAAGCCACTCTTCATTGCTACATCTTTTATTCTGTTTTCTCCTGCTTGTGCTCCCAGTGCAGGTCCATTGAAAGCTAATGAATTGGGAACACATATTAGCGTAGAGGCAGCATAAAACGTACTTGCCACTGGATTTACATTATTTTCTAATTCATTTTGTGCAAATGGCTCTACAATCATGCAAGTACCACTATTACTACTATCGCCACCACCATCATCTTTCTTGATAACGTTTCTTGTATGAGTTAATGCTCCTTCAGGATCTCCCATATCATGCAGGCAGTCAAAAAATGTTACAAAATCATAGCCACTCCCTGGAAATTCTGAAGCTGACGATACTTCAAATTTTGCATTATTTATTTTCTCTTTTTTTGCAGATTCCTTTGCTTTTTCAATTGATTCTTTGTGAAAATCAAATCCTGTAAAAGTAGAATTTGGATATTTTTTTGCCATCATCAAAGTAGTAATACCAAAACCACAGCCAACATCTGCTACTCTAGCACCTTTTTTTAGTTTTTCAAGAACATTTCCATTATCTACTATTGGAATCCACAAATTAATCAAGTTACCAATGTAACCGGATTTGAAGAATTCAGCAAAGCCTTCCGCCATGAAAGGATTATGATCCATCCACGAAAGAGTTCTTTCTCCTCTAAACATCTTTAAGAATTCCTCTTCATCCTTAAAGTATGACTTTATAGCTTTGAAAATACCTTGTAGATATATGGGACTATTTTCATCAGCTAATGCTAAAGCGTGTTCTGGGGGTAATCTGTACTTTCTGCTGTTAGGATCATACTCTATATATCCACTTGCTACCTGATTTGCTAACCATTCCCTCACCAACCTTTCAACAGTTCCAGTTTTATCAGCAAGTTCTTTGACTGAGACTGGGCTGTTTGCTTGCGCCATAGCTCTATACAAGCCAAGTCTTTCTCCAATAATTACAAGCATGGCAGTAGAGCTACCTGCTATATCTCCTATTGCTTTATTCATGAATTGTTGGATTTTGTTTTGATCAATAGCATTTTGAGCTTGTTGACTCATCTCAAGGGCGTATCATGATAATATTATTTAAGATATTGCACTTACCTGCGCCTTACTGTAAGCCAAAAATTTTCAGCAAGTGCAGGACTTACTTCCATATGGAAGGAGTCTATTTCCTCAGAGGTTCTCTTTCCTACTTCTAAGTACTTTTCTTGTTCTGTACCTTCTTCTATCACCATTGTATCTGAATCTCATGCTTTTCTTTCCATTAAACTCAGCTTCAACTTGCTCAATTTTTTCTGGAAATGAATTAAAGTATTTTCTTCTCACCGGATTGCAGCTTGATAAATTTGTTCTCCCTTTGTCTTAATTCTGCATTCCTCTGAATATTCTCTTTTGCTTTCGTACATAATTGTGTTTGTTGTCTGAGTACGACTTGACCTTTGGACCACATCAATGACGCTGCGGAGAACGAAGGGAGTTTTTGGGTAGCAGTGGAAAAGTGCTGCGGAATTCATAGTTTTTTGTTTTGACTGAGCACTTATCTTATCTACGGTTGGTCTTAGCCCACGACCCTTCACCTTTTTATAGGATATATTAGATTACTATGTATCCAAATGAAGCAAACTATTGGCTTCGGACTACATTTACCAATTATAAAATTTAAGGGGGAAGCAGATCATTCGAGAGAGCAAATACTTTCCTTTGCTAAAAAAGCAGAATATCTAGATTATGATTATTTAGGTGTAAATGATCATATTGTATTTAGGACCACAAGTTGGCTTGATGCATTAACTACATTATCTGCAGTTGCTGCTATCACCAGTAAGATAAAAATCGGGACTTCTATATTGAATATAGTTGTAAGAAATCCTTTTGTCTGTGCCAAGGCTTTAACTGGGATCGATATTTTGTCCTCAGGGAGACTATTCGCAGGAGTTGGTCCTGGTTCCTACAAAGGAGACTATGATGTTTGTGGAATTGCTTTTGAGGATAGATGGAAAAGATTTGATGAAGCATTACAAGTTCTGAATTTACTTTGGGAGCGAAAGAGTGAAAATGAAGTAGATTATAATGGTCAGTACCTACAAGTTTAAAAAAGTAGTTGTTGCGCCCACACCATTTCAAAAGCCCCATCCTCCCATATTGATTGGAAGCTGGGGTTCTTCAGAACCAGGTCTCCGAAGAGTAGCAAAGTACGGCGACGGCTGGATGGCGTCCGCTTATAATATAACACCAGATAAATTCAAGGAGAAATGGAAGACGCTTCTATCCTATAGGAAAGACATGGGCAAGGATACTACTAGATTTGGTAACTATCTTGTGTCGATGTTTGGCTATATTGATAACAATAAAGAAAGAATTAACAAGATGGTAAAAGATGTATTGTCTCCTGCTCTTGGAAGACCAGCAGATGAGTTAGAGCGCTTGCTTCTCTTTGGATCTGTAGATGAATGTATTAAAAAGATAAAGGCTTTTCTTGAAGCCGGAGTAAATAGTATTCACTTCTGGCCCGTAAACAATTACGTTGAACAAATAGAGATTTTCAGTAAGGAAATAGTCTATTCTTTTCGATAGGCAATTGATAGACTTATTTGTGACTGCTCTTAGGGGATTCTAAGAAACCAGAAAGCGTACGTTGGTTGGAATCATGCGCTGGGTATTGCTCCTGCTCTTGCTCTTGATGTGGCTCTTGTCCTTCTTCTTTCTCTTCCCATTTGGCTTCTGATAACCCTAACACGTTCCGAAACATAATCGTGGTACCAGCCTCGGCCAATTCTAAGAACATCACGTCTCTGGTGTCAGTATTACAAAATCCTAAGAAAGCATATGTGTAACGCCATGAACTGGGGGAATGATTGAAATTCAGGCCTTATTATTTGGATTATTCGAGCTTTTCATCTATGGACCACCTTCTAAATCGTGCAACAGATAATTTATTACAGGCATTACCATCCCATCGTTGTATATCTCGACTACCTGCCCACATTTCGAATTCATAGTTTCTGGATTCTTAGCCCAACAGGGATGCATAGTTGCGTTATGTCAAGGGTTTGTTTTTTTTGTTCGTTAGAAAATCCGCAAATTGCATAAATTTAAAGATTTTGCATCCAAAGAGTATGGATTAGCTTATTTAGAGAAATTGAATCCTCAATAGAAAGCTGTGAAGCATCATATTTCCTTCAATTTTGTTTTGGTACTGATATTAACTAACTATGTAACAATTACAA
>CAVPXM010000005.1:0-35065 GCA_963709405.1 uncultured Nitrososphaerales archaeon
GAAATACCTTTAATATCGACCAGGAGGATAATTTTGGGATAGGCTCTTAGCCATTTCATATTCTTGAGCAAGCAGTAGTATCCTCTTTTTAGATACAGTATTAATTTCATCATTCAACGATTCAATTATGTGAAGGTATCCATTAATTCTATAATCATCAAGTTCTTTTAGCTTCTCAATATAACCTTTGGTAAAGGTATGGGTACCGACATAGGATATAGAGGTACCGTTCATAAACATAATACTATGGATCTTGTTCTTGAGTTTAGTTCTCATTCTCACTAACGCGGCCCTATGTCTTACTAACTCTCGTAGTTCCATCGTCCCTCTAGTAGGTATATAACATTCTGCTATGTATCCACCTTTCAGCAGATCAGCTAGTTTAATTGCATCAAGTTTGTCAGTTTTTATTTTAGCGGATGCAATAGTTATTGTCTTGGCTGGATTAGATAATCGTATATCTAGGTATCTCTTGCTCAGGCATTCATATATGTTATACCACATACCAGACGATTCCGTCACGACCTTAGTGTTATTGCCTGGACTGAGACTATCGAAGAATTCATTCATTTTTATCATTTCTTGTTCTATAGAAAAATCTGGAATGTACTGTTCTACCTCATCCACGCACCTTAATCTTCTAGTTCTTGTACGGCATATTCTCTATCAGAACTAATTACATCACTCGATAACTGTTCTGTCTCGGATATATCTACATCATAAATATATCTTTAATCAAGGTCAAACAGAAATCCAGATACTGTACAAGTTATGTATAGTTTGTCTGAATGCACAATTATTCAAGCGCCATAAATTTTTGCTTTTGTACAGTTTTACTCATCGTCCTCGGTACTCTCACCGCTTCTGTAGTCATTCTTTGAAATGTATATATGATTCCGTGGTCAAATTTCAGATGGCTCAGAAAAGCCATCCCATTATTAATCGTATCTTTAACTATTAATCCTCGTCCACAAATACTACACTTAATGATGTGTTCATCCTTACCTACCATACTATAACTATAGACAACAAACTATTTCTATAATACTCTACAATAAGTTGGTTTTTTACCTATACGATAAGAACTATTATTGTAATTTGATTATCTCGTCCCATGTTCCAGTTACTGACAACATATAGTATTTACTACCATTACCAGATTCAAATTGTATAATGTCTCCTGCTAATATATGAATTTGAAATAATCTATTTAAGAACTGCAAGAAGCTAGGTCCAGCCACAATGCTTTTTGCTTCCTTTTCAAATGGTTTATTAAAGTATTTTAGTAATGTGTCAGCTAATCCTAAGCGGCTAATTTCTTCAGCCAGATCAGATAGATCAATAAAAGTCGAATTTCTCTTGTAAACTCGAAGCATTGCCATTAAGACACATACTGTCTACCTTACTCATATTTATACAATGTTAAATTGATAATATAACAATTAAGTATTGTCGTCGGACTCAAGTATTCTAACTAGTATTTATGAGAAATAGGGTTAGGGTATTTCCAGAAAGACACTACTAGGCGAGATACAAAAACAAGTTATTGACTGTCCTGATAGCCGACCAAGAACATCTCAATTATCAATGACATGGTAACATGGGAAGTTCCAGAAACAATTAATTTGTGACAAATGATATATTTATATATCAATAAGTATATAATACTTATTAGAGGATGAATAACTAAATGCCAATGCTTATGTTAAAGTGCAAGACTTGTGGTGAAGTTTTTCCGGGGATATACGTTCCTGAACGAAGTACAGATGATTTTAAGGCAACTTCTACAAATGCAGATACATCACATACATGCTCAAGAAAACACACAAATGAATATGTTACAGTAGATTATATGGATTGGTCTTGAGCGCAATCTGAATTTTACGAAAGTCGTACTCGTAACATATCCTGATGACTTTAGTATCCAAGAGGCAAAAAGTCTGGTAGAGTCGTCATCTTCATCTATTACAGCTGCAGGCTATAAAATTCTAAGAGTTGTCACTCAAAAATATCTGAATCATTCTCGATATGGCCTTGGTTCTGGTAAAGCTGAAGAAATCAAAGCCTTTGTAAAAGAAACCAGAGCCGATCAGATAGTTGTTGATGAACATTTGACTTCGAAACAGATTCACAACTTGGAGAAATTAACCGGAGTACAGGTGATAGACAGAGAGAGATTAATACTTAACATATTCCATTCAAGAGCTACTACAAAAGAAGCAAAATTACAGATTGAACTAGCTGAGATCAAATATGAAATGCCGCGTGTAAGGGAAAATGCAAAACTAACTTCAGGTAGTACTGAAAGACCTGGGAAGGGAGGCATGGGAGAATACACAGTTGATGTTAAATTCAGAGACCTAAAAAGACGCATTTCTTTTATCAAAGAGAAGCTTGATGACGTTCATCAAAAACGTGAGCTTTATCGTCAAAATAGATTGAAAACTAAAATGCCTATTGTCTCATTAGTAGGTTACACTAGCTCTGGAAAAACTACATTGTTCAACTTACTTACATCGGAATATAAGGAAACATCAGATAGCTTATTTACAACACTTTCCACAACTACAAGATCATTTAGAATTAATAATAATAACAATATAAATGGAGAATCATTACTTATAGACACAGTAGGCTTTATCAGTAGACTTCCCCATTACATGATAGACGCATTTAAATCAACACTGGAAGAGTCGCTTGGAGCTGATTTGATTTTGCTTTTGATAGATATCTCAGAGAAGATCGAAGATATTAAAATGAAATATCGATGTTGTTGGGACGTTTTGAATGATCTAAAAGTAGACAAATCTAGAGTTCTTGTAGTGTTGACTAAATTCGATGGTGTTATAAGCTCAACAGGACTGGTTGAGAGCATAGCTAACGATTTGATGATATCTAATCCAATAGCTGTATCTTCCAAGACTGGGTACGGGATTCATAAACTAAAAACTATGATTAATACTTGTGTATCTTCTCAAGACCTTGCTAGAGAAGATCTAAAAGTAAAAGCAGTACCAGCAAATGCAGAAAAATTAACCAATTAAATTGTGCAATGCCACATTTAGCCAATCATTACAAAAATTTAAATAATCATGGAATTTGTAAAAGATAAGTTTATATATATATCAGTATATGATACTGATATGGAGCTGGCTACAAATCAAGCAACTATGGATCAAAGATTGGTGCTACAGCGAATATCCAATAAGGTAGATTATTTTATGATTACCAACGTAACGAACGAGACAAATGAGTGTGGAAACATGAAGGTCACTGTAAAATTAGATGATGGACAGGATGACGTGAAATATGATGGCGCATATTCAGTAACACCAACCAAAGAAATCACAGTCAATAGCAAGGTTTGACACAGCATAATGATCGTTAAGACAAAAGAAAAAACGGGATTTAATCTTAAGGATCATCAATATTATGTTACTGCACTGCTCGATATGGTATTGAAGATTTTGAGAAGATGCTGAAATAATAACTATAAGAAGAAAAATGGATTAAATTGATTAATGAAGAGGAGTGGAGGGAGGCAGAATAGTAATAATGGCGAAACAGAATAGGAAAATAGAGTCGATGGCGTTTGAATATACCGTAAGAAAATGCGGCACTTCATCACATATTATTCTTCCTGCTTCAATGGTAGGAAAAAGGGTTAAGGTAACAATTGAAACATGTGATTAGTAATGTCTTCTTATCAAACAATAGTAAATTATCAGAACTTATAGAGAAATATAGAAATGAATGAATATGCTATAAACGAGAAAATTGATATCCTGAGTTATATAAATTCAATACTTCCTAAAAGGCTCTTAACTTGACTATTATTTAGGAGGAATTTCATAAACCGTATTCTGTACATTGCATATGTAGATATATAATAGATTAAGTTGAAATAAATCTTATATACGACCGTAACTAAATGCAGATACGGCCGAAAAAGTAACAACTGAGAATAACCAACACTCACGATATGTGGTCCATGCTATACCCTCATATGTTAAGAATATATCCAAGAAATTCACAAGAAATGAAAAGAGAATTCCCCTAAATTATGATAAATACCTGATAGGAAGATCCTACCAACTATTCAAAGGTGCTCTTCATTCAGACAAAACACTTCAGTTATACAAGCATCATTTATGGCATTTTTGTAATTTCATCGAAATGACAACTGAGGAGATCGTTTCAAAGGATCCAGAGGATAATATCAAAGATGTGACACAACTACAACATCTAGTCGAAGATTATGTTTTGTTCTTACAAGCCAAAATAAGTAATGGCGAGATTACTGCGGGAACTGCTCATAGCATGATCCCTTCTGTAAAGTTGTTTTGTGAAATGAATGATATTGTTCTTAACTGGAGAAAAATAAACAAACTCTTACCCTATGGTAGTGGTAACGCAGCAGATGAAGCATATACAAGAGAACAGATAAAGAAGATGCTAGAACATTCGGACCTTAGAGCCAAAATTCCTATCCTCTTCATGGCATCAAGTGGAATGAGATTGGGCGGTTTTGCTGGCCTTACTGATGGTGATATACAACCTATTTTTGATGAAACTACAGGCAAAAAATTAGTTGCAACTCACGTAGTTGTTTACAGAGGAACAGATGATGAATATGATACATTTATTTCGCCTGAGGCTTTTTCTACATACCAAGAATATCAAAATCTTCGTATAAAATTTGGGGAAGTAATAACCAAAAAGAGTCCAATACTTTTAAGACGATTTGACATAAGTCCTGATGGTAAGACAGCGACGTTAGATAATACAAAACCAGTAGCCCTATCGACTGTAGCCGGTATAATAAGAACCGTAACTTACAAGGCAGGCATCAGAGAAGTTTCAGAAAATTATAAAGATAGATACAATATCAAGATCGCTCATGGCTTTAGGAAGTTTTTTAATACCACATTAAGCAATATTAGAACCAAGGATGGGAGACTGGCAATCGATTTTATCAGAAAGGAAATGATGATGGGTCATGCTCTGATGGATATACATGCTTTGGAAGAAAATTATAATAGGGCTGATAGGCCTAAGATGTTACTTGAGGACTATCTGAAAGCAGTATCAGACTTGACTATATCAGATGAAGAAAGAATGAAAGTAGAGGTAAAGAAATTGCAGACAGATATATCCAATATGAAGTCAGTAGAGATAGAATTATCAGAAAAAGATAAAGAAATTCAATCTATGAAACAGAAATATGAGGAAATGAGTGTTACACTTCAAAGTATTCTAAGTGTCATTGGAAATGTAGATCAGCCTGTTAAGAACAAAATAGCAAAGCATCTGATTATGAAAGGAGAATACAAGCCGGATCTCAGAATTTAGATGTGTTAAGGAACCAATTGGGATCGAATCAATTTCTAAACGTTCGTCATTTAGAAAGACATGGCATTGATATCCAAAGTAAGAAAAATTAGAGATACTTTATCAATAAGTGAAAGTTCGTGATAAGACTAATAAGAGATTAGGTAATGAACTTTATGAATCCTTATTCAAAAATTCTCTTAGGCTCCCAATCCCTAATCCTAGCCCTATAAGCGCCAAGATGTCGATAGGTTCGATTACACGTATCGCGATGACATAACCTTGGCTTAGTAATGCAAGAAAACCCACGGCGATTCCAAAGCCGATTGTTCCAATATCAATTATCGAAACTTTGATAAAGGCTTTTGAGATAAGCCTTCTGTTTAGATAATCGTGGAGTTCGTTCTTAACGAGTATACTTGCATTTACGTTGTTTGTTTGGTGTTTTATTTCTGCTTCCTTAACCTGATTAACATAGTTGATTAATTCCCAGAATAGAATGGACGTAAGAATGCCAATTATCACCCAGACCAGTGCTACTACAACTTTTGGTTCAGTCGCGATAGTTACGGGGATTGGAATATTATCCTTACCTTCTATAAAGATCCAACCCTCGTATGAGCCAGGGTATTGTAACTTGGGTATTTTAATATTATATTGCTTTACATCAGTTGTTGCGTTAGTGCTAGGATATATTACTAATCTTGCATCTGTATTCAATTTATGTATAGCATCTACTAAGTAGGAAGAGGATGTTTTTATCGTGTCCTGGTTATTGAGCCCATAAACATTCAAGGACTTGAGGGAACCTTTTTCATTATTATCTACAAGAAACTCCCAATTACCATCATGAAAAGATGATTTGCCGTCAAAAGTTAAAGTAGTCTTATTATCATTAAGATATGGAAATTGTCCCATATCATTGGAACTGTGAATATAAACATTAATTGTAATTAGGACTATGTCCGCAACTATGATTGGCGATAGTATGAGGATTAGCCTAGATGTGGGGCTTCTTAGTGCAAACCATCTTGTCAATCTAGATCTTGTCAATCTAGATCTCGAGCCTCAGGCTTGTTCATCATTATCCTTCTATCGATTCTATTGGTTTCACAAATTATATCGATTTGAAAAAAAGCTGTAATAAAAAATCCAGTATCAAGAATTCTTCCTTTCCATAGCATCCACGAGTCCACCTCGAGTGACAGATCCTGTAAATCTAGATACCAAAACAAGTGCCGCAACTGTGACAGTTAAGTATGATATATGATTAGTTGTTGTTATTGATTTCGGAATTAAGTTTACGTTTGATCCCATTATTTATTCATACCGAAGACTTCTTGATATCTTCTTGTCAAATTTGTTTCGAAATTATCATCATAGTTTATGAGGATTAATTCAGTAATACATCGTCAGTCCAGTCACGATTCGAGTTATGAATTAGTATCTCTATTCCAAACAGAGAATTCATAAATTGTGATCATTAAAAATATATACGAGCTATCAATTATCAAGTATAAAAGCTTCACAATCTTTATCCAAAACTATCGTGTTTTCATATCCATCATCAAATCTTGCAATACCATACTGGCTGCTCTGGATGGAGTTATTCAGCTTGCAATGACCATTTTA
The DNA here is from genome assembly GCA_963709405.1 of uncultured Nitrososphaerales archaeon. GTDB lineage: Archaea > Thermoproteota > Nitrososphaeria > Nitrososphaerales > Nitrososphaeraceae > JARBAU01. The sequence goes on from CAVPXM010000005.1 coordinate 6,964, forward strand.
TCATCTCAATCTAGAGAATGCCAAGTGATTAAGTTTCATATTGAGATTTTCGCGACAAAGAATCACTCCCTCCAGATTAAATATATCTAGTCCTTATTAGGGACTTCCTGTAATCCCTGCTCTGTTATGCTCCATAATCTCAAATCCGTGTGGCTAGGTCTGGGTAGTGCTTCCTTAACTTAACGGTGTTCTGGTTTGACATGTGTTTCAAGTAATCTGTCAACGATCATTTGGATTCTTTAACATTCTATCTAAACAATACCATTCCTTTACCTTCTTTCCTGCAATAGGTGCTAGCAGTATTTGCAAAGAAAGATTCTGAAGAAATAGTCATTGAGAAATGTCTAGGTAAATGATAGTAAAAGATGAGTTTGATTGAGTATATCTGGTGATATAAGGCTTAACTTAAGAATAATAGCAGCAAATAATCATTACGCTGGCTTTGGTCCGGGAACTGCTAACACTTTTAGAAAAATTTGCATTTATCAGAAGTAACATGGAATAATGTTGAAGTGCCCCAAACCGAAGATAGAGTATCCGGTAACACAAAACAAATTACTCTATCAGATTTTCTAAAATGAGGCATAGGATCAATTATTTATTAAATAGTGTATAGCACATTGTACATAAAACATCGAGTTGGCTGTTTGTCCCTTGAATTTCTTTCACTACTGAATCGATTTCACTTTCAGGTCTAGAACACACAACAACATTTGCTACGTGTCCACTCAATAGGATTGTAGTTTCTTTTCTTATACACCTTCCACTCCCAGTAACTACTGCAGTCTTGTCTTACAAGCTTTTGTAGGTATTCATATCTATTTTTTATGGTAAGACTAAACTTATATCGGACATATTACAATGCCAAATCACGTCATCCAATAGTATTGAAATTAGATAGTGACTTCCACATATACCATGTGGCTATACTTCTATACGGTCTCCATGGATTGGCTATCTCCATCATCGTGTTAGGCTTCGGAAGTTCATCTAACAAGTATGTTCTTCTCATCGCATTTCTTAATCCTAAATCAGTAACCGGTAATACGTCTTCCCTACCAAGACAGAATATCAAAAACATTTCTGCTGTCCATCTTCCTATACCTTTTACTCTTGTTAACTGACTGATTATTTCCTCATCTTTCAATTCTGGTAGGTCAAACAAATCCAACCTGTTATCTGCAATATGAGATGCTAGATCCTTTAGATATGTTATTTTCATTCTTGATAGACCAACCTGAGTTCTTAGTTCAATATCTGAGCTTGAAATGATTTGCTCTGGTGTTGGAATCGAATTCTTGTAATATGCCAAGAATCTTTTGTAAATGGCATTAGCAGCACTTCCAGTTAGTTGCTGATAAATTATTGCCTCTATTAATGATTGAAATGAATCATTTCTTAACTTTATGGAATAACATCCAATCTCTTTAACGATTTTAGCAAGACGTCTGTCTGCGTTACAAAGATGTTCCATATAATTTGTATTCAAGTATGAATATTCATCATTGTTCTTGTTGTATTATTATATTTCTAGAGGCACATTTGCAATAATTGTTAGTTCCAGAAAAGAAATATTGGATATGAATGTAACATGGTAATATCAGTATGAAAGGCGAACAACAGCAAATTGCGGTAGTAACTGGGAGTTCATCTGGGATAGGATTTGAAACTTCCCTTCTACTTGCTCGGAATGGGATTTATACGTATGCTACTATGCGTAATCAAAGTAAATCAGAGGAGATCCTTGCTTACGCAAGAAAAGATAATCTCCCATTGGAAACACTGCCCTTAGATGTAACTAACGAAAAGTTAATCTCAGAGGCTATAAAAAAGATAATTGCTGAAAAAGGTAGAATTGATGTCCTCGTTAATAATGCGGGATACTCATTGTTAGGACCATTGGAGCAACTTCATATAGATGAAATTAAGGAAGAGTTTGAAACTAATTTCTTTGGGATAATAAGACTTATCCAAAGTGTATTACCCAAAATGAGAAAACAGAGGTATGGAAGGATAATAAATATAAGCTCACTTGCTGGCAGGATTGGATTTCCTTTGTCTTCAGCCTACGTTAGTTCCAAATTTGCTTTGGAGGGGCTTACAGAATCTTTAAGATATGAAGTTCAAAACTTTGGGATACATGTTATACTCATAGAACCTGGAGTAATAAAGACAAATTTTGTAAACAACATGAAGTTAGGTAATGAGATTATGATATTGCAAGATAGAGATGATAACCAGACTATTGATGATGATTCACCATATGCGGAGATAACTAATAAGAGACTCTCTGCATTTAAACCAAGATTCGAAAGAGGTTCGTCACCTATTGAAGTGGCAAAGATAATTCTAGAAGCAGTTACGTCTCAAGATCCCAAAGCAAGATATCTCATTGGACATGATGCGATGAAGATGATGGAAAAGAGAAAGGATACAACTGATGAGGAATTTGGTAGATTGGTGATGGATAGTGTTTTAGGCCGGGATTCCTAACTGAAGTTATCCTTAATAAAATTATCCAACTGCTCTGACCATATAGGGAGCCTGTCAAATTTGATTTTCACTAAAATAGAACTCTTGTTAGTTCTTCAGATTGAAACTCGAAAGATGATGAAATCTGTTTAGCTTTGCTTTTTTGAGCTTATCTACCTACAGCGTCCATGAATAATTCTAATGCTTTTGTATCAAGTGGGTCCTGAAATGCAAGCAAGAACTGATCCACACCTGCATCTGCATACTGCTTAAGCCTTTCCCTTATTTTATCAGATGTTCCAACGAGTCCATGCTTAAGCATCTGATTAGCCACGGCAGGACCTCTCTCCATAGCAAATATTTTTTTCTTGTATTCTAAATCTAATTCAGATTCAGAAATAATAACATCTAGTTCAATTGATTTAGCTATTCTTCTATTTCCATTTCGATTTATCTTTTCACATATGCTTTCAAACTTTTCGTTAAGGGTAATAAACTGTTCAGGAGTTAGATAGGAGCACTCCCAGATGTCTGCATACCTAGCAGCTATTGTCATGGTTTTATCTTGTTTTGCTGCTTACAGTTAGTGGAATATCAACACTTTGAGTCTGCGTCTGTTTTCTCAAAAATGTTGCATCTTTTACTTTGAAATGCCTTCCTTCAAATGTCGTAGGAGACTTAGTCCATAACATTAACAATAATTGTATACCTTCCTCGAGTAATGATACCCTTTCACCATTATTTGGATAATCTATACCATAAGGATGCCACCATTGCGAGGCCCATTGGAGTGTTGCACCCGCACCTGTTCGAAACTCGAGTCTTCCGTTAGAAATATCTTGCATTGTCAGAGCTTGCTTCGCTAAGAGAGAGATGTTTCTATATTGGGGAAACATATATGTTACAACAGGACCTAATTTAATCCTTTGAGTTATTGCAGATAAATTAGAAATTATGGTCCAACAATCCAAATCTATATCGGCTAAGGATTCACCATAGTAAAACCCGTAATATCCCAATTTTTCAGCCAATAAACAGATTTCTTTGATCTTGTTATACTCAGTTCCCCATATTTCAAGACAGAAACGAGCGTTTATCAATGTTCTAAGATATCATGTAAAGGGTATTAATTAACAGGTAGAAAGGCTGGCACAATCTTTATTCAAAACTATAGTGTTTTAGCATATGCCCTCATACTTGCAATACCACATTGGCTGCTCTGGATGGAGTTATTCGGCACGGCAAGGACCATTTTATCCCTAATTTAGATAATTACAATGGTCATTGGATAGATCGTCAGCATCTTATTTATCTGAATCCAACTATTTTAGACAATGCCTAGAGATGTATGGTGACAAGAAATAATATCAACGACTAGTGACGAAGAGGGAATTATCTATGGTTTTGCCTCATAAACTATATTAAACCATGTCTGGGCAACTCGCCTAAAATGCTTAAATCCACCTGACTTTACTACTTGTGATATACCGGACTCGCCTGCTAGTGCACCTAGTGCTGGTCCGTTTTGGCTTAAAGATGCAGGAATACATATCATAGTTGATGCAGCATAAGATAGTCGACCAAGGGGATTCAAATTATTCTCTACCTTATCGTTTGCAAATGGTTCCACCATCATCACTGTTCCTTCAGGCTTCTTTAATGCTTTTAGTGCATACGCCGTTGCCCCTTCCGGATCTCCCATATCGTGCAGACAATCAAAGAATGATATTAAATCGTATCCTTCATTGGTAATGATTGGAAAGTTAGTCGAAGATGCGACTTTAAAGGTTATCCTGTCTTCATCCAGTCCTTCATCTTTAGCCTTATTTCTAGCATACTCTATGGATCTTGCATGATTGTCAAATCCATAAAACTTTGAATTAGGATAAGCCTTTGCCATTAATATGGTGGAAACACCATGGCCACATCCAATATCTGCAACTTTAGCGCCACCTTTCTTAAGAGTCTGTTCCACATTGCCATTATCAAGAGCAGGAATCCAAGAACTTACTAGATTCGCTGTCCCAGCCCAGTATACCTTTTATATTATATGATATAGTCCATCTGTGGACAAATACATTATGCAAAAAATCATCCCTTTTCTGTGGTTTGACAACAATGCCGAAGAAGCAGTAAAATTTTACACCTCTATTTTTAAAAACTCAAAAAGCATAGATGTTACCCATTACGGAGAGTCAGGCAGCAGAGGTTTCTGGAAGACCAAAATGGACGGTAATGACTGTTACGTTTGAACTTGAAGGACAACGATTCATGGCCTTAAACGGAGGTCCGGTTTTCAATTTCTCGCCAGCCATATCTTTTCTAGTGAACCGCGAAACACAGGAAGAGCTAGATGAGTTGTGGGAAAAACTCTCCGATGGAGGACAAAAAGAGCAGTGTGGATGGTTGAAAGACAAGTTTGGTGTTTCATGGCAGATCGTTCCTACTGTCTTAGGCGAGATGTTGCAAGACAAAGATACAGAGAAATCGGAAAGAGTCATAAAGGCACTGCTTCAAATGAAGAAAATCGAAATAGAGAGGTTGAGGAAGGCATATGAGGAGGTCGAGAGAAGATCTTGAGAAAGTTAAAGCTGCAAGTGCAAATGTCGATAGACGGCTACATCGCAGGGCCTAATGGTGAGATGGACTGGATGGTTTGGAACTGGGATGATAAACTCAAAAATTATGTATTTGAATTAACTGAATCAGTCGACACAATTATTTTAGGGCGAAAAATGACAGATGGTTTCATTTCATATTGGTCAGATATAATGACAAAACCTGGTGACCCATTTTATGCATTTGCCAAAAAGATGATAGAAACACCAAAAGTTGTTTTCACAAAAACACTAAATAAATCAAAGTGGGTGAATACGAATATTGCTACAGGCGACCTTTCGGACGAAATCATGAAGCTAAAGAGTGAAAGTGGTAAAGACATCATCGTGTATGGTGGTGCCACGTTTGATTCTTCCTTAATTAAAGCAGGACTCATTGACGAATTTCATTTGCTCATCAATCCTGCTGCTATTGGAAGCGGCATGGCAATATTCAAAGATATAAGCGAGATCCAAAAATTCACCATGATAAAGTCTACGCCATTTGATTGCGGAATAGTTGAGCTTCATTATGAGCCAAAGAGAAATTGAAAGATACGCAATTGAAACGATGGACGGATGGATATAAACTATGAGTAAAATTGGCGTATTTATCCATGTAACCCTTGACGGATTCTTTGCTGGACCTAATGATGAGATCGATTGGTTCAAAGTAATTAAAAAGGATGCAGAGTGGGAAAAGCACATTGACAAGGAATCACAGTCTGGTAACACACTTCTCTTTGGTGCAACAACCTACAGAATGATGAAAGGCTTCTGGCCTACTCCTGCCGGAATTCAGAGCGATCCTGACATGGCTAAGGCAGTGAACGAGAGTCCAAAGATTGTTGTTTCAAACACGCTCAAAAGTGTAGAAGACGAATCAAATTGGAAGAACGTCAGGATCCTTCACGATTTGGACTACAATACAATCACAAAACTCAAAGAGGAAAGTAGTAGTAGTGGCAAGTATCTTTTCAAAGATGTCAAGATGACTGAGATGACTCTCATCGAAGCACGATCATTCAAGAATGGGCTTGTGTCGCTGCGTTATCGACCGGTAAGATAAAGGAAAAAATACATATCGCACTGCTGCCTATTTCAGTTTCTGTCATTGACTGTGCTAATAAATTTGCAACCTTTCTCCGTCTATCTTCGATTTTGAAATTATGCGTTACCAAGATTAGTTTATGCAATATTCTCTTAGTGAAGGTTATGTTTATGCATTTTGTAGAACGGTAATTTGAATATCAATGGACTATTAGAGTCTAAATTGTATTCTAGATCGATATCATCTAAAATTCTATAATGCAAATATATCTGGCCACTCTAAGTATGATATTTCTTACAGTATGTTTCAACATTCATCTTTACTATCCCAGGACTTAAGTTCCATGACCAGTTAAAAGAATACCTAAGAACTACCGGAATAGTAAGGATCCTTATATTCTGGTTCATCATATAGTCTAGATTCCAAAAGTGCTTTTGCTAGTTTCATTCTCTCAGTCTTAAGTAAAAACCGATCAACTTTTAGAAATTCACGTTTTATTTGTGAATAAGTATATTTAGATTACAATGCAGTGGAGTAACGCCAGCAGAAGTGGAGGAGCATTTTGCTTCATTATCAATCACAACTTTTGTGATAGTAGATCTTGCTCTTATTACTGTTAATTATAGACGTTATTTTATGGACGGCATTAGCAATTTGGGCAGCAGCTAAAGATTTGGTCGTTTCAAGGCTGCTTGATCGAGATGTTGAATTATCAATTTCATTTGTAATCAATGCATTTAGATTTGTTGCAGTATTATTTACATCAGCTTTTTGTGGAATACCAATTGCACCGTAAATTTGACTTATGACTGCCTTTTTTATCATTGGTAATTTCGAACTTAAGAGCGCACTGCTGCCCTCTATGATATAAGAAGTATGAGTAGTCGTTGTATTTGGCTCAGAATTAATGGTTATGCTGTTATTAGATGCAAGGTCTCTTGGAATTACCTGAGCAAAAATTTGAGGAACGCTATTGAAATTTGAGTAATTGTATCCATCCATAATCAAAATAAGGATTCCTAATAAAACCAGACCTTTTTTTAAGTTATTGTTGTCCATTGATCTTACCGGGTGATAATTAAGAAATTCATAGTAATAACCTTATCGGGTTAAACTTTTCTAACTATAAGTAGAGGAATATTTTGCTAATCTAAGAATTTTTTCCAGCAGGAGAATCAAATTCAAAACAAGGCTTACTCGCAAATCAGATTTTGCGACTGGGTCGCCACCAGTAATGCTAAATTATCCTTTATATTTGATGTTAGATGGACATTTTGGATCAGATCAGCCTCTTAACCTATCTTGATTAAATTCTGAAGGTTCACTAGCCAGCCAACGAGAATCAATAACATGGTATCAAACGGTTTATTCATTCTATGTTCCCATTGTGATTTCAATACGTGGGAAAATAATACTCGATTTTTTAAACTAGTTAAAATCATAATTACTAAATATAGACTTGTGCAGTAGGAAACTCTTTTTTGTTGGTATGTCGTTGAAGGATTATGAAGATCATTAATGCTACTTCCGAAGTTCCTGGCATGACCAAGGAAGAAGTCGAGAGATTCCTTGAAAGTAAATTAAATTTGCAGATAGCTACGATTGACGAACAAGATGAGCCCAATATACAACCCGTCTGGTTTTACTATAATAAAGATAAAGAAAAACTCTTGATAACTACATCTAAATTAGCCAAGAAAACTCAAAATCTCCGAAATAAACCATCTATTTATTTTTCCATAGATGATGAGAATCCTCCGTATAGAGGTGTCAAAGGTAAAGGCATTACAACTTTAGTAGAAGATCCAGATAAAACAGTTTCACAAGGAGATAGAATTAGTATGAAATACCTTGGGACGCTTGATCATCCAATCGCAAAAATGATTTCTGAGGGTTCAAAAAATGGAGATAATGTAGTTATTGAAATTAGTCCGAAGTTCTTTTCTACATGGGACTATGGTAAAATGCAGTTATGACTTATACCAAGATATAATCCATTAGATACCTAGTTGATACAGATAGCATTAGTTTACTAAAGAGTTAATTGCTCATTTTGGTGAATTTCTTAATCCTGCGTTTGTTAAAATATTGACTCAAATCTGGTAAATAGCAATATTTTTTTACAATAGCCTGCCATCCCTATTGTTCTGCTGTATCCGGACGTTACCACAATTAAAGCATATCAATCGTGTATGATTTGGTTTGACCGATGTATCATGAACTGAATGGAATAAGTTATTGCTACTACATTTGCTAAAATTACTGAACATGGTCATATTCTGGTTAGTTCGTTGATTCCTTAGTCAGTTATTTAGTGGGTTTGATTTCATCAAGTTTCAGTTGTTTTGACTTTTCCTGTTCGGTCAACTTTTTTAATGTCTTATAATGATCGAATATAATAGATAGGAAGATTGGCTGTATTCTTATAGGACTGGCAGCATAAGAACACGCTGAATTATACAAACGTTCAATTGAAAACATTCTGTCAAATAACTTCCTGTCAGATTTGCCAAGACAGTTGCGAAATTCCTTCCATTCAATTTTTTCATCTGATGTTGCTAATCTAAATGATGGAATTGTTCTACCCATTTTTAAGTCAGATATAATAAGAAACTACACTTTTCGCACGAATAGCCTAGTCTATCGAATTCAGATGAGAATATCATTACGTCATGGCAGCGAGGACATTCTGTTTCGTGGTCTATCTCCTTTATTTCAGGATTTGGTTTGATCTCTATTGCTTCCTGCGCGTCTAATGGATCAGATTGAACCTGCAGTAATGGGTTCTTCTTCCTCATAACCAGATTCCGATATCGTGATTATTATAAAATGTAATACTTATCAGAGAGGGGGAGGCTGATTAAGTCAGCAAAGGGTGTGTGTATATAACTATAGCTTGAATGTATAATACGTCTAAATTTCTAAACTGGATTCAAGATATGGCTTAATAGGTTGATTTTAGATCCTAATTATTGAATATGTTATCGGAGTCGCTAGCAAATAAAATATAATAGATACTCTGGGCAAGCCAGACTTTATTCCAGTTCTACAACTGGGAAGCAAAATTGAAGTAGGCTTATTTGATTATGCATTCAAAATAGTCGGCGGAGTTCTTACTTTTGGCCTTCTTGCCATAGCCCTTAGAAGAAAGTTTGAAAGACGGTTCAGACATTGATTTTTTTATAGTCGAATTGTTAACATATGCTAGTTAATGCCGGTTTTTGTAGTGAAGACAACCAATACTCTAGTCATTGTATTTCACATATATTTCAAGATATATTAATACAATCTTAAATCTTCCAGTTTTACCTTGTCTTTTATATACATAAAATAATTCACGATTTTATCCCTGGTATCTATCTGTAATTGATCGAACCTAGACGTATCATCGAATGTTTCTTTATCTGATAATATGTAATCAAGTCCCTGTTCCAGTATTATATCTAATATTTCTCGATTTGTTAGCGCTTCATAAAGATCTTGTTTATTCTCTATTTGAACTGCAGAAGTATCTTTTCTCAGCTACGGCTAAGGCATTTTGATGTCAACCATAACTTGACACATTCTCCATAAGGTATTGTTAAACGTAGTAGAACATATTTAGCAATTAGATATTTAATGAGCTAACCTGGAGCTAAATTGTTATGCTATAGGAAATTGCATTTTTGAAACAGCAAATTCTGTTATATTGAAAATCATTAGTGCGACCTCTTCTAGTAATGCTCTTGCTTTAGGAAGAAAGTAGTGCTTCTTTGAGGTTTATTGCTCTGTTGGTATTTCATCTAGTCTGTTTAATCTAGCGAGAACCCTGATCTTGCCAGTCCAAGAGTCAATATCTTTAGCATACAGTTCAATGCTCTTATCATAGCATTCGAAAGCCTCCTCATATCTTTCTAATTCATATAAGACATTGCCTCTACCCAGCCAGGGATCGAATTCATAGAATTCGCCAAACCAACCAAAACGACCCTGTTCAACGAAAAATGAAAATTGATAGGCATACAAAAAAAGGTTCTTTCTCTTAACAAGCAGAATAGCAATCAGACGTGTAAATTCTGTTCATACACATGCTAGCCATAACTAGATAGATTTTGCTTTTTATGAATTCGAGATAAAATACCAAGAGTAGCACCAGATCAATAAAAAAAAGTTAATTTTGATGATTATCTAAATGACAATGACATATTATGTCTACATGCCAAGAAAGTGCATATCAAGCCGCGAGAAGAAAACGAGTATTACAGTAGCTATTGATGGTGAACCGATTGGAATTTGCCTGCTACAATCCAAGTGCATCACAACGCATTGACTGTAAGAATATGAAAATATGAAGATGGCTCTTTCGGGATCAGGCCTTACCTAGGAACTTCCACTCCTCTTCCATGAGCATATAAGTACGAAAATTAGGCAGCAGAATGTAACCTTTGTATATAATCTAAAATGTAAACTATCAAAGCACAGCAAATAGTAATATCTTTGTTTACTTATTAACTATTATTGAATAGGATATTTGTGTTCTAGTCTTACAAGTTATTCCTCACAGTGTGATCGAGACTAACAGGGTTTCACGTACATGGATCGCAATCATCGATCCATAGAGGAATAGAAGAAAAGCCTAGGCGTTCAAAAACATCGTCACGCTTATTCTGTGCACTGTATGGTCACCAAAGGAATAAGTATGATTTATTCTTGAAGTTATATGAAAGATAGTTGGCATCTGTATGGGAGGGAACTGACGAATGGGGACCTGAAAAAGTCCTGCAGGTTTATGACCCTGATAGCGGGATGAAAGGCGTTTTGGTTATTGATAATACTTCGACAGGTCCAGGCAAAGGCGGTATACGATTTGCTGAAGGAACTACACCATTAGAAGTTTTCAAACTAGCAAGGACTATGACATGGAAGTGCGCTGCTGCTGGTTTACCTTTCGGAGGAGCAAAAGGTGGAATTTTTGCTGATCCCAACAAAGTTGACAGAGTGGCTTGGGTCAAATCGTTTGCAAAAATGATTAGGCCATATTGTCCATCGCAATACATAGCTGCAACTGATATTGGAACTACGGAATTGGACATGGCGATCTTTGCCCATGAAATAGGTGATATGCATGCCTGTACTGGAAAACCCTCAGAACTTGGTGGAATTCCACACGAATTGGGAACTACAGGTTATGGTGTAACCACAGCACTTGAGACGGCTCTTGAAGTTCTAGTGGAATTAAATGCTGTAAGTCTTCATAAAAACGAGACAAGAGTTTCTGTCCAAGGATTTGGTAATGTTGGATCGTTTACCTCAAGATTCCTTGATTCTTCTGGAATCAAGGTAGTTGCCATAAGTGATGTTTCGGGACTTATTTACGATAAAGACGGCCTGAACATCCCGAGACTTATGATAGATATGAAAGGAAAATCAATGCTCTCAAACCTGAATGGTTATAATATCCAGGATAAGGATGAGATTTTTGAAATTGATTCAGATATATTTATTCCTGCTGCAATGGGTAATGTCATTGTAGATGAAACAGCATCAAAATTACTTGATCACGGCGTAAAAATAGTTGTGGAGGCAGACAAATCTCCCAACCTCGCTAAGAGCAGATGAATATCTGAATAGTAATGGCGTTTGGATTATTCCTGACTTCCTAGCAAATGCAGGTGGGGTTATTGGATCATTTGTAGAATATCAAGGAAGGACAGAAAAAGAAGCATTTGAGCTTATTAGGTACAAGATAGCTAAGAACATAAAAAGCATCCTTACGCAGGCTATCATGAACGAAGAGAATCCACGGATATTAGCTACTGAAATGTCGAAACAGATAGTGTATCGAGCTATGCTGTTGAGAAAGGGTGCGATAAGTGTTGCACGGGAAGCATATTCAAGGAAGGATATTATTTCGGTTTAAGCAAGTTGAATGTCAGTTTTATCTAAAAATCAAATTCGATAATCGTACCTAATATGATGATTGATGCCGATAATACCAGAGAAGTGAACCAGTCCTCAATCTATTCTCAGAAAACCTGGCAATATGATATCGCGGGATTAGAAGCTACTAATTCTGGGTTACTGGGTTGTATACTGATAGAAGAGTTGATAAAATAGAAATATTTATTTACGGAATTTGGAATGAATGATGAAAGTAGAAAAAATGAAGCCGTTTGGGTCGCACTCGGATATTATAATCGAACGACGGAGATACTAATACTGAAATATCACCATCGACACGAGTATCACGATAAAGTACCTACATTGATTTGATTTGGTATCTAATCCATTCATGAGAACTTACAAGTTTATCAATATGAGATTACAACTTTGCATTCAGAAAAGCGTCCTAGTCTGTGTTAGTATTGATAATAATATCATGTATTAAAAAATATAACGAATGTTTAAGATTACTTGCATTTGGATCCACTTATTATTAAATTTTAATTCACAGGCAATTTTTTTAATATATTGCAAATCTGTTTCAGTTTTGCCGTCGAGTACTCCTATATTGGAACATATTGGTTGAAATTCACTAATGTCCATAGCCATGTAACATTTTAAAAATGTGCAATATTCCTGGAAAAATGCAATCTAATGATTCTGAAACCGCTTTTACACTTCCTGGCAGATTAATTATCACTGTTTTACCTCTAACTCCAGCTACTCCTCTCGACAGCATGGATAATGGAGTCTGCCTTTGACCATGGGCTCTAACTGTCTCAGCCACACCATCCAACTCTTTTTGTATGATTTCTCTTGTCGCTTCAGGAGTGATATCGCGAGGGCCGACGCCTGTTCCTCCGGTTGTTATAACTATATCTACCTTTAATTCATCACAAAATCTTTTGAGTTCAGATATTATAGCCGCTTTATCATCGGGAGTTATCGTGTATTCTACAATTTCCAGCCCATTTTCTTTTAAATTTTCTATAATAATTCTGCCGGACTCGTCTTCCTGTTTGTTTCTAGTATCACTAGCAACTAAGACTGCAGCCTTAATCCTTATGGAAGAACTTTCTCTAAAATCAGTAATGCCACCCTGTTTTTCAACTAGTCTAATTGATTCTATTAATAGTGATTCATCGATGGGTTTCAGCATATCGTAAATAGTCAATGATGCTATACAAGCAGCTGTAAGTGCCTCCATTTCCACACCAGTCTTCCATACGCTTTTCACTTGTACAGTAACCTTTATTTGGTCCTCTTCTAGCGAAACATCTACTTTAACAGAATCAATTGGGATCGGATGACAATATGGTATTAAATCATAGGTCTTTTTTGCAGCCATAGTCCCAGAAATTTTTGCAGCATCGATAAAATTGCCTTTTGGAGAGTTGCCATTATCAATATGATGCCTGGTAGTACTAGAAATTCTCAGGATGGCCTGTGCAGTTGATTTTCTAAATGTATCTGTTTTCTTGCTTATATCAAACATCCCTGACATTTCAGTTACTTTATGATACAATTCACTGGCTATAATTTGGTAGCGGAGATTACTTACATCAAGTAGAAGTGGTAGCATACACCTGCGTCCCTGCGTTGGTGGACTGTCAAATCTCACTAGTAATTAATTCCGAATAATGACGATTATCTCATAACTGAAATGTCTGGAGCCCAGTAAATCTTTACTTACATCATTATGTGCCAGAAGCCTTATAACGGGCCGAGCATGCGTTTCACCCGTGTTACATTCACAAAACTATGTGAATTGCAAGCGAATAGTTATTTCCGATCTTCACTTCTAAGGATTTCAAAACCAATCCTAACCTCAGCTTGATACTCCATTTTCCCCCCGTCTTCCACTCTAAATGTTATGCGGCCTAATTCTCCCCATTTGATATTTTTAACGGTTTTCGAAGCTTCTTGGAAAGCATTGTTCACTGCATCAGTAATGTCAGTATTTGATGTTCCTACGATGTCAATATATTTGTAAACCATACCTGAGAAAAAAATATATCATTTATATACTTTTTCACTAATAGGACTAGATTAACTTCGATAAAGTGTAGTCAGCCAAGCCACAAATATTCTTTTTGTCTTATATATTCGAGCCTGAAAACATCTAATTAACACGTATTTGCATAATATATCTCATATTTTCTAAACTTTAGTTGTAGACTTGTGACGTCTACCTTATATTCGTGATATTAGCAAGATAATATATTGATTAGGTTAATCAGAATCCACACGATTATATGGAGAGTTGTCGATTTTATAGTACAGTCTCTAGACATAATAGGCCTTATCAATTAGGTCTTGCGGTATAATTTGTGTTTCATTAATAGAATTATCGTTCTCCTCAATCAAGATATTTTGAATACTCTTATTTTTCTCAATCTTATACAACAATGTACTAAAAACGTGTATTAATAAACTATATAAGACTTTAATCTAAATATTTTAATTAATAGTTAATATTTTATAAAATTGTGGGAGCAAAAAGTTGATTTTATCGAGATTTAACTCCTTTACAGATGACACTATCTTGCAAGTTTTTGATTTAGCGTAAATCGGTTGCCAGTGATCTTTATTATTGATGTATGCCCATCAAATTTTATTTGATGAACAAAAGATTTTTTAGGAAGCAATTAATTTATTTGCACCTTGATGTAAGACCTTTATGATGAATCATATTAACATGAACAAGTCCTTGCATGACATTGACTTTGCAAAAAGGAATGGTCTATTACCTGTAGTTGTACAAGACAAAAATACGAAAGACATTTTGACTCTTGCTTATGCGAATAAAGAAGCACTTGAAAATACTATGCGGACTAAAACCGCATGGTTCTGGAGTACCTCACGTAATAAATTATGGATGAAAGGCGAAGAATCTGGTAATGTTCAGCAAGTAGAAGACATATTATTAGATTGCGATTATGATGCTTTATTGTACCTTGTTAACTCTAAATCGCCGATGTGCCACACCGGGAATCGCACCTGTTTCCATTATCTGATAAAAAATGATGGTGTATAATATAGCACATTCTTTGGATTTTCTTGTTGTAATTATAATATGGATAGGATTGGAATATGATATAATTTGGAGCATCTTTTTACACTGATGTTTAGTAATACTAAATTATATCTTAGAGAGGCTTATTTACATTAATATGTGAAAGATGGACAGTCATAAATATGGGTAGTATAAGATGTCTAAAATGCAGAGAATGTAATAAAGAATATGAGGCTCAATTTAGGTATATATGCGAAGAATGTTTTGGTCCGTTAGATGTTATTTATAATTTTCCCAATTTGAATAAAACCTCTTTCATATCAAGACAAACAAAGAGTTATTGGAGATATTTTGAATTATTGCCGATCGCCGATCGTAACAACATTGTAAGTCTAGGCGCTGGTCTTACACCTTTACAACATGGAGACAGGATAGGAACAACAATAGGAGGGTTAAGAAATTTATTTATCAAGAATGACTCTGTAAACCCAACTTTTTCATTTAAGGACAGGCCTGCAGGTATAGCTGTTTCAAGGGCAAAGGAAATTAAACTAAAAGCAGTAGGTTGTGCATCAACTGGTAACTTAGCTTCTGCGACGGCCGCACATGCCGCAAAGGCGCGTTTGCCATGTTATATTTTTGCACCATCTGATATTGAAAAGGTAAAGATTTCACAGGCTTTATCATATGGTGCAGAGTTCGTAGCAGTTGATGGAACTTATGATGATGCTAATAGGGTAGCTTCAGTAGTTGGTGATACTAAAGGAATAGGTATAGTTAACATAAATATGCGGCCATTTTATGTCGAGGGCTCAAAAACACTTGCTTATGAGGTAGCAGAGCAGTTGAATTGGGAAGTTCCAGATAATTTGATCATTCCGGTAGGAAGTGGAGCTATGTTGAATGCAATTTGTAAAGGATTTGAAGAGCTATGTGAAATTGGACTACTGGACGACATATCAAGATTAAAAATTACAGCCGCACAGCCGCATGGCTGTTCTCCAATCGTCGATGCTTTCAAAAGAAGAAGCGATGAAGTTATCCCAGTCGAAAAACCTGAAACAATTGCGAAAAGTCTTGCCATTGGGGACCCCGGAGACGGACGATATGTGTTAAAAAGATTGGCAGCAGTATAGGGGAAGTGCAGAAGAAGCTACCGATGAGGAAATTATAGATGGAATAATGATGCTTGCCAAGACAGAAGGTATCTTTACTGAACCCGCCGGTGGGGTATCTGTAGCGGTCCTTCGTAAAATGGTAGAAGAAGGTAAAATCGACAAAGACGAAAAAGTCGTTTGTTATATCACGGGCAGTGGACTCAAGGCTACAGAAGCTATCGTAGATGTGCTTCCGAAACTTAATGCTGTGAAGCCAGATGTACAATTAGTTTCTGCTATGATTAGATGAAATATAGATAAGCAGAGGTGAAGAAAAACAAAATGGCAAAAGTAGAATTTGTAATTCCTTCAGTTTTAAATAAGAGTAACGGAGAGAGAAAAATTTCTCTTGATGCAAACGATTTAAGCGATGCATTTACTAAAATTACGGATCAAATGGGGGAAGACTTCAAAAGAAGAGTCTTTGATGTCAACAGTAAACCACGAGCTCTTATCAACATCTATCTCAATGGAAAAAATATTCGTTTTAGTAACGATGGAATGTCATCACTGCTCAAAGATGGCGATTCAGTTTTCATATTACCTGCCGTAGCCGGAGGCACAGAATTTACGAATGAAGATATACAACGATATTCTCGGCAGATAATGCTTGAGGAAATTGGATTTATTGGAATGGAATCGTTAAGAAATGCGAAAATTTGTGTCGTGGGAGTTGGCGGTATCGGAAATCCAGTTGTAACCCAATTAGCTGCAATGGGTATTGGCAATCTAAAATTAGTAGACAGAGATGTTGTTGAGATTTCGAACTTGCACAGACAACATCTATATACAGAAGATGATCTGGGCAAAGTTAAGGTTGAAGCGGCTCTTTGATCGCTTAAGAAAAATAAATTCTGCAACTAACATTGAAGCCGTCCCAATATCCATAACGAAGTATACTGCTGATAGTGTTGTTAAAAATGCAGATGTGGTTATAGATGCACTCGATAGTGTAGATGCAAGATATGCTTTGAACGATGCGTGCATAAAGTATAATGTTCCATTTATTTATGCAGGTGCCTTGGGCACTGTTGGCTCTGTTTGCACCATCCTACCAAAAAAATCTGCATGTCTGAGATGCATATTCCCTGCATTGTCTGAAGATAACATGCCTACGTGCAGTACTGAGGGCGTGCATCCATCGATACTCTATATCGTGGGCGCCATACAAGTATCTGAAGCAATAAAGATCATTACGCGGCAGGAACCATCACTAGTAAATAAATTAATGTATATTGATTTGAACGATCTTTCTTTTGAAAAGATACAGATGTTCCGGCAACAAGAATGCCCTTCATGTGGTTCAAATGGGAAGGGAGAAACTGAAAATGCAGTAATAATTCAGAATCATCTTATTGTGGAAGAGTTATGTGGTAGGGATAGAGGAAAGAGGACTTACACACTAACCCCATCAGATTCATCCTCACCAATAAATTTGGACAATATTATAAAGACTGCTGAATCATTGGGATATCGAGTCAAAGCTAGAGGCAATCTAGGACTAACTGCTATAAATGATAAGACATCAGTCAGTTTTTTAACAAGTGGTACAGCAACAATCGTCGGCGCCGCTGACGAAAAAGAGGCATTATCAATATATAGAACTTTTGCACAAGTTAACTAAGGCCTTTAGTAGGACAGTTTGATAAGGTTAATAGCACTCTGATACTAGTCCACTAATTAGTTTTTATTTAAATAAAATAATCTGATGAAAGCATCGCAATTATTTTGATAATGTTTACAGTTAGAATACCATTTTTTGGTAACCTGGTATTCATACTCTGACGATATAAGAGTTCTAAAATTCGGGAGGAGTTGTTAAAATCTTATGAATTATTATTACATCCAAACTCTAGAATCGATCCCTGCATAGATAGACTTACAATATGAGAACATACTGTTCATAGGTTTGGTTCACAGTAGAGTCAAATACTTAACGATGTAAACCAACTGCACAAAAATGATTAATCCCTCTGAGCTAACAAGATGAAGAGGTTGACAAACGGAAATTTAAAAATGAGCCTCCTTCGTATCGAGTTAGCTACTCCCCAACACTATAACATGTTGAACCTATAAAATTCATACTGATGATATAATCCGTTATAGCGATATTATTCTTCAGCTTGAAATAGTACATGAGCATGTAACAATACCTATAATTGGTACCAAACGTTGAACCAATTCGATTACTTACTCACCTCCTTTGGTTTGACTTCCTTTGCTCCACGTCTGTACTCAACGGCTGCTCCAAGCATGAACAGACCAGATATAGCCAGCAATGGTACCATTTTAGCGACGTTGTAGTCTACGGTGCTAGCTGCACCCACTGCGAATACCGTGCCAAAAGCTGTCAGTATTATGCCTAACACTTTACCCATTTATATTACTCACCTCCATGAGTATCTTTACCCTTACCTATATTCGGTAACACCATGACCTTTATGCCTATCCACGACCTAGGGACGTAGATGCGGCCAGCACTACCGTCTACACCTGCCGATTTTACTACTCCCTCGACCTTTGTTACAGTCTTTGTTGTGCTTTGTATTATCATTTTTTACTCACGTCATATCGCAATGAGGACAATGCTCATCAAGCTATATCTTTGCAAACGATTTTACCTCAATCGATTTTCCCATTTTTCATTTCATTTCTAATAGTCACTTAGTGGTCACCATATATATCGTTCATGTATGCAATGCATTGCAATGCGGTAAATGAAGTCCTAGAACTCTAGCAGCCTATTAAACGTCTACGTTGCTATTACCTTATCAGGACTTCCTCGATATTGGTGTCTAATCATTCATTAGAGCATGATCTGGCCAAACCTGACCTGTTATTATACTGTAAGTCAATGTATTTTCTTTGCATAATACACACATCCTTGATTTTCACTTTTATTCTCTAATCATCTTGACTAGTACTCGTTTATTTCGTCGTCCGTCAAATTCACCATAGAATATCTGCTCCCAGGGACCAAAGTGTAGTATTCCACCAGTAATTCCAACAACTACTTCGCGTCCCATAATCTGGCGTTTAAGATGCGCATCAGCATTATCTTCACCAGTATCATTATGCCTATAATGATCTAAAGGTGCATGCGGTGATAGTTTTTTAAGCCATATCTTGAAATCTTTATGCAAACCGACTTCATTATCATTTATGAAAACACTATCTGTAATGTGCATCGCGTTTACTAAACAAATTCCTTTTTGATTTTGCTTTCTTCAACAATTTTTTTAATATCTGGCGTTATATTGATAAAAGCCCTTCTTGTATCGGTATTAAACGTAAGGTATTGTGTTTTGGATTTCATCTCGATGATTCAAACTTCGAAAAAGTGGATCATGTTTCTAAACTTTATAGCGATACGCATGTCATTGAATTCCGACATCATTGTATGAGTAGAACCATGAAAGGTGTTCACTCCGATTACTCTACAGTCTCAATCTCACCATTTTAATATTTTTGTTCACTGTACAGCTTGTGAACAAGAGAGATCATCATGGTGTATTGAATTTTAGACTGGCGACAGATCTACCACACCATAATTCAGAATAGTCTAAAAACTATTCCTTAATAGAGTCGCTTTCATCCTCTAGATATAGAGTAGTTGTTGTCTAATTCAACCGTGAGTAATTTAGGATAGTTGTACGGTAACAATCAATTTGCTGGATATTTATCGTGAAAAGTAAACTTTAATATGGTAGCTAAGGACAGTGACAAACAGTTCCTAACTCTATTCTTATCTAGGTGAAGAGTACAGCAGAGACTCTACTCGACAAGACTACTCTTACCCACAATTTTCATCTTATTCAGAGATTTTTGAATATGAAGCCCACTCATATTATAGTAGTAATAGAAAAAGTTTAGAATGATTAAACTCAAACTGTACCAAATAAATTCTAGTCTTAAAGGCGGCCTGACGATACTCCATTCAAATTTAGATTCGAAACAAGAAGCAGCTTGTATTAGAAGCGGAGGATGATGGAATAATACAAATCCAGAAATCGATATGATTATTTAATCATTTTTTATAAAGCTTGCACTTTTATCAGCATTTGTGTGAATATATTCGATATGCAATTATAATGGATATTCTATAACATGGAGTTTGATCACCTTTCTTGACATCTTGAACAGCATATATCGAATATCGGAAAAACATAAATCAGTATTAATCTGTTATATTAAATATGGATATCCATACACTACATCAGATTTTCTATATCCAAATTTAATTGAGATGAATCACCTCAAGAACTGGATAGATGAAGATAATGATAGAGAGGGATATGAATTAGAAAATGATATTAACGCTGATAATTACCTTGATGTCGTTCGTCTGATCTCAGGTGTTCTTGGCAATATCACGTAGTACTATGAACTCTTTGGATCATTAAATTGGCTGATAAACTGCACGGAAATAGCCAATGGGCAGGAAGAATCATATTTCATATTGATTTGAATTCATTTTATCCGTCCTGTGAGGAGCTGACGAGATCCATCAATAAAAGGAAAGCCTCATGCTGTAATAATGACTGACAAACCGAATGGTAATATCACAAGAGGAGTTGTGGCATCGTGTTCATACGAAGCTAAGAAGATGGGAGTTAAATCCGCCATGCCACTTTCCAAAGCCCTAGAATTATGTTCTGATATGATTTTAAAAGCCGTTGACATATCATACTACAAACAAATTTCCGAAAAATTGATGAATATTTTAGAGAGCTATGCAGATGCTTTAGAACAGGCTAGTATAGATGAAGCGTATTTAGAGTGTACGAAAAAGATTATTTCATCGGACATCACGATTGAGCAATATGCTGATATCGTTAAAAAAGCAATTATGCAACAATTTGGTCTCCTATGTTCCATAGGAGTGGCATCTACAAAATCAGCAGCGAAGATTGCATCAGATTATCAAAAACCTGATGGGCTTACAGTTATTTATCCTGACAAATTGCAAAAGTTTCTCGAACCGCTAGAGGTAGAAAGAATTTCAGGAGTTGGGATTAAAACCGAAGAAATACTAAAAAAGGAAATGGGAATTGAATCAATAGGACAGTTAGCTAGTTATGATGTGCAAAAGCTTATGGAAAGATTCGGCAAGAAGGGAGTATGGATGTGGCAAGTAGCTAACTGTCAAGACAATGAACCTGTTGTACCACGAGAAGATCATATTTCCTTAAGTAACGAATATACGCTAGAACGATTTACCAACGACAAAAAGTCAATCCTTGATGGCCTAACTAGTCTGGTCGACGAATTATATGAAAAGGTGAATGGAAATGGTTATGAATTTAAAACAGTGGGTATAAAGCTAGTTAAAGCTGACTTTACCATTGAAACTAGAGAGAGATCGTATACAAACTATCAGAATAACAAAGAGAGCATTTCATCTGTTATTGCAAACCTTTTAGATAAATGCTCCTTTTTTGATGAGATTGACAGAAACAGTTTTACTGTATCAGTTAGAAAAATCGGATTGAGGGTTTCAAATTTGGTCAGAATAGAAAAGAAAAAATCAGCTAATCAAAAGTCATTATTGGATTATATTTAAACCGTCTCAGTTCTTATCAGCAAATCTACAATATCAGATAAGACTTGTCTATTCTAACATCGTATTATGAAGTCTAATCATAAAAGTAATGAATAGCATCGATAAAACATCATAGTCGTGCTTTTTCAGAACGAATTTGCAACCTTGTATAATTAATTACAGTTAGTTCTTCTTTTACAACCGTAATAGCTTCTGGAATCGAATTTTAATCAGCCTGAACAACATCTTCTGGCTATTGTAAACTATATGTGTATCAAACCTTCGACAAACTTCGTTACACTAATGATGGAATTAAATCAGGTAGATCAGAATTTGCTGCGATAATGACTCTATATTAGCAAAATGAAGACATAAAACTGAGATAGAGTTCGTTACTGATTTCCGTGCCCAATATCTTGACGTTTTAAACGTGTGCAAAACTCGATTAATGCGGCACTGGTTTGTTGATCATTCTTTCTCATGTAATAGTCAAGCTCTTCAATAGCAGCATGATAATCGATACCAATATTCCGTGCAATTTCCAATGCGATAGCAGAAATCAATAATTTTCGAAGGACAATATCGTGTCCATAATTTATTAGATCAGAAGATATCTCTGCTAAAAAATTCTTAAAATTAGAGTCTATATACTTGTCTTTAGCATTCCTACTCTTTAGGACAAATGGGATGGCCATCATCTTTGTTTCATGTGAATATCTTCTACCATTTCTACAAATGCATCATTTAAGTTTGGATCATTGAACAGAATCTCAGACATTAGATCCGAAGCGTCTGATTCGCTCATCTGCATTTTATCAACTAACTTAGATAATACATGACAGGCTGCACATCCATTTTGTTTAATAATAGAGTGGTTAGTAACTACCTTATTCATTTCTTGCGAAATTATTTGTTTGCCGATCTTCATATCCTCACAGTCGTCCTACCTTTCCATATTCATCTACAACACTTTGGAAAAATATATTGCTAGCTATTCAATTGACATGATCATTCATGCCAAATTTTTTGATCATACAATGATAATTATTTATGCATAATTCGAACTAGATAGCATTAGTAATACTAATCTTGTCCTAAGGCTAAAATAGCGGTGAAATCGATTCAACATGAATTTTCTACCATTCATGATATATTGATCAAACGTATGAAAACAGTATTCGCGTTAGGCATCTAGATTTCTGCTGACCATCTAGTTCCCTTTTTTCAGATTTTCGACTGAAGTCGAAATTATATTTGTCATGACTGGTGTTTGCTTCCATACAAACTATAGAAAATCGCATTTTCTCACCAATAACGGTCGTCTTGTAAGAAAATTTGCATAAGCGATAGAACTGGATAGAAAATATTATCATTTCCGTGGATCAATTGTTTATTACACTACAGACTACAAGTTATTTAGTATTAAGATTATCATTCTAAATCTTTTTTAGGTAATCACCATGATCTCTATCCTTTATGAATTGAGGGCTGTATCTCGGTATCATATTTTTGTGTACTAACACAGTTATACGAGATTGATCAAACAAACATATATTGAATAATTAATTAGTCTAAAAGTATAATCTACATCTACAAAAAACATTGAGAGAATAACTTTAAACTAAGACTGTTTCGAAAGGATTATTTTCCAACCTATTCTCAAATTGCTATTGCATAAGCGAAGATCAAATTCTACGATACCATCCATGGTCAATATGCTATTATTATTAATACTTTCATCACTATTTCTAACAATCCAAAATAGGAGTTATGACTATGTTGAAGCAACGGGTATCATTGATCCTGACGAGACTACACGATGTGTTAGTTATGATATTCGTGAAAAGGAAATTAAATTAAGTTGTAGACTTGCTCATTTGTCAGATATTTATAATCAACTTAACGATCGAATTATTTTGAATAAGGAAGGTCAGTTGAATGAGAGTGATAACAAGAGTAATATATGGTTACTAAATGCAGGTATCGTGGTAGAAAGAGGATCTACCCTCATAATAGATCCAAAAGATACCAAATGGCTGAAAATAATAGGGGATCGAAAAATAGCACATTCAATTACTGTTCTTGGCAGCTTATTGATAGATTCAGTCAAGGTTACATCATGGGATCCAAATATTGATGACTATGTCAAATTTAATTCTGAAATATTACAAGACAAAGAACATGAACATACAGGTATAGATGCTGTTCCAAGACCTTATATTATAATTGATAAGGGAGCAACAGGTACTACTAATATCACTAATTCGGAAATTGCGTATTTGGGATATGAATGTGGTGGTGGCTGTTCTGGTATTAGTTACTATGGCAAAACTAACCAGGATAGAAATGATAATCACCTAAACGTAATCAAAAACAATGAGATTCATAATAACCGATTTGGCTTCTATTCTGTGAACGCAAGCAACATACTTATAGAGAATAACATTATCCATCACAATTTCATGTATGGATTGGATCCTCACACCGGAACTCATAATATTGTAATTAGGAATAATACTGTACACGATCATGGAGCAATGGGTATCATATGTTCTCTTAATTGCCACAATGTAACGATAGAAAATAACACCGTTTTTAATAGTGCTGGTTCAGGGATCATGTTTAGTAGAAACATGTACCATTCAATAGCTAGAGATAATAATGTACATAATGAGTCTAAATGCATTTTCATATCTCAGTCGCACGATAACGAGATATACAATAATAAAGTAGATAATTGTAACAATGGAATCTATTTATTTAACAAATCATTTGCCAATTCGGTTCACCACAATACCATGGGTTTATTTAATGAATCAAGCTTGCGAGTTAGGCAGCGATTCATCTGAGAACCATATCTATTCAAATCAAATTGCTGTCAAAAGTGTAACTTAGAGCAAGGATAAGAATCATTATCGCTATGACTTTTTATAGATGAGTATTGGTAATTCAGCATTAATGATGGAAAGTACGACCTCAACTTGCAATTCTGGTAATAACGATCCAATAGGTTGCTGTTGAAATTAGAGGTAGTTATATCTTAATCTAAAAAACGAATTCCCTCAGCTATATTTCTGGAATATAAGTCGTATGACGAGGTAATTTTGCTAGTTGGAATAAGGTACTTATGATGCAATCGTGTTGCAAGATCGTCTGGAGCTGATTCAGAACTAGTGAAAAGACATTAAAGTAAGAGTATAGAAGAAATATCAGATTTAACAAGTCATAAAATATCCCCGAATGCAGATAAACCTTACAATAGATTAGCTATTATCGTATACATGAATAATAAAATACTTGTGTTGATGACTATTACATCCATCATATCAGCAGGATTATTAGTTGTGACACTAGCGGTTGACACAGATGGTAGTGCATCTGCAAAAAAGTACAAGAAGACACAGACGGTTGCACAAGTTAACAACTGTGGAAATTACATATTGCCAACAAATGTGACGTGTTCGAATATTAGTTCAAATTCAAAAGATTATGGAGATTATAATGGCGTAGGTGCAACAAATCCTTCTCTTCCGCCTTTCCCTTAAATTATTATGGTCTAGATAGCTTGTGGTTTGGTTTCACAAAAATAAGATCAATTTATATATGCTCTAATCAGAACTAGTTTTACTTTCATTATCGGGATGCGGCATATCGATATTAACTCATTTCTAATTTCTGGGTATGCAGTATTTAATCCAAGGACCTTCATATATGATTGGACATTAATGTATATAATAAGAGAAATTCCATTCTTAGGGTAAATTTGCTGATCTTTGGGGAAAAGATATTTTGCAAACTGAAAAAAGATATATTCAATGATTATCCGCAAACACATAGATTTGATTGCTAAATGACAAAAAATATAGCCCATCATATGAATACCTATTAAACTAATTCGAAGGGACAGGGCTTGGTGATGATAATAGATATTATCAAAAATTAAGAATTCTTGTTACCATCAATATACCTCAGAACAATTGATGTCTCTAACGCTTCGATATTTATCATTTATGTATTTAAAGTCATTAGTAATCTAAGATCGTTCAAATGTAATGATTATTTATTAAATTCCTATGTTAGCTGCATCTGTAGTAGTTCCTTCTAAATATTCTAGTCTAGCAGCAAATTCAAATATCAGAAATTGGAATACTAAATGAAAATGTTGCTCCTTTGCCATCAGCATTGTTCTCAGCCCATATTTTTCCACCGTGTGTTTCTACAATGCCCTTAGAAATAAACAAGCCTAATCCGGATCCAGTCTCAGATTTAGTAACAAATATCGAAAATAACTTATCCTTTATTGCAGGATCAATACCAGTGCCCCTATCCTTAATGCTGATGACAACTTCACCTCCTCTCTTACCATTGATATTATCTTTATTATACTCTTGATTGGATTTTATAGAAGTAAAGATTGTTATGGCACTGAGGTTGTGGTCATCTACGCCACCGTTAACTCTACTATTCCTCTTTGTAAACTTGACAGCATTAATCAAGAGATTTGATATAACTTCATCAATTCTGACCCTATCTGCTTCTACAATTATAGGATCGACATTTGGCTCAGAAAAGATTATTTCAATATCATTTTCCTTTGATTTTATATCGTTTATAATATTTCTTATCTTTTCATTAATATTAGATCTCTCCTTGTCCAGCCTTAAAGTCCGACTTTCAATTTTTGAAACATCCAAAATTTTTTCTGACAAACTTCGTAGTCTTTTTGCATTTCTGATAATGATATCAAGGAACTCTTCGTCTTCTTCTTTATGTATAGTTGATGCTGCAATACGGGAACGAATAACTTCAGTTAACCCCAGTATTGGCTGTATAGGTGTTCTCAATTCATGCGCTGCTATATTTATGAATTGATCTTTTAATTGATCTTTATAATTGAGTTGTTCATTTAATTGCTTTAGTTCAGATGTTAATTGATTTTGTTTTGTAATGTAGTTTTTTATAGATTGCACCATAGAATTGAATGATTGACTTAGAAGTGAAAGTTCATCATTACCTTTGGGTTCTTGAATTAAAACCTCAAGGTTCCCCTTCTTTATCTCAGACATTGCGTGGGTAAGTGTACCTATTGGTTTGAGCATTTTTATTACAAAATAAAGAATTAGTAGAACCACACCAATGTTCATTATTGCAAGGACGATCTCTAACAGCATTAGATTCAATGAATTCTTTGCTGTATCATTTCCTAGTTGTGTTACTAGTCTATCTGATGAATTGATTACGTTCAAAGCCAGTGATTCCAACTCGGTTTTTGTAGATTGGTATATCTTAGCTGCCTGTCGTAGAGGTAGTAGGAAAACCGGTGACATTCTTAGGTGTAGTTGTAGTAATGGTAGGAGTTTTTGATTGAAGTTGTTGTCTTTGTTGTTGAGCTGACTTAACAATTTCATCGGTAATAAAGATCCTGAATCGATTCCAATTATTATTAACTATTTTCCATGAATTCAAAAACTTTGATGGTAACGGTTTTAATTCTACATTTGAAATGTTTCCGCCATCTCTTAAGGTCAACAAGTTTGTATCCAAATTATTTATAGCATCATTTAGTTTCACAGGGCTAGATGTAGATGTAGAGGAGGGAACCTTGGCAGAAGGCGAAGAAAATGAAGAGATAATTCCATTTAAATATTCAGAAGTCTGAAACAAGACACTCATAGTTAGAAATCTGTTTTTCCCTGCAATATTAATTGAATTTCCTAATAGAGTTTGCTGCGATTGGAAATATGCAAGTGATATAAAACTGGAAACAATAAAGACAATGATAATTACAGCTAAAATGCTTATTTTATAACTAACCTTGGCTGTCAGAGAACGAAACAACAAGCTAAAAAGCCTGGTTATTATTATACTCGAGAGTACAGTTAAAGTATATGTAAAGGAATTCTATCTCAATAATGTTGTTGCAGTTTATTATACTTCGTATCATCACTCAAAGGTACATAAAGGTAATATTTTTGCTTTTATGTGTGATAGTTGTTATTATATGACAGTAAATCTCATACAAATATAATAAATATAAATTAATTAATTACTTACAGCAGATTCTATGTTATCTATACGGCATCAATATCAAATGGTCTGTCTGAATTGACAAAACGATATATTATTCATGTCGACACTACTACTTTTGTCCACGAACTCTACATTCGCGTGACACACCTGTTAACATATCATGATAATTGCCGGAGACTTTCACGAAGTCAAAGTCATTTAATCTTTTAAGAATATCACATTAGTTACATAATGAGTCCCATTGTCGTATATTGCAAGAACGAATCCAGATCTTTTCCATATGTGATCTTTACATTATTCATAATCCGTTTCGTA
>CAVPXM010000006.1:0-92883 GCA_963709405.1 uncultured Nitrososphaerales archaeon
CAACATCTATGCTGTTATCTTCTATAGGTATTCTTGTTTCTATGTCTCCTTTTCTAAACTCTACATTCACATAACCATTTTCTTTCGCATTGTTCCTTGCTTTTTCTAACATTTCGTCTGTCATATCAATACCAATTATTCTACCGAATTTACCAACTTTCTTAGCTGCCAGAAAAGCATCTATGCCAGCCCCAGAACCTAGATTGACTAAACGATGAGATTACCTTCTTTAATATGTGCAAACTTTGTTGCAGCGCCACATCCAACTCCAAGGATCGAAGACTGTGGAATTGACTCTAGTTCATTTGCATCGTATCCAATTACTTTTGCAGATTCTATAGGTGAAGTGAATGTATTGTCATTATTTACTTGACAACATTCTCCAGGCATACAACAAGAATCAACATTACCTAATAATGCTATCTTTCCATATCTTTCTTTGATTTTTTCTTTAATATCTTGTTTATACATGATTAGTAATATAGTTTACAGGAGAAACTATTTAAGTTGTCAAGAGAAGTTTAGTAAAGTAAGTGTAGTTATGGAAACAAAAGGGAACAGAAAAAGGAGAAGAGCAAGATCAGTAAAAGCAAGGACAAAATTACCACTTGTTCAAGATATTCAAAATTGTTCATAATAGTCAAGTTTGTGTGTTATGGGATAATTATTATATTTATTCAATTAAGTTTTACATGTTGTAATTTCCATCTCAAATTAGTCGGCATTGAAAACGGTATCTTTGTCTCATGCTGCCAGAATTCCGAGAAATGAAATGAGCCTTCGATTTTGATATTTAGCTACATTTACCTAGGATCATTTAACCAGCTCTACCTAGTATTCGTTATCTCATTTTATATCATCTGGAAGAGGTCTAGACTTGTTTAAATTTCTCATAAGTTGATGCTTTGTATTCTGTCATCCATCATCCATACATTTGAATAATGCACTTATGTCTGTCTTCCATACCTTTCTCCACTAATTTTGTTTATGTCCTTGAGTTTGAATTATAGCGATAATGCATAATGCATCGCATGATCCCCACTATGTTTCCATCTTTGTCTTGCGTGTGCGGTAAGGACGAAAACACCAGTCCTAGCCGATTCCTGAAATTCAATATCTACTTCGTCTAGAATGCCATTTTCTTGTCTAGAACACAGCATCTCATTTCAATATTTATTCTGAAATCATTCCATGATTTGACTTGGCTAGATCTTATTGCAAAGTCGGGTTGACTTCTTATTGTTTTATTTTTGCGATTTGAACCTCTGACTCAATTACTATTTGGAAACAGATTTTGACATCATTAGTAAGAGTACTTCAAAAGCAACTTTCTACAATCAGTACATCTAATTTTTGACGATCATGCAACGCCTCGGGGGGTCTCAGTTAACTTATCAATTCTAGTTGTTTATACTACGCATATCTAGACCTGCATTCATTATAGGAATCATCATGACATTATGAATAGTGTTTATGATCTCTTTTCTCAGAATCTCTGTATATGACGCTTTATTTGATAAATTACTATGACATCTCTCTGCAACCTTTAGGATATCATGTTCATCTAAACCTAGTTTTAAAAGTCCAATGATGACTGGTTCTATCATGGGCTGAACTTTCAGTCTCTGTAATCCCTTTTCTCGTTCGTCATTGAGTTTCTGAATTTCTATTTTGAGATTTTTAATCTGGGGTTCAAATCCTAATATAGTATTATACTGCATTTCTATGTCTTGAGTGAATTTTTCTACTGCAAACCAAGGGTTTATACCATTTGAGCTTGCAATATCTATAATCTTATGAAGCAAATTTCGCGGACTGGCTTGAACCAAATCCCATATCCGCAAGTTCATTGTACACACGTAGATTTTCTGAGTGATAATAGATTTTATCCTGCAACAAAGACTCTTGCTGACTAAGTTCGTCGCAACACCTTCATCTAGTTCTTTTGTAGTATCTCTAATGCTTGTTTTTTGCGAGCTAAATAGTGGATATCATTAAATTCTGCAATTACATGCTTGGGATCATATCCATATTCTGCAATGCAATTAACAGTGTTGGCAAATTTGGTAAGGTCTTTATCAATAGATATTTTATGTTTATCCAATACTTGCTTTGCATTAGAATATGACTTGATCTCTAAATCTGCCATTTTCTTTTTGCTCAAAGCTAAATCCCGAGCATTTTCGATTTCTGACTTTTCATTTTTGAGAGTCGAAATCTCATGCTTTAAATCTTCACGTACTTTATCCAATTCCTTATTTTCGGCGACCTTTTCGTCTATATACTCATCAATTTTAGATAGTGGAATGCGGTGTTCTTCTGAAACCTTGACAAGTTCTTTTATAGACGTAGCGAATCTACTTGGTGTAACTTCAAATTCCTTACATTTTTTGTATGTTTCTCCGATAAATTGTGTGGTCCGCTCTGCATCTATATTCTGCTCGTTTAGCATATTCATAGTTCTAAAACCAATCGCACATTGAGTTGGAGTAAGACCAGCATTACTCAATGATTTTGCTAACTCCCGGAATGCATCCGCCTCAGGTTTTCCAAGAGCTGTACTCCATTCGTTAATTATATCACTTACTGCTCCTGTGCTGATGTTATTGTCCTCTGCTATTTTATCCCTCCAATGGCCTTCAAGCCACTGACTTACGACTTTCGATTTTATTGTTTCAGGAATAGCTGCTGGCATTCTTATTATCTACTACATAAGAAAATACACTAGCAATATATAAGCTACTTTCATTTCGACCCGTCAGATAAGCAATCAAATAGGTCAAATACCACGTCAAATAGCCACGTCAGATACGTCAAATGGTGCAGAACTTGAGAATACATATTGCCTCAGATATAAGTTGCCCCTAAGTTATTTGCAGACACGAGCTTACCTTAAGACGACAACACAGGTAGGTTGAAGATCCAAACATCTGAGAGGTACTAAAAACAATATGTTAGCGATATCAGTACAAAGTTAATAGACATACAAATTATACCCAGTATGTCGTCGAGATTGGAAGCGATTTGATAGTAACACCGGCCTTATTTATGTGCTATTTACTTTTGTCATTACAGAGGCTTTCAAATTCATCATCAATACTCCAAGATTAGTCAGGTTATGCATGTTTGGCTTGTTCGTGATTTGGCTACAAGTGCTTTCACTACATTTGATTATACCACGGCATGATCCTATCCAAACCAAGATAGCACTTCATTTCATTAGATTTTATTGGAAAATATGTTCGTTGAGTGCTACCTAGAAAATGCCTAACATTGTGCGTAAACACATAGACTAGTTTTTAACAGCGGTTGCTTGTGATTGTGTTAGATCAAGAAATTATGCCTGTAAAGTAGTCTATATTATTAGCCATCAACTAATTAATCCTGGGATAGAAATGGCCTTGTGTCTGACATACTATTCATATATTGTTGCAGTCTATATAATTTCTTGTTTATATTGCTGGATTAGCACCATATCCATTCGATAATTAACTGTTTCGTATTCCTAACATAGGTGACATTATAGCTTACCGACATGATAATTTTGTCTTTGCAAATAAAATTCATGACCTTGTATATTATGAATAATGCAATAATCTTTCCGTCTTAATAACTGTTAGATTAAAGTTCGAAACATTGCTATTCTACTAATAGTGCCCCAAATATTTACCATTATTTTGGAATTTAGATGGAGGAAAGTATTATCGCTAAATTCATAGAATTTGTATGGAATTTGGGAGACAATTTTATCAGTATCTTTCTCTTTTACAATTAACTGAGAGAATACATTATTGACATTCGCGTTATTTTTATCAAGAACACTAAAATTGAGAGTTGAATTTTCATCGACGGAGGGAATAGAGGGAATTAGTTGAAAAACTACTTTATAGTTATCAATGGTTTTATTTGAACCAACGAAATGAGCGTATGCAAGGTCATCGGGCTTGATGTAGTTATAACCAATGTAACTTGCGAAATTAGTGCACGCGGTCGCCCAAAACAATAACGACAACAACAATAATAATTCTGCCTTTAGTTATCTCTCTATAGACTGATTCCAAGCCTGAGTATGTTAATAAATGGGTGTATGTATATTAACTTACTTCCACTGCTCAGTGTTTAACTAATTGAATAATCGTATGCATATTTAGTAGCTTATCTTCATTTACAATCTTAACTATACAAAGAAAAGAAAGGTATCACTTAGATATTCACAATATTTTAGCCTGATAGTTGTGCTATTGCATCATCCTTTACTTTATCACGTTGTCTTAGTGACTGATTTTATTCTTCTAATTCTTCCACTTTTGTTTATAAATCCGCGCCTTGTCCAGATAGCCACACATTGGACACATATGACACATAATAGTAAAATATACTAGAATATTCTCTGCTTCAATCTGTGACTTCCATGTCGGCTTACTGGTGTAGGTGATTGCTTCTCCTATGTAAGGGCAAGCACTGCATTCATACTGTAAAGCACATATCATTGCATGTACTGCACCAACTCCAACTATCTTTCCTGATATGTTAATTGGTCGAATATCTTTCCTGATATGTTAATTGGTCGAATATCTTTCCTGATATGTTAATTGGTCGAATAGAGGAGGGGAGACTTTTAGTAATTCAAAGAGAGAAAGTTTGAGTCAGACATCGAATTTGACCTTGACCGTATTACCTCAATATACAATAAACGAACGCCTCAGCAATTTTGTCAGTAGTTGGATAACACCAATAAGCGGACTGTGGACATTCTTAGCAGGAGTCGGCGCAGTCGTTACTCCTTGGGTTATAGCTATGTATCGTAAGAAACAAAAAAATAAAAAAGAAGAGAGTGATTAAAACAGATGAATTATGAAATGAAATCAAGTGAATATTCCCTAACTGGTTACAGACCGACTTTTATAATGTTATAAACAGGAAAACTAAGCTATAAAATTACCAGATTTGTTTGATACTCAAAAGCTAGAAATAGTAAAGTCATGCAAGTGAGAGCTAAGAACTTATGCTAATTGGTATATCTGTGTATATACAAAACAACTAGCCAATAGGATTTCTATCCTTGAACAGTTACAATTTCTTTCTCGTGACAACTTTATCTTAAACTATTATCTATTGCCAAATATTATTCTTATTTTAAATTGGACAAACCTTTTGAAATCAATTTTCTTTGATCAACTCATGCTTTCAAAGCAGGACTACTCTCTACCAGTCTTTGCAGGTCAATACGTCCATATAGATCATTTGAAGAAAAAACCAAAAAATGCGATCATCGCTCGAATATATATTATTTCAAATCATACAGAAATTTCCGGATATAAACTTGTTGTATCTTCGTAAATAGGATCAAATTGATTAATAGTATTGTTGCTATTATTTAGTATTAGTGGGAGCGTTTCATATAGCTGCAAAAATAGATTTTGTAAGAGCATGAATTTCCTTGTGAGCTGCAATCTGGACAAATGGTTGATTATCATATTTTCTAACAACTTCCCATAAATCTCTACGTTGTTCATTTAGTTCCATAATTCTCTGTCTATATTCATCAATGTAATCATCTTTGCCTACTGAAGGATTTTCAGCCAATCCTCTTCTTTTTCGATGTTTGTACCATATGACTTAATTAGTCCAAATCTAATACCCAAGCAGTGCAATCAAGTAGGGCACCTGTCAGAAGATTTGCAGATAGTAAGCCCAAGCTGCTTGGATGGATATCCGTTATAGTCATAGGAATTTTAGCCGTGCCTGTAATCCTACCTCATGTACACCACGTTAACATGATATATCATATCCTACTCCACCTAGCAAGTCTAATTATTTCAATTTTTCTTGTACTTCGTGTCTATTATAGCCTACAAAAGAAATCATTCTAGCAGACTATTATTCATGGCATTAGGATTTTTATCACTTGTTATAATTGAATGTCTGTACCTTGTATTTGCAACGACAAATATTGAGGATATAATAATACCAGTTGTAAGAATTGAATTACCTCATGTAATATTGTTTGTGATGTTAACCTTATTTGGAATTGGAGTTTTTAGAGTGAGTAACAAGAATTTATGAATGTAGAGATCAAACCATTAGAAGGGGATACCTTGACTAGTGGCAGTACCAATACCGTCAGAACATCTAAGCAATCCAAACGAATTACTGGTGATTCACTTTTAAATTACATTAACATAAATCCTGGTATAAGATATCGAGAGCTTCTGTGACTTTCCGGATTTGGTAATGGCGTATTAACATATCATCTTTTTATGTTGGAGAGGAAGGGCAAGATAAGAGTTCACAGGATCAGAAATAAGATAACAAGATATTATCTTTCGCAAATTCCGGATAAAGATACAAAGATGTTAAGTTCTTTAAAAAATAAGATGACAAGACAATTGGTAATGTATATTCTAACTCACGATATGTGTTCATTTAGCAGCATAGTTGAGTGCAGTGGAAAGGCGCCGTCTACTATCTCTTGGCATCTTAATAGACTGAGGGACACAGGTATTATATCAGTTGAAACTTCGGAACGCTCACAGCTATATACTCTGGTCAATGGCAGGGAAGTCAAAAAGATATTACGCAGCTATAAGCAAGCGTTCATGGATAAATCTGTGGATAACTACGTAGAAATGATGAATCAACTATCGTTTCATGTCCTAAGGATTCATCTTTTGAGTTAGCATATGGTTGTCTTTCTGAATGTAAGGTCAAATAATATAATAATAAAACACAAATCCACGAATCTACTAAGATATAGTAAATACAATTCTTTGGTACATTCGTCGAATAAACTAAAAAGTTATTATATTATCAATTCAATGCCACAACAATGCAAAAAAGTAATACAAACTACGGAATTATATCAGGAATATTCATCGCAACTATATTGTCAATTGGTGTAATGACGACTGGTATTACGAAGGTCTTGGCTCAAACAAATCCTTTGAATCCTTCACAAGGAAGCAACCCGACCTCAATGTCAGGTATGAATATGACAAGTACAGCAGGCGGTGGTACAAATAAAACTACTGTGACAAGAGACACTATTACATTGCTTTTAGAAGGAAAATCGATCCCAGGAAAGGGTTTCTTACATCTTTATGACTCAACACCATATTTGATAATGAATGGACATATAGCATTACATGTACCATGTGATTCAAATTCAAAACCCATAGTAAATACACTTATTGGATCAGCTCCTGACGTTAAGCCTGTAGAACAAGAGCTTATAAAGGAATTATCACAACCTGGAAATATGTGCTTATATCATGTAGATGTTGGCTCGGACATGGCAAAGAAAATTATTCAGACAGATATTGCAATCCAGAACCCATCTAATCAAACAATAACATTCCCTCCAAGGAGCGGAATAACAATTGGTGTCAATGAAATCATGCCTGGTACTGAGGTTGCTGGCCGAGTAACGAACTGATTATAAGAATGCATATGAGAAACATCTTTCAGTATCGCTAAAATATTCATTAATTTTTCTGCGTTGCAACGATAGTCCTACAGTATTCTTAGCTTTCAAAATATCTGTTGTATGTTAGAGTCACTACCATTGGTACAATCGTCGATTATACCATAATTGTAATATAATATTTACAAAGGGATAACTAATAGGATCCACGGACAAAGGATATAATCACATTACAATACACCTAATCATCTAGTAACAGATTTAAGACCAAACGGTGACAAATATTCAGACGTACATGTTTTCTACACTTGTACCTGTAGAATGTAGATACGTCTGCACGCCTTATCGTTTCGGTAAGATCATCACTAATATTATTCATCAGTTTAACTAGTCCAATTGGAGGAAGAAACCAATTATAAGTAACATATCGCCTAGATACGTTTGGCTAGAATATAATTAATAACTTTTTTTAATATTATCTTATAACATATTAATGATACTGAGAATTACTTTGTATAACCTGCCTAGATTGTGCAACGGATTATCTCATCGAAAATTGAACAATCCTTTTTGAAATAATTTTCTATGATTAACTTGCGCCTTCAGAACAGGGCTGCTCTCAACCAGTCTCTGCAAATCAATTTCTGATAGACTTTTCTTGATATTCATCCTTCAATCAGCTCATACCAGGAAGCAATGTTATTTAAACACAAATCAAGATAATCCTGCGAGGAACATTAAGCCACCGCTAATTCCTATCATCTGAAATATCAAATCACTGACATCCATATGACAAATTCTGACAAGTCATCTACCACCTGCATCCTTTAAGGTAGACATATCGTTTCCTATCGCCTGAAGGTCTCTTCTAAAGAGGTTTAGAAATTCTGAGGCATATTTTTCCCAGCCAATTTCATCCGGATTTATTGTTGGCTTACCATCCTTTCTCTTGAAATATTTTATTAATTCACCTTTTCTTTTGTTTTGCTGCATTCCTATAGTTTTGGCTGCAATATCACCTATGTAATCTTCAGGGTTTTTTGATAACTTTGTAATATACAATAGGTCATCATAATTTTCTATTTTCTTATTTACAAGGTCTTGTATTGTTTTTAATATTATATCATCTACTATGTTTTCAATATTTGAAATGCCGTGGGTCAACAATTCTTTGATAAACTGTCTATATCTATTTTCAAATAATCTAGGGACATTATTCTTTGTTGCATAGGCACCTTTAATCAGATGACTATCTGGATTACTAAATTTTCCTTCTGTAGTTATTCCACAATATTCTTTTCTGTTTCCATTGAATAGAATCCTTTTGAATTTTTTGTCAAATTCTACATCAACCTTCAGTACGTCATAGCATGCCTTAATAAATAATTCAAGTATGCTTTCATCGCCTCCTTGCAAGAACAACGAATCTGTATCACCGTAAATTATTCTAAATCCAAATGATTCTGCTATTTCTTTCATTTTATTTAATGTGAATCTTCCATGACCTGCAATAAGATTTGCTACTCTGTAATCACCATATTCAAAATATTCATTGCCAAAGACACCATAGCCAGAATTGATTGGGATTTTTAGAGCATCTGCTTTTGATTTATCTTTTTTCTTTTTATAATATAACCTAATATCTCTGAATTCCTGCTGTAATTCTGAAAATGTACCGTTTGTATGCCTGCAGATCCAGTAGTCCCTTGGTTGTTCTATTTTCTGTTCTTTTAGTAGATCTTCATTTATCTCTTGTAACACTTCTTGCTTTACTCTTGCCTCTGGATCGTTTCTACAACATTCACGGTTTACAGTCTCTGCACTAATGTTGTAATTAATGGCCATAGTAGGATACAAACTAGCCACATCAACAACGTAAATATTTTCATAGGTAATACCTAAGAGTTTGGAACAGATTCTACCATCATCTTTGTCAGTATTCTGAAGATATTTTCGTTCCTATGATTGAATCTGAACTCTATTTCCTTTAAATAAAGTTCAAAGTATGATTTCGGTACACCTCGGTAGTGATATAGCCATGTCTTGGCATAGCTCCAGAATCCTTCGATACCATTGATATGAGTTGCATCATCTCTAACATATTCTTCCTTTCCATGAAGTATTATCTGATGTTTACCTATCAAATTCAATGTAGCATATGCAGTATGATCATCCGTATAATACAAGGAACCTTTCTTTGTATGTTGTTTTATCAAGGGAATCAGTGTATCATGTTTTCTGTCGGATACAGGGAATGTGATGACCTTGCCATTTCTCTGGTATATTCCAAATACTAGGTTTTTACCTTCAGATCCCCATCCACGTTTTCCTTTCCTATGTCCACCAAATAATGCTTCGTCTATTTCTAATTCTCCAGACAACTTCTTTAACTCTTTTAGTTTCAGCAACGACTCATTGTAGATTGATTGTCTGAATACTCTGAATGTCTTCTCTATCGTAGTCAAACTAAGTGGTACATAAAACCTGATCCTGTATGCAGGTACTCCTAGAGCGAATAGGTACGTAAGATGTACTAGTTTATCAAGCGAAAAGTTGAATTCTCCGATATACGTTCCTGTAAACTCTCCAAACTTGTATTTACAACGTCTGCATCCAAATCTCTTATCTTTAAGATGATACAACAATCGGTATCCACATCTTGGACATTGTCTCCTTCCCTTCCATCTAGCATGACGAAAGTACGCAGCACTTTTTGTCACGCTTCCAGCGAGTTCTATTGGGCTGTATTCACGCACGCAGCACGAATGTACCAGTCAAAAATATTCTTTATTTCTTGTTCCAAATGTTTGGGTATTACCTATTTTATTACTTTTCTGCAGAGATAATAGGTGCATTACTTGCAAGTCTTTTTGTAAAATTTGTAATAGGTAGTGAGGCCAACCTAGGAGCAAATGCTCCAAATTATGCATTTCCCATACCAATAATAATTGGTGTCGAAATTGCGGCTTCTGCAATGCTAATGGCGGTTATCTTTGTAGTTGTCTATACTAGAGGATTAAGAGGATTTAGTGGTATTGCTATAGGTGGTATGGTTGGATTGAATATATTCTTTTTAGCATTTATATCTGGCGCTTCAATGAATCCTGCTCGCTCCCTTGCTCCAGCACTTGTCTCTGGAGTTTTGAACAATTTATGGCTTTATTGGTCGGCTACATTTATAGGCACATCAGTAATTGCCTTTATGTTCAGAAGGGTGTTTATATCAAAGTCATAATTCAGTTGTAGTTGTTTACTTTCTACATAGACCATATGTGCCGCATAGAGATCACATCATGTTACTAATTCATTTCCAACAATCATCTGTCAAAACTTTTAGCATCCTAATATTGAATCAAATGTTTCATACGATATTTGAGTCAGCTCTTAATCATATCCATCCAAGCTTTCATAAATTCATTATATGCATTAATCCATGCAACGTTATAAGCTTGCCATAATTTTATTGCGGAAACGAATGGATTATTATTTTTATCATTGTTGAGTGAATTAGAATGAGATTCTTTATTCTCGTTATCATGGAACCTAACTGATTCGCCTAACTGATCTTGTTTTTCAGATTCTTTGTGAACCTGAGGAGTGTCTGGTTTTACATCCTGCTTCGGCACTAAGTCCTCTTCTTTTGATTCCATTGCGTTACGATCTCTTTCTTCTAAGGTCGGATTTGCCATAGCAGGATTTGTGTTTGGACTATTTTCAGGAATGGCTTTTTTAACGCTATCATTGATACTTATTGTTGAAGGATCTAGCTGTTGTTTTTCTTCCACATGTGAGAATACCTTACTTGTATTATCTGGTCCCATATCTGCTACTTCTTTCATTTCTGACATAGCATTATCTCTAGACGAATCAAATACTTCTGGTTGAAGTGTTGATGATGATGTAGGTAGTGGTGATGAGGGTTTCTCTTCTTTTTGATCCACCTTTTTAGTCTTTGATTTTTTCTCTTCTCCTAGTCCCATGCTCATATCCGTAACTCTATTATTATCCTTATTATTAGTTTGATTGTCATAATTACTTTTTTGATAGTCTTTAGTAGATCGCTTGATTCGCTTGTAAACAGCAGAAGGTGCTGTTTGGTTATTTTTTATATAGTCGATATTTCGTCTCTTATCATTATGCTTCTTTTGTCTCATGATAAAGCAGCATACTTTGTCCTTATTCTACCTATAG
The DNA here is from genome assembly GCA_963709405.1 of uncultured Nitrososphaerales archaeon. Taxonomy (GTDB): domain Archaea; phylum Thermoproteota; class Nitrososphaeria; order Nitrososphaerales; family Nitrososphaeraceae; genus JARBAU01. The sequence goes on from CAVPXM010000006.1 coordinate 11,615, forward strand.
AATCAAGACAGTTATAATAGTGGCTAATTTATAATAGTTATTTCAAAGAATAATAGTGTAATTCATAAAAAACCATAGCAGGTAGATGATTTTTCTGATAAGAAAAAGAAATAATGGTTACGATACAAAAGATCGGTTACGAAGACAATAAAATACAGTAAAATCTAAGTCCTAAATGGTGTAAATATGTCAAAAAATGTAGCCTATCTCAGTAGATGCATACGATGGTATTCCTTCTTGGACCCTTTCATCGGAGACATTCCTTTCAGATCGGATAGGTGAGTCGCTACAAAAAACAACTACTAATGGTAGACTGATTCCAAATGCAAAAATATGCTCTGGCCCTTATTTTTTTTGGTTAATTTTTAGATGAATACAATAAAAGTATAATGGGGGAGATAAAGAGTTAAGGATTTCTATTCTTCTGTTTAGACATTACATGAGTCATTGCCTTGGTGACATACCTTATGAATCTAACTTAGATGTTTAGGTTATCTTAATTTTCTGCAGAACTTCAATTACTTATTCTCAAGTTGAAATTCAGTATTTGGTCTTAGCACAAGTTAAAATTCAGCACACAATACGTTGAAAAACCTTATAATTATCTGTGAGCTAAATAATGATTAATGACATCAAGGACCAGAATTTTTGCATTGATTGCAATTCTTCTTATATGATAGCCTTGTTAGAAAAGTATGGATATTCAGAAATACAAGGCCGGTAGTCAGAATCACAGGTTCACATCAGCAATCATGTCTTTTTGGTGCTATCAGTCTTGACGGAAGACAGCTATTCAGACAGTACAATCATTTCAATGAAGACACATTCTGTGAATTCCTAAAGCTGATACATCACAAATTCCCAAAATGTTACGTATTCTTGGATAAGGCTCCTCAGCATTATAAATCCAATAAGATAAGGGAGTACATTAAAGAACGTAAGGGCAGTTTAATACCAGTCTATCTTCCAACAGCATCACCAGAATTCATGATACTAGAAGAATGCTGGAATATATCCAAAAGCGACCTTCTAGGTACTAACATATTACACGTCATTTAGAGACTTCAGAACTAAGATAGGACAGTACTTTAGAACCAAGCACTTCAAATTCAACATGTATAAGTATCTAACTGGATATGGAAGTTAGATAACTTATGCTAACTGGTCTAGTCTGTGATAGCTGTTTACCGAAATATCTAACACAAAGATGCCAACCACAATGACCTCTATTGGGATTACCTCCAATTTAGACAATGATAATTCTAAGGAAGAATTCAGAACCAAAACTTACGAAATGTTGTCAAGCGAGTTTCAAGAATTATGCCCTAAAGTAGCTAGAGCACACCAACTCGTGGCTCATATGTACAATCGTCTTACGCTGATAGAAAAGCTGTCCCACAAAGAAGCTAGGTCGAAGATAATAAACGATCATAAGCATATTCCAGGATTCAGTGATAGAAATGTAAGACGGTGCTTGCCGTCAAATAACCCAAATGTTCCGCATCGAGTTAGGCCATCATGGCCTAAAAGTAGTATTACTAATACTAGTAGTAATACAAAATTAGATATACTTAAACATAAACAGGCTGAAAATACTGTATTAAACAACAATACAGAACAGGATAACGTAGAATCAAGCGATGTGCTTACTTCTAACCAAAAAGATCCCTTGTCGCCACTTCAAACAGAGAAGCCTGTACAGATTCTATCCAATTCCCACATATGTCCAGAATGTGAGAAGTTAGTTGTCGAAAGTAACCAGCAAATACGAATGCTAGAAGAGGCGTTAAAAGAAGTAACATTACTTTCAACTACAAGAAAATACACAAAAAGCGAACTCAGTTCGCATTCAAGAAACGATAAGGAGAAAAAATTAGTTGATAGCGCGGAAGAGAACTTACCTAAATCCTCATATCCCAACAGCTCAGATTTGAATAATAGTATACAAATGCAGACAATAGATGAAGAAAGGGATGACCGGTCAAATGAGAGTTGTACTCAACGCCGGGAATTGAAAGAGACACGTCCTACAACCTCATCTGCGATAGCTAAAATGAACTTGCGTTATAACGAGATCGGATTTGAAATATCAAAGGAAAAATATCCAGAAATAAAGATTGCAATGAACAACAACAGAAATTGCTTTTACTTGATTTTTGATGCTAATACAGGATCATTACTAAGATCTATATCTGAACTACAGAGGTAAAGCCCACTATGATGATTTTAACTTCTATTGATAATATGTGCCAGTTCTAATGGATAGAACTGTACCACTCTGAATCAGGATAAAGCATTATCAGGGTACGTTTCAAGATAAGGAATTTTTTATTTTATTTTTAATTCTCTTAACTGAAGGTAATGCATTCAACAAACGTAAGACATACGATAACCATAAATGAAATGTCATTTCGAGAGCTAAGAAGTGCTGGTCGTTTCGGAGAATCCTACTCCCAGCTGATTCTTCGTATACTGAACGAACTCCGGCAAGCTAAAGGAGAATCAGAATGATTGCGACCAAAGATAATAATAATTTTATAAATTTTCTATCTAAGAACCTATCCCAAAATTATCTTTCTACAGATGATCATAAAACAGGAGAACTGTACCAGTCCAAGGTAGTTCTCTGCCTTCTTTTCATACCGTGTGAACAGTTTTCTGAACCTGTTGTGCCATGAGTTTGTCCTTTCCACAACCCATCTTTTTGCAGAATGTTTTTTCCGGTTTAAGGAAGGTTGCGTTTCCGTCTTGACCTCCTCCTCTTTTTCACCCCTCTTTCTTTTGGGACTAATGTGCAGTACATATCCCCGCCTGATTAGTTCCTGTTCTTCTTGTGTGGAATTATATGCTTTGTCAAGACATAGATGTTGTAACCTTCTCCTTCTTCCCTTTCTTCTTGATTTCGGTTTGGATGATGATGACGGCTTTTTAATAACTGAATTATCAACCATATCTATTACCAGTTTAATGTCATGGGTACTAGCAGATGAAATGACCGCCGAAAGCGGTATACCTTCTTTGTCTGTTAAAATATGTCTTTTTGTGCCCAGTTTGCTCCTGTCCGTGGGATTATTTCCGGTCATCGCCCCCCTAAAGGCGATTTTATGGATATACTATCGATTGATTGCCATGTCCAGTTGATACCAATGATTTGATCATATATTTTCAGTAATCGAACCCATGTCTTTTTGAAAACATCCAGTTTATTCCATTCCTGAAACCTTCTATGGCATGTGGAACCCGATCCATACTCTTTGGGTAGCATCTTCCATTGGCACCCAGTTCTAAGGATGTATAAAACTCCATCAAGTACCCTTCTGTATGGTACAATTGGCCGACCCACTGTTTTGAGTGGTTTCTCTCTGGGTAAAATTACTTTAATCTCATCCCACAATTCATCTGGAATGGTTATGATGGTGCGATTATCCTTTTTATCATCCTCTTTCTCATTCTTCTTCTGGATACAGGCCATACTTTAGCAAAAGCAACATCGAGCTATAATCGTATCGAATTTTGGGATAGGCTCTAAGTATGAAGGTGATAAGCATTCTAGTTATGATAGAAAATGGAGAGAACTAGGTTTTCATGTTATATGTAGATGCTCACCTGGTCATAGTAGAGACACGGAAGTAACCCATGATTTCCAACGGAATTACAATTGGCAAATAAAAACTCGGAAAGAGACGGTATAATGAAAGTTCGAGCAAGATAGTCAAAGAATTAATTTTGGTCCACAAGATTGAAGAATAATTCCTTTATTCCAGCGATAAGAAATGGCCCAAATAACAATGAAAATGGACCAAATCATGAATTAGACCACCTTCTCCCAAGACATCGCAAAATAACTAGAATTGGATTAGCAGAGCTTGCACTACAAAAATATTTAAAAAATGGCTCCGGTATCGACTTTACCGACGTTCAATGGCATTTTGGCTATAATAAAAGTAAATCCCAGCGTATTCTGAAGCGATCTTGCACACCGTGGCTTGACAAGGATGGAAATAAGCGAGACCCAATTCTATTTAGATTATCAACACGTACCAAACCACAGAAGTTTTTTCCGACATCCATAAAGGCAGATATTATTGAAGACTTCAAAAAAAGAGAAAATGAACTAATTGGAGTTACGGGGGTTAACTTAGAACTAAAATCCTGCAGGTCATTAGTTCACTGTTATTTTTGCAAACTCATTTTACACAAATACGCTCTTAAGTGCATATTACCTGTGTTAGGAGAGTAACACTGTACCTCAGTTAAATACTGTAGGCAAATCGTATAACCTTCGTCATCTTGCGCATTGGCTGGGTCTACACCAAAAAATGGTAACATCAGCTGCTCTATAGTCGGTCCCTGATTGTTTTTTGATCCAAAGTTATCACTGAAAGCCAGAAAAATCCATCCCCAAGGTAAAGGGGAATTGGAGTGGTATCATTTGTTGGAAGTAACCTTCACGAATTTTCCAATCTGCTGGGTTTATGCCAGCTGATTTTATGCTAACCAATACTTTTCCAGAAGATAAAGTTGGTTCAGGTGTGTTTTGGTTAATCTCAATAATCTCGCTGCCTCCGTACCTGTTAATTTGAGCAGACTTCATTACCATATAATAAAATACGAGATATTAAAGAGTGTATGAAAATGCAAATGCAGAAGACGTCACTTGGAAATAGAAATCATGGGACTTTCTAAATCTCCAATAAGCCTTGTATCAGGCTTTAGAAAATGTTCTACTCATGAGGCTACCAATATGATTAAAAATTGGCTTGATAAATGCAGTCAGTTAAGTCAGTAGATTTTAATCCCAATTATACGATCAAATATAGTATTAACTCTGCAATCAGATGGCTGTTTTACCAATAAGTCTGGAAAAACTAAAGATAGAAAATACGTTTATACAAAATGCTGACTAGATAAATGCACTCGAAATCCAAATCAGATTGTACCGGATATTCTATCAGATCCCCGGCGTAGGAATATCAGAAAAGTGTCTATTAGTACAAATGTGCGGCTCGCCAGATCTAAACACTTCCTAAAATGAGGCAACATCCGTATAGACTACACATGCACTCCTCAATTGAGTGTTAATCGTAGGAGTTCAACAAAAGCCTGTCTACTTATTTTGTAGCCTTATAGTCCAGTCTACAAGATTCTGAAGTAATTGTTTCAAGAATTTCTTTGCATTCTCATCAGTTAGCTTGCCATTTGAATCAAATTTATCCTGTGCAAATGGGAGTATTACTTCAGGCCCATTTACTGGATACATGTTTAGAAATACAAAGGTCTGACGTAAATGATACTGTGCTCTAGCACCTCCCAACATTCCTACAGATGCGCTTATTATGGCTGCCGGCTTTCCGTCAAATGCATTATCTCCATATGGCCTAGATGCCCAATCTATCGCATTTTTTAACACTCCTGGCACTGAATAATTATATTCTGGAGTTGCAATTAGAATGGCATCTGCATTCCTTATTTTCGATTTGAATTCTTCTACTTTTATCGGCATATCTTTTTCAATATCTTGATTGAATAGAGGGATGCCATCAATATCAAAAATTTCCAGAGAAACATTTTCTGGTAACAGGTCTATAGGCAGCACGCAGAAGAGCTTTATTATAAGAACCAACTCTTAGACTTCCTGCGAATCCGAGAATTTTTAGCTTATTGATACTTTCCAATTGGTTTATCTACCAGTTTAATAATTTTGAACTAGATAATGGTTATGTTATTTTGAATTGTCTAGTCATTATAACGTGCTAGAGAAAATCATCAAAATGTGTCACTGGTTGTATATCGGAGTTGTGCGGCGCACCAGATTATAAACATTATCTAAATTGGGAGGGCTCTGTTCATTTAACAATTTTTTTGTCTTACTAGGACCTCTTTGTTATATGGAGTCAAACATATAGTATAACCATTATCAAACTAAATAAACCTAGATATTAAGAAAATTTGAACCAGCAATCAGTACAATAACAATCGCACAATTACAATCTGTGCAAGACCTGCAGGCCGTTTCTTGCTAGCACCTATTCCTCCTGCAGATATTTTGCTACATCAATCAAGGTTCAAAGAATATACAATGAAATGCAAGAATATATATTGCATCCGCTTGATGAGTTACCACAATATCCAATTAACTACTCAATTAGTTATCCAAGGGAAGTTGTTATCGCATCTTTTTGCTGTGCAAACATTTCTACTATCAACTTAATTTTAAGAAGATTAGAATCCTATGATGGCGTTAACAAAGTCGAGCCAATAACAGTAACTAGCGGCAGAATTTATCAGGACTGGTTAAGAAATGAGATTGATAAAAGAATAATTAGTCAAAAGTATTCATCATTACCATCATCAGCATCACTACCATCTGCGGCAACAAACAACGACAGATGATGCATGACGCACTTATTGGTTTATTTCATTGTGTTAAAATATAGATTATAAACAATTACCATTTTCATACCTACACGATAAAAAATGAGACAGACATTACAAGAAGTATGCCAAAAGCGTACCTTGACTTACATGCTACCTAAATCAATCCGGTAATATATCGTACATATGAATTCGACTTCTGCATGGTTTACACTTGCAATTCTAGGGTCGACAATTCTAATTACATGAGGCTTGGACTTGCAGTAGGCGTAGGAATATTCAGCTCAATGTTTGCCGCAGGATCAGTAGTCGGATTAGCTCGCAGGGGGAAATATAATCCAGAGCTTTGGTTGGCACGCTACATTCCTTTCGATAGTTCCGGTCGCGATTATCCTTTGGGTGATAATCAATAGATTCATTCGAGACGATAATACTAGGAGTGAAGTGGTAGAAAAAGAAGAGCCTTCGTTACAAACTGATGCCAACGCAACGTCCGGACCCCATACGACCAGTGCAGGTGCGGATAGTAACAATCTGAGGAAAAACCTTGATTTAAAGGGTGCCGTAACTTTGGCTGTTACGATAGCATCCTTTTTACTAGCCCTCACATATGTCGGAAATAGTAGTGGCAGTAGTGGGAGTAGTAACGTCAGCGCTTTCACTACACAGATTATAGTAGTATTGTTAGTCCTCTTGTCCATAGGATCACTAGCTTTATTCATTATTATAGAAAGAAGAGCGTCATCACCATTGATAGAATTAAGTCTAATTGGGGGCAAAATACTACTTCCTGCAAATGTCATTATCTTGATTTTTGGTATGACGATGTTTATGGTATATCAGACTATTCCTATACTAGTGAGAAGTCCCCATCCGTTTGGATTTGGTGGAGATGCCGTAGCAAGTGCGATGGTTCAACTACCATTCATGATAATATTCCTGATATTCGCACCTTCTTCTGGTTTCATTGTATCTAAGATAGGCAACCTCAAACCAACTATAGCAGGAACTATCATTATGACCGTTGGCTTTTTTAGCCTCTTTATGTTTCACTCAACAGAATCTATAGTTGCGATAAATCTAGCAATAGTAGCCATCGGAATATCATTGATACAGGTGGGCGTATTTAATGTCACCATGGAGTATACACCACGTCAATTCAGCGGAGTATCTCTTGGGATGTCAGTCGTACTCTCTCTTAATCGGAAGCGCAATCGGATCTGCAATTTCAGCAATATACATGCAAACACATCAAGAGGTGATTTCAAAAGTAGTTAATAATGGTATTAGTGGTAGTGGAGGCTCTTTTCCTTCGCCAGTATCTTATAATCTCATATTTCTAACAGCTGCATTTGTTTCGACTATATCAATTTTATTTGTAATTGTATTAAAAAGAAGGATAGCGATGACCAAACAGCCATTGGTTGGTTCACAAAAACACATGTGAAAGATTTATTACTCTAAAAAGATAGTATTTGGTAAAGCAATTATCTCTTGACAAAAAATAGGAACATTATTTACAATATCCAAATTAGATAAGCGAACAATCGCTATACAATGCAAGTAGTGCGGCTTGCTTACCAAGTAAACCGTGACAAACTAATTTACTATATTTAGGACATACCTACTATTCGTGAACTTGTTCTACGCCGTTATTGCAAAAGCTCTCATAAACTTTTTGGGTATAACCATCGTCGGCAGCAAGAAGAATGGCGCAACTAATAAGTTCACAACTATTGATCCTGATGGAATACCAATTGTTATCAGAACTAGATGATTTAATGCACTGATATCATGAAGGGGTAGTTGTATTTTTATTCTTTACTCTAGAACACCTACCTTTATTCTCAGATTTTATTTTATTAAGTTGGCAAGATCTCGAGAAAACTTATTTATTGTTACTTTCTTAATGTTTGGTTGGTTGGACTTACTGCTATTACAATGAATCGAATGAGCCAGACTATAACCAAGACCAAGATCAGCTAGAAGAGGAAATGCCTTCCACATTCTGTCTTGTGTTTGAGCCACCAGTGTTTTTGCATCAATAACTAAAGGAGCAATTGGTGCTGTTGATGACGGCATAGTATTGTCATAATAAGAATTATCTCCTCTATTATTACCTATTACCATATTAGCGATTGATTTTGCGATATTGTTGTTTTTCTTGTTATTCTCATCCTCATCTTTTTCTTCTTTACTTACGTTGTAGTAGTATGATTCTGGATATGCATCATCATTTATTTTATCAACAGGCTCTCCTGTAGGCAATGGTGCATTTTTATCTACTTTATACTTACTTGCTAGTTCTGAAAAGTCCATATTCAAAATTACATTTCTACCTACTTCTTTTATTCCTGATTTAGGAACGTCAAATCTATAATTATAGTCACCTAATATTATTATCTTGTCATCTGTTTCTCTTACTACATATCCAACATGTGGGAAGTCTAAAGCCATTACCCCTCTATTAAAATACTTACCTGTAGTCATTGTTCTTGCTATTATTCCTGCAGGTACTCTTATGAACAAATGAGATTGCTATTGATCCTTCTCCGACCGCAGATGCAACACGCTTAATGCTGCCGCCCCTCACGTCGCCTACTGCGAAAACACCTGGCAAACTAGTTTCAAGCAAGTATGGTTGACGGGTAAGTGGCCAGCCTGCTGCGCTTAGATTTTCTGGCAAAAGGTCGGGACCTGTCTTTATAAAGCCTTTAGCGTCAAGTGCGATACAGCCATTGAGCCAACTAGTGTTTGGATCGGCACCAGTCATGACGAATATATGTCTGATTTCATGCTTTTCAGTATGTCCTGTTTGGCTGTTTCGCCAATAAACGGAATCAAGATGATTGCCTCCTTCTACTGCTACAATCTCTGTTTGTGGTCGCAATATGATCGTAGGAGTATTCTCTATCCTGCTAATTAGGTATCGCGACATAGTAGCAGCCAAACCGGTGGACCTGACTAGCATATGTACACGCTTAGCAGTCTGTGCCAGAAACACGGCAGCCTGACCTGCTGAGTTTCCTCCGCCAACTACAACTAATTCCTCTCCTCCGCACAACTGTGCTTCCACAAACGTCGCACCATGGTAGACTCCCGCACCTTCAAAGCGTGACAGGTTTTCCAATGGAAGTTTTCGATACTGGGCACCCGTGGCAATTACAACAGTGTTAGAAGAAATTCTAGTCCCATTCTCAAGCTCGATAACATACGGTTTGCGGTCGCAGATGAGTCGTGTGGCATTAGCAACGAGCATACCTGCACCGAACTTCTGTGCCTGGAGGTACGCTCTACCTGCCAGATCCTGGCCAGAAATACCTGTAGGAAATCCCAAATAATTTTCTATCCGTGAGCTTGAACCGGCTTGACCACCAGGTGAACTTGTCTCCAGCACTAGGACATCTAGTCCTTCTGAAGCACCATATACTGCGGCCGCCAATCCTGAGGGACCAGCTCCGATGATTACAAGATCTCGAACATGGGTTTGGTCAATAGACTCATTGAAACCAAGGCAGTCTGCGATTTCTTGGTTAGTGGGATTACGAAGTGCAAGCTGGCCTCGACAGATTAATACTGGTATTTCACTGGCAGAAACTTCGAAACTATCCAACAGATTCTGTACATCAGGATCGCGTTCTAGATCTATGTAGGAATATGGATGTCCATTGCGCATAAGAAACTCTTTGATCCGAAGCGTACCTGCAGAATATGCTGACCCTACGAGGACAATGTCTCCAACACCAGCAGATATTAGCTCTACTCTACGTAGGATGAACGCCCTCATCAGAATATCGCTGAGCTCAGCATCAGTCTGTACCAAACCGCGTATTTGTTGATGATCCAGTTCTATTACCTTACCCGGCTTCGTAGCACGTGCCCGAACTAAAGACCGGCGGCCAGAGAGCATGTTAACCTCTCCTGTGAATTCACCAGGATCATGGACAGTAATAAGGGTCTCATGGGCCCCTAAAGGACGTACAATCTCAACTTCGCCTGTGATTACGACAAAGAATGGTACCGATTTATCTCCCTGCTCGATTAGCACTTCACCAGACTGTACGGAACGTATATGCCCATGCGCTGCAATACGACTAATCTGAGCCGGTGTTAATTTCGGAAATATCTTCTCAATACGAGAGCTGGTTAGAGGAAGTCCCCTGTGTGCATTACTCATAGTTGTCATTTCTAGTGCAGCTTGCTCGCTGATAAATCATTACTCATCCTTCATCATTATTTGACTAATTACACTTATTTTTGAATCTGTTAACAGTAGTCACATCGAAATCTCTCTCTAGATAACGCTGTATGTGTAACTATGTTTGATCATTTTGAAGAACGAGATTTGAGGTTAGCAAAAGGTTCACTAGTTTTACATGGACCAAATCTGATTTCGACTACCAGTGTAGGATTAAAAATGGAATAAAATCCCTGGCGTTAGATTTGTGTTTTCAGTTAGACCTGTGCTGTGCCGCCATCGACGAATAACTCGATGCCGGTAACAAAGCTGGAATCATCTGACGCGAGAAAGAGCGCAGCGGTAGCGATCTCGTGGGGCTTGCCCACTCGGCCCATTGGAATTATGGAAACGAAGGCATCCTTCATTTCTTGGGGAGCCCCATCAAATATCGCCGTATCTATCGTGCCGGGACTGATGACGTTGACCCTGGTCCTTCCTTTGAGCTCGGCAGTCCAAGTTCGGGTGAAAGAACGTATGGCGGCTTTGCTGGCGCTGTAGACGGTAGCGCCAGGAAATCCTTTCACTCCTGCAATAGAACTATTCAGAATGATTGACCCGCCGTCCTTCATGAGCGGTAGAGCCTTTTGAACGGTAAACAAGGTCCCTCGAACGTTGACGTTAAACGTATCATCGAAGCCTTTCTCAGTAATAGAGCCGAGCGGCTTACTCGAGCTCGCCAAAGCCTGCACTAGCAAACAGGACGTCGATATGGCCCTTCTCTTTTTTGACTATCTCGAATAGCCGATCTAGATCGGAGAGATTGCCGGCATCGCCCTGAACGCCAGTGACGTTGTTTTTGCCAATTTCTTTGACTGCTTTGTCTAGCATTTCTTGGCGGCGACCGGTGATGAAGACATAAGCACCTTCCTCAACGAATAATTTAGCAGTAGCAAGTGCCATACCGCTGGTCGCTCCCGTAATGACGGCTACTCGGTTCTCTAATTTTTTTTGATTGTATTCCATTTCCTCTTTCATGGAGATTATCCATTATTCATAAATCACTCACCTGTTATCATTACACTAATAATAGTAATTATATAAGTTGACAAGTCCATATCTAGCAATTAGGTCCGGTGGACAAGGTGAAAGAAGGTAAAAAAATTGTCGACTATCTATCTTTTCCAGCATGGAGAGTACCTCTTGATAAGTCTCGTCTATAGCCTGAACACCATAGAACAACATAGAATAGGCTACAGTCGATATCTTTTAACACGATTAAATAGGCTTCTTGCTTATATTGAAGAATAACATGTCGCCCCGTATTTGATCAGCCGCTTTACTTCTCCCTAAGTTATTGCATAGTAGCCAGAAATCCAGATGTAACCCACGCTGCCATGAATTTTTTCTTATGATGTGCTTTAAAGAATCTTAAGGTATTCTTCGTAATAACATAAAACTATTTATCTGCATTTCGCCGGCTTCTAGACAAATTTGGGATGTTGCTGTAGTTTCAGTCCTGCCTAGTTATGACCTGCTATATTTTGAAAATATAAAAGTAATAAAGTTTCTACATAATAGCATGAGCTTTCCAGAAGGTGGTGATATAGAAACATTTGACTGGTTCAATAGATTTTTTGGAGGCAGTAGGCGAAATCGTGGGTGGGGACTTCAGAAACATGGATGAGATGAGAAGAGACATAGAAGCTGAAGTTCAAGATATGTTCAAAACCATGGAGAATAGAGCCCCAAAGGATTTGATAAGAGAATATGAGACTCCTGGAGGAGGTAAAGTAAGAGAATATGGTCCATTTGTTTATGGATATTCAATGACAATAGGTCCTGATGGTAAACCAAAGGTTAGAGAGTTTGGCAATGTAAAATCTCCGTTACGAGGTAGAGGCTTTTTTAGAACAGCACCAGAAATATCATCAGAAAGGGAACCTTTAGCTGATGTAACAGCAACGGATAAAGAAATAAAAGTTGTTATCGAAATGCCCGGAGTTACCAAATCCAATATCAAGATAAGTGCATATAATAATTCGGTTGAAGTACAAACTACAGAAGGAGCAGAAAGAAAGTATCACGAAGTCATTGATTTACCTGAAGAAGCTGATCTTTGAAACAGCTAAATCTACCTACAATAACGGAATACTTGAAATAATATTCACGAAAAAAGATCAGACCAAGCCTACAGGAAAACAAATAAAGGTAGACTAGAAAGATAGACACTTGTTTTTATTTTCTCAAATGTGTATATCAGTCAAAAAGCACTACAAATGATAAACACTTTCGTTGTTATATTCATTGTCAGATAAGCCCCATTAGAAACTTTCAAAATTATATTTTTATTTATTAGTGTACTGGATTGAATTGAAATTATAGATATGATTACAAACGTAGACCAAAATACTGGAAAGATTATCGTAGATCGTGCAAGTATGTACTTGTTGTGCCACTACAATCCCTACTATAACTGCTATACCAAAACTAACTGCTAGTCCTATACCAAATGTTACTAATTTCGGCTATGCTACCATCATTTTCAGAATCTTTTGTTTCATTGACATCTGCGATTCTTTTATACCAGGAAAAGCAGAGGAGATAGTTATTTGTCGACACTTCTACATAAATTGTCCCAAAAAAACGGCATCTACAATTTCATTTACTTTCTGCTCCCTCTAAATAACCTATCTGTGCAAGTACAGCATCTAATTAAATACTATTAAGAAAGCTTTATTCTATAATTAAATTTTTGAACGGAAAAATGATTATGGTACGTGAATCATAGCATCACTAAAGACGTATTTACACTAGAGATGCATCTATGTCATTATTCTAGTATTCTCTTATGTCTTCCTATGTTAGTTTTGTCTAATACGTTTTGGTATTATCATGACGTCTTAGCAACCCTTTGTTGTTGGCATATCTGATTTTCAACTTCTTTGCACTCCAGTTAATAGTCTGCTTAACTTTCCATTAAGATCATTTTGTTATTATTGGCACAGTCGTAAACAATCCACAGGACTTGAGCTTCTTAAATGCTTCAAATTCGTACTTAGACGCATCAGATAACAATTTTGAAGACAATTCAACCTCAGTATAGCTATTTGTTAATAGATAATTTCGGAAATGATTGTTACCTTGAAGCTCCGATTCAAGACGCTTCGTATATAGATCTGTAGCATTCTGATATTGCTTAGGAGGCTACAACGCTTTTGACTCGTTAATGAGCTTTTGATATTTCGGTAAATAATTATTTGTAACTGAAATCAATGTCTTGTTATCATATTGATGTGACTGCCATTTAGCATATTCATTTTCGTAACTGTGACTCAAATTATGAGCGTTATTTACTAGCTTTTCAAACGAATTAAGAAATGATGCTGTTGGTTGAGAAGATGATGTATTACAATAATAAATTATTGGGCCAGCTTTTAAACCATCCCGATGATGAAACTATAGCCGACTTTGACATTTGACCAGGTGTAGTTTGATTTTTAGTATTGTGAGTACCTATATGAGCTAGATCGGATGGAGATACAAGAATTATATTTCCGGATGCTTCTAATATCTTCACAGGTTTCTGGTTAAATCTTTTCTCAGATGGGAGACTCATTATTGCATCATAAATAAAACTCGACAGGGAATCTGCAGTAATATAACCATGAGTGTCTAATGCTCCCTTATTTCCAAGTAAACCTTCAAGCAAATAATATGTGAATAGACTATGATTTTTTTCCTTTAACATTACTGCTTCTTGGTAAGCCTGGTTCGCGGATAGTATACATGTACCTTCTCCTGTATGAAGTAACTGCAATCCTTTATTACTGTAGCTTCTGATCCTAATTTTGCTCCATCATTAGCGCTTCCCTTTCCTAATTTCGCAGCTCCACTATAACAGCAATCTAGAAATACAATTTTCTTTGTAGATATACTTTTTTGCATCATCGTAGTAATCCAATCGAATGAGAATCCTCACACATCAGGAAAGGATTGATCTATCTCAGATGATGCAAGGTACAAATCTCCCTTGATTTCAGGGATTCCATGTCCAGAATAATAAAGGAGCAATGTATCTTTGTGCTTAGCAGTTTTGAAGAAATCCCTAATTGCCTCTCTCATATCCTTCTCGCTCACATGTCCTATCAGTTTCTTGTTATCCGTAATTTCATATCCTAAAGAATTCAAAACCTCGAACATTCTAGTGCCATCATTTTCACAAAATGGCAGATGTTCAAGCTTTGTATCGTGATAATCGCTAACGCTAATTATCAGTGCTTTTCTATTATTGGTAGTCTCTTCTCTCTTTTCCCTTGCGTCAATATTATCTATTCAATATGATATGAAGCTATAAAGCTAAACGTGTGCAATCTGGGCCAGGTGGATTTCAATTAACTGTTGTACCACATAACCCCTTTAATGTTGCTGTTAAAAAACCTACTACTACTCCATCAGTAGCTGATGGTTATTGGATGTTACTGAAAGCAGCTGATTTACATCCTGGTGCACATACAATCATTTTTGGTGGAGAGGCAGACTTCCCAGAACTTGGTTTTAAATTCAAGACAGAGGTCACATACAAAATTGTAGTGAAAGCAAACAAATTTTTGGATAGAGCAGATAAGATACTAGACGAACATAATGCTGTTGGAGGTCTCCATGGAACAGTAGCGCAGAAGATTAAAGATAGACTAGATAGCCATTGACTGACACACTCAACAAATTTCCTATAATCCTCTACTAATGATGTTTTCAATAGATTTTAAATCCACTCAGTCGTCGTAGTTGGATTTATAATCTGAGCACGCACCAGCCTTGGGCGCGAATACTTATGGTATCGAAGAATTGAAATAGTACTTAGTATGCACAAGTGTACGAGTTGTTTTCGAGGCTCTAGGTTCCTGGCGCGCATTATACTAGGTATAAATTTTTATCATCATACCAAGGAATCAGTCTATAAATCTGATATCTCACCTTAGAAAATGTTTTTAATGTGATATGATTCATATTGTGATAGAAGACACTATTTCCGATATAATTATACCGGACTTTACAAGAATCCGATCTCGTCCAATGTGTTAAAACTTACAGGATGTTGACAGAATTAAATACGTTATTCTCGTATACTAATTGCTACTATCTATAGGTATCAATTGTAGAATCGCTAATTTTGTTTATGAGTGATCAAGTTCGCTTCAAGCCCTGAAGGCTTGATCTATCCATAGAATCAGGTAGTCTTGGGTTGGTATGGAGATTATTTAGCAATATTAATAACTCTGATTCATGTTTCTCAGGATCTCTGTATCGATTTGATGTTCTATAGATTTAACATGCATATAATTTATGTTAGGTTCTACACTGCAATGAATATATTCCTGTTCTGTGACAGTTATTGGTCGTCATTTTTCCGGTTTGTACTGGTAGTGATCTGCTTAGGGTTTTTCGTTTAGCACTATTCACATGAAGAATATTAGACTGGCTTTTTTTAAGCTAATCAATGGCTTGCAATACCCATAAATATAATGAACATTTTACTTGCGAAATATGAGATTCTTAATACGCGCAAAGATTCCTACAGAAGACGGAAACAAAATGGTACAGGACCCAAACTTTTTGAGAAAACTTGAAGTATATATAAATAAAGTCAAGGCCGAAGCAACATATTTCTTTGAAGCTGATGGCAATAGGGTGGCTGCATTTATTGTTGATATCCAGAGTGCAGACCAGATACCCGTCTTGGCTGAACCGCTGTTTAGTGGAATGGGTGCTAATGTAGAGTTCCACCCTGTAATGACCCTTGACGACCTAAAGAAGGGAATACCCCAAGCCGTACTTGAAGTAAACTCCTACCGTTACTAAGATAAAGTATTATATGATTATGACGATGGGATAGACTTGAGTGATAAGTCTACAAAAGACGATAAAATCTCAATGGGTCTCTAGCTAGAGCGCTTGCACTACCGTCACCCTGAGTCTGTGGACTAGTTATCGCACAGTCGGTACCGGTGTTACAGTCATTAGTGTTTGCTTGGGTTTGGGTGTTTGCATATTTAGCATGTGCATAGTTTGTAGTGCCGCCGACTGATATTATTGGTATATCTGATAATAAGACTAAGACTATCGCAAATAAGAAAGTTTGACAGCTACAAAGCTAGGGCTCATAAACAGTCCTTCCTTCCTTTTTAGCCTGTTTTGCTGGTTGCAATAGAAGTACGGCTACTTACTGGTAACGTTTGCCTGCCTTTGTATCGCTAGTGATTTTATTGAAATATTCAAAGTTTTAGACCGTATGTTAATCTCCCCATAAGTTTGACTACAAATGTTAGACGCGGCTAAAATAATGCTATATCTTCTTTAGCCGAAAATACACCTGCTTACCATTTGGTAGTATTATAAGCCGGTCGTTAAAATCAGAGAACCGTATATCCTCGCGAGTATCATAAAGGCTGTTTTTTATACATCCGTTACTTATCCATCTTGATATCCTTGTTATTCCCCTAATCTAACCTTTCGCTATAGAAACGATGAACTCTATAGTGTCACTAGGGAAGTTGAAGGAATAGCCAGTTATAGAAAGAAATAAACTTGTGGTAAGCAAGGCTGTTCGTTTATTACCATCAATAAACGTATCGAATGTCATAAATTTGAGGGAGTGGCTTGTTTTGGATATGTTTAACACAGCTACTAATATTATCGTCTTGCTCAAAAGTAAATTTCTGCTTACATGATATCAAAGGGCCTAATTAAATGGACAAGAATGATTCGGGCCCCGACGTATGTGAATCATTTTTGACATAAATTTTGGGCTCAAACGTCCTTTGACTCCAGTTGAGTCTTTGAGCCCTGTACCTTCATTTGTGATATTCATTTATTGCAATAGATTAGAATCCAGTAGGTAATAGGGCTCATAACCAGTATATGACATATTCTACCTAAAAAAATGTTTCAGTCTATAGAACTATGTCGTAGTTAGATTCTGAAATCAGTTCATGCTTCATTCAATGGATGATTCAATCCTCCCTCCCCAGCATAATTATCGAACGCAGTCAATAGGATTGCCATTTTTTATGACTAGATCAATCAAACCAGGGTAAAGCTTGCCTACCGAAAGGAACCTTATAAAAATAAACATACCCAATTCCTGTTAACTTTAATGGCACAAAAATAGTGATTATATTAAGAATACAGGCGGGAAGGTGTTGTTGGGTTTAGCATGATCAACCTCTAGATTTTGATGTTGTCGAAAGAAACGTATTTAATATCTTACCGATCTCAGCCGGATATTGATCCACTACCGCATGCCCAGCATTTTTGATCTGTACAAGCCATGCTCCTGGAATCTTTTCTGCAATCTTTAAAGAATTAACATGTGGCTGGTAGAAATTATCATCTGTTCCAGTTATGACCAACGTAGGTTTAGCCAATTTCGCAAGCTCATCACAAGCACCACTCCAGTTTGGATTGTCCTCCCAATGCTTTCCTACATTATTCTGATTATTCGCTATTTCAGGGGGCAAACCAGGCTTCAATTGTTGTAATGTTGTAATGTTTGCTGGAATGTTAAGAGATTCAGGATGTAATTTGATCCATCCTGATCCTACTGAGGCAGATACAAGCGATTTCAATTCCTCGTGAGTAATCGGAATATTATGTAGGGATTTGTTTACAATTTCAGATTGCAATTTTATAAACTCGGGTGGTTTAGGTGTATGATCTTTTCCACCACATGATGAACCAGCAAGTATAAGGCTATTAACCTTATTTGGATACATGAGTGTAAGCTGTTGGGCTAAATATGTTCCAAGAGAATATCCCATAACATCTGCTTTTGGTATTTTCAGAGCATCAAGCAAACCAGCTGTATCGTTTGCTAGTTGCTGATAAGTGTATGGTCTAGAACCAGCTGTTGTATTTGCAATCCCACGTTGATCAAACACAATCACTGTGTGATTTGAGGCAAGACCTTTTAGAAGGGATGGGTCCCAGGCATCCATATTATCAGAAGCGCCATTGAAAAGTATTATAGGATCACCTTTGCCAAACATTTTGTACGCAACATCAATATCTCCTACATGGACTTTTTTTAATGGGATATTTTGCATATTTGCCGAATTAACAGTGTTGGAATTCGTTTGGTTTGGATCTGATTGACCATACACTACTTTAGTAATGTCAAAATAACCATAGTTACTGATAGATGAGCTTGTGATAACAAGAGTAGATATTACGGCAATAAGGACTAGATGATCTTTCCTAACAAGTCTGTGACTAGACACGCACCCTATACTCGCTGCGTAGTATTTAAAGTGATTCTGACCTTAGACAAAAGGAGTTGTCTATTCGTAAATCATCATAATTCAGCAGAAATGTGGGTCATTATTGCAGTACTCTAGATTCTGGCCGCTTACGATATGAGATTTTTATGATTGTTATAGGCCTCGATGAACGCATAGGGAACGTAAGTACTAAGGCAAGGGAACTAGATACATGCATTTCTCTCAGAATGAACGAGGTTGGAACACACTTCTATCAATTAAGTTAAAAATCAAACTTGAAATTACATTGGGCCCAGAGGTGTGTGAATCAAATTTGACTCAATTTTGAGGCCCGAGATAACGTCAATCAGATCGTTCAACATTGAGATATCCATAAGTTGCTGCATATCTGGGTTATACTTGTAGATCCTTAAACAGTATTCTGCACCATTACAATTAGAATCTTCTTCTATATGAAACTTGCAGAAAATTCAATTACAAGCGTCAATACTATGTATATAGGTGTGGTAAACAGATTTGCCTATATTTCAACAGTAGTAATGTTACCGGCAGCTATAACAGGCCAATTGAAATGAAAGCAGTGTTAGCCGCTGTGATTAGTATTGTGCTCTTGATGGGCCGCCCTCGGCCTTTGCATTGACGGATTATCAATCTGGTAAAAAGACATTTGCCTCCACAATGATTCACAACAATGGTGTACGCCTCTATACCCCGCTTGGCTCTGTAGGTACGTACTGGTGGCTTCACTGACCAAATGTTTAAAAGGAAAAAGAGAGGAGCAACGATTCTATTGAAACGCATGCAACTCATGGATTGGTACTAACTAGACATTTGGACACAAATTGGTTCACTACATCATGAGTAAGTTTGGGGAATCTTAATAGCTCTGATTTATGTATCTCAGGATCTTTGTACTTGATGTGATGCTCTATTGATTGCAGATGGACATTCTTTATATCAGGATGTAATCTGCAGTAAAAGTATCCCTGCTTTTTAGCAATTATAGGATAACACTGGCTCTGGTCTAGAGTGTGTTCCGGAAGTTGCGCGTATGGTGTTGTTGGATCATCAAGAAAGAAATCAGTTATCGATCTGATTTTGGGCGTGTCTTCTATATCTATGGATGGTTTGGTTGGTAACGGGGAACATGACCATGCGCGCCCCTCAATGTTCCCGTCCAGTTTCCCGTTATTATCGCTAGTGATTTACCTGTGGATTTCCTTAGAGCATGATATTGCAGGAAGTTCAGGAAATGATATACTGCATGGTAACGTAGGAGATGATATAGTACAAGGAGGATCAGGAAATGACCAAATATTTGGAGATGATGGTAATGACGTACTTACATGAAGCACAGGAGCTGATCACTTTGATTGTGGTTCTGTTACGGATAGAATCACAGTACTTTCAACGAGGTATTGGTACAAAGACAGTAGATTGCGAGTAATTAGATAGGTCTACTGACTAAAGAACTGTACTTATCTTCAAAGAAAAAACAGGAATGAAGGAAGGTACTAAGTTCTAATACATAGCCAAACAGCATTAATGTCCCAGAGGTCTGGTTTACAGTATATAAACTAAATACGAACTAATTCTACAACAAATTCTGAGTTATTCATAGCTATAATACAATGATAATAAATAGATGAATAATTTACAGTTTGCTTATCTACATATTTTGATATAATGAATTCAGGTTACCTAATTGTTGTACTTGCACGGATAGGTTACATTTCTAATTACCTACATGGGTTACACTTTTCTGTACCTAATAGCCTCAGACTTACACTAATTTAGCTGTTGGACAACATACAGCGCAATTTAGGGCGACCGATAGTTTACAAAATACCGCGTCTGTCTCCTTTACATGGCAAGTAACAACACCATCTCCACCACCTGACAGTCAATGTACAGGTAGTGGTAACACCGTGATTACAGGTACAAATGGAGATGATACTCTGATAGGAACCGCTGGTTCTAACGTTATAAATGGTCTTGCTGGAAATGATGTTGTAAATGGTGGCGATGGAAATGATGGTATTGCAGGAAGCACAGGAAATGATATAATACGAGGAGATTCAGGAAATGACCAAATATCTGGAGGCAATGGCAATGATATCCTTACCTGAGGTCCAGGAAATGATCAGTTTACTTGCGGTGGTGGTACAGACAGAATTACTGACTTCCAGCCAGGCCTTGATACAAAGACAGCAGATTGTGAAATAAGTTGATGTGATTTAGTAGTAGTAGCAATAACTATTACTGCTAATCTCATATTTTTAGCTAGCTAACAGAGTCTAATACAAACTAGTTAGAACATCGAAAATCTAGAATATTTCGTAATTTGCAAATACAATCTTTGACCTCGATTTACCACTGAATCAAAGATCATATTTCTTAGATATCGTGCTGTCAACTAATTCCTATTCGTACCGATGAGGCATCTGGCGCGCGCCCATGACTAACTAACATACAAAGTGTTATGTGATTATGTCCATTTATCATAGTCTATACAGATAATGTCACCTTCCAGAAAATATTTATAATCTGGTGTGTCGCACATCTGTATTAGAAGACACTCTTTCCGATATAACTTAACTGGACTTTAAAAGAATCCGATATTATCTGATATATTAAAAACTAACTGGATATTAGCAAATTGAATCCGTGGGTTAACATCAACCAATGATTACTATCTATAGATATCAATTGTAGAGTCGGCAGTTCAGTTGCGTAATTAATGTCGCTAAGTCCTGAAGTTTTACCTATTGATAGGATCAGCTGCTCATATGAGTTTGGGAATGTTCAGCTAATTTCAAGAACCTTGATTTATGTAATAGAGGATCTTTGTATTTGATTCTCTCGATTCTGGTGTACATACTTTATCTCAGGATGTAATCCGCAGTGATAGTCTTCCTGCTTTATAGCAATTATTGGATAACACGGGCTTTGGTCTAAATCTTGCTTTGGGAGCGGTGTGTATATGGCGTACTTGGATCATTATAAGAGAAGTCAGTTATTGACCTAATTTTGGCCGTGTCTTCTATATGTATAGCTGATTCGTTTGGTAACTGGGACATGAGCAGGCGCATCCTTCAACATCCCCGTCAGATTTCCAGTTAATATCACTAATGATCTTCTTATGGCTTCGGTTTATCTAAATGTGAGATGACGAGCCGTCATAGACGTCAGGGTATCCATAGTACTTTATTGAATCTCATATTATGAACATGTGACACCTTACGTACTATTTTTTCTTGTACAGATTTGAATATGTACTACGGTTACTATGGATAATCGCGTCTTAGACTTTGATTGCTTAGCCCCCGTGATTCGATGTGTTCAGGATAAATGTCTCGACTAGTTCTTCTCCTCTTTAGACGGGATGAATTTAGAAACACTTTCGACGAATAGGGCAATAAGAAGACCATCATAAGCTGAGCCACATCCGCAAAACTCAGAGGCTCTATCAATAGCTTCCGTCTTCTTTTTGACAAATAGACAGGCCTTTAGGTTAGAGAACAATGGTGAATTATTGCAGAGGTTATCAAAGTTAGTTGGGACAACAATAAAAGCAAAGATTTGTTATATCTAGTAAGTGAAAAATAGGACTATATCAAATGGTAAAAATTACATCATCTCATCTAACAGCAGATTCTTAAATTCATAGTAGAAGCGTGAAAAGAGTCTATAGACTTGCAGTCCTAATTGGAATCGGGCTACGTGCAGGTACAGCCATAATTTTTATAGGCAACTATTTTATTAGTTCACAACAACTAACAGACGTTGGACAAAACAATCGATGCTCAACTGATCAGATATTAACAAATATCAAATGAATTTGTGCTGTTCTCTTTCGTTGTACATTCTCTATCTATAATTAGTAGAGAATGTTACGTATTATCAAAAATGTGAATATCCGAAATTTTGTTGCTACCTGTGTATACATATGAAATTCTGTATTTTGACACTGGGTTAGACTTAGCCGCTTATTCCTAGTAACTATAGTGTATGCTTCTAGATTAACTGGCCTTCCCTTTATTTACGGAAAGCATAGTCTAAAGGAGAGAGACCTTAAATGAGTTGAGAAAATTAGAAGAACAATAGAGTACTAGAGTGCTTAATTATTAATACTGAGCTTGATAATAACAATAATAAGTTAAGTATCATATTATTCATCTACAAATCTGGTCATAATCACGAAGAGATGAGAGATGTTTTATAGACATAAATTAAGATAGTTAACTTGGCAATTGTCTGAAAGCTGTTGTAAGTAGCTCTTCAATACAAGAATTGGATTTAATTATTAATACTTATTTTGGCAGCCACAGTTTTGATGTAATAATTAATGGTGACGATTTTGAAGGAAAGACTAGACATAACCTGATCTTGATCCATTCTGTACAATAGTGACAAAGTTAAAAAATGTATAATCCTTAATCATTTGGTTAAACGCAAGTAACACCAAATCATAATAATGGCATACTATCATAACTTGGTTACATAATTATTAGTGAAGCAAGGAGACCAGGATGTATTAATTTCAAGTGAAATTCTTCTCCTTTGATGTACCGAAATTCGTCATAATTCAATAAAAGGCGAGCATACCCTGAAGTAAATTCTTTTCCGGTAACCTCTAACACCGAATCATTAAGTCTACTTAATATGGATCCGTATAAAGACACGTATTTTTGGATGTAACTCGATATTATAAAAAGCAATTATATTCCTTTCTAATCAAGGATCTAAACATATAATACCATGGACTTTCTATTTCATTTGATACTTTTTTATCACATTTTAATACTATATTGTAGTTGCTCAAGTCCAAGAATATGTTGCCAAAAGAACAGTAAAGGAATTTTTGAAGACTGGCTTCTCTCATCGCAGACCAAAAGTAGACGTACGTTATTCCCTTACCTAATACAACATGTACCTAATTTGCTTTGACCTGACTCGAGATAAAGAATCATGATTATCTCAGCGAAAGTTTCCTTTACATCGAATTTTATAGTCTGCCCGTTGAACTAGGTCCAGTAACAGATACATTATTACTCTTATTAAGAACGTCACTCACTATTATATCGTCACATATACCAGGAATAGCCTTTCTTACTGAAACCTTTCTTATGCGATTATCAAATAGTCTATCTAGCAACGGCATGACATGTGGAATCATACCTATAGCTACACCGGTTTTCCAAAAGTAAGTTCTATCTCTGGAGTCTAAATCAGATTCACAAAGAACAAAATCGAGAGAATGACTTTCTAGTAATAATTTTAGATTGTATTCGAGTTGCATATCTTTCAGAAATTGTCTAACCTTTGGCTTCCACAGATAGTGATCGATTCCGAGTATTTTAATAGATCTTGAGGATTCAACAATTTTTCGAAGACGTTCCTGATCTAATGCCCAAGGCTTTTCGATTATAAAAATATCAGCATATCCAGAGTATTTCTTGATAGTAGATTCGAAGATCTCAGGAGGAAGAGACAAATAGAAAATTCTTTGAAAACCTTTTTCATAATCTGTCCGTAATATTTCTCTTAACAGCAAATTATCAGCAACCACTTCACTGCCTCCATTCTCTTGCACGAATCTTTCCTTACACCAGTTGGTCTGCTCTTCCGTTAATAGCCTGCTTTCTCCAATAATGGACTCAAAACTCTTCTTATCAATTATCGTCACTTTGAGTTCTGGAAGATCATTACAAATAGCCATTACCACCGGAATCAGATGGATTCTGTTCTGACCAAAGCCAACTAATACTAAATGAGTCTTTGTTTCCAATCAGGATTTATTATTAATACATAATTATATAACTTACAACTGATTTTTATCTGTATGACAAGCGGCTAAATGTTTGTACAAGTCTGGTTCAATATAACTTCGTGAAGAACCGAAAATATCAAAACTTCTGCTATAGACTGAATAGGGGAAAGTAGTGCAAATTTCTCCTTCGCCTTGTTCGTGCAATAGTAAACCATATTTGAATGCTCTCGTGTCATCGTTTAATATTTCTGCGATCCTGCTCTTTTCTTTTGTGTACTGAATGTCCACCAAATGCTTTTCGTTTAGCTTGACGCTATCTTCTGTAGCACCTATCACACGGCTATTAAGCATAACCTCAACTCCATTATTGTGTAGCTTTTGTAATGCAAATTCAGCTAATTTCTTACTCATTTCCGGTAAAAGTCTGTTTCCTGATTGAATAATTACAACTCTGATATTTTTAATGTCTATGTTATGATAATAGTCTTTTGCAGAGTCACGAACAAAATCATTTATTTCACCCGCAGTTTCAACTCCTGCAAACCCTCCTCCTACTATAGTAAATGTTAAAAGTGCAAGCACTTGGTACTTACTTCCAAAGTGTTTGTTGAAGCATCAGTTTTTTCTAATAATTGGGGCAGTGATAAGGACTGAATTACAACTTGCTTTTTATCCAAGTCTATATCTTCTATTATGGCAGCATAGAATCTTGATCTATTACAAAAGGCTCTTACAGGTGTTACAATATGTCTTGTTTCGATCATTCCGGAAGCTACTTCGTGAAGCATGGGTGTGAAAAGCAGATAGTTATCTTTGCTAATCATTGCAATATCAATACTAATATCAGTTTGAAAATAATCCTGCAGCTTTCCGAGTCCAGATACTCCACCAAATCCACCTCCTAATATCAATATGGTTTTTCTATTTTGTACTGGATTGCCTCCATGGACAAGGCTTATGTGGTTTTGAAGTATATCAATCCGTGAAAATGATATATCACAAAGTAGCGGACATCTATATCTTGCACCAAACTTTATAGATAATAATGATGAAAATGATCCTAGAGTAATCCCAAATGCCAGATTCATAACAATCGAATTAATTATAGATATTAACTGAGGATTAGTGTATTGTTGTTGTTGGTGTTGTTGTTCAGCAGCTTCTTTATTAATTATGACATTATTATTATTGTAAAAATTATTATTGGTAAAGGCATCTGATGATGATAGCGTACGTCCAAATTCCGGATTTAATACAAATTGCCCAACTGGAACAGCCCAAACTAGATAAACTATTGCACCAACAAGCAATCCATAGCGCAAGCCATTTGATGGTTTACTTATATTTAGAATGTTCGTCTTATAGAGAAACAACCCTGCTACTATACCAATGCAAGTAGCAGTTAGAAGATGAATTGCAAATCCTGCAATAATGGTTGATGAAATAGATGAATGAACACCAAGAACATGTCCAAATACTATCCATGTCAGATAGTATCCTGAGTCTCCCATTACAGATAAAAAGGTATAGGGAATTGCCATAACAAGAGCACCAGCCAGAGCTCCGGCAATAATGAAAAATACCTCTCTTTTAAATGAAAAGTCTATTCTAACTTTCTGAGGCTCGATATTCTTTATTTGTTGTTTTGAGTCTTGACGTTGTTGTTTTCCAGTTAACTTCAAAATATATTAACTCATTTTTTTATGGACCAGATACCACTTGTACTGTTCCCTTCATTGTGAATGGATGGTATGCACAATGGTATGTAAATGTACCAGTCATAGTTGGTTTGAAAGATAATTGGCCTGAACCACTTGGGTTTATATCATCACTTGATGGTAATACATCTGCTCCTGTATCTATAATCAATTCATGTTTTGTATCTGTAGGATTTTGGATCTTTATGATATTACTGGCGTTTGCAAAGACCTTTAATGTGGGATTAGATGTTGCTTTACCAGTATCTATCCAATTATATACCCCTGGTTTTACTTCTTTTGTTGATAATTGAATAGTGTTAGTAGTGGAAGTAGTTGCATTTTTGTCTTTTATAGCAGATGCTGTTTGTAAATGGTATCGATTTGAGTAACTACTAATATTCATTAAACCAAATACCATTGCTGCTAACATACATGTTGCAATAACTGCAAACACTATCAGTGTTTTGTTGTTGTATCCAGATGATGTTTTTGTATTCATCGCACTACAACTCCAAAGGATAACATTTATACTGGACGTGCACATGAAAGATCAAAAATTATCATATGTAATACGATGTATTACATCAGATGTTGTTGGTGGACATACAGAATAATAACATTATACTACGTATGAATAGCATATTGGCGAGACTGGTTAAAAAGGAATACAAGGGTCCACTGGAGATTAAGGTTGGGACAAATAGCATGTGGATTTGCATGTGTGGTTTAAGCAGTAACCAACCATTTTGTGATGAATCCCATAAGAAAACAGCAGATGAAGAAGATAATAAAACTTATGCATATGAAAGAGAAGGCGACAGAATTGAAGTTAGGAATTGGGAAGTAGTGTATTAAGTCATGTCATTTTGTAATTATCGACTCACTACTGATACAATTCAAAAAATAGCTCATGCAGATTTTGTTCAGTTCAGTATCACAGATAGAACTAACTACGAATACATAGCATCATTTATTTAACTCTCAATTAACCGTGATATTCAATGCCTGAAAAATATAGTAGTTTTAAAATTAAGAGTATATTCTATGGAAGAGCTAAAGTAATCGCCTTTATTAGTATTGTATTGATGATATCAATTACTTATGGTTTATTTTTTTACTTCCAAGATATTACAGAAAGTAACGTCAAAAATAATTTATTTGCCCAACAAAGAGATAGGCAGATTATGGCAACAAGAAATCTCTCTCAGCATATTGCGTCAGACCTAGGTCTAGTAGAAGCCAGACTTGAGGGTTTATCAAATTCAATATATCTCCAGCAAGGGGATTTAACTAGCGATAAAACAAAAATGTTAGTTCAAGCCAACTTTTTGAAAATAGATACTATAGTAGATCATCTTTTTGTTGTAAATAAAAACAATATAGTGACGATAGACATTGCAGCAAAAGGTGCAAAAACATTTGTGAGTACCGATGTCTCACAACGACCATATGTAGTGCAATCACAAAAAACCCCAGAGCCAGTATTTTCTAATGGTTATGTAGGATTAGATGGTAAAACCAGGATTGGAATAACCTATCCTGTAATAAATACACAGACAGGGAAATATTTAGGATTGGTAGTAGCAGTTGTTCCCGTTGTACAATTCTTGTCCAATTATGAAAATATTTACAATATAGAGTCACAGTTCCTTGTAGCTTATGATAAAAGTAAAAACTACATAGCTACTCCAAGGACACAATTGTTAGGAAAGACCTTTTTTGCAAACGATGTTCAAGAATTCTTCCATCATGACCAGATACAGAATAATCTATACCATCAAGTTTTCTCAGGTAAGCCAGGATATGCTGTCTATGACTTTGGAAGCGGTGAAAGATTGAATACAGGTTATCCTATATTTCTGTCTGGAAAGCCAACATATTTTGTTTTTGTAGTAACACCTACTGCCACAATATACTCCCAAGTTGGCAAAGTTCTCTTTTTACAAAGAATAGAGACATTTTCATTGCTCGCAGGTGCTACTGTTGCAATTGTAGTTTTAATTGTGTTTCTTATCAAATGGAGTAGTCTAAATGAGGAAGTAAAGAGAAGAGGAAAGGAATTAGAAGAAGCAAACAAAGATCTTGAAACTGCAAATAAACAATTGTCATTGTCAAATGAGCAGCTAAAGATACATGATAAAGCTCAACAAGAATTTATCAATATAGCAGCACATGAACTACGTACTCCAATACAACCAATCATCGGCTTGTCTGAGATTCTTCGTTCCAAAAAGCCGGAAGAGCAGTTACAGCAGGAGACTATGTTGGATGTTATAATCAGAAACGCAAAAAGACTGCAGAGACTATCTCAAGTTATATTAGATATTACAAGAATAGAAAGTGGATTATTAAAGCTCAATAAGGAACGTTTCAATCTAAAACAAGTAATATTCAATACTGTTGATGAGTACAGAAATCAGATCAAAAACTCTAACAGCAATATAAGACTAGCGTATGGATTTGACAAACAAGAAGAGACAAAGCAAGGAGAAGGAAGAGGTCGACAACAACAAGAGCAACTACTACACAAGCAGCTGCTAATTCCAGATAATATTCAGACTATCCTTGTAGAAGCAGATAAAGTAAGAATATTGCAAGTAATCGATAACCTACTTTGTAATGCCCTTAAATTTACAAAGCAAGGAACTATATCTTTATCAGTAGAAAGCAACGATAGGAGGCAGGCTGTAGTGAGTGTAAAGGATAATGGTCAAGGTATAGATCTTAGCATATTGCCAAAGCTGTTTACAAAATTTGCTACAAAGTCTGAAATGGGAGGTACTGGTTTAGGATTGTTTATTTCAAAGAATATTATCGAAGCTCATGGAGGCAAAATATGGGCTGAGAATAATACCAACGAAAAGGGAGCTACTTTTTACTTTAGTCTACCATTAGTAGAGCCATCAACGCATTGATATCTTCACTTTTATAATGACATCTACTGTACAATTAGTCCAACTGCTATAAAACTATGCTATTTTTAGGTTATAACTCCACCTCATGCTCTAGTACTATTACAATGCCGCTGCTTCTGTTCCTACCACTAAACATCTAATTTCCTGTTGAGTTATCACCGTTATCAACAGAGATTTTAAGAGGGAATAATGCAGTGCACCCCAAGGAAAGAGCTTCAAAATAGTAAAGGATATGCAATAATTGGTGGTCATGGTAGTATTAATAAGACACCATCAACTCCTACAACACGGTCATCTATACCTACTCCTAACAGCTTACCACCACCACCAATAACAGCAGGCTAGCATTTCTACACAAATTCTACGTACGGAATATCATTACTTTATACACCTGCCTGGATTGAGTTCAAACGTTATATTTTAGGTTGAAGGTTGTTAACTATTGAGTGCAGAAGGAAAGGGTAAGAAAAAGACGGTGCTAAGAACGATTCGTATAGATAAGGATTTAGATGAAGCTTTAGATAAAGATGCTGAGGAACATGGTGTTAGTGAAAATGCACTCATTTCTTCGATACTTGCAAAATATATTGAGTGGGATAGATATGCTGAAAAGTTTGGTCGTGTTTCATTGCCAGGTGAGGCTCTAAAAGCTATTATTGAAGCTACTGAACAGGATAAATTAGGAACGGCTCGCTGAAGAATTTGCGACATCAGTTCCCAAGGATTATGTCATGTTTCACTATAAGAAATTAGATGTTGAGGCGTGTCTTTTGCACCTGTCATTTTTATCTAGATATGCTGGAATGTTTAAATATGAAGTTCAAATAGAACAGGAGAGAAACTATACAGTCACGATTCATCATAAATTTGGCGAGAAGTGGTCTTACTGGTTAAAAGAGTCTATTTCTATTGGCTTATTTAAGAATGTGTTGGGAATTCTCCCAAAGACTCATCTAAGTAAGAATTCAGTAATATTTACATTTCTTCTTCCTTAACAATATCCATTTGAAATATTATTAAGTGTCATTGTACCAATGCATATTTCGAATCCGTTCCCATTAATATCTTATCGAATCAGTATATCACTGAATAATTATATCTTTGAATACCGCCATTGTTCATTTCCTAGGGCAGAAGAATCACTATTAAATTCATGAGGTGGAGGGTAGTGACTATCGTCATAAATATAACGACTAGAATATCTCTTCTTTTCTATAGTCCTCTAGGCTCTTCATTTAACAATATTTTCCATACCTTCTCTATCTTGCAGATCAACAAACAAACTAAACCAATTCATGACATGCTTTAGCTTACAATCATTATCTTTCCTACATGAAAAATAGTCATCAAAACATTATTCGGTTCTATCTTTTTTTATGTATTGGATTGTACTTTCGATAATAATGCTTGTGATAGGGAAAATGAAAATGATATTGTTCAACATTCAGGAATCTAAATCCTTGTGGATGATACCATGTTACTCGATCAGTTGTTGAAATATTATGTTTTGCATATTTTTTAATCAGAGACTGTATAAACTGTTCAGCTACAAGCATGTTTCTTTCTATGGATATATGAATACCAAGAATAGTTTTATCCGTTTGCTAGATGATAGCAACCCATAGTCATACATAATTATTTCCCAATTTAATTAGTGCTTCATCCAGTTGTTAACTTCAGATAGCCTGAGACTCGTTTGGAATGATGATGTCTTCTTTGGCTTGTAGTGCTGGATCCAATTCCAAATGGAAACCTGGCTTTCTGTTGACAGTTTGAGATGACATTTGTGATATTTTTTGGAGTGACAAACATAAAAAGTACAACTGTGATGCCTAGTAGATATACTTTGAAGACGTTCTGCTCCTTCTATTTAACGTTATCAATTAAAGCTATACAATTAGTACTATCACTCAATTTTGTGTATTTCCATCACATCGCTCAGAAAAGACTTTTGCATTAGCGTCAAAAAGCGTAACATCATAGTTTCCTACTACCTCAAAAGTATAAGCTTCTTCTGTGAACTTTGCCGTCTTTTGTTCTTCTTTTGGCTCACATCGTGTAAGTCTCACATTGTGCAAATGCTTGTTTTTTTGTTTCTGAATGAGGCGCATCAATCTTCTTGTTAATTTCCAGAAAGATTAATGTGATATTATTCTTTTTCATTCTTCGATACCGATTGCACGTATCGGTGAACCTGAGGCGCCTACAAGTTTTAGCGGAGTGATTATGAGAGTAAATTTTTCATTGTTGAGTCTGTATAAATTGCATAAATTTTCTATTACTAGAATTTGATTTGATAGGAGCATTTTATGAGCTATGAATACGCTATCAGTACCTATATCAATGCTCGGACAATCTATTGCTACGGCATTAACTTTTTTCTCGATCAAATATTCTGCAGCGTCCTTTGATAAGCCTGGATTATTTTTCATATAGTTATCCTTTTCCTTAATTTGCTTTTCCCATCCTGTTGAAAAGACAACAGTGTCTTTTTCTTTTATTTCAAATTTACTATTACGTATTATATCATCGCTAGTAATCATTTGATTGGAATTTTTCGGTAATTTTATGAGTATGGTATTATTACAAATGTATCTATTGACTTCAACTTGATCTATGGTTGGACCATTTGGATTGAAATGAAATGGAGCATCCATGTGTGTTCCTGTATGAGTACTCAAAAACATACATTCTGAAACATAGCCTTGAATGTCAAATTTCGACCATTTTATAAAAGTAGGCATTGGATATCCAGGGAAGCTTATCATATCTGAAGTAATTTCAAGTGTAAGGTCAACTATTTTCATATTTTATTACGACATTTCGCTACTATTATAATTTTCTTTCTTCATCACCTATCTGCATCACAAGACATGATCTTAGTGGACCATAGGTTGAACAGTTAGATTTATTCTCGATCCAGTCACTTTTTTAGACATGGTTGAAATACGTAGCATGAGGATCTGTTCCTTACAGGAATTCGCTTGTATGAAAGCACTTATCCTTTCTAATTTTCAAATATTCGACAAACGATCCATTTGTCTCTCCTGCATTTTTTCTTCATGACCAATTTGCCTTCTAAATAACTTTGGCAGGTTTAAATCACTCGCCTCGTCTGTATCAGGATCAACTCTATTAGCACCTGCTCCTTTTGCCGTTTTGAGATTAAAGTCAAAGTGAAGCATATTGTCTGAATAGCCCTCCCAAATACCTTTTGAATTATCTATAGCTGTTCTGGCCTTTGAATCGATTTTAGTATTTCTTATACGGTCATAGAATTATAATACGTTGGAAACGCCCAGCCTTCTTCGACAAGCCACAGAACTCAGCTTAACCGCCTAAAAGTGGTTTTTGCTTTCCATTAATAAAGTCAGGGATTACTATTTCCTCGATTGTTTATGTAATCCGTTAATCTTTTATCATTACAGATTGAATGATCGGCTGATTTTTGTCACATTCTAATCGTATTGACGTCACTTTCTGATCACAATCTTGCAACTTGGTAATATCAGGTGAATGAGAATTTACTGCAACTGTGCACTCTTGCAGGATGTTTTTGAATAATGGATTTATTTCTGTGTTAAAAGACGAAACCGGTTGTATTAATTCTTGGGCATGAGTCATCTTTAAATTCCACATCCCTGATAACGATACATTAGTAATAATCACAACAGCGATAATGATAAATGATATCTTCTATGGTATAGACAAAATTGTAGTTGTCTTAGTTGTCATTGTCATCACATCTCTGTCTCAGTACTGCGCTCATGTACTGACCCGATTGAACCGCAGCTAAGTTAAGTATCAAATTATTCGTCTACAAATCTGGTCCTAATCACGAGGTGATGAGAGATGTTATATAGACCAAAATTAAGATACTTAACTTACAAGAATATTCACCGACAACTTCCAAAACATCATCACAATCAGAAATTTGTGCGAATTATGATAACTACAAAAGATACAATTTCTTATAATAAGATATTTCTCATACCCTTGTTATGCAGCATTTAGCCAGCAATAAAACAAAGGCAAAACACTAAGGAAATTATTAATAATAAATCAAATAAATATGCCAAATTATATAATACAACAGGTAGTCTGATGATAATTAGGAGCCAAAGAAAAAAGAATGCACTTGTCACTGCTTTGGCTGATGAAGAGATGCTGAAAATTATGAATAGTGTTATGCATCGCTCGAAATCTTTTAATGAGATTACAGCTGAAAATAGCGATATTCCTCGTACTTCGGCTTTTAGAAAAATCAAATGGCTTCTTAATGAAGATATTCTTATAGTCGACAAAATTGTAATTACAGCGGCTGGAAAGAAATTCAGTTTATTTCAATGTACATTGAGAGCTATTAATGTTAAATATGAGAATAATGATGTTATTGTAGAAGCGGAGCAGAATATCGATATTCCAAAAAAATGGGTGATGAAATTTTTTTCATTAGACTAGGAAGGTGTGGTGCTGATGAGGAAGGGATAGTTATTGTTGTGGTTCGTTGAATACATATATAGATACTAATGTATAAACATCGTTTTAATCTCTCATTATTGCGATCACTAAATATTATTGTCTTCCTGTACTGGTTCTATCTTTCTTCCATTCTTTATGGCAGCGTTCAATCTTAGCCATAAAACTATTGCGAAAAATACTGCGGCTACTACATGAATTTGTGAGCCAATATAAGGCAAAGCTGAAACAAGAAATGACGCTTTATAACTTTCTATTATCTCTCCAACAATATAAATGATAATGAATATCAATATTTGAAATTCAAAACGTCTAATATTCCTATATCTAACTGCAAGCCAACCGAATATAGCTAAGGATAGGAAGAGAAAGACTAATGTAAACCCACTTGAAAACAATAAGAGGCTGCCTATCGCTTTGAGCTAGTATCATTGCACTTCATATTCCTCTTTTTTCGTCTTTGACCTGCTAGTGAAGTAGATTCCTCCAAAGAAAAGTAGTATGCCAAATGAGAGTGGCTCCAATACTCCTTTTGCTAATAGCATAAAACCAAGCGCTCCTATAAGATGGTAAAAACCTTGTAATAGAACAAAACCTGCAAGTACTATTGATAGTAGCCTGAAGTGTTTGTATTTACTCTTGTTGTTGTTAGTATCATCAATTTTTCTTTCCTTCAAAATATAAATAAAATAAATAGGAATGGCGGCAGCAATAAAATACACGATAGCCTGACTGATCTGTAAATCCGATGATGTTGATATCAATTATTATGCCGTTGCTCCATTTCTAATAGTATACTAATCGTTATAATAATAGGGCATATAAAATAACTGCTCAATTCCAGTTTTGGAATCCAGAGATGAAATCCGCACTTGAAATTTGTGTCCATCCTTATTACTCCAACGAACTAACAACGGTCTAAGAACAAAAATGAATAACAAAAAAACAATGGGAAAGGAACATCCAACAACTAGGGCAACAAAAGCGGCAGCTGCCACTATAGCAATAGTTGCATGCGCTGCTCTAATACTTGGAATGCAGAACCAAATTTCGCACTACGCATTGGGAGAAGTAGGTTATGGGAGTAATGGAACTACGATGGCAGCGGCAGGCAGCAATAACAAACTCTGTTGTATCAGTTAATCCAAACCAGTCAACTAGCAAAGAATTCTGGATTAATACAGTACACCTGGATGGAATGACCAACTTGAATGCAGCAAAATTTTGTGATACATGCAGCCAGAATACACCACTACACCCAGCAGAAAAGCCTCCTGTAAACTCAACCATACCAACCGGTGGAGGATTCAGGATAACAGAACCAAACAAGGCAGGAGCCTGGGACTTTAGATCATTTACATTCTCTCCAGATCAAATAGTTGTTAATCAAGGCGATAAAGTTACACTACACTTCGTAGGAGTACAAGGCGTACATCATGCCATTACTGTTGATGGAGTTGGAAGCTTTACTCTTATGAGAGGACAAATCCACACTGTATCATTCAGGGCAAATAATCCAGGAACCATAAGTTACTACTGCCACGTACATCTGCCAAACATGGTTGGCCAAATATTGGTGCTACCCAAGTCAGGGTAATGGCAATAGCAATAACGACGGCAGGCCTAATCGATATTTGTTATGAATGTATTACATATAAATGACAAATATCTTCCTCAATTTTTTGAGTACAATAATTCGATTTACTATATTGTAGTTATTGGTTATAATAGTAGTAACATTGCTGCTTGTAGAATGATAAACCTATACGAATAATTTTGGTAGTAATAAAGCTATATAACAACAGCGGCAACACCGGCGACAGCAATGTGAGATCACGGCTGATAGAATCAGTTAGTATTGGTACACAATGTAGTCAAAAGTAGATGAATTCCAAAATTAATGAGATACAACGAGAAGTTGGCGGTATTACACTCAAGCCTCAAGCCTTTGAGAGATATTCTAGGAAATGTTAATGTTGCTAAGCATATTGATATCGCGAAGCGAAGTGAGGTGGCTCCAGATTTCCTAAAGAATCTATTTTATTCTGGCCCACGAGTTAATCTTGAAACATATCTCGAATCACTTTCCTTGATTTGTAAGTATAAAGGATATGCCCATTACGAGATTGAAACCGATATAGATACAAATATAGATTTAAATATATATGATATAAAAGATATTGAAACAACAGACGTCTGTGTTAACTTAAAGAAAATCCTATAGCTGAAGACGTCGTATCTCTTTAATATGGTTGTTAAAAGAAATAGGACACCTTCAAAGCATGTTGGTTATGGATTGTACTTGTCCAATGTCCAATGTCCAATGTCCAATGTCCAATGTTCCACAAAATACTTTAGTATGTACGAAAATGGTGATAATAATGATCGAAAATTCAAAATCCAAAGGAAGTGCTATTTCCTCATTATTGTTGTTAGTTTTGATATCATGCTTTGCTTTTCTGATTGGAGGTTCATCTTTGTTTAGTAGAACAATATCTGCCGCACAACTGCAAGACAACGTAAGCAACGCCACTACCATCAATTATAAAGATGTTCCAGCTGCCCAGTCGGCTTATGAAACTCAATCTATGACTCTACCTCGGTCAGTTGGAACATTTGTATGGTATATAGTAGATGAAGCTCATGAAAATTCTGCTAATGAAAAACACAAATATGTAAGTGACCATAATCCAATTTATCTTCCAACTAATCTTGTAATACCGCAAGGAACTGCTATAACATTTTTAGATGCTGATGCTCCTTGGGATACGCCTCATCCTCATTCGATCAACATTATCGATAAGATTGGAAGGGTTGTATATAGCACAGGAAAAATGGATTATACAAATAGTTCAGTGCCAAAGATTCTACCAGCTGGGATATACTCAGTACACGACACTAAATATCCTTGGATGATAGGAAATTTAACTGTCACTCCAAATCAAGGATCTACAGGTAATCTTATAGTAGGAGGATTCTATACTCCTACTAACCAGGTAGCAAATAATAAAGATAATGATGGTGGAAGCCATCCTGGTTGGCTTGGCTACTACACAGAACAATTTCCAAAAAATGGGTTCAAAATCCTTAGTACCTTTAATTTTCACTATGCTACTTGCAAATATTGTCCTGGAGGATTTTGGCCGGACCAGAAAACTGCAGATCATACACTGATTGTATACAGCACTGCACAATCAGTATCTGATGTTCTGAAGAAGTTATCAAAAATGGTATGGGATAATGTATATATTTAAAAAATGAAAATCTCTTATATTCTATTGACAAGTATAGAAGTCCCGTATTATTAGTTGTTGTACTTGCACAGATAGGTTACATTATTAAGTACCTACATGAGTTACACTTTGCTGCTTAGTTCTTATACTTATGGTGGATGTAATTAATCTTTGTAGAAACATCTCTGATGGAGTAAGACCATTTATTCCTCCATGTTCTCTAGTTTCATTGTACGCTTTTACAAACATATCGTATCTTAGCTTACCATCATCTATGTTTGGTATATCTTCTATTGCTAGGAACTCATTTTTCACTATCTTGTTATATGCTTCTATTTTCCCTTGTAGCTGTGGGTAAGAATGAATTTGGTATTTGCTTATCCTTTATCTGATTGTGTACAAGGAAATGTCTGAACATTTTGGATGTAAACTGCTTTCCATTGTCATGCATTACTCTATCAGGTTTACCATTGATCACTATCCAATCCTCTAATACATTCAGAATATCCACTGACCTCTTTCTTTTAGACCATCTGCTTGCTACTTTTCTTGAACAATCATCCAGACAACTGATTATGTAATTCCTTTGACTAGAATTACTCAGATAGAAAGGGCCAAGGATATCCATCTGTACCATCTCATTTGGATGCTTCATGACAAACCGTTTGTAAGTTCTTGTTTTGGCCTTACACTTGAGGATATTAAGCCCATGTCTCTTTAGTATCTTGTATATAGTTCTGGTGCTTAACGAGATTCCAACAACCTTTCTTAATCTAAACTTGATCCTGCTACATCCAAACCTTTTGGTTAGTCGTAGATCAAGTATTGTCTCTTCTATTTCTGATGTTACCTTTCTATATGGAGTATTATGAGGTCTTTTAGAGTTATCTAGAAGTCCTTCTATCCCTTTCTGTTTGTATCTGTTATTCCACTTGTAGTAAGTCTTTCTGGATGTACCGTATCTTTTACAAATATTAGATACTGTATCGCCAGTCCATTCTTTCTCATGTATTAGATTAAACCTTGTTCTGATTTCTATATGGATTCACTTCCTGCCAGCAGAAGTGTAACCCATGTCTGTAACTAAATTGTCACCTATGTTAGGAAGTACAACAATTAGTTATATACAATTATGGTAATCGAGGTATTATAGTGGAGACAGCTTCAATTACAATCAAGCAATTTGTTCCAGAAAGTAGCAAGTAGATGGTCTGAATGTGTTAGAGAATTGGATAATGATGGCTAATGGTAAGCCTAAGGCGGTTATACATACTAAATGTTGAGATACTGATGGGTCATGATATCGGCCTTGTAGATTCTTACTATGGACCTTCAGAACAAGAATTATTGAAAGACTACCTTACTTCAGTAGATTTACTGACGGTACTTAATGATAAGATCAAACTTCAAAAACAGATGATAGAACTAAAAAAAGAAAAGCATGGATAATGAATACATAATTAAAGGAAAAGTGCAAGTAAAAGACAAACAGATTCAGACATTGGTAAAGAAGCAAGACGAATTTGAACGACTAATTCAATCTTTAATGGATTCAGGACAGTTGAACCCAGGCTTCGAAAGATAGAATTCAGCGTCAGGTCAATAGGGTGTTAAATAGAAAAATAAGACGACAATAACATGATCGAGTATAGAGCATATTCAAATGAAGATTCTTGATACTGTCTCTTAAATCCAAAAATAAATGATGGGAATATAATAAAGGGGAAACTCGATGAAAAAGATAAGCAGATTTGGGACTTGATAAAGAAGCAAGAAAAGGGCGAAAGGAAATTTCAAATGATCTCTTCAAAGATAGATTCGAAGAAAGTTAGCATCCTGCTAAACGCAAATGGCTTAGAATTCATTTAGTAGAAACAATAGTTTTATCTAAATACATGGTCAATACAAGTTTATTATCTCCAGGCAACATCATTATAGTTATGGTAATGAAGAGAATAGAAGCATTTATTGCATCTGAGAAGACTCCTTATGTGTTATCTGCTTTAGAAGGCTTAGGATTACAGGCTACGTTCTATGAATCTAAAGGAATGGGAAAGGGCGAAAAATATACAATAAGCTACGGTAAAGGATCAGGAACCCAAAAGATGGCATATTCTACGAGGAGTATAGTAGTATCAATTATTGACGAGAATATGGTCAAAGAAGCAGTTTCTGTTATCAAAAAAGCAGCAACTACAGGTACGGCTAGCGGAGGGATAGTAGTAGTTTCATCTGTTGATGATTTAATGATGATTTGAATATAATAGGAATCCAAATAGGAAAACTATATCCAGTTTTTCAATTGCTAATTCCTTTACATTATCAAATACATATTTGTCTATCTATTCAACAGTGCTAGCCGTGAAAGCCTTGACTATGGAATATGCTCTTCTAAATATATCCTTACACGTTCTTAACCATGAATTAACTTAAGAATATTGTAGATTATACTTAGATCGGCATCAAGCATACAACGAGGGAGTACGTCAGCAGCTATAGCTCTATCCTCATACCTTAGCACAGCCATTTTACATGAATTACATTGATAATGACATCATGAAACAGAATTATCTTCTGTGCTAAAAGCATATTTGCTTGTTAGTTTGTTAATATTAGGTTTATTGCCCTGAAGATACTGTATGGCATTAGGATCAGTCTGGACAGCAATTATTTTCATAATTGGGTTAGTCATATCGACAATAATAATATTTATAGTTACAAAACTCTTTGGAGAAAGAGAAAGTATCAAAAGAGCTTTTATAACTGCCGTTATTGGAGCTGTGATTTATACAGTTGTTTATTATCTCCTAGGAAACGGCCTATTAGCAGCGATTCTTGGTGGAATAGTGTGGCTAATTTCTTTAAGATCGCTATACAAGATGGGTTGGCTCAAATCTTTAGTAGTCGCATTAATCATTTGGATCATCGCTTCAATAGTTGGTGTTTTGTTACCAACAGTTTCCGGACCATTGTAAAGTACTTCGACACGATAATTGGCCGATGATTGATTAATTGAAGTTGAGTCACTTGATCATCACAAACGAATTTTCGAACTGAGAGAGAAGCAGTAATGCAATACAATAAACTGAAATAATAATTTTTAGTGATCACATACAAAGCCTTCTCGTGACATGGTTGAAAATTACTTCTCCTACTGGACATATCTTGTAAGTGTCAGTTCAATTGATATATTGAGCACCATGACTAATTACTTTTTAACAAATAAATCTAGCACAAGTCTATAGTGGCAGCTTCTCTATAATGCAAATATGCCAATAGTCGTCCCATCTAGAAGACTACGATAGAAGTGATGAAAGAATCTTCTTTCTATACCTTGTTTGATTCTCTTCTGAGCCTACGCCTCTATGCTATCATCTGCCTTTTTAATCTCTATTGTAACTTTATCTCCAACCTTTATTTGCATATCTTCATATTCCTTCATACTAACTTTAAATATAGGTATGTCAGAAGGCATACCCATTCCTCCTCCCAACATATTTGACATGGCTTTAGGCAGATTCTTCATTAGATCTTCTGGAGAGGTAAATGGTACCGCACCTATGCCAATGCCAAAAGGACTTTGAGGAAGGTTTCTTCCTGCACGTGCCCTTTCTGAAGACTTTGGATCATTAGGATCGGTAATTGAAATATACACGTATGGGCTTCCATCTTGGGAAGCTTCGATTTTCGAAACAATAAAATCTTTTCTCATATCTTATTTACCAGTATACACATAAGGAGATTTTAATGCTCTGATTCCTTGGTAGTAAGTCACAACATTGTAAGTTCGATCACATATGTAAGAACCTGAAAACAAGCAGATCATTGGTTTTGATTCTTCTCTATCGCGCGCATTATTGCAGTCAAAGTCACGGGTTGATCGGACAATTGAGCTATAGTAATTATTAGTTTATACGATTGTTATCATAAATAAATCATAAATAATGATTTAGTTTTTCTAATCCTTTAATTTTTGTATGTCGACGACCTGTCTTATTAGCAACGGCGTTTAAAAATATTAAATATGGCTCAATATTTTAGAAATATCTCTGCTTAATTGTAAGAATACTTTTATAATAGTTAGTAAGTTGGCAACTGATCATTTATACAGAGCAGAATAACATTGTAGAATGTAGAAAAAGTCTTCCTATAAAAATTCAGGATAACGAATTGGTCCTTGATATTTGGTTTGTTTAGTCTTTTATATAATTGAAATTGCGTGGAGTTTTATACCATGTTTATCATATGTTGTTAATCATGGAAATGTCAACGAACAAGACAATACTCTATAATCGAGATACAGATATAGAGGATTCATTCCCGGAAGGAAAACAGGTGATAAACGATTATGAGGATGGAAATGTGATCGTTGATTTTTTCTCCAGACATAACACTTTAGAAGAATACATAAAACTTTTGAACGAAACATCCAAGAAATAGATGATTAATATCCTTATTACAAAATTATGTCAAAGATTGCGAGTAGAGGGAATAACCTAATAGGCTTTAACATGAATCGGCCTAAGGCAATGTAAGGTTTTCTAAGGTATACTGACTACATACTACCACCATAACGTATCTGGTCATTAGTCGTTGGTCGTTGGGAGATGGGCTGTCCACCAATAATCCAAAATTCTGTCTTTAACTAGGCTCTAGACATCTTCATAAGACTGATCTTATATTTTTTTCTTGAAGAGACAGGTCTTAAAGTTGACGTCTACATTGATCCTCTTTTGGCACCGTCAAAGTTTAGACTAATCGACAATTTCACATTGATGGAAGGGCAACTTATTATCTAAAAAAGAGGAAAAAAGAGTGTCAATACAATCCTATTCCATTTCCTCATTATTCCGCGTTTTATCTATTGCAATTTCCTCTACATTAATTGAAATTTTAACCCATTTACCATTTACCATTATTTTTAAACGTATATGTAGATACTCCTTTGCTAACTCCGTGAAGATATCTAGCATCAATCTTGTCAGTCACTCTGTCTCTCAATTTATTAACTTGATATTCCGCAATCATCAAATTTCCAACGATATTCTCTAGTTCTATGTCTCTTTCTTCAAGTCCGTCTTGTTTTTTCAATTTTTTTGTTAGGCCGGTATTTCCTAGTCCGCGTTTTCTATGTATTGTCTACTTCCTATTTGAAAATGAATTTCGTGTATGTAATTCGATGTATCGATTACTGGAGTAGACAGGTTTCCACCACATATCGGGATTCCTGTTTCTTCTATTTCTTTGTTCTCGAGTAGGATACAATCGCTACTACTACCTTTCATTCATCTATCTTTTAGACAACATATTATACAACACATACCATTAGTCAGGCTTTACAAAATCACAACCGCTAGTAGATCTAACTACAATTGTCTAATAAGCATCAACGATTGTAAATGTATGGCATATATCCTCACACAGAAATTGGGAAATTAGGATAATACAGATGTAAACCTCGGGATAACCTTTAACAAGTCCTAGGAAGCTTAAGTATAAATGAAAAGACAAAGAAAAGCGATGGCCATAATCAGCAACGTTACTGAAAATGGATATCTGCTGGAAAAGGTCATATGGATTTCGCGACAGGTATCATCTATATGTCTTGTCTTGGGACTAGTGAAAATAAGACTCATCGATATTGCAAAAGGAGCAGGTGTAACTGGAGATAACCGTAAAAAATAGATTTAAGAATCTTAAAGAAAAACTTCCTGAGGTAGATAATTGAATCAGTTTTTAGTTAGATCTTTGATTAATTTTTTGCTCATACTAAGGACACATTCTCCAAGAAGTTCGGTTGGATGTCATAACATAGCATGTTTTTTTAGATGATTTAAATGGTCATGTACAGTGTGACATAAAATCTGAATCTGCTCTTAAGAAATTCCCAAACGGCAATTCTTTATTTGCTGATCATTCAAATTTTCCCAATGTCGATTATGGATCAA
Organism: uncultured Nitrososphaerales archaeon; assembly: GCA_963709405.1. Classification (GTDB taxonomy): domain Archaea; phylum Thermoproteota; class Nitrososphaeria; order Nitrososphaerales; family Nitrososphaeraceae; genus JARBAU01. The sequence continues at coordinate 54,494 of CAVPXM010000006.1, forward strand.
GATCTTTGAAAATGTTTACAATCCTATTATTTGTATCTTTCACTCTGTTATCAGCTGCAACATTTATTGATAGATTTGGAGCCTATGCTTTACCAGAGGGCGGTGGCCATCCAGGCTTCGGCAGTCTACCTTCTCCGGGTGGTCTACCTTCTTTAGGCAGTCTACCCTCTCCGGGTAAGGGAGGTGCTTCTCATCTCAATTCTGTCAGTGGAGTGCACCCAGATAATGTTAAACCGAGCAAGATAAACCCAAACAATATCCCGAGTGGTAACGATCATAACATCAATCCAAATAATGTACATCCAAATAACATCAATCCAAATAATGCTCAATCAGCAGCACATTGTACAGGTTTTGGCGTAGGTGCGAATCCATGTAATAAGCATGTTGATCCATGTCTGATTAATCCCTGTCCTATCAACCCTTGTGTCCTTAGTCCATGTCCTACTCCTGACGGAAAGGTTGTAGTAGGTACAAAATCTACTGTCAATTCATATAGTTCTTCTCCAATAATAGTTAGTGAGGAACAAAGTACTTCCACGATTACAAATAATGCAAACAATAATCAAGAACAGAAATCAAGTTCTGAAAGTATCCCTATTGCTGATGCTGGTTCTGACAAAAAGGTACATTCTTTGAATCACGTTACATTAGATGGGAGTAAAAGTTACGATCCAGATGGAAAGAAAATAACCTATTCTTTGCTACAACTAGCAGGAGGCCCGATTGTATTATTATCAAACGATAATAGCGTTAAACCTACATTTGAAGCGCCACAGGTTACCGAATCCACCACTTTAACATTTCAGTTGATAGTAAATAATAATAATGCTGTCAGTAATCCTTCCTATGTACCAGTTACTGTTGAACCTTAGTTGAGTACATGTACGTTTCAAATCCCTTTGTTAATATCTTTCAATTTTTACTGAATCTTGTTTTATATTCGGAGTATGTCATAATTTGAAGTATAGCACTGATCCTATTTATCTAACAAAATTTAAGTGACTCTTTTGACATCAAAGATGACCCTAGCTAAATAGAGGGCATTAGAAAATAGCTTGATTCATTATACCTTTTCTGTTATTTTATACTATTTAAAAGGAACTTTCATTACATATTTGAAGTCATCTTCGAGAGAAGCTCATAATATTTTTTATTTGACGCCTACAACTTCTAGATAATACTGTTCCTTATCAATTTTTTCTGGTTTGACGCCTTCAATATCAGTCAGATCTTGCATTATTCCTTTTCTTCTCTCTATCCTTCCATTCGGTAACTTGACTATGCCATTAATAAAACCACTGCTACCACATATAGGATTGAAAACTGTATTAGTATTTCTGTGATATTTTGAGAGAGTTTTTTCTTTGGTTCCGTCTGGACCTTCAAAGAATCTTCCATTCCTATATATAACTCTGGGATGATTACATGATAATATTTCACTATCTCTCGTGAAGGTAAAGATGATTTTAAAAGTTGCAATTTTCTTTGCCATACTAATTAACCAATTGTAATAAATTACGTTCAAAAAGGTTCTATTATCTTGCCTATTTGTAATGTATAGAGTTGGATTGCTATAGAATAGTGTAAGATTAATGTCAGAATTCTCAGAATCCTCCAGATATTGAATCAAACATCTGGCAGATTCTATTCCATTGGCGCCTGACCAGTAGGCAATATCGTTTTCCATTCCAGCTGCAATCTTCCATAAAAAATGATTCTTTGCTGGATTTACTCGCACATCTATCTTATCACCAATTTTGATCTGTTCGAGGAAATAAGCTGCAAAACCGTCAGCCTTCCCAGTTGCAGGATTAATATAACCATATGGCTTTTCATCTTTGATTGTCAATTCAATCAAATCCCTAGTTGGAGATGATGCTATGGAATATGCTCGCTCAACAAAGCCCTCTTCGAATTTGCCCGATGTTATAGGTCTTCTAAGGCATGCGCGAACAGTTACTGACTGGCCTACACTAAAACTAAACCTCTGAGAGTCAGAGTTGGGGGAAAAAGAAAATGTGTATGTATCAGGTGTTTCCATTACTTTATCAACTACTTGCCATTTATAATGTTCTCCTGATCCTTTAGATGACACTCTGATCTTCTCACTATTCTATTTTGTCTTTATAATATAAACGCGTCTTTATTATCTCAAGATTTTGATTGTATTTCTATGACATTTCATGTGCATTTCGCTGGGTTGGTACTATGATATCGGATGGGTCAATCTTTGTGATGATTGATATAAAGATAATAAGTAAATAAATTAAGACATGGGATTTTAAGATAAGAATGAAAAACTGAAGATGCATATAAAATTTGGAGGGCTAGTGACACAGAAAGAAATGAGGTATAAAGACCGGCAGACTTCGAACTATGCTGATGATAGCATAAATATGATAATATATCACACTATGAAGTAAACTATGAGGGATCCTATATCAGATCCTTAGCTAGATGATCGCTATATCCTTCGACTTTAGGTCTAATTTTTACTTTTTTAACTACTTTATCGCCATTGTCTGACCAACACACTATGCCGTCGCATTGTCTACAGCGATAAATGATACGAGACGATGATATCTTTATAGGTTCTAATACCTTAACAGACCATCGATCACAATTACACTCCATATTTTCGAACTTCGTATAATTATATTACTATTTACAGTAGTTAAAAACTATTCTCATGCGTAAGATGTAAGTTGAGATAAAATCATAAAATCATGTACGTGTCCTAAACATTTGAATTCGCATATTGTAGTTCACAGTAACCTTTATCATTAGTAGTAGTTTCTCACTGTATGAGTACTCCGCAACTTCTAAACCATTAAGAACCAACTCAATACCTATGCACAGATTATGGATATAATTACGACGACATCACCTTAACGATGGTATTAATTGAATCTGAAGGTATAGATGATCTATCTAGGTAATCGTTTCATATTGATCCGTTTTCTATTTGCATCTTATGCGATACTTCTATTTTGTACATCTAAGTGTTTCAAAAAGTACAATAAATTCGGCAAAGTTCGTGATCTACTCCTACCCATACGTATAGTTCCGACTATATGACAATGTTATGGTATACAAGTAAGCATATTATTAATGCTAGTGAACAGTTACAATCGATTGACTTGTTGTACATCACTATTTACAATCTTTTCTGCACTTCTCTAGGCCGCTGCTTGTTAACCTTACTTCACTGGCAGATACGACTTCAACAAGTCCTTCTGTTTTCAACTTTCGTATAATCTCATTTACCGCTTGAAATCCGTAGGATGGTCTTTCATACGCCCCAGTACTAACTGCCCGAAAAAATACATCCATAGTTTTATGACTCTTATTTAGATCTCCTAATGTAGTTTGATATAAGAAACAGATGAATTTCATTGAATACCTTTCTAACTCATCATGTGTTAGAAGTGATGACATTTTGGTATGCATCCTATTTGTTGAATTTGCTAATAAATGATATGTTTATCTCGGATCTGATCTTTATTGATAAAGATCGGAGCATGAATATTGCGAGAATTTCCCTTATGCACTAACTAACATATATTACTGCATTTAACTATTGCTTTTGTAATTGTATGAAGATCTAAATAGAAATCAATTATGACATGGCTCATTTTCTTCCAATCCTAGTTCAATCGATCAAAGTCGAGCTTCAAAATACTCATAAGTCATTGTTGAGCTAATATTCACTATATCATGGACGGCTTTATACTGAGTGAAGATGAAGGTCCAAAAATTAACTTTCATGGTACCAGGATGGTAATCAAGGTTTCTGAGAGAGATTGCGAGGGAAGATATTCATTAATAGAAATGAATCATCTAGCCAATTCTGGTCCTGCACTTCATATTCATCCAAACGCGCCCGAGGCATACTATGTTCTTGAAGGATAGTTTACTTGAGAATAACTAGTTATTTATATAACTAAACATTAGAGATTCGGACAGAAGGTGTTTTCAGTGATGCCAGGCTTGAGTATAGATGGTAAAATAGGGGAGCAATATTAAGGAATCTACTCTGATGATGGCCCAAGACCACTAATCCAACCAAACTGGTATACTAACAATAATATGGATTTGACATTTGCGGTTTACCATGGCTATTGCAAGACCAAACTATCTTTAACTCTATAATGAATTGCTTAAATCTTTTCAAATGACACCAGATCATATCGGTAAGCGTACAAGAGAAGATGGTAACGAACGATGAAGACAGATAACTCTTCATTCGTTTAGAAGATTTGTAAAGACTACCATATCTGATCTTGGCTATGCCGATTACTCAGAGTATTTCATAGGACATTCTGGTTCAACATACTGGCGTAAAAAGGATTCAGAGAAAGCCGAAATATTCCGTAAGGTAGAGCCTTACTTGACATTTCTAAATATCCATCAGCTAGAAAGACAGGGCGCTGACATACAAACCAAGGTAGAGGAATTAGAAGAACTAAATCAGTCATTAAGACAGCGTGATAAAGTAAAGGATGACGCTATTGCACAATTATCAGATCAACTTGTTGCTCTGACAGCAAGGTTGCAAGAGCTTGAGAGAAGACAGAACGTAGGCATCATAAGCTGACCATTACACTTATGTCCTGTAAAACAACATACCTTGTCGTTGCAGTGACATCCAGCCGGGGGATTCTGGACTGCGTCACGTGTCATCGTTGCGGTATTACTGGGTGTGTTACGGCGACCCGCATAAAGACCAGTTTGTAGTATTTGGATTGATTACTTGTGATTGGGCACGGCCATTTTACTATTAAAATGGTTGCATTGCTCTATCTTTTCATGTATCTATTATTCTGAGAAATAATCAGGTTACATCAGTTACATTTAGTCGTTTTTGGGTGTAACCTGCCGTATAAAATTCTTGTAATTACTATACTAAGTAAGCGGTTAGCCTATATTTCCTGCATAGTTATGCATTAATAATTATTATAATTATAGGTTACATCAGTTACATCAGTTACATAGCTTTTCATATACAAAAACAATTTAGATATCTAAGATGAAGAGGCGCGCGCCTTGTAGAGATCGAAAATATGGCGTAACCGATGTAACCGTTGTAACTTCCGGACATATGAAAATTACTCAGTAACACAAACTATCTTTTTCTTCGTAAAACTGAATTTCGAAGATTTTAGAAGCAAGTCCAGGATTTGGTGGGCCTTTAAATGAACAAGAGACGAAGGATTTTTTGACGGCCGGTAAACTAAATGTACACCTTGGAACAGTGGATGAGAAGGGCGATGCAAATATTCATCCAGCATGGTACTAATAAAAGTGATATTTTAGTAGTTCTTGTATTATTATGATGAGGAAAATTTGATAGTTCTTTGGCGTGACGCATGGTTAAAACCGCTCTATAATTCTGACATGGGATCTGATTTTTGTAACTTATGTAACCGGAGGTTTGATGAACTTGATTTTGTAACATCTTGTGAATTTTGTGAAATAGGAATAATTCATAATAACTGTGCAGACAAACATATTTTGGATAGCCATAAAAACGAAATTTTGAGTAAAATCGAATCACAACGAGACAGGCGTCTGCACGATTATCAGTAATTGTGATCACTAACAATAGTGGATCACAATTGTTACATTCAACAACTAAAACTTGATCTTTAAATTTCTTATTACATTAATTTAGCATGACTAGGAACACTGCAAAAGACCGTTTAATAGCTTTCATCTTTTACACACAAAGACAATACATATCTCAGATCGATAACAATTTCTTTAACTGAACGATGTCAGACAATATCATATTATGTCTCTGTTTGGATGGGTAAGCCCGAGGAAATGCCAGACCTGGCCCGAGATGGCATATTCTGGATTTTCAATGTAACAACCGGGAAGGAGACGATGGTCGCTACTTCCAGGACGTGGATGGATGCAGCTGGTAACCTCATAGTAACTGTAGTTGAGGGCTTAGAAGCCGTTTGGAATATGGAAACGCCTTCGTATTATGGAGGCTTTGCGGCAGATCTGGCTAACTATTCTACCGCTACCCTGAATACTGCTTACGTGTCTCCGGCAGATTCTAGAGCAGCCCGGATATCTTATCAAAATGTGCAAGCTTACAAGTTATGATGGTCAATGATGGAAATAAGCTTTCAACGGTCGAGGTAATTGACTACCGATCTATGCGTTTCACTTGGCACACTTTTTAATGATAAATTCAACATGATGTTTCTACATCTCCATTGCTCGTGGCTAGGATAGTAATGTCGTGAGATCTGCTTTAACAAAGTTACGTTCTTATTCTTCGAAGAAAGGTCTAAACTGAACATCATAACCAGGAGAGTTGTTTGCAAACTGTTTTATCATGATCATTTTGCATATTTTATCTTGCAATTCGGAATGTTCACTCAATTTCTTTTTACAAATAGGACATAATGCCATATACATCACAACATAACAACAAATTAAGAGGTATTTATTAAACCTATTACGTAATTAGAAGGTTAGCTATGCTCGACTTCGAGCAGGATATTGTATGATATTTCTCTGATTTCATTTAGAAGATTGTCTAAAAGGCTTTACTATTCAGGTCATTTATTGCACTAACCGCATCAGAATTAGATCAAAATAAGTGGAGATAGTTTTGTATTCTATTATAACTTTCCCTTACCATATGTCCGATATACATCTTCAAATTCTTCTCTAGAGGTGAAAATAACCCGGGTATCCCGGGTGTAATTATTGTGCCAACTATCCGTTTTAGACCTAGGCCGATGCGCGCCCATGGCTTACGTATATCTGATCAATGTCTACGCGTCAAGTTAATCAGTTCATACAGGTAACCCCACTTTACAAAATTAAACAGTATCGCTCTATTTTAGATTGGTAATTCCCACAAAAAGCGTAAAACATGACTCCGATAAATTACTATCATTTAATGACTCTAAGCTTGAACTGTAAGGACGTAGGTGATCCAGTATGCACACATACTATGTATGGTGAAACCGAAGAAGAATTATTACAAAATGCAAAGAAACACGGTATCGAAGTCCATGGATATAATGAGCAGACATGGAACGAAGAGCTGTCAAAAAATAAAGATCATTTCCGCAAACTCATAAAAAGTTCGTAATTACTTTTCATCCACTTTTTTGGATTCTTTTGAAATAATCCGTCTAATAAAAAGTGTAACCATTATGTAATATGAAATTACTTAACTTGATAGACAAGCACAGTTGGAAAGCAATAGTGAATTAAAAATTCTTGGTTTCGCAGGAAGTCTAAGAGTTGGTTCTTATAATAAGGCTCTTCTACGTGCTACTATAGACCTGTTACCGGAAGATGTTACTCTGGAAATATTTGAAATTGATGGCATTCCTCTATTCAATCAAGATATTGAGAAAGATATGCCAACGAAGGTAAGAGAGTTCAAATCGAAAATAAGAGAAGCAGATGCCATCCTGATTGCAACTCCAGAATACAATTATTCAGTACCTGGGGTATTAAAAAACGCAATTGATTGGGCCTCTAGACCTTACGGAGATAATGCATTTGAAGGGAAGCCGGCTCGCTATAATGAGTGCGTCAGTAGGCATGTTGGGTGGTGCTAGAGCACAGTATCATTTACGCCAGATATTCGTATTTTTAAATGTGTATCCGGTAAATGGACCAGAGGTTATACTTCCATTTGCACAGGATAAATTTGATGCAACTTCAGTACCTACGTATACTAAGGTGTCAGTCTATACATCCGGCATATCATTTTCGAAAATATTTATAATCTGGCATGCCGCATATCGTTATTAGAAGACGCCATTTCCGATATGATTTATACTGGACTTTACAAGAATCCGATGTTATCTGATATGTTAAAAACTAACTGCATATTAGCAAATTGAATCCGTGAGTTAACATCAATCAATGATTACTATCTATTGATATCAATTGTAGAGTCGGTAGTTCAGTTAAGTAATTAATGTCACTAAGTCCTGAAGTTTTACCTATTGATAGGATCAGTCTGCTCATATCAGTTTGGGAATGTTCGGCTAATTTCACGAACCTTGATTTATGTACCAGAGGATCTTTGTATTTGATTCTCTCGATTCTGGTGTACATACTTTATCTCAGGATGTAATCTGCAGTGAAAGTATTCTTGCTTTATAGCAATTATTGGATGTCACGGGCTTTGGTCTAAATCTTGCTTTGGGAGCGGTGTATATGGCGTACTTGGATCGTCATAAGAGAATCGAGTTATCGACCAGATTTTGGCCGTGTCTTCTATATGTATAGCGTAAGGGACATTTAACTGGAAACATGAGTAGCCGCGCGCCCCCACTAGATCGAACGGGGTTGGAACACCAATGGAGAGATGCGATAACATTCATTGCAAGAAACGAGACGCGGTCATTAGTAGTAGTCGGAAGTAATCAAATACAAGAGCAGCATCAGATCCATAACGCGATAGAAGATAAATCTGTATCATCATCGGAAAAAAGGCTTTCCTTGTAGAGGAGCTGATGAAAACATATACCTTCAAAACTTTAAAGGATGTAGAAATAATTCTATACTATAGAGAAGGCAAGTACTGCTCTGGCGGAGAACAGCTCATTAAGGCTGAACTTGAGAGATTAGGTGGATTTTCGATAACCACACATTTGCGTACTGAGGTTATCAATCACATAAAGGCAAGAACGCTGGTCGATAGGGGCGAATTTGATACAAATCTGGATATTATGAATGTTAAGAATGGGTTGATAAACATTCGCACAGGTGAATTCAAAGAACACGATCCGAACTACTTGTCATTAATACAATTACCTGTACGATATAATCCTAGGGGCGCGCCCATCAAAAATAATTGCTTTTATGTACAATGTCTTGTATCCGTCCGACGTACCTTTACTGCTAGAGTACATAAGATATTGTCTCATCAGGCATAATAGATTACAAAAAGATCTGATGTGCGTTGGAGATGAAGATAACGGTAAGAGCGTTATGCTAAAAATTATTAGCAAATTCTTGGGTCGAGAGAATATTAGTAGCAAGACACTACATAGTTTGGCAGTGGTGAATGACAGATTCGCGACGGCCGACCTGTACGGTAAATTGGCCAACATATTTGCTGACCTATCGGCAAAGAGACTTCCAGATATAGAAGCATTCAAAGTATTAGCCAGCGGAGATAGAATTAGCGCAGAACGAAAATTTCAGAACAGCTTTGAATTTGAGCCAACTACTAAGCTGATTTTCAGTGCAAATACTCCTCCCAAACCAACTGACGATATGGAAAACGCGTACTATAAGCGATGGATATTGATCTCATTTAATTTAAGGAAGAATTGCTTTTTCTGTAGGAAACCGATAGTTAAGGATCCAGATATTACAGAGAAGTTAACTACTGAGGAAGAATTGTCTGGCCTACTAAACTTAGCATTAATTTCTGCAAGGAGGCTCTTGACAAAACGTAAATTTGTAAAATCTTCTACTACAGAAGCGGTTAGAGAAATATATCAGAGATTGTCAGACCCAGTTAAGGCCTGGCTTGATGATAGGTGTGCACTTGGCCCACAATACGAGACAGATAAGCAGGAAGCACATACAGATTTTATTAAATACTGTTGGGATAAGAGGCTGAATAGACTGGAAATAAATGCACTAGGTAGAGAGTTATCAAAACATAACATACACGACAAACGCAGTGGTTCAGGAGATGAAAGAGTACACATGTGGACAGGCTTAGCACTTAGGTCTAACCTGAGAGAAGATGGTCAGGAAGCCCTCCTATAGGTAGCCGGCTGCGCGTTAACTAAATTGATAGTGACCTATCGTTGCACCCGGGATACCAGGGATAGTTTTGATTTCTATTGTAATTTTTTGTTAATATATTGTCTAACATATTCTTCAAATTCTTCTCTAGAGTTGAAAATAACCCTCTGGTAAAACGAGCGCGGAGTGCAGATGCAAACTTTACTTATAACTCACCATTTAGTATTGGAGTAAACGATGCAAAATGCAATGATACAGGTTGTCAGGTATACATACTACAGCCGGACCAAGGGTTTGCATTTCACTCTTCCGAATAAGGTCCTTTAACGACTCGTTATGTCATTATCTTTCATAATCAAGAAAAACGATTTGAATCTATCGGCTGCGGACCCGCACCTTTAATCATTTATGAGTTCGATAGGACAGTATTTGGCACGCCTCGTGATATACAGCATACATAAATTTTATCATCATTTCGGGGCGTCAGTCTACACCTAGGACGCAGCATTTTTGATAATATTTATACCCTGGCATGCCGCATATCTTATCATAACGCTATTTCCTAGATAATTATGCCGAATGTGTTAAAAAATCCGATATCATCCGATATGTGCATATTAGCGAAATTAAATATGTTGATTCGCATCGACTAATTGCTACTATCTATAGATATCAATTTGCAAGGTCAACACTAAATTCCTAGCCTAGAATTTAACTCCATTAATCAAGTCCCTTGATGTTTCTTTCTTGTCAACCTACCGGTAAATGATAAAACTTTGCGCTCACTGTCAGGACAATTTTAATATTTCTATCTTGATATCTAACCAGAAATAAGAACTATCTGACCTATCTGACCTATCTGACACTTCCATACCAGCTACTCTCAAACCATACATAGATGTATTCTGTTCCAACTATCTGACCTATCTGACCTATCTGACCCAAGTTTATAGTACACGTTGATATATCAAAATTACCAAATTGGTATATATTTCAATCCGTCTAGATGGAAATTCCTGCTGATTAATCCATATTTTCAATATTGAACCACGTGAATCATCAAGCAAACATCATATATTATTATTTTATTTAAAGTCATCTTTGAATAGCCCTTCTTGCAATTCTAATGCTAAAGATTTAGGTTATATAGAACAATTTTATAATTGTAGCAATTGATATCATAAAGCAGCAGTGTAAAGCTTTCTGGAACGCATCATAATATTATCCAGAATATATAGTATGGGCTATAGTGAGAAGCGGTATCTGCAACTATCTGTGCATAGCGGCGAGACCTTTATAGGTGATATTGCTAGGATGAGGGGTTTGCTGTTCACTCTAGCGATAATATTGAGTCATCGTTATTGGCCCACCTTCATCTGACTATACAAGGTGATGACAGGCTGACAGAACTCCTTTCATTTATGAGGTTTGTAAAGACTACCATTTCTGATCTTGGTTATGCCGATTACTCAGAGTATTTTATAGGACATTCCGGCTCTACATACTGGCGCAAAAAGGAATCAGAGAAAGGCGACATATTCCGTAAAATAGAACCTTACTTGACATTTCTAAATGTCCATCAATTAGAAAGACAGGGCGCTGACATACAAACCAAGGTAGAAGAATTGGAAGATCTAAATCAATCTTTAAGACAGCGTGATAAAGTCAAAGACGATGCTATAGCTCAACTATCAGATCAACTTGTCTCACTATCGGCAAGATTGCAGGAAATCGAGAGAAGACATGATATCGGTTAGCACTGAGGTTATACTATGAAGAGACATAATATATCTAAAGTACGCGCAGGCTATAAGAAATACAGCGACTTCAGTAAGATATGCTCCTGGATTCCCAGAGATCACTATTCGCGATTCAAGCTCTTGGTAAAGACAGGATAAAATTCACAATGTCACAGGTACCGACTATGGCGAAAAAATCCGTTATCTTTCAAAACCACAACAAACGCCAGGACTATTAGTCTTCTCTTATTCAATTGTAGACATCGATCAAACAAGGCACAGCACTTCTCACTTCATTGCACACAACAGTACAAAATGGTGGAGGCAATCTCGACAAGGAAGCAACATCATCAGATAAGTTGTTCGACAATTTTAGATGTCTCTGCAGTCCAAACAATATAGGCCTTTCCTTTATTCCTCCGTTAAATCATAGTATCTTGTTAGTCCTGAGCTCGCCTAGCTAGGCGATTTCTTGCTCGACAGATCCTTTCTGGGAGTGGTATCTAATACGTCAGGGTTGATTTTCTATACATCAAGTACTGATATTCTATTCCATAATAGACTGTAAAGACATAGTATCTATCTATAGTAAAAGTAGTTCTGAATGAGTTCTCTTTATTATCCACTCTATTGCATTATAATCACGACGGTCAGGAGTCCTGATCGTTTTGGATCGCCAATTACTGTGGCATCAGCTACACTCCTATAGAACACGTTATTTGGTGCGCCTCATAATAGATATGCACATAAAATATTTACCATAATGGTCAATTTCCTGACTTTAACAGACAACATGGGGATGGAATGCAATCACTAAACCTGCTGTGGTCATCAGATCCGGTGCCACTAGTCCTGATATAGGTGCCAAAAGCATATCCCAAAACAGGTAATTTGTTTATAGCATGTGACTATTTGTCTTTGTTCGGCGAATAAAATAGAATAGATGCAGTTTGATTTAGGATATTTTTGGTGTTAATTTACTATTATTATTCATGTATTAAAAGTACGGGTTTTTTTATACTATCCAGTACTTTTCTGACAACACTTCCAAGAACTCTAACATATGAAGTAATCCTGCTACTTGCCATAATTATCAAATCAAAATCCATTTCTTCAGATTGGTGAACTATTGCATCAACTATCTTGCCTGTTCGTATTTTATATGATATTTTATTTATGCCTGCATCCTTGCATTGTCTTATTCTTTCTTCTAGCATTTGTTTTACTCCTCCCTCTAATGTATTTCGTAAATCTTGCTTTGCTTTCTCTAGAGATCTATCTGATTTGATAAATGTAAGAAGTGTGCTTGGCGGAATGATATCATGTTCTATTACGTTAAGTATAACAATTTCTGCTCCAGATATTTTAGATAAATATGCAGCATGGCTTAAAGCCTTATCTGACATCTCTGAGCCATCATGTGGAACCAGTATCTTTTGATATTTAATTTGGGAATCTATTGAAAATAAATTAGTAGTATGTATTATGGAACTCATGATATCATTATCATCATCATACTATGATATATAATAGATGCAAAAAATATGTGGCAAAGCCAATTAGAGACTCTGTCAATCTTAGGGAAATTCCACCTGAAATTATTAGGATTGGCGGTTACGCTTTTGCTAAACTAACGAAGCAAGAAGAAATTAAAGGCAGTCTAGGAGTTCCTCAAATATTTCTAGGTAATATTGGAAGGTTAAATGAAGATAGATTCATAAAATATTATTGCAATAAATGTGCAAAGGAATATCCTGGTTCTCCAGTAATTAGTCATGAAAATCCAAATGAAGAATTAGGAGAAGATGTCATTCTTATTGAAAGAGGAGAATACAGATGTAGGAAGTGCAACAATATCATAGCAGTTTATCGCAGGTTCAACAAACAGATAACAATAGAAAAGAATTCAAGTAATATTGTAATGGTCTATTATCCAGGACTTAACGGTTTTCTTGTATTTGAGGTTCTTAGTGTTAACTTACGACAGTATTAGCTTGCCATGAATAACCACTTATCAAATTAGGTGTTTTCAATTCAGATGCCGCTAAAATGAACTGTATTTCTTATTATATTATATTAGTTTAGGGTTTGCCTTGAAGTCCATATGTCATTTGTCTTGTTGTTACGGCGCCAAAATCTTTTTCAAAAGACATTAGATCGTATTGGTAAGGGTGCGAGAGAAGATGGTAACAAACACCCTCCTATTAATCTGTATTTAAGAGGTATTTCATAACCAAGCTGCGTCCAGACTTGGTACATCTTGTTCCCATCCTTTTCAGAAAATTCTAAAGAATCAAGTTTATCGTACTGATGCAAATGCAGTGTAATCAATAAACACATGAGGCTGAGTTCATTCTTATGTGGCCTTTGGTCTATTTAGACTAAGTTGTCTCCTCTAAATTCAAAATTCTCAAAAATAATGGTAGCGATTGATGGCTCAGATCATTCATTTAAAGCAGCTGAATATGCTATAGGAGTTGCAAAACGGTTTGGTGCACAGCTGTACGCAGTTACTGTCACATATACTCCTGAATCACATTCTGTGAAACAAGGAGGCATATTAGCCGAATCAAAAGAGAAGAACGAAAGCATAAATAATGATGCGAAAAGATGGTTTGAAAAGTTCAATCATGATGCGAATGAAAAAAACATTCAACTGAAAACAGAATTAATTAACGGTTACAGATCATGGCCGTTAATTCCGGTGCCCATTGAATATCTACTGGTTGAATACACAGAGAAAGAGAACATGGATTTAATTGTAGTAGGTACAAGAGGAAGGTCGGGCTTTAAGAGATTATTAATTGGAAGTGTCGCATCTGGAGTTGTAAAGTATGCGCACTGTACAGTAATGGTAGTAAGATGATAGATTAATTAATTTTATGATTTGACTCCAATCCATAATCTCGCATATTTCAGGCAAAAAATACAGTATTGAGCCGGAGAAACTTTACGAATATGATAATGTCCACAGTTAGGACATTCTCTGAATGCTTGTCTTCGCGACAGTCTTTTCTCAATTCGTCTTTGAATATAGTAGGCTACTCGCTCCGAGATTCTAGCTCATCTACTGAGAGATAGAAAGAATATCAGAGTTATGTAAATGTCCGCGCGAACCTCTTGAAGGAGAATCCAGAAAGGTTGTTTCCACGTGTAAACCCTGTCACAGTCGATATCATAAGCAGAGGAATAGCAAGCCAGAGCTTACAACTTGGAAAAATACCTTAGTATATTTGAATAGGCCGTGGATTGTATGTATATATGCACAGAGCAATCGAGGAATAATGATTAACATTGAAAGAATTAGATTATATCTGGTTGATACGACACTCAAATTACGAGAATGATAGCAGACCATACATTAGGAAATAATCAGACTTTGATAACAGTAGCACGTGACTATAAAAAACAGAGGGATACAATAATCAAATGAGTAAGAACATAATTATCTTTGTAGTTGCTGCCGTTCTTGGTTTGAGCTTGCTTGTAGTAGTTGCTGATGCTCAAGCTAAATCTAAAGATCAGCAGAAGAATCAAAATCAGACACTTGCAAAGGAAGAAGTACCAGAGGTAGGCGTGTGTGTTGTAGGCATAAAGTCAGCATGTAACGGACCAGAATTTGATCACCCCCAACAACAACAACAATAACAACAACAGACACAGATACAGACACCGAATCAAACGAATCATAAAACGGCAGTAACATCGAAAGGGAGACATTGCGATGCTGCAACCAATTGCATAGTTGGTAAGAGTGTCGAGCTATCAACTGCAAAATGGGATTTGCTTGTCTGTCGTCTCGCTACAGACATATTCCTTGCATGACAGTTAGTTCTTGACCTGACTTTGGAATTACTTCTTGTCTTTATGTAATGTTTAATGTGGTTCTTTGACAGATATCTAAAATTGTGATTGCTGTCGTACATACAGTCTGTCAATATACCTTTTTACATGATTACCTCCCGCAGCACGAGCAGAAGAAGATGAAGCATTATCCACTAACTTGTTTAGCATTCTACCATCATCATGTACCTTTTCACTTGTTACCTCTAAAGACAGGATTCTTTTCTTCTTGATGTCAACTGCTACAAATATCTTTAGATATACTAGAAAAATTCATTACAAAGCCGTCATCAGTACAATGAGAAAATTGGTCTCATACAAGCTATTTTTGAGGCCGTCTTGTAATACCGTTTAATAATCCGAACATCATGATTGTTTAGATAGCTAAATTATTATGATTTATAATGGCAGAAAGTTAATAATGATAAACATGACGTACGCATTCCGTTTTTGTATCTTTCTATTACTTGACAAGTGGACATACTAGCAATGGGTTATCGTAATGTAATTCAGAAGTTCAATTCCTATTACAATAAATTAACTTTTATTCTTGTATGTCTCCTGGTTGTTCTTTTAATAGTCGATACTTCCGTCATCAAGATTTACTACTTTAGCTTCAACCAGTCTCCTGTCAGTTGGCGAGTGGCTTTATTTATTATCATATCTTCTGTGTATCTTGTAATTCTTTTTTTGATATCAAAAATTATGAAGCAAAGAAGTGAGCACCTACGCACTCGTAAAGCTCTGCATTTTGACATATTACATCAAGCAGTTACGATATCACAATATTTACTGACAGCAAGTATTATTTTCATAAACCTTCAAATCGTAGTATCCTCAGGCTACAGTACCGTCCTGCTCACCATAGCGACTTGGATTAGCTATATCACTGCAATCATTATGTTGGTGGTTCTTGTACAAAAGTTTTTTGCATGGTTCAAGTCAGACAGAAATATTATAGTGCTATCATATGCACTCTCGTCAGCAATGCTTGCAATAAATGCAGCCTTCATAGTAGCATTTGTAACTACTATTTTGATGAACGTGCCTAACTATGTTCAGCCTCACATAGGCGTCGGTTTTCCCTTTTTCAGCTTAGGACCAGCGACTGATATTCTCAATGATGGATATGTAATATCGTCAATCATATCTTTTATGTTATGGTGGGTTGCTACCATATTAGTTCTACGAAGCTACTATGAAAAGACTAACAAGAGATATTGGTTTATCCTAGGCATTCCTTTAGCATATTTTCTAATCCAATTTCCACCTTTGTTTCTTAGTCTATTTTCATCATTTAATGCTTCCCAACCTGTTTTGTTTAGCATTATCTACACATTAGTCTTTACAGTAACGAAACCTGTGGGAGGAATCCTATTTGGCATAACTTTTTGGGTTATAACGAGAAAGATTAGCGGTAATAATGTCGCGAGAAATTATATGATTATTTCAGCATATGGTCTTGTCCTTATTTTCGTTTCAAACCAGGCTGCTGTATTAGTCTCAGCTCCTTATCCGCCATTTGGACTTGTTACTACTTCGTTTATGGGAATATCATCGTATTTGTTACTTATTGGAATTTATTCTTCAGCAATATCTGTGGCTGAAGATTCAAAATTACGTCAAACAATTCGAAAGCTTGCTGTACGCGAAACAAAATTTTTGGATAGTATTGGGATGGCACAGATGCAGGATGAACTACAAAGGAGGGTAATGAAACTCGTGAAAGAACAACACACTAATTTAATACAGCATACAGGAGTAGAACCATCACTTAATGAACCTGAGTTAAAACAGTATTTGTATGATACTATGGAAGAAATTAAGCGTAGCTCTATAAGACACTGACGATGCTTGAATACATGTATTATGTTAGAGATAATTCCTGCCCTGAAAATGTATTTGTCGTCATGACAGCCAACAGCTTTTAATCACAGTTCTCAGTCATTTTCTTTTGGAAAGGTGTAGACTGTATAGAAGGCTTGTCATTGTGGATTTTATCTTATTTGTGTTAAGCATCATTTTTGTGCACGGATTGAATGAATATGTTTTAGATCTCAGTTGACCCGTTATGGATTATTTCGAGTACTCTACCTTTTGTGTTTTTTTCTAGATTTAATCTAGATTTGATGTAATGTCCGATATAGTCTCATTTGGATCACGGTTATGGGATTGGATGAGGACTTGTGTGCACTACCGGAATGGCTTCCTCCATCGTGGCTATTGTTGTTGCTGCTGTTGAAAACCACTGAAGAAAGATGAATGGTGAAAACGATACGGCCAGCTGTCCGATGACATATAAGGAGAATTTCGTACACTCGTCATTGAAGTATCACTGCAACGTCAAGACCGATTATAGATGGAAAAGATAAAGCCAAAGAAGCAGGACTGCCTGTGCTACCTTGTGTTTGGTGTGATTATAAACATCCTATAGAATTTGATCTAGGTAATCAGGTAACCAGCCCACTTCTAGTGATAGATATACAGCCTAATCTCAATCGCTAACCTAAATAACCTGAAAATGTATTAAGGGCTGTGAGCAAGAGTATATTCGCACTATTCACACCACTTGTCATGGCTGTGACTTTGATGATGATAATGGAGGAGCATCTGCCCAAGATTAGCGGTAAGGAATACCTGCAAACTGCTGCTGAGTATTTAAATGCTAAGAATATGCTGTACACTAGCTCGAGAAGCTTGACTCGTGAATCAAATCGAGGTCATTTAGATACGAGGGACGCGATTTCAGTTCAAGTACGATCGCCCCAATACCTTCTCTACCCGGGAACTTGGTCAACATGCAAGATGTACCCCAGATATCTCAAAATCCTCGCCCTAATGTTCCTACGGGCAGCATAACTATATTGAATACTCCAATGGGAACCAATAATTTGTTACCAAATGCTACCTTCATGATTACCCCTAATCCGTATACTCTTAGTAACTCCCTTGCTGTACATGACAATGATACGAAGTCGAAAAAAAATGGGAAGAGGGAAGATTACCTGATCGAGAGCCAGCCTTAGATGGACCCGAGCAATGTGGATATATTTTGCAGACACAACATTTTTCAAAATTTGCGGTTGGCGGAATCAAGCAATCATAACATAAGTGGATACAATGCCGGTAGTAGTCTGCATCGTGTAAGAATGATGATACGTTGATACTTGCGGCTGGGCCTAATTTAGTTCACGCCAATTTCTTCTTCATCGATATTGTTGGCCTCTCTGATCCATCAATGTCAACAATGATCCAAATCAAGAAGATAGAAGTCCTAAATAATAGTATAATAAGCTGTGTATCATTTAGCTCCGCTCCAAAAGAAACTCTCATTGTACTACCGACTGGAGATGGGATGGCTATTGGTTTCCTGCAGGGTCCAGAACTTCCTCTTAGACTTGCTGTTGAATTACATACTAAACTTGCCAAATATAACAAAAGCAGAATTCCGGCCGAAATAGTACGAGTTAGAATAGGAATACATAGTGGTCCAGTGTTTGTAGTCAAGGATGTCCTTAAGAATAATAATGTTTGGGGCCCAGGCATTATAATTGCAAGAAGGATAATGGATATTGGAGACGATGGTCATATTCTACTCAGTCGCAGGATTGCAGAGGATCTTAGAGAAATCTCCGACGAATACAAGTCAATAATAAGACCCCTATACGATTACACGACTAAACACAGTCAAAAGCTGTTTCTCTATTCTGCGTATGGCAAAGGTTTTGGCAACGCCAAGCTGCCCAATAAGAGCTCAAATCAAATGAGTAGCGCCATTGTTGGGGGAAAGGATGGGTTCGTTAAATCAGAAAAGATCGCCCTCACTGCTAGCGGTACAATTTATCCATCCTTAGAAGTTGACATTTCTATCAAGAATTTTAAGACGATGCTAGTTCATTACAAAAGATTGTATGAGATCCAAAACCTTTCAGATGATCCGATCTATGAAGTTATACATGGGATTGCAACTGATGTTGACAAGACCTTTGAGGAACTGAACGTAAGAGT
Source organism: uncultured Nitrososphaerales archaeon (assembly GCA_963709405.1). Lineage (GTDB taxonomy): Archaea > Thermoproteota > Nitrososphaeria > Nitrososphaerales > Nitrososphaeraceae > JARBAU01. The sequence goes on from CAVPXM010000006.1 coordinate 73,840, forward strand.
AGTTGATGAAAATAATATACCATTACGAATTTCAAGCATACCGATCGACAAGCCCTTCCAAAAGGAGTTTACGACTACTTTCAACCGACCTATATTGAAATCGGATAAAAAACGTCGATACTATACGTTGGAATACGATATAGAAGAGAAAGGCAAGTATTTCGAAAATTATTTTGCTACAAATTGCGGGAAATTTGTCGTGACGATTGAATATCCGCCTAGGATGGCTACGCCTGTTGTTTACGAGGTGAACATAGAAACCGATGAAGTAATAAAATGTAGAACGCAACCAATCTTGGACACTAGATCAAAAGCAAGCGGAGATAAAAAGAGGAGGATTGTTGCAAAGTGGGTGAGGCGAGACATTATTCAGGGACAGTCATTTAGGTTTCAGTGGAGTTAGCGACAAAACGAGTTTCCATTTCCTAACTGTACTAAAATACATTCAAATGAATAGTGCATCTATCATCCGATTTCCCTAAATAAACTGGAACTCATTTAAATAATAGGTTTTATTCCCGAGTTATTCATTAGCAAATTCGCTCCTAAGGCTAACGTGAATTGATGATTATGGGATATTTTTATATCGTGTAAAAGCGTAGTATAGATCGCAAGGCTAATCCTAGTCATTTATTGATAGATAGTCAATTGTTACTATATGTAAATGATGGAAAAATTGTAGATGTAACAGTTTGTCCTCGTCATGACGATGCAACTCCAGCTGGAAAGTGTAATTTGCCTAAAATAGATGTAAGAGCAGTTGAGATTAGCGAGCCCATACCAGTATATCACTTGTTTATAATATACACAGATGAAAACGGAATCAATTACCTCTTTCGTGGAGGACCATCTGGTTCATTTACTGGTGCTAAATTTACAAAATCGACAATAGTTCCTAATATACCAGAATAAAGGCACTTCTGCTAATGGTTGAGTATTATCTGATCCTGTAGGTTCGGTTATTTCAGGTGTTTGTTGTTCGGTTGGTGTTTGCGTAGGAGTTTGCTTACTGTCACTGCTATCATTGCTGCCACTGCTATTGCTGTCAGTACTCTTCGAATGTTTGGCATATGATATTACTGGAATAGTACATGTTATTATTAGCAGCGTCGATAAAATGAGGGCAATTGAAAACCAAGTCATTTCTTCATCATACCACCAATGGGATAGAATCACTGACGACTGATCGATCGGCCAACATTCACGGCTTGTACTGGAAATCCACATGATCGAGATTCTGGACCAACTGGCAACCCACATGACTCAGGTGGTGTGGACATCACCACTCACCATTATAACTTATTCAGCTCCATGAGTTACTTTACTCGTCTCAGCCCTCGCTTTCATCATATTCTCGTAGATTCTTGGCTGTACGTATTTGGTGTTTTCGCCGAAGTCCATAAAGATCTTTTGTGGATCTTCTGATTCATCAGTATATTTCAGTGTGGTTACTATACGATCCGCCATCCAGAATAGACCGGAGCTGCTGATCCTCTTACCAGCTTGGGTACTCTTGATGTCACTTAGTTTCGTATATAGGATTTTGATACCGAGCGGTGTGATCTCTAGTCTCTCAGGGAAGATCCAAATCTTTACGTGTTGCTCCATTGCTCCACACCCGTTACCTGTAGATTCACAAACTGCTGCGGATTCAGTACCATGCTTCCTCTTAATGGATGAAGCAAAGGATTCAGCTTGTTCCAACGTATTATTATAATTGGTTTCTTTGATTATAGAACCATTCGAATCCATTATACAAACTACACAATTCCGTTTTCCAATATCTACTCCTATATAGTTCGGCAATCCTTTCTTTTTCATATTTGGTATCCTCTTTTCTCACCTCCTTCTCTTTTTTCAGTATGGATAGCTGGACTAAGGATATTCAGTAGCAACTTATACTTCCAACATCACCAGAGCTGTAGCAGTAATAATAGGTTTCATTCCATCATCATTCAGAGGTATTATTGTTCATTGTTCCTTAATACCGCCAACAGCAAATTTTGAAAAGTGTTGTGTTTGTAAGATGTATCCACATTCATCGTGAACGTCTAGCATCGCTGCTCGTATTGGTTTATCTAATTGCTGCCACTTAGCAACAGACTCATTGAATGAATACAAGCTAATATTAGGGCAACCATCTGGGAGTTTTGCAATAGACAAACGTGATGATTTGCTCACAAGTATACTAATATCTGGCGATGATGCAAATGATTTTGGATTTGAAAAGTTAACTACTTTTGTTCCTGCTGTTGTTCCTACTCCCTCTCCTACATAGTCTATATTCATAAACAATGCCACAATATCAACAGGAACTCTAGGTAATCTCAAAGAAGTTGGTATATTGTCTGAGATGCCAAAACTAAATCCTATATTGTCAGCATGATGAAATCCTATATTGTCAGCAAATTTCATCCTAACATTTTCTACCTTAGCTAGCTCAGATCCCACTGAGGAATTATGATTGAGCAAGACAGTCATACCAGGAAATATCTTTGCGATAACTGGCGTTAAGATAAAAGTATTATTACCTGAACCCTTTTGCTTAACTACAAAAGCTGGCGAAACATAAATCACATGAGAAGCAATATCTTTGACAGGAGCAGGATATGTAGGGACTTTAAATAAGTTGTATATCTGGGAGGCTGAAGTGGTAGCTAGGTACTGATGTTTTAAATGTAATTGCTTTCAGCGATGACGATGCATTGATAGTCGAATTAATAGTCTGTTTTTCGGAACTTACTAGTAAACCAGAAGGTAATTGGTCAACTTTGCTTATAGGTGTTCTTCCTGCTATTGTAGCACCATTGGCAATAAAAGTGCGAAGAGAACTATCATTTAGATACGGAGCGCTTACTATAGCAGATCCTGTAAATGGTAAGTTTAACTGTCTATTTTCAATTGTAACAATAGGATTTGGAACCGTATTATGAAGAGTAATCCTTGTCTTTTGTAATACTGGCCCAAAACCAGGTGAGGATGTTTCATTTATAACATATGGTGAGAATTTAACGTTTCTTAGTACTATAATCCCGCTAGCAGGATCGAAATCTAAAGTAGCATTATTGTCATAAATAGTAAGAGAGCCTTTTAGTGTGAATGGATTTGGGGTAATCTTAAACTTTGAATTTGGAAGTAGTTTTTCTGTACCTAATATGACTTGTTTTATTGTTAAAGTTCCTTCATTTGATCTTTGGTGAATACTAGATTGTGACGAAGCATTATTTGTTGTCGGAGTTGATTTTTCTGATGATGCTGTACTATCGATAGACGAAGGGGGTAAGAAGGGTATAACAGGACTATTACTCCGAGCATATACACTTAAGGGTAATTCATTTAGCAAAGTGACAACTGCTGCTAAAATAATCAGGCTGGAGATAATAGCTATGCTAAGAATTTCAGTGCATTCGTCCTGTTCAGATTGAACGACATTTCCCTTATCATTGTTTAGCATTCTATTCTGTATGTCACCTTCATCTTACGCTCTACTTCGGTTTATTGTCTTGACCAAATTATATGTTATTGCATAACCATTTATACTAGGTATTCTATCTATTCCTTTTTTCTCTGATACTTACCTTCAATTCAATTAATGAAATATTCGAAAACTGTTGTTTTGAGCTGTTGGGGTTTAGCTCTACAACCTTATCAAGGGTCAGAATTTTCTGTAAAGAAAACGGCAAATCGACAACATTTACGGTAAACCTCATCAGATCTGTTCTCAGTGGAGTTGAAATCCTTACAGTCCCATTACCCAGAGCAATGTAACTAAGACCAGATGTAGATGCTATATTGGCAGTCATCTCTGATCTTTATCAGAAATTGTGGCCAATTCTAACAGAGCAACCTAATCTATAGGTAGAAATAAGTAGAAAAGCTAAAAATTACGTTTCGAATGGCAGCTCATTTGATTTTTATTCAATATCTTTAAGAGTTTGATAAAGATACATTTCTAATGAACTCATAAACCGTGCCGGCCTCAAGGTTTTCATCTTCATTGTATACATGTATCATAACAGCAGTTCCTCCGATTGTCTCCTGTGAACGACACTTGCCTTGAGGAAATCCATCAGAAAGCATTACGACTGAATCATCAATTTTGATTTCTGCATGGATGACATGCCATCAGGAGCACGCATTATCTAGAAACATTGACTTTATCGCCAAACAGAGTATAGATATCGATATGTCTACGTCTACGTTAGCTCAAGCCTTAATACCATTGCTGCGGGAACACCTAGGAGAACTTCGCTTCCATTAAATCCTTCTACAAATGACTTTGGTATTTTAAAGACATGCCTTCCTGTCATTAAAAAAAGTGAATCCTTATCAATTGCAATAATATTTCCCATGTCATCATTTTCAATGGAACGCACCCCTTTCAGTACCAGTCTATCCCAATTTTGGATCATTTCTGGTACATACATAATCACAATTAATTATATAAAATGATCTGAAATCAGAAATCTTCATCATGTAAGCATGGGCAGAATATCTCTTATTATCTTGTTATGATCTGCATCTACCTCGGTAGTAACCAAGAGCAAATGGTCTTCTCCTAACGGAAATGTTATCCTTTTGATTTTCTCATATTCTGACATCGCATATTTTCCCTTACCCACTTTAGATGCGAGGGAGTTTCTTAAAGCCCATCTGGCTAGGGCTTGCAAATTTGATCTTTTAGTTTCCTCTGGAGATAGGAGATTTGTTATTCCTTCACGCTGTCCACCATATTTTATCGCACCGGAATCATCACATACACCAGCGAACCTTATCTTGGGTTCCAGACCAAGGATAGTCTAATGAATTTTAATAACTCTAATTTATGTATCTCAGGATCTTTATACTTGATATGATGCTCTATTAATCTTAGGTGTACGTACCTTATATCAGGATGCAAGCTGCATTGAGCAGAGCATAGAAGTCTCAATCAAGACCATACGAAAGTCGGAAACCACCTCGCAATAAGGAGTAGTTTCAGAATTAGGTATTAAGTCAAGTGTCACATTAAATGTCATTATTCCATCTTCCAAATCTATTATCTAGATATTCTGATACTGCGGTTTTCTGGTCTTCTATATTTTCATAAAACCTATTCGCACATACATGTGACTTTATCAGCTGGTTTACCTTTCTTTCATTTGGATTTAGGTATGGAGCCTTCTTTGGTAGGTGGATTATAGTTAGCCAGTCTTCTCCTTTCTGTGTATTGATATAATTCCGTACCATTAGGCTTACATGGTATGAAGCGTTATCCCATATGAGTATGAGTCTTTTCCACCAATCACTTTTCATAATGTTTCTCTTAGATTCTCCAGATGGTCGATAGTACTCGTAGAATTCATTCTATCATCATAGAAATCATACATCAACTTCTGATCTGGCCATAGCATGGATATGTATGCAGAGAACTTCTTTCTACTTCCATCATGTTCTATCCTTTGTTGCTGGCCTTCAAAACTCATAGATCTTCGTATGCAAGGTTTCTGTGTTATCGTAGTTTCATCTTCAAATACTAACATCACTCCTTTTTTTCAGAGCTGATGCTACACGTTTATAATCTTCCACCCTCTCTTTTCCTTCTTCATAATCAGGTCCATGTAATAGTTCCAATTTTGGTCTTTTACATCTGATCCCCATATCCTTAGTTATTCTTTGCAGGTGTTTGAAGCTGATTGATATTCCAAGCTCATCTGTAAGACATCTTGCAAGTGACCTTAGACTCCATGTATTTCTAAGATAACCAAAGATATGGGGATCATTAAATAATGCAGAAAGGATAATCTCTTTGTTTTCATCTGTTATACGTGAATTCAGTCCTCTGGGTCTCTTCTTTATCCTTACCTCTCCTATCCCACCATGAGTAAACGCAACAACCCATCTTTGTACAGATCGAATATTGACTTCGTATTCATGTGCTATGTCTTCATAAGATCTACCTTCAACTTTTTGAAGTATAGCCAGTACCCTACGATACTCCTTCTTGTTAGTTGTATTATTCATGAGTGATTCTAGACTTGTTTTCTGTCCCCGGCTTAGATTCAACTTAGAAGCACGTCTCACATGATGGGAATATCCTACATCTGTTAAGCTTTATCTATCTAAAGATCTAGACTATGCAATAAAAATAATATGACATATAACTAGACACTTCACATTAATCTTAGGTGTACGTACCTTATATCAGGATGCAAGCTGCATTGAGCAGAGCATAGAAGTCTCAATCAAGACCATACGAAAGTCGGAAACCACCTCGCAATAAGGAGTAGTTTCAGAATTAGGTATTAGTTACTAGAAATTCTGCATTTCTACAATCTAGATGAACTTTTTCATCTGCTATATTTCCACAGGACTGACAACCGAATTTTAATGGTTGATTACAGAACTTGCAGACTGAAATAGCTTCAAGGTCTGAACCACACCGTCTGCAAATTGTTTCGGTCATACACATACAATAGTAACGTCCGCAGATATTATAATGCTGAGATTCTATTTTCTCGCCAAATTAGTTAAATTGTGCTTTCCTTTTTTAGCTATGCTCTGCATTATATGTGATTATCTTTTGTTATGGTTTATTTCTTGTGTTTATTTAGTGTAATATTCATTTAAGTGGATTGAGCTTTTATGCAGTTTGTATTATCGACTAAAGAATAGTAAAATATTATCATTGACTATTCAGATTAAACGGATTATTTGCTTTATCCTTTGTAGTAGATTAATTCATCTACAATCACAAATAACAATTTAATACTTGACTTAGATATTAGGTCCAGACTCCAAAACTTTCGTCAAATTAGAAATAAACATTAAGTAAAAAATGGAGACACCGTCATAGCAGTTGAAGCTAAAGGTAGTATATTATAGCACTATCGATCTTTCTATACACACGGACACCTGTTGACAACGATGACACAGAAGAGGCTACAATCGGGCGCGCCCGTCTCGGGAGGGACCAAGTATAGCTATCGAAAATGAAAAACCGTGCGCCTCTCGATAGACATGCGCATAAATTTTATCATCATTGTCTAAGAATACCGAGTCGTCATCCTATACATCAGATGCCTCATTTTCGAAAATATTTATAATCTGGTATGCCGCATATCGTTATTAGAAGACACCATTTCCGAGATAACTAAACCGGACTTAAAAGAATCAGATACTGTCTGATATGTTAAATACTTGCTAGATGAACTAAATACTTTGGTTTACATCCACTAATATGCTACTATCTATAGATACCATCAGTTGGCGGAGTCGACAGATAAGTTCATCACGAGTCCTCCTAGTTTTACCTATCAATAGAATCAGCTAGTTATGAGATAGTCTAGTGAATTTTAATAACTCTGATTTATGTGCCTCAGGATCTTTGTACTTGATATGATGTTCTATGGATTCCAAATGTGCATTCTTTATTCCAGGACGTAATTTACAATAATATCCTCCTTACTTTAGAGATATTAGTAGTCTTTGGAGCAACTTTGGGAATTTGTCCTGCCGCAAACGGCCAGGCATCTTGTTTTGTTTTTTCTTCACCTATGCAATATTTAATTAAAAGCTGCTGTATACTACGATGTTAATCTCTCAATGGCAGCGCAACAACATTCGAAGGCAGGCAAACATCCAAACGATTCCAGAGCTGAGATGACAATTATGATGCTGCCTTCAGATGCTAATCCAAAAGGTAATGTGTTTGGAGGTGTTATATTAAAACATGTAGATCTTATTGCGGGTTTATGCGCCCAAAGACATGCTGGTCGTGCCAATATCGTCACGGCAAGTATGGATAGAATGACTTTTTTAAAGCCTATATTCATTGGTAATGCACTAATTCTTTCTGCAAGACTAAATTATGTAAAAAGATCTTCTATGGAAGTTGAAGTTACTGTGGAAGCTGAGGATCTAGACGAGAGTATGAGAATCCACACAGGAACAGCATTTGTTACCATGGTTGCTCTTGATAAATATGGAAAGCCTACAAAAGTTCCAGCACTGATATTGGAAAGAGATGATGATAAAATACGATTTCAACAAGGTGAAGCAAGAATGATTTCTCGTCTAAAGGAAGCAGGCAGAATGTAATTCAGATACTTTTAGGCTGTTCTTTTCAATTCTATTTATAGTCTGGTAATTTCAAGGTACGTCTCCTTCTGCAGCCAAAAATACAATGTCAGGAGGTCTTAGACCTATGAATCGCCATTATGCACTCCTGGTTCGGGCCAATTATCGATAAGCAATTGGTCCATAGGTGGACCATCTCCCTGTCGTTTAACAAAGGGTGTCGCAGGTTCATATTTTTTTAACTGGCCCCTATCTATTACCTCGGCCACCTTCGTAACGGGGCCTGCGCCCGCCTGTGCATATATAGCTATGCGAACCGTGCCATTACTGAGGTTCTCTTTGGTTATCCTATGGTTATATGTATGGCCTTACAGATTAAGTATTTACTGCGCGCTAATGATAGACAGCATACATAAATTTTATCACCATCCGGGGACGTCTGCCTACACATAGGACGCAGCATTTTTGATAATACTTATAACCTGACATCTCTCATATCGTATTATAACGCTATTTCCGGGATAATTATTCGGACTAGGTTAAAAAATCTGAAGTGTTAAACTTATTGCATGTTAACGGAATTAAATACGTTGATTCGCATCGACCAATTGCTACTATCTATAAATATCAATTTGCAACGTCAACACTGAATTCCTAGTCTAGAATTTAACTCCATTAATCAAGTCCCTTGATGTTTCTATCTTGTCAAGCTACAGGTAAATGATAAAACTTTGCACTCTGTCAAATACAGTTTTGATATTTCTATATTGATATCTAACCAGGAAATAAGAACCATCTGACCTATCTGACCTATCTGACCTATCTGACACTTCCTTAACATGTAATCTCGAATCGCATTGAACTGTTACTGCATTCCAGCTATCTGACCTATCTGACCTATCTGATTCCAAATCTGGATAGGACTCAGTTTTGTCTTGTGGTGGGATATTATGCCATTGAATTCCAAATACTAAACAAATCTTAAATATGAATGTCAGTATAAGAATGAAATTCAAATTCTTGCGGTAGTCCTACAATCTTTGATGTAGATATCACAGGTCTGTTATCAAATTAAAGGTAAAATATGATTAGATCTCATAAACTTTCACTTGTCAAACTTTATTGTGTTCGAGGGATGGGATATAAATCGGACTGAGTTTGTGAAAAGGGAGGATTTGGATACCCAAAGAAAATATGAAGAGAGAATTGACAGTGATCTACATAAACTCCTTTCTACTCTCAATCTTAAGGTAACTAAGGTTCCTATAGTAAATTCCAGTAGATCTGCTTATCAAGTAAATGGCGTTGACTTGGAAGTCGCCCCGATTCATACATTTGTTCCTAGAACGACAAAAATTGAGAGAATGTTGGCAGAGATGAGCAAGGTTTTTGGTAAATGTCATCACTTGTACATGTTCTTAGATCCAGACTTACAACCCGATATTAGAATTCTAGGCACGGAAGATTGCGATAGAAACGGGTCGATTCTATGTATAAGACAAGACATTACTCTTTACTATCTTAAAATATTAAATGAGATAAACAAAAAATATAACCAAAACCTAAATCATGATCAGATAATAGTATTAGATTTTAGATATGCACAATTTGATTCTGTGACTTTAAAGAAGGGAATCCTTTCTTTGTTAGACAAAAGAGGCCATGACTATGCCAATTTACTCGGGATTATTGCAGGTATTCCTAAAAATATCAATTCAGAAAGGTTAGATCAAACTACATATTTCTTTGTAGAAAATAGATATTACAAAGGACCATACGACGAAGTTAAAAAGAAATTATTGGATATCACTAAAGTTCAAACATCAGTATCCGTTATGCCTATGGCGATTCTTATTACAAAAAAATCATCAGAGCTATTCTCTATTCAAAAGCCTTGTATCAATACTCCGTCGTTAAGTACAATCAGAAAAATCGTGACACCTGAACTAATTTATGAGCAATTTAATTATTGAATATAGAATATTGTATTGAAGATGCAATCTATGAAATATGTTTCAGTTCTGTCATTTGACGTTCCTATGTGGATGTGACTGCCTTCGACTAAGGCCAAAGAACCGAAAATATTATCTATTAATAATATTGATCTTCGCAAGGCCATTTTAAATTTAATCACAAAGACTATTCAACAATTATCATCTGATCTACACTTTCAGATAGAGATCATGCAAAGATATGATAGAATCAAATCAAATGAGGAACCGTACAGACAACACGATGAAGAATCCTCGCTCAAAGAAGGTTTGTTTCTAGACAGTATGCTTGACTACTTGATCGAATCAAGAAAGGAATTACTGATATCTTTAGATGAGTATGTTCTATGTGTTAAGTTGATGGATGACAATGATTTGATTTCGAATCAAGTTAATAAATGGTTTAGATTAAACGGTTTTGTCCAATATGTGACCCATTGGAGTTATATTTCACATATTTTAAAGAGACTTGTTCGATTATATGTTAGACATAAAAAAGCAGATAGACAGTTTTACAATTTGTACAATAGGCTATATTTAGATCTGGAAAAATTTCTATACAGCAAACGAATTGACTTAGTTCAGATTTGTCCACTACTTAATTTTGAGATTCCGAATAATGCTCGTTCAATTGTACTCTCTGATCGTCTTTCAATAAGACGAATTAATAACGAAGAAAAGTCCTTGTTGGTCGAGAAATTAGCATTCACAGGAATTAGTCTAAATGATATTGTAAAGATAAATTATGTAATAGCGTACAAATTTAGTTTATCCAAAGGATTTGATACAGAATCTGAAATTCAAGATAAAGACTATACCTCTGAAATAAAGAGCATATTTGTAGCCTTAATCACAGCACTTCGTTTATACAAAGATGGTGAAGTAGGAGCTTATACGTTTCTTCAAATCGTAACACTAGACCAACCAATACGAATTGTTAATGTCTCACCTGGATTATATACTTTAGGCCTGGAAACAGGTGTAGGAATTATCTACAGCCTGAATAAAACACAATTAAAAGAATTTAAAAGGTTCTGGAATGTATATAGCAATAGCCTTATTAAATTATTAGATTTTAAAACGACAAAGAAGGATCTATTCAAAAGCATAAAAAAGGCATTAAGCCGCTTTAATTCAGCTTATGGCAAAAGAAATCCTGAAGATGAGATAGTAGACTGGATGATTTCTTATGAAGCTTTATTTTCTAAAAAAGACGATCCACCGGAATCAATATCACATAGGCTAGCATTGAGAAGCTCTCGTTTTAGTAAGATACCATCAGAACGGAAAGATCTCTATATTGATCTAAAAGCTGCATACAATGTCCGGAGCAAGATCGTCCATGGTGATGATTGGAAATCATTGAACATGGATTTTCACTCTCATATGCGCCACAGCCTTACAAAGTATCTTAACGCACTAAATTCTGAACACACTCATGATTCTATTCTGGATTCTATCGATTTTGATTGATAATCATGTACATGTCATTGACGTGTATATTTACAAATTGAAATAGCAATGATGCCATTTCTGCCAGTTTCACTATGTCGGCTAATTTATCTGTCCTCTACACAAATGTCTCCTCATGTAATGTACATCACCCTTTTGTATGCAGTTCTTGCATATCCAGATATCAGAGTGTCCAAGTCTGAAGATATTGCGCGACTCATGATTTGAATTAAAATAATAGAACTAAAATGAGAATATATAATAATATTCATAGAATATTGGATATCTAATTTAATAACGACCTCATCCACACAATCATGTTATAAGGAATTTTATATCATATGCTAAAAGTGCTCCTCATAAAATCCTCCTAATATCTATAAAGGGCTGATTCTATCAGCTAGTGCCACAGCCGCCACCTTCTTAACCCTTTGTACATGAGACCATGTTCATCAGTCGTAACATCAGCCAATTTATAGGTGTTAGTCGCTGTCGTGTCAGATATGTCATATATGTCAGATGTAGAAGGTGCTACATTATTTTGACTGGCCTTAATAGTTGTGTCATATATGTCAGATGTGTCATATGCGTCAGATGATGCCTCGTCAAAGTATCTTAAAACAGTGGGTTTAACTTTTACTAGTTTTATTTTTCCGTGGTTTTTTTCCGTGGTTTAGCAGCATCTTGAGTACAATTCTCAGCTTATGATTATGTTCGACATGCCTAAAACTTAAGTATAATAGATTCGACTATAAAAATGATATGAAAGTAAACTATCGCAATGTGGGACATTATCCAACACTGTTCCACATTGTAGTTACGAGGGTGAATCCAAATCCTAATTAAATTATTCTAGGTTCTAAGTAGAGATCAAGATTTAATCTAGTTCTCCTGCCATACTTATTTCGTGGAATTTGATTCATAGATATGTTGGGGATATTTCCATCATAATCATATATACGTCACAAAATAGCATTACCTCTAAAAGATACTGGTACCACAGGTGTTCGATTTCCCTATCTCTATCCCTATAGTTGGATCTTGGCTAACTCATAATCACTATATAATTTTCTAGCAATAATTCATTTCCTCTAGTTATTATAAATATTGCACTATGATTGATAAATGAATAACGAGACATCATTTTGTATTCCAAAACATATACTAATTTGGTCAGTAGTAACAAAAATAGAACTAGCTTACTCAAGTCAAATATATCAAAACTTCGTGGTACGTAACAATAATATATCATGAACACCACAACAACGATAATATCGAGGACTTTAGCAACGGCAATAATACTTACCATATTAACGGCTGTAATAATTACACCATTAACAGCATTTGCATACAGTAATGGTAAAAAAATTTTAATGTAGACGGTACTGTTGTTGGGGGTGTTTTTGATAACACGCCAGCCAATGGTGATAATATAACTCCTACGCATGACAATTCTATTGCTAGAGTAAAGCCTCAATCGGATCTTAAAGTTACTGCTAGTGTAAGTACTACTGGTACTAGTATTATAAAACCTATTGATCGAATCATAGCTCCATTAGGAGATAAATGGTGGAACTGGGCCTTCTCTATTGATGCAGCCAAAGTTGGTAATCCTTTTGATGATGGTACTGGCAGACTCTGTGACCTTGGTAAACAGGGAGGAAACCTCTTATTCTTAGTAGGTACAGTAGGGGAAGTAACTTCGGGTGGAGGGACAAGTGGACACACAGGAGATGTGCGTAAATGTACTACTCCTATACCACAAGGAACAAGCATATTCTTTCCCTTAGTTAATACGGAATGTTCAGTATTGGAAGGTAATTATGATCCTACAAAACCAGGTTCAGTTGAAGAACAGTTAAGAGCTTGTGCTACTGATCTTATAAACCATGTAGACAAACATTCACTAGTTCTTGCTATAGACGGTGTTTCACTACCTCAGTTGGCTAAAAGAGTACAATCTGGACCAGGTGGATTTCAATTGACTGTTGTACCAAATAACCCATTTAATGTGGCTGTTAACAAACCTACTACTACTCCGTCGGTAGCTGATGGTTATTGGATGTTACTGAAAGCAGCTGATTTACGTCCTGGTGCGCATACAATCATTTTTGGTGGAGAGGCAGACTTCCCAGAACTTGGTTTTAAATTCAAGACAGAGGTCACATACAAAATTGTAGTAAAAGCGAACAAATTTTTGGATAGAGCAAATAAGATACTAGACGAACATATCGCTGTTGGAGGTCCCCATGGAGCTGCCAGCAGAAAAGATTAAAGATAGACTAAATAGCCATTGATTGACACACTCAAGATTTCCTATAATCCCCTACTAATCGTGTCTGCAATAGTTTTTAAATTGACCCGGTCGTCGTAGTTGAACTTATGATCTGGGTGCGCGCTAGCCTCGGGCGCGACTACTTATAGTATCAAGACAATTGGACCAGTACTTAATTATGCACAAGTCTATGACTCGATAGTCGAGGCTTTAGACGTTCCTAGCGTGCATTATGCTAGGCATGAATTCTTATCATCATATCAAGGAATCAGCTATAAATCGGATGTCTCAATTTAGAAAATGTTTTTAATGTAATATGCCGCACATCGTATTAGAGAACACTCTTTCCCAGATAACTAAACCGGATATTGGCAGAATCCGATACTATTCACTAGTAATAATAAAAATAGTTATTACGACTGTTGCTCCATAGTTCATAGTGAGCTAAATTGTTGCGTTTTGACGGCGATAAAATTCAACTGCATATATGTGCTTGCACTTGAGATCACGACTAATATGGTCTGGACATGAACAAACCCATACAGACTGGGTTTCAATGACGTTGTAGGTATGATAGCCAGATTTTGACCTGACACTATATTTTGATTCGTTTATCATCGTAATAGCGCCACATGTTCGAGCTATCAGTTTGCCTTGCTCTTCACGATTAACGAGTCGTTTAGGTATATTTAGCTAGGCGCGCGCATCTTGATCGTAGTAGGTAGTTTTCATTTATCGCCTCACCGAATCTCTTATTAGGATATTCCTGAAGTTCCCTTCTGATTCTAGTCCCTTCATTCAGGTCTTTTGTATGCGCATCAAGGCATTTTCTCCGTCTTCCCATGTGACTTCAAATCTCTCACCAGTATATTCTTTGTAAGAGTCTTTTCCAAAATGCCACATGGTGACGGTCCAGGAATCATGATCTGGAATGGATGAATAAACCATTTGAGAACGAAGGGATCATCGTTATCAAAGAATTTGAAATCAAGCCGTTGCTCGTACGGAGCAATATATATATTTGGAACACCATTCGTAAAAAAGTACCTTGCAGAATCGTACCTCCTCGGCAGCGTCTTTCGAAGCAACGCCTGCAGCATTCTTATTTGACGCGTCCTGCCAATTAGTCCATCCTGGAACCTTCTCAATCTCTACTTGGGGTGGAGTAGAAGCTTGACCATTTTTCTTATCTATCCAAAAAGATTTGAGCGATTCTATTGCCTCTTCCCCAATTTCCAGATTGCAAAAATTGACTTACTAATATTGCACCATTCATCGCTCCTATTGAAGTACCAGCTATGATATCAAACAGTAGTCCATTTTCTCCACTTTTCTTGCTAACTTCCGTAACTTCTTCTTCAAGCTTCTTACGTAATACCTGGAGCACACCAACCTCGTAAGCGCCGAGAGACACTCCTTCTCCGAGAACAAGAGCTCTTTTGCTTCTTAGGTGTAGTCATATTATTCGTTTTAGACATTGCAATATTCTCATTCATTGCTTATCTTTAATATTTAATAATAAGAGAACGGTATCAATAACAACAGACAGATATTTATTAGTAAAGAAATATAGATCACCTCTATACTACACATCTGGGCACCATTGGCGTACCGACGTTAAAGTTACGATATTGCTCGACTATACTAGAAGCCGACATAGTCCAGAAAAACTACTTCTATAAGTATATTCATATGGGTATGGATAGAATATGGTTTATGACATTCTTGGTATCCATTGTGGTTTACAGAGCATAGCGAGCATACTGAAATATTTTTATAAAACGCAATAATTACAATCAGACGTACGAAGTGACTGCTAAGTTAAGATTATTATTTTGTTTATTAACACAAAATAAACAGTAAATGTGTTTAGAACACATTATAACATTGTGTGTATTTACTACTCCTAGGAATCCCCAGTGATTCTTTATTGACATTGTAGGGCGATTCAGGTGGATAATTGGCCTGGTCGCTCTATCTTATTAGGTTATGATACTATTATACTGTATTAGAAATAGGATAAGTATCTTAACCGTACCGCTAATTGTCATTTTTTGCCCATTTATGCTTTGAAGGTTTGGAGACATCGTAGATAGTTCATACTTAGCAAACAAGCCGTCATAGACGTCAGAGTATCCATCGTCCTATATTGGATTCTACATCCATATGAGTATGTGGTACGACATAGTAATACAATTTTCATTATACAGAATTGAATATGTACTATGGATACTATGGATACTATGACGGATTGGATATCACTAGAGATTCGAGCACGAAATTCTATGAATATTATATGTAAAATTAATCCGTCAGGGTTGGTTTTCTATACATCAACAACGGTATTCTATAATGAAAAGCAAAAATGAGTGTTGTCTACCTATAATAATAAGAGTAATGCTGAATAAGAAATTAGTCAAGTCTGAAACCATAAATAAATCGCATCATGTTATTATGTCTACATTATTAATCGTCTTGGACTATCATCCTGTAGGTGTGATGATACTATCGATAGTTACACCTTGCCATAGAAATCCTACAATAGGTATACCATCAATATTCTGTAGAGAATCTATTTTTCCCAGTTTATCAGAATAAATCCTTTCCTAGAGATGTTAGTAACAATCACCCAAGCAGTAATCTTCAGTTTAGCATTAGGTGAAAGGAGCTCTATCAACACGTCCATTGCTACCAGAACTGAGGTTCAAAGTTTTCCTGGTAAATTGGGAGTAAAAAGAGGTCTTTAGAATAGCAAAAGAGTTGTACCATGGCATTATTAAGGCACAATCCACAATGTCTGGAATGAAACCGAATGCGTTGATCAGCAGCAACTCAGTCAGCACCACCTCTAGATGGCGATGTAGTTGACGTCTAAATGCTCACTTCAATTCTTAATAGATAATAGAAATAATTGATTAAATATGTTTAATTCGCATAAATATAATACCACATAACACTTTTATAGTATAATATCATAAAATTTGGTATGCGTAAACGAAATTTTTTCATGGCTTGTTGTTTGGCTATATTATTTGGAATAGGTGTAGTTACTATACCTTCTATAGTCTTAGCCGACAATCCGCATGAACCTGGCGATCAAGGAAATCCACATTGTCCAAGCCATCCTACAGGAGATCCACACGAATGTTCTAATGTATGTCGACCTGGTGCTGCTATTCCAGTGTGCAAGGGAGGAGGCGGTAAGCCAGGATAGTTCTTATCTTAGCTTTACACTTCATGATGTTTTTTACGTTGTAAACATTCATCTCTATTTTTTGGCGGCCTCTGATTATTATCACTCATTTTGAATCACTTCCTGAAATACTGGACAGAGATTCTGACTGTAACCGATCGGTTGTCTAGCCTCTTTTTCTGTACTATTAATCTCATCTAGAATTCGCCAATTACATAGTGTATTCATATTACAGACACTAATTCAACTGAATGCTTTACTATCTATAGAATCAGCTAGTCATGAGTAGGTTTGGGGAATCTTAATAGCTCTGATTTATGTATCTCGGGATCTTCGTACTTGATATGGTGCGCTATTGATTCCAAATGCACATTCTTTATTTCAGGATGTAATCTACAGTAAAAGTATCCTTGCTTCTTAGTTATTATTGGAGTCCATTATCTACCGATGATTTAGTCAACACATTGTACAAGTATGGGTTTTCTGTCTCTAACTTCTCTAGACTTATCGGTAAATGACCATTACGTTCTGCAGAATTGATGTTATATTTGATCGTGTAATTAGGACTAAACTGTAATCGCTTTAACTGGCTGCATTTGTGTAACCAATTTTTGATTGTGCCGTAAGCCTCGTAATCAGAACATTTTATGATATTAGTAAGGTAAGGGGCCAGTATACGCCACACTGTAAATTTTCTATGATCCTCTACTTGTGTCTGTAATAGTTTCTCAGTCCATCGGAAAGTAGTTGTATTGATGGTCTGAGCGCGCGCCCTCCTACTATCCGTTAATCTCTGCTTCATCTATTCATTAATTAGCCATCTTCTAAAATCGCGTAACAGATAATTTATTGCAGGCCTTTGACCGTCCCACCTCTAAAAGATTTTGAAGCTTTTCGATCAGATGGTTTAATCAAACGTAGAGCAAAATTAGTGAATTGGGTTGACGAAGAGAAATAACTGTAATCCAAATACAATGTTTCAGCTCTCTTCTATACCTAAGGAACAATATTAATTGTGAAAAAATAAAAAACTGAGGATTGTTTTGGCGTTGTTGTTTCAGTATTTTGTAGTATGGTGATGATATGAGATAAGATATGCTGATATTATGGCCAACTCCCAACATTAAATTGTTGCCACATCTCTGCAATTTTACCATTTGCTCAATTCTAAAGAGATCGAATCCAGTGATGGTTACAGGCTTGTCGCTAGGGGGTATGCCTAACATCTCTTTTTTGAGCATACCAGTATATGTCCATCGAATCAATACCTTATCTTCATTGGATATTGTATCATGATGTATGAGTTTATATCCAGGCGAGCTCTCTGCTACAACTGATGCAAATTTCTTTACACCTTTTGCACCATAGGTAAACTCGGAAGGAAGGATAGGATTTCTTAAAACAAAATCTGGAGCCAGAATTTCATCTGCTACAGCTAATTTTCCTTCTCGAAATATTTCCATGTGAAAGCGTCGAGCCAAGGTTTCATTTTCTTGTTGTTGTTTAGTTCTCGTTGTTGCTGTTGATGAAGATATATACAAAATTCCTCATTTTTTTTACCATATCGGTACTTTAAGGAAATTCCTCAGTATTCTGTCACACAAATAAGAAAGAATATAAAGAAATCAGCAGCGTTTAAGGTCTGGTAACAGACTGGAGATTTGTAAAGAATTGCTGATCGTGTAGTGATTGCAATCTCTGCTCTGAATAAGTCTTAAACTCTATTAGATCTTGTAAAGTTGGCGAGCAATCAAGCCTAGGTCGCCTATCTTCATATGCAGGACAATATCGAACATCATCTGGTATATACACAATCTGGGGGTATGGATTGATGGGTCTAATCCGACGCTATCGATGAGCCTATTGTCGATGTATCTAATTGTTGTACTTGCACGGATAGGTTACATTTCTAATTACCTACATGGGTTACACTTTTCTGTTTAGTTCTCGTATGTGTACTGGATGTAATTAACCTTTGTAGGAACATCTCCGATGGAGTAAGACCATTTATGCCTCCATGTTCTCTGGTTTCGTTATATGCTTTAACAAACATGTCGTATCTTTGTTTACCATCA
>CAVPXM010000007.1:0-23745 GCA_963709405.1 uncultured Nitrososphaerales archaeon
ACGATCAATCGTCATTTTGATATACTCAAGACACTTTATCCTGCTACGCACCGATTTAGTGCTATAGTTTATGGTTTGTATATTTTTGACAGGTTACCTAAACAATCGAACAAAACCTGTCATTTCTCATTTTGTGTCGTAATATCAAAGACGATTGCTCTAGTTGGCTATTCTATCTAAATCTTCAAATAATAACGGTAAGCAAATAAGAAAGATTTTTTTTATCTACAAATCTTCGCAAATTCGAATTAAGATTTTCAATTATTCCTATATCATGGGATAATAATTTTTTATGTATTAGTCCTTCTGTAAAACCTTCTCTCTCTACACTCCATGTATCTATTCCTACACATTTTATATTGTGGCCTACAATCCACTCTGCAGCAGAAAGTTCCAAATATATAAAATTACCTTCAATCTTTTCATATTCCTTTTTATAACTAATTCTAATATCTTTGGAATCCAATTTAGGACTTGTACCTGTATAAAATAAAATAATATCTCCTGACTTTACTATGTTTAAACACTTCTCCAAATCGGAACTTGTAATTCCTTGCCCAGTCTGAATTGTGGACATGTCTAGTACAACAGCATCGCCAATAAATTTATCAGGAGGCTCTTTATCAATTCCAATTCCATCGGGCATAAAGTGTTTGTGAGCATCTACATGCGTTCCGGTATGAGCCCATTGCTATACGTGTAATGTTGGTATTTGCATCTTTTCCTATCGTTGTAACTGGCTCAAATGTTGGTTTAGGATCACCTGGGTATACTGGGATATTTTTATTTATGATGTGAGTTAGATTGTAAAATTCTCTTGAGATTGTAATTAAATTACTATTCCTACGATTTTTTTGAATCATATTTATATTGTTATATTGTATATCTTTTATTTTCAGTCCATTATATCTAATTATCATTTATGGAGTATAGCCGAGTAACTTTTTGTGCTTTTGTATACATTGAGTCATGAAGACTGTACAAATGTAAAATTGGACAAATCAAATTTAAATTAGCGCAAAACATAATTGGGCCAAATTCGATACTAGTGTTAAAGAGTATTCTGAAAATCACTTGAATTTGCAATTAGGGGTGTTTGACTAGATAATTGTAATACAATTAAACCTCCACGTAAATAGTATCATCTTCTAATGTGATTCTATATGATCCGAGTGGTTGAAGTTTCTGTGGAAACCAGATTAGATCACCGGTAGTTATATCCCATTTTGAACCATGCCACGGACATGTCAATTCCTTACCGTCAAGTCCACCGCCATCATGAAGTTCATTCGGCACTAGTACAAATATTACTTGTAGCGTAATATCTTCCCTTTACATTAGCAACTAGTATTTCTTTACCGCCTGCTGTTATATGGGTCATTTTTCCTTCAGGTATGTCGGATGTTTTTCCGACGATTATTTTTGCCATAAAAAAGCATAGAGTTTGCCTTATTTTAAGATGTCATTCAAAAAGACTGACACGAAACCAGTCATAAATCATACTACATAAACTTGATTATTCCAACATCATCTTGCATTTTGTCGATATCCAATAAAGACATATTATGCTGCCGGACAAAGTTATCAATGTTAAGATTCATTAGACAAGAGGATGATAATTTGATTTCAATTAGGAAGTGACTAATGCAAATAAAGTTTATAAGAAATTCATCGACAGATAATAGTAATAATAAATGGACTAGTTCTTCCTAATTTTAGATCTAATATGATAACTATTGTAGGTATAGTTATAGTAATTATTGGTGTTGCCGGATCTATACGTTACGGATCTGAATTTATAAAATCATAAAAGGCTACTACTCAGTTGCCTTATACTAATATACCTTCTAACAGTAATGCGATATCTATGATAATAGAAATAGGATTTATTATTACCTTGGTAGGATTTGGAATGTTAAGTTATGCCATAGCCAATAAATTAGATAAACCGTCCGAGTTCTATCAAAGCTAAGTTAGTTTGTACAAGCAGAAGTATTAATATTGTAGTTAGATATCCTATATAATAGTTATTTAGAATTAGTCAGATTTTCTATATCTATTCTCTTAAAAATGTGTGGTTGAGTTGTTCGAATTTATTGGTATTCTTAAATCGGATTCAGAACTAAATCGACATTTCTGGTTCTAATTACGAAGATATAACAGTTTATTTGTAGACATTTCTGCATAACATAGATATAGATTTGATGGTAGTGTACATTTCCTTCTTTTACTGATACTACTGATGAATTACTATCAGTAGTATAAAAATACGATTTAATATGATATGTAATTGACATGATGGGAGTATAAGATGAATTAGAATAAGCAACTAACCACATATAGATATAATAAAAATGTGTATTGGTAGATATTACTACCGATGACCTTTACATCACCATATTAATTTCTTTCATTTTATTTAGGTTTGATAGTTTTGAAAAGACTTGATACTTTCGAAGTTAGTACTTAGTTCATCCAGGAAAAAGATTTCGGTTAGTTGGTAATCGTGCTCAGATGTTACATGAAATAATGGATAGTATGATATGTTTAAATATTGATGTGATGAATTAGCTATATTGGTTTCAATCTTTTGATTTAGAAAAACTCTAGTAGATATTTAAATCTAATAAATGAATATAAAAATTGATATTAATTGCATACTTCAGAAGACGATAAGACCAAAAGGAATTACCTAAACAAGGGTAAAAAGCAGTATCAGTAGCGAGACAAAATACCGCAATCCATAGTTAATATGATTATGGGTAATGATGCGAACAACATTTTAAAGCATAGGATGGTCGATACTGAAACACTTGTATCTCAAACCCAGAATAGAATTTGGAGTGCCTTGAAAAGACACTATCAATACGATTCAACATTAAAACCCGGACAAAATTTCCTCCTAAAGCATGTGAATTCAAAAATTCCATTAGTAATCATGTATGCGGATCTAGTTGGCTCAACTAATATGAGTATGACCCTACCCATAGATAAAGTGGTAACTATAATAAGAGCATTTTCATACGAAATATCTTCAATAGTTCAGAGTTATAACGGTTATGTATTAAGGTAACGTAGGAGATGCTGTTATTGCATTCTTCTCATCGGACTATAATAAATTACTAGCATGTGATAAAACAGTACAATGTGCTCAATCCATAATAACCGTAATCAAGAATGGAATTAATCCTATATTGAATCAATATGATTACCCTGAACTTAGTGTCAAGATAGGAATTGATGAAGGTGAAAATGTAATTGTGCAATATGGACATGACAAAGTCTCCCCTATTGATGTTCTTGGCTACTGCATGAGTATAGCGGCGAAAATAACTTCATTAACCTATTCAAACACGATTATGATAGGTGACGATGTATATAATTCACTTCATCCACAAATGAAGTCTAAATTCAAGGAGATTAAATACAATACTGAGGAATGGAAATACACTAATAGACAAACTGGTCAAGTTTACAAGTCTTCATGCAATGTAGTTTCGTCAATATCATTATCTTTTTAATGTATTTATTTAAGACATACTATGGTGAAAGATACTGCTAGAAGAGACTAAGACAACATGTTAGTATAGATTGAGTAGATGCCAACAGCATATATTTTAGTAAACTGCACCTTAGGTTCTGAGGAGAAAATTATTGTATGACAGATCTAATTTGAATGATGTAAAGGAGGTAAGAGGGACTTACGGTGTTCACGATGTATTTGTTAAAGTAAAATCAGATAATACCGAAATAATGAATCATACCATAACAAATAAGATAAGAAATATACAGGCATTACATCCACTGTAACTTTGGTTGTCATCGAAGAACAAGGTGGAAAGGAATAATGTAACTAATTTTTACTCTTTTCTTAACTTCTCCTTTTCCTCTTGTTTTATTCTCTTTATTTCATATATTATCAATCCTGTACTTACCGCAATGACAATCCAACCGGATGTTCCAATTATTACATATTGTTCATATATCGGAATGAATAAGAGGAGGGGTGGAGTGACTGCACCTATCCACCATATAATAATTAAGATTTGAACATTAATTCGGTACATAAAACATTATTATCCTATATAATATTATTATTCGATGAATGATGGATTTGCCTAAAGTCAGTACGACCTGATATATTAATTTGCACATATTGTCGTCATTCATTATGATGTCCTGTCTGTAATCTTCTCATTTAGGTAGTTAAAGACTTTGAATTTTAAGGCATATGATTTGTAGGATTAATTGTAAAATGAGTGTAGCATCTGTGAGATGTATGAAGACAAAAAGGCAAAGTATAGCTAATCCTTTCTCCTAACAAATTTTATTTTGTACGCATTTCATTATTTTCAAAAATAAGATAAATTAGCATTGTCTTTATACAAGCGATCAGCGTAATTAAGCGGCAGATCTACTGTTGAATCTTCTTTCTATCTATTGGATTTACCCATTCGACCATTCTCAGCTCGAGTTATAGTATATAGTCTGGCAGATGCGATCAGTAATAGATGTTAAAATAGTGTTATGTGTGCAATTACATGGAATTACTCTTAATATGTTCTTTAAACTACAGCATAATGCTCTTTTCAAGCACTTTTCTGCATGTCTCCCCCTCCTCTTTGGGGTCCTCCTTCAATAAATACGTACAATCATTTGTAATCATAGAGAATGATGGCATTTAAAACGCTTAGACGCAGTAAGAAACACTACACGAGACAATCATCAATATCATTACCTTACAATTCCTATCCAATGACTATTACAAGTACTGTTTATTCTAATAATGATAAGATGAGAAGATCGAGTCCAGATATTCCGTTTAAAGTTTTAAGACTAAACCCAAATAAGCCAATAATGTTTCTGAAAATTAGAAACGGATCAAATCAATTTGATATTATCGATAACCTAAAAGATAGCGATGAGGATTGTGTTACTCTGATTGTCCCATCCGTCAAATTATAATAATAATTTCTAATTGAATTGATACTCTGATGGATATTTAATTTCAATTGCTGAATTAAGCCATTGCCATGTAGTGTAATGTTATGCGATATTGGACATCTCATCATTTAAAAGTTGTCATCGTTAGTTAATATTAAATTTTGCTCTATCTACCCGTTCTATATCCTATAATTTTTAGTTCATATTTCAACTTTAGTAGTATATTAGTAAATCTTACTTTGTATTTGCGATTCATACTTCGATTTTTGAATTTTGCAATGAGGAAAACAGTGGCATCTTTAGATTTAGAGCCTATCCCAAAATTATCCTCCTGTATATAGTAATGCAACAACCCAAACATACTAACGCAAAATAGTTTTCTATCTTCTTCTCATATCTAAGAGTTTTCTGAGCCTGTTATGCCAGGAATTAGTTCTTTCAACAACCCATCTTCTTCTTGTATTATGCTTATCGCTCTTTGTTATTGATTGTTCTCCTCTATGTCGAATATGTGGTAAGTATCCTTTCTTGATAACACCATTCTCGATCTCTAGAAAGTCATATCCTTTATCAAGACAGAGGTTCTGTTTCTCTTTATTAATCTTATAAGACGGTCTTTTAACTACGATATTATCCAGTGTGTTTATGCAGCCTTCATATCATGTGGTAACCAGCCGCAGTTATAACAACGGATAATGGAATACCTTGTCCATCAGTTAATACATGACGTTTTGTTCCTAACTTACCTCTGTCTGTAGGATTAGTGCCAGTCATTTCCCCCCTAAATGTGCCTTTATACATACACTATCAAGTGATTGCCATCTCCAACGAATACCTACTACATCATCATACACTATTAGGAGTCTAGTCCATAATTTTTTAAATACCTTCAATATTGACCATTGTTGGAATCGTCTATTGCAGGTTGATCCAGAGCCATATTCCTTGGGCAACATCTTCCATTGACACCCAGTTCTTAAGACATATAGAATACCATCCAGTATCTTCCTAAATGATACCGCTGGACGTCCTATGGTATTATTTGGTTTTTCAGGTGGAAGTATCAACCTTATCTCATCCCATAACTCATCTGGGATTCTCTTGACAGTTGGAATGTACTTGATTCTGTCGTAAGCGACATCAATGAACAGACATTCTCAAGCTATATGTCTATCTATTTTTGGGATGGGTTCTTAGTAGAATAAGAATATGTGGGAATCGGAATTAGGTATGAAGTAGCGAACTTTTTGTTAAATGCCATTCTATTGTTGGTCTGTTTGAATTCTAAAACAACTAAAATTGCCTACTTATTTATTATACATCGAAGCTAATCTAAAGAAAGATAATATCGTTCTGTTAATTTTTCCTAAACGTCTGAATTGCGGAGTATATTCAATCATGTAAAAGCACTTTCGTTTTCTAATATAAATGGTAATACCTTATTTTGAATAGTATAAGCAACGTTAGAATCCAAATCAAATGATAAGAGTAGATAAAGCTTGTTTACATCATCTTTTTTATCAATCATTATTGGAATTGTCGCACGAATCATTTTTTGTCACTTTCCTATAGAATATTGTAATTTACCAATCTTTGATTCATAATCTTCTCTGGTGGGAGCACGAAGAACAGCTTTCATAGCATAATCTGAAGTTTCTTTCTCTGTCAGCAAAGGAATCAAGTTTTCTCTATAAGAAGTTGTTCTTAGATTTCCAAGTTTATTTGCAATACCTGCAAATCTAATAGAAGTGTCCAATTCTTGTATTTGTTTGCAAACGTCTTCCAAAGCCGATACAGGCACATTATTTATTAGTTTCATTCTCTTATAACAATAACGATAATCCTAGAATGTGTCCAGTTTTGTCTAAATCCTGATTATGAAATATTGATGCCCAATCTTCTTCATTTCATCAAAAAAGGAACAATTGAATTTGATCCCATAAACTATATTGTACTTGAAAATAATGATATAATGATGAATCTTTTCCGCTCTAATTTATTATGAAAAATGTTATTTAAAACTAACCCAAGTAGACGGTTGCTCGAGTATTTTTCATTTTTATATTGAGACGAGGATTAAATATTTGAATTTAATTTTTATACTAGGAAGCTTGTGGCGTTACAGATCCTGATGATGGGGCTGGTTGTGATGATGGGGCTGGTTGTGATGATGGGGCTGGTTGTGATGATGGGGCTGGTTGTGATGATGGGGCTGGTTGTGATGATGGGGCTGGTTGTGATGATGATCCAGAAGAGTTTGATGTTGGGGTTGACGGGGTGCTTTTTGGCAATCCACAAATTTCAGATTCCGTCTGATTGACGAAATTGAGTCTAGGATTATCTGACCTACAGAACTGCTTTACTTGTTCTGGAGTCAGTCCATGCGAATCCTGACCTTGTTGAGCTTTAACCTGAGTTGTAGTTATTATAAAGAGAGCTAATGTCATCATACTAAGTTGCAAAATATAACTAAGGTGTATTTTATCCATCTTTGTTAATTGAAAGACATCCATTTTAAAAGTTTTTGTATCGCTCTACTCATTTCCGGCTTCCTCAAGTCCTTATTTTTAAAATTTTTATTTATCAATTTAATAGATTTATTAAATTTATAATGATTTAAAGATTTGATGGTAATTTAATTATAATCAAATGTAACCTAAAAAAGACAACTGGGATCAAAAAGTCGCTTGTATTGACAAAACGTTCCACACTAACTTATATCTCAACGCTGCTTGCATACATCTACTTTTCTTGTTCTGCTATGGCCTAATTATCAGATTGGGAATTGGGTAATTCCCATTGTAATTCCTCAGAATTTGAAGAATGTCATATTAGAACTTCTGTGAGTATTGTGAAAGATGATTTGATAAGACTTGTATGATGTTGCCTTATGTCCCATAAGCTAAAGGACATAGTTTCCAGTACCTGTATCTATTCTTCGTCTTAAGGTCAGGATGGTTTATAAGGGAAATATGATTTGATTATGTCCTATATTATATGTTATATATTATATATTATCGAATTATCCATATTATTATGGAAAAGATATCCTCATCACAACTATCTTCTAAGTGACACTGCCACACCCAATGGTACTATTGAAAATGATGAATTCTACATCGATATAGGACGAATGGCACATCATATCACAATAACTTCTTTGAGAATACCAACTTATATGGCATAAGTATTGACGAGTTTTGATCAACAAAATATCTCGAGCCGTCAATTAACGAGTATAAAAAGCTTCATAATCTTTATCCGGCCCTGTTAACTTAGAGATAATTCCACCTTCTTAGATCGTCAAATTTAGTACTAGATTTTATAACGCTATTGTGCATAAATACGAACAGAATGAGCCATTTGTGAACGTGTCTAAGATTGCATAATCCAGCCATCATACATGGATAGTAATCATCAAATGCCTCAGTTCTACCCTTTAGATATTCTATCGTTCTTTCAACTATACTCTTTTCGTATGGCGAATGTAATCTATGCTTTAGTCCTAATGATATACATACTTCCGGATACCATGTTCCATCATCACTATAAACCACGTGTTTGCAATAAATCTTGATTAACGATCTTAGGAATGATTCAGCTACAATCATATTCCTGTGTCTTGAGATGTAAACTCCAAGAATTTGTCTGTGTATTGGTTCTACGGCAACCCATAACCAAGCCTGGTCAGGACCAATCTGCACCATGGTTTCATCAATTAGAAAAGCTGCCACTCTTTTACAACAGTATAGACGTCTGGGATTGAATCTCTGAACCCATTTCCATATTGCAACATGACTCCTTCCTCTCTCTTTCCAAATAGTTGGATTGCCTTAGATGTATTTATGAAACTTAGGCCTAGAAAATATAAGTATAATGCATACAATATTGTCTCCGCGGATGTTCTCTCACGTTCAAATAAATTCATTGAATATGAGAGAATGTTTGCAGCTATAGCTTTATCGCTAAGTTAACAGTTATGTAAACATGTAGATGCTTTCTCCATGTAAACTGTTTATACTAGTTTTGCCTCTATGTTTTTATTATAATCACATGCCCAATCAGATACTGCTTTACCTATATCACGTTCATTTTGAAAGGTGGAATTGTTTATTGCTTGTCGTTGCATCCATAGCCATCTTACCTCTATCAGATTGAGCTCGGGTGATCTGGTGGGAAGAAATACAAGGTGTATCCTTGGATGATATTTGGATAATACTGCTTTCACCTTGTTTGATTTATGTATCGATACGTTATCAAGTATCAGAAATATCTGCTTGATACTATCGTCATACTTTTGGTCCATTCTTTTGATAAAATCTAAAAACTGTTTTCCGGTTTTCTTTTTGTAGCCATGCGTCCACATTTGATCATTGGTATAATCGTATATACCAAACACGTTTAGAATTCCCTTTGTCTTTTGAGCTTTGGATACCTTAGACTGTGTAGAGGACCAAGATGTACCGCCATATGTTTTTGCTACTATCGGTCCTTTCTCATCCTCGTAGAGTAGTACTGAGTCAGAAGACAGGTTACTGTATCTTAGTTCTTCAATTCTCTTTTTTTCAAATGATATTCAGGATCTAGGCTGTATCCCAGAGTAATCTTTGACTGCCTATATTTTATTCCGTGTTTTAGGAGGATATTTCTAACCTCGGTGTGGCTGATAGCATCTACAAGGCTCATCTCCTTGGAGACAAATCCTGCTAGTACTCTTAATGACCATGTGGAAAATGGTAATCCATAATCTTTTCTTGAATTTTTGGTTGCTATCTCCACAATCTTATTCTCCATATCGTCAGATATTTTGATTGGTTTATGCTTGTGTATTTTTGATGCTATTCCATCTATACCTTTTTCATTGAAACGATGAATCCATTTTCTTATGTTGCTATCATGATGGTTAGTTGCCTTCCTTATTTCAGGAACTGCGTATCCATCATCCTTAAGAAGAATAATCTTTGCACGGTATCCAGATTCTCTATCCTCAAGTATGCTATCATGTAACCTATTCTTTTCATTATTTGTAAGCAATCTGAGGAATGTATCCCTCATGCTGATAATTTAAAAGAGAGTAAGCTAAAGGTGTTATGGTATCTGAACGAGCACTGTTAGTTTAGAGAAGAGCATTACATATTCTTTACATAACTGTTAAGATAGATAAGCCTAATATAGAGGCGTGCTTTCTGCGGGCATGTATTATTAAGTTAATTACTGGACTAAAAGAACGTCTTCAAATAAGAAATATCTACAGATTGTTGTCTAATTATTATCCCTGGCTTAACCACATTATAAGTATGATTAAACCTCGCAAATCACAGAAATTACCTCCTAGGTGTATTGTGCATGAGAGATATGAAAGATTTTTTAGATTGCTTGGTGCAAACAACAATCAAGCCAAAGCACTAAGCGTAGCTCAGATTTATGGGTTGTTGGATGACCCGTATGACAAAAACATTAAGCGAGCTGTTAGTGAATATCTTAAAATAGATCAAGAAAGTTTAATGGAATTACTGGATATTGGTGTAATGAATTGCTCATGGATTCATGGTGCAATACAGCAAATGAGATCTACGATAGCAGACCAACAAAGGTCTCACTATTCTCCTACCACCGATGTTGAGGAGGAGATTACTAAGGATCTCAATATAGTATAAGAGGGATTCGCTTCATTCCATTTATGAGTAGAGGCGCACAAAAAACATACATTCTCATCTGATCAGGCACCCAACTTTTCATGTATAGCTGCATCTAACCTAACACCAGGATACTCTTGACGTTCTTTTCTAATTCTAATTCCATCTTTCATATCCTTTGAGTAAATGCGAAGTAATGCGTGTTCTCCGTCCTCCCACGTCATCTCGAACTTCTCGCCTGCATACTCACTTAAAGAATCTGTACCAAAGTGCCACATTGTTACGATCCAAGAGTTATGGTTTGGAATTTGAATTTGAGGCAATGGTGATATCGTATGCGGGCAGCATGTTACTGATGCTAATAGCCTTTCCTCTACTGATGTCAGTATATTTGACAAGCGGATAAGACCTTCATGATCAACAACTACTGGTTTCATTGAACATGATATAATGACACTGACAGTATCAGAGTGGTGTACGACTGTCTTTGCCTCCATATCACACATCCGAATAGGCAATAGAGAAATATCTTTACTTAATTCATTAGGTATTAGCTCGGGATGGATACGAAGTATTGTTGACCAAATCCCTTCAGTTTTAAATCTAAGGCGGATATCATGTACAGAGTGTCTTTCCGATGGCAAGGTATCGACAAATGACACAGATGACAGTTGGGGGACCACCGTACGGTTATCTGTCATCCCTGTTCTAGGTTTAGTAAAGTTTACTCCTTTTAAGCTGTAAAATGCAGGACCGGAGTAATACTCTAATTGTACGTAACCATTTTTCATAAGTGTTGAAATCTTGTTCCTAAATGTTCCGTGCGTCATGCTATATTTTTTACCATCTACTTCAAAGCTTAGAAAATCGCGAAAACAAAATGGTCTTTTCTCTATTAGCACTAGTCTTTGCATATGCATCTTCATTGGATGATCGAACTTTACCTTACCCACTATCTCATTCACCAGATTGCTGAATACCAGTAAATGTCATTGTCATCGTTAGTTTGCTGATTTTAGATTCTCAGCATCTACTATTCGAACTTCAGTTATCTCTTCATTTATAAGATCAACCTTCGCAGCGAATAAAACTATAGAGACTCCTTTGTTCCTACTATAAGATGAACTCATATGATGACGTAAGTCTTCAAATGAAACTTGGAATTGAACATCGAAGAATTTCCTCATATTTTGGTTGACTTCTTTCTGACTTGAAGACATCAACTTCGATTTTAAATCTTTGAGCTGTGTTTGTAGCATAGAGTTCTCCGCAGACTTGGACGTTACTTCTAACTGGAGCCTTTCAATTTTGGTTTCAAGCTCTCTGATTTTGCTCTGTTCAGATAATTGTTGGTCTGTATTAATTAGTGAATTAGATTTCCTTACTACATCTTCTAATTCATTATCTGCATGAAAATTCTCAGTATATTTGACCTCTTCATTAGCAGATCCTTCAGTATTTACGGCATTGTTATTATTCGAGTCAGAAGCTGGTTCAACAACTGTATTTCCATGAGTGTCGACCAGCAATTGTGGGATAGCCTCTTGCTCCTGTCTAGAGAACGAAAAATTTTCGTTCTTCTCTACCTTTTTAGGCTTGGTCTTCTTCTTCCACTTATCTGGATAATGTAGTTCGATAATTCGAGTTGAGACAAGTCCTTGCGCTATTTCTTCACGCAACGCATCTTAATTTCTTCACATATGCTCTCACTATCTGAAACCTTACGCTCGAATGCCTGGCCTAATTTAATAATCAGATCTTTGCGCTTGCCTAACATCGCCCTAAATTCTTTTTTGACTTCCTCAATGACTGTCTGTAGATCTAAATTGTCATTTTCGATTGCGTCGCTCATATCTAAATTCTCCTCCTCTTTTATCTAGAGTGATTTTGATTGGTGTGATTTTCGTTCTTCATCCATGCTTTAGATAATGGGGTTTCTAGTTGTTCTATTCTAACTATGTCATCTTCATGTAGCCTGTAAGCATGAGAACATTCATGATTTAATTCTGTCAAAGCCTGTTTTAGTTCAGCTATTTCTTTTTGTTTCTTCTGACAATTGATACAGTTCGATTCATTATCTCTGTATGTTGTATTAGAATCGCTATATCTCATGCTTATTCTGACTCCTGAAATTTAGTAACACAGTCGCTGCAAACTAATAGAGAGATTACTCCAAGGGGTCCAGCTCTTACTTTGATCTTATCGGTAGCTTTAGCATAGCATCCTGCCGTTTCACATATAATATTAAGCTCTGAATTGTTCTGATTACTTTCTATGGAAGTAAATCTTTTACTCAATACGAGTATGATCCGCACACTAAAAATAGGTAAATGTTTTTTCATATTTTATGGCTAAAGATGTGAAAAACCCTTCTCAACTAAGTGAGCTCGAAAATCATTTCGTTGATGTTTACATTATGAATTGGAACCTGATCGCCTATATTTTGAGGACACAGTACGCTGATCCGAAAGATTTTGCAGAAAAGATACTCATAAAGACTATCAGGTCTAAGACTAAGACCGCCGAAAGCTTCTTATTTTTGTACGGATATAGAGAACCAACTGGCATTTATACACCTTCTAAGTTAAATGAAATTCTTAAAAGAGATCTCGGAATATTCCATAGCGATTCATCCAATACAGAGCCATTTTTGCGCCCAAATATTATAACACAGGTTCTACAGAAGTTGGAACGATATGAAATATATCATAATGTAAGAGGGAAAAGAGAACTGAAACGTAAAAGAATAGGGCCAGAAAAATCAGCTTCGAGCTTCAAACGATTAGGTGGGAGGCCTTCAGCTTACATGATTTCAGACATCTACTCTAAATCAAACGAATTTATCAGCAATCCAGATATAAGGAATTTGATACACAAAAAACTTATTGATCATAAAATTGGCCTATTTGTATTGAAATATATGTCTATGGCAGTTTTTTATTCATTTAAGATAGATAAAGAGGCAGCTTCCAAAATACTTCTAATAGTGAGTCCTCCACCCGCTAGCGTAGATCTATCTAACATCCAGTCTAAATTCGACGAAACCGCTTCTCTTGATGAGATCAAATTGGAAGGGCTTGCTGAACAAAATGCCAAATTTATATTAGATAGTCGTTGTATTTTTCAGCTACTGGTTTATTCGGACTAATACTGCATTCCTTATAACCTGTAATAAGCCAGCGGTGCCATAGTACTGTACTAAATCCAAGCATTTGCAAATGGTGCCGCAGATATGATATAGATAAGTATTCAAGATTCAAATAAATTAGCCGACATTCCTCTTCGTTAATATCGCTGGCTTAACATGCACCAATTTGGGATTATGCTGTATCATTGAGATAATCTGATTGAATCGCTGATTAGTCTCATCACGGATAGCTTGAATGTCCTGTTCATATTTTTGCTTCATGGCCTGTATCTCTCTATCCTTTTCAGATAATTTTGATTCAATGCTTTTGCCTCTACCAATTAAGATAAGTATACTCACATATTATTGATGGAATTGTCATATTCCTCGTACAGGAAGAGCTATAGCTTTGTTCATTGATCTGCTTTCCTGAATGAGTCTTGACTCTTAGTAGAGGAGAATTAGAAACTTGGTACAGGAAGGAATCACGAGCGGGACTAAAGGAGAGGCTATTACTTGTTCTCAAAGTCGAAGGTGAAGGAATGATTCCAGCTCGTGTTGCAAAGGAGCTGCACAGAAGCAGAACATGGACTTCTGATTGGCTTGCAAGATATCGTAAGGAAGGTATTAACGGACTAGAGAATAGGCCTAAGAGTGGTAGGCCCTCAAAGCTACCTAAAGAAGTTGCTCTTAAGGTAAGGAAGAAACTGAAGGAAGGAAAACAGGGCTGGACTACACAACAGGTAAATGAAATGATAGTAAAAGAAGGAAATGTACACTACCATCAAATCTATATCTATACATTGCTTCATAAGTGGGGATTCAAACAGAAGGTACCTAGGAAAGTGCACGTTAATACTGTACCATGCTTTGTTGCGCGATTCATTATGTTGTAAGTGATATTTATTTGACCACTCTGCATTTAGCTACCCAATAATAATTATTCTGGCATGATTGACTGGCCTTCGTATAATCATTCATTAGTAAGACGTGGCCAAGTACTCTTAGATTTTGATGTACTTGATGGATGGGATCATGAATTATCTCAAATGAATCTTGGTAAGGTTGGTGAACCTTACGACTATCCAGATTCCTTTATTAAGATCCTAGGTTACATGAGAGCTTATTTTCATCTACCATATAGACAGACAGAGGGCGTAGTTATAGCACATGCAAGTACAAAGGTTCCAGGTATACCACATTATAGTACCATTAGTAGACGCATAAACAGGCTAGAGATCAAAATCAATGAAAAATTAGGAAATGATATTGTCATTGCTATAGACAGTACCGGTATTAAAGTAGCTAATCGAGGTGAATGGATCGGCATAAATGGCATGTTAGGAAAGGATATCTAAAGATACATGTAGCAGTTGACATCAAGAAGAAAAGAATCCTGTCTTTGGAGGTAACTAGTGAAGAGGTACATGATGGTAGGATGCTAAGCAAGCTAGTAGACAATGCTTCTGAGAATAATCATGTGAAGGGCATGTTAGCAGATGGTATGTACGACAGCAATAACAATTTTAGATACCTGTCAAAGAACCATATTAAACCAGGTATAAAGACAAGAAGTAATTCCAAGGTAAGGTCAACTAACTGTCATGCTAGGAATATGTCTGTAGTAAAACAACAAGCAAATCTCAAAAGATGGAAGCGTAGCGTGAGCTATGGACACAGGTGGATGGCAGAAACAGCATTCTCTTCAATTAAAAGAATGTTTGGTGAACATGTAACAGCTAGAAAATTTCCTAATATGGTAAAGGAAATCTTCCTAAAGGCAACTCTGTATAACATGTTCAATCGAATGACCTAACTAACGGCTTGCATAACCTAAAATCCTAATGAATCATGCAACAGAGCACTGTACCACAAAAGGAGAAAAAGCAGTTTAAAAAAGAGCACAGAAAATACTAGATTGTCTACCGAAGGACTTTACTGTAGTATCACTGGATGAATCATTCTTCTTCTTTGACAGCCTTGTTAGAAAAGTATGGATCTATAAAGATTCCAGACCTGTAGTTACAATAACAGGCTCGCACAGAAATTTTTGTATGTTTGGAGCTATTAGTCTTGAAGGAAAGCAGTTATTCAGACAGTTTGAAAAGTTTGATGAGGATACATTCTATGAATTCCTAAAACAGATACATTACAAATTCCCAAAATGTTATTTATTCTTAGATAAGGCACCTCAACACTATAAATCTCATAAAATAAAAAAGTACTTTGAAGAACATAAGGATAGTCTAATACCAATCTATCATCCAACAGCATCACCAGAGTTTATGGTGCTGGAAGAATGCTGGAATATATCCAAAAATGATTTGTTAGTATTAGCATATTATTCGGCATTTGCAGAATTTAGAATAAGGTTAGGACAGTACTTTAGGACCAAACATTTCAATCTAAATATGAGAAATTACCTCACTAGGAATATGTCAGAGAACTTATCTTAATTGGTGTAGGTATACCAAATACGATACCGGTGCAAATAAGTAAAATGGATATCCCTTTTCTGTCATTTTTGAGTCTACAATCGAAAAAATGAAAGATCTTGTAGGTCAATTCAACCAATGAATTTGATATATTATTAAAAAGTTGCTAATATCGATTAACAGGAACAAAAAAGAATAAGTCAATATCACGGAACTATATTTGTTAGGTACACTCATCGAAGCAAATTAGGATAATGGAATGTAGATTTTAGTTCCTAAGTTTGTCCATCATTATGGTTGATTGTTATTGAAATAATAACATCATCATTGAAAACACTGAATAATTTGTATCAAGCAGCTAACTATATGTTATTATTTGATACTTTGAATATTCAATAGGTATCAAATATTCATCTGCTTTGAATAATAGAAAGTCGAAAATTTTAGAAATTAGTCCACGGCACATAAATAGCACATTGACAAAAAGAGATTGTAGTATGAACTTTGGTAATAGAATAGGACCAAGTTTTAATTGAAAATACATTGTTAGCCGCTGCTAGGTGCGATAGAGAATTAAAGGGATACTATCCTCTTAAGAATATTCAAAATTACAAGTTAAACTATCAATCGATAGATTCAATTAATAGACTTTTTTGGAAAATGAAGCCAGGAGATTGCTAAAAGAACTAAAGCTATTAATCGCAATAGAGCAGAAACGATAACAGTCGGTTTATGTATAATAACTACATTGATGTTTAAACTAGCTTTCGAAGAGGTTACTGTAAGTTCAAGTGGACTCAGAGAGGGAATACTATCATCATTTCTGTCGCTAAGAGATATAAAAAATAATACGAATAATAGAAAAACGATAATACCACCAACATTGAATGTACAGCAACTCAGCTAAGATAATCGGTACTCAAGTTATATGTATCGACAAAAAGGATTGAAATATTAGTCCCAGTAACCCTAAAGACTCTAACGACTTCAGAAAACAGGTGTTTTGTTGCATGACTCTGATCCTCGTCTCTTATGGTTTAGAAGAGTAGTTATGCAACAAAGCAGATTGCATTCCACGAATAGGAATACGAATACGTGTATGGACGAAGCCCTCTAATTAACAAAGGACTTAGTGAGTCCTGAGCGTAAGTAACTAGAATGAATAACCTAAGATCCAACTCTTTTCATCTTGGACCCACATTTTGGACACGCAGCTTCCTTATGTTGTGTTCCACAGGCCATACAATAGTACTTCAATGATGAGCCATTACTAGTATTAAGCATAGAAGACATTGAGCCACCTATTGCATTCATTCGTTTAAGCATTATCCTTCGCATATACATATTTAACAAAATGA
Organism: uncultured Nitrososphaerales archaeon; assembly: GCA_963709405.1. Lineage (GTDB taxonomy): Archaea > Thermoproteota > Nitrososphaeria > Nitrososphaerales > Nitrososphaeraceae > JARBAU01. The sequence continues at coordinate 17,501 of CAVPXM010000007.1, forward strand.
ATACTCCAAATATGACACCTAAGGATATCGGAAATGGCAATAAGATAGAGAACGTAAGACTTATTCCAAAGAATATTCCTAGCCAAACTAATTGGTTAAGTAGGTGTTGTACTTGCACAGATAGGTTACATTATTAAGTACCTACATGAGTTACACTTTGCTGCTTAGTTCTTATACTTATGGTGGATGTAATTAATCTTTGTAGAAACATCTCTGATGGAGTAAGACCATTTATGCCTCCATGTTCTCTAGTTTCATTGTACGCTTTTATAAACATATCGTATCTTAGCTTACCATCATCTATGTTTGGTATATCTTCTATTGCTAGGAACTCATTTTTCACTATCTTGTTATATGCTTCTATTTTCCCTTGTAGCTGTGGGTAAGAATGAATTTGGTATTTGCTTATCCTTTATCTGATTGTGTACAAGGAAATGTCTGAACATTTTGGATGTAAACTGCTTTCCATTGTCATGCATTACTCTATCAGGTTTACCATTGATCACTATCCAATCCTCTAATACATTCAGAATATCCACTGACCTCTTTCTTTTAGACCATCTGCTTGCTACTTTTCTTGAACAATCATCCAGACAACTGATTATGTAATTCCTTTGACTAGAATTACTCAGATAGAAAGGGCCAAGGATATCCATCTGTACCATCTCATTTGGATGCTTCATGACAAACCGTTTGTAAGTTCTTGTTTTGGCCTTACACTTGAGGATATTAAGCCCATGTCTCTTTAGTATCTTGTATATAGTTCTGGTACTTAACGAGATTCCAACAACCTTTCTTAATCTAAACTTGATCCTGCTACATCCAAACCTTTTGGTTAGTCGTAGATCAAGTATTGTCTCTTCTATTTCTGATGTTACCTTTCTATATGGAGTATTATGAGGTCTTTTAGAGTTATCTAGAAGTCCTTCTATCCCTTTCTGTTTGTATCTGTTATTCCACTTGTAGTAAGTCTTTCTGGATGTACCGTATCTTTTACAAATATTAGATACTGTATCGCCAGTCCATTCTTTCTCATGTATTAGATTAAACCTTGTTCTGATTTCTATATGGATTCACTTCCTGCCAGAAGTGTAACCCATGTCTGTAAGCTAAATTGTCACCTATGTTAGGAAGTACAACAAGTAGGATTTGCTTGTTATTGTTGATACTCATTCTTGACTCACACTCATTAATACTTTTGTTGTACAACTATTACCAGAATCATCCAAATTCCACTTCAAATCTGTTCTGTAGCTCGCAGATCCTTAGCCATATCTTTCTGGCTAGTTCAAAACGGGTTGATACCTTTAGATGATTCAATATGACATGTACGAATTGTAGGCACAGAACTTGGATATGTAGACCGAGTAGGGCTACCACAATTGCGGCCGCTGTCATAACAGCAGCAGGTGCTGCTATTGTCAGAGCTGGTCTTGTTGTTATCGTTACTGTTGCTGTTGCAGTTTCTTTGTTATTCAATTTTTGTCTACATGTATATCTAGCATTGGCGTGATTATAAGAATAGATACAAATTCCAATGTTGAATTCCACATCTGGATTCCAAAAACTGGAATCGAGCGGCCTATTTTTATACTTAGTTGATGCTACAAGAATTAGGGCCGACTTAATTGATATGACACACGATTCAGACAAAGACGTGCAAGCACCAAATATCTGAAATGCTTGCTATAGCCGCGATGACCTTGTTACTGATCCATATAGCAGATGGATCTATGGAACGGATTATCAAACATGGATTTTTACCAGTGAGTATGGATAAGAGGCCCTTTGGTATATCTAACTTTGGTATATCATCAATAATCTTGTTCTTCCTAGCTTTTGGGATCGATATACGAGAAAAAAACACATCAAACGTAACAACAACTCTCCTTATAGTGGGTGGTGCACTTATCGGAACAACTGCGTTAGGAGTATCAGTGATGAATAGAGGCGGATGGATGACAACATTTTTGACAGTAATTGTAATAGGATACGTAATAATGGGACAGGTATACTGAGAACTATACAACAGAGGAAGGTTACATCCAAAATTGTCTAAATTATTAGAAGTAAAAGAACAATTTGACGCCGACGCATTGTAAAACAAGCATCAAAAATATCTTCCGAAGGTTGACGCAGACGTTATTAATGATCTATTAAACTCGTCAACTAGAAAATCCTCTAGTCACACAATCTATATGTTGAGAGGTCTTTACCAAAGAAGGAATTGATTCTCAAAAAGCCGAAGATTTCATATTTCAAAAGACTGGGATGATGCTTGCAATATATGACAATGACACTCATTGTGTAATAAATCAAAAATTAACACTGGAAATGCTCAAAGAAATATCTGATTCTGAAGACGTTTTGGAAGTTACTGATGTGGTAGCATTCGAGGATTTGGTCCATCTCATGAACATTTAGATTATAAAGATGCACATGATTGCTATTTGTCACAGGAGCAATTTGAGAATCAAAGATTACCAATTAAATAAAATGCGACCTAACACGCGATATTCCAAGGTTTTAGTAATCGTAAGTCCCCAGTTTATGCATTAACAGGAGTAATTGGATTTCTCTGATTAGCTGGGATTATTATAAGCGGAGGACTGTTACCAAATATGAATAAATATGCTTCTCCAGTAGTTCACACATCATCTTCTTCACTTCCGTCTGTGTTAGGAGTGATTCATGGATATGTAGGTCGGCCAACAGGACTACCAGCTATGGGTGGCCGCAGTAGTAGCTGCAGAACAACAGACGGGTTATACCGTAAATTCAATTGTTTCTATAGATGGCCAATACTCCTTTACTTTACCACAAGGAAAATATATCATATTGGTTGCTTATCCTGATGGAACCAACAAGAAAGTAAGTGATTTTCAGGTAGAACAGCGAACGGCTCACAGTCTTGATGTTAGATACTAGAACTACCTTTTATTTTTAATCTACTTAAGATGTGAACGAATTCTTTTTACAAATTTTGTAGTGAGAATCGATTGCAGCACCATAGATTGTAACAACGAGATATAAAAATACTTATAACAACGAGAAACAAGTACAGATCGGGCAAACAAATTGAATGGCAACAAAAAAACAACTAAACCTTCAATTATAATTGGCAGTGGGCAACTACTGTGGTAGTGATCATATTTGCTGCTATGATTCTCGGAATACAAAGCCAAACATTGCATACCGTATTAGCACAAAGTGCCAAGAGTAATGCAACAACACCAGCAACAAATACTGTTATAACAGTCACCCCAAACCAATCAAGTAACAAGACTTTCTGGATAAGGACGGTACACTTTGATGGATCAACAAGCTTAAAAGCTGGCGTAGCATGTGGTAATTGTAGCCAGAATATTCCACCGCATCCAGCTGAGAAGTTTCCAAATACTACGTTGCCTGCAGGGCCAGGGCTTGTGTTAAGAGCACCCAACAAAGTAGGAGCTTGGGATATGAGATTATTTACCTTTGCTCCGGATTAAATAGTCGTTAATCAAGGCGACACGGTCACTCTTCATTTCTTAGGCTGTACAAGGTACGCATCATGTGATAACTGTTGAAGGGGTTGGAACCTTTCCACTTGATAGGGGACATATCCACACAGTATCGTTTACCGCGGACAAACCTGGAACAATAGCGTACTGGTGTCACATACATGTGCCGAACATGGTTGGCCAGATATTGGTACTTCCTAAACCAGCGTAGTAGATGACAACGATGCGATATCAACCTCCACATATTGAGCACTCTCATCTCATATTTTTTGCAACGATTTCAACATAATTTAACGTAATTCCAAGTAATTTGTTGTTTATGTCTTTTGCATACTGGTATGAATACGACAACAATGACATTTATGATGAATATTAGGATTACAAATAACACGACTCGAAGAATATTTAAAATGATGTTTGAAACTGAGTGTAGAAAGCTCGAAATGGTAATTACATATAGATATTTAATATCTGGCTCACGAATATTCTATGATATTTGCGGGCCTTCAAACATAGCTTCGTTGTGAATTGTCCTATAGATAGGGTTTGGGAATTTTTATACAGATATCAAACATCTTGAAATAATTACCCCAACCGAGATAGAACTCAAAATTACTAGTGCCACAAGCCAAAAACTTACCCAAGGATCAGAATTTTGGCTTGAGGGTAAATTAATGATCTCCAAGAGAAGATGGCATTCCGTAATAAAATCCATAGAACCATATAAGTATTTAGATGAAATGTTAACTGGCCCATTAAAAGAGTGGAGGCACTTGCACAAATTCAATGATATTAACATCAACAACAATCAAAAGCAAACTGAAGTAATAGATCAGGTTGACTTTGAACTTCCATATAATCCTGTAGGAAAGTTATTTGAAGGTTATGTAAGTAGGCGACTTGTGAAATTTTTCGATTATAGGAATGGAGCAACAATCAAAAGTTTAGAAGATAATACGTAGATAAACAGTAACTGCATCAGGTTCTTTGTTTGATGACAATTTTTTCTTGTCAATTCAAGACAAAGGCGATATTGGAACAGACACGCAACATCTATTGTTGTTTTTGTTGCTGTGGTCTTCCGATATGGGAGACGCCGAGGGCGGATAGAGCACGCAAGATTAAGAGTAAATCAAACTGATTGTAAGAAAAGCCGAAAGTGAAAGTGAAATAATTGTCGCAGATATTATTTCTTGCCACTAATGTCGTTCAAATTTACCACTAGATCGAATGCATACCTACCCAATTAAAGATACAGGCAATTGCTGAATTAGGCATAGGTTATTATATGAAGTTGTTGTTGGAGTAATGCCGAACTAAAGATCTGCTGGTGGAATCGGATCTCTCCCAGCATTAATACCCTTTTACTGTGTCTGTTATCCATATGTACGCTTACCGAAAGATATGGATATAATATAGACGACTGTTCTCCAGGCTTTAGAATAATTTCTGGAGTAGGTGCTGTACTAAAGGGTGGCTCCTCATTTTCTATCATAAATTATTATTAAAATCAGTCAGATAATCGTAATCCAAGTTATATGTATCGACAAAAAGGATCGAAATATTTAAATTTAATTTAAACTGAGTCCGAGTAACCCTAAAGACTTTAACGACTTCAGATAACAGGTTATTTAGAGATTCTCTCAAGTATAATGTTCTCTGCTATCCCATTTAACAAGATTCAAATATTGATAGGTAAGTGAAGGTTAAAATTGTAAACCTGCGATATCAATGTATACATAAATGAAAACCTTGTTAATTTTACGTCATGCTAAATCAAGTTGGAAAAGTCCTGGAAGTTATCTGATCATGATAGACCTCTAAATAAGCGAGGTAAACATGATGCACCGCTTATGGGACGTCTATTAAGAAAAGGAGCTTGTTCCGGATCTAATTATTAGTTCAACTGCAGTTCGTGCAAAAGATACAGCATTAGTAGTTGGTGAAGTTGTAGGATATACCAAAAAAATAAGCTTTTTCTTCATTATATTCTGCTAGTCCTGATGCATATATACAAGTCATTAAATGATATAGCAGGTGACAATAATTATTCTACAATACTGGTGGTCGGCCATAATCCCGGGTTGGAAGAATTAATTGAAGGACTTACTGGAAACCTTCAACAACTATCAACATGTGCCTTAGCTATTATAGAGATACCTATAGAAAAATGGTCATTTATAAAAGAGAAACAAGGGCAAGATTAATAGATTGCATTAGCATTAAACGCTAAAAATCCAATTCTTGTGCAATAAAATAATCAAAAAGGAATTAGAGGTCAAAATTCACAATCGGGGTGATGTATGCATTAATTGCAAAGCTTCTGTACCAAATCATGGCGAAGATAACTTACAAAATGCTTTTTCTATTTTTATTTTTCTGTAGCTATAAAAGCGTATATGAAGTGATTCATTGTCGGAGGAATCTTCGCCTATATGAAAGATAAGCACACGATTTTCAATTTCCTATCTGTCTTTGTAAACAGTTCATGATAACGTAATTGTTCCGCCCATGAAAGGAGTGATAAACGTTTCAACATAATGATTGGGATTCCCAACATCATAAAATATATCCCAATTTGTTGCTCTATCGCGCAAGAAGATTTCGTAGGGGATTTGGAGCAATTGAAGTCATTAACCATGACTTTAACATCATCCGAAGGAGCCCCAATATATGAAAAGAAGGAGGCAATCCACAATGCTCTATATGCACTATATTGAAAACGGCCTAAACCCAATGTCG
>CAVPXM010000008.1:0-13112 GCA_963709405.1 uncultured Nitrososphaerales archaeon
ACATGAAATAGTACTTAATGTTGCTTAAAGTATATGAAAGTGAGAATCTTTTTCTGTAATGAGCCTGATCCAGAAATCATTCTAAGAACTGACAGCCTTAGCAGACAGGCTTTAGATACAATTTATGATTTAGTCTGGGAATGCGAGTTTAAGAATATACTTAACGTGGGTAGAATATGGATAAAGTTTAGACAAGAAGAAAGACCATTTGGAATACCATTGAGGAAAAAGAGAAGTCATCATAAAATATCAATTGGCGACGTTATTCAACTTGCCAGTAATTTTTATATGGTCGATCAGGTTGGCGCCAGACAAATTAGAATCATTGATTAAGATCGCCATTAAATTTATCTATTTTATTATACGATTCTAATATAGTGGACAATTATTAAGATACCAGAATTAAATCATAAGAAACAAGATCCACTGTACCGAACTCAGTTAACGTAAAGATATTTTAAAGTGACGTACGAATTGGTTTTATGTAATGCAATCTCTTTCTTTGTATGCATGTTTTTATCCTATTACCAAAATTAAATCAAATTATATAGAATCGTACAAATAGGAAAAAAATGTAGTCTCATCCGAATGTAAATGTATACAACTGAAATCCTGTTCCTTCCACATTAATAATTATAGAATGTACTCCATAGCTATCATGCAAAGCCAGATTATACAATCTCTGTCCGTCCAATATGAATTTGCCATCTTTGTTTAAATCGGTACCAATTGACTTTGCTGAGATCTTTGCATTACCATCTTCAGTAACTATTCCAGTTTGACCTTTTCCTGACGCTACTATATTGATAGCCTTTGCATAATATGTTAGTATAATGCTTCCCCTATTACCTTGAAGTTCTATATTGTCACGATTGTTCTTCCATTGACCGTCTAAATATACAATATTAGGCTGTAAGTTGGTATTTGAAGGTATAGTGTATGTTACAATTTGTTCTGGCTCAAAGTTTTGAGGGTTTCCTAGAGGAGATCTTGCATAATTATATCCTAGATATATTTCAGGGGTAGTTTGCTTTGATAAATCTATGTATTGAAGACTCTTTGAATCGATTGTGGGGGCTGTTTTTGTGCTAAAGCTTATTTGTTTGAAACCATCAAGGGCTGCTCTTTCTGCGAGCAGAGATTGAATTGTCTTCTCCGTCTCAGCATAACCTCCTTCACCTATGTGATCTTCTCTTATGTATCCCTGTGCATCTATGAGGTAATGTCTTGGCCAATATTGGTTTCCATACGCATTCCACGTGCCAAGACTGTTATCTAACACAACAGGATACGTGATTCCAAACTTTTGAACTGCCGTTTTTACGTTGTCATAAATCTTTTCAAATTCAAACTCTGGTGAATGTACTCCAATTACTACAAATCCTTGGTCAGCATATTTTGCGTACCAGTCATTTAGATAAGGCACCGTTCTAATACAATTGATACAACTATATGTCCAAAAATCTACTAATACTACTTTGCCCTTATAATCTGCAAGATGTATTGGTTGATTGTTGTTAGGAGTGTTGATATAACCAGCGATCTGAGCCAGATCGGGCGCTTTTTGAAACTGCGATTTATCAATATTCGTAAATTTACTTTTATCAAGAGTTATTGTTATCGTGTTTCCGCTCTTTGAGGTTGCTGCAGAAATGGTTTTCTCTATTTTTTGCTGCTGCATTAAAGATGAGGATTTGTTAAATGATGGATTGTTAAAATAGATAGCAAAACCCACGATTAAGGTCACAACAGCAACGGCCATTATCGCCGCACTAATGTTATCCTTATTTTTGAAAAAAGTCTGTTTTGTCATATTATTCTGAACTTCTCTCCAAATACACGTGCTGTAACCTATCTTTGATTGTGATCGATTGTATCCTCATCATCATAGTCATCCCTCTAATTTAATTAACTGATCTGCAAGTGGTATATTGGATAGCAATGTCAATTGATTTGTAAATAGCAGGATGCCGACTATTATCAATATACTGCCCATAACTAAATTAAAGTATTTCAAATGTTTTACCATTTTTCTGATTATTCCTGTAGCTTGAGAGAAAAACGCTCCAGTAATTAAAAATGGTATTCCTAAACCCATAGAATATGCTAATAATGAATTATATGCCGCTCCTGGTTGTGTGGCAGCTAATGCAAAGGTACTCCCTAATATAGGACCTACACATGGAGTCCATCCTGCTGCAAATGCAGCTCCAAATACGAATGACGTGATATAGCTTGTCTTAAATCTAGGTAATTTGGTCATCTTCTTTTCAAAGTTTAGGTTTCTTAGTTTTGTTGAAAGTATTAGATATGCTCCAAATCCTACAATTACGACTCCTCCAATGAATGTTAATGAGTGCTGAAAACCATTGGCCCCAACAGTTGATACAAGTACACTATTTAGAATTACCCCTAGTACTGCAAATATCAAAGAAAAACCAAGGACGAAATAAACCGTATTAAGAAATATGTTAAGTCTGGTTCGTCTTCCAAGTGTTAGCGATGGTGATTTTACTGCACTACTCTTGGTAGTTGTTGCCGTAATTCTTGCGGTCCCTTCAATTCTATTTTCGTCAATATTTGCAATAGTAGGAGTAAGGTTATCGTTACCATTCGTTTCTAATCCTTTCACTTCATTAGCGGCTGAACCTGAGAGGTACGATATAAATCCAGGTAATATAGGAAGTATGCATGGAGAGAGAAATGATGCTAAACCAGCAGCTGCGGATACGATTATGTTTGCTTCATTTATCATTTCTACTTATTAATCAACTCCTGATATGATGATCTTAAACATAAAGAAACAACAACTGGCCTGATATCCATTGAAGTAAAATTAACTTTATTAATATTAATACTTATTTCCAATTTTGTTCCAAATCCCTTCCGGATGGTGATAGATCAAATTGCACAACATCCTATCAAAATTATAAAAATGATCTAGATGTTAGATAATATATCAATGACACAATAAGTGAATGAGAACAAAGTAAAATACGGAGAAGATAATGAAAGTCCGGATCAGTTATTAAAACTCAATCTTGATAAGTATTACAGGAGAATTTCTTGATGCGACATAGAAAATATTTCATTTCCATTTACTTTTCTGCTTTTAATAATGAATAGGTCAAGGCAGTTGAAGATACAACAATAAACGAGATGAATATGACAAGAACTGAATCCAATAATCAGATCACCTCCGTTGCAACTTACTTAAGAATTCTTGGTAATGCTCAGGGTACTGTTTCATCAATTCAAGATTCACTTCCAACACATTGACATATTGTGGAGCAAAGAACAAACCATTGGTTATTTTATTTCTTTCTATATTAAGTTGAATCAATGTTTCTAGAACGTTTTGCGATATTCCAGTTGCTTTACTTACATTAGAAACTTGTGCAAAAGCGTTTTCAGGAGTAATATCCGGATCTACTGTTGACGCTGAATCTGCCGAAGGTCGTGAATGAAAGAATTTTGCAGATTTAAATTCTTGAGCAATCAGTTTTGATCCTACAATTTTCCCATCTAGGGTAAGAAGGCTGCCAGTAGATTGGTATGGCAATGTATATTCTCCTATCAACACTAAGACAATGGGATATGCTATACCAGTTATTAAGATCATTAATAGTACAACTCTTAGCGACGGCCGTATATTTTGAGCAAATAATTCTTTTAGTGAAGATCCAGTCGCAATTTGAGTTAGTAGGTGCTTAATCATACCACCATCATCTTTAGTACTTTTTGTCATATCGCTCGCTCACCTCATCTCATAAACGTAGATAGAATCATATCAATTGCCTTTATGCCCACAAATGGTAAAGCAGCTCCACCTAAACCATAAATTAACATATTTCTAATAAATGTCTTTTGTGGCGGTTCAGCTTTGAACTTGACTCCTCGTAATGATAATGGGATAAGAGCTGGTATGATTATTGCATTAAATATCAGAGTTGAAAGTATTGCTGTTTCAGGACTGTGAAGATGCATTATATTTAGGATTTGCAATTTGGGATTATTGCTCGCTGCAAACATAGCTGGAAGAATTGCAAAGTATTTGGCGGCATCATTAGCAATGCTAAATGTGGTAATGGCACCACGTGTCATAAGCAGCTGTTTACCTAGTTTTACGACTTTCATTATATTGGAAGGGTCAGAGTCCAAGTCAACCATATTTGGCAGCTTCTTTAGCTGCTTGCGGTTCCACTATTCATTGCTAGTCCTACATCAGCTTTGGCAAGTGCCGGAGCATCATTCGTTCCATCCCCTACCATTCCAATAACATGTCCTTTCAATTGCTCTTGTTCAACTCTGATTAGTTTGTCTGTTGGTTTTGCTTCTGCTATTACTTCATCAACATCGGCTTCTTTGGCAATAACTTGAGCTGTCAATTGATTATCTCCTGTAATCATTACCGTGGTTATGCCAGTAGCTACGAACTTCATTTAGCTTTTCTCGTATATTCTCTTTTAAATTATCTTTAAGAACTACAAGACCAATTACTTCATTATTTATAGACACAGCTAATGGTGTTGCACCATTCTTGGATACTTCTTGTGCTTTCCATTTTATTTCCGCCTGATTTACATTCGGTCCTGCTAAATCAATTATCATATCTATCGCACCTTTAAGAATCTTTACTTCGCTTTTTGTTTCTTCTAATTTTAGAAGCAGATCATGGACTCTACTTTTACTAGCACGATCGACATCTCTTTCAATTTCTTCTATCGTTGGATTAACTGCTGCCTGTTCCGGCCTCGTCAGTGCTGCTAACAGCCTTACTACTACTACCACCTATAAAACCTCTTGCTAATGATCTGAATTCTTCTTCTTGTTCCTTATTTAGTATTGCTTCTTTACTTGCAATAAATTCAATACCACTACATCTAGTTTCAGCTGTAAATTCGATAGATCTAGCTGGTATTACTTTCTCCAAAAGTGGTGGAACAAATTTCTTCTCTTCTGCAAGATCGACTATTGACTTACCTTCATGTGTAGTATCATGAATAGATGCTGCAAAAGCTGCTTGTCCTACATCTTTTTCAGTGTATTCACTCATAGGTATGAATTCTACAGCACTTCTACTACCTTCTGTAATTGTTCCAGTTTTATCTAATATCAAAACATCACAATCTCCAGCAGCTTCGATTCCTTTGCCAGATTTTGCTACAATGCTGTCCCTTCCTAATCTCGTTATGCCAGCAACACCTATTGCTGGGAGTAAAGCTCCGATTGTTGTTGGCATCAGTGCGACCAATAGAGCTACCTGTGTAGCAATATCAGCCTTAAGTCCAAGAAAATCTGTAAAGAATAAAAGTGTTCCAATTACCATTATGAAAATTAAAGATAATCCTGCAAGTAACATTGATAAAGCAATTTCATTTTTGGTCTTTGGTCTTGTTGAACTCTGTATCAGACTAATCATCTCATCTAGAAAGCTTCTACCAGCCTCAGAGGTAATTTCTACCACTAACTTGTCACTTGCTACTCTGGTCCCACCTATTACATGATCACCTTCTTCTTTGAACACAGGATTTGATTCTCCTGTCATCATTGATTCGTCCACGAATGCTTTGCCATCATTTACAAGACCATCTCTCGGTATTATTTCACCAACATATACCATTACTTCGTCTCCTGGTTTAAGGCTAGTCGATGTTACCGTGACCTCTTTCTCATTATGTACCATCTTGTGTGCTGATACTTCTTTTTCTAAACTACGAAGCGAGTCCACTCTTGCCCTAGCTTGGGCTTCAGATAATGATTCTGAAAATGTAGCAAACCATACAGTCAAAATCAGTATTATAGCCGTTTGAAAATACAGAGCATTACTTTGATTTACAAATTCTATTGATATATTAGCAGGAAGTAATGCTATGGCAAGGACTACGATAAATCCCACTTCTACTGTGAACATGACTGGATTATTTTTTGCTAAATAACGTGGATCAAGTTTAGTTATAGAATCTATAATTACTCTTTTATTTATCCAACCTAATGCACTCTTGATTTTATGACCAGCATGACTATTCCCATTACCATTATTGTTACTGATAGTACGATTGTTATTGTCATTACCCAAAATAGCACTATCTTTATTTTTTTCGTTAGCTTGGTTCATTCTCATTTTAATATTTTCAAATATCTTCATTACTATCATATCACCTACTAAAGTGAAAATGGTCCTATCACTATAAATGGGAAGAAAGTAAGCGCTGTAAGAAGAAAAGTTACTACTACCAGTACTGTGATGAATACCGGGCCTTGTGTTTTTATTGGTTCAACGACTTCTCTCCTATCTTTTTCTGTGAATGAACCTGCGATTGCTAGCATTAGTCCCATTGGAAGAAATCTACCAATAAAAATTACTATTGCAGTTGATATATTCCAAAATGGGGTATTTGCTGAAGTACCAAAATAATCAGAACCATTGTTAGCTGCGGCTGATGCATATTCGTACAATGTCTGAGTAAATCCCATAGGTGTTATATGATGTCCTGTTCCACCTGTTCCTCCCATAATAGCCTGAGTACTTCCAGTTGCAAATGCAATTACTGCTGGAATTAATATTATTGCAGGGTGACTCAAAAATACGAATACTACTAATTTTACATCTCTTGGACTAATCTTCATACTTAAAAATTCTGGTGTTTTGCCCACCATCAGACCAACTACAAAAAGTGTTAAAATAACATACATAATCATGTATGTTATTCCTACTCCAACTGCACCTGGAATTGATTGAACAAACATGGCAAGAAGGAAAGATATTATTGCATTTGGTGACATCCCCAAAAGTGAAGAATTCACCGCTCCTGTATTTGTGGAAATAGAGGCTGTATTAAATAGTGTGGTCCCAAAATTTCCAAATCTAGTTTCTAATAATGATGGTCCGCTTATTGCTGAGAAGGCTATTATAAGCAGGGCGCCAAATGAAATAAGTATAGCGATCAAAATTGATATGCCTCTCCATTTACCTATGAGTTTAGCATACGCAATTGGAAACGACAATGGAATTACAAGCATCAAAAATATTTCATACATATTTGAAAGGCCTGTAGGATTTTCAAATGGATGAGCAGAATTCGCGCCATAAAATCCTCCACCATTGCTGCCAAGTTGCTTTATAGCTAGCATAGAGGCTACGGGGCCAACTCTGATATCCTGCTTGTTTCCTTCCAAAGTATTTGCAGTTACTGTAGTATTAAGAGTTTGTGGGAGTCCAGTTACCATAAGCACTACAGATGAAATCACTGCTACAGGAAGTAATAGTGTTACTATTACTCTTATAAAATCTACATAGAAATTTCCTAGACCAAAATTCTTTCTAATAAATGATCGGATTAAAGCAAAAGCAGCTACAATTCCAGAGGCAGGAGCAACAAACTGGGTAAATGTAAGGGCAATCATTTGTGATAAATTGGAAAGTTGTTGATCTCCTGCATAATGCTGCAGGTTAGTATCTGTTACAAATGAAATTGCCGTATTAAAAGCCAAATCTAATGATAGTCCCTTGAAGTTTTGGTGCGACGGTAAATAATTCTGTAGTGTTAGAACTAAAATAATGAAAACCGCAACTATCATGTTTGTTAGAAACAGAGCAAAAAAGTACTGCTTCCAGGTCATCTGCTTGGATGCATCAATTCCAATTACTTTATAGAACCCACTCTCCACCTTGGCAAGTGTCTTTTCTAACGGTCTCATTTCGAAGGAAATCATTCTGGCAATATAGAGCCCAAAAGGAATTGCCATACCTAATGTTCCTACCAATACAACAGCTAACTCTATTATTGTGTCCACATAGGTCACTCACTATTCGATTTGATTATCTTAGCACGACATCATTATCCGCAAATAAAAATCTTATGGTTAGCTTCATTTATTTTATCGAATGAATCTAATAAAATAATTTTAAACATTTCCATATAGACTAGAAAATCCATATTATAAAAAATATAATATTAAAAATTATCTCAATATCTATTATATTAAATATCTAATTTATTTTAAATTAATAGCAAACTTGTAAAATATATGCTTCATGATTGAAAATGAATCTGGATTGGCATTACTGTTTTCAAATAGATCGATTATTATTGCTACATTAGCACCTTACCCGTCATGAGATCGATATTAAAGATTTAAATACTAATTTAGGAATTTTCCGGGGTAAGTATTATTTAGCCATGGTAGCCTGCCTACAACATCGTACTCCAATTCTTTATAATTATACGAGTAATGTGAATTATTCAGATTTTTCACATTTTCCTGCAATTTACTTAAAGACCTTCATTTCGCCTTGTTATGCTATACAATACTTCGTTACTACGGTAAAATATAAATAGTCGTCTATTGTAGACGCTTAACAAATTGAGTGACCTATGTGGTAACAACATTAAAAGATGTAGGCGTTATCATAATGGGAATAATTGTATTGGCAATCCTTTTTGGACCGTATGTTGCCAATTCAATATCCATCGTAAATAAAACATGTAAAAGGCTAACGAGAAAACTTAAGGTTAGTTGTGATATACTTCGCAGAAACATCAAAGGATCAAATAAGCGCAAATCAGATCATAGTTTGATATCAATAGCTTTCATTCCTGTCTGTGAAATTATCAGTATATTTATACTCATGAATTTGCCTGGTATACATATCCTTACATTTTCATTATTAAGAATACCATTGCTCTTGCATAAGGAAATGATAATAGCATTATGATGAAAAAAGACGATATAGCTATCCTGAGTAAGAACACAACACAAGAAATAATATCGGACAAAATTAATGCATTAGGCACGAGACTACAGCTCACAGACAAGGTAATTCATAAAATCGAGTATATCTATGATAAAGCTAAGGAAGTAGGACTAGTTCGGGGAAGGGGTTCTTATATCAGTACTTGCAGCTGCTGCATATGTAGCTTGTAGACAATTAGGAGTAACAAAAACAATGACTGATTTTACATCAATATTACATGTAGGACGAAAGCAGCTATCAAGGAATTATAGATTACTCATTAACAAACTCTCTCTCAAGATACCAAATAATGATCCTTTCATACTTCTTGATCAGTTGGCAAACAAATGCAATGTTGGAGAGGAAACAAAACGTCAAGCAAATATACTTATGAACTATTCATTACGAAATGATTTTCATGTTGGAAAGAATCCAATGTCGATAGTTGGTTCAGTACTTTACATTGCGTGTGCCACTACATTAGAAAATCGTAGTCAAACAGCCGTTGCTAAGGCAGCGGGGATAACTAGTGTCACTCTTGGGAGTAGAATCAAGGATTTAAAAGAATTGCTTTGCAGTAGCAATAACAATAATAGAGCCTTATCGGATGGATATCAGCAGAACATCTTTAGTATCATTTAATGGATCTGGATCATTGAATTGAAGTCAGGCGATACTGTTGTGAATTATCAACTAATTGATGACATCAATCTTAAAATTATTGATATTTTAAATAAAGATGCTTCAACATCATTTGTTGATATAGCAAAACGAATAGGTGTATCAGATGCAACTGTGCATATTAGAGTTAGAAGAATGATTGCAGCAGGTATAATCAACAAATTTACAATATCTGTAGATAATGACCTTCTAGGATATGATCACCTGGCATTTATGGGAGTAAATATTTCGCCTGGTTCTGCAGATCAGATCATATCAGATCTATTAAGAGTTGAGGAAGTTTTAGAAATGCATGAATTGCATGGTAAATTTGATCTATTGCTAAAGATACGTGCTAAGAATTTAAATCAGATGAGAGATATAGTAGAGAATAAGATTTGTAAAATCCCTCATATTTTTAAAATAGAGTTAATGACTGTACTAAAAACAAAAAAGGAAGAACAAACTGTATCTCTTGAGAAGGATATTGAATATAATGACATGCTACATTTAAATGAGGATCACTTAAAATCATCATCATTTTCTAACTTGTCACTTATCAGGGGTTAAATTATTTGAATTTAGACGGGCAAGAGACTGTTAATGAATTTGATCTCTTAAAGAATGTCATTGGCCTATCAAAGGTGACAATAGATAGGGCAAAATCTGTCGTCAGAGAAGCTAATAGAAGGAAGCTAATAAGAGGAAGGACTGCTTCAACACTAGTAACTTCAGCAGTATATAATCCATGTAGAGAAACAAACACACTACAGACTTTGCCTGATATTGCTGCAATACTTAATGTGAAGCGAAAGAGATTAGGAAAGTGGTCTAGAATGCTAATGAATAGTCTTGACCTTAAAGTTCCTACAATTGATCCATTTGAATATATGATGAGACTATCTGACATGATTAATGTTAACGAAAAGGTAAAACGCCTTGCAATAGATATATTGAATGATATTATCATCAAGGAGATACCTGCAGGAATAAATCCTATGGCTGTTGCAACATCCGTACTTTATATCTACTGTAAAAAGTCCGGACATCATACTACCCAACGCAATATCGCTAAAGCAGCTGGCATAACGGAAGTAACACTAAGAAATAGATTCACAGAACTTGAGAAGAAGAAGGTGTTGTATTTAAATTAATGCAATTATTGGCAATAGTCACATTACATGATGCATGTCCTGCTTTTTCCTCAAGAACATTTGAGATTACTGAACAGCTTGAAAAACTGGAAGTAAGATATAATATTGGCCTTGTACCTTTCTTTAACGGAGAACAAGACCTCCCGAGGTTTCCTAAATTTGTAAAACAAATCGAGTGCTGTAGCGCAGAGATCGCTTTACATGGTCTTTATCATGAAAACAAGAGGCATCAGATTGATGACTTTAGTACAAGGACGAAAGCATATGCAGAGCAAGAGATACGAGCAGGACTCCAAATATTCCAACAGGTTGGACTCTATCCGACTATATTTATTCCTCCGTGCTGGAAATTAAACATTGATTCGATTGGAGTCTTGAGTAAACTCAGATTTAGACTAACAGAGATGCAGGAGCGATTAGTATTGCTATTTAAGAGAACATTTAGGAAAATACGTGTTCCAAAAGTCCTGAACTGGGATTCTTGTGGAGACCCAGAAAAGAATATTGCAAATATTGATATAAACAGAAGACATTTCAAAATCTTAATCCAGGAAAAAGCAGAAATAATTAGAATTGCACTGCATCCTAGAGATCCACGTATTGCGTTTAGAGATCAAATGAATATGATATTGCAGTTGAAGGAACAAGGGTATCAATTCCTAACATACAGTGAACTTGTATCTAAATTTTCTATTTCTCATACTAGTGCTACAAGAAAGATCAACTTAACTTCCTTATAGCCATTTTTATGATAGATACATGTTCACCATCTTCAGGGTGTTAAGTCTCATGGCAACCTCTTCTTCAGAATCTGCCGTATGAGTTGGGGTAAGATATTTGGAAATACTTGCAGCATTTATTCAATCATTAATCCAGACTAAATCAGCATTTTTTATTACAAATAACCTTTTGCTTCCACTCGTATTAATAATATTGAATGCACTATGGATTTATTTATTTGCCATATCCCTGAGAAATTACTATCGTACTCCATCCATCGATCACAATCGGCAAGCCAAATCATCATCAACATGCAACAATTTGAATCAGATTAACATTAAAGATCGTTGTGGTGATACTGAATTACCATTTGTAAGTATAATAGTACCTGCCAGGAACGAGCAAAATCATATTGCAAGATGTCTGACGTCTTTACTCAGCCAAGATTATCCTAACTTTGAGATAATTGCAGTAAACGACAATTCTACTGATAACACCCTTAAAATCATGCATGAAATACAAAAGGGTTATCTCTGCGAGGGTACAGGATCTCTATCTCAACAACGGCAAAAACTAGAATTCACCAATGGAAATTCTAATATTTTTTCCATTAATTCAAATACTTTAACTTCAGTTAATGGTAATAGAAGAAGAAGAAGAACTGACGATGCAACTGTAACTGTATCGTTAGGAGAAAAA
The DNA here is from genome assembly GCA_963709405.1 of uncultured Nitrososphaerales archaeon. Classification (GTDB taxonomy): domain Archaea; phylum Thermoproteota; class Nitrososphaeria; order Nitrososphaerales; family Nitrososphaeraceae; genus JARBAU01. The sequence goes on from CAVPXM010000008.1 coordinate 11,971, forward strand.
GATTTCATGCCAATTAGCGGCAATAATAATAATAAAAATAGTCGCGAGAAACTAAGAATAATATCACTAAAAGATAAACCAAAAGGCTGGACTGGTAAGAGTTGGGCCTCACAACAAGGCTATATTTGTAGCAAAGGAGACATTTTGATTTTTACTGATGCAGATACTTGTTATATCAATAAGGATACTATCATATCATCTATCTCTTATTTCAAGAAAGAAAATCTAGATGTACTTACGGGTTTTCCTTTCGTTGAGCTACGAGATTTCTGGTCAAAGATGGTAAATCCAGTCTGGAATCTAATTGGTACCCTTTTCGGATATAGTGCATTCGATATTAACAATCCTGAATCTAAGGCGGCTAGTCTCATGGGTTGCTTCATTGCAATAAAAAGAAAAGTCTTTGAAGATATCGGGACCTATAAAGTGATCCGTAGTAATATCAGAGAAGATGAAGCACTTGGAATAAGAACAAAAGAAGTGGGCTATAAAATTGGAGGCGTGCAAATGGATAAAAGCTTAACTGCTTTATGGTCTAGCGACCTCCTTACGTTGTGGCATGGTATAGCGAGAACAATAGTGCCAGCACTTCTTAATACGAACGGAAAGAAGAAGAGAAAAGTGATTCGTAATCTATTGGTTATATTTCTTATGACCTTATTCCCTTTTATTTTGCTTCCATACAGTTTTGGTATCGCGAGAGTTCCAGACTCAAACCCAACATTATATAATTATAGGGTTGATAATTCAAACTTTATACTGGATCAATCATCTAAACTCTTGGACCAAATACATTTCATGATACTATTGTTGAATTTATCTGCATGTATTGGATTGTTTGCTGGATCGAGTGCGAAAGCATGGAGATTCAAGATCTCCCTTGTTTATGCTATTATCTCACCATTTGGAGCTGCATTTCTTGTTGTTGCTTACGTTACCAATATTATATTGTCTTTAATGATACAGATTAAAAAAAATGGACAGTCGGTAGTATGGCGAGATAGACAATATCTGCTTAGATAGGTAGATCTAATGCTTTTATTGTACTCCTAAAACTTTCCTATAAGGTATAGACACGATACATACATGGTTAATTAATCCTTTAATGTTCTCTTTACTTGTAAATTAACATATAGATTAGA
>CAVPXM010000009.1:0-10633 GCA_963709405.1 uncultured Nitrososphaerales archaeon
CAAAAATGCGGGTCGGTCTTTTTGGTTCAATGAATGGGAAGGAAATAAGATAGCCAGATTTGATCCTTCACAAAGGACCCTAATAGAGTATTGGATTCCTTCACAAAACAGGTTATGGGGCACATGTCCTTCATTCAATAAAATAATAAACTCTAGCGTTAGTAACAATATTAAGCAAACATGTGGTATTGCCAACATATTGCAGTTTTCTATAGAGAAACGTGATGATAATAGCGGCAACGCCCAACAGATTTGGTTTACAGAGTGGTCAGAAAATAAGATCGGTAAGGTAGATGCGATTGACAGACACCTGCCATTTTCAGTAAATATTCAGTCTAATCTAGAAAAGAAAGAGCTAACGATAAAAAGGGGTGAGAGTGAAAAAATTAAGATTAAGGTTAAAGCAGCAGGAACGTCTGCATTTCATTCTACAAACGACAATTTTATCCATATGGTTGTATCAGGAACTTTCACTACAACTGGAAATCTTGACAATTCTCTGGGACATTTTAGCAAGAATTCGTTCACAATTGATGGTCATAAAAAGAAGAAAGAAATAATCACCTTTATTTTTACCCCTTCGAAGGATTTGATACCTGGACATTATATGCTAATGATCGGTGCAGAGAATAACGCTATATCGTTTTTGAAAGCGATTGCAGGGAAAATTACTTAAAATAGATGCCATATCGTACTCTTCATGTTTCTATCACTGTTCATGCCATGCCATGGATAAGGTGATATATCTTTAAGGTTCTTAACGGCACAAGACTTAGCAAATCAAAAAGCATTATTTTAAATTGATCCGCGAATTCCTTAATCCTTCTCCCATTATTATCAAAACCACCAATACTGGCTTCAGTCATTCCATCTAAACTATGCTTTTGCACAATCCCTGTAGAAAAGATACGTCGTTTACTCGCTTTACATTCTCGATTCAATCGAATTCACACTTATCTAGTCTTAAACCTAATAGTACATCATCAACTACCGTTACTAAGCAAATAATTCGGATCACATAATATAGTATTTTTACTAATGATAATCCCTATGCTTTTCTCTGTCCCGTGAGTATTGAGGTTAAGATTGTATTTGAGATATAATAGAACATATTTGGTTGAAGGAATAAAAATTATGTGACAAGTCCTAACCGCATTATAAAAAATAACAGGAAAGTTCAATAGATACAAGTACGTTAGATAAGACACCCTTGTGAAATAAATTGTGACAATACATTTAGATCGGATATTATCTCACGATTCCTCATTCTTCGTTCCTAAGTATGAAACTCTAATAAAATATACTCTTGTGCCTTGTATCCCTCTCTGTATTATTACTCTACTATCTCTAAACCCTAATACCTGGATGGCATCGGAAATCCATCATTTCTATATTGAATTGAATGCAGTAATATTTGCCGCAATATTGGCGTTTTATTATATGTCTAGGGCGCGTACATTAAATGATAGATTCAGTCTCTTTATTGGCCTAGGTTTTCTAGTCAACGCTGCTATCGACGTTCTTCATGTGATAATATCTTTTAATTTTATGGATCAGCCTATTTTTCTAAAATATTTTATACCTCAAACATGGTTTGCTGGACGAATATTTCTCAGTGCTATGTTGGCTATAGCAATTGTAGGTTATCCGATCTTATCTAGTCCAGATTCTTCTGCCCCAGCTACCTCAGGACAGCTACAACAGGAGGGAAAAAAGAAAGCAAAAAGCTCTCCAAAACTGCTTGTAATTTCTTTGATAGGGTACTCGCTATTGCGTCCGCCGTATTAGCTGTCAGCTCTTTTTACATTGTATTTCCTGGTTCAGTATTGGATAACTCTCCTATACATAGGCCATATGAAATTCCATCCCTTGTGCTATTCTTGATTGCTTTAGTTTACTTTTATAAAAGGGACTTTATAAGAAAACTGACGTTTTCTATAAGGGAATAGTTTTGGCCATACTAATTGATATTTTTGGTCAAACAATAATGGCATTTTCAGTCGCATCATTTGAGACAGCGCATAATGTTGCGCATATCTCAAGGATGTAGCATATTTTGTCAACATAATAGCCCTAGCATTATCAAGCATTCAATATAATGCAATATTGAGAGACAGAAATGCGGTGATCCAAACGCAATACCAGAAACTAAAAGAGTCTGAAAAAATGAAAGATGAATTCATTAACGTGGCCGCTCATGAATTACGAACACCGATACAGCCAATACTGGGACTGACTGAAATTATACGTTCTGAGACAACAGATCCTAAACAACTTGATTATTTGGACGTTGTTATAAGGAATGCAAGAAGGTTAAAACGACTTACAGATAACGTATTGGATGTAACAAAGATTGAAAGTAGTTCATTAAAGCTAAACAAAGAAGAGATAAATTTTAACCTTGTAATAGCAGATGTTCTAAAAGAATATACCAGTAAGATACAACAGAAGAATATAAAAAGTGAAATAAAACAACAAATAGGTCAGGTAAATATATTATACGAACTAAGACTGAGGGATTATGACATAATAGTAGAAAGTTGATAAAAACAGAATAGCGCAGGTATTATCGAATTCAATTAGTAATGCTGTAGAATTTTCTGAAAAAGAAAAGAGAATCATTCATATCCATACTGTAGATAAATATCGACCTTGAAGAAGGAAATCAATCCATAGTCGTAAGTGTAAAGGAATCTGGAGAGGGATATTGATTCCAGTGATATTCCCGAATATGTTTTCTAAATTTGTGAGCAGTTCATATTCGGGAACTGGCTTAGGATTGTATATGTGTAAAATATTATTGAAGCTCATGGGGGTAAAATATGGGCTGAAAATAATGAAAATGGCAAAGGGGCAACTTTTTACTTCACGTTGCCACTCTCAACTGATAAACAGCTTGACTATGGACGGCAACAAAATGAACAAGAGGTTAGACATATAACAAGAAGAGTAGGAAAAGAGAAAAAGAATTAGTGACAGAAAATAAGAAAGGATAAACACGACTAATCTTCATAGTAGATGATAAGGAAGATTTTATTTTCGAGCTCAGTCCCATTTTAGAAAAAAGTGACTTTGAAATTGAGACATGTAATTCGCCTCTACGAGCATTGAAAAGTTTCAGATTTAATGCTTATGATTTAGTTATATTTAGATATCAAGCTGCCCAGGAATAAATGGTTTTGAATTTTATAAACAACTAAGAATGGTAGACAGCTAAGTTAGAATATGTTTTCTAGCTGTATTGGGTGAATTGCATGACTATAGTGCGTTGAAGAATGAATTATTTCCTGCCCTTGGAGGGAGATATTATGTTCGGAAACCATTTGAAAACATAGATCTCTTGGACAATATAACTGAGATAGCCGACATGAATTCTTTAGAAGCAAAGCTTTCAATGGCGGATGTAAACAAATAATATATTACTATTCTTATTCTGTCTGCCAGAAGTTAAGGTAAATGGCACGATAAGTTCATTATGTAAAGTATCTCTGGTCATTTTGCTATGAGTTAGCAAAGCTGTAGCCATAAAATTAGTTTGTCATAATAATCATATTCACTTTACAAAGTAATTACCAATGATATTACAATGCTGTTAAATTACTTTCCTTACATAATTCACCTCCATAATTCGAAAATTGTCTTCTAGATGTGGCTACTTTAATAGCAAGGAGCGAAAGGTTCGCGTCACAGGTGCGCCTACCTCAATAATTAGTCTCATCATAACTGGATTGGCTTCAATCCATGAACGAAATGCTGAATTTAATTATGTTCAAACATAACTGCCAACACCAGCCTACCTCAAATGAGTTACCGATACGGGTGTTTTACTAATTCTGTGCATTTGACGCGATCCATTCATAGAACAGTGGGCTCTGCTAGCCGATGGATTCATTTTTGCGGAGCAATTCTGATCTTGGGGCCCACTTATTTGCAATGCCTACTTTGAGTCTGGTGTTCAGACACCGGCTATATCAGAGTAGTCAAGTCACTAGGGGTGAATGCATATTAGATGATCGATTAATTCATCCAATACTAAATAATAGATAGATAAGAAATGCAAATAAGACAAATATACAAACTCCTATTGGGAATGTATCTTTAAGCAAACCAATGCATAGGATATCTTGATTATGTGAATAATGTATTGGATATGGCTGCTAAGTATTTCTGAAGTTAAATATTCTCGAATGAAACACCTTAAATAAGACAAACTCTAGTATTGTTTGCTTAGTTATGACTAGCCTCTTAAAATATATGGATGTTGAAAGATATATTATTCTTAAACAGAATGGTCTATGTCGTCATTGTAAGATGAAATTCGATAGGAGCGATATGATTATTAGTTCAGGACGAGCTCACAAAAAATACTATCATAAAAAATGTGCAGATAAATTAAACATAATCTAAAGAACGTAGATGTGAAATAATAGTCCGAGAGACGACTGGCAAACAGTATGCGGGATCTATCGATAATTGGCCTACAAAATATTTTCCAAAATATCATTCCAAGGATCCCAAATATTTCTAACAATTTTAGGTATATCTAATAAAGTAAAATCTGTAGGAAATACCTCTTTAGCTTATCCCGCCCTATGGGCACAGACACAGAGGCTTACGAAATCTGAGTAGAAAAAACAGATGCCATGATTTTTCATTTTGCCTTCTGATTATGATCGAAGAAGATTTTTTTCTATTGATGCCATCCTAATTCATTGTAATTTGTTTGTGGATTCTTTGATAACATTTAACCGATAATTTCTGCAAGCCTTCTGATCTACTCGCAAGTATACGATATCTGGATAGGTACAAAGATACGAAGATCATTTTTCCAAGTTTTTATATAGTGTTCGATCAAATTTCGTTTAGTTAGCTGATGTTGTTCTTTTGTCCTCGAGCAGAACACTTTGTAAAGATTACAGAATTTATCGATTTATGATGTCTTTTCTGTTTTTTCTATTCCTTTGACTAGTGTTGATTTTTTAGCCGATTTTCTATTTCTCTGCTCCTCTTCAGGAAATAACGGTAATATCTTCAAAACGCCTTTCATATTCGCTAGCACATTCTTCACGTTTCTATTCTTCTCTAAGAAATATAGACGCTCATCTTTTCATTTGTCCAACCGTTATACTTTACTTCTGTCATAAGATCAATTTTGACCCAGACGGGATTTCAACTTGTGTATGGCATATAACCGATAGGACATTTGTCTAACATAATTTCCTTCAGCCTAACATATATTTCCCCAAGTTGATCAATTGTAAATCCGCTGCCAGTATGACCCAAGAATCTCAACTTACCCCTACAAGCATGTGCAACAAGAACGAATGTACCACAAAACCTCTCCCTACTCCCTACTCCCTTCCCCATTGGTATAATATATGATCACACAATCGTTGGGTTTGGACACTTAATTTTCAACCAATCTCTAGATCTTGTGTCCTGTTAGTATAAACTAGTCTTCTTTGCAATAACGCCTTCAAGACGCATGTTTTTATTTTATTATATAGAGATATTCCTTGTTCGAAGAAATCCGATATTCTTAATCCACTAGTCATCACACGTCAGATCAGTGCACTGAAATATAGGTCATTTAATCGTGTATCGGCAATTAATTAATGATTAGCACAATACTGTTGCTACGAAAGCTATTCATAAAACTTAATTGGCATAAACATACTCTCTCAATCCAGCCTTGTCGGCAGTGATCCCACCAATCTTTATCAATAGAAACTCCTGACGATTATGAAGAATAGAATCATTCAATCCCATTTCTCGCCCATTATGCAGTCTCTCATATTCTTCCATAGATAGTTTCGTACGTATCCCAATTTCTTCTTCCAAATTCATTCGCTTCACAACTTCTTTATAGCCTGGCTGTATCACGCCGCTAAACACCATGGCACTACTCCCGCTCCCATATGATCCAAAACCAACTCTCTTGCCTTCTAGTTCAACACCTTTCTTGTATTCAAATTCAAGGAGGCTTCTAAATCCCATATACATCGATGCCGTATACAAGTTTCCAATTATGGCAGAAGCCTCAAGAGAGCTAGACATCTTCCTTTCATAGACCTCATTATAGAAGGATGTCTGCATGAATGCACGTCTAAATTTTTCATCAGATTTCATGAATTCAATATCTGCCAATATAGATTCGATGGTGCCTCTAGGATCTTTTGGTAATGGCTCTTCCATACCTAATTCCCTTATAACTTGCTTCCAGCGTGGAAGGTATCGCCATTCATGCCGCAATAGATAGGCTAATGCCTTCTCACCCATTTTCCTGTAGGGAAGATGTACACTGAATAAATCTATATGGTCTGTAATGGATTCTCCATCTTTCAAGGTAATTAAACCGGTTTTAATGGCCTTTTCCTTATAACTATCAAATGCTTTTCTTACCTGGATCAAATACAATAGATTAGAATAATTTCCATTGACAAGGGGTGTTTCTTTTCCAAAAGGCCGATAAAAGTCATATTCATTCTTTATGATAGTAGATGTAACCTTTTGATCAAAACTTAACAATCGAGGATTCTCCTTCACGAGAATTGCAACCGCACCTGCTCCTTGTGTATACTCACCAGCAGATCCGATATCGTATTTTGCAATATCGCTTACAATTACAACAGCAGCTTTACCATTGTTTTCATCAGCTCTTATCCAATTTGCATTATCATAAATAGCGTATGATCCACTAACACAGGCAAATTTGCATTCAATTCCACCTGCATGTTCAAAGCTATCTTCTCCATATACTTGTTCCAACATCCCTATCACAAAAGAATTCATGGCTTTAGACTCATCTAAACCAGATTCAGTAGCAATATACATTCGACCTATATCTTCAGGATGAAGATGATTTTTCTGCATTAATTTTAAGCAAGCGTTAGCAGCCATACATGCTGGATCCTGATTAGTGTCCACCAAGGCCATCTTTTTTATTCCAATACCGTATTCTAGCTTCTGTGGATCTATACCTCTTGCCTTAGCAAAATCCTTATAGTCGACATAAAGCTTTGGAATGTAGATAGCCAGGTCATCAATTCCTACTGGCATATAATAATGCTGTAAATAGAAGCAATTTAAAGTTATTCGTAACTAGATTTGACCAATAGGTGATAAATTAATTAATGTAAATTGCAAATCCCGCGCCATAATCAATTAACACCACTTCAACTTTTGGGCGAGTTCTTTGTAGATACATCTACGAAGAAAACCACAGCCTTCCACAATTTGCTCGAATGTTATATTTTGCAGATGTTCTAATCAATTATTTCTATAATGTTAGGTACCCATATACTTCTCTCTTTAGAGATGCAAATACCTACCAATCAAGAATTATGTCATCAGTATGCCCAATAACGACCACGCATTCATAGCACATAGTCATTGTATGCCATAATGAATCATTATCTCATCATTAACTCATTCAGATATTCTTTGCTGAAGCATTTTCTTTAGTTTGTTAACATAAGTCTATCTTTGATGTGTGGAGAAATAATTTGTCTGATAATCAGGCAATTTGGAGAACCAAGACAGATACTAATAACTTGGCCTGCATCCACGACCAAGAAAAGGGTCAGGATTTTAGCCCAATCGCACGATATCTAGAAGTATAAGGCGCATGAATTACTATGAGTATAAGATCGGCATGAATTAGTCCAATCCTTTAATGATCGAATATCACCCCTACAGATGAAACCTCACTTGCTAGATCGAAGCAAAAGGACTTGAACGAATTGAAGGTATTCCTTGCTTGATCATATGGGATGATAATGAAAATCTTATACCACTCGATAGCTATGCCTTTTGAGTTATTTACTCGTATAAATATCTCTAGTGATAGATATCTTTCATCTGCATCTACTTCAATCTCCGCATCTGTATCTGGAGTAATTAGATGAGTCATGGATGGATTATCATAAATGATAGATATCCTTTCGTTAGTACCCTATCACCGGACGCTGGTACTAATTCAAGGTTGGAACTATGTGATAGTGTGTCAGACACTTCCTAGGCCTTTTGATTTATGGCTATTGTGATGACTTGATGATGACCATAATTACACTCATACTTGCCCTATAGTAATGGTTGCGCGGCAGATTAAGCCTACACAAGAGAACACATAAAGAAGATGTTAGAACATTCTGATCTCAGAGCTGAAATTCCTATATTCTTCATGGCATCAAGTGCAATGAGAATGTGCTGTCTTGTCGGCCTTACTGATGAAGATATACAGTTAGTTTTGATGAAACGACAGGTAAAAAATTAGTTTCAGCTCATGTAGTTGTTTAGAAGAAATAGATGGGTCGATGTTGTTTATTTATACCAACAAGGTCTGGAAAGAAATCATGTGACCGTCCGTAAACTGAATCTGTCTGTTATCTTATTCTGTGGTTGTTTTGTATTGATTGCTGTAATTTCAACTTTTATGTCATAAGCAGCATTACCTTTAAGAAATGGCGCTTCAACATGATATGCACCGGTGCTGCTAAAGTCTGGTCCATATACGCTTGTCTGATTAATGTCTCTACCCCCTATCAACTCTAGCGGAAGTTTTTCTCCAGGTACGGTGAATGTCTTTGAAAATAACTTGTTGGCAGTGTCATTGCTTTTGGAGATAGTGATATTGTATGTAAGTGGTGTTGATCTGTCTAACGGTACTGTTAATGGCCTGAAATCAAGCAATGTTCTAACATCTTTTGTAAGATTAAGGGTTGGGCCTACACCTGAAGTCATTTCAAAGTTATTGCCTCTCTCGATCCCACTACTTACAGATACCATTGCCACTCTCCAAGGATGTATCTCACAATGGTATGGAAAATTACCTTCTTTGTTGAATGTATATTGAAAGAATGAGTTTGCCGTTGCTGGCATAATACCAGAGTTAAAGACGGCACCCGAATCTGTAGCATTTGGTAAACCACTTGTTACAGTGTGAGGTTGCCCTGGATCGTTGTTAAACCATGCCACGGTAGTTCCAACTGGAATGGCAATCAAAGGGGGATAATAATGGATAAGGTTAGTCTTTTGAGCTGCGCCTGGAACTATGCTTACTGCATACGTTGCTCCTATATTTGGTAGTGTAGCCATACTTCCTGTTTGTCCATAGGCATTGATTGTGCCTACGGTTGTGGAAGTCGGTGTAGTAGATGCAATTAATGTTAATACTGTAGCTGTTATTGCGGTACCGGAAATTAGAAGCATTGTCAATACTGATCTTACGTTGAACGATTTGATCATTTTCAGTCTCTTCCTAAGACTTTTCCATTATTAATAAACATTTAATCGCTTGTAGGAATTATGGTATGAAACTAATAATATGGAGAAAAATCGTACATGACGTCGACTTTCTTGAGGTTTAGATATGCTGTGCGAGAACTATAATAATAGGGTTTCAGGAGATGAAACACGGCAACTTCCCCATTTAGCATTCTCAACATAAAGTCCAAATGTATATTCTCTGTAATAATCAGTTTCAAACCGAGGAACAAAAATTTTTTCATTCTTACAAATTAGGCAGCATAGCATTGTCTGAGTATTATTACATTTGTTGCTCTTGTCATTGTCATTGTTGCACGTGTACTCGTTTTATTTCCTTGACGTCTAGTTGGTCCACTATTTAAGCAAGAAAACTGCCAATGACTAGATAAATTGAACGACCAGGCTTTTATTATTCTTCTGCGAGCAGTAGTTGTGTAGTAGTGTCAAGCCATTGAGTTACAACAATACCATTTACTGAGGAACTCCAAGCAGGATCGCTGCCAAGGATTGCTTTAAGAATATGTTAATAATATCTAGATTGTATTTGCTTACCTTTCTCTAATGCGCTTCGATATCTTTAGTTGGAAGACATTGCCTATTCTTCCTATATACCGGAGATTGTCTTCTCACTCATGGTGATTATTTTGCCTAGATTTCGTCTATTGTGTATATTTTGTCGATAGCCACCCAATTCCATAAACTGAAGTCGTTCGTGGACGGCACATTCGAGAAGCATCAAGAATGAAACTTAATAATCGTAGTTAGACATCTTGAGGTGATTATAACATGCAGATAATGGTGTGTGGTTCAATAGGATACGGCGGCATATATGAGATTAGACAATTATACTCGTTCTTACACAAGGAAGGTTTTGATATTTTAGACCACTTGGTGAGCAAAGGTATGGACTACTCCAACGTCAAAGATTTTAGGGATAAGAAGGATCTATCTCACCAAATTGTCAACCACGATTTGGAATTAATAAGAAAGAGTGATGTTCTGGTTGTATTATCCAATAAACCAAGTTACGGGACTGGCATAGAGATGTTTGTAGCCAAGAATTCTGGAAAGCGAGTAATACTATTTGCAAAAGAAGCAGTACCAACACCGTGGCCAGTAAATTTCTCGGATGACATAGTCACAAGCGAACAGGAACTTATCAAATCACTACATCAATTAGAACTAAGATGACCTAAAATGTCGGATTACACCTTATCGCAGTATTGTTCATTCATCCTGAGTAGGAGATAAGGAAACGGATGATCACATACGATACTTGGTTGCCCTAAAAGTAGCTGATTCAAATTACTCAATAGGTATTACACTTATTACACTTTTATTTAGAAAAACAAAAGTGATCACCTGC
>CAVPXM010000010.1:0-7615 GCA_963709405.1 uncultured Nitrososphaerales archaeon
GAATAGGAATCTTACACTTGATGCCGTACTACGTGGGTTGAAAATTGCCAGAGGACTGGACTTTTATTCAGTCAGATGCAATAAATTGACAATTCAGAATAAAGATGAGACGATAATTAGTATTCACTTGAACAAAGAAAAAGTTGGTTTGAGAATAACTTCTAGGTTAAAGCGTCCCTTACTTTTACCTTGGCTTTATTAAGCGTCTCAGAACTAGGCTTTCCTTCGGCGTGATCTTTTTCAGTTTGAAATTTTGCTTCTGCATCTTGCTCCACATTTTTTACCTTCTTTGCAATATCTGTCATACTAACTACTCTATGGTATACATAGTTTAATACCATTTCATTAAACTAGAATCTATCAATTCTCCAATGCGATATTTCTCATAAGGTTACAATCAACCAGGGATTGGCTATGATAATGAAGTAAATTTCTGGAAAAGGCGTTTATAACATGCAATTGTTGGTAGTAATAAATTAAAAAAGGAGTTTTATTGACAATATATAATTAGTGTGTTTGAATTCGATACGCCTATGATCTGTATTATTCTTGGAGCAATTATATTAGCATTGGTGTTTCATTTTAAAAAAGTGAAATGATCTCTGCAAAACAGTTTATGTGACAAAAATATAGGCAGAAACCATCAAACGTAGTAGGTACATCGCCTCTATAGAATAGAAGTGATGTTACTACATATTAGTGATAACGTAGCGATTGGCAGCAGTAGATGTTCTATCTAATATCTTGTCCCAAATACAGTAATTTCAGGTCTTCAACTGAGTGGCAATTGCTAAATTATTATTCTAGGTGTTCGAAAATGATAGTATTAGGGATGATTAATCATAGGTATTCGAAATTGCACGGGATTATGACAAATAAATGGATTTATATGACGAAAAAGTGATTTAGATTTAGATTTTATTAACTTATCCATACCATAAGTATTAATTTTCCAATAAGTTCAAACCGCCCTTTAAAAGATATTTCTGTCAGAAACGCACCACTACAACTTGGGGTAACCGAAAAAGCATATTGATTAAAGAAATCTATAACATGTGACACATCGTATTCTCGTTGATTTCACTCCACCACCTGCCCCCATTCCTCCACCCGTGGGTTCCACCTCTTGCTCTTGCAACTCCTTGTCTAGTTTTGATCTTACTTTAGTGATTGGTTTAAGAATCTCTTTCGTAAATATTTTTCTCCTCTTGATCTTCCATGTTTATAATCGGATCACATTTTATATGAAGATCGTTTTTACTGAATTTTATTATTCGTTGATAAAAACTGTAAGGGTTATACTATTTGCGGATAGTTTCTTGAGTTTTGTCTAACTCCGTATCATTGCGCATGTAGATAAACTCATATAAAATAATTGGAAAATTCTTGTTGATCTAAAAGTAAACTTACAAACTCTAATTCCACTTCTAGAGACGATAGCCTATGCTCCGGCGGTGATAAATAAATAATGAATAGTTCGTGATATTAGACATAACAAGTAAGGTATCCTAAGATCTGGATGCATTGATGTCGTTACCATAAAGGAATTCAATTGGCAACTTTCACAAAATGCAACAGAGATCAGATTTTAACTGTGACTATTAGCGACAACTGTACGAGTTAAAAATACTTTTATCGTATGTATTTTGATAGATCTGGTAGATCATGCCTGACACAAATCAAAAACAAGTTCTGGTAAACGAACAGGTAGCAAAGGCATAGATAAACGATTATCTCCTAGAACAAAAAAACAAATTGATTCATTATCTAAACACGTGTCGCACATTTATGAAAAGGTACACGCCAATGCTATAGAACAATATCAAAAACCTGAGAAGAGACGTGGAGGTGAAACACAAAGTGCAGAAGAGGTAGGTCACAAAAAGGAGTTGGACAGCAGTCAAAAAGAAGTATCTGAAAAATGGAAATAAATGGGTAAAGAAAGAAGCAACTTAAATAGTCTTTTCTAAAATCGAAGCCTAGAAATAAATAGTAATGATGTCCTAAGTATAAAGTCAGTTTGCTTCGGAGTCCACAAACTCAGTCATGTACCAATTTTTTAACTGCACAATAATAAAAATATACCAGCATTATAATAACAATAAATACCAATTGTATAACAAACTTTCAAACAAAATCTGTTCATGGCTGAGGCACCAAGATTCTTTGTTGTCAAGTCCAAGGCATCTGTTAGCAATCCTTTCTTAGGATCATTATCTAAATGTAGGCAACATCTATAAAAACATACGAAATCCTCTACCAGGATGGCTGATAAAACGCTTGCAACTCCTAAAGATGCGGATTTCCTCCTTTCGCACATACCAAGTATGTTAATACTAATGTCAGCAAAGAAAGAACTAGAACCAACCTAGAATAAATATTACTATTTGAGGAAATATGTGATAAGAAAAGTCCACCCATTGTATAAGTGGCCATGCGATGCGTACCGGATTTTACTGAGATTGGCACTCTTTCCCTGTACAGGATCGTTTAATAATAATATTCTAGAAAGCCATAGTTAATTGCAAAAATTATGACTAAACTGGACGCTACTAGAAAAGATATACGTGTCCACTTTAGCAAGTCTGAATCTGGAGCAGAATCTTTTTCTGTCCAGGTCTTTTCCCTCAGGCATTTTTGCATAAGTAGATGTTGTACTTGCACAGATAGGTTACATTATTAAGTACCCTACATGAGTTACACTTTGCTGCTTAGTTCTTATACTTATGGTGGATGTAATTAATCTTTGTAGAAACATCTCTGATGGAGTAAGACCATTTATGCCTCCATGTTCTCTAGTTTCATTGTACGCTTTAACAAACATACTATCATATCTTATTTTACCATCATCTGTGTTTGGTATATCCTCAACTGCTAGGAACTCATTTTTCACTATCTTGTTATATGCTTCTATTTTCCCTTGTAGCTGTGGGTAAGAATGAATTTGGTATTTGCTTATCCTTTATCTGATTGTGTACGAGGAAATGTCTGAATATTTTGGATGTAAACTGCTTTCCATTGTCATGCATTATCTTCTTAGGCTTACCATTAAGGATTATCCATTCTTCCAGTACGTTAAGAACATCTACTGACCTCTTCCTTTCAGACCATCTGCTAGTGACTATTCTTGAACAATCGTCCAGACAGCTAATGATGTAATAATTCCTTTGACTAGAATTACGAATATAAAACGGTCCAAGAATATCCATCTGTACCATATCGTTAGGTCGTTTCATTGCAAACCTTTTGTATTTTTGATTATTCCTTGTCTTACAGTTTAGAACATTTAGACCATGTCTCTTTAGTATCTTGTATATAGTTCTGGTACTTAACGAGATTCCAACAACCTTTCTTAATCTAAACTTGATCCTGCTACATCCAAACCTTTTGGTTAGTCGTAGATCAAGTATTGTCTCTTCTATTTCTGATGTTACCTTTCTACATGGAGTATTATGAGGTCTTTTAGAGTTATCTAGAAGTCCTTCTATCCCTTTCTGTTTGTATCTGTTATTCCACTTGTAGTAAGTCTTTCTGGATGTACCGTATCTTTTACAAATATTAGATACTGTATCGCCAGTCCATTCTTTTTCATGTATTAGATTAAACCTTGTTCTGATTTCTATATGGATTCACTTCCTGCCAGCAGAAGTGTAACCCATGTCTGTAGTCTATAATGTCACCTATGTTAGGAAGTACAACAAGTAGATATTTAATATCTAGCATTAAGGTCAGTTCCAACTTCTTCATACTCCACTTCGCTATTGTCATTCCGATATTAGATTGTCAGTACGGTATATTACCGTATTAAGCTCCCCTCCCTCTCTTATAAGAGCGTGGCTGGTTATTAACTTGTCAGACTCAATATAATTTTGAAGAGGTAATTGAGGGTTGACAAAATGATTAGTAGTTTGTTGGAAGAAGGAAAACGAGTAATGATAGTAGATGATGATAATGACTGTATGTTCACGATCAAGATTGTTTTAGAGCGATATGGATTTAAAGTATATTCCTTTAATAATGCATATTCAGCACTAGAGTCTTATCGAGTCAGCTATTATGATCTTGTGATACTTGACGTAATATTGCCAGGGATGAACGGCTTTCAATTATATAGAGAAATTAAAAAAATGGATAAAAACGTAAAGGTATGTTTTCTTTCGGCTGGTCAAATTTTCTATGGCACATATCAAGATATATTTTCTGAAATCGATGCAAGCTATTTCATTCGGAAACCCATAGAAAATCAGAAGTTGGTACGAAGAGTAGAAGAGATAATTCAGATGGATTCTACCTAACTTGCACTCTCAGAATGATTCAATGTTCACATTTAAATGATCTGTGATCGGGACTGGGATATGATTAGAGTTTTCAAGCTGATTTTCGAGTAGACTAAATTCTTAGATTTGTTTGTTTGATTTATTTTTAATTGCGTGTTACTTCCAGTGATTATGCCCAATCATATAGGTACATTAAGACAAGATGCTATAAAATGAACCTCTTTCGAGCTCGAGTACGACACATTTCTCTCTGATAAACCTGATCTTGCCATATCTGTTGTCGCAGATAAGGAGTTTGATAGTAATTATATTAAGTGAATGCCATCCAGTCAGTACCTTCCTATATCATACCACTAGACGTCCGATGGTATTATTTGGTTTTTCTGAGGGAGGTATCAACCTTATTCCATCCCATAAATCATCAATGATTCTCTTGACAGGTGAAAGGCATTTGACTCTATTGTAAGCCACACTTATGCGCAGGACAGTCTCAAGCTGATATTTCTATCTATTTTTGGGATGAGTTCTGAATAAGATACATGAAATCGCTGTTGTAATGTTCCCAGAATCGTTATCGGCCTCGACAATTCCAGCATACATCATCTTCCCCCTCTCCCCTATAGGTTTTCAGATTTAACTAGCAGTAGTACTCACTTCTATTACATTGAATTTGTGGTATGATCTGAATAAAGCACCTGAATTTGAAATGAAAGAAAGCAAGATGATTCTTCATCCATTTACTGTAAGAGAATATGAAGGGCTCACTATAAATCCATATCAAGGCTGCCAGCACAGATGTGGTTATTGCTATGCTACTTATCAATGGTCTCCTGAATTTTATGATAAAGTGTATGCAAAGAGTAATTCTCCGCAAATATTAGAGAAGCAGATAAGATCATGGAAATTCAAAAAACAAATATGTCCTGTAATAATATCTTCTGCAACAGACGCTTATCAAGCGGCAGAACTCAAGTTTGAACTGACAAGAAAATGTATTGAGGTTTTGCAGAATCATAATTTTCCTTACTATGTATTTACAAAGTCGACTATCATAAAAAGAGATCTGGAATTACATAAACAATATAAAGATAATTGCGTCATAGTGTGGTCTATAACAACATGTGATGAAAATATAAGAAGGCATATTGAACCAGGCACACCTCCTGCATCAGCAATGTTTGAAGTAATAAGTAAGTTTACTGATGCTGGGATACGCTGTTGTATAAACATCGATCCCATTATACCACTTATTACTGATTCTTCAGACGATATTGAATCTATAATTGACAATAGTCGAAAGGCCAATGTCAAGTACGTTTTTGGCGCAATCTTAAGATTAAGAAGAGACATATGGGAAAGAATGAAAACTATCCTTAAGTTACTTGACATAAAAAATGGAACTAAAGAGTACAACAGGATTTTCCAGTTTACCGAACCAATTATTTCCAGTCACAATATTGCAGCAAATTATTCATATACCAATTTAATACTTGGAAAGATAAGGAAATTGGTATTAAAAGGAAATATGAATTTTGAGTTCCCTAATCTAATTGTGACAAGTAATATGGAAACAAGTAAGATGTCCAATAACGATGATCAACTTTCAATGATAGACTATATGTAAAAGTTTTTCAAACGATTTAAAATGATAAGTTCGATTTTCCTTGTTGTAAGAATATAGTATTCTTAACGGATTCATTTTTTATTCTTTGTATAAAACCTGATTCTATAACAAATGGAAAATAGAGTTGTTATGTTCTATAAGGTGGGATGCTTTATAAATAGATAGCAAGTAAAGACGCACAATTGAATTCGGGTTGAGATCGTAACAAGTAGAAAAGTAATGAGTTCAGTTCTGGGAGGTTTGGCTATTTAAGGAAGGCTTGTCATCATAAGTCCTTCTCAAGAAATCATTGAAATACCCCCAAACCTATTCATAGCAGGACATAGATTGATTGTTGGTTGGCCCAGTGGCACGTCAATTGATTCACAAGATACATTGTCATTCAATGCGTACTTTCTCGAGTAAGGTCAATGAACCAGATCCTCCTCTTGAGCATGGCCGCAGAAGTATATGAGGTAATGATGAGTGGTAGTCTCATTTCGAGTGAGACTGACAACTGGTCATTAGGGTTACCAAGAATGCGATTTTCTTACATCACTTGACGGCGACAGTGATGAAGCACGTTAAGTATTAATACATGAGAGGCTTGAATAGTCGGTGAATAACTGCGTTTTATGCTAGTCGGAATACCATGGGAATATTTAATCCCAATCTAACCTTCTGGACGATCTTTAGGTCATACGTAATATTCATGCACTCAAGTGTGGTCGTTAAGCATGAACAGTAGAAAAACTCCTGTCATGAACATCTGGTAGTGAGGTATTGACTACCTTCTTATATGTTACACTTACACTTCACTCGCATTACACTCACATTTACCTCATTTACTTCCAAGGCTCTTATTTGTAATTACATGCCTACTAAATTATTTCCTAAGGCAATAGTACTCTGAATTCTAAATCCATAATTACTTTTCCATCCAGAGTCTTTTGTATTATTTTATCATGAAGTCCATGAAAATAATATCTTGATTACAGATTGCAACCTTTTACAGAATGCAATTTCCGACTTATCAGAGAAAAAGTTTCGTTACCTGCCTTGCGAATAGAAGACGCAAAACACACTTCATTTGAAAGAGTTTGGCATTTTCAACGATTTTTTTAAACTACCTGAAGTTTTTTTTCCCTAATCCTTCTTTGATTATCCCTCGGTATATCGTCAGCGACAAATTTAATTATTTTTTTTAGTTGCTCTATGCCTTCTATTTCTTCAATTTTCTTAATGGTGAGGGATAAGATTAATCATACATTCTTGGAACACTGTATCTTCATTTGGGTCAGGATTTTATGGATAACTTCATTCAATCATGCAGGTTTCGTGAAAGTTGTATCCGGGTATTTTATAGAAATTGAATCATGTTCTAAGCTGACTCCAAGACCAGAAAGGCATCCCTCGTATACTACATTGTTTTCTAATGATAGCTCTGGGCTTTTTACTGCTTCTGCCTCATCTCGCGTGATCTCTTGATATATTGAATGAGTAATTCTTCATACAATTTTTTTGCACGCTCCTCAGTAAATTCTTTATATTTTTTTATTCCATGTGTTTTATCATCATCTCTATGATTAATAAAATCTGAAGTATGAGAGAGACCCTTCATTTCATTGGTACTCCTTTTTACATTCATCACACTCATCATCAAAAAAGTCCCGAATGGACAGTGCACTTTGTCATTGTATAGCATGATGAAAATTGATTCTTTGTATAAATTTGA
>CAVPXM010000011.1:0-6402 GCA_963709405.1 uncultured Nitrososphaerales archaeon
CGCTTCTCCTTTGGGTAAGGTTATACATCTCCATTTTTCCTGGCAAGATTGAGGATCAGATAATTTACACAATATATAAACAAAAGTAATAAGAAAAATATTCATTCGAAGACTTTCTTGTTTTGATATTCTAATATTTCAAAACTATTTGTATCAGGACATGAGTCCTTCGGTCTCAAGGAATGAATCTCGAGACTGGAAGATGAATGCCAGACGGTGTTTCTGATATGATACATACTATTATCTTGGTCTCTTCAATCTCATTATGCGAACTTCGGACAATAACACTTGCGCGTAGAAATAGAATGATTCAAAGGGCTCTGTAAAGTTAAGGAAAAAGCTATAGGTTTCTTTCTCGTTTTTTATGATGTGTCAGATAAGAAAAGAATGATGTTAAAGACATAGTATATGCGTTGCTCAGAGGTTGTATTATAATAAGACCAAGATCTTCGAATTCATACTAGACGAAACCCAAATCAAGGTTGGTTCTGAGTTAATTTGGCTCTGGGTTGCAATAGAGCCTGAAAGTAAAGAGGTTCTAAGATTGAATATATCAAAAGAAAGAAATATGTTTGTGGCAGAGAGATTTTTATCAAATGTTGTAAAAGAATATGGAGAACATCCAGTTTCCACAGATGGTGGTACCTGGTATCCACAAGCCTGTCAGTTCTTGAAACTAAATCATCACATTCATTCTTCATATGAGAAAAGTATCATAGAAAGGACTATACAGTACATAAAGGATAGGACTGAATGTTTCGACTATTATTTTCCATGTAGAAAGAAAAACTGCAAATTGAAGCATGTACAAAAATGGTTAAATCTATTTGCATATCACTATAACAAGGAGAAAATATCTTAACTTTACAGAGCCATTCAAAGTACTGGAACCTTTATATGCAAGATGGGAGTGGTAATTTGCATGCATCCCAATAAGGAAAACCTAACCAGCCTGTATAGTTATCTGCAAGACGACATCATCACCTTGAAGTTGAGTCCTGACGCCAGTAAAGCAAAACAAACCCGCAGGAATATGCAGAAAGGGGCCAGCTAATTATAGACGTAATATAGAGCCTTCAGAGACACTAGTTAAATCAGAGTCCGCCCTCTGATGCCCTATCATTGTATGGGGCATTTCTTGCATGCCAAGGTTCTATTATCTCTTGCCCCAGTAGTCACAACCCTTTCGGTTTTAGAAGGTCATAAAACTATAGAACTTGGCAATGAAGTTGCGTGATTTTATAAATAAAAAAAGAAATGTATAAATTATTAACTTGGGTTATTCACGTATTAAAGTTATCTTCTATGTAGATTATATACTAAACATAAAAAAAGATGTAATGTGGGTTTTATTTCTTAGACTGCTCTGGCTGTATTATCTTAACAATACCAAGTCCTAATGTCGGTGCGAGCGCATCAAATATAGTCCACGCCTCCTTGATTTTGGCATTTCAAAATGAAAAATATCGACGCCGTGAGCTTCTAACTTCTTATGACTGGCCGGTAAGCCAGCAAAGTCCCGTTCGTGAGTGGCTTTCAAGGTCCACCTAACAGCAACATTGCTTCCTTCTGCTATGTCTTCTACTATTGTGACCTGCATATCAGGAAATGACTTGCGTTCTTCGATTATCCACTTTTTAAAATCTTCCAGACCTCTAACGTCTTCTAACCCATGATAAACTACATCAGGAGTAACAAAGTTTTTGCCTTCGTCTACTTTTCCTTCAGTAAATAGTCTCTTGAATAAATCTATGAGCAATTGCCTTGTTTTGTTTATTCGCCATGTAGCTATACGACTGTAGGTTACCATTAAAGTTTGCTATTCATTTATTGAAATATCCAACTGAACTTAAATAAATTTCAAAAAATCTTATTACTTATCGAGAGTGCAAACTACTAACCGACTTGCACTTGTACTGGGTATGACCTGACTTCAAGGCTGGTATTGTAAACCAGCTAATGGCTGAGTACCTGAAAGAATACATAAAATGGATCTAAAAGAGACCGAAGGAGGGTTGTTAGGAATTGATGCAATGGAGTCACTGCTAAAGCTTAGAATGCTAGTGATCCTAGTAGCCTAATCTTCTTTATCATTAAGTTAGACACAGATGGATTTTTAAAAGATCAACTTGAAAATAACAAAATCAGCGAAGCATGTTGCCCCATTTCACGGTTATGAGCGCGGTTGAACCTTTGCCGTACTTCCCCGTATTTTTAGCAACATTTGCGCTCTATTTAAAGGTCATTCTCAAAATATGATGAACGTTACCTTATATCATCATTATATTGTACGAGACTTACACTCGTCGGCTTGGAATTCTATTGGAACATTCTTTACCTTATGTCTAGTCAATGTCATTACAATTCTTCAATATAGTTCAAGTTTCGAATTATAAGAATATAGCAGTTAGTTGGAAAAACATTGTAGATTTTGAAAGTTGAAACGATGGCAATTGTATGATTGATATCATATGCAGGAACAAGATGACAAATACTTATATGGACCACAGTTGTAACTCCTAGATTTTTTTACTGGATAGAGGGCCAGATAAGGATCTGATGTCCAATGATAGAGATTTATCGACAGCAATCCACCAAAAAAACATTTTATAAAGCTCATCATTCATCTCCTTCACTAACTTTATTCCAATTGGTGCTTTTCGATTCTTTACTGCTTCATTCGTATCATATCTTATCCTATTATCAAATTCCTCTTCCTTACTTTATTCTTGCAATTTTTTAATACACCTGACTGTAAAGGTATCATATTCTTTTAAAATTTCAACTTCAAGAAGCGGTATTATGCTCTCCTCAAGAGTATCAAAGATTGTAAACCATTATAGGAATGGAGAAAGCCACCCACAGCTTGCAAATAGCTTTGGTATAACAAAAAGTACGTAGGTCGGCGTTTGCAATACCTAGGAATAGAGAAACATGATCAATAGTATAGTTTTAACTTGTTATTTCATTTATTATTTTTATCAGCTCTTCGTTTTGAATTGGTATTTGAATAAATTGATTTTTCTTTAAATCACTAGGTTCATCTATACATGATCCACAGTTAAATTGACTGGATGTTAGAAAGCACACCTGAACTTTATTATCTATCTTTTTGATTTCTTTATATAATTCAAAGCCACTCATTTTTTTCATTTTGATTTCAAGTATTAAAAGATCGTACAAATCCTCTCTAAAATCCTCCAATGCCAAAAGAGGATCATCAAAGGTATGAACTACAAATCCGTCGCCTTCCAAGACATTCGCTAATGTTATACAAATATCAGATTCATCATCTATAACCAAAATCCTCTTCGTTTTACGCATAATTAAACCGCCTCCAAAGTTGAATAGATACCATCTTACCTTGATGAATCATGTATAAAAAAACTAGGATTTTTTTGTGTCATTGTGTTTGAAAATATGCTATGAAGGTACAGTGCAATTATATTATTGCAGTTTCTGATGAATTTTTATGTCTTGAGAATATACATATCGGAAATTCAGTATTTTGTTTAATTATTCCCTAAATAATCCTAATATAGATAGAAAAGCCAATTTTTATATATTTATTGACAGGGAAATCGTTGTCGACCGTTGACTAGAGAGGAGAAAGTGCAGACTACATCCATCAAGAAGGGAGAAAAGTGAGAGTGTTACCTTTAGAATTGAGTCTAAAGCACTAGAGAAATTGCGACGTGAAGCAGAACAAAAAGATATCAGCGCCAATACGTTGGTAAATAAATTAGTAAAAGATCACGTAAATTGGCATTCTAACTGCAGCAAAAGCTGGCTTTATATCTGTTAGAAGACCATTTGTTTCAAAGGTCATAAAATATCTACCTGAACAAGAAATTATTTCTCTAGCAGAATACGTGGCAAAGACCGCAAATAAGGATTCTTTACTACTTATGAAAAATGAATATACCACGAAATCAGCTCTAGATTTTTTAGAATCATGGATAAAAATATCTGACTATCCATACAGACATGAAGAGACGAATAATGATCAGAACAAGCACTCATATGTCATACAACATGATATGGGAATGAAAGTGTCTATATATTTGGCTAGTTTATTTCAATTCCTATTTGACGAATTAGGACAAAACAACAGAGAATAGAATTTGATAAAACTGAAAACACATTAGCATTTTCAATCGATATTGGAACTAGCTAGAAGAATAATGATTTTTTTTACATAATTAGTTGTTGTACTTGCACCGATAGGTTGCATTATTACGTACCTACATGGGTTACACTTTGCTGCTTCGTTCTTGTACGTATGGTGGATGAAATTAATCTTTGTAGAAACACCTCTGATGGAGTAAGACCATTTATGCCTCCCTGTTCTCTAGATTCATTGTACGCTTTTATAAACATGTCATATCTTAGCTTAGACACAGAAACAAATGTTTCAGCTAACGACGAGTAAGAATACCTTTGAATAACTTATCTCTTATACCATATTTTCTCATATTATGAATAAACTGGAACGTCTTCTTATATGACTGCAGATTGTGTTTGCTGACACCCATGAATTTTCTGATCCATATCTTGTACGAACATCATAATATGTCATTCCTCCTCTTTGATGTATACATGTGATCATTGGATGTCCCCTTTCATAAGTACCTCTACGTCATGGTGATCTTCCAGAATTCAGTGCTCGCTTTTTGCTGTGGTCTTAGGTCTTACTCTATAGACCTTATCATTACCATACAAGACGAAACGTGCCGATAATCCCGGGAATACAGTCGTATCAAGTGATTGATAGTTATTATATGATTCTTTAAGCAATTTGGTGAAATGGTTTTATTGTTTTGCTTTAGATTTAATATGTATTTACCAAGTATATCATTGACATCTATCATATTTTTCTTGACTTGAATAACAATACTATCAACACTTGAATTGTCATAATGAGTGGATACCAACAATCCAAATTTCTTCAATCTTTCATTGTATTTTATTGCAGTCGATTCATTGACTGCAGCTATACTTGTTAAGTATGTGGATACCCCTTCATTGTCATTAGAAAGTGGGTGTTTTTTGGCTATCGAAGTGATGTTAATTTGATTTGTTCTTGAGTTTGTTTTTGATGATGAAAGTTTCAATGATGAACGATATACATCATCCGATTAGAATCGTTAGCAAAATATACCATGGTCGCTGGAACCTCCAACCAGTGGCAATTGTGAGTGAGTGAGTGAGTGAGTGAGTGAGTGATGACAGGGTCAAATTTGGCATCCATAGTCAGACTACAGATTTCATGATTGATTATACGTCCGTGGAAGAGTGGAAAATATAACTATTCTGTTGAGAAGAACTGATTTTAATATTACCTCGCCATATATCATAATTGACATGACCACTACGGTGATCCTGAACGACAGAAAGATAACCAAGAAGATCATAGTAGATTTGGACGTCTGGAATTGTCAGATACGAGCCTTTAAACCAGAGATTCAAGTTCCATTGCGTAACTCGGATGTGGAACAAATGTTATTCTGCAAAGATGCACCTTCAGACAGATCGAACAAGCGAGTAAGGGGTACATTAAAAGGTGCAGGGCTTAGGAAAGCCAAAAAGGTGATTGATAGAAATGGTTCATTAAACATGTCTGGTATCTACGGCCCGATAGAGATAGACGAGAATGATTTTGTTTGCGGTTGACGATTAGAGAAAATCATGAGAATGTTTTTAAATACAATAAGTAATAATAAGGTGGATCAGAACTACCATATGTTATGACATGAGATATTAGGTCATCTAGTTCATTGTCCTCATTAGTTCTACTATTCTTAATTAGGGTAATGCGTGATAATGCTCACAAGTAACAAATTTATACCGTACCTACAAACTTTTAAAGGGAACTCCCTTATGAAAGGAAATATAAAATTAGCTTTGATGGCGGGATTAACGATAATTTCTCTTATGGTTATGTCAGTTTCAACATTCAACTTCGAAGCGAAGGCGCAGAGCCAGAATCAAACATCGCCTCAACTATCTCAAGATGTGCAGAAAAGACTAGCTGAGTATCACAAAAATTCAGAGAACTGGTTACAAAATCAGGTGCGAATCTCACCCTGCCACAGAGCGGCAATCTCACCGAGCAGGTGCAAAAACTTTCGCAATCCAGCGGGGTTAAAACTCTTTCACAGCTGCCTTCCACAGCTTTTAGATCTTGGTATAAATCAAACAAGTATTAAGCAATTACAGACAGGTAGTAATGACCTACCAGGACTAGTTCAGAAGTTCAAAATCTTGGCAGATCTTATACCATAACTTCCTGGGCTGAAACTTCCTGGGTCTATTATTGACTACAGATTTTCAATCAAGTATAGAAACAATAAGTCAATACAACTGAGGATGAAATTCTTTAACACTAGATGATAAAAATCT
>CAVPXM010000012.1:0-23812 GCA_963709405.1 uncultured Nitrososphaerales archaeon
TGGCGCTTTAACAACGCCACAGACATAGTTAAAATGAGTATGGGAGAACTAGGTGAGATTTCACTTTCTATTTGTAAGAATTGCCTAAGCAAATTTGAGTAGTGGTGGTAAAATATGAAAATAATAAAAAAGGAAACGTTAGAGCAGGTCTGGAAACACAAATCTAACGTCAGATGCACATGTCAGCTCCACGAATTGGTGAGGGACGATAGAAGATGATTGCTAAAGGTATATTATCAGAAGATAGAGATAAATGTTTCCAAGACAAAGGGACAGGCTGTAGTTTCAGTAATGAAGCAATTATAAATCAAATGCTTATATTACCTGAAGAGGAATTCTGGAGGTTAGTTTCCATCCGTCTGAATGTGCCACTGTCTGAAAGCAAATCGGAAGGAACTAGGAGATGAACATCGTGAATATTGGTCTTGGAATTATCTAGTGGAAGAGATCTTCCTGCGGATTGCAGCATTAAAGGTTTTAGTTACTCATAATGGTAAGCAAATTAACATTTACAAATATTATAATCAGGCCTTACGCCTTGGAAGATGGATTCCGATAGCAAAGCCACAAGTTGAATTTGTCATCAATACATCAGATCTAACTGTAAGAATATTAGCTGAACTCAAGGCTTTAGGTCCAGAAGAATCACAACAGGTACTGAAATTAGCAGACTGTACAAATTTTCGAAAATATTGTTGGTCCAAGGTATACTCATGGTAGTATAGTTCGAAATCTAAGTGTGAGGTTAGATGAATAATATGGTGTCAGCAGCCAGTCCATTGTACTCTGTTTCTGAAGCAAAGAAGATTAAGTCTGGGCAGATAACGGTTACTGGAATCATAAGTTCACTTTCACTCAATACTGGGTAATATCTAATTCAAAGTGGGAATGTCCTAATTGCAACCAAGTTGGTAGCCAGAATTATATACCGCCTCGTATGCTCCCACCAAAACGTCTGGACAATACCTCAGGTACTGAAATACGATAGTGCCAAACCTAATGTTGCTACGACGATACTTATTACTTCCAATGTTTTGCAGACGTCCTTACCTTCCATTTAATCACCTCAGCGCTGGGCATACCATACGCTGTAACCGCTTCTCTCATTCACTAATAATTATCTAATGAAATGATGGAATTGATTGACTCGTACGATACATTATTTGTTGGATTAAGTACTTCATCTTGCTAAGCGCGTCTAGAGTTGAGACATATGTGTTCATGCCTCATGTCAGTTACGTCAGATATGTCAGATAATCCGTTAAAATGTTGCTGTAGTTCTCTAGGGACATTCTGTAAAATAGAGTAAGGTCAGATTCGTCATCTACCACCATGATTTGTTTCCTTCTTTTCCCGTCGCTCATTCATTTAACACCCGTATTTTTTTTCTCTTGAGGTCTGTAATTTCCTTATATATTAACCATCGATTAATAGAAGGGAACGCTATAGATGCTAACTAGTACTGGATGTCATAAAATCTGAAAGATTGGATACTTTCATTAATGCTTACAAGTAAATTCCTACTTACTAGGTACGGTACCTCATACCGACTAAGTTAGGAATTACTACTGTATTTAAAATAATGTACTTACCTAATGAACCTTATATGCAAGTAGGAATTGATAGCTTCGCAGCATGGGATGACGCTGGAATATCAGTCAGCCCGTCTGAGCGTTTACAAAGATTAGTCGAACAAATTGAATATGCAGATAAAATTGGGTTAGACGTGTTTGGAGTCGGCGAACATCACCGTCGGGAGTTCCTTGATTCGGCTCCTGTTGTCATCCTAGCTGGCAGCCGCACGAACTCAACGCATACGTCTCACCAGTGCAGTAACGGTACCTGAGTCGCAGCCGACCCGGTACGAGTGTTTCAAGAATTCTCAACCCTCGATCTTCTTGTCGCAAGGTCGGGCAGAGATGGTTGTGGGCCGTGGCTCGTTCATCGAAGCGTTTCCCCTGTTCGGATTGAGATTGGAAGACTATGACTCGCTTTTCGAAGAGAAGCTCGATTTACTACTGAAGATTCGTGACAATGAGCACGTTCACTGGTCTGGCAAATATCGGCCTACTCTGAATGGTCAGGGAGTGTATCCTAGATCCTTACAAAATCCTTTGCCGATATGGATAGGCGTTGGTGGAACTCCACAATCATTTGTTCGTGCTGGTATGCTTGGACTCCCGTTGATGGTCGCAATCATAGGCGGCGAAACGCGCAGCTTCAGGCCACTCATAGATCTTTACAGGGAGGCTGGAAGGCGAGCCGGCTATTTACCTGATCAATTGAAAGTAGGCGTGCATTCACTGGGCTATGTCGCAGAGAGCACGCAAGAGGCAGTTGATGGCTTCTTTCCAGGCTATGCACGTACCATGACGGAGATAGGAAAGGAACGTGGATGGCCTAAGATGACCCGTGCGAGTTTTGATGCACAGCGGGGTCAGCAAGGTGCACTTCTTGTAGGAGATCCAGATGAGGTAGCTGAGAAGATCATCCGGCACGGCAAGGCGCTAGGCGGCATTTCTCGGATCACTTTTATGATGAATCCAGCCTCGTTACCTCACGAGAAGCTGATGAGAGCTACCGAATTAATAGGCAAGCGTGTCGCCCCTGCACTTCGCGAAGAATTCGGTGGAAATGATGGGAAGATGCTTGACATGACTGAAAACTCGAATTTGTTATCTAGGCCTTTCTAATTAATTTTTTAACTATAGAAATTTTATTTGCCACAGGATGTAATACTAACATACAGGATAATAGTGTGATTCACGTTACAACCAATAGATATCCTACCATTATTGGAAACAATGTTACAATTGGTCATTCAGTTACCCTTCATGGATGCACAATTAAGGACAACGCTTTAGTCGGTATTGGATCGATTGTGATGGATCAGTCTGAAATAGCAGAATGGTCTATTTTCAGCAGCTGGTTCAGTCTTAAAACCAGGTACGAAGATCCCATCGGGCAAACTTTGGGGGGGTATACCTGCAAAAGAAATACGCGACATCACTGAAAGAGAAAGAGAATGGATAAGAGAATTATTCAATAACTATATTAGTATGTCTAAGGAGTATCTCTGAATGTAACATCATATTTTACAGTTAGGCTCGTAAAAAATATTTAGTTACTAGATGTATTAAATAAATTAATAAGGGTATATTTCGTGGCAATCTGGTTGTACACGATTTCTTAGCATGGTGATTGTCACCTTCCTATCGCAATCTTCACAGTCATGTCATGTCTGTCAGTTCGACATATTCGGTAGTGACCTAGATTATTTTTTTGAATAAGAGAATCTAGACAGGAATTCTTACTATAAGTAGCGCGCATCTAAATGAAACACAGTCAAGTCCTCTAGTTACACCCAGGATACCCGGGTTATTTTAAACTCTAGAGAAGAATTTATGAATGCATACAAGAGGTATACTATAAGGAAAAATTATAATAGAATACAAAACTATCCCGGGTCTCTCGGGTGTAAAATACAAGATTCCAATTAGAACCAATGTTCCATGATGACCCTGTGATTACAATTATGTAGAGTACAAAGGTAGACAAAGCAACATTATTCTGACCACTCAATGCGAAAATACATCGAAAAATATCTGAGGATAAAGACTCTGCCCATAAACAAATCAGGCTGCTAATTTATTCTATAATTCAAAAGCAAAAATCTAAAAAATAAGTAACCTAATGCGCCGTAATAACTAGCATAGATGAATACCAGTCGGCTGTTAATTTATGTGCCATCGCACTCATTAGGTCGCCTGATTTTATATTTGAGTCTGCCTGTTCCTGTTCTTCTTTGATTTTCTGAATAAAATATTCGCGTTGACGTATTTGTTTTTGCTTAAATATATAGATCCATTGTCTTTTGAGATTTGCTCAAGTCAGCAGAAATTTTCTCATTAAGTTTTCGGGTTGATTCATGCTGCCTACAGAATATGGCCAAAGAGATGTTGCTAAAAGCATCACTGTATAACATGTTTGCTATCGGGATGTAGAGATATAGATAATGTACAAGAACGATAAAATGATTCATGCAACAGAGCTGAATTCAACAAAGCCTTCCGCCATGAAAGGATTATGATCCATCCACGAAAGAGTTCTTTCTCCCCTAAACATCTTTAAGAATTCCTCTTCGTCCTTAAAGTATGACTTTATAGCTTTGAAAATACCTTGTAGATACATGGGACTATTTTCATCAGCTAATGCTAAAGCGTGCTCTGGGGGTAATCTTGTACTTTCTGCTGTTAGGATCATACTCTATATATTTGGAAAGCCCTGCATCTTTGATTATCTGCGCGGTTCCTTTAGGTTTTGGATCTAGGCTAGGCCCACCCTTCACCTCCTTTTGCTTACCACCGTCATATGCAATGCCAAGAATTACCTTATCTGCAACGCTTTTCAGAGCATCGACTACGTCATGATCCTTTAAATCGTAGATGGCACAATCTAACGTCTGTTGGGCCGACTGAATGAACTGTACGAGATGATTAGTTGCCTTTCCATCAACGTTTGCCCTAGCAGATTGGAAATATACATCCAACCCCGGTTTGGAAAAGCCAGTTACATTATGTGACATATCCCGCTCACCTATGTCCAGAAGTCAGAAAAGCGTTTCGAATGCCTGAATATGTATGAAAGTCTATCGTAACTACTGTCTGTTGATTAGATGACATATGAATTTGTTAAAGTATATGACAAGATAAGATTCGCTAAGAGTGTCTTCTTACTAATAATAATTAGACCTGATTCTAGAAACATGAACTCATGTACGTGGCTACCATAAATGGCGCGTGCATTTATTTGAATATCTCATGACTTATCTAATCGATCCGTTTCTATTACCCATTACCCATTAACTTGAACTCTTCTGTGTTCACTCCTGATATGCGCTTGGGTTTCGTGGCGTGTTCTAAATTTCAACCTGCATACTCTACAGATTAGTCGTCTTACTCTTGGTCTCTTAGTGTAATCGGTTTTTGAGGTTCTCGCAATATCCAGATATTCACCAGCATAAATCAGGTCGTCATCTTCATGGGAGTTGTCCTCGGCAGTAATAGACGTTACCATGACAACACTGCATAGCTTCAAGATATCGATAATATATAAGCTACACGGTAGTTAGAACAACACAAAGATGGGACGGTCAAAGGCCCGCAATACAATGTCTGCTGCCGCTCGTTCAGAAGATGGCGGATAAATGAAAAGATAAAACATAGTAGACAAATCCAAATCAGATTATATCGGTTGTTCGATCAGATCCAGGATAAATATATCGGAAAATGTGTTCTCTATTACAGATGTGCGGCGTGCCAAATTATAAGCATATTCTAAAATGGGATATCAGATCTTAGACTAGCAGCTCGATATACATGAACTTTGAATAGATAAAAATTTACGTGTATGTCAGTCGTTGGCGTGTGTCTATATCTATTCCATACTTCTACCTTATTGTAAGATATATGATGCAATTTATATTGTTTAATCGAATGTATCTACATATCTGTGCTCCAGGGTGTGGTATAATATTCCAAAATGAAAAGTCATTCCCAGCTTCCACTGATAGTTTAACCGTACACTTAGTGCTTATTACAGGTTCAGAGATTTCGAAAAAAATTGTTCATGTTCAGCTAAAGCAATCTATAATTATGACGGGGATAGTTTTGATTCTTCTGTTTGGTGCAAATTCCTCATCACTCATTATAATGACTACATATCCTCCATGGGGTGTTTTATCGATTAGAGAGGGTCAGGCGAAGGTGCAAGACGCTATATTAAATAGAATACAGCACGTATCCAAACAAGTAATCGATGAGCTTGAGTCATATAATCTCGTTCGTACATCTCTTGAACCAGTCGACGTTCAAAAGTATGTTCAGGAGGTATTGAAGGAGAAGGCAATGATAGACTCGAATTTGTTCAAAACCCAAAAGACAGAGCATATGGCTGACATCAACAGGATACACTTCTACTGCCAGGTGTTCCTTTTTTAGAAGCATAGTCTTAGTAAATTATTTTCTCTGCCTTCACATTAGTACTAAAAATATCTCCAACATATTTGCCATTTTTCACTCTAGCGTTGACAAATACCATCATAACATATGAATATAACAATATTGTTGTTATACTACTAGTCTAACTCTGCTGATAGTCTTTTAATTAAATCTTTTATTGTAACTGGCTTTTCGATATAACATCCCAAATTTACATGCTGAAACTTTCTTGCAGTTACATACTCGCCAAACGTTCTTTTGATAGACGAGAATACCGTTTCTGCCATCCACCTTTGTCCATAGCTCACGCTATGTTTCCATCTTTTGAGGTTTGCTTGTTGTCTCATTACAGACCTATTCCTTGCTTGACAGTTGCCTGTCTTGACCTTGGAATTACTTCTTGTCTTTATACCAGGTTTAATATGGTTCTTGGATAGATATCTAAAATTCTTATTACTGTCATACATACCATCTGCTAACGCACCCTTTACATTGTTATTTGCAGAAGCATTATCAATCAACTTCTTTAGCATCTTGCCATCGTGTACTTCTTCACTAGTAACCTCCAAAGAAATAATCTTCTTATTCTTGATGTTTACTGCTACATGTATTTTCAGATAACCTCTTCTTACGTGCCATTTATGTCGTATCCATTCACCTCTATTAGCAACTTTGATTCCTGTACTATCTAATGCTATAATGATGTCGTCATCATTACCTACTTCATGTCGTTCGCTGATTCTGATATCCTGGTTATTAATACGTCTGTTAATTGTACCTGTAGTTTGGAATAGATGGTATCTTATTACCAGCATGAGCTATGACTACGCCTTCTGCTTGGCGGTATGGCAGATGAAAATATACCCTCATGTAACCTAGTAATTGGATAAACGAATCTGGATAGTGGTACTGTCCACCCCTCTTTCCATCATTCATTAAGTCCAACTCACTATACCAACTATCTAATTATGACATCAAAATCTAGAATAACTTCACCTCGCCTAACTAGCGATTTGTTATAAAAAGACCAGTTAATCATGTCCAACAATAATCTCATTACATGTTAGCTAAATCTCAATTGGTCAACAAACTCATACCTATATGATAATGATTTTGTGCAACAAAGCACTGAATTCTTCAAATCTGGTTACATTGGTAACTTGATTAATTCGTGGATTCCGGCAGTAGATAATGGAAATGTTCTTGAAAAACTAAAAAAAGGTGCTAGAGTAGCGGATGTTGGCTGTGGTTTTGGTATTACTACTTTGATGATGGCAAAAACATATCCAAATTCTACCTTTACAGGATTTGATTTTCACAAAGAATCAATTGAAAAAGCAAAGGAATCTGCAAAAAAAGAGAAAATAAATAATGCAAAATTTGAAGTATCGTCAGCTTCAGAATTTCCAGGGAGTGGCTATGATTTTGTTACATTTTTTGACTGCCTGCATGATATGGGAGATCCTGAAGGAGCATTAACTCACACAAGAAACGTTATCAAGAAAGATGATGGTGGTGGCGATAGCAGGAATAATAGTGGTACTTGCATGATTGTAGAGCCATTTGCACAATATGAATTAGAAAATAATGTAAATCCAGTAGCAAGTACGTTTTACGCTCCCTCTACGCTAATATGCGTTCCCAATTCATTAGCTTTCAATGGACCTGCACTGGGAGCACAAGCAGGAGAAAACAGAATAAAAGATGTAGCAATGAAGAGTGGCTTTTCTCACTTCAAAAGAGTGCTTGAGACACCACTAAACATAGTTTATGAGGCCAAACCATAGTTAGATTATGGATAGAATGTAATAAAAAGAGGAAAAATAATTTTTATTCTAGTTCTTTTTCACATTCTCTATTTTTTATTTAATTGCCTTTAAAGAAAAAATCTTTTTCCACTTGTTCGGCTCTTATAGAGACATCACGCATGTATATAAAAACATCAATGTAAGACGAAGATCTGTTTGAGTTGGCCGACATAGTCTTTGTAGTAGAAATTGCGACAGCAATAGCTACTTTAGATAAGGGCCGGGGTTTTCCAATCATTTGATGTCCGAGATACTTGTTAGTATACTCTGGTCTTTCTGCAGATGTTCCATCAAGACATCTCTTATCAGTTGGCATGCCTTGATGATCTTGGGGTTTGCAATATTGTAGTACACATTCAAACCATCCTTTCTTGTTGCAACAACGCCTCTCTGTCTAAGAACGGATAGGTGCTGAGACAGATGTGCCTGCCTTATCCTCAGCTTCTTTGCCAGAGCTCCGACTGTCATTTCTCCATCTTGCAGTTCGTTTATGATTCTGAGCCTTACGGGATTCGATAAGGTTTTGCATATTTCTGCATGCAGCTCAAAAAGCCTTTCCTGATTCATGGTACCCATCCACTGCAATTGTTCTAAATGTCATCATTAGAATGTCAGCACCCTGTCCGAATCTACAACCAGCTTTAGCATGTCTTTCATAGTAGAGATAGGACATACCTCAAACTGCATGTTACGCGACTTGATGCAAGTGCCAAGCAAGCATAGTTCCGCCAAGTTGGTTCAGCATGTCGAGCTGTTCTTTTACGTTGAATTTCTCGCTCTTGATATTTTCGATTTCAACACCGGCCCCGAGAAGAAAGATTTTCACCTCGTGACTCTCTAGAATGGCACTATTTGCAAACCTTAGGGTGTTCCACACCACTTCATGGTCAGTGCTGCTGATGATAATTCCTATCTTCATTTGATTATACCAACCTCCTTGTCCAGTAGTTTCCCCACGTATCTTTTCTTTCTCTTAATTCTTTACTTGGCATTTGCATATTTATCATAGGCTTTGGTGAAGAGTAAAAACTACCTGAGCCGTATGCAGCATTTCCAGACCCTGTTTCAATGAAACATTCTCCAAATCCATCCCAGCTTCTTATTTCAGTTCCAAGGATAGAAGACCCTATGTTGTTGGCTACTATCTCGGCTTGACCAAATGCAAATGTGGCAGACCTTTGGAAGCATCATTCCTGACTGAAGTTTCACAAGAGCAACGTCTCCGATCGCGTAAACATTATCACATTTTGTTTGCATGTTCTTTTGGTCTACCGGAATCCATCCTGATGCATCAGCAAGAAGACTCTCTCTGACGACTTTGGGGCTGGTATGCGGAGGTATTTTTATAAGCAGGTCGTACTTTTCCCTGAGTCCGCTCTCGAATATGATTTCCTTCGAGCGCCATCTATTGACGATGCCTTTGTGTTACTGTGAAACCCTATTCCTTTTTCGTTCAGGATAGAAACAATCGCATTTCCTACATCAGGACCCGCTACTGGCATTGGCAATGGCTCTGGCGTGAATATCTGTATGTCTGACTTGTCACGCAAGCCCTTGCCTCTAAGATGGTCGTCGATAAGCATGGCAGCCTCGTAGGGGGCTGCTGGACATTTGAAGGGAGTGCTGGAAACCACCAATCTTACCAAACCACCTTTGAATGACGATAGAGCATCTCTGAGTTTCTTTGCATCCTCCAGCGTGTACATATGAAAAGATGACTCAAAATCTGAAACTTTTTCTGGTGCAAGCTCTAGAAATCAATCAATCTACGGGAGTTCTATTTTGACGGATTGAAATATATACCAAATTGATATATATTTGGCACTGAATATATACTTAGGTAGTTACATGGCCATAAATAAAGACTATATCGAGCCTAGTGAATCAAGTACCGAACACGTTAACGTAGACTCTGAAGCAGTAGAAAAAAAGAAGTCCGCTAAAGAGACAAAACGAGAAGAGTGGACTGTGATAAAATCCAAGAACAATCCTATTGTACAAGAAGCCATCGTCCCTGGCAAGAACATTCCTAACAAACCACCACCAGTATCATCATCGCAACTACGAAAGTCCTCCATAAAAGATGATAATAGTAGTTATACTACCAACATACAAAAGAAAATTGAGACGGATAAAAAGGTTGCAGAATCAGTTGTAGAAGCTGTGGAGAAAACTGTAGAAGAGGTAGTAGAGAATGTAACTGACTTAAGAGAGCCAGAATATATGAAGAATTATGAAATACCTACATCTAATCCATTTGTTTCGGCCGTGACCTTTTGGCAAACAAGCGTTCTGAACTATCTGGATATATATAAAGAACTGTCCATAAACACCATAAGGTTGACACAAAGTTGGTTTAGTTATTTTTTTCCGAAAATGTATCCTTGGTCGAGGTTAAATCAATAGATCTCACGTAGCTAGATAACACTAAAAACAAAGTAAAAGACACATCTACTAATTTTAATACCTAACTGCATGAGCTACAATTGTGATAGCGTATTACAGAAATCACATGGCTGCTAGATGTAAGCATTCTTATCCTCGTTAAAATTCAAAGTCTGCTCTTTTCATCTTTGAACCGCATTCGGGACAAGCAATTTCATTATGCTTTGTTCCACAATTAATACAAGAATAGCTTAAGGATGAGGAGGAATAACTGCTAGTACTACCGAACTTCGTATTCACTCTTTTAATAACTTTTCTTCTAATATAAAAGTTCAACAAAATGAAAGCTGTTATCGCTAACACTATAGATAAAGGAAATGGGGCATATAATAAAATAGCAAAGATAATGCCAAGCGAGATGCCTATCCATAACAATCGTCCAAAAAGATACTGCTCATTAGTATTCATGATCGTGAAACCATTAGAACTATTATGTTTTCTCTTATTATACATATTGCATGTAATCGATTAGTCCACAATAGTTGATTATGGTTAAAGCCAAACCACATTAACAAAATCTTGTGCCTAGAGACATGATATTGCTATAGTGGAGTACTTTTCATCATCTAGTCTGCATCAGAATGAAGACCAACTATTCTGGAGTTAATATCTACATGTAACAGAATTCTAATCCATATCAACAAATAAAGTTTTTGCATCATAAATATTGCATGATAATGTGTTCCATATAATGACGGAATAAGACAGTTATCATTAAGAAATGTCCCAAATGATCATTTTCATTTATTTATGATTCAAACTTGACTTTACCTATATTAAATGAAACCCCTTGTTCATAGAGTCCTTTCGAAATACTTCTAATTAAACCGCTTTCTATAGCCCTGAATCGTTCCCTATCTTCAATTATGTCAAGCGGCATGTCAACCTCAATTTCTATTTCAAGTTTTACCTTCTTTGATATTACCATTGAAACATAGAACATAAATACTATTGATAATATATTTGATTTTGATTCCTCATCCTCTTTATAATTCAGCAATAATAATTAACCAAGTAGATTAACTCTCGTAAAAATAAACGTACAAAATTCAAATTTGAATCGATTGAAAAAACTGACTTATTTGAGATAAGCCAAAATGTATAGCTAGTAACCATGACTATGAAAACCAGTATGAATGGTGACAATTATTGACTTGCATAGTTACAGAATTTGATGACCGTCCATCGTAAGAACAGTTATGAGAAAACTGTACACGAATATCTTAAATTATATGGTTATTTTGATCTGTAATGTCAAAGAGCATCATAAACTAATGTCTTCTGAGATGCTCCAATTGCCACAATAAACCCAGTTAAGATTATTCAATATACATAAAAAAAAGTAAATTGTTCTTGTCAATCAACCAACCAATTAATAATAGCATCTAACTCTTCGCAATTTAAAGTCACTCGTATAGGTCCTAATGGAGATTCTTGTTCGTTTTCAATAATTGCCACAACACCCACACTTGCTGCTTGCTTATTTAAAAAAAACCATGTAGTATTTTTGCTACGATTCCCAATTAGTATTCTTCGAAAAACATTCTGAACAGATCTAGACCGTATTTGCTCATAAATTATATCTAGCGGGTTAGTGTTAACTGATTTGCAAGTAACTCTACTACCATATTTCAATTCAGGTGAGCAATGGTATATGATACTAGTAACTGCATTAATTACTTTAGCTGAAGACTCAGATGCATTAACTGCTGCATTAACTTCTAATTCCATAGTGGATCTCAGAAATGGCCTTTTCATCTCAAATTCTTGTATACTCTTTCTCCTTAATATTCATATTATGAGAACAAGATTCTTCAGGCATATTTTATCTGTTCGTACAGCACACAAAATCTGGTAGATATATTGCTATAGTGGAGATTCTTTATTTGGATTGTTCTTATTACATCTATTCCTGCTATATGAATAGATAAGAATAGATCCACATAAAGTCTCTGTAAAACCAGTTTATTATTTATTTCTAGTTCTAGTCGTTTTCCACATACGCCGGCTTTTTATTCTTTGTAAACCATATTTCCTTCTGCAACAACCAAGATGGGATAACTTAACAATGAAAATGGATCTCCATTCCAAACTACGAAAGAGGATCGAAAGCCAGGTTTTAACTGTCCAATATACCGGATCCCAATAATTTCTGCAGCTTCGCTAGTAATTTTTGAGATTGCATCAGCTTTTGATAGACCAAATCGCAACAAGCGTCTTAAAGTAAAAAACATATTTCTTTGTAAAATGACAGGATGATCACTCATAAGGGAAAACCTTGCTCCAGACTCTAACAGTTTCTCCACGTTTCTCCAACTTTCATGTCTTAACTCTGTTTTGTATGGAAATGAATCCATTGGTCCGTACACTATTGGAATAGATGCATACTTTAATGCTGCAAAAACCTCTGTTCTATATACATCAGCACAATGATTTGCAACCACCTTAATTCCGAACTCACTTGCCAGCTGAATCAAAACGATAACATCGTCTTCTTTATGAACATGGACCATCATCTTATATTTGCCATAAAGTATGTCAAGGAATATTTCAGTAATGGGTTCTACTTCATCTATCACTTTCTTTCCTTCTTGGATAAGTCTTTGCATTTTTCTAGCTTTGATAAAATTTTCACGAAGCATTGCTATGGCGCCCATACGAGTGGATGGCCTTTCACCTTTCCATTCTGTCGTACTACGAGGGTTAAATCCTAGTGCAGCTTTA
Organism: uncultured Nitrososphaerales archaeon; assembly: GCA_963709405.1. Classification (GTDB taxonomy): domain Archaea; phylum Thermoproteota; class Nitrososphaeria; order Nitrososphaerales; family Nitrososphaeraceae; genus JARBAU01. Next base: position 12,977 of record CAVPXM010000012.1, read on the forward strand.
ATTCCAACATCCATTACATATGCATCTCCAATATCCTTAAAAATTACGTACAAGGACAGCCTTTCCCCCAATAATATTTCCACTACCAGGCAACACGGTGGAATAAATAACCCCGCTCTCAACTGATTCGCCAAAGGACGGATCATCCATGTAAATGCTGTGTAAAGAATTTACTAGAGGATAAATGGTCTTCATTTGTTCATTGGCTTCTTCTTCCTTACCTGGTTCGACTGATCTGGCCATCCCAATGTGACTATGTGAATCGATAAATCCCGGGGTAACAGTATCAGCTTCAATAATTATGTCATCGGCACTCCCTTCAACTACAGGTTTGCTGCTTCCAATGTACTTTATTTCATCACCTTCAAATCCAATAAACATTTCCTTTCTCTCGCTAATTCCATCAAACAATGTTCTTGTTTTAACCAATTTCATAAATTATATCTAGATCAGATCTGCAGAGTTATTTAGATTTGTCCCTATGGTAATATCATATTGGTCGAATTTGTTTTGATGATACTAAATTTGATCTTTTTCTCTTCTATAATAATAGGAATCCATAATTATGGATCAGCTTAATGAAGCTATTATGCTTCAGCTTCTGTTACTATCTTTGTATTTAATAACGAATTGTTAATAGGTCACTGAGACTGTTAATTCTTTCTCCATTTGAAACTTCAATTGTAATAATATGTAATAGTATGCATTTTCAGACTTTACAATTCAGGCAATCATTAAATACAACATCTCTTGTTCATTTCTTTTCGTGAAAAGTTGCACGGTAGTCATAACAACAATTTTCGTATTGATACCTCGCCTATCATACGAATAACTTTCGAATGATCGGCTTCTACTTCTGTAGTTATATACAGTAGATGACGATCAGCATCACCAGGTATCGGCATAGTTATACGTTTAATCTTTTCATATTCAGCCAGGACATATTTCCCTTTTCCAATTTTTGGTTCAAGTTTACTGCGTATCTTCCATGAATTTACGGCTAGTTCAAGAGACTGTTTGCTCTCTTCAGTTGTCAGTAAATTTTTTACACCTTGGTTATGTTCCGAATACATTACTCTACCATTCGAATCGCATACAGTAACCAGTCTGATCTTTGGATCGATATTAATAATGTTTTCATACAGCTTTTTATAATCTATTTTTTTATAGTCCATTAATATAATTAATATATAGATAGATTTAAAAAGTATTATAACGAGAGTCATTTTTTGCCCGCAAGGATCAGATCCATTTAGGATTGTAAATGAATGAAATATGGCATTCAGCTTTTGAGATTAGAATTGCATGCCTAACAACTTGATTATGAATTAGTTAAATTACAACAACTAGTCAGTTCTCAAAACCAATTTGAGACATAGCTTCTGCCCGAAAAAATAGATCTTTACAACTTGCCATCAGTAAAAAAGTTCAAAATTGAACATCCTAACCCATTTTTATTATTACAACGCGGCTTCTTAGATGGTTAAATTCTTTATTGAGTTTGATACGACGCATTTTTGAGTTTAATGACAATCCTCAGATTTCAGAAGGTAAATGCTAGTATATACTATCTTTTAATACAGGCTTCATGCTCAGATTATTGTGTCTGAGATTGAAGAATATAATGATGTCCAAAACGAGGCATACACGAACTTTATTAACAGCGTAGATTCAGAAGCAACAAGAACAAATTATCGTAGAGTATTCCCTTATTTTATGAAGTTCTGCAAAAGGGAGGCATATGAACAAATGTTAAACATTGAAATACCAAAACTAGAAGGTTTGATAAGAGATTATATTATTCATTTGAAGCAGAATAAGAAACTAGCACCTGGTTCGATTTCAATGTATGTCTCTGGAATCAGACACTTTTACCAGATGAATGATGTAGTACTAAACTGGGATAAGATAAAAAAATTCAAGGGTAGATTTAGAAATGTCGTTGAAGACAAACCATACACCAGAGAGCAAATTAAAGCATTGGTAGATGGTGCTCCATCACTAAGAGACAAGTGCATCATATTATTAATGGCCTCAGCTGGGTTACGAAGAGGAGCCTTGTCGTATCTTAGAATAAGGGACATACAGAAAATTGACAAATACCAATTATACAAGATTGCCGTTTACAAGAATGAGCAAGAATATTATGCAGCATTCTGTACACCAGAATGTGCTAACTATATTGACCAATATCTAGACTGGAGACAACGATTGGGTGAGAAATTACATGAATCAACACCACTATTGAGAAAATCATTTGATACTGTCACGGAAGTTAACCGACCGAAACCAATCAGTCATTATATTATTTCCACAATGATTACTTCACTGCTCGACAAGACTGGTGTTAGGGTAGCAAATCAAGTATATCAGCGAACCGAACTAATGCAATGTCATGGTTTTCGCAAATTCTTCAAAACAACTTGTATTAATGCGGGGATGAATCCTCTTTATTCAGAATATGTGATGGGTCATCGTTCTGGCTTAACCAAGTCATACTTCAAACCGTCTGATATAGAATTACTAGAAGGCAATGACAAAGCCCTCGGTTATACCGCAGTAATAAACGACCTTACTATAAACGAAGAATATCGCTTGCGTAAAAAGGTGGATGAGCTAACTAAAAAGAAAGGTGAAATTGAAACTTTGGAAATCAGACATAATCGAGAGATAAAGGCTATGCGTGATCAAATGAGCCAGATTATGTCAATGATACAACATAATCCTAAACTGGCTCACGTTAAGCCAGAGGCATTGATAACTAAAATTACAGAATAGGATACAGGAAAAGAATGTATGATCCTTTCTATCAAAATACTATTTATTTTCCTCGCATTTGGTCAAACTCCATGGACATGAAAGTATCGAAATTATTTTCAATGTTAGACCTTGTGTTAAAGTCTTCTGCCATGCCTTTAGCCAGTCCTTCCACGTCATTGGGGTTAATTTTCCATTTGTACGTTGATGATTGAGAATATATTCTCAGTCTGGCCATTTCAGTTAATATGATCTTGGAAGCAAAATTTGATATTGGTTCCATTTCTTTCTTTATTTCATAACGGTTCCATCTGCTTAATGCATCTTGTATTCTTTCCTTTATCTCATCTAGTTCTGTTACTACAGATGAAATAAACGCGTTCTGACCGCCGAGAGTTACATCATCAAGTGTTTCTGAAATTTTAATTTGCATCTGGTATAACTTTGAAAAGATAGTAAAGTTCAATAGTTCTTTAGTGTATTTGTCTTCAATTATTCTTGACCAAACCATTGCTGACCTGAGCATATATAGTCTCATGGTATCGAATAAGAATAGTGTAGTATCATAAATTAGCTCAGATGCATCATATAATGGCCACTTTCCTGATTGCCATCCTTTATGTTCTCCTTTTATTTTCTTTAATAAACTGGGATAAAGTTCTTCAAATTCTTTTAGTTCCTTTGAGACTGTATACAGAGGATTGTCTTCTCTAACATAAAGCATTTTATTTCTGGCTGTTTTATGCGATTTCTTTTCCATAATCACTTTCTTTCTTTTCAACTTTTTTAAGATTTTAAATAATCTTTTTCGTCCAATTTCCCTTTCTTCTTCTGGCTTTTCTAATTCATTTTTCATAATACACTCAGCAGTACAGCCAGGGTTATTTAGTATGAAATCTATAATTATCTGACTGTAGTGTTGTTCATCGAATTTAGTAATTCCATATATTTCCGTAGATGTCATTATGGATTAGTTTCCTAATAGTATCTATCTATCTATCAGGGTAGTTATATTCTCTACGTGGTAAATATAAGTACAATAGGAATTACCCGGGACACACGGGAATTATTGAAAACACTAGGTAAGAAGGGCGATACATATGATATGCTAATACGACGGTTGGCAAAAATAATGATAGAAAATAGCAAGGATTCACTTGACGGTAGATTTGCAAGCCTGCAGTCAAGTGAATCCCATAGCACTTAGGAGAATGAACCCCTATGAACACAGAAGTATTAGATTTCCAAGTTAATAACCTTATATGTGAAGCAACTGGCTGTTTCGAAAAAGCTACAGATAAGATCGTGGTAAAAGTTGGTAACCTAGGAGCAATTTCTCTATTGCTTTGCAGAGACTGTGTTGCTAAATTCCAAGAGGTGCAACAAACATGACATATGCTAATAATAAATTATACGAAAACCATCAATCAAATTGCACCAAATACAAAGAATGCAAATGTAGAATTCAGCAGTTAGAACAGGATCTAACTCAGAAAGAAGAAGAATGCATGTTCTGCTATCGACAATTTGAAGATACCAAAGAGGCGCGATCTAAGGGTTCTGCCAAAACACGGAAGCGTCAATATAGTTACTTAAAAAGAGGTAAAGAGACATGAATGAAGAATATGATAATAGTCTTTGAGACGATCAAACAATCAAAGGCATCATCATCAACCTTAGACTAGTTGTTGATCAACTTGGCAAGAATTTCATCAAGACAAAGGATCTCATACATGAACTCGCGCGCCGCCTGGATGAAAGCAAGCAATGTGAAAGGGATCAAGTGTCTAGAAAAATAAAAGAGGTTTTGAAAGATAAGATAAGGGAAGGAAAGATCACTGCAAAGTGGATAGAAGACTGCTTACCACCAGAGTATAAGCGCAAATACACGACCAAAAGCGAAGTATCTTCGCTTTCAAAGGAGAATATGAAAGAAATTGAGGTTGATGCATCCGGAAACTCGGAAATTGAATCAGCTACAACATCAGATGCTGATCCAAACAATATTGTTGTAAATTATGAGGGCCGGCCTCCAGATGTAGAAAATCTGAACAGAGATGCATCTCCTGTTAGTAAGGATCTAGAAGAAGAAATAAAAAAATCTACTTCATTTGCTACTGGAGACCAACAATTATCTGAACAAGCTACCATAGTTGAGCTTAAGACCAAAATCGAAAGACTTCAGTCCGATTTACAGTCCAAATCTGAAGAGAATTCCGTGTTAGACATACGGATCAAAGAGCTGGAAGCGCGTCCACAAAATGATCAAGTAGATAGATCCTTTGATGTCCAATTCCAGTTTCCATTTGAAGATCTGCGCGCCCATATGAGTTCATCTTTTAGTAAGAATAACTCTGTATCTAAGATTTCATTCTCTGCTAAGGTTGATGTTGTCAATAGAAAGTTAACTGATATTCAAATAGGATAACAATAGGACTCGATTAACGATGACAGTGACACGTACTAGTGTTTAGTATTCTGGGCGACGAAGGAATGGGTAAGACAAAGTTAGATTGTGCAATGAAGGTTCATATGCAAAGGTATTGAATCTGAGCATTATTCGGCTAGTTAACCAAAAATCTAGTTTTAGCTCCCCTTGCATCTAATTTTTGGAATATGGCACTAAGAGCTTGTGTGGCGGTCCCTTCTGTGTCATCATTGTCAACTCTGTCATTTATCGATAGTCTCCCGACGGATAAACATGCCTTACATGATATACGGTTTAGATTCAAAGTTGATCGCATCTGGACTATCATAGCCGATAATCATCTTGAATTAAAGCCAAACGACTTCAGCAAAGACATACTGTGATTTAACGAATGAATCTGTTCTTCAGATTATCGTAGTCCATTCCGTTATTAGAGTTTGCACTAAATATGCACTCCTATTAATCACGTTATTAGTAGCAAGTATCATAATTATTCCAGCGATTATTGCTCAACCAAGTTTCGCCCAGGTAGCATTGCATAAGGAAAAAGTTGTCCTAACCCCTATTTCCGCAGTGGTCTGAAGCCCGCGCGAACCTCTTCTGAAAAGAGTTGGGGCTGTTCCCAGGCCGCAAAGTGCCCGCCTTTGTCGAGCTTGTTGTAATGGATGAGTTTGGGATATGCCCGCTCTGCCCAGCTTCGCGGGGCCTGATAGAGCTCGTCAGGGAAGACGCTCACGGCAACCGGGATCGAGACATTTTTGACGTCGAAGTAGCTGCCCTTGTATTCCCAATAGAGACGAGCCGCAGAAATCGCCGTGTTCGTCAGCCAGAACAGCGTGATGTTGTCGAGTACATCGTCTCGGGTAAGGCCTCCGGGGTGTCCATCAAACGCCTGTGAGATCAGCTCGTAACTGCGCGCGTCGTGGTCAAGCATGAAGGCTGCCAGGCCGATAGGTGAAGGAAATCATTAGGCTATTTCTTCCTATAACATGTTAGTATGGACGTACTAGGTACGGTACGTATTCCTGACTGGGCGCGCGCACTAACTATCCAATTTATTAATTCATTTTACATATCTAAATTACATGATTGACACAAGTACTATGTCTTCATGGTCGCAACAATCCAAGTGTGAGCAGAGAAGCGGTCACTCTAAGGGAGCAAGGTCATGACGCAAGCAAAGAAACAGAGAGGACCCACAGTGGCGATCACCGGGGCTGGCAGCGGCCTTGGACGGGAACTCGCACTCGGATTTTCTGCAAAGGGCTACCGGGTATTCGGTACAGCCCAGTCAGCAAATGAAACTGCCGAATTTCAAAACCAATCGGCTGATGGTGGTGAAATTACCCTTACTATTACCGACATCGCCAAGGAAGAACAGGTAAACAATTGGAAGGAGCAGGTAAGAAAATTGCTTAATGAAGACGGATTGGATCTCCTAATTAATAATGCCGGTGTACTTACCCCTGGGCCAATGGAAGTTTTATCGTTAAGTGCTATTCGCCATGAATTTGAAGTAAATGTTTTTGGCAGCCTGGCTACCATCCATGCTTTTTTGCCTTTATTACGTCAGGCAAAAGGTCGCATTGTTCAGATCGGATCGATGACAGGACGTTTTCCGATCCCCTTCAGCGGACCATCGAGTGCTTCAAAAGCAGCAATGGAGGCATTTGCAGATGTTTACCGCACTGAATTAAAACCATTTGGTATAGATTTTATAATGGTGCAGCCTGGCTCCCTGCTCACAGGTGGTCCGGCTAAGACTGCCGCTCAATTGAAACAGGTTTCAGAAAACATGACAGTTGAGCAAAAAAATCTATATGGAAAATATTTTGATCAATTCGCAATAGGACTTAACAAAATGCAAAACGCCGGTTTACCTGCATCCGAAGCGGCTGCAAGGGTAATTGAAATTTCTAAACAAGTGCCAGCTCCTATCAGAGCGCCCGTGGGAAAGGATGCAGAAGAGTTACTCCGGGCAGTTCGTGAAAAATCAGATGAAGAACTGGATATAATGAAAGCGCAAATGTTCGGATTTGGTGAAATAGAATGAAACCACTAATTATCGCACATGATACGCAAAGTAAACGCAATGTTGAGAATATTCTAGCGTTATACGATGAAATGATCAACAAAAAACGGGCTGTACAGGCTGTTGAAAAGTACTTGGTGCCTGACTACATCCAGCATAATCCCATAATTCCCACCACAGCTAAAGCCTTGGGCGAGTTCTTTAACAGTGTTGCTGGAGCAAGGCAAAATTTGCGTGTAATGGTACATCGTGTTATTGCAAGTGGCGATTGGGTGTGGGCGCATGTAAATTTTATCAATCTGTACAATGATGATCCGAATGACAGGGGTATAGCTGGCGTTGATATTTATAGATTCAATGCCGATGGGAAAATGATAGAGCATTGGGACGTACTTCAGGAGGTACCAGATCCAGCCAAAGCCGCCAATACGAACGGTATGTTTTGATATGGCTTTAAATATTGAAGAGAATAAGGCTCTGATCCGACGTTTTTTCACTGCTATCGAACGCGGCAATTTGACTGTTTTCGACCAAATAGTCTCAGAGGATTACAACGATCACCTAGTTGGTCAGAGCCCGGGGCGCGAAAACCTCAAGAAGTATTTCACCGGACTTCGTACCGCTTTCCCCGACCTGGAACTGCCGATAATAAGGATGGTGGCAGAGAGGGATCATGTGGCTGTTCTGAACCTGGTCAAAGGTACCCACAAAGGCGATTTCCAATCGGTCACGCCAACCGGCAATAGAATCGACGTCATGGCCTTTCAGCTATATCGCATCGAAAATGAAAAACTGGCCGAGCACTGGGAAGTTGCTGACTTCGCAACGATGATGCAGCAACTGCAGAACTGATATCAGGAACAAGAATGGAGTTCAATTCTAACCAATCAAAGACATGGGTCAGTTTTTCATCGGCTCATCAGATATGCCAAGCATTGTTTCCCAATTTTCGCCTGAATATTCGTAACAGGATCAAAATGTCAAAGCACAATTCCTCAGATTATTCTCTAATATTCCGAGCGCTGCTTTATGATACGCAACACACAGAAAGATCTAGAATAACAACACTTTTTTAATTAGGTTAATCATAATAGACTTGGTTTTGCGTGCATGAATGAAGAGCATAACAGGATAAAGTATGATTTTTCAGATAGAATTGTATTGGTAACAGGTGGTACTGGAGCACTGGGCAGAGCTATATCAAAGGCTTTCATTACTTCTGGTGCTACAGTAATATCTTCGTATGTAGTTGATAGAGAAGCAGATCAGCTTGAAGCTCAAATCAAGTCAGTGGTACGCCTAATGAAAGCAGATATAGGAAAAGAAGAGGAAGTAAAGAATTTAGTTTCTAGTATCCTAGACAAGTATGGTCGAATCCATATCTTAGTTAATGTGGTTGGAGGTTATATAGGAGGCAAGAGTGTGGCTGAACTTGATGAAAAAGAATGGGATCTGATGATGAATATGAATCTTAAATCGGCCTTTCTAATAAGCAAAAACGTTATACCTCAAATGATATCTTCAAAAAATGGAAAGATAGTTCATGTATCTTCCAGATCCGGTTTGAAGTCTACTGGATACGATTCTGCTTATGCGGCATCAAAATCAGGATTGATTCGGCTTGTAGAATCACTATCCGAAGAAGTGAAGGACTTGAATATTAATGTAAACTGTATAATGCCAAGTACAATAGATACAGAAGCAAATAGAATTGCAATGCCAAATGCAGACCATAACAAATGGGTGAAGCCTCCAGACTTAGCAAATATAGTATTATTTCTTTGCTCAGAAGAAGGAAAAGCCATAACAGGTGCTGCTATACCTACCTTCGGTTTAGCCTAAAAGGGATATTTACTGGTAATAACAAGTTATGTATCTCTGTTTCATTTTTTGATGTATGTACCAAGTCATAGTTATTTACGGTAACAAAGACCGTCATGATATAATATATCTCCACTACTATGAGATAATATCTCTCCAAGTAACCAGTATCGTTGGCCTTTTTTAGTTTTGTTTGAATATGATGAAGATGTCATATGGCAACTAGATATCTGAGGCTTGGGCATATTCCAGATCCATATTTTATGTCTATAATGAATTAGGATAAAGCTATCCTTTGAGTGTCTGAATTTGTGATGAAACATAATCAAACATTCCCAAAGGATAGCATATGGTAGTAAATGTGAATCTATTCTTTTTAGTATTCTGTACTTGATAGGTTCGATACCGTGGTCAGAATCGCAAAAGGGAAGAAGGGGCAGACCATATGTTTATTCTCCCACTGTAATTCTGAGATGTTTCATAGTTAGGCTATGGTTTAGACTGGATTCTAACAATGCATTACATGAATTCCTAGAATTGGATTATCCTTACAATAAGAAGATAATGAAAAGATGTGGTCTTACCCAAATACCAGACAGGCGAACATTTGACAGACGACTTAAGACCATATCCACAGACATCAAAAAAAGGATTACTATCATGACCTGCATGTTTGTATGCGAAAAGATGATAAATCCATACATTGTTGCAATAGATAGTACTTTACTGAAAGCCAAAGGACATGTTTGGCACAAATCATCTATGAACAAGGTATAGTACCATGTTCTGGCATAGATACTGACGCAAGATGGGGATTCAGCCATGCTAAAGGATGGATATTTGGTTACAAACTACATATGATATCAAGTACTGGTTCAGTCATAGTCCCATTAGCAGCAGATTTTACAACTGCTAATGTACAAGATAATCAAATGTACAATCCGATGATATCATCATCATCTCTGTCTCCAGAAACATGTTTCATGATAGGCGATTCTGGGTATGACGACCATAAACTATATGGCTTGAGTACTAAAGAGGATTTCAACTGGTATGTCCATACAAAGATATGAACATACCCCTACTGACAGACTTGAGCTGATACAATTCTATGAATCTGAGTTAGGACAGGCTATTTACTCTTGGAGAAGTAAATCGATAGAACCACTAATAGAACATATTAAATCTGTTTTTAGAATAGACCCATTACCAGTAAGAGGCTACCATAAGGCTGCTGGAATAGCACTTCTGTCAGTACTACTATATCAGATCCTTGTCTACTACAATTATAAAACCAGACGTAGTCAACGACCAAAATCAATCAAACACATGTTATGTAGTTAATATGTTACCAAATAATATATGAAAAATATAGAATTCAATTATGTCCAAGCCTCAGATATCTAGGTAGATTGACTACTTCCAGAGACTAAGGTATATGTGGTAATACGCCGATCACAATTTCAAGACTCGATCAAGAAACAGATTAATCTATAGATATTAGTGGACCTAGCTATTATCTCAGTATCTTTCGATATATGGAACTTGATTTCATGACAGAGATCAAGCTCTCAAATATTGATTGACAACTTCATATCTTCGTACCACTTTAACCTTAATCATTTCTATAACATACTATTACTATTGATAGTGATTTGCACGTGGCTATTGAAAGAAACCAGCCATCCATCCACGGCGGATTCATTATAATAACATTTTGCGGATAGATTATTTATCTTTTCTTGAAGTATGAATACGGAAGTTAATAGATCTCTTGCGTAAGCTTCTAATTACGCAA
>CAVPXM010000013.1:0-110418 GCA_963709405.1 uncultured Nitrososphaerales archaeon
AGCATAAGTTATCTAACTTCCATATCCAGTTAGATACTTATACATGTTGAATTTGAAGTGCTTGGTTCTAAAGTACTGTCCTATCTTAGTTCTGAAGTCTCTAAATGACGTGTAATATGTTAGTACTAGAAGGTCGCTTTTGGATATATTCCAGCATTCTTCTAGTATCATGAATTCTGGTGATGCTGTTGGAAGATAGACTGGTATTAAACTGCCCTTACGTTCTTTAATGTACTCCCTTATCTTATTGGATTTATAATGCTGAGGAGCCTTATCCAAGAATACGTAACATTTTGGGAATTTGTGATGTATCAGCTTTAGGAATTCACAGAATGTGTCTTCATTGAAATGATTGTACTGTCTGAATAGCTGTCTTCCGTCAAGACTGATAGCACCAAAAAGACATGATTGCTGATGTGAACCTGTGATTCTGACTACCGGCCTTGTATTTCTGAATATCCATACTTTTCTAACAAGGCTATCATATAAGAAGAATGATTCGTCTAGAGATACTGCTGTAAATCCCTTAGGTAGATTATCTAGAACCACCTTTGCTCTTTTTTGAATTCCTCTTTTTCTTCTTTTGAAGCAGTGTTTACATGTACCTTTCTTGGTACTTTCTGTTTAAAACCCCATTTATGTAGTAGTCGGTAGACATGTGTATAGTGATAGTGTATTCCTGATTCGTTCACTATTAGATCATTTACTTGTTTGGTAGTCCATCCCTGTCTGCTTTCTCTTAATGTCTTTCTTATTCTAGTGGATGCCGCTAAAGGAATCTGTGGTATTCTTCCACTCTTTGGTTTGTTCCTTAATCCTTTGACGCCTTGTTCTCTATATCTTTCAAGCCAGTAAGAAGCCCAAGGCTTACTCCTATGTATTCCCTTTACTACATGAGCTGGGAGTTCTCCATCATCTACGACTCTGATAACAAGAAGCAGTCGCTCCTTTACCTTAGCATTTGATTCTTTTCTGTAGGATTCTACTAATCTTCCTCTTGAAACGATCAAACAGATCTAAGGAAGAGATATTGCAAATAGCTTTTCCTGTCTACCATGTTCTACTCATTAGTCAAATTTAGTTAGAGAACATTTGCTAACTGGTATAATAGCTTCATTAAGCTGATCCATAATTATGGATTCCTATTATTATAGAAGAGAAAAAGATCAAATTTAGTATCATCAAAACAAATTCGACCAATATGATATTACCATAGGGACAAATCTAAATAACTCTGCAGATCTGATCTAGATATAATTTATGAAATTGGTTAAAACAAGAACATTGTTTGATGGAATTAGCGAGAGAAAGGAAATGTTTATTGGATTTGAAGGTGATGAAATAAAGTACATTGGAAGCAGCAAACCTGTAGTTGAAGGGAGTGCCGATGACATAATTATTGAAGATGATACTGTTACCCCGGGATTTATCGATTCACATAGTCACATTGGGATGGCCAGATCAGTCGAACCAGGTAAGGAAGAAGAAGCCAATGAACAAATGAAGACCATTTATCCTCTAGTAAATTCTTTACACAGCATTTACATGGATGATCCGTCCTTTGGCGAATCAGTTGAGAGCGGGGTTATTTATTCCACCGTGTTGCCTGGTAGTGGAAATATTATTGGGGGAAAGGCTGTCCTTGTACGTAATTTTTAAGGATATTGGAGATGCATATGTAATGGATGTTGGAATTAAAGCTGCACTAGGATTTAACCCTCGTAGTACGACAGAATGGAAAGGTGAAAGGCCATCCACTCGTATGGGCGCCATAGCAATGCTTCGTGAAAATTTTATCAAAGCTAGAAAAATGCAAAGACTTATCCAAGAAGGAAAGAAAGTGATAGATGAAGTAGAACCCATTACTGAAATATTCCTTGACATACTTTATGGCAAATATAAGATGATGGTCCATGTTTATAAAGAAGACGATGTTATCGTTTTGATTCAGCTGGCAAGTGAGTTCGGAATTAAGGTGGTTGCAAATCATTGTGCTGATGTATATAGAACAGAGGTTTTTGCAGCATTAAAGTATGCATCTATTCCAATAGTGTACAGGACCAATGGATTCATTTCCATACAAAACAGAGTTAAGACATGAAAGTTGGAGAAACGTGGAGAAACTGTTAGAGTCTGGAGCAAGGTTTTCCCTTATGAGTGATCATCCTGTCATTTTACAAAGAAATATGTTTTTTACTTTAAGACGCTTGTTGCGATTTGGTCTATCAAAAGCTGATGCAATCTCAAAAATTACTAGCGAAGCTGCAGAAATTATTGGGATCCGGTATATTGGACAGTTAAAACCTGGCTTTCGATCCTCTTTCGTAGTTTGGAATGGAGATCCATTTTCATTGTTAAGTTATCCCATCTTGGTTGTTGCAGAAGGAAATATGGTTTACAAAGAATAAAAAGCCGGCGTATGTGGAAAACGACTAGAACTAGAAATAAATAATAAACTGGTTTTACAGAGACTTTATGTGGATCTATTCTTATCTATTCATATAGCAGGAATAGATGTAATAAGAACAATCCAAATAAAGAATCTCCACTATAGCAATATATCTACCAGATTTTGTGTGCTGTACGAACAGATAAAATATGCCTGAAGAATCTTGTTCTTATAATATGAATATTAAGGAGAAAGAGTATACAAGAATTTGAGATGAAAAGGCCATTTCTGAGATCCACTATGGAATTAGAAGTTAATGCAGCAGTTAATGCATCTGAGTCTTCAGCTAAAGTAATTAATGCAGTTACTAGTATCATATACCATTGCTCACCTGAATTGAAATATGGTAGTAGAGTTACTTGCAAATCAGTTAACACTAACCCGCTAGATATAATTTATGAGCAAATACGGTCTAGATCTGTTCAGAATGTTTTTCGAAGAATACTAATTGGGAATCGTAGCAAAAATACTACATGGTTTTTTTTAAATAAGCAAGGCAGCAAGTGTGGGTGTTGTGGCAATTATTGAAAACGAACAAGAATCTCCATTAGGACCTATACGAGTGACTTTAAATTGCGAAGAGTTAGATGCTATTATTAATTGGTTGGTTGATTGACAAGAACAATTTACTTTTTTTTATGTATATTGAATAATCTTAACAGTTATGTAAACATGTAGATGCTTTCTCCATGTAAACTGTTTATACTAGTTTTGCCTCTATGTTTTTATTATAATCACATGCCCAATCAGATACTGCTTTACCTATATCACGTTCATTTTGAAAGGTGGAATTGTTTATTGCTTGTCGTTGCATCCATAGCCATCTTACCTCTATCAGATTGAGCTCGGGTGATCTGGTGGGAAGAAATACAAGGTGTATCCTTGGATGATATTTGGATAATACTGCTTTCACCTTGTTTGATTTATGTATCGATACGTTATCAAGTATCAGAAATATCTGCTTGATACTATCGTCATACTTTTGGTCCATTCTTTTGATAAAATCTAAAAACTGTTTTCCGGTTTTCTTTTTGTAGCCATGCGTCCACATTTGATCATTGGTATAATCGTATATACCAAACACGTTTAGAATTCCCTTTGTCTTTTGAGCTTTGGATACCTTAGACTGTGTAGAGGACCAAGATGTACCGCCATATGTTTTTGCTACTATCGGTCCTTTCTCATCCTCGTAGAGTAGTACCTGAGTCAGAAGACAGGTTACTGTATCTTAGTTCTTCAATTCTCTTTTTTTCAAATGATATTCAGGATCTAGGCTGTGTCCCAGAGTAATCTTTGACTGCCTATATTTTATTCCGTGTTTTAGGAGGATATTTCTAACCTCGGTGTGGCTGATAGCATCTACAAGGCTCATCTCCTTGGAGACAAATCCTGCTAGTACTCTTAATGACCATGTGGAAAATGGTAATCCATAATCTTTTCTTGAATTTTTGGTTGCTATCTCCACAATCTTATTCTCCATATCGTCAGATATTTTGATTGGTTTATGCTTGTGTATTTTTGATGCTATTCCATCTATACCTTTTTCATTGAAACGATGAATCCATTTTCTTATGTTGCTATCATGATGGTTAGTTGCCTTCCTTATTTCAGGAACTGTGTATCCATCATCCTTAAGAAGAATAATCTTTGCACGGTATCCAGATTCTCTATCCTCAAGTATGCTATCATGTAACCTATTCTTTTCATTATTTGTAAGCAATCTGAGGAATGTATCCCTCATGCTGATAATTTAAAAGAGAGTAAGCTAAAGGTGTTATGGTATCTGAACGAGCACTGTTAGTTTACAGAAGAGCATTACATATTCTTTACATAACTCTTAACTGGGTTTATTGTGGCAATTGGAGCATCTCAGAAGACATTAGTTTATGATGCTCTTTGACATTACAGATCAAAATAACCATATAATTTAAGATATTCGTGTACAGTTTTCTCATAACTGTTCTTACGATGGACGGTCATCAAATTCTGTAACTATGCAAGTCAATAATTGTCACCATTCATACTGGTTTTCATAGTCATGGTTACTAGCTATACATTTTGGCTTATCTCAAATAAGTCAGTTTTTTCAATCGATTCAAATTTGAATTTTGTACGTTTATTTTTACGAGAGTTAATCTACTTGGTTAATTATTATTGCTGAATTATAAAGAGGATGAGGAATCAAAATCAAATATATTATCAATAGTATTTATGTTCTATGTTTCAATGGTAATATCAAAGAAGGTAAAACTTGAAATAGAAATTGAGGTTGACATGCCGCTTGACATAATTGAAGATAGGGAACGATTCAGGGCTATAGAAAGCGGTTTAATTAGAAGTATTTCGAAAGGACTCTATGAACAAGGGGTTTCATTTAATATAGGTAAAGTCAAGTTTGAATCATAAATAAATGAAAATGATCATTTGGGACATTTCTTAATGATAACTGTCTTATTCCGTCATTATATGGAACACATTATCATGCAATATTTATGATGCAAAAACTTTATTTGTTGATATGGATTAGAATTCTGTTACATGTAGATATTAACTCCAGAATAGTTGGTCTTCATTCTGATGCAGACTAGATGATGAAAAGTACTCCACTATAGCAATATCATGTCTCTAGGCACAAGATTTTGTTAATGTGGTTTGGCTTTAACCATAATCAACTATTGTGGACTAATCGATTACATGCAATATGTATAATAAGAGAAAACATAATAGTTCTAATGGTTTCACGATCATGAATACTAATGAGCAGTATCTTTTTGGACGATTGTTATGGATAGGCATCTCGCTTGGCATTATCTTTGCTATTTTATTATATGCCCCATTTCCTTTATCTATAGTGTTAGCGATAACAGCTTTCATTTTGTTGAACTTTTATATTAGAAGAAAAGTTATTAAAAGAGTGAATACGAAGTTCGGTAGTACTAGCAGTTATTCCTCCTCATCCTTAAGCTATTCTTGTATTAATTGTGGAACAAAGCATAATGAAATTGCTTGTCCCGAATGCGGTTCAAAGATGAAAAGAGCAGACTTTGAATTTTAACGAGGATAAGAATGCTTACATCTAGCAGCCATGTGATTTCTGTAATACGCTATCACAATTGTAGCTCATGCAGTTAGGTATTAAAATTAGTAGATGTGTCTTTTACTTTGTTTTTAGTGTTATCTAGCTACGTGAGATCTATTGATTTAACCTCGACCAAGGATACATTTTCGGAAAAAAATAACTAAACCAACTTTGTGTCAACCTTATGGTGTTTATGGACAGTTCTTTATATATATCCAGATAGTTCAGAACGCTTGTTTGCCAAAAGGTCACGGCCGAAACAAATGGATTAGATGTAGGTATTTCATAATTCTTCATATATTCTGGCTCTCTTAAGTCAGTTACATTCTCTACTACCTCTTCTACAGTTTTCTCCACAGCTTCTACAACTGATTCTGCAACCTTTTTATCCGTCTCAATTTTCTTTTGTATGTTGGTAGTATAACTACTATTATCATCTTTTATGGAGGACTTTCGTAGTTGCGATGATGATACTGGTGGTGGTTTGTTAGGAATGTTCTTGCCAGGGACGATGGCTTCTTGTACAATAGGATTGTTCTTGGATTTTATCGCAGTCCACTCTTCTCGTTTTGTCTCTTTAGCGGACTTCTTTTTTTCTACTGCTTCAGAGTCTACGTTAACGTGTTCGGTACTTGATTCACTAGGCTCGATATAGTCTTTATTTATGGCCATGTAACTACCTAAGAACCTATCCCAAAAATATCTTTCTACAGATGATCATAAAACAGGAGAACTGTACCAGTCCAAGGTAGTTCTCTGCCTTCTTTTCATACCGTGTGAACAGTTTTCTGAACCTGTTGTGCCATGAGTTTGTCCTTTCCACAACCCATCTTTTTGCAGAATGTTTTTTCCGGTTTAAGGAAGGTTGCGTTTCCGTCTTGACCTCCTCCTCTTTTTCACCCCTCTTTCTTTTGGGACTAATGTGCAGTACATATCCCCGCCTGATTAGTTCCTGTTCTTCTTGTGTGGAATTATATGCTTTGTCAAGACATAGATGTTGTAACCTTCTCCTTCTTCCCTTTCTTCTTGATTTCGGTTTGGATGATGATGACGGCTTTTTAATAACTGAATTATCAACCATATCTATTACCAGTTTAATGTCATGGGTACTAGCAGATGAAATGACCGCCGAAAGCGGTATACCTTCTTTGTCTGTTAAAATGTGTCTTTTTGTGCCCAGTTTGCTCCTGTCCGTGGGATTATTTCCGGTCATCGCCCCCCTAAAGGCGATTTTATGGATATACTATCGATTGATTGCCATGTCCAGTTGATACCAATGATTCGATCATATATTTTCAGTAATCGAACCCATGTCTTTTTGAAAACATCCAGTTTATTCCATTCCTGAAACCTTCTATGGCATGTGGAACCCGATCCATACTCTTTGGGTAGCATCTTCCATTGGCACCCAGTTCTAAGGATGTATAAAACTCCATCAAGTACCCTTCTGTATGGTACAATTGGCCGACCCACTGTTTTGAGTGGTTTCTCTCTGGGTAAAATTACTTTAATCTCATCCCACAATTCATCTGGAATGGTTATGATGGTGCGATTATCCTTTTTATCATCCTCTTTCTCATTCTTCTTCTGGATACAGGCCATACTTTAGCAAAAGCAACATCGAGCTATAATCGTATCGAATTTTGGGATAGGCTCTAAGTATGTATTCAGTGCCAAATATTAAAGTTCCATTACATTGAAATCCTATTCTTTCGATTTGATTACAATATGGGTATACTAACATACAGGAATTCGTCAGTCCTATGAATATTGTAGACTATATTTCAGTTCGTATAAATAGAAAATAGGGTTCACTAGCGATATAGTTAGGATAAAGTTATGGGACCTATCTCTCGGAATAACGATACTTCAATTGAAAGTAAACTCTGATCTACCGGATTCATATTATTCTGATCCTAGATTTAGTTGGCGTATACCAATTGGTATTACAACCATAGAATTTTTGAAATCTCTAGACTTTGGAATTAAATATAAAAATAACGTCTTTATTGGCGAAATTAATCTTGGTAACATATATTATTTTGAAGTAATAATAGAACTAATCTAAACCTAATTAATGGCCAACATTCCTGATTAACGTATGGTGTAGCTGATAATAAGAACGAAACTTTGGAGAAATTAGAAATTATTTGCAACTAATTATGAGGGGGTGGAATGACTGATATCATAACTGGCCCAGACGGCAATTTGTATGTTCTGATATATTTCGATGGCCATTTACAAAATTGAGCCAGGTGGTAAATGATACAAATAACATATTTGAGTAGGTATCAATTTATATGCTAAGGCCGTTCATTCAATTCCAATGTCTATTTCTATTTGAATCATTACTTATCTTGTAATGGGTATGGGGACTGTTAGAATCTTCATATTCCAATGACTCGAATATTTTGTCGCTACTATGAAGTTGAGATAGGACCTATTCTATAGACGTTCCCATCATCAAATGACAAGACATATAGTAATCCATCTGGTCCTGTCTTGATATAGGTTATACCATTAAATCCTATCCCAAATTTTACTGCATTTAATTCATTCTTGTTGTCTACTACTAGATCTGATAGTCCAGCAGATTGCTGCTTTGTGTCAAATTCTATTCCAGTTCTATCTCTGTTAACTTTAAAGAAATACATGTTACCATTATTGTAGTCTCCAACAAAAATGTTGTTATGGTAATTAGTGCCTATCTTTGAAGATTTCAAAAATTCTATTGCAGTTACTGCGACAGGTGTAAGCCAGCTAAATACAGGATCAGCATAATGAGACCCAGGAAAGTTAACTAAATCATTTACAGTCACACCACTATTTCTGGAAATGGGGCCCATAACTTTATCCCAACCACTATTAAATCCTGGTTTTACCAAATTAATCTCATCATAGGCGTCTTCTCCGTTCTCAGTTTCCCAAAGATTACCTGTGACAGGATCAATTGGGATTCCAAAGCTGTTTCTTATACCATATGCATAATATCTATGCATTGCCGCATTCCCATCTCTTGCAAACGGATTACCTTTCGCTGGCGAACCATTTATAGGACTTGCTCTAAATATAACACCTGTATTATCAGGATCAGGTCCGTCTTTAATGTTTTGAAGTTTGCCATTATGTCTTAGTTCGCCAATTATGGCATATAGATTACCATCATTTCCTATGACTAGTTTTCCACCATCATGATTCGGTCCAGGCAGTCAAGGAAGGTCTAATATTAATTTAGGGGTAACAAGTGTCTGTCCATTCCAATCATAACTATAGATTCTATTTCTAATATCTTCCCCTTGCGATTCAGTATAACACAGTAATACCTCTTTGTTGTTATTGTTACCAGTGCCATTCATAACTGCAATTCCAAGCAAGCCAAGTTCGCTCTTTATGTCCACTGGTATATGTAAGATGGGTTGTTGTCCTAGGTGACCATTAGATACTAGTCTGACATTTCCATCCTTCTCCAGGACCAAAATATCATTGTCATTTACAAATGCCACACTAGTAGGAGAAGATAAACCACTTACAACGGATTCTACTTTTAGAGTGGGATCGTTTACTATCGCTGGTTGTGCTGATAGATACTGAATCGTAACGAAATGACCAAAAATAAATCCAAGGGGTACTAGTAATACTTGTAATAAGAACGATCATTATGAATGTTGTCTGATATGACACTCCTTCCTTCTTCATATTTGTAATCTATATGTTTCTCATGCTCTATAATGGCTGTTATTAAATCACGCCAATTTGTATGCTAAATGTTACTAATGCTATCCCGTATGTGATTGATAACTTTCTAATCGAAAGAATTAGACAGAAAATATTGAAATGGTAGGTAAATAAATTTGTGCTGAAGTTATTTCTCAGCCTGTTTATTTAATTTTAATTATCAAATATGCAGATGAAACCAGTTCTTTATTATTTATATTACCTCTTTATTAGCTGTATTATCATTCATGCAGATTACTTGGAAAAAGCTAAACCATGCGAAGTTGTAATATGAAAGTACAAAAATGGAGCAGTTACATTTATTACCTTTCTTGAGCAGTTGGTCTTATCAAGATCTCATTAACATTAACATGATTTGGTGCTTGTATTGCATATAAGACTGCATTTACAATATCTTCTGGTTGTAAAGTTTCCATTTTCTCGGTAGCTTGTATGAACCCTGCCATTGATTCATCGGTTATTGATTCTAATAGTTCAGTCGAAACAGCTCCTGGCTCAATGCATGTAACTCGTATGTTGTACTTTGGGCTTAATTCCTTTCTCAATCCTTCGCTAAATGCAGTAATCGCGTGTTTTGTTGCACAGTAGACGCTTCCTCCAGCAAATACTATTCTCCCTGCGACGGAAGATATATTAACTATATGTCCTGATTTAGCATTCAGCATATAAGGGATAGCTGCAGAAGTGCAGTAAAGAACCCCCTTGATATTTACGTCAATCATCCGATCCCATTCATCCACTTTACCATTTTTGAAATAACTTAAAGGCATTAACCCAGCGTTATTTATTAAAATATCAACTTTTCCCCATTTCTTAACTACGGCATTAACAAATAAATTACAATCTGAATTGCTTGAAACGTCTAGCTTTTGAATGAAGACTTCTCTCTCACTGTTCTTGTTGATAATTTGACTTTCTAATGCTTTTAACCTATCAGTACGTCTAGCTCCAACGGCCACTCTTATGCCAGCTTCTGATAATGCTAATGATGTTGCATATCCTATACCACTGCTCGCACCGGTCACTATTGCTACCTTATTTTCCAATATTTTGACAGTATGCTCAATACCATAAGAATCTTCTTGTAGAAGCACTTTACTCGTATAAATCGTTTAGTCTATTCAAAATACAAATCTGAAAATGGTCTGAAAATAGCTTCTTAACATAGTATCTAAAATTAGTATAAATCACTAACTCTAATAAATTTTTATATTTTTGAAATCGTAAAATTGTATATTCCTAATTGTGAGTAATAATGATGAGTTTATAGGGCCTCATAGCCATTATGATTCTAATTAGAAAAACAGAATGTTGAAAGTGCTTATAAATAATAGAAGTCAAATAATTTGAATAATAAATCATAAAATCTGGATTTTCTATTGACAGCTCGTATTCAATTTGATGCATAAGCTACTTTGTCGAAAGGGATTTTGAACGTCTTATGCAAGGGCTGGTATATTTATTACAATTTTATCTGGTCTTCTGTCATACTCTTCACAATACGTATATTAGCTGAAACAATATGATCTTAGGATTATGGTGCAACTACTGGTCATGGAATGTCTCGCCGATCTCGATACGGCCCAAAATATCTCATTTCATTACCATCCTGTTCTCAACAAATATAGAATGCCACTTCAATATCTTCCAAAATTATACCTTTCATTACTATCTTGGTAGGATATTTCACATGGAATCTAATCGAAAAAGATAAACGTGTATCTTCACGATAGTTTCAAACCTCTCTATTCTCTATGCGCGGAAGTACCAAGTCTGTAAGATAAAAAAATATCACCGAAACAGACATTGCTATTAACCCTATGAGAACTAATTGTATTTCTTTCATGCTGTATTTATTTACGATAATGTATTTTTATGTCTTATGTAAAAAGTTTTTACCTTTCTTTTCTTAAATCTCGTATCTTTTTTAATGAAGTATACTAGCTAGCTGCTTGTACAAGCCAACTTGGGATCAAAGAAAATAAGTTTAATTGTATTTCTAGACGTCAGAACTGAAATTTACTCCTCTTGATGTTTGTGTTCGTGTGAAGCTCCTCTGCCTGTGAGAGTACCTGTATAATCCCCGGTGACCTCTATCACATCGTCAGAATTACATATTTCCTTAAGGGTTTCCAAGGTCAGTCTCTGGTTTGTTACATAATGAGTACCTTTATCATAAATAGCTGGAACCATTCCTGTTCTTTCAAATATTTTGTCCTTCATTACCTCAGAATCTGTTTCGGGTCTTGTAAATATCTCAACCATATAAAAAGGCGCACGCTCGGATTTCTCATGTTCTCGCACGAGCAAATCATGAATCAGTATGGGATCGACCTTGGGTAGGTAAGTTTGATAAAGTGTTTGGAGTCCTCTAAAAACCAATCTCATTTCTTGAAGCTCTGAAGTTCTATCACCACTACTAGTAGATGCAGAAGACATTTATGTGAATTTATTAAGATTCAGTATATAAAAGATTTTGACGACTTATTACAGTAATATATCGATTGGTAGTATTTGATAATCCTTTTCGAGCCGGCTGGATTGCGATGTCCGTATAAAACATATAAAAAATATAGTATTACAATTTTTCATATTTGCTATAATGAAAGATCTAATTAATAAAAAAAATAACTCAAATCACAAAAATCATTACAGATTATCAAATCGCTTCGACGTTAGAAAGATAAAACACAGTAGATCACGTTTTTAGTAAAAGTTTAACGATTGTAAAATATCTTAATTGCCTCGATCGTCTTGAATTCGTCAAATCATCGTAAGAATAATAAGTAAATAAATAGATAAATCGATAAATAAATAGTAAAGAATAAAAAATCTACAATCTAACCTACTTTAGATTTTAGAAAATCCAACTTTACAGCAGTTCTATGCAATATTGTATCATATTTGCCTGATTTTTGTATGTAGACATACAGAGCAATATCATTTCCATGACTTGCACCAGTTTGTTTAATTATATTGCTATCGGCGGCATGATATCCCAAGGTACTGAAATGTTTATCAAAATAGGCCTTGTCTCCTGCTGGAACTACAAACAATCCTGCAGTGGGCATAGTTGAATTGGTTGATCCATTATCAGGAGCACTTTGCGAGTTCACAACAGTTATCGTTCCGGGAGTTGAAGTAGGAGATATGGGGTCTGAAAATGTGTACGTTCCTATCGTATCAAAAGTAAACTCTGTACCATTTTTGTATGGAATAGTCTGATTAGAAAACACGGATTGGCCACTCTTGTCCTTAACTGTCACACCGTGATTTGCTGATGGATCTCCATTAACCCAGATTACCTTTGTACCTTGAACTATAGTTGTATCAAGAGGAAGAAAGGTCTGATCTACGAGTTTCTTGTTCGGAACCAAAATGACTAAATTTTTAACATCAGCATCAGTCTTTATGCTATTCGTTTCAGAAATGGTCTTTGCATTAAATCCAGGAGCTGCTATTCCACCTGCCTGTCCAGCTGTTGTACCAGTGGTCGGTTTTTCTGGCTGCGTCCCCGGGAATATCGTAACCTGTGCATTAGCTGATTGGAAAATAAACGATCCTGACTTTGCACCTATTCCTACCATAACAAGCAGAATAGTTAAGGAAAGTGTAGTTACAGCTATCGTAGTTGCTATCAATTTCATAACAACGTGTCTTATTTTTCTGATATTTAAATTGAATTGTGTTTGTAGTTTTTGACCCCTGAATCATATTGATATAATACACTTAATATCAAATGGTTATTATCTCGTTATAGATTACACCATAATATGGTTGATAATAGTGATGATATGAATATTTTGTGAAGATTCTGTAGTAATTTTAGTATATGATCTCAAATCCTTTTATATGTCAACAAGCATAAAGTCAAAGATGGGCAAGAGTTTCGGCTTATATGTCAATAACCAAAATTTATTTATTAAATTATTAATTGTCTATTAATATTTGGAATATTTTCCCAGTATTATTTCAAAAGATAGTGAAGTTGATTATTACATATTAGACATAACTTGCAATCTGATAGTCTTCATCTTTCTCCAATCTTTAAGTCCTGTACGATCTCATATTATTAAAAAGAGATAAAATCTGCAGTTTCACCCCCAACGACAAGTGAGTTTTCTGTCATGAGATACCTTGAATCATAGTCAAATTACTGTGTATACTGATTGTTTTCAAGAAAAATATCTCAAGCCAAACGACAAGGGGGATCATCACTAAAAAAACGTTGAAACTAATAATAAAAGTTTGATTCGGATTATTTATTCAAATTGGTAGAAGTGGACGACGTGGCTTTAGTGAAGGAGAAATATTAATAGTGTTAGTATGATCTGAGGCTGTAGTTGGAATTATGATCCCACGTGGCAGAGGGTTTAGACATTAACTTGGCATGGAACTGAGGTAGGACGTGGAACAATTTCTATTGGGTGGGACAATCTCTAGTCTGGGGGATACAATGAATAAATAAGTGGAAGACTGCCTTTAACTTTGTTACTTTCCAATCTGCTATACCTTTCCTTATTCAATAAGCGAGCTGAGCACATGATCACGCTAATGACGCATGTCGATCCTGATTCAGAACGATATATTATATTCATGATTTATAGCGAGAACGAAATTTGGGAAATTGAAATGTTACGGAGATGAAATTAATTAGGAGCGAGATTAGTATTATGGGTAACTCAATACGATTATCTATTATGATGATAAATTGCTTATTTAAATGATGATCTGGTTTGTATTATGATTGTGATAATTATATGTAACATTTTCAATTGGTTTAATCTGAATTCATACGAGAATATTTTTTAATAAACAACTTCGTTCGTTTCTTCTCGATGATAAATGAAAGACAAGAAGAGGAATGATCGTCTCAATAGAGGATGAAAAATGAAAAGGAATAAAAAAACAGGCAATCACATATCCCTCGAACTGGGTTTTTTACTAGACTAGGTGGTGTGTGTAGTGTCGCATACATATAATTTTTATTAATATGTACATTACGTAGGCTATAGTATAAAGAATGAAATTTGTAATAATTGTTATTTTCATAGTAGAAATCACCGCTATGCCGTCAACATTTTACTCTACGTATTTACCAACATTGGCTGATGGTTCTAGGACATCAATTGCCAATATCATTACAAGTAGGAACGATAATTCTCTATATCCTCTATTTAATCAACTGAGCAGATCTGTTGTTCAGGTTGTCAGTATAAATCCGTCAATCACTACTAACCCTCAATCTCAAAACACAACAACAACCGAAGTGGCCGCTGGATTTGCCTATGATACGTTGGGTCACATAATTACAGCTAATCACGTATTAGGTGGGGCAAACGAGGTGAATGTTATCTTTAACAACGGAGACACACATAGTGCCACCGTTATAGGGAGGGACCCTTATGTAGATATAGCGGTACTTCGTGTCGTTGATCTATTTGGGAGTTATCGTATTGAAGGAACTAATGAGTCACTTATACCAGTAATATTAGCAAACTCTTCTGCAGTCAAGATAGGAGACTACGTTGCGACCATCGGCTATCCGTTTGCATCGAAAATAGCTATGACATCTGGGATAGTGAGCCAGACAGATTATTTATTATCTTTTTCCTCGCTTGGATATTTAGTTCCAGATACGATTGAAACCGATGTTGCAATTA
Source organism: uncultured Nitrososphaerales archaeon (assembly GCA_963709405.1). Lineage (GTDB taxonomy): Archaea > Thermoproteota > Nitrososphaeria > Nitrososphaerales > Nitrososphaeraceae > JARBAU01. The sequence continues at coordinate 14,927 of CAVPXM010000013.1, forward strand.
ATCCTGGTAATTCGGGAAGTCCTTTGATTGACATGAATGGCGAAGTAGTAGGGCTAATCTATGGTAGACTAAATCCCACCACGGCGCCTCTAGGACAGTTTTCTGGTCTGAGTGTAGCTATTCCATCAAATGCAATAAAGAAAATTGTGCCATCCCTTATTGGGAATGGAACATACCTTCACCCAGACGCCGGAATCACAGGATCTACTCTTACTGTAGATTTAGCAAAGCATATTCAAAATATTCCAAGTAATTTGAGAGGTGTACTAGTAAACTCGATATCGCGAGGAGGAACGGCTGATAGAGCTGGAATAAATCCTACAACTACAGACAAATATGGTGAACGACATTTTGGTGATATAATAACATCTTTGGATGGACATAAAATTCCTGATATTGAAAGTTTTCTTTCATACATTCAGGAACATAAAAGAGTAGGCGAAAGGATTTCTTTTATTGTTTATAGGGATGGAAACTATCTGAATCTGAATGCTACTCTACAACCTGTGAGTCAGATACAGTAAAGTCCAGAATTTTAGAATATCGAATATGAGATATGAATCAATACAATCTAGTCTTTATTCGACTTTTACTCTGCCAAGTATACATAATCACTAGATCAAAATGACATTAGAATTATCAAGATCGTCAATGGAAAAAGTTATAGTTAGCGACTTTGCAATTCAATACACCCTTAATATTGAACCCTTGAGTATGCAAACAATCTACGTTTTATGTCTATCGCCTTCAATCATGATTAGGTCAAAAAACAAAGGCAATAAATGTATAAGGGATATATAATTCGTATTGGATTAGCTTGTGCAATAAGCAGTTCATTTAGACAGCATTGGATACGCTACGATAGCTCATCGGACAGGTTAAAAGTGCAAGAGAAAGACATTGTTTATTATCTATGAATTATTATTATAACATTAAAGAATAATGGAGTCCATTGATATTATGCCTCCTGAAGAGGTGGCTTTTATAGCATATAATATTGGAGTATACGAATCAGTACAGAAATTTGGAGGATTAATTACTAGCGGAAAAATAACCAATAATATGGATATTGGAAAAATCGCAGAATTACTGTCAGAATCTAGCACATTTTATGATTCCGAAATGATATCTTCGCTTATGAATGCAATGTTATCTTATACGAAAAATTCAACTATTCAGAGAATAACACCCAATCAGGTCAGCTATGTAATGAGTCAACTAAAAGCTTCTGGCATCTCTTTGCCATAAGTTACATGACTCTGAATATGACATAGCAAGATGCAGGATCGTTTTGGAATACCATTAAGCATTAAATATATACCACTGATGTGACGAGTGTTGTACACACATTCCAAAATGAGATCAAATATGTTAATGAGGTACAGAAAGGTCATACTTTTCAATAAAAACTTGCTCCTATCAGGAAGTGTATCATTTCTTGCTGGAGCTCTTACTACCCAAATTTATACATCATTTGATAGCAATAACATCTCTAACGCACTAATTACGCTAACCACGGGATATTGTGTTTACATTCCACTCTTTGCCTTTCTTTTTTATAGGGATAATAAATCAAGATATATTGATCCATTAACAAAAAAAGAAGAATTTTAAGAATATAAGAGAAGATGTAATGAAATTATTTGGGACTTTTACTATGTCTGAAGTCGTTTTTATAGTAACAAAGTAGTACATTCATTATTTCTTGTTAGAATTAAATCTTCAACCATATCAAGCTCTAACAATAGCAGAATTAACAGCCTGGGCAATATTTCTTGTTTTAATAAATACAGGTATTAAAATTGTAAAGCTCTTTAAATAACATATACTTTTGGAATCAATCCAAGACTTTCTCGACTAGGCTAGAGAAGAGCAAAGTACATTGATAAGAGAAGGATTACGTGCGTTCAATGTAATACCTGCCAGATATAGACGATGCCACTTTAGGCAATCTTATAATAATCACTAATTAATATGCATAATATGTCTTTAGTATTGAATGAGTATTTGCAAAAAAAGATGATAGACTGCAAAAGAGAAGAATAGCTTCTTTTTTGCCTAGTTCCACTGAAATCTTATATGAGCTTGAATTAGGAGATCAAATAGTAGGTGTCACATGAATGTAATTATCCTGAAGATGCTAAGACAAAACCTAGACTAATAAACTCCTCCTTTGACGCTGCAATCCTACAAAGCAATGAAATTGATAAGAAAATAGTAGAATTGATGAAAACCGATCAAGATACATATGTAATAGATGACGAAAAGCTAAGAAAAGCAAAACCTGATCTCATTATTGCTCAAGCTATTTGTGAAGTTTGTGCGCCATTTGCTAAAGAAATAGACCGTACTGCTACTATATTAGGATATAAACCAGATGTTCTAGTTCTTGATCCTCATGACCTTGACGATATTTTACAAACCATTATAAACATTGCAGAAAAAGTAAACAAAGTCAAAGAAGGTCATAGAATGGTAGCATCATTACAAAAAAGGATTGATAATATAGTGACCAGAGTCTCTGACAGAGCGGATAATGCCACAAACAACCTACCAAAGATAAAAGTGATATGTATAGAATGGATCGATCCTTTTTATATTGCAGGTCATTGGATTCCTCAAATGGTAACTATTGCTGGAGGCATAAACGGTGTAAGCTCTCGTGGAAAGTCATCACGTCGCATGTCCATGGATGAAATCAAGCAATTTGAGCCAGATAAAATAATTCTTATGCCTTGTGGATTTGATTTGAATAGAACTTTGCGAGAAGCAAGAATTTTAGATAAGAATGATAAATGGAAATCACTACAAGCGGTTCAGAATAATGAAGTCTATGTGGTTAATGCTAATTCCTATTTTAGCAAGCCCGGACCTAGGACAATATTTGGATTAGAAATATTGGCAAAAATACTTCATCCGAAGATTTTTGAAGATCTTGATGTACCTTTAAATTCATTTACTAAAATAGCATACTAAAGATTTGTAATCGGATTAGATTAGATCAATATTCAATCAAAGGATTGTGGATGCACAGCACATGGCTAATGAATAAAGAAATTGGCCACAATATGACTCAACTAGCCAATTAAATCAAACTCATTCAATTTCGCCTAGTATGGAATCTAGATCAGTTCTATCAAGACCTACTCCACGTTTAGCGTCTCTTCTTGATACAATTTCGCCTCTGTCATTAAAGGCTATTATGGTGGGAACAGCATTTATAGAAAATCTGTCCCATAACGGATTATCATCATCATTTACCTTAGACCCATACATTTTGTATTCCTTTGAAACAGATTTATTATGATCTTGCTTTGCAACTGATTCGAAGATTGGTTTGAATTTCTGACAGAAAGGACACCAGTCTGCGTAAAACATCACAAGCGCCTTTTCATGTGAAGACAACAATTTGTCGAATTGGGACGGTTCAAGATGTTTCATATATTAGATGTATAAATGAATCATAATATGTAACGATTGCTAATTTGCAATCTAGATCAAACATTTGGGTTATGTATCACTAGGTCCTACTACTGTATTGTTATCTTTCACTCAATAATTTGCTCGGATTTAAACATCGTTAGAATGTCTCTAATCTCATTACAACTATATAATAGACTCGATGTGTGTACGAAAATTCTAGTTTTTAAATATTGAAGGTTAACGACCAGCAAATGAATTTTCAAAATCCTGATTTTAGATTATCGATTTTTATTTCTGGAAAACATTAGAATAAGATTAACTATACAGAGTAGAAATAATAAGATTCATCTATGATAACTCAATGGACTGCGCCAAGCAATAAAGTTCAGATATCGTGAGAAAAACTAGATTCATATTTTCTCAATTGGTCCAAAAGATATGGCCTACTCTAAAAGAGGGAGATTTTAGGAGTTTTCATATTTTTGTAATATTCCAAGGATGATAAACTTTGTTTGTCTCGTGTCGTCATCAATAGATGTGTAAATGAATCTAATCTTCCATTGTCGCACACACCTGATATGAAAATGCTTATCAATTTGATACCCTTACTATGTTCTCTGCTAAAATCAAGCTAGCGGCGACGAATGACTACGACAGCACATACAACTAAAATATAACCGTGCGATGATCCGGATAACCAGAATAATTCTGGCGACAGAAACAATAACAATAGTCCGACACGTGAACTATCAGGAGAGTCCTTGATAACTTGTAACACAAGCCTGATTAATCATGTCTGTAAAGATCAAGATCAACAGCAATTGCCGCTAGAGCAACAATCAAAACCTGATGATAATGCCTATTTCATTCTGAGCAAGAAAAATGTAGACCTGACCAAATAACTGTTAAATGTCCAACAGGATTTTCGATGAACGTATACGGGCACTGCTTTCCTGATACGTCATGTCTACAGCGATTTGAAAAACATGATGATGAAACTGGCGCTTGTTATCCAATCATCCATTACACAAATTCATCTTCACCTGAATAAATAAAACTACCAAAGGACCGATAGGAAGGATTTGTGAGTTCGAGCAAGAATGAGGCATATCTACTTAACTCACACATCTCGAAAAATCAGTGAATTTTTGTCATGAAAAACTTGGACTAGACATAGGCTTGAACTACAAGTCAATGGGGATTGCTTGCCTTTTCTTCAGATAGGCTATCAACATTACATGAGCATGAATACTTGGCAGGTTTGTATGGCAAAGTCAGTTGTGATGTTGAGAACAGACTACGAAACTTTACCATAATTATATCTGGTAAAATATCGGTTAATACAATAAGGCTCAGTATTCTAACTATGTAAGTAATTTATGATTCTGTACCTCATAACAAGTGAATATTCATAAAAATCAGCTTCTTGTTTCCGATTCAGGTGGCATACAGAGTCCGATTAAAGTTGTTTATCATCATCAGATGATGGCGTGTTAGATTTTGTCTTGTTTTTATAGCCTACTGCCTAATCTCATAATATCTGTATGGATGGTATCAATAAGATTACATGTTTTTATATCTCTATCACACTTCTATAAGTAGATCAAAGTGTCAAACATTTCAAGTGCTGAGATGGGTCCTCCTACTAATCTAATTCTAGCCAGTTGGACAGACAGATTCATTGCTTGGCTAATAGATTTTATTATTGTATCGATAGGTCTTGCAATACTATTCGCTGCATTATCCTTCCCGTATTGGTTTGATAATAACATGGTTAGGGCATACAAGAGCATAGAGCCCTTACATTACCTTATATCGAGTATTATATTTCTTGCATACTGGACTTATTTTGAATTCAAAACTGGACAATCCCTTGGTAAAAGGCTATTGCATTTAAGGACAACGGATCTATCCGGTAAGCTAATAGATATAAAGACGGCTGCAATAGAAAGCTTTGGTAAATCATTTTTACTTCCTTTCGATGTAGCCTTAGGATGGATATTTACCAACAAAAGAAGACAGAGGATATTTAGTAGAATAAGCAATACGATTGTAATTAAGCTTAAAGAAGATGATTATGGTGTATCTAATAATGTTAAATATCTGAAGGATTAGAATTTCACATTCAATGTCAATACCAAAATAGACCAAAGTATACCTTTTTCAGCTCTGTTGCATGAATCATTTTATCATTCGTACATTATCTATATCTCTACATCCCGATAGCAAACATGTTATACAGTGATGCTTTTAGCAACATCTCTTTGGCCATATTCTGAAACTTTCTTGCAGTTACATACTCGCCAAACGTTCTTTTGATAGACGAGAATACCGTTTCTGCCATCCACCTTTGTCCATAGCTCACGCTATGTTTCCATCTTTTGAGATTTGTTTGTTGTCTCATTACAGACCTATTCCTTGCTTGACAGTTGCCTGTCTTGACCTTGGAATTACTTCTTGTCTTTATACCAGGTTTAATATGGTTCTTGGATAGATATCTAAAATTCTTATTACTGTCATACATACCATCTGCTAACGCACCCTTTACATTGTTATTTGCAGAAGCATTATCAATCAACTTCTTTAGCATCTTGCCATCGTGTACTTCTTCACTAGTAACCTCCAAAGAAATAATCTTCTTATTCTTGATGTTTACTGCTACATGTATTTTCAGATAACCTCTTCTTACGTGCCATTTATGTCGTATCCATTCACCTCTATTAGCAACTTTGATTCCTGTACTATCTAATGCTATAATGATGTCATCATCATTACCTACCTCATGTCGTTCGCTGATTCTGATATCCTGGTTATTAATACGTCTGTTAATTGTACTGTAGTTTGGAATAGATGGTATCTTCTTATTACCAGCATGAGCTATGACTACGCCTTCTGCTTGGCGGTATGGCAGATGAAAATATACCCTCATGTAACCTAGTAATTGGATAAACGAATCTGGATAGTGGTACTGTCCACCCCTCTTTCCATCATTCATTAAGTCCAACTCACTATACCAACTATCTATGACATCAAAATCTAGAATAACTTCACCTCGCCTAACTAGCGATTTGTTATAAAAAGACCAGTTAATCATGTCCAACAATAATCTCATTACATGTTAGCTAAATCTCAATTGGTCAACAAACTCATACCTATATGATAATGATTTTGTGCAACAAAGCAAATCGTACCATAAAATATTTTTTGTTGCTTCATTTGTTTCCTCAGTTTTCTAAATAAGGCAGAAAAATATGATGTTATAATTGCTTTAATAGTTCTTAATTTCATTCTTTTCTTGACATCCTTTTTTGAATACATAGTAAGAATAAGCTGATAATCGGTCAATATTTTTGAAATTTGATTCCTCGTCTAACTCTTAACATGATGATAACTGCTATTGAATATGAGAATCACGAAAACAGAAACAAGTCCTCTAGTATAGCAAAGAATTAGAAAGACAGAATGCTTTATTTGCATCTAAATTGAAGCAAATAATTAGAAAATATATAGGTCGCTATGAATATTCCTATAATAGATCAAACCAAACCAAACCAAACCAAAAATGGTCTTTATTTACCAACAATAAAAACAATGTCGACATTTTGTGATATCGTCTGCTCACCCGCGATGATTGGTGTTGGAGGAGTTGAGCCATAGCTTTCGTAGCAAATACTTGCTGTGGTAGTGGAGATGCTGTAAATTCTAAAAGTTTAATGGATTTCACTCCAATTATTTTTAATCCTAATGCTGAAGCTGCAATGTTAGCTTTCTCTACGGCGCTATCAATCGCAGGCTCGATCAAGGAATTCTTAATTTGTTCTAACTTCTTATCAGAAAGGGTAAAATCTATACTGTTAATGTTGTTGGCTCCTGCGGCTATTGCAGTATCGATCCAATTTGATGTTGCATTAATGTTGAAGCTTTCTATTGTGATAGAATTTCTTGCTGTAAATCCAGTCAGATCTCCTCTACTTGATTGTGAGTAGTTGTAATTTGGTGAAATATCAAATAAGGATGTGCTTGTCTCATTTTCTTTGACTCCTGCTGTTTTTAATGCCGCAAGGGTTTTATTCATTGACTTTGAATTGGAAGATAATGCAGCATCTGCAGTTTTATTTGTAGTCTCGACACCTAATGAGAGTGTAACCTTGTCAGGTTTTATTTTTATCATGGATGCTCCAGAAGCAGATGATGTATTATTAAAATCACGATTAGATAGTATTATAGTGTGATTATTTTGCGAAGACTGGGCGTTTAATGAATTAATTGAAGAGAGACAAGCGATAGAGACTATTGTCAAAATTGATATAGTAAGAAGGATTCTTGTACATTTCTTATATTTCGTTTATACTATATTATATTTGTATTATTACGTATACAATTCTAACTTATATGCGGGGTGGAACATAAAATCGAGATTCAGTATATCAAAACGAACTTTACCGGCTCAACCATAACAAATAGGAGAGATCGACATAATAATTAGAATCGACTGTTCTTATTAATCACTAGATAGTAACATAAATGAAGTTACCACAGTCTAAGTCGTGAATACTCCAAAATTCGTAGTTTATTATAAGAAATGTTATGATTGTAATAATTAATTATATTCATGCGATGAATGCACGTGTAACTGGGACGATTATTTACCATGATCATAAAACCTGCATATAACAATTATTATTTTATTTACCGTCAACTAATGATTTATGAAAAAAATGCGTACCATTCATAACAAAATAAGATTAGAACACATAACTTCCTTTGTAGATACGGTTTTTGCCTTCGCAATAACATTTATGACTTTCAATTCAAATTCCAGATTTGCCTCATAATCTTACGGAACAGCAAGTTGATAACAATCTAATCCAATTAATCCACCAATTTGAGATTTATATAATCAGTTTCATCGTAATCGGTATTCACTGGGTTAAGTATCATGTTATTTTTAATCGAATCCAAGATTCGTATTCGATGCTGATTTGCCTAAATCTTTTATCTTTATTCTTTATTACACTTATTTCATTTGTCACTTCAGGTGAGATGAATTACGGCCTTTATCGTACTGTCTTACTTAGGTTGTAATCCCACTATACTATACTAATGAATTGATAATCTAAAAATATTTTCAGAATACAAAGTTGACTTACTAACAATTGGGTCAGATTTAGAGTTTATATGTGTATGGCCATTGTACGAGGATAATAATATCCTGACTCATCAGTAATGAAATCGGGAATACATTCTTATCAAAACACAGAGTTCATGACGACTGGATGGAAGCTTATCATTTCCTTATAGATTGTGGTTGTGGCATCTTTACATCCGTAAACAACTAAAGCTGCTACTTTCCTTCCTTCCTAATTATGATGTTAGAATCTTTAACATCCAGCAACATACTGTCACCAACCTTTAATCTTAAATCCCTTATGACGTGGGAAGGGATGGCAATCATAATACAAGGAAATTGGTTCTTCTAGAAGATAAATTCCCTGCATCATTCTCATACTCGTTACTTTTTTGATGCTAATGTCAAGTGCTTTTTCAATCAGCTTTTTGATTATCTTTCTATCTTCTACGTCGGAAGTCTTTAGTAGTCTTTTGACATGCTCTGAGAACTTGTGTGCTTCCTCTTCTTCCAATTCTGAGGGAAAGAAAACTAGGTTTCTTCCATCAGTTACAATAAGTTTTCCATTACTTCTGTAGGAAGAGGTTGTGTTCTCTGTTACCGCCTCTATTATTTCTATACTCTCTGATTACTTAATGTTTATTTCTAATTTGACGAAAGTTTTGGAGTCTGGACCTAATATCTAAGTCAAGTATTAAATTGTTATTTATGATTGTAGATGAACTAATCCACTACAAAGGATAAACCAAATAATCCGTTTAATCTGAATAGTCAATGATAATATTTTACTATTCTTTAGTCGATAATACAAACTGCATAAAAGCTCAACCCACTTAAATGAATATTACACTAAATAAACACAAGAAATAAACCATAACAAAAGATAATCGCATATAATGCAGAGCATAGGCTAAAGGAAAGCACAATTTAAATAAATTGGCGACAAAATAGAATCTCAGCATTATAATATCTGCTAAGCTCGATCGCGGAAAATCGCTATGATCGGTTGACATCGGACGTGCAGAAGTTAACCGGAAAACCAAGTATGAGCGTTCGAGAGTATGTAACTGGGCATCCTGAGGTATTTTCCAACTAGTCTTCTTCCTGGGACCTCAGCTTTGGTAAGTAATCGACTTCAGTCATACCGGCCCACTCCTAGTGAAGTCCTACAGTCTGCTTCTCTTTTGAGATCTTGGCATTTTTGTTCCATTGCTTGGAGATCGTTATTAGCTATCAGAAAGTTTAATCACATGTTACCCCGAATTTCTTAAATAGACATTTTCTTTATTATTGAGAAATGCCTCCTTTTGGATTTGGCACGAAAGAACAGTCTCAGTCCTTTGCCACTGATATAACAGATATAGAAGATTTAGGAGACCAGGGAAATATTTACTATAACGAAATCTTGCTAGTATAGCATACGCTATACCTGGTCTGTCTATATAGAGTAAGTGCTCAAAAGATTTGGAATAACTTATCCTGTATAACTAGATAGTGACCATTGAACTTGGAATGCATATGGAAATAATTATTTGGCCCAGATTTTACTTGATTGATACTCAAGGAAATGCTAACAACGGCTAGGATAGCGATGTAACAATAACAGTAAGTATCATGGAATACGGCACAGCAAATAGAAGAAGATTTTTATCTCAGTTTTGTAGGCAACAGACTCAGCAGCTCGTTAGTGGTCAAAATAGCATGTGCAAATTGGGGTCCATTGACTTCAAGCGCAGCATGCATTCCTTCATGACTGAAAGCAGCAACTGCATCCTTAATGATAGTAACATGGTAGCCAAGCTCCATGCCAAGTCGACCTGTGGCTTCGATACAGGTGTTCGCCAACATACCGACCAAGATTATTTTCTGGATTCCCCGCTGATTAAGTTGAGCATCAAGATCCGTATTGGCAAAGCCGCTTTGTGCCCAGTGCTCAAGCACGATTACATCACCTTCGCGAGGACCAAATTCAGGATGAAATTCTCCACCCCAAGTTCCAGCAGCGAAACTCTGGGACTCGTTTGAACGGATTTGTGATGGATTCATATGCTTCCATCCCCTATAGCCTCTTTCTCTCCAGCGGTGATGAGGTACCGATGAAGACTTGGATATGTGCCGCTCGCACAGCAGGAATCAGCTTGCACATATTGTTATAAAAACCGACTGCTTCTGCCGTCTCTTTAGTACGCTCATAGAACTTACCACCTTTACTCATGAAATCATTGTAAGGATCGACTATCAGTAGAGCAGTGTCGTTCACAGAGTAGCTGTTAGTCGTCATGAGTTATCCCTCCCACTTCTCGTGAGCTTCCTCATTTGCTAGCATTAGTAGAATTACCGCTAAAGAACTTGTTGAGTGATCTTTACTACAAAGTCTGGCCTCTCTTCTGGAATAAAATGTCCAGAATTCGGTACTTTAATACCATGCGACATTTTGAGCTAAGTATCTTCATCCAAGTATAATACTAGGCATAGTGATATTTCCTCCTAATACTGGAATGTATCCTCCTCCCATAGCTAGTACTGGCATTGTAAGCTTTGTCTTTGAATAATTCATATTTTGAATTGCATCGTGTGGAAAAGCTCTATAATACTCAAATCCAGCACGCATTCCGCCTGGAGCAGAATAATGGCTAACATATTCGTTGATATCCGCTTGTGTTATTGCATCTGGATTATATGTAAGACCATGATAAAACCATGATAAATACTCTCTCTTTTCCTGTACTAGGGCTTCTGGTATGTCAGGTGTTTGATGGAATATAGCCCACCAAATTGGCGGTCTTCCAGGAGGTGCGAAACCAGGAATTGTTAATTCCATGACTGCTAACTTCTTTACTTCCGTAGGATGTGAAGCTGCATAAGAATATGCTATCAGAACTCCTATATCATGTCCTACCAGGAAAATTGTTTTGAATCCTCAACTGAGTAACAGTTGATGAATATCTTCGCCAGTAGTATTACCGTCATAGCCTGTAGTTGGTTTTGAAGAGTCTCCAAGTCCCCGAAGGTCAGGTGCAATAACAGTATAGTTCTTAGCCAAAGCTGGCATTACTTTATGCCATTCATACCATGTTTCTGGCCATCCATGCAATAACACAACAGGATGTCCATGGCCTCCAATTACATAGTGCAATTTGAATACCATTAACAGATGCCGTATGATGCAAAAATGTCATGTTATCAATCTGAAAAGATTTACCAGTAGGCTGTTGTTGTTTGGCAAGAGATGATGACGACGTCAAATTATTGTGTATACCCTGTAGTTGTTGTGCATTTGCAATCTGATTTTGGTTTAATCCGAATCCTAATGGGATAAGCGTAGTGCTAGTCACAAGAAGAATAGTAAGAAGCATAACCCACGATCGTAGTGGTTTGAGGTTCGAACATGATTTATTATGCATGTCTAAAGTTCCAGATCTGATGATGATATATAACTTTGATGGATACAAAAACATCACATGACTATGATACAACCATTGCATATCTGAAAAGTCATCACAAGGATCGCTCCATTCATGGCGTTATCGAACATTTGTCCGAAGATAGGGAAAAAAGTTTGAACAGTTTGCAGAATATTGTAGAGTAGATCTTTCAGATAGCAAGGACAATTTGTTACTCAATATTATGAGTTGAATCTGATATGAGTTGAAATTGAAATATTGAAATACATATCTATGTCATTTATCATGAGTGAAGTGCGATATGGAAAGTGAGGAAGAGTTTTAAAGAATGTGTGTTTTTACATTGCTATTTTTAACCAACATTACTAGAAATATGCGTTAAGGTCTCATGTTATAAAAGATGGATATAACAAAAACTGATAATAAATACTATTACAATTAAGATTAGGAACATATTACTTGTAATCCTGTCTCTTAAGGAATTATTAACATCTACTCGCGGCGTCCGCAAACGGCTTGACCAGACACGAATTGTAGAACGCAAAGTAATCGAAGAATGCGTTAGGATAGCCCAAACTCCAAACGCATAACAATAAAAAAATGAAAAGCAAATTGCGAACCATAGTATTAAGTCAAGTGTCATAGCACAGACCACCATCAATCCATCTTCCAAATCTATTGTCTAGATATTCTGATACTGCGGTTTTCTGGTCTTCTATATTTTCATAAAACCTATTCGCACATACATATGACTTTATCAGCTGGTTTACCTTTCTTTCATTTGGATTTAGGTATGGAGCCTTCTTTGGAAGATAGATTATGGTCAACCAATGTTTCTGTGCATTGATATAGTCATTCGTCATTTTACTTACGTGGAATGAAGCATGATCCCAGATGAGTATCAATCTTTTCCATCTAGTGTTCATGACATATTTCCTGAGATTCTCCAGATGGTTTATTGTGTTTATAGAGTTCATATCATCATAGAAATCATACATCAACTTCTTCTGATCTGGCCATAACATGGATATGTATGCAGAGAACTTGTTTCTACTTCCATTATGTTCTATCTTTGTTGCTCTCCTTCAAAACTCATGGATTTTACGTATACAAGGTTTCTGTGTTATCGTAGTTTCATCTTCAAATACTAACATCACTCCTTTTTTTCAGAGCTGAAGCTACACGTTTATAATCTTCCACCCTCTTTCTTCCCTCTTGATAGTCAGATCCATGTAATAGTTCCAATTTTGGTCTTTTACACCTAATCCCCATATCCTTAGTTATTCTTTGCAGATGTTTGAAACTGATTGGAATATCAAGCTCATCTGTAAGGCATCTTGACAGTGACCTTAGACTCCATGTATTTCTAAGATAACCAAAGATATGAGGATCATTAAATAATGCAGAAAGGATAACCTCTCTGTCTTCGTCTGTAATTCTGGGCTTTCGACCATCATGATTTTTCCTTATCTTCAGACCTTTAATTCCATTTTTGATGTAATCACCAATCCATTTCTTAGCCGTTCTTATGTGCACTCTCTGCTCCCTAGCTATGTAGTCATATGTTTTACCATCTGCTTTCTGAAGTACAGCCACTGCTCTACGATATTCCTTCTTGTCACTTGTCTTTTCCATAAATAATCTTAAACTATTAACCTGACCTGTTGTAAGTTTGAGTTTAGAAGGAACTCTCACGAAGCTGTATTATTCGACATATACAAAGCTTTATCGATCTAAAATATTAGATAAAATTAGCAAATAGTGGTGGGCATAAGACACTTGACTCCTATTTATCAGCAGCACAGCCAGACACACGGCAACAGAGTAATAGATGTCACAAATAGATCTGCCAATTTAGAAGTATCTTATAGTGGTAACGGATTTGCAAGGAGTATATCTGTTACAGACCAGGGTACTTTGTTGTATACCCTCAATTCTACTGGAGCAGTAAATGGTACTGGTCATCGGTATATCATTTCTACAGATGGTGAAATGCTGACCCATGCTCTCAAAGGGGGAGGCCAACTAAATAAAGAGGGAAATGCATCATTTCAGGGTATAATACATTTTAATAATATACCGACAGGAAATCTGGCTTTTCTCAGTGATGTGAAAGCGTACCATAATATATCATCGCTAAGCTATATACATAGCGCCAAGAGTTTGAACAATTAGATAGGCAACCTCTATTGTTCTGAGTAGATAATACACACTAATAATATGATACCAATATTTCATTCTCACGATCTTTGCTTAGTAACTATAGGAAAAAGACCAAATTACTAATTGATTGTGTAGTTACAAGATAACACCTTTTGATCCTCTGGAGAAAAAGAACAACAAAAAAAATGAATAGTACTCTCGCCGGCTGAGATCCGAGTTATACGATGGTATTGTTCAGGTACACTCCACGATGAGTGGGATGCAGCCGAATAGCTTGATCAGCAGCGACTCAGCCAGTTCCGCTACCTCCGGCTGGCGATGATGTAGATGTCGAATTTGTACTTGTGGGTTTCGGCAAGACCTGCAATGCCATAATGTGACCGTTATAAGTCATGTAATAGAGGAGACCGCCGAAGCCAGCAGCTGGTGGAGCACCGGCAGACATACCGCTGAAGTAGTCTGAGGCAGCTAGTAGCTTGCCTGTAGGCAGCGTCTCTCCACTGCACCTGTTCAGTGTAGGCAGGAGGAGGATTGTTCACCATTTGAGAGATGGTCGTACCGGGGTGCATGTTTGTCCCGACGAGCACTCGGTGATTGGCAGGACCTATGAGCGACAAGAAGGCTAATGTACTCTGGTTAGCCCTCCATGCTACTGACATGTTGCCAGTCATCGGGTTGTACTTGAGTCCAACTATCTTGTCTGCGCCGCCGTCCTGAACGTACATCATATGGCTCACCGGGTCAACAGCTGAATTGGAAGGTATATAGCTCTGCTGCCCAGGAGCAAGAGGAATCGGGTCAATCCGAGTCATCTTGCTAGCGTTGGCCTGCGAGACAGCCACAACGCTTAGCGGTGTTGTAGTAGGTGGACAGCAGTTGGTAAAGTCGAAAACCCAGTCACCCGCGATCATATTTGCTAAAAGGTTAGTCTGACCTGGCTTTGTAATCTTAGCTGGCAGCCAGCTGTTGTCTAGCGTGAGATTCTTGCCATTCCAAATGTAGCGGAAAAGATTCGACGAATTGCCTATGTAGGCGTACTCCTTGCCATTGTACACCGTGGCGGCTACTCGAGATGCAACGTTACCCTTGAGCTGAATAGAGTCAAGTACTTTCCACGTCTTTGAATCGACTATGTCCATGACCGAATTAGGAGCACTACTTTGGCCTGGACATGGTATAGCGAAGGGAAGACCTCCATCATATGAGCATCCTGGTGCTCTGGTCTGAGATTTCAGAACAAGAGTACCGTCTGGCCAGCCTGCTATACCGTTGAAGTCGGTGTTATATGGCAGACTGGGGCCTGTAGGCAAGTTAAGGACTGCCTCGACAGCTCCTGTAGTACCATTCAGCTTGTACAAGTAGCTATCAGCGACGACTGCGAGGCTGCCATCCGAAAGCACATTGAGACCTCCAATATAGTTCCATACGCCTGTCGGAGACGTGGTAGCATTCAAGTTGGCTAGATCTGTCCGCCATAGCTGCGTTAGATCTGCGACATTGAGTTTGGCTACGAATGGTCCTGAAGGCTTTGGAATAGCACTACCCCATGCTCCGCCATAGACATACAGTTCGTTTACTCCACGGGTCACCGAGAAGATTGGACTGTAGGTACTGTACAGGGGACGCATAAGCAAATACCTGGTTGGGACCTGTAAATGACCCTCCGGCTGCTGTCGTGAAGCTCCGCGGGATTGACAGTAGGATACCATGGTGGATTCTTTTCTGCCGCGGCGCACTTCGCCTCTTGTAGTGCCATTGTATGGTTACCGGGGAGCGGTCCACCTGCTGCTTTCTGGTTAGGAGTAACTCCTACGTTTGCAATACCTTGTGGCTGGGGTGGAGGAAGTACCGAACTATTGGTGCCGATGTTATTAGCATTGGTAACGCTAGCATAACCTGACAAAAAGCTGCTCGAGATCATGGCTAGGAAGACTGCAAGACCTAGAAGAATCAGTGCCTTTGTCATTTGACTAGTCACTATCTCCCAGATGTTGTTGTAAATCATTTTTTCTATAACTTTGGGTAATACCTAAGAAGTTGGAACAGTTCTTACCATTATTTTAGCTAGTAACCGGAAGATATCTTCGTTCCTATGGTTGAATCTAAATTCTATTTCTTTAAGGTACAGGTGAAAGTACTGTTTGGGTACTCCTCGATAATGATACAACCAGGTCTTTGCATAACTCCAGAATCCTTCAATACCATTGATATGACTAGTATCTTCACGTACATATTCTTCCATTCGATGAGCAATTATCTGATGTTTTCCGATTAGACCTAATGAAGCATATGCAGTATGGTCATCGGTATAATACAAGGAACCCTTCTTAGTATGGAGTTTAATTAATGGAATTAATGTATCATGTATTCTGTCAGATACAGGAAATGTGATGACCTTGCCATTCCTCTGATATATTCCAAATACCAGGCTTTTATCTTCTGCACCCCATCCGCGTTTTCCTTTCCTATGCCCACCAAATAATGCTTCGTCTATTTCTATTTCTCCTGACAGCTTCTTCAGCTCCTTTAATTTCTGAAGTGATTCATTGTAGATTGATTGTCTGAATACTCAATGTTCTCTCTATTGTGGCCAAGCTAAGTGGAACATAAAATCGGATTCTGTACGCTGGTACTCCAAGAGCATAGAGATAGAGTAGGTGTGCTAGTATATCAAGTGGGAAATAAAACTCTCCAAGATAAGTTCCTGTCAACTCTCCAAATTTGTATCTGCAACGTTTGCATCCAAACCTCTTATCTTTAAGATGGTACAACAATCGATATCCACATCTTGGACATCGTCTCCTTCCTTTCCATCTAGCATGACGAAAATATACGCGGCTTTTTGTCACACTTCCAGCAAGTTCTATAGGACTAGATTCACGCACGCATCACGAATAGGGCACTAGAAATTATCCCTTATTTTCTGTTCCAAGTTCTTGGGTATTACCTAACTTTGAATACTCAACGCCTGTTAGCGGATTAGGAATGTGATATAAAGACTATGATTGCAGTGCATTACACTACGTCAACTAAAGGTATTCATTAGCTTTTTTATAGTAATTGTCAGGATTGCTGAGGTCTGAGGTATGTATTTATCCGAAGGTGATTAGTCTGTGGCCTAACCCCAGTTAGAGCATTTGTCCAAAACTGGTTAGGCTGTTCATACATATACAAATAGGCTATAAGGTCATCACCAATGAATTCGCCAATGTTTAATAAAGATAATATAGCAAAGGATTTGACGTAAACCACAGACAAACTATAATCTACACTGTGTTACATTTGTATTGATTTAATCAGAAGCAATTAGCTGATTTAGAGTAGCCCTTTATCAAGAAAGTAGTTGAACCCCTTTACCACAAGGGATATAATCCCACCCAGTCCATTGAATCCTTGGCTCAAATCCCGGAAACCAAAAATAATAAGAAAGTCAGTTGTGAACAAATATCATCCACCAACTTTGCAATAAATGATATAGGTAGGTGGACCACATCTAAGAGCAACAAGACAATCTTCGAATTGAGGGACTTATATTCTAGACAAAAGACACTGGCATACTGGACTGAGAATAGATACTGATCTTCAGGGACATGACAGGACTGATGTTTTAAAACTTGTACAGTATATGCAAGACAGGGATAGGAGCATATTGTGGATTGTGCGGTGTATCACAGCTCTTATTCAAATGCGAAGACATATGCAAAAGAGCTTTAAGGAATCTACTGAGAAAGATATAAGATTATTATTCAATTGGATGGACGAACAGAATTACAAAGCATCAACTCATGAGAAATTCAGAAAAATCCTAAAGTTTTTCTACAAGGTATCTTACGGAAATAATGAATATTATCCACAACAAGTTAAGTGGTTCTCAGTAAATGTAGGCAAAGAAAGACGAAGCAAGGAGATGAATATTGATATTGCAGAATATCTTGAAGAAGAGGAAATTAAACAGCTAATAGAAGGTGCTCCTACACTACAAAAGAAGGCATTCTTGGCATGTATGTATGAAAGTGGCGCTCGTCCTGAGGAGTTTCTGAGACTTACTAATTTGGACATAAAATTGGATTCTAAAGGAGCTATCTTTATTCTCAGGGGAAAAACAGGCGAAAGAAGGGTTAGAATTATCTCTTTTGTTAAATTATTACAACAATGGTTAGAAGTACACCCCTTGAAAAAGTTGAACTGTTATTCCATCTGGATAATTCAAGCAACGAATTACAATAATCAACCACTAGGATTGAGAGGCGCACAGAAAATTATTGAAGAGGCACTCCCGAGATCAGGACTAATAAATAAACATACTAGACTTTACATTTTAAGACATTCTAGAGCTACATATTTGGCCAAACATCTGACCGAAGCTGAAAGACAATAGGACTTTTCTGTAAATGTCAATCTTTAGTACTAGGTCAAAAAGAGTCATTAATTGTAAAGCGGCAAAAAGAGAAGGCTATACTGATTTAATCATTCGTAACTACTCATAGGCTACTATTGTACTAACTTGTAAGCTACAAGTTTGTTGTTCTGCATAAGAGGAATTATAATCGTACTTTGACCTGGTATAAACCCTAGGTCAGCAGCACCTTTTGTGTGTAAATCTATCAAAGTTACATATCCAGTTCCATCAGCATTAACGTCATATACCTTTCCTGCAGGATTATCAGTAACATAATAATGTGTTTCGGTAGCATCCGACACTATTCCGTCAAGACCACCAAAAGGAGAGCTAGTTCCTGCTTTTCCTAAACTGCTTATTGTCTTATTTTTTATATCAATAACCTCCATGCCTCCTCCAGGTTTACTTAAAGGTCCCAAAGAAACAACAATTAATTTATTTTTGTTATTGTCTATATACAAACCATTAGGACCGTTTAGTTGTGGGCTTTGTAACCAAATTTGTAAAGAAGGTGTACTATTCTCAAGGTTCGTATCTAGCTTGTAGATAGTATTGGTAATTGTATCAGATACATAGATATTTCCTCGATTATCTGCTACAACATCATTAAGAAAAGCACTTCCTGGCGCATTGAAGCGCTTGATTATTTTACCACTAGCAATATCTATTTCAACAAGATCTGTGATGTCTGAAACATATAACTTACTATTGTCGTTAGAAATAGCTATACCCTTTGGGGGGGTGAAATCCATCTGGTTTTCCATTTACATTTGAAACCAACAAGAAATTTTGTTTACGCGCATAAGCTACTGATTCTGGGTTCTTCAAGTCAGTTAGCGTTTCCCATAATTTGTTAAGCTTTGTCTGCCCTGCTTGTTGTTGCTGTTGCTGCTCTTGTGCTTGTGCTTGATTATTGTTATTCAAATTAATGCTGATTCCGCTGAATAATACTGTTCCTGATATCGCTACTATAAGCAAAAAGGTTCTAACTAACGGTTTCTGTGAAAGCCTTCTATTATTTGCAATCAATATTCAAACATTACTGAACGTAATTAATAAACCTAAGTCTTCATATTCATTATTGTATTCTCATCAGGCCATATTTTGGGTTCGCCCAAATTGCATGGTAGACAACGATTGTATGATAGTATCCTCACATACTTATCATGTTATTACTCGATGAAAAAATTTAAAAACAAACAAATGGAGTACCATAACCTCAAACAAAACTATGGACAATGAAATACTACAGATTTAGCAGACGAAGTAAAAAATCATTGTCTTCTCTTTACAATAACTAACAGTATGGCTAAAACTATATGTGTCTTCTCTCAATCTCTTGGAACCTAGCTGATAAGGCAACTAGTTGGTCTGATAAATGTGCTATAGCATAATCCTTAACCTTATCACATTTTCCTAGTGACTGATTCAATGCTTTCAATTCCTCTACCTTCGTCTGTATATCTATACTATGCACAAACTCACTAATCTCATAAAATTGATGTCTTTCACCTTGTTTTACTTTATTCAGTCCAAGAAGCTTGTTTTTATATCCTTCCTGACAGATTCAGAGAAAGCAGAAATAGTTAAAAAAAGTTGAACCATATCTGACATTTCTAAATGTTTCATCAGCTAGAGCGACTGGGAGCAGATATTCGAACTAAGGTAGAAGAACTAGAAGAATTGAATCAATCATTAAGACAGCGTGACAAAGTAAAGGATGATGCTATGGCATACCTTCAGTGTTAAAAGCGTTACAAGATAACGATGTTTCTGAATTATGCAACAAAGCAGATGAATCAAAAGACTACTTTCTGCTTTATTATGAGGGGCATCTATTCTATAAACAATTTTATGCACAACAATATTAGGAGTGTATATGGATGAGTTAGTGAATATATTATGAAAAATAAAAAAGCCAATAACAACAGCAATGAAAAGAAAGAAGACGACAAACTGAAGAAGAACGATGACTTAGTTAATCCTAATCAAATTGCGCCAATTAGTTGTTGTACTTGCACGGATAGGTTACATTTCTAATTACCTACATGGGTTACACTTTTCTGTTTAGTTCTCGTATGTGTACTGGATGTAATTAACCTTTGTAGGAACATCTCCGATGGAGTAAGACCATTTATGCCTCCATGTTCTCTGGTTTCGTTATATGCTTTAACAAACATGTCGTATCTTTGTTTACCATCATCTATGTTTGGTATATCTTCTAATGCTATGAATTCACTCTTTACAATCTTGTTATATGCTTCTACTTTGCCCTGTAACTGCGGATATGATTTTGGTATTTGCTTATCTTTTATCTGATTATGTATAAGGAAATGTCTGAATATTCTGGATGTAAACTGTTTACCGTTATCATGCATCATCATCTTAGGCTTACCATTAATCATTATCCAGTCCTCTAATACATTAAGAACATCCACTGACCTCTTTCTTTCGGACCACTTGCTAGCTACCTTCCTAGAACAATCATCTAAGCAACTAATGATGTAATTCCTTTGACTGGAATTACTCAGATAGAAAGGGCCAAGGATATCCACTTGCACCATATCATTTGGATGCTTCATGACAAACCGTTTGTAAGTTCTTGCTTTGGCCTTACACATGAGGATATTAAGACAATGTCTCTTTAGTATCTTGTATATAGTTCGGGTGCTTAATGAGATTCCAATGATTCTTTTTAGTCGAAACTTGATCCTATTACATCCAAATCTCTTAGTTAATCGTAGATCAAGTATAGTCTCTTCTACTTCTGGTGTTACCTTCCTGTAGTTGATTTTATGAGGCCTTCTGAAGTTATCTGATAGGCCTTCTATCCCTTTCTGCTTGTATCTATTATTCCACTTGTAGTAAGTCTTTCTGGATACACCATATCTCTTACAAATATTACATATGGTATCGCCAGTCCATTCTTTTTCGTGTATTAGATTAAACCTTGTTCTGATTTCTATATGGATTCACTTCCCGACAGAAGTGTAACCCATGTCTGTAAGCTATAATGTCACCTATGTCAGTAAGTACAACAATTAGTAATTTATGGCAACAATATTCTCCTATGGCCTGGAGCGAAATATATAACGAGTATATTAATTACACAAGAAGAATGACTGAAATATATAATGAATACGCTGAAAGCTCACAGAGGATGACACAGCTGTATAAGGAACTGGCTGCAAATGCAGAGAAGACGACTGAATTGTATAAAGAATCTGCCAATAGGACAGAAAAAATGACCAAATATTGGTTACACTTCCTTCGGATGAAGCCATTCTCAAAAAATAAAGAAGGAAAACAAGAATAACAAAAAGCACTTCTACAATAAAAGAGAAGGAATTGATGGTATTGACGATGCTGATGTTCCACCATTAGTATATGAAAAAACAAAGGAATTTATCGCCTTCATATCAAAAGGTCGTAAACATCTGAAGGTATACGGTGACTTTGTTGCAAGATATATTCACTTTTTTACAATTCTATGGAATATCACGTTCAAATTAAGCCAAGGAAAACTTAATTTCTTGACATTATTGGTGAATTCACGAAGATTATGGTCTGTCGCCTTAAGAGGTTACTATGCGACAGTAACAATAAAGCGACCTCCATTATGGCCCTAACATACATAATAACTTCAAGCATCTTAATTTGGGCGACATGTTCCTCAATAGGGTTCATCCTATCAACACATTTAAAACACACGAAAAATGTAATGCCTATTTCTTCCGTTCTAACGATTATAGTTGCTATTTTTCAACCAGTTTTTATTCAATAGGCATAGTCCACCTGGATAGTGTTATATAACCTGTGCAATGCCTACTACCAACGCGTCCCTATTGATATAACATCGATTGGATTCCAGACTCCAATGGGGTGATCAGTCCATGTTTCCTTATTTATACGAACTGCATATACTTTCACACTCATAATCCTGGCAGAAGCCGAGTCTGTTTGGAGAAAAAATGAATTAATCGATATTCAGTCAGAGTACTAATTTAATACGTCGTTGCTACAGGGAGCGTCATCTATATCTGAAGATTATTAATATAAATGCTGACTAGATCATCCAATATACTATTAAGTGAGAGTACACGTGATATAATAAATGACATCAACAATAGATAATGAATTAAATGCTACCTTTAAGGATATCATAAATGACATACTTATTCACGATAATGTCATGTTCTCAGTAAGAAGCGCTGGCGCTGTATGCGAAGTGAATGCCGAAAAGAATTTGCCTTTGCGTATTCGTGAATCATATGCAACAATAGGCGACGAAACCAGACCTTGGCACATACATGTTAACCTTAGCGATACAAAAGAAGCAAAGTTTGTAACAGAGAATAAAACTGGTGGCAAAAATAGCTATAGCATAAGGTTCTTTGATTCAGAAGGGAATTTAGTATTACGAGCTAATTTTGTCAGGATGTATGATAGTTCAAATGCGCTTATTCAAGAAAGACTCTTAGCATATGAAGAGATATTTGCAAAGTATGGTAAGAAACAAAGCCTACTATTAAAAGCAAGATAATCAAATTCAAATAAATAAATGAGGCTTGGACATAATTGAATTCTATATTTTTCATATATTATTTGGTAACATATTAACTACATAACATGTGTTTGATTGATTTTGGTCGTTGACTACGTCTGGTTTTATAATTGTAGTAGACAAGGATCTGATATAGTAGTACTGACAGAAGTGCTATTCCAGCAGACCTTCTGGTAGCCTCTTACTGGTAATGGGTCTATTCTAAAAACAGATTTAATATGTTCTATTAGTGGTTCTATCGATTTACTTCTCCAAGAGTAAATAGCCTGTCCTAACTCAGATTCATAGAATTGTATCAGCTCAAGTCTGTCAGTAGGGGTATGTTCATATCTTTGTACTGGACATACCAGTTCAAATCCTCTTTTAGTACTCAAGTCATATAGTTTATGGTCGTCATACCCAGAATCGCCTATCATGAAACATGTTTCTGGAGACAGAGATGATGATGATATCATCGGATTGTACATTTGATTATCTTGTACATTAGCAGTTGTAAAATCTGCTCCTAATGGGACTATGACTGAACCAGTACTTGATATCATATGTAGTTTGTAACCAAATATCCATCCTTTAGCATGGCTGAATCCCCATCTTGCGTCAGTATCTATGCCAGAACATGGTACTATACCTTTGTTCATAGATGATTTGTGCCAAACATGTCCTTTGGCTTTCAGTAAAGTACTATCTATTGCAACAATGTATGGATCTATCATCTTTTCGCATACAAACATGCAGGTCATGATAGTAATCCTTTTTTTGATGTCTATGGATATGGTCTTAAGTCGTCTGTCAAATGTTCGCCTGTCTGGTATTTGGGTAAGACCACATCTTTTCATTATCTTCTTATTGTAAGGATAATCCAATTCTAGGAATTCATGTAATGCATTGTTAGAATCCAGTCTAAACCATAGCCTAACTATGAAACATCTCAGAATTACAGTAGGAGAATACACATATGGTCTGCCCCTTCTTCCCTTTTGCGATTCTGACCACGGTATCGAACCTATCAAGTACAGAATACTAAAAAGAATAGATTCACATTTACTACCATCATATGCTATCCTTTGGGAATGTTTGATTATGTTTCATCACAAATTCAGACACTCAAAGGATAGCTTTATTCTAATTCATTATAGACATAAAATATGGATCTGGAATATGCCCAAGCCTCAAATAAATACGTTCTTCAATTTTTAATAATGGTGTATTTTATATAAATCTACGAAGCAAAGAAATAGATCACTACTAAGTGGAGTGTCTAAGTTTATGTCGTTATTCATTCATTACATAACGTAGATTTCGAAATAATTATAGCTTGGGACAAATCATATTTTCATTCTGTGAATCATCGTTCCAAACTCATACTTACCATACTACAGAAGAACAAGTTAAAGTCATTTATGAAGAATACGAATAACAAAAAGGAATACCGCAGGTTACTGGCTATACTCCAAAAAGTTGAAGGTAGATCTTATGAAGATATAGCAAATGAACACGGAGTCAGCAGCAGGTCTGTACAAAGGTGGATTGCTGCATACATTAAGAAAGGGATTGATGATGGAGTAAGGATGAAGAAACCTGGTGGATCGAAGTCCAGCATAACAGACGAAAACAAAGAGATTATTCTATCAGCATTGTTTAACGATCCACATATCTTTGGTTATCTAAGGAATACATGGAGTCTAAGGTCGCTGGCAAGGTGTCTTACAGATGAGCTTGATATTCCAATCAGTTTCAAACATCTACAAAGAATAACTAAGGATATGGGAATTAGATACAAAAGACCAAAATTGGAACTATTACATGGAGAGGATTATGAACAAGGGAAAAAGAGAGTGGATAACTACAAGCAAGTAGCATCAGCTCTGAAAAAAAGAGAGTTATAATGGCATTTGAAGATGAAACTACCATAACACAGAAACCTTGTATTCACAAGTCCATGAGTTTTGAAGGCGAGCAACTGAAAATAGAACATAATGGAAGTAGAAGGAAGTTCTCCGCATATATATCCATGCTATGGCCTGAAGAGAAATTAATGACGTATGATTTCTATGATAGAATGAATTCTACGAGTACTATTGACCATCTGGAGAATCTCAAGAGAAACATTATGAAAAGTGATTGGTGGAAAAGACTCATACTCATATGGGATAACGCTTCATACCATGTAAGCCTAATGGTACGGAATTATATCAATGCACAGAAAGAAGAAGACTGGCTGACCATTATTCACCTACCAAAGAAAGCACCATACCTAAATCCAAATGAAAGGAGAGTAAACCAGCAGATAAAATCAGATGTGTGTGCAAACAGATTTTATACGCAGATAGAAGAACAGAAAGCTCCAGTATCAGGTTATCTAGAGAGTAGATTTGGAACTTGGAATGACGACAGACACTACGACACTTGACTTAGAATCCTTACCGCCTACAACAAACCTGTGACTGACATTAGCAGGAATAAAGATAAAATCCGCACTATTAACTGGATTCAGCTTCCCTTCGATTTCTATATATCCATCGCCTTTAACTACAAAATAGACCTCGTCAACTGAATGTGGAATTTGAGTATCTTTCTCTCCCTCTCTAAGTCTAAGGATTCCCATATCCATACCCTTGTTGTCAAAGACACTCAAGAAATAACTACCAGTATCATCTAAATCAGCAATTACTTTGTCAAGACTGGTAAAATTATCTTCTTCCTTTTCCATTTATTTTATTACGCAGTATGCTAACACCCTCGAATATAATTCTATTTTATTTCGGATCATTCTTAAGCACAACGTGAAGGTATTGATTGTGCATTCTGTACAATAACTTCAAAGTATTAATTCCTAACATATTACACTTAGAAGAGAGATACGTGTACGTTAAGGCTCCTTAAGAAACCTCATGCAGATATGCTCTACATGCAGGATCCTTTTCTTCTCTACTGTACGTGTTTTTCAAAACGTTTCCAACTCATAAAGGATAAAGTCTAGATGCTGGAAGGTGGTCAATATACTATGAATTATTGGTACGGGGTTTCTATTTTGTAGTCTTCATTGTTCTTGCTAACAAAAGAGCTATTTGGAGAGAAAAATATAATTTTGTTTACACGAAATTACTTGATATCTAGGGTGGCCCATTTAATCAGTAAAATAATGACAATTTCGTGTCTATCTTATTTTAAAAAATAATGACATTTAATGTATTATTTAATTTTTGAGAGCAGCGTTAATATGTACACATTTCAAATCAGATCTGTAATTACTCAATCCCCCCACCACCACTCTGCAGAAATCGAGAAAAACATTTGATAAAATTCGGAGACATGATCGCACTAAGCAGTTCAATTCACTGTAAGTAGAGATATCGAGGTACGTGGTATCCACAAGCTTACAGATTCTTGAGATTAAATCATCACATCGATCCTCCATTTAAGAAAAGTCTTATTGAAAGAACAATACAGTATATCAAGGATAGAACCGAGAGTTTTGACGACTAACTTTATTCTAAATTCTGTAAATGCCGAATAATATGCTAATACTAATTTGTTGTATTTAACGGCCCATTTCTATAGTATTTAGAAAAGTGAACTTTATGTCTTATCAATACATAGGGCTATCAGGTAGAAATGGAATCTCTAATAAAACTAAAAAGATTACTTGACAACGATTATAAAATTGAGAAAATTCAACCTCCAGTATTCGCATCAGATGCTGAAGTTAATATCGTAACTGTGACATTACTCTGCCCTGACGGTAAGATAGAAACCATTCGTGCGTATAGAGAAGAATCGAGAGCGCTTAGGGAATATATCAGAAATTTACACCAGAATCTCTAGGCCATTTTTTAAGATTGATGGTTTTACTCTGCGGTAAACTCTTTTGGTATGGATGGTAGGGATCGTAAGGATGGTGTAACCCGGAGTTTCTGGATAATAATAAAAATCGAATCATCATGATAGAGTCCATAACGTAAGGCATCTAATCATCAAAAAAAGAGAATAAGAACATCATTTACTCTGTTCCGATAATTCCTAGCATATCAAACCCATCGGCGTATCACAACCTATAGGGCTCTGGTTGACGATGCGTATGGATACGTAAACGCTGGGACTTGGGGAGCCACGGTACCAGTAGGCGAGTATGTGTTCTCTGTCTACGCATGAGGCACAGCAGAGTTCGTAGTAGATTTAGGAAATGGAGTCAAGCCTAATTCTCAGCTCACTTATCCTGCTGTAGGTAAAGGTCCATTTCCGGGGGTCTTACTCATTCACGGATCTGGTGCTCTTGATAAGAATGGAACTTCGGGATTTGTTCACAAGAACGGTCCTAAACCACCTACACCGTACTGGCAAATAGCTCAATTTCTATCAGAAAGAGGTTTTGCAGTACTCAGATATGATAAGAGAGGTATAGGTGCAAATTATACAATTGATCAGAACGTATGGGGAAATGCTACAGCCAATGATCTAATAGAGGATGCAAAGAACGCCTTGAATGTTCTTACAATGCAGCCTGAAGTCGATGCCAAGAGGATAAGTTTAATTGGTCATAGTGAAGGCACAATTATTGCGCCAAGAGTAGCAATAGATAATTCGACGAAGGTAAAGAACATTATACTTATGGGCACGGTAGCCCAGAACCTTATTCGAGATATACTGCGCCACCAAGTGGTAGATCTACCTTCAGAATATGCGACGCAAGTTCTGGATAAAAATCATACTGGGCTGATATCGACACAGCAAATAGCAAAGGATCCTTTATTAGGATTTTATTTGGTGCCGTCTTCTCTTTTGGATACTAATAATACCAAATTCATAACCAAGAGTCTAGCAGAGAAATTTGGCAGTAGTGGCCATAGAGCATGTATCTCAGTCGGAAGACATGGACAATGGGTAAGAATCCGGCGATTAGCAGCATTGGAATAGAAATAGAGAAAAGGAAAGGAAGATGAAATATGAATTTATCGTCTACGTCATCGATGTCATGTTGTCATGTGGAGGATTGAACCAGTTTGATAAGTTTGTCATCATTGCTATGGTCCAAAGTGTTCAAAGTGCATTATCTCCACAAAGCTGGTTTTCTATCGGAGATGACATACTTGCAAGATCCGTTCCATCACCCTCTACAATAGGAGCAAAAACATTTGGGGATGTGAAAGTAGCATTTTGCATTATTCGTTGCTATAGCATGGTATCTATAAAAGATTGCTTTAGCTGTAGAACCCTTTTCCAGGAATTGTAACTTGACTAATATAGGATTGAAACTCTA
This sequence comes from uncultured Nitrososphaerales archaeon, assembly GCA_963709405.1. Taxonomy (GTDB): domain Archaea; phylum Thermoproteota; class Nitrososphaeria; order Nitrososphaerales; family Nitrososphaeraceae; genus JARBAU01. The sequence goes on from CAVPXM010000013.1 coordinate 43,265, forward strand.
GCACATATGGAGCCAAGCAACGTTCTGTTTCTAACCAATGAGATTCTATGTCTGATAATACTTCTTTTTTCCCTATGATTGGTATACCAAATCAGATCTCAGCAGGTCTGCTAGTATTCGTGCATCTAATTTATCAGATTTTATTTTAGCTTCTGCAATTATTCTGGTCTTGTAAGGATTTGCCAGCACTGTGTTGATTCCATTATCTTCCAATGTGTCATGTATCCTGATCCACATATTTGCCGTTGATTCTACTACAGCTTCACATTTTCCATAGCCTAATGCAATCTTGGTTAGTTTGTTTATGCCATCCTTATCGTTGCTAAAAAAGAACTCATTTAAGGTCTGTCCACTTCTTTCTGTTAGGTGGATCCGATCATTAGGTAGATTTTCAAAATATTGGCTATATTTCCTGTATCTGTGAATAAAAATTGTCTATGTATTCCCTGCCGTAAAAGCCGGGCAACTATCTTGCCATACTTCAGTTATTGCCCAATTATCTGGTCCAACGTTTCTGTCCACGCTTTAATAGCACACTTAAGCATTGGAGCTATGAAAGGAGAGGGACCGTGCTGTTATCATACAAATAAATGATGATCTACTATTGATTATAAAATCTCTAGGCATATTCCTGCAGCATAATTGAAAGCGTGGCGACATTTGCACCTGCGAGTATTGTGGTCATGTACCGAAAATTTATGATGGCATGTACGATATTCGCAGATTGGTTCTACTTGTTGACCGTATACATCAATAACCTTTGATTGGTGTTGCCCCGCTGATGATTGTTCTATTACTATTGTGACAGGAGAGTTTTTCTCTAAAAATGCAGAGTTTGTCTTTGCTAATGTCTCCGATTCAACCATCTCTAGTTCCTCCTTCTTCCAGTGGCAGCTGTAACAATATTCGCACTTGACACATGTAAATTGGGTTCTAACCTTACAAGAAACGCATTCTTTCTAAATCGGTAAGAGAGTATCTCTTAGGTAATCATGCTGAAAGTGCTTAATTATTTCCTGCATCACCGCCATAGTAGCTATGCTAATTTATCAGGAGCTCTTTCGGGGGCAACATTGCTATTCTAACTTTCCTTCTGTTAATGGTCCTATTGGAATCTGCTCTCTTCTTAGTTTGAGTTTATTGAATATATCTGCAGATGATTGCTGTGGTGCTGTCTCCTCCTCTTTTATTTCTATACCAATCTCACTCTTTATTACGTCTCTTCCTTCTCTTGCACCGATGAGTATTATCTGTGCATTTTGATAGTCTATGAATTTTGTATCTTTGGAAAGAGACACAAACCTTACAGCTTCATCAAATTCATTTAAGAGCCTATCCCAAAATTCGATACGATTATAGCTCGATGTTGCTTTTGCTAAAGTATGGCCTGTATCCAGAAGAAGAATGAGAAAGAGGATGATAAAAAGGATAATCGCACCATCATAACCATTCCAGATGAATTGTGGGATGAGATTAAAGTAATTTTACCCAGAGAGAAACCACTCAAAACAGTGGGTCGGCCAATTGTACCATACAGAAGGGTACTTGATGGAGTTTTATACATCCTTAGAACTGGGTGCCAATGGAAGATGCTACCCAAAGAGTATGGATCGGGTTCCACATGCCATAGAAGGTTTCAGGAATGGAATAAACTGGATGTTTTCAAAAAGACATGGGTTCGATTACTGAAAATATATGATCGAATCATTGGTATCAACTGGACATGGCAATCAATCGATAGTATGGCAATCAATCGATAGTATATCCATAAAATCGCCTTTAGGGGGGCGATGACCGGAAATAATCCCACGGACAGGAGCAAACTGGGCACAAAAAGACACATTTTAACAGACAAAGAAGGTATACCGCTTTCGGCGGTCATTTCATCTGCTAGTACCCATGACATTAAACTGGTAATAGATATGGTTGATAATTCAGTTATTAAAAAGCCGTCATCATCATCCAAACCGAAATCAAGAAGAAAGGGAAGAAGGAGAAGGTTACAACATCTATGTCTTGACAAAGCATATAATTCCACACAAGAAGAACAGGAACTAATCAGGCGGGGATATGTTACTGCACATTAGTCCCAAAAGAAAGAAGGGTGAAAAAGAGGAGGAGGTCAAGACGGAAACGCAACCTTCCTTAAACCGGAAAAAACATTCTGCAAAAAGATGGGTTGTGGAAAGGACAAACTCATGGCACAACAGGTTCAGAAAACTGTTCACACGGTATGAAAAGAAGGCAGAGAACTACCTTGGACTGGTACAGTTCTCCTGTTTTATGATCATCTGTAGAAAGATAATTTTGGGATAGGTTCTAAGACTTCTTGTGGATATTTTGGAGGTTCTTCTGTACTAGGAAGATTTGTTGGTCTTGCTATTTTGGGATTCATTACCGAAATAACATAACTTGCTTCTTTTTCTATACCTAATTCTTTTTGAGCTTCTCCTGGCTCTTTTGGCATTTCAAGGACGTAGGCTAATTCTGTATGATTTTGATGCTTTACAATAGCATACTTTCCTTCTCCAACTGGTCTTGCAGCATCACCTCTTCTAAATTCATCCGATGAAAGCGCCTTTGTAAGCTCATTGGTATCTTTAAAAATACCACAAACTCTGGCCCAATACCGTTCAGATGCTCTAGCTTCAGTCTTTCTGTCTTCGGGAAGTGATTTTTTGCCTATAATAAAAAGCCTGTATAGCTGGCTCTATTCTGCTCGGGTGCAGTTACCATAAAGAAGCGTCGAACATCCTCAATACCCTTTACCTCTTCAGCAGCTTCTTTGGCCTATAGAAAAAGTATATGTCGCCTTGCTCTAGAATTTCAGCTTCATTATTATTGTCGTTAACCTGCTTTCCTTGTTCTTCTTGTTGATTCACCTCAATCTAGCTCTCCTAATTTATTAAAAGCGACAAATTACATTCTTCACAAAAGTAGTATAGCCTATCAAAATCATATGACAGCGTCATTATATCGTAGCGCGAGGACATTCTATCTCTGTCTCTATTTCTGGTGATTCCCCCCTCACGTTGCAAAGTCTGTTGCTGTAAAGCAAGCTCCTTGCTCATACTAAAACTCCTGTTATCATCATCCTTATTATAGTCTGAAACACGGAGCGGGAAGGGAGAGAGTGGTATAGTACTGAGTGCGTTCGGTACTATACCAACATGCTATCCTCTCTCTCCCCGCCCCATAGTATCTAGCCTCGTTATATATCAGTCAAAGTAGATCATGCATCAAGTCAATAAAAATTATGTCTCATGTCAGCGATCTACAGCTAGATGATATACCGGGAGTACAGCCACATCTAATAAGTAAGCTGAGACAAGCTGGTATCCAGTCAGTCCTTGATCTAGCTGTATCTGTCCCCCAGGAGCTTGCTGCAGGCGGAGAAGGTACCATAATTTCCGCCGATACAGAAGTCATATCAGAATTGGTATTGAAAGCCAAAAAGGCTCTAATTGACTCGGGGGCACTTATCAAAGAATTCTCTACTGCTGACCAAGTGTTAGAGAGAAGAAAATCTCTTGTCAGATTTACCACAGGTTCTAAAAACCTTGATGACTTTTTGAAAGGAGGAGTAGAATCCCAAGCTATAACAGAACTCGCTGGAGAATTTGGTTCAGGAAAGAGCCAAATATGTCATGCGTTATGCGTTACTGCTGCTAAAGGAACTAGGGGTCAAATTAACAGTATAATATTTGTAGATACTGAGAATACTTTTCGACCAGAAAGGATTCACCAAATAGCTGAGGCCAGGGGGCTTGATTCAGACGAAATAATGAAAAAAGTGTTTGTGTGTAAAATAGTTAATAGTGCTCAGCTAGAAGCCCTGATAAGAAACCTTGGCAAGTCAATTGAAGAGTATGAAGCTAGACTTGTTATTGTTGACAGTATTATCTCACTTCACAGAGCAGAGTATTCTGGCAGAGAAACACTAGCTGAAAGACAGCAGAGACTTAATGTCATGTTGCATAAACTCATTCGCTTAGCAGAGATATACAATATAGCCGTAGTGCTGACAAATCAAGTTCAATCCTCGCCGGATAATACCTATTCATTGAGAGCTACTGGCGGCAATATTATGGGCCATGCATGTACCTACAGAATTTTCCTAAGAAAGATCGGGCGAGATAGAATGGCAATAATGGTTGATTCCCCACACCATGCATACGACCAAGTTAAATTTACAATAACTGAGAAAGGGGTAGAAAATAGTGAAGCAAAAATAGCAATAGAAGGTAGCGAATCAGGGTGGTAGTGGTATGAGCCCTAACGAAATACTTTATCCTGACCCACATATAATTCCAGTACCACCTTCACCATCTTACCAACAACCAATACCTCTCGTGACACTATCTGAGCTAATTCCAGGCAAGTATGTATCTACAACAGCAAGAATTGTTTACGTCAAGACTGTGGAAAGACAGGATGCTCTTGGAAGCAAAACAATTTTTTCTGGAATATTAGAAGATTCTACTTTCAAGGTTCCTTTTATTAGCCACAAAATTTCATATCCTCTGATAAGAAATTCTATTTATAAGTTCAATTCTTCATACGTACATGAATTTCCTGTTGATAAATCTCTATTACTTGTACTGACTGAACATACAAAGATTGACTCAAAGAACGTTGAAGATTATAGAGATTTCATTTGGAGTCCAAAGATAGAATCAATAAAAAGACCAGTTAGAAGTGTTAGTTTGAACGGAATAATAACTACTGTACATAACAATTCTGGGCTTATTAAAAGATGCAACAAATGTAAATCAATAATTTATGATACTTGTCCAAACAAATGTCCTTTAGATCAAGGCTGGGGTTGGGACCTAAGAGTTTCTTCTAGAGTGTATGATGGCTCAGGCTCAATTAAGATGGTTTTGACTAAAGACATAGCATCAAGAGTTTTGCATAGAAACCTAAGTGAGCTAATTTTACTTGCATCACAGGATAAACCCCTGACGCAGAACATACAACAGCAATCGTCCTCTGTAAAAATAAAAATTCCAGAGAGTATAGAAATAATAGAGGCGGTAACAGAGAACACATCCTCTTCCTACAGAAGTAATGGAAAACTTATTGTAACTGACGGAAGAAACCTAGTTTTCTTTCCCTCAGAATTGGAAGAAGAGGAAGCACACAAGTTCTCAGAGCATGTCAAAAGACTACTAAAGACTTCCGACGTAGAAGATAGAAAGATAATCAGAAAGCTGATTGAAAAAGCACTTGACATTAGCATCAAAAAAGTAACGAGTATGAGAATGATGCAGGGAATTTATCTTCTAGAAGAACCAATTTCCTTGTATAGATGTGAAAGGGCAAAACTATACCTTGGATTTTCTATTAGAGTGAGTTTGATAGATGACGGTATAGTCACAGTCGAAGCAACCCCCCAAGCCTACGTCAGAGAAAGTGTACTTGATTATGTTAAACTAAGAAGAGAAAGAGGGGCAACTGCAAATGCCGTAGTACGTAATTTGTTGACATATAGAAACAAGGTAATAGTTGCACCATCTGGAAATTACGGCTGTATTGTCGATGTCGTTGCCAAAAAGGCGGGGAACCAACAGGTATCTAACACTGACAATAGGAATTTGGTAGAATTCTGGAAACAAGTATACGGTATTGAGATTTCACCTGATGAAATTCCTCTACTAAAAGTAAAGATGATGAATTCTGAAAATGTTTTTACTTATCCCCCTAGTATGTCCTTTTTTGGTAATGATTCTTTACTTATTTACGCAAATGTCCAGAGATTTATTGAAAATAAAAAATATAACCTAAAAGCAAAAATGGAAGATGTTGTCAGAGAAATACTACAGCAAGATCTAGCTATTGGCTCCGTAAAGCTAGAAGTAGAGGGATTAGCTGCTTCCCAACATTCGGATGTACAAAGCCAGCTCCTGCATGAAATAAGACAAAAATTGTTTGGAAGGAATGCTACAGCAAGAGGCTCAATTATGTTTGTACACGATGAGCTATGGTTTTTTCCTAATCAGATACAGCTTTTATAATATGTCATTTAACATGCATTCTGCGTTAGAGCAATTCAATGAACATAGAAACACTTTGAAGATGACAACGGGATCTGCAGACCTTGACTCACTTATAGATGGTATACAGGAAGGTCTATTCTATCTGTTTTATGGCAATAATCGCTTGGCTCTAGATGCACTAGTCTATACATTTCTTGTCAACTGTGTGCTGCCAATAAAACAAAGATATGGCTTTGAGTCAATGGCAGTTTGTCTTAATAATGTAGATTATTGTGATCAAAGAAAGACAGCTGCACTAAGCCCAGAGAAAATAGGAGTTGGCAGCAAAATGTGCTAATATAGACCCAAAGATTATTTTTAAGAACCTATATGTTCACCCCGCATATAACCAGCAGCATCAACTAACGGTAGCAGAGCAAGTTGCTGACCTAATAGAATCTAACAATGACATAAACCTGCTGGTAGTGAATAACATAACGAAATTCTTCCGCGAATCAAAAAATAAAATGGAAACTGCCAATATTCTAAAGGAAGTAGTAGGGATAATTAGCAGGGCCCGTACCAAAAACAAAGTGGCTGTGGCGTGTACTGGAGATGCAAATACAACGGCCAAAGGAATAATACCACGACCAATTGGTGGTATATACTTAAAACATACAGCAAATGTAATTGTACATTTCAAAGAATTCTCCAAGACCTCCGGTATCCCTTCATTTAAGGCCACGCTAATAAAGCATCAATACACAAAGACTCCAAAATCTGCAGTTATGTATGTAAGAAAAGCTGGGGGAATGATGCTTTTAGATTGAGAGGTGTTGGAAAATGGGCAGAATAACACCATCATTTCGTCAATTGTATGAAGAAATAATATCAGAGCTAAGAACAGAGCTGCAGGCAGCGCTTGTAGATCTAGGCCACAAAAGTGCCTTTGACCTTCTGTTAAAAGAAGCCTGGAATCCGGAGCAGGCGGCTATGGGGAATTCTACGTTACCAACAGTAAGCGACAAACTTAACTTCATGGCATCTATCCATAATAGAAAACTAATTGCGGCATTATCAAGAGAATTAAAAGAAAAGGATTTGGAGATACAAGAACTCAGACAGAATATCAACTCGCTTGAAAATAAAATAAATGCTTTGGCTACTAAAACCAAACAAGTGGAAAAACAGGAGGTCCAATAACGACGACCCGTTGCACTGGATGGCTTCTTGATGTATCTATTGACAACGATCATGCAATACTATGGATAAAGACCGAAGATGGACAAATCCTTAAACTAAGAGACTCATATCATCCAGGATTCTATATATTACCAAGAAACGAATCCGATGAATTACATCTTTTTCAAATTCTATCTAGAGAAGAAGATATAACGGTAAGGGAGGAAAACAAGCTTACAAACCTTTTTGATAGTAGGAAGCAAACAAGACTAATTTACGTACAATTACATTCCTTAAGATATTATCAATCTCTGCTAAAGAAGCTAGCTGAACATTCTCAAGTAAAGCAATTGTTCAATGCAGACCTTTTACACGTCCAACAATATCTCTTTACTAAATTAAAAATTGAACCTACAAGCAAAGTGAAGGTAGAATACAATGGATCAAAGCTACTTGGAGCAGATAAGGTTGATGACACCGATGATTTACATTCTCCCCCGTTTTCATTACTATATTTTGACCTTCATACGTATTCAGGAATACTTGCTTCAGATGACGCTATCAGGATGATTAAGGTAAGATATGAACAAAACGATGTCATATTTAATAATAGTGAAGAAAAGGTAATTTTGCAACAGTTCTCTGATTGTGTTCACGAAAAAAATCCTGACATTATTGTTTGCATGGACAATTATGATGATGGTAAAGTGCTTCGGTATCTATTTGCCAGAGCAAAGAAGATTGGATTTCATTTGCTGCTTGGAAGGGATGCAGAATTCAACGGAAGGATTTGCATCAGCAACAGTAGTTATAGAAAGACAACATACTTTGATGAATTCGGGTTTGCTGGATTAATAGAGCGAGCAAGATTTGGCTTTCTTCCTTTGGATTTGGCAGCCAAATATAGTATAAACCGTCTAATCGATGGCAGGAATTGTTTTGAACTAATTCAGAGAGAATTTATTATTCCTTCTAGGGGCAACAATCATGAGCATGTCAGAACTGTAGAGCAAATAATTTCAGGAGATAAGGGGGCTATGATAATTTCTCCGCAAATAGGTCTGCATGAAAATGTGCTTGCTTTAGACTATGATAGTGAATATGCAAATCTAATTGTAAACCACAATTTGAGCTATGAAACTGTTGGCGGGGAAACCATCCATCATCCAAAGAAAGGATTACTTCCTAGCATAGTTGAGCGATTCCTCAAAAGACGACTATATTTTAAAAAATTGTTAAAAGAAATACCCAGAGACAGTATAGAATCTGTATGGTGTGAGCAAAGAGTAAATTCACTAAAGAATATACTTGTTTGCCTTTATGGTTCAACTGGTTCTCTTTGGAATAGGTATGGAAATGTGCTTGCATTTGAGGAAATCAATAGGCTATCTCGAGGAGTACTGATAAAAACAAAAGATATTGTACAATGGCTAGGTTATGAGCTAGTATATGCAGATACTGACTCTGTATTTATCAAGAGAACAGAATCTGCTAGAGATTATAATGAAGCTATAGGTACCCTTTCAAAGCAAACTGGTCTTTCAATATCAATTGACTACCATTACAAGTTTTTAGTTTTATTACCATTAGAAGCAGATGAAAGGATAGAAGTACTCAAACATTACTTTGGAATTACTTTTGACGGTGAGCTAGTGGTTAGAGGTATAGAGATAAGAAGACACGACGTCCCCGCTTTTATAAAGCAATTTCAAACCAACCTTCTTTATACGCTATTTGATTGCAAAGATTCATCTGAAATACTATCAAAAGGATATGAAAATGCTCTTTTACTTGTCACTCAAGCGATTGATGCGATCATGACGGGGGAAGGGATTGATGATAAAGATCTTGTAATCTCCAAGTTGCTGAGACAGGATATACAAAAATACAAGAGTTTATTCCCCCATGTGTCTGCGGCTATTCAACTAAAAAAGTATCCTCTAAAAGGTGACACAATTCAGTATATTTACACAGATTCAAAGCATAACAATCCTCTTTGTAGAGTAGTTCCTATAGAAAATACTAAATCTCTGCCCCAGGACGATAAAGAAAAGTACAAAGAAATGATACTTGATGCTGCAGAAACAGTTCTAGGATTTTTTGGCTTTGATAGGACTGTTTACAGCAATTTCAAGAGGAATACGAGAAGAAAAAAGTGGTATGAAGAATTAAGAGAACAGAGAGTAAGTGACATAGAAACGGAGATGCTTTGATGAAGACAAAAGGAGTTCTCGTGTATATTTCATACATATGAGCTTATCCTATGTATCTGATAAGTATCCTTAATTGAATCATCATATAAAAAATATCATAAAGGCATTAGAATAACCAAGGACAAAATTAAGAAATATGCTTTTGCCTATGTGCAGTTAATAAATTAAGATATATCTTTCAATCAGGTTGGTTCGACTTAAATCTTCAACTGAAATAGCTCCCTAGAGTCACCTTGATACCACGAGCTGTAACTTCTACTGCGTATCTGAATTTTTTGTCTAATTCAGGTATGATATCTCTCAAACTATTCATACCTTCAACTATACCTGTCGAGGGTGGTAACTATATCAATAATGCTAAAATTTTGTCTTCAAGGTTAGCTATAGAAGAAAAGAACAATTTCAGTTCTCTTTCTACATCTTTTAGCCTTTTATCATGAGTTATGACTCTTGGAAATTTGGCAGCAAATCTAAAATGGTCAGGAGTCTTTTTGCACCAATTCTTACCATAAATTCGTTAGGAATCCTGTAGAAAGAAGAATCAATTTCGACAAAATCAAATACTTGAGAATAATAACTTAACCACTTGGAATTTTCCAGATTGAGAGGATAAAATGGTCCTTGCCATGCTGAATAACATAATACGTCGTTTACAGAAAAGACAATGCACAGTTCGTTCCCATGAATCGATAACTGACAAGTTACTGTAGTATAATACATCATATCTAAGCTATATGTAGCGCAAATCGAGAGCAATTAGAATACAACATTTAATATCCGACCAGGACGCAACTGTTATACTTCAAGCCGATCTCGAATCCTAGAAGTACATCTTATATAATTTATTCCTGTAGTAGGTCTTATGGAAGGTGTAAAGAATCATGCATTTATTAGAAATATAGTCTATGGAACACTGCTTTTCCGCCGACAAGAAGGAGAGAAACAATGACCGACCACAAGATCGGAACACGTGAAGAGTGGCTTGCGGCCAGGCTAGATCTGCTAAAGGCCGAGAAGGAGCTGACGCGACGTAGCGACGAACTGGCGCAGTGGCGGCAGAGGCTGCCGTGGGTTCGAATTGATAAGGAATACCGTTTCGAGACCGACGAGGGCACCGCGTCCCTAGCCGATCTCTTCAGAGGACGTTCGCAGCTCCTCGTCTATCACTTCATGTTCGGCCCCGAGTACACAGGCGGACTGCCCGGCGTGCTCGGCCATCGCGGACGGCTTCAACGGTTTTGCTGTGCATCTCGAACACCACGACGTCGCGATGATCGGGGTCTCACGTGCTCCGATCGCCGCGTTGCAGGCCTACAAGCGCCGCATGGGCTGGACGTTCAGGTGGGCCTCGTCGCTGGATAGCGATTTCAACTATGACTTCAACACGTCGTTCACAGAAGAGCAGCGAGCTCTCCGGCAACCTGTACTATAACTACCACAAGGGTGGCATAACCTCAGGTTCGGAGGCCGGCTCAGAGGGCAGTCAAGACCGGCGTCAAGCTGATTTGGCGCTGACGCCAAAAGTGTTCGCTGCCATGACCGGAACCGACATCCCCACTTACACTCGCGAGGCGCCGGGCATGAGCGCGTTCGCGCTCTCCGACGGCGTCGTCTACCACACCTACTCCACCTACGCTCGCGGTCTCGACGCACTCTGGGGAATGTACCAGTGGCTTGACCGCGCACCGAAGGGGCGTAATGAAACTGGGCCATGGTTTCGGCGGCACGACGAGTACACGGAGAATAGCTAATATGGCCTAGCCTAGCCTGCGTCTTCCGCACTATTACATACATCTACTGTATTACCTGCCACAGATAGACATCCTTTCATAAATCCTCTCTCGTATGCGCTACCACATGTACCTGAATGTACCCTGATTGAATGGATCATTCAGACCATAGTTGATTCCTTGTTGGAAACAAGAGCCATGTACTTTTCTTGCGTTGATGTTGTTCTCCGGCGAAAAGATCAATAGCACTAATGCTAGTTTAAGATCACGACAGATTTCATTATTACAGTTCTGTCTTTCAACCATCGTCTATACACCTGTAAAAAAATAGTTAGCCTGGATTAAAACATTAATCATGGAAGGGACCAAAAGTACACGGGACTCCGTTTACGTCAATACTTACACTATCTTCTCGATTTGTGTAGGTTAATTGGCTCGTTTTCTTACATTTTGCTATTACTGCATCTGACATGGCCGGCCCTACCACAATTGCTGCCTACTAACGCTGCTAATGCTAATTCTATTACAAAGGATATTGTTTCAACCTATCACTTTTATAATATATGCATAGTGTTGAACATTTGCCCAATTAATTTAGAATAAGAAATATGTGACTACGATGTGTAAGCACATCCTGTTCTTTATGCTGAAAGCATATTAGATAAAGGTCATCCTGAACAGATATCAGTGAAGGAAGCATCAAAAGATCCTGTCTTTCAGACTTTGGTTGGTGGCAACCTGACTCAGCTTCCTCTCAACCAGACTAACGTTACTGACAATCGCAAAGGTACATTACCTGAACAAAACAACACGAATAATGATTTAATTAGTATTGAAAATCAGCTTAAGCCTGCACTTGTAAGAGTATATGAAAATGATACATCTCCAAATGCCTCACTGCTGTCAGCCAAATGCATAAACATCTTTGGTTGCCCTAGTTATGGAAAATCGTTTTCTGCCCTGGGTAGTGTCAATAGCATGATAGGGAACGTGACTTCAAATATCGGTATCCTGATACTCGTAGGAAAAAATGATAGCCAAACCCCCACTTGAACAAGCGTCGCTGTTACAACAAAGATTAACAGAAGTAAATCATCCTGACCATCTAATGATTGTCTTTCCAGGTCTTGGACATACATTTGTCCCTTCCAATCAATGGATAACCTCACACGGTCAAATGGAAGAATATGTATTTCAGGATATATATGAATGGCTCACATCTCCCGCAAGAGAGGTCAATGAAGAGGTACGGTAAAAAAACGACCTTGGCACTAAAGATATCAACTATTCGATATCTTTCATTGAGAATAATAAAGTGGTACAATGATGTAGAGATAGTCGAACTAGAGCAACACATGGTTCTGGCCCTGATGTTACAAACATAAGACAGATAGACAAAGACTTCAAAGCGTTATGGCCTTTTACTTATAGAATAGTTAACGAATCTCGAGAGACGATCCAGGTTGTTGATAGGAATCCAGATAATCTACTAATGAAATGGATTCCTGATACTTTAACACCAAAGGAATGTATTAAACGATTAATTAAGAAACGAACTGGATTATGATGTTAACCATGGCTAATGGCGTCTTTTAGAAATAAAATATCTATATACAATCCACTAAGAATATTGTTTATTAGATAGTCCAGTATTCCTCAGTAACGTATTGATATACAAGACAAAATGGACGGCAATAAAATCAGTTTTTAGTCTTATTGCGCTGTTGATGTTAGCAACTCTCATAACAGCAGCAACCTCCATTCAGACAACGTTAGCACGGCCAATAATGGGCGATAGTAATATGAGCATGGCAAACGGTAGCGGCGCTGGAATGGATTCTAATCCTATGAGCTTTGCAAACAACATGTTCAATGCATCGTCTCTATATGGTTCTGTCGGTATAAGCATGGTAAACGGAGTCAAAGTGACATCAATAAATCTTTTAGGAAATAATGAAATATCTGTAACATTGAGACATTTGGCAACGGCAGATACAGCTACTGCTAATAACGTAAATGCAAGCACCATGTCATCACCGTCACGTGTTACAGTTACCGCAATAAGAGCACCACTGAATCTTAAAGATCTCATGGCACTCGCTTCAGAATCCAGCAAGATGATGGCACATAACACCAATAATACAATGAGTAACCCAATGATGATGGGTGGGCCTCTGCAAGGATTTGGAGGAGCAAATAATGGCACAAACAACGTTAATCCATTGTCTTTCGTAACTGATCTTCAAATAGGCAGCAGTAGTACATCAGCTAATGCAGATTGGAGTTTACCGCAAATAGTTAGAATGGGATTGACAGGTATGATGGGCAGTACTAATACTAATAGTTCCACCGCATCTACTGCTGATTTCATTATAGTAACAGTAATTCCATATACTGGCAAATCGACTAGCCCAGCTGGATAATCAGCGGTGGATTACACTCATTATTTTTTGCCTCTTTCGTGCTTCATTCATTGAAGTACATATAATGCAAGACAGCAAACAGCAAAACTGTTGGCAAATGCCGCATTCGGAGTTTATGGAAGTCCTAATTTCAAATATGCTAATTATAAGGTGGCTGAGACTATCACAGCAGCTGGCTGGATAATTGACGAGGATATGATAAACCTCTGTTCTGAAGAACGATTTGGATTTGAAGTGGTCTTTGGGTTTACCGATGGAATTTTAGTTAAAAATGCTACCATTGAGAAAATTAATCAGTATATCAAGGAGGCTGAACAAAAACTTGATGTTGAAATTGAACACAAAAACGGATTCTTAAATACATTGATATTTCCACAATTAAATAGATATTTAGCCCGGAGTGGTAGACCAGATGAAAAACCCATATTAAAGAATATTGATGGCATGAATAAACGCTCTCCAAAATGGGTTCAAAAATATATTGAAAAAATTGCCACATGTCTTATTACTAATCCCAGCCGTGAGCAAATCCTGAAATATACTTTTAGCATAACGCATAGTTTATAAAAATAGTGGGCTATAACAGAAGTGAACCATGATTATATTGACTATTCAAAGCTATAACTCAAAAATGAATTATAAGCAGCAGTTATAAAAGAAAACTAGATCTGCCTATCATAGAATAAGTATGAGCCAAATACTTCTATAAATTAATGAGGAAGGAAAACTATTCATCCCGTTCTAATGAGAGCAACAAACCCAGAAAACAGAGAGCACTTGTTCTTCAGGGAGGCGGAACACTTGGAGCATATGAAGCAGGCGTTTTAGAGATATTATGCAAGACCCTATCTGAAGAAGACAAAGAAAAGAATAGAAAAGATGGATTATTATTTGACATTGTCGCAGGGGCGTCGATAGGTGCTATGAATGGCGCGGTACTTGTAAGTAATTTCCTGAATACTCATAGTTGGGAAAAAGCTGTAGAGAAACTTCAAAAATTTTGGACAGACCAATTATCTGTAAAACAAATGGATGTCAGTGAAATAAGTAAACCTTGGTATAATAAATGGAAATCTAGAGTGCCAAAAGTAGCTTCTCCAGAAGGAGCTAGATGATACTATTCAGTTAAAAACCTGCTTCTTAATAATGTAGGAAACAATGTATATTATCTTTTGGATCCTATCGAGGACGAGAAATTTTTTGATAATTTGTACCAAGAGTGTGGTCCAAACACGGATAACCAAGGTTGTAAAGATCCAAATTGTAAGAAACCAAATTTTCTGAATAATTATTGGCTAGTTCATAGCTCCGAGCCATTACAAGAAAGTATCGAGAAATATGCTAATCTTCCAATACTGACTGATTATAATGACAATCAGCCTCCTGAAGGTGTTACTGTAACATTTGATAGTTATCCTAAAGCAGATGGCTCAAGAAAGTCAGAGTATAAAGTCACAACTAACCAAAAAAAGAAGGAATTAGTAATCAAGTACAATGACGGCATTGGCATTGAACATATTATGGCAAGTGGCACAATCCCAGAATTCTACAAGTATGCGCAGATTCCTATCAATTCCACAGGCAGCCAAAAGGATCAAGACTCAACGAATAAGCTTGCAAAAACTAGTGAAAATAAGGATGGAGCGCGTTACTTTACTGATGGAGGGGTATTAAATAATACTCCTTTTAGAGAACTCTTGAGTGCCCATCGAGAATATTGGAAAGATGTAAAAAAATAGATGAAATTCCAGACCTTGATGTATATATAGTAAATGTCCATGCTTCCAAAGTGGATAATGTTCGCGAGGATTATGATGGTGTGAGGGAAAGACACCTTGACCTAACATATTGTGACAGAACATCACATTATGATGAAGAGAACGCACATCTGATATCAGACTACGCCAGTTTTTGTAACCAATTGAAGGAGCTTGTAGATTATGCTATAAATCAGACGACTGATAAAAACCAGAAACGAGTACTGAAGGATAGAGTCAATGGAATATTGTTAACAAAAACCTGCAATGAAACTGGTCTAAGTCACCTAAGAAAGTATGAGGACCTTCCTGGAAATGCATTCAATCTTAATGTAGCTTACGAATAGAGCGTGGTAGCCACATTAACGATGGTAACAGTAAAACAGGTGATTTAACACTTGAAACTATAAATAAACTAATAAAAGAAGGAAAGTGTGACTCATGGTTCTCAATAAGTAACTGCCTATAATGAATAGTGGTAACAATAAATCTTTCTTCTGAGGACAAGAAGGAGGGAATAATAATTAGAAAAACAGATTCGACTCCATTTAAGAAGCAAGTAGATTGGCGTCGGAATAAGGTCCTAGAGTTACTGGTACAAGGTCAAAATCAGTATGACATTGCAGAGGTTCTTCAAATCAGTCAACCCACAATAAGTGGAGATGTACAGTCTGTGAATCAAAAGCCAAAGAAGAAATCAAATTACATATCAATGAGAAATTACCAGAGGAATACCAGCGATGCCTGACAGGAATTAATCAGGTATTAAAGATTGCATGGGACATGGCCAATAAACTCCCCCAAGACAGCAGACTAAAACTTCAAGCATTATAATTAGCAAATGATTGTTACAAATACAAAATGGATTTACTCACAAATGCCTCTGTGTTAAGTGATGCAATCAAATTTGTAGAGAGCTCTAAAGACAAACTGGAAACCATAAAGTCAGATACTCGCCCTGAGGAACGACGCGAAGATAATATTATCACTAGGAATAACAAAGATGACGTTCAAGGACCTACAGAAGATACTACAAGAGATAACACAAACCACAAGAGATAGCACTTTTTAGTATCTAAAAGGAAAAGAGTTTTGGATTTGGAATTCTGAACAGCATAGATTAGAGGACATAAGAACCAACGGAGACTGTTGTTTTAACCACATTATAGGGCTTCCAAAGAAGAATGGGATGGAAAAGCCTCTCTATGATTACGAGAAGATAATCTTCGACAACTTGCAATCACATAAACACATATGGATAAAAAAGCTACTGGCTTAGGTATCACTGAGTTCTTTCTACGGTACATTGCATGGATTTGCTTGAGAAACAATGAATATCAAGGCTCTCAGATCTGTATAGTAACAGGTCGGTTGTAGAAAGAACAAATTCACGGCACAACAGGTTCAGAAAACTTTTGGTTACATATGAAAAGAAGTTAGAAAACTATTTTGCTTTAGTATGTTTAGGCTGTTGTATTGTTATCTACAGGAGGATA
The DNA here is from genome assembly GCA_963709405.1 of uncultured Nitrososphaerales archaeon. Taxonomy (GTDB): domain Archaea; phylum Thermoproteota; class Nitrososphaeria; order Nitrososphaerales; family Nitrososphaeraceae; genus JARBAU01. The sequence goes on from CAVPXM010000013.1 coordinate 60,044, forward strand.
ATTTTGGGATAGGCTCTAAGCTAATTTGACTATTACTTTGAATTGGCTGCGCTACTACTATTTATGCTCCTTGATTCGGTACAGACATTGCACCCATCATTGTACCCTTTCATAAACTCATTTGTATGAAAACTTGGGCCTTTACCTGGAGTATCTAAATTTGGATGTCCTCAGGCTTTTGCATTAGAACATCCATGACTATATCCTGAACTGTATGGCGATGTAGCAGATGGATGGAAGCTGATTTTCAGTCTTTTATTAGTAGGCTAGATACTATATGCTATTTCGGATGGGAGATTTGCCACTTGGGACCAAGTGCTTGCAAAGGTCCTTACTCACAAAATATGTACATCCCGCCTTCTAAATTCAAATTCTAAAAGGGAGAGAGAGAGAGCAGAATAAGCATACTTCGCTTCGCCATGTAAAGTCGTGAACCTAAACGCTTAATTGGATATCGATAATTGCATTCCTTGAAATACGGTTAGCTCAGATAAATTTTTCTTTGTACTTGACATTATATAAACAACAAAAAAGTGTATTGCATTGCATTCCTACTGGTTTAATTATGGCTACCTAAAATATAGTAGTAAGCTTGAAGACTAGTAACAATATCATAAAGAAGGAGAGAATGCTCGCTATACAATAATGATGAAGATATAGTTTTTGAATACTTTAGACTTATCAAAAATAAAGATATTGAACGCCTGATGAATTTATTCTCTCCTGATGCAATAGTTTATGAGCCATTCAGCAAATTAAGAGGAGGACTAAAAGGCAAACAAGCTATTGAGTCTTTTCTTGATATTGTAATCATGGCCAATGATGAGCTGCAATATAATATTATTATTGAAAATACGTCAGATATGAAAAAAGATCCAATATGCATGGTAATGATAATCAGGATAACATAGGTAACAGTAGAAATATCTTTGGCATGAAGGTTATTAATGCACTGGTATTCTTTGAAAAAGGAGGTTCGCTAAGAGCCAGATTTACCTTTGAACTAAGTTCGGATGATAATATTTACCATGATGATAATTATAATGATAATAACAATAATCGTGATACTAACTTAAAATATAACAACAAGATAACGACTTTACATATTCAGTTCATTAAGTAGCTGCCGTCTTTTGTTATAGCTTTACTACTTCTTTTAGTGTGTATATGAATTTATTTATTTGTTTATTTCATTAACAAATGGCCTCATCCATAAAATTACCTATATGGCATTGTAGGTGCTATCTTGTTCAAAGCAGATATTACTTTATTTAGGCTTTTACCGGAACTTGTCAATACCAGAAGTACTTGATGTTTGTCTCCTCCAGCTGTTGAACCCGCACCACGCAGACTTGTTTACAAAGCCCATTTTACTCTACATACTAAATGTTAATGCAGTATGTAATCATCCTAACAATTATATGATTAATAAGAACTAAAATATTCGATGCAAATGTTGCGAAACGAAGTATCTTAACCATTTAGAAGCGAAGTAGCGAGGTGTGGACATACCTGATCCAAGTTTATGCCTCAGTATCTTAGATAGATAAGCGATTTATAGATGAAAGCTACAAAAACTATGATTGCGCCTTATTTAACCAGTACAGATTTTATTCTAGAGCAAGAAATCGATGGCATAAAATTGTATTCTTAGTTTCCTGATGGCAATATGTCAGTAATGGAAGAGTACAGCTGATGCCTCAGATACACATTTTGTGTTTATTTTGCATATTTAGATTTGATTATATTTCTCTCAATGGATTTAGTAATAAATGATGTCACACCTTATGACTAGAAACCATCATCTAGAAATCGAAGGAGGCATACTTGCCAGTGCAAGTCCAGGAGTAGCAAAGAATGTGACTGGTTACGATGCTAGGATTAGCTCCAGACGCCGGCAATGTCATACATTATTTTTTGCTCTGTAAATCGTGTTTTTGGTGTGCATCTTACATCAATTACACATCTAATATGGTGAAGATCAACTTCAGCTGATAAAATTAGAACGTGCCCATTGTGTATGGATGACAGCATAGATCCCATGCCGCTATCATAGCATGAACAGTACTTCTTTAACTATTCTAAGAAATCGGGAGTAGTTTTAGAATTTAAAAGATAGCCATCATGTATTTATCTTAATCAAATTTTTTTGTGATAATCATAGATCAACCGGATATTTTTTACAAGTGTCTCAAAGGGCTAACAATTTATCTGCACTATTGGCACTAACAAAAAACCGGCGGTCTCAATATGATGATACTAGAAGTCAATGGTATTCCCGGATATTTAATAGTGTCAACTGCCTCTGATTTATGATCAACGAGAAAGTGATTAACGATAAGAAGATGATAGAGCACATAAAACCTATTACAGCCAAATACTACGAAAACAAGCTCCTGAAAATGCATCAGTAGATGAAAAAAGTTTTAATTCATATCATATCTTTATTTCCTTGGTCTTTAATTCATATCTTGCTTTGAAACTATTGGATCATATAGTCCAGAAGACATGAAAATGTGTTTCTTAGTAAGATCTGGCAATGTTTCTGGCACAAGTGGTACCGTAGCACGAAAAAGAATAGCAGAAGAGAGTATTTCTGGACGAAGTAATAGCATACTGGCTGCTATGTTTGCACCATTAGAATACCCTACAGCTATTACATGCCGCAAATCAAAGTCATAAGTTTTCGATGCATCATTTACAAAATCTGCTAGCTCATTTGTACGGAATTTCAAATCCTCTATATCAAAAACTCCTTCTGCTAGTCTGCGAAAGAATCGGGGTGCAATGCCATTTTCCAATACTTTTCCTCTTGGACTTAATATTGCTGCTCTCTGATCTAGTTCGTACACCAATGGAATTAGATCTTGTTCGTTTCCGCCAGTACCGTGAAGTAAAAGAAAAGTTGTAAATGCTTTTCCTTCTGTTGCTAGTTGTCTTGTTCTCTCTTCGCACTCTTCATTTTTTGGAGGCATAAAACTGTGGATGAAACCAAGTTTAGTTTTCTTCTTATCCATTTTTAGCTTTAATTCCCTTTATTATCAGATTGTTATTTTTTGCTTAACACTTGCTCTTTTTCTTTTTTATGTGGTAAATGTGCTGGCGGTAGAACTCTCTCAAGATCTTTACGTACTGATTCAAGCCATTTGGGTAATGTCAAATGTGTTCCAAGTTCTTCTGCCTTTTCATCTATTGTAAATCCTGGTGGATTTGTAGCAATTTCAAACAGTACCCCACCTGGCTCACGGAAATATACTGAGTGAAAATAGGTACGATCTATAACAGGTGTTGCGTTCAGACCGGCTTTCACTATTTTATCGGGTAAAGCTCTTTGTTGTTCATCAGTAGGTGTGCGCCAAGCTACATGATGTACTGTTCCAACACCCATCATCCCATATCGTGTATTTGGCAGGCAAAGTACATCTATGATATTAGATCCATGATAGTATTCCTTGCTATTGTTTCGATTAGCATCATCATCTTTAGCTGTGCTAATTTGGAAGCGAAAACGGCTTCCATCTTGACCTGTGAGCTTAAACCCTAATTCATTATTCAAGATATAACAAAGCATCGATAATTATAATACGTACATGTTCAAAAATTACAATAATCATCACTAGACCACTGATAAGTCCATAAAGGATGATGTTGTAAAAGATTCATTGTCAACAGCAACAATAGCAACTAATAATGATAAAAAATTAAAGACAATAAACCCAGCCACTGAAGAGGTTCTTAATGAGTATACAATAATTAGCAAAGAGCAATTAAACGATGCAGGAAAAAAATCAAAAAATGCGTTATTAGAATGGAAAGAAGATATTGATAAGCGTGCAGATTTCCTATATGCGTTTGCTAAAGAACTCAGGAAGAATAAAGAAAACCTAGCCAAAACGGCTACACAGAAGATTGGATCAATCTTGAACGTCCATCCATGCTAAATAATCGAAGACTGAAGGATTGATTGAGTTTGATATAACTATTTATAATCTGGGCTATATAGCCAATTATCAATGTCAGCTGCTGAAATGAGTAACAGGATAGAAAGAAAGAGAAAATTGGAAGATCAGCTCAATAATAAAGTCTCAAACGAATGGAGTGACTTGGTTAAGAAATCAGATGAATATATGAAACAAATGCAGGAAAAAAATCGCCTTTATTATCAACAACAATTAGATAAAGAATTAGATGATATGGAAAAAGAGATTAACTCAGGAAACGTCGTAGCTGCAATGTATCATCGCTATGCGGCTGATAGCTACTTAAGATTACTTAACCTACTATGATTTGTTTAGATAATTCTAAATGATTTGCTATTTTTACTGATATCGGGTAATTAGAGAAACTTCCATAATGAATCGGATAAGATCAAGTTCGTTTAAATAAATGAGAAAAGTTTGATATGTTGTGTAGTCTCTAAACTAACTCTCTTCTCTTCTTTAGGTCTTTGAATGTCACCAAATTTATATGAATCTAAATTTAGCTTTAACTCTCACTCACAATTAATTTTAATAGTAATAATAATAATAACCATCGGAAGCTTTGTAAGGATATTTGACAATCCATCCTAATTGAGTAAGCTCCTTTTTTATGTAATCATAAGCTTCATTGTGTGTATCATGAAACTTTGGCATCGGAATAGTTCACTTGTATTTGAAGCGTTTTCTATTAAAGTAATGATAGCTTATAGACAATATCATTGATTTGAGAATTCATTTAAATAAATATGTAGTATGTCGAAAAAATCACAAATGTCTTTGATACAGACCATATTCTGTATCTAACTGATATATAAAAAATGCTATCAGAGAATAGGTTTTACAATATACTCTAACAAAAGTCATCAACTCTTCATTCATTTAGAGAATTGAAGCTACTATCTCTGATCTTGGTTATCCAGACTATTCTGAGTATTTCATACGGCATTCTGGTTCCACATACTGGCGTAAAAAGGATTCAGAAAAAAGCAGAGATATTTCGTGAAATTGAACCCTATCTAACGTTTCTAAATGTTCACCAGCTAGAAAGCCAGGGCGCAGATATCCAGACTAACGTAGAAGAATTAGAGCAACTGAATCAATCAATGAGAGACCGTGATAAAATGAAAGATGATGCGATAGCACACTTTGTCAGACCAACTTGTGGCTATAACGGGAAGGTTGCATGAACTAGAGAGAAGACAAATAACAGCATAGATATTTTGCCAATAGGAGTCACAGAAAACAAACAAAGAACTACAATGACAATAATAGTAAACGTCAAGTGATAATTGACATCTGTTACTGTGGCCATAAACACAATTCTCATTATTCAGATGGACCATGTTATTTTCCATTATTTCTGTTGGTTAATTTAGAAGCAAAATTGCTAAGTAGTCGAAATAATTTCGCACGCATCTGGGTTGGGTATTGAACGCCTCCTTGCCATTCTTTTATCTTCACCTTTAAAAGGAAAGAACCTGAAGAAAAATTTTTCCCTCAACCTTTCAGTGACCTGTTACCATAGAATATTATCCAATAAATAGCACTACCCAGCAACTTAAAAGCCTCTTTCGTCTTCCTTTTCCTGTGAAGTGACGTACATTCGTTATGTGACAAATTGTATATTCTTTGGAATTTTCTGCAGATCGGTTTTTGCAATATCTTCTTTTCCACATGTCAAATAGTTTCTTCTGATTTTCAAAAGTTGATAAATGAATTGATTGCTAAAGTGGCATCTCAACGTATAAAATTCAAAACATGCTAAAACAGTAACTATTGAAGGACTTGCTAAATCAGCCTTTCTTTTGTATTTGTTATTGCATCCATAATATCTTGCTTATCCTGTTCTGTCATACCTTCAGCAATGAGGTACTGCGATAGCCATAGCTTTCCATTTCGTATCGCTTTGCTGCTGTAAAAGTAATTAGTCGCCCATTACTAAAAAATGGTGGTCTGAACGTCCTCTTATATCCTGAGGCATTTTGGGAAGGGAGAGGATAGTATGGGTTAGTACGGTATTTTACCTATTGAAAGCTCCTCTCCCTGCCTCCAACTGGCTTCTTCTGTTATATGCAAGTCAAGGGAATTGATGCATCAAGCCAACAAAAATCATGTCCCATGTTAGTGATTTGCAGCTAGAAGATTTGCCGGGAGTAGAACCCCATTTAATAAATAAGCTAAAACGAGCTGGCATACAATCGGTTTTAGATTTAGCTGTATCTATCCCACATGAGCTTGCATTAGGAGCAACAGAGTATGATAGTGGTGATCGTGGCGCAGTTACGGCTGATACAGAGACTATATCAGATGCAGTTTTAAAAGCCAAAAGAGCTCTCATTGAGTCCGGCGCACTTATCAAAGAATTCTGTACTGCAGATCAAGTCCTAGAGAAAAGGAAATCCCTTGTCAGATTTACGACGGGTTCTAAAAACCTGGATGATTTTTTGGAAGGAGGAGTAGAATCTCAGGCTATAACAGAGCTTGCTGGAGAATTTGGTTCAGGAAAGAGTCAGATATGTCATGCATTATGTGTGACTGCTGCTAAAGCAGAAAGTAGCAGTCATATCAATAGTATAATATTTATCGATACTGAGAACACATTTCGGCCAGAAAGAGTTCACCAGATAGCTGAAGCTAGAGGCCTTGATTCAGAAGAAATAATGAAAAAAGTGTTTGTTTGTAAAATAAATAATAGTGTTCAGCTAGAAGCCCTGATAAGAAACCTTGGCAAGGCCATAGAAGAGTACAAAGCCAAACTTGTTATCGTTGATAGCATCATTTCCCTTCATAGGGCAGAATACACCGGGAGAGAAACGTTAGCTGATAGACAGCAGAGACTTAATATCATGTTACATAAACTCTTGCGATTAGCAGAGATATACAATGTAGCGGTAGTTCTCACAAATCAAGTTCAGTCTTCACCAGATAGTACTTTTGGTGGCAGTAATTCCCTGAGAGCTTCGGGGGGTAATATCATGGGCCATGCTTGTACATATAGAATTTTCCTTAGAAAAATAGGACAAGACAGATTAGCAATAATGGTTGATTCTCCCCTTCATGCATATGACCAAGTTAAATTTACAATTAGTGAAAAAGGAGTAGAAGATGCTGAAGAGAAAAAAATGGCAGCAACAGTAGAAGGTAATGAGTTAGGGTGGTAAAATGAGCGCTAGCGAAATACCAAGAACTATTCTTCAAAATGAGTCTCCTGATCCAAAGACTCTTCCAGCACCCCCCTACCAACTCAACGCCAACCATTACCTCTTGTAACATTATCAGAGCTTATCCCAGGAAAATATGCGTCTACAACAGCAAGGATTGTTTACATCAATGCAATACAAAAACAGGATGCTCTTGGAAGCAAAATGATATTCTCTGGAATATTGGAGGATTCTACTTTCAAGGTTCCTTTTATTAGTCATAGAATATCGTACCCTCTGATAAGAAATACTATCTACAAATTTAGTTCCGCTTACATACATGAATTTCCTTCAGATAAATCGCTTTTACTTATAGTAACAGAGTATACAAAGATTGACTCCAAAAATGCTGAAGACTACAGGGATTTTATTTGGAATCCAAAAATAGAATCAATAAAAAGACCAGTTAGGAGTGTTAGTTTGAATGGAATAATAACCACAGTACATAGCAATTCAGGGCTTGTTAAAAGATGTAACAAATGTAAATCAATAATGTATGATACTTGTCCAAACAAATGTAGCCTAGACGCAGGATGGGGTTGGGATCTCAGAGTTTCTTCTAGACTGTATGATGGCTCTGGCTCAATTAAGATGGTTTTGACAAAAGATATAGCATCAAGAGTATTGCACAGAAACCTAAGTGAGTTAATTTTACTTGCATCTAAGGATAAGCCTTTGACGCAAAACCTACAACAAGAGTCTTCAGAATTTAAAATAAAAATTCCCGAAAGCATAGAGATAGTAGAGAGGCAGTAACTGAGAATACTTCCTCTTCTTCTTACAGGAAAAATGGAAAACTTATCGTATCTGATGGAAGAAATCTTGTTTTCTTTCCCCCCGAATTAGAGGAAGAGGAAGAAGGACATCACTTCTCAGAGCGAGTCATAAGACTATTAAAGACCTCTGATTTAGAGGATAGAAAGATAATCAAAAAATTAATCGAAAAAGCACTTGATATTAACATCAAAAAAGTAACTGGCATGAGAATGATGCAGGGAATATATCTTCTGGAAGAGCCTATTTCCTTGTATAGATGTGAAAGGGCAAAACTCTATCTTGGATTTTCTCTTCGGGTGAGTTTGATAGGAGAAGATAGTGAAGTTACAGTCGAAGCAACTCCCCAGGCTTATGTAAGAGAAAGTGTTCTTGATTATGTTAAATTAAGAAGAGAACGGGGGGCTACTGCAAATGCTGTAGTACGTAATCTTTTGACATATAGAAATAAAGTAATAGTTGCACCATCTGGAAATTATGGCTGTATCGTTGATGTTGTTACAAAAAACGCAGGAAGTCAACAGGTTTCAGAAACTGACAACAGAAGCCTTGTAGAATTCTGGAAGCAAGTATATGGAATCGAGATTTCACCTGACGAAATTCCTCTGCTTAAAGTGAAGATGATGAATTCTGAGAATGTATTTACCTATCCTCCCAGCATGTGCTTTTTTGGTAGTGACTCTTTACTCATTTACGCAAATGTTCAAAAATTTATTGAAAATAAAAAATATACTCTGAAAGCAAAAATGGATGACGTTATTCGAGAAATACTGAAGCAAGATCTAGCCATTGGCTCAACAAAACTAGAAGTAGAGAAATTGGCTGCTTCCCAACATTCTGATGTACAAGGCCAGCTTTTACAGGAAATAAGACAGAAATTATTTGGAAGGAATGCCGTAGCAAAAGGCTCAATTATATTTGTACATGATGAGCTATGGTTCTTTCCTAATCAGATACAGCTCTCATAAAACAAACTGAGAGGATTGGTGGCGAGATAAACAACCATGTCAAATCAAGTTTCGTTTGAAATACATTCTGCATTAGAGCAATTCAATGAACACAGAAACACATTGAAGATGACTACCGGTTCGGCAGACCTTGACTCGCTTATCGACGGTATACAAGAAGGACTATTCTATCTGTTTTATGGCAATAACCATGTGGTCTCTAGATGCAATAGTCTATACATTTCTTGTTAACTGTGTGCTGCCAATAAAACAAAGACATGGCTTTGAGTCAATGGGAGTTTGTCTTAATAATGCCGATTACTATGACCAAAGAAAGACTGCTGCACTGAGTCCAGAGAAAATAGGAGTTGGCAGCAAAATGTGCAGGTATAGATCCAAAGATTGTTTTTAAGAACCTCTATGTACATCCAGCATATAACCAGCAGCATCAACTAACAGTTGCAGAGCAAGTTGCTGACCTAATAGAATCTAACAAGGACATAAAACTGCTGGTAGTGAATAACGTAACCAAATTCTTCAAGGAATCAAAAAATAAGATGGAAGCTGCTAATATCCTAAAGCACGTAATTGGGATACTTAGCAAGGTTTGTACCAGGAATAAGGTGGCGCTAGTATGCACAGGAAATGCAAATACAACAGCTAGAGGAATAATATCACGACCAATAGGGGGAATATATCTAAAACATGCAGCAAATGTAATTGTACATTTCAAAGAATTCTCCAAAACCTCTGCCATTCCCTCATTTAAGGCCACGCTAATAAAACATCAATATACAAAGACTCCAAAGTCTGCAGTTCTTTATGTGAGAAAAGCGGGAGGAATGATGCTTTTAGATTGAGTTCTTCTGTTGTTAGTAAACAAGGTGTTTTCACAGTTGGGTAGAATAATACCATCATTTCGACAATTATATGAGGAAATAATATCAGAACTAAGAACGGAGCTACAGGCAGCACTTGTAGATCTAGGCCATAAAAGTGCATTTGATCTTCTATTAAAAGAAGCCTGGAATCCCGAACAGGCGAGCTATGGGGAACTCCACCTTACCAACAGTCAGCGACAAACTAAATGTTATGGCATCAATTCACAATAGAAAGCTAATTGCAGCATTATCAAGAGAGTTAAAAGAAAAGGATTCTGAGATACAAGAACTCAAACAGAGCATCATCTCACTTGAAAATAAGCTGAATGATCTGGCTATCAATACCAAGCATAACGAGGAAGTGGAAAGACAGGAGCCGCGATAATAATGACAAGCTGCATTGGATGGCTTCTTGATGTTTCCATTGACAATGAACATGCGATACTATGGATAAAGACTGAGGATAACCAGATTCTCAAGCTGAGAGACTCTTATCATCCAGAATTCTATATATTACCTAGAAATGAATTTGATGGGTTACATCTTTTTCAAATTCTATCTAGAGAACAAGATATCTCAGTAAAGAAAATTAGATGGGAGGAAAACAAGTTTACAAATCTTTTCAATAAGAGGAAGAAAAGACTAATTTACGTACAACTACAATCATCAAGATATTATCAACCTCTACTAAAGAAGCTTGAGAATGACTGCCAAGTAAAGCAGCTATTCAATGCAGACCTTTTACATGTTCAGCAATACCTCTTTGTTAAATTAAAAATTGAGCCTACTAGCAAAGTAAAAGTAGAATACGACAGCGACTCCAGGCTGCTTAAGATTGTCAAGATTGACGATGAGGATGAAGTAAAGCCTCCCCCGTTTTCATTACTATATTTTGACCTTCGCACATGTTCAGGAATAGTTGCTTCAGAAGATGCTATCAGTCTGATTAAGGTAAAATACGCAGGAGAAGACATTATGTTTGATGACAGTGAAGAAAAGGTGATTTTGCAGCAATTCTCTGACTATGTTCTTGAGAAAAATCCTGACATTATAGTTTGTATGGGTGATTATGATAATGGTAAAGTACTTCGGTATCTATTTTCCAGAGCAAAGAAGATTGGGGTTGATTTGCAACTTGGAAGGGATGATGATGATGATAACAATCATTATTCTAATACTTTAGAAAATCCTAGGATCATAGGAAGGATTTGTATTAGTAGTAGCTATAGAAAGACGACACATTTTGATGAGTTTGGCTTTGTGGGATTAATAGAAAGGGCAAGATTTGGTTTTCTTCCTTTAGAAATGGCTGCCAAATATAGTATACATCGTCTCATAGATAGCAGAAACTGCTTTGAATTAATCCAAAAAGACTTTGTAATTCCGTCTAGGATTCATAGCATTGACAACAGCAGCAATAATCACGAACATATCAGAACTATAGAGCAAATAGTTTCAGGAGACAAGGGAAGTATGATAATATCTCCACAAATTGGGGTGCATGAAAATGTGGTTGCTTTGGATTACGATAGTGAGTATGCAAATCTAATTGTGAATCATAATCTGAGCTATGAGACTGTCAGTTTATCAGAAGAAGAAAGCATTGTAGGGGATAGAAGAAGAAGAAGAAGAGTTGTTGTAGCAAACCAGCCAAACAAAGGATTACTTCCTAGCATAGTAAAGCAATTTCTCAAAAGACGAATTTATTTTAAAAGATTATTAAAAGAACTTCCAAAAGACAGCAGAGAGTCTGAATGGTGTGCGCAGAGAGTTAATTCGCTAAAGAATATACTTGTTTCTCTTTATGGTTCAACTGGTTCTCTTTGGAATAGATTCTGGAATGTGCTTGCTTTTGAGGAAATCAACAGACTATCTCGAGAAGTACTAATAAAGACAAAAGATATTGTACAAAGGCTTGGTTATGAGCTAGTTTATGCAGATACAGATTCTGTTTTTATCAAGAGCAAAACAGCAAGAGATTATAATGAAGTTATAGATACACTTTCAAAAGAAACTGGTCTTTCGATATCAATTGAATACCATTACAAGTTCTTGGTTTTACTACCATTAGAAGCTGATGAGAAGATAGAAGTACTCAAGCATTATTTTGGAATCACTTTTGATAATGAGATAGTGGTAAGAGGCATAGAGATAAGAAGACATGATATTCCTAATTTTATAAAGCAATTTCAAACTCAGCTTCTATACACATTATTTGATTGCAAAGATTCATCTGAAATACTAACAAAAGGATATGAAAATGGCCTTTTACTTATCACCCACGCCATAGACACAATTATGACTGGGCAAGGTCTTGATGATAAAGACCTTGTGATCTCCAAGTTGCTCAGGCAGGATATAGAAAAATACAAGAGCTTATTCCCCCATGTATCTGCGGCTATTCAATTAAGTAGGCATCCTCTCAAAGGTGATACAATTCAATATATCTATACAGATTCACAGCATAATAACCCGTTGTGTAGAGTAGCACCCATAGAGAACATACTATCAGAGTCTCTACCTCCATACGACAAGGAAAAATATAGAGAAATGGTTCTTGATGCTGCAGAAACAGTTCTAGGGTTTTTTGGGTTTGATAGGACCGTTTATGGAAATCTCAAGAGGAATAATGATGGGAGAAGAGGAAGAAGGAAATGGAGATGGTATGAAGAAATACGGGAACAGAGAGTAAGAGACATACATACTGAGACGCTTTAATACTAAGAAAAGGAGTTTCTTTGCAGGATTAGAAAAAGATGAGCGAACTAGTACTTGTAGGATGTTCAGGATGGAATTATGGTGATACTCCAGATAAAGGGGTATGGACTGGTGTATTTTATCCAAATAAAGATACTAAAAGATTAAGGTACTATTCTCAGTTCTTTAACACAGCAGAGATGGACTCTATTTTTTATGAAAAATTCTATTCCCAAATGACTAAAGGCACATTTATTGGAATGGTAAGAGCTACACCAGAGAAATTCCAATTCTCAGTAAAAGTACCTGAGACTATTACTCATAAGAAGAGATTGGATATTAATAAGGGTGCCATGGTAGACTTTGAAGAATTTCTCGATAAGATATCTCCCCTAAAAACTGCAAATAAATTAGGAACAATACTAATTCAACTTCCTCCAAGTTTTACTGTTAGTGATTTTAAAAATATAGAAAGTTTTCTTGATAGACTGCCATCATCTTCCTCCTCATCATCCTCATCAGGTCATTATGATTATGCTGTTGAATTCAGACATCCTTCATGGAGTACTGAAGGTCCATGGGATATGTTAAGGCATTATAATATTGCAGCTGTGATGACAGACTCCCCTGCAAGAGAAAATTTGCAATTCCTATCAGATATTACTATAACTACGGCTGACCATTCCTTCATTAGGTTTCATGGAAGAAATGCAAAAGATCATTACTGGTATAACTACCTGTACGGCAAAGAAGAACTAAGACCATGGGTTGAAAAAGTATCACAGATAAAACAGCAGACTAAAGTTCTGAGAATATACTTTAACAATCATTATGGAGGAAAGGCAGTTGTTAATGCTTTGGAGTTCAAAGAAATGATTGGTATGTCACTATCGGAAAAAGAAAGGAAGGTTCTAGAAGAAGCAAAGCATTATCTTTCAAACAAATTCTTTCTGAAGGGAAAAGAGTTAGCTAAATAATCTCACTGGTTATTTCTAAACCCTTTAGTACTTCTGTTATTGTAATGCAGTTTGAAACTTAATTAGGTGTTGTACTTACTGACATAGGTGACATTATAGCTTACAGACATGGGTTACACTTCTGTCGGGAAGTGAATCCATATAGAAATCAGAATAAGGTTTAATCTAATACACGAAAAAGAATGGACTGGTGATACCATATGTAATATTTGTAAGAGATATGGTGTATCCAGAAAGACTTACTACAAGTGGAATAATAGATACAAGCAGAAAGGGATAGAAGGCCTATCAGATAACTCCAGAAGGCCTCATAAAATCAACTACAGGAAGGTAACACCAGAAGTAGAAGAGACTATACTTGATCTACGATTAACTAAGAGATTTGGATGTAATAGGATCAAGTTTCGACTAAAAAGAATCATTGGAATCTCATTAAGCACCCGAACTATATACAAGATACTAAAGAGACATTGTCTTAATATCCTCATGTGTAAGGCCAAAGCAAGAACTTACAAACGGTTTGTCATGAAGCATCCAAATGATATGGTGCAAGTGGATATCCTTGGCCCTTTCTATCTGAGTAATTCCAGTCAAAGGAATTACATCATTAGTTGCTTAGATGATTGTTCTAGGAAGGTAGCTAGCAAGTGGTCCGAAAGAAAGAGGTCAGTGGATGTTCTTAATGTATTAGAGGACTGGATAATGATTAATGGTAAGCCTAAGATGATGATGCATGATAACGGTAAACAGTTTACATCCAGAATATTCAGACATTTCCTTATACATAATCAGATAAAAGATAAGCAAATACCAAAATCATATCCGCAGTTACAGGGCAAAGTAGAAGCATATAACAAGATTGTAAAGAGTGAATTCATAGCATTAGAAGATATACCAAACATAGATGATGGTAAACAAAGATACGACATGTTTGTTAAAGCATATAACGAAACCAGAGAACATGGAGGCATAAATGGTCTTACTCCATCGGAGATGTTCCTACAAAGGTTAATTACATCCAGTACACATACGAGAACTAAACAGAAAAGTGTAACCCATGTAGGTAATTAGAAATGTAACCTATCCGTGCAAGTACAACAATTAGGGGAAGCTATCGCTTGTAAGTGGAAATATCTTAATCATGTTGTTGAGATAATAGTGTAGGAAATTAGGCTTATCTGGACAAACTCTAGAACAGTAATTAACATTTTTTATATACGTAGTGACATAATCAACTTCTTGCAATTTAGAAAAATATTTTTAATACTCTAAAATAGTATACCTATGGCTTCCTCATCATAGTTGTAACAGATGGTCTTACGAGAAGGATCTTGGCGCTGAGTTTGTCAGCTTGTCATAAATATTGCAAATGAGACTCGAAAATTATCAAGTTCCATAGATGGCATAAGTTTTAACCTTACATTCACATTCTATCTGTTGTAGATTACAAGCCATACCTCACAAGCCATACCTCTGGTTAAATAAATCCGGCCGTACTTCTTTTTGCTTTTCTTCTATCTTATTTTGCAACATTTGCTTTCTTACCTTCGTACTGTCCTATTGTGAGCAATACCAAATGCTGCCACATCGTAAAGACATGGCTACTCTTCCTGTGAAGAAACAATGGTATCCTCGAATTTCTCAAAATACGGTACATAATTAGTATTCGCAAGCCTAACATATCTTGATTCTTTCAACATCCATATTGGATTATACTTCTACAAAGCTCTAACGGTATTCAAAACATGGTTTCTACAGAGCCGTAATAGATCTATTTCTGTACACGGGATACCTGTGATAAATTTGTATTCTAAGTGCAGTCTATCAGCCATGCTAGCAACGGAGCAACCAAGCAAGTTGGCACGGCATTGCACTGCAGCGTAAACCGCCATTTTATATTTTGCAGTCCAAGCAGTCACGTGGACGGGGGTAGAAATGGAACGAAAGGAAGGTAAGGGGGAGGCAATCAACATGAGGCCAAGACCAACGCTTTTAGTATTGTGCAAAATGTGTGCAAGAACTTGGAGCCCATTAGAAGACAAAGGCGCATGCGACTGGAGCTATGTCGGTACACATCAATGGAGACGATATCCTAGCGATAACGAGCTCGATGATGGCCTATGCATATGAACCAAAATATAATATATTGGACAGTTTGATTTTCATACAAGTGTAAGTTACCAGAACTAAAGGTGCCTCAAAGGCAAGAACTTTAAACCAATCCTTCCCAAATCAGTACCATTAATTTTTAATGGGAGTAATAAAAATATGCGCTCGAACAGGTAACAATGAGAAATGACGTTCTTTTTTGATAAATAAGGAGGTCTTGGATGAACACAGTGAGTTATATCTTTACCAGCAATAATGGAAATAATACGCAAGCGCTTGCGGGTTTTTGTGTTAAGACTATGATATGGTGGGATTAGTACAAAACATTTTTTGGTTGAAGTTATCCATTACTTAGAACGGACGTATATTAATATTAAACCTAGGCCGAAGGCGACCAAACCAATGATTAAAAAGGCCATCGCGAAAACAGAAACCATAGCAACAACAAGAACCGGACGATACCAGTTTAAAAATGTGCCTGAGACTATCGCGCAGAAGGTTATCCAGATGCACAAGGAGGGTTGACCCCTCGCTTAAGTCTCTGATCATGTCATCTGACTTGGACTGGCCTAAATGACTTGATCATTTCATTCACAACTGGTAAGAATGTAGCAAAGATGGCTGGTGATGCGGTATATCAAATAATAAACCTGATGTATGGAATGCATTATCTTCCCCTGCCTACAGAAATCGAGCTCTGGCAAAATATCAAAAATGAGACCATTTGGATATGCTCTTCAATACAGTCTCGAAAATGCTAGGATTGATAATGAGAATCCGGATTATGCACTATGGGTAGAGGAAGACTATTGTTCCCCACCATTGGTTATGGAAAGAGAAAGTATGCTTGATCAATACTTTAATGATATTGCTGTGTTGCGCGTTGAATCAGAAGGAGACCGCCCAGTCCATCGCACTTGGTTTGAAAGGTTACGATGGGTTTTGAGCGTCAAAATGGCAAATGCTAAATGTTAACGTTAAGATTTTTTCTTTCTATTACAATTTTCTTGATTTGCTCTGCAGCACCGATCAAATGTGCTTTTTCTTCTTTTATTGATCTATCTGTGCCAACGTCATCTTTAATTGATTTTACCTTATAAGCGAAGTCTTCAATTTGACTTATTGTCATCGAATCATGGCCATTTGCGAATCTTAAGTTGTGGTTGATTTGCTCATGTGTTTGCCTTAATTGTTCAAAAACTTTATCTTCAAGACCTCTATTTGTTTTATTCTCTATCTCGATAATTCCATCATTAATTGATTGTTCTGCTATCTTAATTAATGCATCATAGTATCCCATTTCCATTAGCTTTTCTATGGTAGTACGAGAGTAGTCAAAGATCTTGTCATGAACTTCATTTCCATCGTCTTTGCGATCTATACGAACAACTTTAGTTAACCTAAATCGTCCTCCTAAAAGATCGTGGTAGGTTCTTGTTTGCCTATTTCTATTCTTGCTACTTGCATTATTTTTTAAGACTGCCCTTATTTCGTGACTAGGAATTCCATTTTTTTCTGCGAGATTCTTGAGTTTTTTGACTACATCATTATAATCAGTAACAACCTTTGCCACCTGCTCATCATAATCTGTTTTATCACTAAAAAGTATATTCCATTTTCTATTTTCGACAAAGTCACGATCAAATGAAGTTGGTTCTTCTTTAAGTAGCGATGGCCATAGATCTGCTATATACACCTCCAAATCCGGAACATCATCTTCACTAGTATCAGGTTTATGCCAATAGTCTCTATGTGCCTGTATAACTTCCCTTAGTGGTGTCGTACTTCTAAGGCTCCATCCCAAAATATATGTTCATTTTGTATCCCAGTTTTAGTATCGCTAACTCTAATTTTTGGATAGTCGAAGAAATCTGGAAATGTTCCACTGGCTAATACATGTTCTATTTCAATACCTCTATCGTAGAATATAATATGTTTATCTTGCTCATCTCCGTATTCAGAGTGATGATGATTTGTTACCAAACTGTTTCCTCGTTCCTTTTTTTCATAACTGTCGAACGTAACGGCATCACCTGTTTGTACATCCACAGTCACTAGAAGAAATCGAGGATCAGGCTTGTCTGTTCTTATTGGAAAGTCAGCAAAGTTTTCTAGAGTCTTTTTGAGAGAGTAACCTGTTATATGTTTGTTATCAGGTCTAAAACTTTTTGGTAAGAAATTCAGATCGTCTGTGAAATCAAAGAATTTGCCAAACGCAAACCATGGTGTGATACCTGAAGCGACGTGGGATGCTCCTAAATGTTTGCACTCGTAAGACGAATAATATCTTCTTGCCGCTCGGCGGTAGCTGGGATATACCAACCATCTATAAAAAAGTCTTTCCAATAATCCGGCTCTAAATAGAAAGAACCCATGAATAGATCATACCATTCTTTAAAATATGGGTATTCAATGAAAATAGATTCTGTAAGAGTACCGGCAGACTTTTTTAAAACATTGTTTGTGACATGCAAGGTATCCCACGACCAATGATATATCGGATTTATATCCAATGTATCGGCCACAGTAGGCCTTGGAAATTCTTGATACCTCCAAAACCTTACAAGTTCTTCAGCTGAATGTTCCCAACTCTTACTTTTAATGGCATTACTTACAACTACTGCAGCATTCATCGCACCTATGGATGCACCTGCGACAATATCAAACAAAGGTCTCTCTTCTAGACCTTTACTACGGTGTTCTTCAGCAAGCATTTTCACTAAGGCTTGAAACACGCCAGCCTCGTATGCTCCGAGTGCCACACCCGCTTGAAATATGATGGCTCTTTGGACTCTTTTAACTCTGATATTTACATATGATTTACTCGATATACCTTTATTGTCTGAAACTACAAGCTGAAATCTTAATGTGATGCTACGTTTAACATGTCCATTGTTACTATCGTCTATTATATATGGCGCCTTGAATATGGGATTTGAGGAATTAGGTTTGGCTATGCTAACGTCATAATTTTCAGGCGAGACTTGGCTCCATGAATAAGATACTTTTTCATGATCAGTTTTAGCTGTAGTTCCATGACCATTCAAAAATACTAATGAACCTTCTGAAACAGTTTGGTCTAGTCCGGCATCGGCTTCTAAGTGATTATCGTTTTTACCTTCGATCAATTCATTAATCGGTAATGACGCTTTGTAAATATATCATTCTAGGTTTCAAACGGAATAATAAACAAATATTTGTAGTACTACTAACTGTTGCTTAGTTGTCAGGCTATACTGATGTCCATGCCAATAAATCAATATTCAATATTTAGAGATTAATGGTGCTTCAGAGAGCCATCAGAATAACTGTATAAAAACAAATATGGCTTTTGCGAAATTCTTGGATGCAGATCTTAACTTTTACGATATTAAAAGGAAGGATCAGATCATGGCTTTTCTTGACACAAAAATAAAAAATTCGGACCTGGATCCTGATAGCAAATGGATTGCTACTTGGAACGATTACCTTGGGGGTATTAAATATTTCCTAAGGTGGTTGTACAACTGTAAAATACCCAAAGAAAAGAACGATGATATGGGAACGAGATGAAGCTGCAGGCCCTCTTGATTGAAGTAAATACTATCTCTGCAATCTAGCTTCTTCCAGCATCTTTTAGCTGCTTCCATCCATTATATCCTCGCTTTCTGATAAGCAACACTTCACCTCTTCTTAACTGACATCCTTTTATTCCGATAAAAGATGCATTATTTCTAAAAATTATAACAGGTTCTATCTTCAAGTCATCTAACAAGTTATAGTAGTTAGTAATCAGCATAAGAGGAATCAAAGCCAATCCTTATAAGCTGCCAAATACTTGGAATATTTCCTATCAAGTATTGTTACTGTTTCGGCAGCCACTTTGAATTCATCAGTGTGCAATCTAACCACTGCTAGAACACACAAGCCACTCTTACCTACATCGAAACCGGTCAACAAAAGCTCCTTTTGGTCAATCCTGCATTTGCAGGGAAGTTCTATTACACTCTGGAGATACTCGCACCAGCACGCCATCTGTTCGTACTCCCCATAGCAGTCAGTTGTCGCATCCTCAGCTATACTTTCTAATTCTCGTTTCGAACCTCTCAAGTCAGCTAGATATTTTATAAAGGTGAGCTTTAAAAACTTGAATCCTTCATGCCCCTAATTTGACTTCTAAACAGTCAGAATAACAAAATCTGTATAGTATGCTAGAATTTCGCACGCATATTTAATGGCTCCTTAAATATGGAACTAAAGATGATGAGGATATGTTAACAGTTAAAGGAATAGTCCGTATCACATGATTCTCGGTTTGGTCCTTCAAGACGTTGGTATCTACACTTCGTCATCTCCAGTATATACAACCAACTTAGCGGCTAATGTTTTCCTTCTCTTTTAATTGGTACTATGTGCCCATACGTAGACTTGGTGTTTGTAATCAACTGTCAAAAATATCTGAACCAACATTAGCCATAACTGGAACTGAAGACGTTTCTGTGCCTGCGGCTAATTCATTAATAATGGTGCAAAATATTCCGGCAGCCTGACTTGTACAGATAAATGGAGGTAGACATGGATTAATGTATCAGTGTCCAGAACAATTCAGTAAAGTCGTAAAGACCTTTTTGGAAAATCCATTAGACCTCATCGAAAGACTGCTTTCTAATTGACCTATATAGATTCTCCCGTCTTTTTTAACTATGCAAAATGGTATTATTGTGACTATATTGATATTGCAAGTATCATGCGAATCAATCGAAGGCCCGTTAGACCAGCCTACGATTGACTACGACCTGGAAGCATTAAACTTGGATATACTTCAAGAGGTTCATCCGAGGTACCAATTATGATAAGTTTTCCATTGATACTAAACCCACCTAATACCGCACTTATTCCTTTCCCTAGAGGTTTACAAGCAATAGATACGACGTGGAAATGGTTTACTATCCCTCAAGAGTACAAATATATAAGTTAAGTTCAAGCCTTCGTGCCATGCTCGAAGAGAAACTTCAGTTTCTCATAAAAAAAGGATTACTGAGAAAAAGACATCCTAAGTGGATATTTAAGGGCGATCTCCTTAAACTAGGAGAGGAGATCCAGTATAAAATAAATATTACTATGGACGAACAGAGAGGACAGACTTCGTATGCGGTCATTGGACCATACGAAGCTGATACAATCACATTGTTAGGATCACCAGAATCAATAGCGAGTCCATATAGGTAATGGTGTCTAAGACCTTTAGTCATCCTTTTCCATGATTCTCCGTAGTTAAAACTTTCAAAGTAGCCATCGCCAGCTGAAGAGTATAAACGTCCAGGCGCCTTAAGATGTGTCAATAGAGTGTGAGTATCAAATGGGCCTTGCTCAACTCTGTCTATCCAGGTTCTACCTCCATCACGACTTTGTACTAGTGCTCCTGCTTCTACGGCAACAAAAACATAGTCAATGTTGCTTGCATCTGGTTCGATCCAACGTACATGATGAGTCCAAGGTCTGGGCGGAAAACTCCATGATGCCGATGATGGTAAATCATTTAGTGCTCCCATTTTTTCCCATGAGTCGCCGCCATCGGTTGAAATGTAAAGCGCACTAGGTTCAGTTCCAACATATACTTTATTAAATTTATTTCCATGATCCAGATTGACCGAGACAGACATTATATAAGGACTAGAGATAACGTCTTTTCCAATACTATCCCAGGTTTGGCCCTGGTCATCAGTCTTCCATAGGCCATTACCAAATGTCCCGCAGTATGCACGATTAGGATTACGGTGATCAAATGCAATGCTTTGTGGGTGAGTTCCTTTCAAACACTCATGAATGTTGAGTTTCTTTGAAGATTCATGTACAAGGATCGAATCCTGCATTCCTATCATAATGGTCGTCAAATTGTGACCACGCATATACTTATGTCGATGACATGTGGCTGACTTTTCTTATATAGCTTGTATATCTTATTAATGTCGAGGCTCAAGTCTGGCAGAACATATTATTTGAATTGTTGATGTGAAAGCTCTTTTTTTGAGTCTATATCTTGGTATAGTTCACACCGCAATCTAGATAAAGAAATATTAAATCATCTCGTTGATGTGATTATTCTTGAGACGCTAGTGATTTTAGCCCCCTGTTCATATCTTCGAACTCACTAATTTGCATAAGCACCAAGATAGTCAGCAAAAACAGTAAGCATAATGAAATAATGAGGCAATATAATACGATTGACGTTATTTCTACAATTGCCTTTAATAATGTTGTTTATTATTATCTGATATGACTAAAGATATCATTTATCAATGTAGAATCTGCACTATTACTACTACTGCCTGTCCAATCATCATATCTAATATTGTGAAGGATGTCAGTAAATAGGGCATGCGATTACAAGAATATCATAATAAGAGAAATTTTGAAAAAACCCCTGAGTCATATGACAGAACAAACAAATTTGTTAATGACTATTCTCATCGTTTAAAGTTTGTTGTACAGAAACATGATGCCACAAGATTACATTATGATTTTAGATTGGAAACGGAGGATGGCGTGTTAAAATCATGGGCAGTGCCAAAAGGAATTTCTCTAGATCCTAAAGTGAAACGACTTGCGGTATTAACTGACGATCATCCGTTAGATTATTTAAACTTTGAAGGTATAATACCTGAAGGAAATTATGGAGCAGGTACTGTAATAGTTTGGGATACCGGTAGCTATATTACAGAAGATCCCAAGCAAACCCTTTCTCAACAATTCAGGAGAGGCAAAATCGTTTTTAGTTTATTTGGCAAGAAGTTAACTGGCAAATACATCCTAGTGAGGACTGCAAGAGAAAATCAATGGCTTTTGATAAAAGGTACCGATGAATTTGTATCTACTGAAGATTTGACTACTAGTAGGCCAGAGTCAATCCTGACCAACAGAACAAATGAAGATTTGCAAGCAAATATTAGAAAAAAAACCATGACAAATCATCTTGCTCCTCAAGCATTACAAGGTACAGACAATCAAATAATCAATCATGATAATAATAAAAGTGCAAATAGTAGCAATAGTAGTGAAGAAACAAATTCAACACTACGAAAATTATCTATCACGAAAGATTCTGACTTCCCAGCTAAAATAAAACCCATGCTAGCTACACCTATTGACAAAGCCTTCGATAGTAAGGAATGGGTCTTTGAAATCAAATGGGATGGAGTTCGCGCTATCCTATTTCTAAACAAAAAGAACGAGGCAAAGCCATTAATAGAATTATCATCTAGAAGTGGAAACTCTATAACACATAGGTACCCAGAGATAATAGAATCGCTAGATTTAACTAATGCTATAACTTGTAAAGGATCAGCTATTTTAGATGGTGAAATTGTTGTATTAAATAATCAAGGCTATCCGGATTTTCAAAGCCATCAGAAAAGAATGAACATTGAATATAAAAAAGACATAGAACTCCTCTCACGTGAGATTCCAGCAACATACTATTTATTTGATATTCTATACCTTGATGGTAAATACCTCCAGGATTTAGAGTTCGTAGAAAGAAGAAGAATTCTATCGGATGTTATTCAGACTAATCATAGAATAAAACTCTCAGAAATCTTTGGACAACACGGCATATCACTATATGATAAAATTAAAAGTATAGGTCTTGAAGGTATTATTGCAAAGAAGAAGAGTAGTGTATACTCTCAAGGGACAAGATCTAGAGATTGGTTAAAAATAAAGAATATAAAAACTCAAGATTGCGTAGTAATAGGCTATACTAAAGGAGAAGGAAATAGAGAGAAATATTTTGGCTCACTACTGCTCGCTCCATATGATACTGATGCACACGAGCAAAGATTTGTAGGTCATACAGGAAGTGGATTTAACTTCGAACAACTTGATAATATATATATAAAGCTAAAAGAAATGAGTAGAGACAAATGTCCTATCAGATATGTACCATACACTAATCGAGATCCAATCTGGATCAGACCTGAGCTTGTTGCAGAAATAAAGTATAGCAATTGGACAAATGAAAAGATTATGAGAGCACCTATTTTTCTTAGGTTTAGAGATGATAAAAAGCCAGAGGAATGCACAATAGAAGGCGAACGACATGTTGAAGAACTTGTTGTTGTTGCTAATCCAGAGGAGAAGCTGAAAAAGGGAGTTGAGCAAAAAGCGACAATAAGAGCAATGATTAAGGATGTACAAAAGAAGCAGAAAAGAATATCCTCATCCTCTTTATCATCCTCAATATCAAATGACAGATTCTCTAATCTTGACAAAATCTTCTGGCCAAAAACTAAGGAGCATCCGGAATTAACAAAAAGAGATTTGATTGAATATTATAACAAGATCAGTAGATATATTCTTCCACATCTTAAAAATAGACCTCTATCGTTAAGTAGATATCCTGATGGCATTACAGGCAAACATTTTTACGATAAGAATTGGGATAAAGAAAAACCGTCATACGTGGAGACAATAAAAGTATATTCAACGTCAACCGATAATATTATAAACTATCTAATCTGCAACAATAATGATACGTTAGTATGGATAGCTAATTTAGGAAGTATTGAAATGCATCCCTGGTATAGCAGAGTGAACGACTATAATGCATGCAGCAAAGGAATAAATCAAGACGACTTGACAGTATTAGATGAAGAAAAGTGTGGGTTAGGATTTCCTGACTTTATCGTCTTTGATCTGGATCCCTACATCTATTCAGGATTTGAACAAAAAGGGATTGGATCTTCTGCAACAGAACCAGAATACAACATCAAAGGCTTCAAAGCAGCTGTGGATATAGCATTTCATCTGAAAGATCTATTTGATCAGTTAAAGATCAGAACATACATAAAAACGTCTGGAAAAACCGGTCTCCATATCTATGTGCCAATTGAAGCATCTTCTTATACTTATAAACAGACTAGAAGCTTTGCAGAAATCATCGGTGCTTTGCTGTTAAGAAGATATTCTGAGAAAATTACAATGCAATGGAATACAACACAAAGAAAAGGAAAAGTTTTCTTTGATCATAATCAGAATTCAAAAGGAAAAACAATAGCATCAGTCTTTTCAGCTAGACCCACTACGTCAGCAACTGTATCTATGCCTGTAAGATGGGATAAATTAAATGACATATATCCTACTGATTTTACTATACGGAATGTATCTGAGATTATAAATACGTCTACATATGTAGATACTTGGCAGGATATATTCAAAAATAAACAAGATATAATCAGAATATTGGAAGATATAAACCTAGATTAGGTTAAGATAGATTAAATATAAAACTTTTCTCTAGCGGCATGTTCAATTCCTATTGCTTTGTCTTTAACATCTTCTAATTTTTCCTTGACCTTTTTAGCGATATCAGTCATGTCTATCTATATGTTTTATAAAATATTAAGGTAGTAGATTTTGTATCTCTTCTTTTTGGCTATTACTTAATATCCGATGTTTAAAATACTATATCTGATGGCTGAGATTCTCAAAATACAAACAAAAGTTTAAACCTTAACAACGTGAATGCTATAATTCATTACCGCCAATTATTAATATTGTAGCTTTCGGTAGCGGATAATCATATAACAGAATAAATTTGAGTATAATGATATCTCAAATATGATATGCTACTCAATCTTATAGTACCACATTCTCATATATTATCTTATAACATTAAATAAGCAATTTTCGTGTAGTTGTAATTAGCTGCATGGAGTGGGAAGATTCTTCGCATGGAATTTACAGTAAGTCTTATTTTGCCAATGCCATGCTTGTTAATACTAAATATATTACATTATTTGCAGCCTGAAACCTTTATCACCTTTAAATTAAAGATGTGAGTCTCTAAATAGGTTAGTATTCATGGCCAGCTCATCGATAAGTAATTAACCTGATCAACCAATAGTGATACAATAAGAAAATGGTAGACAAACCTATAAAAGAAGAAACTCCGGAACAACGGAGACAACGTTTTTTGTTAGAATTTGAAAATCCATTCAAATGTGAAAAATGTAATCAGAGATTCAAGAAGAAAAAATATTTAATAGAACATAAAAATGAAGTCCATTCTTATTAAAACCAAGACAGGAAGTATCCAGTGGAGTCAGACCATATGTTACTTGAATGGTATAGAAATGTGCGTACTCCTCTATATATCTCTCAGGGAGATAAAGTAAAAGCAGGCATAATAGCCATGATGAACAAGTCCGAGAAAAAAGTGCAGCAGTTATAGTAGATTAGCTCGTGACTAAAACCAAGGAAGCTACCGGTAAGACTTTTACTGGAAAGCAAATGCTAAACCAATATATTTACCCGCTACATACCCAGGGTCTAATTGATGTAGATAAGAGCATAATAAATGGAAACTATATCATATGCTATTCACCCAATCCGTCATTAACAAACTTAAATTCCTTGTGCAACGAAAAGTCCGTTAATTTTCAAAAATAAGGATGAATGATAAAAAACAATGATATCTTTACTTTAGAGAATATGCAATATCACAGAATAAATTAATGCTAACAGAATTATGTGTCTATTAATGTGCGAGAATTAAGTGAATTCAATCCAATATTTAGCAAAAAGCCAAATAAAATGCTAGATCATGCATTAAGATCAAAGAGTCTCGTAGAATAGTATTGACTCGGTCATAATGTTCAGTTGAAACGGATTTAACAGACTCATCAATACCATTCCTATTGCTTTTTTGCTGATTGATACCCATATAAAATGCTCTCGCTGGTCATATTTGGTGATAGTATACAAATCCAACTTAATGTGGTCATTATACTGAATAGCTCACTTAACATCTTCTATCAATAAGTAATCTTATGAATCAGTCATTTATTGCAGATCCTACTAGTTCTTTATTCTGATATCAATCTTTGTAGATCCAAATAAGCTTCCTTGGTAATCTCACCTTTTGCTAATCGTATCTTTAGTATCTGTTTTGGATCGTTTTCAGTGGATGTCCCTCTTAATCTTGATCTCGTCAATCCTGCAGCAAGGGCTGATATAAAGGAGCTAGTAATTCCAATACCAACAAGCATGATAATACCTCCCACTATTCTCCCTGCATAAGTATTAGCGTTCGGTCCAAATGTAGCAGTTGATGTAGTTTGGATTGTCCACCAAAGAGCATCACCCATAGTTCTTATTTGAGAATTCTCTGAGGTATGTTCAGCAGAATAGAATAAAAATGCCAATATGGTCAGAGTCAAAAAGAAGATTATGAATATTTGTAATACTACGTGTCCTCCAAGAATTCTAGACTTTTCCTCCAAAGAGCGTGATAGTTTAATCACATATATTGTTGCTAATACTCTCAACATCACTCCTACTGTAATGAATCCATCAGAAATAGCAGAGCTCTGAGCAGCCAATGCAAAAATTACTATCGGTATCATTCCGGGAATTTCATATCAATTATTGAACAAATATCTCCTCCATTGCTTAGATTCCTTTATTCTTCTGCAAAAACTAAATGCGATTAGTGCAACAACCAATGTGTCAAAAGAATAAATACCAATGCTTCCAGCACCTGTTGGCAACACTTGAAACGCAGCAATGAGCACAATTATATCTGCGAGACTAAGAAGAGCAATTAGAATGTCACCTCTTTTCCTTCTCATGGCCACTTAAGCGTATTGAAAGTAATAAATCTTGTTCTAGCCACAAGTAATATCTCAAATGCAGTGTATGATTACAATAGCTTTTCTATCTCGAAAATCTTTAATTGCGAAATTTCTTTACTGAATTTTTTTTATCTTCTATGAATTCTATATCCTATTACTGACTTCAAATGATTTTTAAATTGCATCTAATATCTTTAATATCATCAGAAGCTTGAATTAACTTTGCACAATTAAAATAAGTTAGATACTATTTTAACCTTGAAGCCTTATGTGATGATGGTAGAATCTGATAGGTAGTAGTTGATATTCAAAATGGTTTCATAGCTAAACGTGACCTTACGATCAGTTCGGTATGAATATATCAATATATAATCAGGGCCTGCCAAGATGATCATGGAGATAGGAGAAATCTTTCGAGGACATGTATGATTTGTTTCACAGAATCATATTTAGAGAACAAAGGACTATGAAGACCAATGACAGATATTGTCGATAGAGATTGATAAACGTCGATAATTTGAGGTATGTCAAAACTTAAACTAGACTAAGAACCTATCCCAAAAATAGATAGACATATAGCTTGAGAAGTTTTTTGTACTAAGCTTGTTGAAGTAAGGATTGTATTCATTATTGTTTGATCGTCTATTATGTTAACTATTCTTTCTATTTTTGTTTCTTTGTTTATCCTTTTTTGTTTTTGTTGTCGATTTAATACATCCGTAAGGCGAGCCGTTCTATTAGGTATTTCTTATAAGAAAACATGATAGAAAAACATAGAGTATCTGAAGATAGAATATAGGTATTTGAAGATCACCATCCTTGCGAGAGAATATGATTGTCATCATTGTTTCTTATAGGTAGAACGTTCCATTTTATTTGCTTTATCAGAAATTCATTGGTAAATACAGGTAAGTCAGGTAGATAATTTCTTAATTTCCCTCAGTTAGGACCTAATCGTGATCTTACTATTTCTACCAAATTTTGTACCTCAATTGGTTTTTTTATGAAACAGTCAACTTCTAATTTTGGACACAACCTCTTGAAATCGCTAATGTACTCTTCATATGCCGTAATGAAACAGACCTGAGTTTTATTATCCATGCTTTTAATTTTTTCATATAATTCGAAACCAGTCATATTTGGCATCTTCACATCTAGTAATAGTAAATTATATGTACCGGCCTTGTAATTAGATAGAACCAATAAAGGATCATTAAATGCATCTACGGCAAATCCATTTTGCTCCAGGATAAGTTTAAACAACCTTGTGATATCCGGCTCATCATCTACTATAAGAATCCTATACTGGATGTCGGAAGGTAGTGTTGATCCTATCTTGACATAAGATGTTGCATCATCTTCTTTAAACTTTTGTTTATGCTTCCCATTAATATAAGATAGCTCATGTTGTCGTATATTAGAGAGGCTTGGGCGATTTGGTTGTTCTGGTTGTTTTAAAGATAATGATACAAATAATAATAGCAAAGATTGAACCCGATTAATGAAAAATAAATGAATAGTCTTTATCATTATATAAATTTATTATATACCAAAGTATTTAGGCGTAGTGCTTTTATAATAACGTCGAAAATAGATTCTTGTTAATACAAGATGAGATTTATTTCAAACATGTTGCTCATACTCATGCAATTCATTATGATCCTGAATTTTCCCTTTTGTCATTTAATTATTATTTTAACTATCTTGCCATAGTCTATTGGTGATCGATCCACTCCACAGATCTATAATCTATTTATTATCTAGTATGTACGTCCATATTAGAATTGATCACGAGACAAGATATTATAAATATTATTAATAAGTATGACTCAAAACACATCACTGTTGGAGCTATAGGTAGTCATTCTGCATTAGAGATTATGGATGGTGCTAAAGACGAAAATATGAAAACATTGTGCATTTGTGAAAAAGGGCGAGATCTCCCGTATAAACGGTTTAAACGGATAACTGATGAAATCGTTTTACTGAATAAATTCTCTGATATTATGAGTGAGGAGAATCAAAGGAGATTGATACAATCAAATACAATTATTATTGCGCATAGAGCATTTACTGCGTATCTAGGTTATGATAACATAGAAACTAAATTATCTGTACCAATATTTGGAAATAGAAGCCTCTTACGTGCTGAAGAACGTAATGCTCATAGGAATCAATATTATCTCCTTGAAAAAGCTAGAATTAGATACCCCCGAATATATCGTAATGCGTCTGATATCGATGGATTAGCAGTGGTTAAAGTCCAGGAAGCAAAACGAAGATTAGAACGAGCATTTTTCTTGGTTTCATCATATGAGGATTTCAAAAGAAAAACTAAGATTAGGATTGAAAAGGGACTAATCACTGAGGAAGACGTTAATTCTGCAATTATTGAAGAATATATAATTGGTACACATTTTAATTTTAATTTTTTTAGTTCTCCATTAAAGGAAGAAACTGAATTTCTAGGCATCGAAAGGAGATTACAAACCAATATTAATGATTTTACTACCCTATTGCCAGCTAGACAACAAATGGAAATTGAAATCGAGCCTCAAAATATCGAGGTGGGACACACCCCAGCAAGTATTCGCGAATCATTATTAGAAAAAGTATTCGAAATAGGCGATAGATTTACTGCTTCTGTGAAACAAGAATATCCTCCAGGGATAATTGGGCCGTTTTCTTTGCAAAGTATAGTAACATTAGAACTTGACTTAGCAGTTTATGATGTCTCATTAAGAGTTCCAGGAAACCCTATAATGGCAACCACAAGTCCATACACAAAATATTATTATGGCAATACAATAGGCGTGGGACGAAGAATTGCGATGGAAATAAAAAATGCGATAACAGAAGGAAGGCTTGAAGAAATTGTAACCTAAATTTGTCATCGTTCTATTGGCTCTTCAAATAAATTCTTTCGTATCTTTATTGGTACATCATAGTAAGCAGCTAATGCAATAGAGTCTGAAGCGCGATAATTTCGCAATACTAGATAATCTTTCCTTCCTTTGAAATATAAGTTTGCCCGTAAGACCGAGCCGCTTTGATACACTTTTACTTCAGTTAGAAGAAGATCTTGCATAACTGCTATCTCTTCTACCAGATTATAGATTGTAGGTATT
Organism: uncultured Nitrososphaerales archaeon; assembly: GCA_963709405.1. GTDB lineage: Archaea > Thermoproteota > Nitrososphaeria > Nitrososphaerales > Nitrososphaeraceae > JARBAU01. The sequence goes on from CAVPXM010000013.1 coordinate 90,349, forward strand.
GTATTCTTATCGCCTTCTTGAAACCTTGAAATATGTCTGGCAACTTCACCAGAAAATGCACGCATCGGAAATTCTCTTCCTTCAAACGTTTTTAAGATGACAATACCTTCTAGCCCTAGTTGATCTGCAAAACCAACATAACTTATTTTCACCAATACATACTCTTCATCTTCTTCTGGATAGCTGCCAGGCATTACAACTGATTATACATTGCTTGGAATTAAAGGTTCTAGTTTATTATACGCTTGTGCTCCTTATCTTATTAGAATCGTTAACTCTTGAATTAAGATTAAAAACTATACAGTCCATCCTATTCCAGTATTCTTGAATAATTCACCTTCATATTGCTGGATTTGGTAAAATAGAAGAGTGATCAGATGAGTCCGCCGAATAACAACAATACTAGCAGGCCCTACTATAGTTAAAACGATGGCTATTCTCGGTTATAGTGTACGCTGATCATATTCAGTCTCAGTCAGGCCATTATATCATTCCCTAGTTACTGGTTTGGTTAAGTTTTGTGTATCATACCTTACAGCTGCCCTCCACCCTAATAATTATAAATCTAATAATTATAAAACTAGTTAGGATAGGTATCAGATATCTAGAACATAGACTATATCCTTTGTCTACAGAGACGTTACCAGAAAATAGATTCATAAAAGGAGCGTCTATTTTTCTGAGATTGAGAAAACTTGAACTTGTCTTGTTTTGAGCCGCCATACATAATTAAATGAAATAATATACTTGCGCTAGTAAATCCTTTTTATAATGGTCATAGAAATAGCGAAGTTCGATTAAAGTGAATATTACTATATATTAAAATATGAAAGTGTAATTGTAGAGCTTCAATGAGTAGTCAAAACTTTATTAGAAGATCCTAGGATCCTACCCTTTTCATCTTTGAACCACATCTAGGACATGCAGCTTGATTGTGTTTTGTTCCACAGCTCATACAATAATAGCTTAGGGAACTGCCACCACTACCATATCCACCAAACATCGAAGAACCAGACAAGCCCATCTTTTTCAATGCTCTTTTTCTCATGTAAAAGCTAAGTAGTATAAATACTGCGATGATGATCGGTAATGAGAATGGAAATGGTATAAATAACGATATAGCAAGACTGATTCCAAGTGATATAGCTATCCATAATAGCTGTTGTGAAAGAAAGTCTCTATTGTTACTCAATTCATTCAATCACATATAATTATTGATACCTTATTTATATTACGCCGATAATACTGTGTCAATATTGACTCATAGGATTTTGTTACATGCATTGTATTTTTGACCATTATTTTTGTAATAATCAATAATATGACTTTCTCATGTCATTTATCTTCATGCAAACCGGAATCATCATCGTCTAAGAAAAACATGCCGATGAATTGTATTTGCTAGATAAAATCCCCAATTTCGCTCCAGTAACTCACTCCTCAGTAATATTCACGAGTTCGCGTCTCATCTTTATATTAAAAGTATTCAATTCGTTATTTCATTAAAATCACGTGTCTTAAATGGAACCTTAACTATCAATTGCAACCGCGTTATTTTCATTATTAAATTTATTTAATTCAAATAGATAAAATATTTCATAATTGCTTCGATTTATGGCTAACATCTACACAGCAATCGATAACCTAAAGAAACATCCTCATCTCCTGCAAATGAATAAAGACGCAGGCAAAATGTAACATCGCAAATAGTGTTCTATCTTGTTTACAACTTTCTTGTTAACAACAGTCTAATCTGTTCATCCAAGAATGCGTATTCTCAACCACCCTTCGTCTAACTCTATATCTTGATAATACTTTTCTTTTCCTTCCTTGCTTTAGTTTTAAATAGATATAAAAAATATGGTTTAATTGAGGAAGTTTATGGCGTAATGAATTAACGAATTAATTCAAAATGCTTAAGACTCAGGACATTCCTTTAGGATACATTATGCTTGACAAAAATACACTTGACCAATTATGCAATCCTATTTTTACTCTTGATTCTACCATACGCTTTGTGGGTATCATAAATAAGATGGGCAAACTTGTTGCAGGAGGAATGAAACAAGGCTTAAAATCCATGGAAAATAATGAAAAGTCATTAGAACTATACATGGAATTTGTCCTTAAGAATGAGATGAATAAAGATTTTGACCTTGAATTTGGCGAAACCATTTACAGTTTTTCAGAAAGAGAAAAAATTAAACTTGCATCATTTCCACTGGATGACAACTATTTGTTAAGAGTATCCATGGATAAAGATGGAGCGCACAACGAAATAATTGAAAAGATATTAGAACTACTCGAGAAAAACAGATTGAAATAATATAGGTCCAGAGTCGTTATTTTACCGAAATATTTTGTCAGATACGTTAATTAAGATCTCATGGCCTGCTTCTTAGTATCATTATCGGTCTCTAAGAAGGTATATTTTAGTTTGGGCCTATTTCAATTTTCCCGAAGCAGTGGTGACACATAAAATAATCTTGTCTGATCATTACTACTATTTGTGACAATTATTTGACCACTCATCCATGGATGAATGGTACAATAATATTGATACATATCTGGAACAGAAAAGACATAAAAATATGATTGATTTAACGTAATTATGCCAGAATTGAATTTGTGATCATAGCCATTACTTTGGTTTCCACTTGTAACAGTATGAGGAAATTTGTCTTCATTAATCCAGGTTACTTCAGATCCAGCTGTAATAATTGTATTTGAGGGTATATATCTTTCTGAAATAACTGCTCTCCAAGCTCAGTTATTCGAATTTAGACTCTGCTGAATACACTTGACAGATGATGACTTTTTGGTGATATATCTTTACCCTAGATTTATTTACAGTCGTTTTTCCTTACTGCCTATACATGGATGGTATTATACTATGTAACAATATTTACAAATATGCACTAATCGAAACGACAGTTATGAAATCTGCTTTGATTTCAATGACTATACAAAAGTACATTTTCATTTCCGGTATGTGTTATGAGCTTATGGCAAACCAGGTATCTGAGGTAATTCTGGTGGTGCCTGCTCCAATGATTGGTTCTGAGTTGACGAAAGTGATGTAATATGTCGCGCTTCAAGGGTCGTCGTAATATCCATTATTCGTCCGTTTCTATTTATCTTTAAATCTAAAGTATCCCCTACAGATTTGTGCCCATCAAGATAGTTAATTATGTCGTCAATTTGCCTGACAGGATGTCCATCAATTGCTACTATTATATCAGGTATATTGATAGTACGATTACTGTTTCTGTTTTTCAAAGCACTACTGATATTATTATTCGCATTACTCGTCTGATTCAATCCTCTTAAACCTGCTTTATCTGCAGGACTACGAGCTTGGATTGCAGCTATCATAACTCCTTTGTAATTTTTCGGTAAGCCAGTGGTATTATACACTTCTGATGGAATTTTACCACCAGCAATTCCGAGCCAGGGATGACTATAACTTCCATTTTGAATTAATTTAGGTACTACACGAGCTATATCATCAGAAGGAATTGCGAAACCAACTCCAGAATATGTTCCGCTGTCTGAAATGATGGCGGTATTCATTCCTATTACTTGACCTTGCATATTCAATAATGGACCTCCAGAATTGCCGGGATTGATTGCAGCATTAGTTTGAATGGTATTTGCTATAGAATATCCTGTATCTGGATTTGGTAATAAACGTGCTATTTGACTTATAATACCTGTTGTCATGCTACCACTAAGACCAAACGGATTACCAATGGCTATAACTTGCTGTCCTACTTGTAGATTAGAAGAATTTGTAATTGGGAGGGAAACGAGTTTTTCATCTGAGAAGTTACCAATAAGCTGAAGTACTGCAATATCACTAAATGGATCTCTTCCCATAACCTTTGCTTGGTATGTATTCCCATCTGTAAAGGCTACATCCACCACTTTATTAGTAATATTGAAAGCATCTGGCACTACGTGATTATTAGTTACGATATGTCCTTTCCCATCATAAATAAATCCAGAGCCAAGTGCAGTACTATTTCCACTCAAGCGCTTTCCATTTATAATAATAATTTCATTGGGATTCGAGATTGTAGTTGTTATTTGTACAACAGAGTTTTCCACACGCTTGAAGATATCCGTAAGAGATAAAGATGAGGAAGATGAAAAAGGCGGTATTTGCTGATTTGCAGTTTGATTGGTTTGCGAAGGGTCGGTTGAAGTGAACGGGGCGATCGAATTATAGACTTTCTGTTGAAGGCCTTTATGTGCAATAATTGCATATTGAATGAAAGATGATGGTAAAACTGCTAGACTTATGAAAGTTAGACATATTAATATTAATAACATTTTGAATGTTGTTCTGGTTAATCTTCTATTTGACATTCTAAACAGAGCATTAGTTCTTACGATACTAATTTATATATATATTAGCAAAACGATTTCATCAAGATCCCTTATTTGTTTTTCATTCGATATAGATTTAGCTGACAAATCTTATAAAGTCACGAGCTTTGCTATCTAGTCATTGATGAATAATAATAATAATAATAATAATAACGATATTCAGACATAACACTATCAGCAAACCAGTCACCGGATCAGCAAATGACTCAAGAAGGAAAAGCAGCGATGTGCAAGCCTAATGAAGCTTCAGTATATGGCACCAAATCAAAAGTGTGTGAAATTCCAGCAACAACAAACAATAATACTGCAGCAAGTCCTTAACTGCAATTTAAGAACATAAAACCTCATTATTTAACTAGGGCAGATGTAGGTAAGTGCTATAATCCGACTGCGAAAATAGAAGTGTCTATCATAATGAAATTTTTATATTAAATAGATGGATCCTTTGGATCAATTCTTACATTTTTTGAGGATGCAAATTCAAAAATCTTCTTTTACAAAAATCTGAAATGTATTTCATAAATACTAATAAGATGATAACATATTAAATTCATTCCTCAATGGTATCACATGCCAATAACGATCTCAATTTCCACGCTTATGGCTTAAAATTCATGCCAATTGTCATCATCCTTATTTTTTTAATAGTATCTACCATGTTGAATTGTAATAATGATTACGGCCTTAAGAGAGTTGGATTGGCAATTAGCCAAAAACACCATCATAATAATAACATTAACATCATCAATACAGATAAAATAGCAATATCATCTCATAAAGCTACCACAACTAAGAAGATGAGTACTAAGCATCGTTCCAATGCATCGACAACTAGCAATGGCATGATTGATGGAGTTAATAACAATAACAAGGTAGTGATTCTGACTTTTGGAGATACAATAAAAAGTTAAGTTACAACCGCAAAGCCGATATTAGATCAATATGGGTTTAAAGCAAGCTTCTTTATAACTTGTGGGTTTCCAGGTGAAAGCAGTAAGAATAAAGGGACAGAGCAATAACGTAATGCCACGTATGAGCTGGAATGACATATTGTCGTTACAACAAGATGGTCAGGAGATAGAATCAAAAGGAATGACACACCGAGATCTCAATTTATTAGCTCCAAATGATTTAGAATTCGAAATAGGTGGCTCAAAACAATAGATCTCTTGCGTAATTAGCAGTTATGATCTATTAATGCTGCCTATTTTGACTGTATTCTTAGATTGAAATCCTGTTAGACTGCATCACTCTGAAGTTCAGTATACCGGATACAATATCAGATATGTTATTGTACCTTCTTAGTTTGTTTCTGAACTTAGTACCCATTATTCCAAACTTCTTGATCTTGCATATGGTGTGTTCTACTATCTATGATCCTGAGTCTTGAGTGATTCTTGTTGTATCTCATATCGTCATTTGAAAGCAAGGTATTCTTTTTCTTTCTAATGGGAAATACAGACTTCACTGGGAAAGTCCTTTTCAATACCAAGATAACCAAGATCAACTATGTTGTCAACTTGTGATGAAGTTATAGTAGGATGATTGTGTTTGTAAATGTCATAATCATGTTTTCTTCCATTACTATGACCTGTCTTATGCAGGATCAAACCTTCAGTATTAACCATCAATTGTGTCTTGACAGTATGTTTCCTCTTTCTACCTGAATAGTAACTCTTTCTCTTTCTCTTGTTCTTAGGTCTTGGAATTTCCTGTTCTGTAGAGTCTATGAAAGCCTTGAATCCAGGAAAGTACTGTTCAACTTCATCTATAGTTCTTAATCTCTTAGTACGTTTGTATATCTTCTTTGGCAATGGGATACACTCCTTTAGCAAAGATTCTAGGATAGTCAAATCTCTAAATACATTGCTCTGGTCAAGATCAAATAGAAATCCCGATAATGCATATGTAATGTACAATCGATAATAAATAAACCAAAAGCATTAGAAGTCTTTCTCTTGGTTTCAGTTTAAACGGTCTACCGGCACCAACATCTCTTTTCCTCTTCCTTTTAGAAAGACGTCTTCTTTCATATTCCTCATATTTCGAGTCCATTTCTGTGCTTATTTGATCAAATTCTGGTACAGTTAGTCCAGTAAGTGACCTGAATAACAAAGGCTTTTTGCATAGTCTTCTATATGACATCAAAGAGATATCACATAAATATCCTATATGACGTCGAATATAGCTGTAAGCTTCTAATTACGCAAGAGATCTAATGAACTAGAATAGACCAGGTTTTAATACAATTCAGTTAGGTGTGCCCATCCACAGGATATAATAACGGATTTTTCAGAGGAATCATAACTGAGAGATTCATAGTTTTATTTTGATATTCACACATTACTTTAATGGACTAATAAAATAAAAACAATAATAGATCTGTTACTATATAACCAACTCACTAATCTTAGTTCCTACCAAGCCAAGCTGAACAACTGCTTTACATGTTAATATGGGGCGAAAACTAAAAACACATTACAGCATTTTTACAATCTACGATCGACATATTGCATAAGAATCAGGCTCCTCTATAAGAGATTCAGCTAGAATCGCCTTTCCATAGCCACACCTTTACCAGCCTCAAGTTCTTAGCATCGGTATATCATCTATAGGATTATCTTGGTGAAATTGCTGGATGACCCAAGTCATGATTTGGTTTTCTCTATTGAGTTTTAGCTTGATTTCATTTTAGAGATTATCTGAAAACTTTCCGGTGAGTGGAAGTTTGTATTATCAAATATCAAGGCTAAATTCGATCTATTCATAAGTAGAGTATAAATTAGTGCTATCGAGTAATACTATTATAGTTGGCTCTGTACTATGTGATGGTAACAAGCTTAATATTAAAAGAGGAATTTTATCGATGGATCAATATTGAGTCAATTGTAATCTTATGATTAAAACATTCTACTTTATGAAAATGGTCAAACTGATTCTTACTAAGGTTTAACATGATTTGCTATTTAATATCACAAGACATCTTGATTCTTGGATTTTATTGGTTAAAAAGGAACATCGTAGATCATCCATAAAAAACAAAGGAAGAGAATGTGCTATATTTGATCTAAAATCGCCTTTGTTGATTGATGGATTAGACCACAGTTTTTGTTATGCGGTTTAATCTTTGTGCATTCCAACCGTATAATCAGCTCTAGCCTTAATTCCTTTAAATAAATACTGACAAATCTTGCTTTACACTTATTCGGCTCTGTAAAGTTAAGGAAAAATCTATAGCTTTATGACTCCGATATAGGTTATGATGTGTCAAATAAGAAAGAGAACAGAACCTGAGGATATAGCATATTCTCTGTATCTGTATTTCCTTGGTCTTTCATTAAGAAATACTTCCAAAGCTGTGTCTAGATTTGTTAAAAGAAGTCATACTGCCATCAGAGACTGGATTCAAAAATATAAACCAGAGATGTTAAGTTCCAGAAAGATAGATACGTATTACTGAATTTATAATTGATGAAACTATCATTAAAGTTGGTTCCGAATATATCTGGTTATGGATAGCCATTGAAAATGAATGATAACCGAGAAATCCTTCAAATAAGCATATCAAAAGAGAGAAACATGTTTGTTGCAGAACGTTTTATATTAAACCTTGTAAAAAGATATGGAGAACATCTATCCTGTTTCAACTGATGGAGGTACATGGTATCCACAGGCTTGTAGATTCTTGAGACTGCACCATCACATCCATTCTCCATATGAGAAAAGTATCATAGAAAGGACGGTACAATACATCAAAGATAGAACAAAATATTTCGATGATTATTTTCCTTGTAGAAAAAGTAAGTGTAAATTGCAACACATACAAAAATGGTTGGATCTATTTGTTAGTCATCATAACAATAATTTGTTATCTTAACTTTACAAAGCCACTTATTCATTGGATATACTTTATAAGTAATGCCATAGTCACATATAACGAACTATTGAATAGATACCTTATATCTTCTATTTTTATTCTTGCAACATTCCTGTTAATTGCTGTATTGGTTTCACCAAGAATAACTTACTATAGTAACAGATCTCCACTTTCAAAAGCAGATTCTTTAGCCTTTTTGACAGTAAATAATTCGCATTTGCCTGCTTTCAATAAATTGATGATTTGGTTGACTCAATATGGAAGAGAAGTATTCTGGTTTATTGTGATATTGTTATTGTTTATTTTTGGCGGCTGGGCAGGCAAGAAAACTGCTATAGTCATGACCATATCAATACTTGTTCTCATACCTCTGGGCATAATAACAAAAGATATATTCTTAAGACCCAGGCCAGCAATTCCAAAATCAGATTTTCTAATAGCTACAGATACTGATTACTCATTTCCTTCAGGTCATGCAATTATAGTATCAGCTGGTGCAGCTGTAGCCCTCGCACTATTCAGAGACACTTATAGAAAACTTACAATATCTATCCTTTTGACTATAGAGGCAGTTTTCGTATGCATTTCAAGAGTTTACGTTGGCGGTCATTATCCATTAGATGTAGTTGCCGGCATATTATTGGGAGTAGGAGTATCCTTCATATTCGTAGGCATAGCAGGACATTTAGAATCATTAATCATGTCAATAAAGAATCATTTAAAACATTAGTTAGGTTTGTGCTTATGTTTTAGAACGCCTGATTACTTATATAATGAATATTATGTTACAAGAGGGTAATAATCTCCTAAAACAATGTTAGATTTTAACCAAACTTGGATAATATTCTTATTGCACTATAATCATGTATAAAATACATGCTTATATGTCTGAATTTGCCATATTTTTGATAGTATCTTGAAAAAGAACCCAGTTACTAGTTCAATGGTCAACTTAACATCTGCTGGCGAGAGTTATAATAATGCATTTTTTGAACAAAAAATAGGAGATGTCACATCAGGATTAATTCCTTATTTTAGTAAATTGCTTTATAAAATATCGAAGGAAAATGCTTGGACTATTGCAAATTATATTGTGTCCATGAGAATAGAAGTAAATCTGTCTGATCATTATAGACGGGACATTATCAATGAGTTGACCAATTTTTCAATTTTCTGTAACAATAGATCATTTAGACAACTAACCAGAAATGAGATCCTAGCCTTTCTTGATAGTTTTCGTAAGCCAGAGAATGCAGATCCATTGCATAAATGGATCGGTACATATAACATCATTAGAATTTGTCTCACCAGGTTTTTTAAATGGCTATATTATCCTGACATTGAACCAGACAAGAGACCAAAGCCAGATATTATTGAAAACATCTATATGCTGAAAAGAAAAGAACAGTCAATTTACAAGCCTACCGATTTATGGACTGAAGAAGACGATATTTTATTCTTGAGATACTGTCCTAGCAAACGCATGAAATGCTATCATGTTATTTCACGTGATACTAGTTGTAGGCCTCATGAAATTTTGAAATTAAAAATAAAAGATATTGTATTCAAAACTGCAGTCAATCGCCAGTACGCAGAAGTTCTAGTTAATGGTAAGACTGGGACTAGACATATACCTTTGGTAAATTCCATTCCATATCTTAAGGACTATCTTGACCATGAACATCCGCAGAGTGGAAATCCAAACTCAATACTCATCTGTGGGAATGGAAGGAGTCTTGGGAGGCAAATGCAAGTTGGAACTATTTATCAGATATATGACAAATACAAAGTGGAATATTTTCCAAAAGCTACTGGAAAGTCCCTCTGTACCACCAGAGGATAAGAGTAAGATAAAAGAGCTATTAAAGAAACCATGGAACCCCTACATAAGAAGACATTCTGCCCTGACTCAAAAATCTAGATTTTTGAAGGAACATGTATTAAGTCAACATGCAGGATGGTCAGGTAGGTCTCAGATGCACTTGAAGTATCTACATTATTATGGAAATGAATCGAATGAAAGCATTTTGGAAGCATATGGAATAGTTACTAAAGATCAGAACATTATCAGACGTGTTACGACCAAAACAATGTCCTAATTGCAATGAACCCAATAAACCAGATGGCAAATTCTGTGCTAAATGTAGAATGGTCCTCACATACGATGCATATAATGAGACCTTAGAGAAGGAGCAGGAAAAAGAGACAGAAGTTCACAAACTGAAAGAAGAATATGAAAAAAGCATGAAATCTATGCGTGAAGAAATGAGTCAGCAATTTACCCAGATCCTTTCCATTATACAGCAAAATCCTCAATTAGCATTTATAAAACCAGAAGCATTAAAACGCAATGTAAAAAATAAAGATTAGATCTTGTTGGTCATAAATGCCATCTCTGTCGCTGTTTTGCTATAAGCAGATAGTTGTGCAGTAGGATCAAAGTCACGAAAGTTCATTATCACTTCTCTCCAATTTTTGAACCTTTCTTCATTATAGAAACGTGGATATAATATTTGAAATATGGGATAAATAATTTTCCACAGACAATCTAACACAGTTTTTGCGGCGTCCAATAATTCATATTTATTTAGAGTTATCAACATCTCTTCAATATTTTCATAATTCGATCCCCAGAGACTATCGTGTAGCACATTGTTCAAAAACCCTAGTCGGTCGTACAGATAATTATCAGTGTATATGGTATCATCCGATTTAAAGCGAGATTTTTTGAAGAATGTTTTATGCAACTTAATTTGTAAGTCCTCTATTGTACTATGAATTAATGTAAATTTTTTATGAAGTATCTCCTTATCCTCAACCTTTTCATATGGTAAAAATAAATCGAATATGGTATATGGGATGAGGACAAATTTAAAAGGAGCCAGTAATGCGTTTATTAACTTCAAATAATTTACTAAACCAATAAAACCTGTAAAAATTATATTTCTATCATCCAAAAAAGAATTTATCTTGTCTATAAGCGTGAAATAAGCCTGCCTAAATGAGTCCAGATCTGGAAGTAACAACACTAATGCACTTTCATTATTTATAAAAAGATGTTGACTACGCCTATTTGTTTTGTCTGGCCGTATAATTATCATACCATGTTCTTTTTCTAGTCTCTTCATTGCTGAAAAGACCGATACCCTTGAATAACCTGGTGTTTTGTTTTTCTCGAAAAATTTTATCACTTGTGCTTTTATAATACCAGGATTATTTTTAACATACTCAAAAATCACTCTATCTTTTTCATAAATCTCATATTCATCTACTCTAGCTTGTAGAGGTTTCAGACTTGATGCTATCAATTTCTTGGTTATTATACTATCGATAACTTCCTTTAGCTTTTCTAACTCCTTAACATCTATTACTTTGTCAGTCATTGGTATACGTGTGGTATAGTATAGTATTGTCAAAGTATATTATTATTTGTAATGTATAATGAAGTATGTGTCCAAAACCACCATTGTGATTAAAACTACAACAAGAGAAAAACTCCGGCATATAGGAAGAAAGAATCAGACATACGACCAGCTAATTAACGAGTTGATTAAAGGAAAAGGAAATAGCCTAGATTCGCTTGATAGCAGATTTGCAACCCTTCCATCACAGGATTTCGATGTTGATTCAAGTGTTGCACGTGCAAAGGTTATTGTTTATCAATGGCCATCGCCTGAAGAACAGGATCGATTTAGTTCACAAATTTTTAATCCTATAATTGAGGTTGCAATAGCTCCTAGAAAAATACAGTACGGTGTTAAACAAATTGAGATCATTGCATCTGTTAACTCTGCTCCAGGTGTAGATGGAGGAGAGACATTCTTCGATGGTGGAACATATGAATGGACAAATAAAGAAGGAAATTTACGAGAGGCTCGGAATATTAGAGGTATACTTAGTGAATGTGGATTTAATAGTGAAGGTAATGCAGGTTGGAAGAAAACGCCGTGTGTTATATTTGTAAACTTGATAACGCCATGCCCTGACTGGATGGGTTCAGCAGGTAAGACTCACATTAATCTTGCCCCATATCAAGATGTAATTGCCAAAATCGTTTCTGATTTGGCATATAAAATGCCTTCAATTCGTACTAATCCCGGGGCTAGTCAGCAGTATTCTGGCAGTTGGAGTACTCTTGCGGAACGTGGTGAATATATATCATATCTTAAGGATTTTCTCAGAACAAGGAAACGAGATGTTGAAGCGGATTCTTCGTTAAGAACCAGGGATAGGCTCACTCAATCCGGGGTTTGGTATAGAATTAGACCATTATTAATAAGAGATGGTTTTATGCCAAAGAATGGCGAAAGTGGATGGGGTGCTGCTAGAAAAGGATTGACCGGAGCTATTAGTAAAACCATTAACGAGTTATGGCCAGGCGAAAATATAACCAGGGAACACTTGGGGATTGTCGCTAAAGCTAGAGCTGTCTTATACTTCAAAGGGCAAGAATATCCAGTAACTTTTGACAGTATCAATGAGCTGGCTAGTCTTGGTACAACGGACATGATTGTTGTAGAAAAAGAAGGTATAACCGATGTGTTACTTATGCATGCGACAAAATACAGTATTGCATTAGTTGCCACTGGTGGAATGCTTGTCGACTATGCTAAAGACCTAGCGGAGAGTGCCCATATAAATGGCATAAACGTATCAACATTATATGATGATGATCTTAGAGGAAGAGAGGCACCGGATGCACTAAAAGAAAGAGGGCTGAATATTCCTAGGCTTGGTGTTGACAAGAGGTACTGTGAAATGGCTGCAGGAAAATGGATATCCACACTTAACTGAAAAGGAATTATTGGAAGAGTATACGCCTGAAAATCGTAAGATCTGGAAATACGATGACTATCTGAAGACGCATAGAATCGAGTTAGATTCTATAGTTGCAGCAGTTGGAGCAGAAGCATTATGGAAATATATTGTGCACAGATTAGAAGAAGTGTTTCCAGAACCAAGAAACTACACTAATGTAATTGACGAACCAGAACCACAAGATTACTACCCTGATGAAATGACTGAGATTATAGATTATCTTAATGAATCTGTAAAGATTGCATATGGTGATAAATGGAAGGCCATACGAGATGAGGAACTAGCAGAAGTTAAAGGACTACTGCAGACTGAGGAGAAGAAAAAAGATATTCGTGATAGACTGCAGAATACTGTTGCAGAAAATAAAGGTATAAAGAAGATAGTAAGGAAATTAAAAGAAAAATTGAAAGAGTCTGGTGTACTGCCAGATATACCACATGGTACCAAAAATAAAAACAAAGAGAATGAGGAGCCAAAGGAAGAAGAGGCGCAGGGAACAACAGGAGCAAAAGTGAAGTACAATATGTCAGCGCTGTAAACATAATTATGTAGATAACCCAGATGAAGATGTTCTCTGCTCTATCTGCAAGTCAGATAATAAACTAGTCCAGGAACATAGGGATAAAAGGCCAAAATCCATAAAAAAGTGGTGACAGTGACCTTCTTTGAGCCGCTTACATCATGATATGTTTTGATCTCAAACTCCTTTAGGCTCTTATTTTACCTAATTATAAATTGCAAATATTCAACGCTTTATCAAATAACAAATACATCTAGTTAAGATGGCTTCTAGTTAGTCTAGGCGTCACTGATTTCATGCTTATAAGTCCTGTTGGTGGGTACATTCCAGTAAGAATAGTATTGCATGATAAGTTCAAGTTATGATGTACTTAGCTGAACGTAACTGCACGTGTAACGGTAGCAGCAGTAAACAGATGAAAGTAGTTGATTGTATATGGATGTATATGGTATCATCTGGAAACGATATCAAAAACAAATGAGAACATAGCTTTATGCCTCAAATTGATAAATTCATTATGTATGAGTATGAAGCCATTAAACAGACAGGAGACGGAAGATCTTATAATAGATCTATATTATAACCAGAAAAAAACCTTCAGAGAAATACGACAAATAGTAAGAAAGTCTCCACGGGACATTAGTGTCATCCTGAATAAGGTCGAGCCAGGACGTTCTTCTCTTTCTACACCAGCGCAAGCCTACAGGCTGTTTTCTGAAGGAAAGACTCCGGAACAGGTAGCCATCATATTAAATATAAGACAACCTGAGACAACTCAATTTTATTTAGAACACTGGAAGTTAAATCAGTTAGATAGCCTTACCAGAATTTATGAAGAAACTAACGGTAACTTTACATCCTTCGTGGAATTATACAAACAAATGAAGGCTGCAGGTCTGAATGAAACACAAGTGATTGAACTCCTTAAAATAGCTAATAATGATATTCAATCAATCAAAGGAGTATGCCAAGATCTGAGACGAGAGGAAGCATCTTTGAACGCCAAGAATTTAAATGCCACTAGAACATTTCAACAATTAAGCAACGATATATCGGAAGAGTATAAGCTATTAGACCAGTATCGTTTTTCCTGCCAAGAGGAGCGCCTTGAACTATCTAAGTTACGCATACAAAAAATAAGGCTAGAATCTATCGTTAAGCAATTTCAGAATAACAATGAAGACTATCTTAAAATCAAAGATGTGGTCAAGCAAACAGTTCGGCACACACTGATGAAATATAGAGAAGTGTTGAAGATAGCCTTTCGATCAGTTATAGATTCGTGCAGAAGTGATCCTGTAAAATTCAATATTTTGTATCACAATTTACCGACTACTCTAGGAACAACAGAAACACAGATAATATTATCAGATCCGATCAACCTAAACGATAATGGATTATCTATTAATAAACAGTCACTTTACCAGCATAATAACAAAGATAATGTTTTCGAGGAACTTCTACTGAATGAAGCTGAACAATTTTTCAGCAAGATGGTAGAGGATTTAACACAAGTATGTATCAGTCGATTAGTTGATACGTATATCTCTGAATCAGTTTTGTCACAATTGACTACAAGATCACATCGATATTCAGAAGATATGCCATCGGTGTTTACTCACGGAAATGAGAATACCAATCAATCCGATCAGAATTCAATATAGGGATCAAACTTTGATTAGCATCATGAGATAGGTACGTATCATAATGACTTTGGTATTCTCAATCATATTTGGTTTGACTATTCATTATAGTCAAAGCAACGAAGTATATGACAGAGATAATCGGCTATCCGAAATTTGAGACGAACCTGCTTCAATTTCAATTTAGGCATAGGCTCGTCCATCTAGTCCAGCCACAGACTCTTGTATATGACAATAATAAATCAATCGGATGGCAGTTGGACAATGTATACCTAGGAAACCATATGATTTTAAAGAAATTAGAGTCAAAACAGGAGGTAGTAACTCTAACACCAGTTCCATTGAAAGGAGATTACGTATTTATTGTTAGTATCGAAAAATTAGTAGGCGATATAGAAAGATCTGTCAACGAGATGGATACAGGATATCGCGATAAATTAAAGAGAAATCGAGATAATTTACAATTAAAGTTTGATAAGGCGATTCAACAGATTTTTAATCTTAATGTGGCATTGTGGAAATAAGGATTTGAGGTCACATATAACTTCGTCATTTGATTAGGTCTGGGTATAAATCTCTTAATCGTATACATACAGTAGAAAAAGTGAAATTATTTTTATTTTATGCGGGCCCGCATAAATGCTGTTATGGTTACAGCAGAAGACTTTAATCAAATAGAAAATAAAAAGATATCCTACGATGTATTATTGCGACAGATAAAGAAAGAGCATCAGGCTAAGGCAAAAGAGTTTATCCCTCAGCTATGTTATGCATTACAGAATGAAGATGCATTTCTTAGCAATGAGGACATACGAGACAGAATAAAGAAAGACCTAATCGATATCTGGTCTAAAACGACTATTCAAAACAATATTCCAGACGAATTTAAGGATGACGCTAAACAGGCTGCAAAGGAAAAAGCAGATCAAAAAAGGAAGAACGTTATAGAAGAATGTGTGACTGTGTCGTCACAGATGGTTCCAGAACAATCTTCTAGTAGCAATACTACTGTATTTGAATCGACACATGAACATGATCCGCTACAAGTAGCGCGTACAATTCTTAAGGAAAAAGATGAGGAAATTCATAGGTTAAGACAAGAATTAGAACAACAAAAACAGCAAGTAGGAACATTTCCTACAACCGACACTATACCGTATAATCCTCAAATTGATCAAGAGAAGGAAGATTTAAAAAAGCAAGTTAGAGAATTAAAGCAATTGTTCCAACACAGATTCATTACATTTTATTCAAAGAAATTTGAAAATGAATTAAGAACCTGTATCATGAGTACCGGTTATTACAAAATATATTTTAACGAGAGAATGGAAATGACCAAAATATCATGCTAAATCTATGATCTATAAGAATAAAGTATATTGTGAGTTAAAGAGATTTACGCGAGTATGTTTTAGTAGATTAGCAAAGTGTGTATTTCTGGATCAATATCTTCACAATTCACTAGAAAGCCATACCTAGATTCAATTCTACCATAACCACATATTTATGGAACAAAGAGCACACATCAACTCGATGATCGTGCTTGAGCACTGGGCACAGAGTGGCTTTGCCAATACCGATCTTGACTCACAATTAAAGCAGCTGGGGATTCAGAAAATAATTTTGGTCGGCATGATAGCAAATACTTGTATTGAAGCCACAGGTCGCCTTGGAGCTTGGCTACCACGTTACTCTCATCAAGGATGCAATCGCTGCGTTCAGTCATGAAGGCATGCATTCTGTGAAGTCAATGGACCACCGTTTTGCACATGCTATTTTGACCACCAAGGAGCTGCTCGGCCTATTACCTGGAGAATAGAGATGAAAATCACAAATAGAATAAAATATTTTGGTGTCTAACTGTATTTTATAAATCAATAATAAAACAACAGCAGGAAGAATATGTTTACTGAATAAGAGAAACTTACGATAATAGTAGTGCATTAGTTATGGCAATGACAGTAGTAATAATTTCTGTTATCGTTGGTTTTGCAATATCTTTCAACAGATCTAAAACGGCCAAAATGACTTTTTGACTAAGAATATTGGCCTGCAATTTATGAACTTACGCTGAGGAGACCTTGAAAAGCAAGCTTATCACCTAAGACAAGATAATTGATGCCAACCAGTCCTTTATTACAGAATACGATTCTTCTGATGATAGATTTCTTACATTCAATAGATATGGTGAGAGAATTCTCCAAATACAGTACTTCCTGTGATCTGATATAGGAGTTTGAATCAATGTCTCTATCCATGTCATGGTATTATTATGATCAATAGTATTGACACCATACTTGTATTTCGCACTAATTTCTTGACTAGCTTGACCTGTTGTGATTTCCTTGATTTTCTTAATTTCTCTATCTACTAACTGTTGTACTTTCTAACATAGGTGACATTATAGTCTACCGACATGGGTTACACTTCTGCTGTCAGGAAGTGAATCCATATAGAAATCGCGTTTATCCTAGAAGAACAGGATATATTTAACAGGTTAGAACAGCCTTCCAGTCGGTTATTGCAGTATGCAGAGATATCTAACCGCTGGTAAAATGGACGAGTGTCATAACAAAACCATGTCGCTTTACAACTGCATGTTAAGGGTACCAGGCAGTTATAATTCCAAGTCTGACCCTCCTAAACCAGTAAATATAATCCAGACATGGGACGGTAATAGACCAGACATAACGCAGTTGCTACAGCGATTCTATCTATACCTACAGGAATTTCGGCTAAAGAAAATACTGAAGGAACAACGTGAAGTAGATTATTATTCAAGGTATCACTCACATTTGTACACTAGCAGAAGCGGATTCTGTCCAAATTGGAGTAGGGGGAGAAGGCACAAAAAGCTTGACACTGACAGGAATACATGATTCTGAAGATTTGCTATAGATTGCTGAATCTGTATTCTGTATCTGTGTAGAAGTCAGAACACGTAAATCAGTCTATTAACAAAAAAACCTACCGTAATAGTTCCTTTATTATGAATAGCAAATCTATATTTTATGTCTTATAACGACAATAACGACAAGCGCGAAGTACGAAAAATACAGGCAATACACGGAAATACAACATTTGTTCTAGTAGTCCCACAAACCTTCATAGCGAAGCTGAAGATCAATAAAGGCGACTACGTGAAATGTACGATTGTGAATGATACGCTTCTTGTCAAAAAGGCTGAAGTATGACTAGGGATAAATGGAAATGACCAATAGCTATACCAGGTATCCGGACGATATTGAACCAAACTGACCGCAGGTCAGGGAAATTTAAGCACGATGTATGTAGGATTACCTCCATGTACGTCCTCTCACGTTCAGATATGCTCATAGAATATCAGCGAATGCTCGCGGTTATAGTCTTTATTGCCAAGTTAGCAGAGTCAACTTGAATGTAGAAAGACATATAGATTAGTATGTATTAACTGTTGACGAATCCTTTCGGATAACTTTATCGACTAACTGAGGAACATGATTTGTATAAAAATATAGAAAAGTAAAATATGGTATCTAAATTTCTTAGATATCCTGTAACATAGGGAGTCATTAATTAAGGCACTTCAAATCCAAAAGTTATAATACTCTGCTTATACATACAACGCGATCAATATGAATAGATCTTCTGCTTATAGGAACAAATTGGGGAGTCGGCGATCTGCATTTTTGGTTCTTTCGGTTCTAACAATAATTTTTATTATTAATTATCCGTTAAAGTTATACGCTACTGCGTCTCGTGTCGATTTTTATTCTGTTGACTCTCCACCGCCTGGAATAAAATCTATGGAACCTCTAATAGGAAAGTGGTGGAACTGGTGGGCTAGGATTCCATCAGATACTGCCCAAAATTGGCCTGTATGTATCGTAGGGAATGGTGGGGCTCTGAATAACAACCAATCGATAGTCTTTACGGGCAACGTAGCACAAGCAGTAGACAAGAACGTGAATGCGAAAAACCAGAAATGTGAAATCTCGTCTAATCAACTGCTCTACTTGACTGTATACCCTGGCGAATGTTCTGCTGCTGATTCTCCTACCTATGCAACGTCGCCTACTAATCTTCTAAACTGCGCACAAGATTCAAACAAAGTGATGAAATTGATGCAGGTAAAAGTCGACGGAAAAGATGTTTCATCTAATATTATTCGCCAAAGTACATCCAAACCATTTAATTTTATTCTGCCGGCGGATAATGGGTTTGGCATTACGCCTAGTTCATCTTATGCTGGTGGAAACAATCCATCAATGGCTGAAAACTACTTTCTATTTTTCAAACCATTGCCTATTGGAGATCATACAATAAGTGTAGAAGTAATACGCCAACCGCTTCAACCAATTCAACCTGTAGAGCATGACATTGCTAAGTGGAATATCAAGGTAACAGGTTAGTTAACGAATTGTAGTAGCCTCAAGAAAGAAAAATCTGAAGGTTGTTTTTATTCCATTTTTGAATAATTGCAAAATTATAGGGCTTCTTATTTCGGGACTTCCAACGCTTGATATTATTTGGAATTTCCCAAGCATAATTCCGTATGTTCTTGATCGCAGACATAGACGAGCGACTCTAATTTGATTCGGAATACATCACTACCTCGAATTTCTGACTTTTATAAGAGCGACATTTAATATTAGAGGATCAGATATTAGTTAAGAGACTACTTGGCTGGATATAGTGGTGTTGGTCATCTTAATGATATCTATTAGCATCCTAGGTCATAGTAAGCCAGCGTTTCTACTAATATCAATCATGGTTATTGTTTCTGTAGTAGACTCTCAGTTTGTTAACACTTTCTATGGAACAGATTTAGATACCCCTGG
>CAVPXM010000014.1:0-11344 GCA_963709405.1 uncultured Nitrososphaerales archaeon
ATTTACTCCCAAGAATGAAAAGGATGTTAATATTATTCAACAACAAATTAAACTATTAAAAGATGCTGAAGTGGCGCCATCTATCCAAAGGGCAATCAAGATTGTCCTAAATCCTGCATTATGCAATAACTGTGTTGAAAATAAATACCTTTTTGAATTAAATTTTGGTGGTAAGTTATGTTTAAGCTGCTTTGAAGAGGAATATGGGAAAATTCTGCTCGCAGACAGATGATAAAGAATCGGTAGAGTATTTTGGCGGACACAAGGACCATGTAATAGGTGGTATTCTAGGTAAACATAGCCAATCTGGAAAAATGTATCCGACCGAGGATCATATTATCTTCGCAAAAGATGACAAAGACATTTCCAAAAAATGGGAATTATTCATACCATTAAGTTCAGTTATTTTGAATTGGGATGTAGAAGAAAGAGAAAGGCAAAAGAATGTTCAATGGGAGGGAACTACTTTTAATAACTTTGGCTTTGGCTGTGGATTTATGCGTAGATCAAAAAAATCAATCGCTTTTGTAATTCCATATATTGATGGGAAAGATATTCCCCAAGAACCTGTATTCCGTATTCTGGATGTCCAAAAATGGGCTTCAGAACTGTACATGATGACTGTCAAAGCAAAGATGAATTCATCGCAGTTACAAAATATTTCAGAAGATAATGCTGTTTCTCAAACAACTGCTAATTGTTTTATTTGCAACAGACAATTTATGGTTTATGATCTTGTTATATGCTATCACTGCAATACAACTTTTTGCGACATCTGTATAAAAAAACATTCTACAAAACAAGAAATTGAGTTTGATTCGAAGTATATCGGTGGACACAAACTCTATCCCAAATCGTCGGACGTTAAAGTTCATATGTTTTCTGACAGAATAGAAGTAGAAGCACTACACATTAGAATTCCATATACTTGGATTACCGATATCGAAAATGCTGATGAAAAGAAAATCAGTGCAAGGCGTATGTTTCTAGTCGGTCTGTATTCTTTTGCTTGGAAAAAGAAAGATTTGTATACAATTATAGAATATCTTGATGGGTTTAATCAAAAACAAACCCTGATTTTTGACTTTGGGAAAAAGATACAAGAAGCGCAACAAAAGATCTATGATAGAATGCTCGCATTTCGTTTTGCAAAGGAAAGACTTGAGTCCCAGAAAATGGATCAGGATCTGAAACTGCAAAAGTTGTCTGGGGAAGAAAAAATTGTTACCAACAGCGGCGGTTTTCAACCTCAAATAAGCAGCAATGATGAATCAAGACCAGGAAGTAATACAGCTTTGCAAGATAATTCTGTTATCTCCAACGCGAATAAAACAGACAAACATGATGACAAGAATCCACTTAATATTCTCAAGGTTAGATTGGCAAAAGGAGAAATTAACAAAGAAGAATATGAAGAAATGCGAAAGATGATAGAAGATTGATCCGAAGAGATGTTGGTACATGAATAAATTAATGAAACTGACTAGGCAAGACCACAAATCATTCTGAAACACTTCATTAGCTTCTAGTGCTTTTAAAGTCGATCTCTACCGACGGCTACTTTATATGTGTAAAATTTCGAAAGTTCGTTTTACATACAACGTGTCTATTCAAATCAAGATGATTTCCTACTTTGAAGAGCATTGAATAAGTTATGCTGTCAAGACCAGTCGTCTAAAGTGTTTCAACGGTTTGGCAATAACAAAGATTCTTGGACGTTTAATCCTAACTTCACTTTTTCAGAGGATATTGCAATTGATAAAATTGGCCATAATTACTCATTCAGCTACTATTGTGTGAGACTTGCGTAGACAATAATTCGCCATAAAACGTTCCAAGAATATCGTAGTCACATCACCGAAAAGCCCAATCATGTGTTAGCATATGGCAGTATATGAATATGCTAACTGGACATCATTAGGAATGTAAGAGAGACTTAGAATGTTCGTACTGGATGGTTGACAGAAGTCTATCAGTTGTTAGTTTCTCTGCACCAGCACCAGCACCAGCACCAGCACATCATTCCGCCTGTCAAGTGATACAATGTTAATTCTATTCTTCTTACTCTTCAAAGTATAATATTTTGGCCCACCAAAAATTTTTGATATAGTCAATATTTTAGCCCATTCTTCAAGTGCTTCTACAATAGCACGTGCCTGATGAATATTGTTTCCAACAGCTACAACTCCGTGATTCTTAATTATAACTGCCTTTAACTTTTCACCACCATGTCCAAATGCTTCAGAAACTACATTTGCTAATTCTGTTGATCCTGATGGCTTATTTGCGATTATAACAGGATCTCCCTACTACTATCTTGGCTTCTTCTATTATATGTCGGAACTGATGTATTCCAGATATTGCAATACCAAGTGTATATGGACTATGCGTGTGTACAATTGCATTTACTTTTCTTGACTTTTTGTAGATAGATAAATGCATATACCATTCTATACTAGGTTTCAGTCTACCAAGTGTCTTTCCAGTTTCTAAATGTACTTTGACCAAATCTTCCTCTCGCATATTGTAACGCGGGACCCCAGATGGAGTTATCCACATCCATTTCGTGTTTTCTATTCTAATACTATGGTTGCCTGATACAGGCGATGTAAAACCCATCCCATACAAACTTTTAACACAATTTACAAGGGTCCTTTTATTATTGGCATCAGTTTTATTGATAGAAATCAATATGACGAACGAACATAATGGACAAAGATCCTATTAATGATATTGCAGTTTTAGAATATTACAATAGTAGGATTTCCAACAAGATTATCTGGTCCTTGATAACTCATTAATTTGATATAATGGATGCACCTGTCATATCTCCACTTCGCTCCCCTGTTCTTACTTCAATTCTCAAAAAGGAATATTGTATAAAAACCCTGATGAGCCTATTCCCAGACGAGGACATACTCACTAAGGAATTGAATAATGGATCGACTTGTATACTCTGTGTTAAAAAGGCCACAGGTCCTGCTATTCCGACTGGACAATTTTGAATATTTTGAGTGATGTATGGGTGTCCTTCTCTTGGGAGGGATATCTGCCACTGCCACCACTTTATCATCCATTCCGTATAAGGCTGGCCGTAGGGTCTGGATTCTTTAGAAAATATCCCTGGTGTGGAGGGAACCCCATATACAAAAAACGTTGACGGCATGAACAAAATTAGAATCACAATAATGCTTATTGCTGAATACGATTTGTTCATAGTATTTTGGGATATGAGACTTTCAATTATATTTTGCGTTAAAAAGTAAAAATTGTCCAGAGTCCCACTTGTTCCACCCTCCTAAAGCTCCCGTTTCTTGTCATAAAAAGACGTACGTGTCTATGTGATTAACGAGCAGTTCCTATAGATGGTTTATGGTTATGCTTATCCTCACTGACTCTTACACATTAGAAAAGTACCTACAGAAATTGAATATCATCTACTGAACTTGCCATTCTACCAATCCTTACACAGTCTCTTATATCCACATACTTTTGTTGTTTGCATAAGTCATCCATCAGCCGATCCCTTATTGTGCCATAATCTTTTCCCAGGTCGTCTATGCTAACTGGAATATAGTCAGCCATGTTCTTAGAATCTGGTGCCTATTCATATATCTAGTATCTATTATACTTTATCGCTAGCGACTCCGATAACACATTCAATAATTAGGACTTAAAATCAACCTATTAAGCCATAGCTTGAATCCAATTCAGAAATTTAGACGTATTATACATTCAAGCTATAGTTATATACATACACAGGCTTTACTGACTTAATCAGCCTCCTCCCCTCTCCGACAAGTATTACATTTTATAATAATCACGATATCGGAATCTGGTTATGAGGAAGAAGAACCCATTACTGCAAGTTCAATCTAATCCATTACACGTGCAGGAAGCAAGAGAGACCAAACCAACTACTGAACTAAAAGAGATAGACCACGAAATAGAATGTCCTCGCTGCCATGACGTAATGATATTATCATCTGAGTTTGATAGACTAGGCTACTCGTGCGAAGAGTGTAGTTTCTTATTATATCTGACTTAAAAATGGGTAGAACAATTCCATCATTTAGATTAGCAACGTCAGATGAAAAAATTGAATGGAAGGAATTTCGCAACTGTCTTGGCAGATCTGACAGGAAGTTATTTGATAGAATGTTTTCAATTGAACGCTTGTATAATTCAGCGTGTTCTTATGCCGCCAGTCCTATAAGAATACAGCCAATCTTCCTGTCTATTATATTCGATCATTATAAGACATTAAAAAAGTTGGACGAACAAGAAAAGTCAAGACAACTGAAACTAGATGAAATCAAACCCCACTAACTAACTGACTAAGGAATCAACGAACTAACCAGAATATGGCCATGTTCACTAATTGTAGCAAATGCAGTAGCAATAACGTATTCCATTCAGTTCATGATACATCGGTCAAACCAAATCATACACGATTCATATGTTTTAATTGTGGTAACGTCTGGATACAGCAAAATAATAAGAATGGCCACATAGTGTAAACAAGTCAAATACGTGAGAATAATAACTTAACCATTTGGAATTATCTAGATTAGGAGGATAAAATGGTTCCCTGCCAAGCTGAATAACTCCATCCAGAGCAGCCAATATGATATTGCAAGTATGATGACTATATAAAACAGTAAAGGTTTGGATAAAGATTGTGAATCTTTTATAGTCATTAATTGACAACTCCTGTGTCTTTTACTAGTCATTGCTAGTCAAGACTTTCATAAGTTCCTATTCTCAAAGAACTAATCTCTAAGGTAACGCGTATTAATTACCAGGGTAGACTATACATACTTATGGTAGAACGGTGGCTTAGGTTTACCAACCTGCCATTATTGGAACAAACTCGCGCTAGGGTAACTAAAACCTTAATGGATGGTATGCAGCTCAATATGTCAACTGAAGAATCCAAAAAATTCCTGAGAAGGCGTGTAAACACCAAAACAAACCTGGTGACTATGTTTGTAGATATCAATAACTCAACTCAAATGAGTCTTTCTTTACCAGAGAACAAATTCGCTTTAATAGTACAAAGTTTTGCTCAAGAAATAAGTATTGCTGTTTTAGGTTACGGTGGATATGTATTCAAGTATGAAGGTGATGCTGTTATTGTATTGTTTCCAGCCGAATGCGATGAGGCAAAAGCATGTGAAAATGCATTGAACTGTTCAAGAGCAATATTAGAAATCATAAGAGAAGTTATTAACCCTATATTTAAGGCAAATGAATTACCGGAAATCACTGTAAGGATTGGATTGGCTTATGGCTATTCTTTAGTAGTGCTTTACGGGAAGAGTTTAGAAAAAGCTCATATAGACATAATTGGTTCGAGCATAAGCTTGGCTTCAAAGATTGCATCTATTGCAAAGGCTAATCAGATATTTGTAGGTGAATTCATTTACAATATCCTTCTATCATCAGCGAACAATAAAGATTTTTTTAACAATAGCAAGTTTATAGAAGTAAATCTCGATCCAACAAAATGGAAATATCTTTCTCATTTTGATTCCCAAAGCATGTATCGTGTATACGAGTATTTAGAAAATTAATCAATCAATTATGTTATGTTGCTCCTGTCAGGTAGGATTAATTACTTTTATCGTCGATCGGGATCCTTTTAGATGTCGAACTCATATTTATTGCCTTAAAATTAAGATTCTTTACGCGTCACAACAAATATAGGAAATACTGGTAAACTAATAATCTCGTTCAAGTTCTAAACTAATAAACAAACTAACATCAACAAAAGTATTTTATAGATTAGCCCTTAGTATTCTGTCTATGAGATTTATAATTCGTGCAGTGATACCAACAGAAGCAGGAAACAAGATGGTAAAGGATCCGAACTTCCTAAAGAATCTAGAAGAATATATGAATAAAGCTAAACCAGAAGCATCATACTTCTTTGAGGCTGAAGGTGAGAGGGTTATGACTTTCGTAGTAGATATGGAAACTGCTGACCAGATACCTGGATTGGCTGAGCCATTATTTCAAGGAATGGGTGCCAATGTAGAATTCCATCCTGTAATGAGTTTCGATGATCTTAAGAAGGCAATATCAAAAATGTCGTAAAGTCAAATCAGACAGACAAAAAAGATAAGATTATTTAGACCAGAAGACCAACCATCTTCTCTCTTTCGATGAACTGTTTTTAGTTCAGACCCATTTAAAAACAATACGAAGATTTGATCATAGCATTCTGTTAATGATTTTAATGCACATCCATCAAAAGAGCTTCTATTTCATTTAGTATTTTATTAATCTTGTACGGCCATGTATTAGTGGATTTGCGCTCTTAATTATCATTAATTGATTTTCATACTAATTTGTCATAGTTTATTATCTACATACTTATTTTATCGCAATAACTGCAATTATAGAAATGGTTCTACTTTTTTGGAGGCATTGTTAATTATCTTAATTATCTCCTTCACAAGGTTATCAATAAGAGAATTATTATGCTATCTTAATACATATATATCTTCCTAGAAGATCAACTAATAGTGGATAATTACTAACTTCAGGTAATGAAAACAATCTTATTAAATGCTAAGGTAATTAAAATGCAAGCAAAATTCCTGTTGTAGATATTTATGGGAATGGTAAAACAAATGGTGTCCTTTTTTGAATCTCCACTATTGTTTTCCTGATCGCAACTCTTTGATTTTGTGTATATTAGATTCATTGGAGATAGGAATATACAAGAAAAAGAATTCGGAAGGATATAAAAAGAGAGGGTTGCAGAAATGAAAAATGGATAGGTTTCTGAAGAGAGATAGAGAAGAACAACGAGAAAGGCTTGACCTAGTAATAGTAGCAGCAAATAGCCATTATGCTGGGTTTTTGGTTCTAGAACTGCTAACACTTTCAGAAAAATGTTGGACTTGTCAGAAGTGGCATGGAAATGATGATGTTGAAGTGTGGCAGACAGAAGAAGATGCATTATCTAATAAAACAAAGCAAACCACTCTATCAGATTTTTTGAAATTAGGTATATGATCAATTAATAAATCGATTGATTAAATGATGAATATGTTTGGTTATATTTAAAAACCAACGATACAACCGTAGGGCGGTGCATTTAAGTAACATGTTTAAATCTTCTGTCCAGTATCTGGATGCGACATCAGTAATTTTATCTACAAATCTATCTGAGATTTTGCGATCTTCAAGATCTGTAATGTATGCTATATCAAACCCTCTTTTCAAGAATTCTCTAATGTTGGACAACCCTTAATTTTTATCAAATATCCCTCCCCATCTAGAATAGTGTGACCTTGGTTCTCTGTACACGATCTTCATCGATGATAACTGCCAGTTCTTTCATGTCTAATCTAGCAAATGACCAAGAAATTGAACGTCTTATTCATGGCACAATAGTAAACAATCCCGAGGACTTGAGCTTCTTAAATGCTTCAATTTCGTATTTGAACGCGTCAGATAACAATTTTGAAGACAATTTACTCTCAGTAGAGTTATTTGTTAATAGATAATTTCGGAAATGATTATTACTTTGAAGCTCAGATTCGAGACTCTTCGTATGTAGATCTGTAGCATTCTGATATTGCTTAGGAGGCTGCAACGCTTTTGACTCGTTAATGAGCTTTTCATATTTCGGTAAATAATTATTTGTAACTGAAATCATTGTCTTGTTATCACACTGATGTGACTTCCATTTAGCATATTCATTTTCGTAACTCTGAGTCAAATTATGAGCGTTATTTACTAGCTTTTCGAACGAATTAACAAAGGATGCTGTTGGTTGAGAAGATGATGTACTATTTTGTGCGAATGATAATTGAGAGGAATAAGAAAATGTAACGATAGTAAATGCCAGGATGATCGATAATGATAATCTGGATGGACTAGTCACGGATGGATTAAATTCCAATTTTAATGCGTCACCGTTACAGGTTCAGACATTGTTGCGTTTGCTTTTCCAATCTCAGACAATGTCTTTTTGATAGAGTTCCAGAAATTATTCTCAAATGAATGTGCTCTATAACCTGACACTGCAGCTACAGGAATTGCAGCTACTCCTGCAGTCAGAACACCCGCTATTGCTGTTGGAACGATAATGTCCTTGCCCCACGCACCAGTACGTAGAATTAAATCATAATTACCTTCATTGCCGCGTATCATTACCTCAACATGGATAATGTCCAGTTTGAGCTGTTGAAGATATTTTTTGATAAGATCATATAGTTGTGTGATCTCTACATTTTGCAGAGTAACATGTTCTTGTCTCATTATCCCCTGTAAAGGGTAATCGCTATTATACTTTTTTTGATAATAACGATATCGGGAACACATTATTATCAAGACAAGATCTATGATTTAAAATCTCATAACAAACTAGGGCCAAAGAATTCTCTGAGATACGAAGAGAATCAAAGCATTCTTGTTCAGATCTATTTGCCATCTGCAATCTGAGGTATAATTTGTCTTGTAGCAGAGGCTCCTAGATGAGATAAACTTATTCGAACCTACACAGCAAATTAGCTACCAATTTATTTCTCTGTTTTGTATTAGTGCATATTAAGAAGGATTGTTATATGGTTTATGCATGGATGGTTGATTATACATATCCAAATTTTATGGGATTATTGAAATAAAGAATCATTGATTTGATGATTATGCAAAATATCATCCTTCAACCTGTTTTATTTCAGCCAGCTAAAGATATCATCTCTCTGTTAGAAAAGATTCTATCAGAAGGCTTTAATGCTTCTATTGTTACAGCTTCGCCAATAAAAGATATCTCTAATCAACTATTAGATAAGCAAAGAAATCAATGGAAATCAAATGATATTTTACAATGGCTCTCATTCAAGTACAAACCATCTAAATCAACAAAAATACTGGCTTTGTGTGATTTTGATGCATATTCTGGTAGTCTGAATTTTGTGTTTGGAGAAGCATATGTAAATGGCAGCATATCAGCAATTTATCTTCCAAGGTTAAGACAAGAATTCTATGGATTAAACCCAGACAAATCTCTCTTTTATCAAAGAATAGTCAAGGAAGCAGTACATGAATTGGGACATGCTTATGGGTTGAAACATTGTAACAATATAAAGTGTGTAATGCATTTTAGCAACTCACTATCTGATACAGATTTCAAGACGAGTCGCTTTTGTAATATATGTAAATGTCTCATTTACAATTGTTCATAATTAGGAACAGCTATTCCTTAATGTAGTATACTAATGGGAGGATTTGTTGTCTTTTTTGAACCTAAAGAAACCCGTATTGCTGTCCAAGAATCTGGCTAGATATATCATTATATTGAGGTTACCATTTTGATAATTTTTCGATGTTCCTATGGACATCATGTACTGATTGAATTCATATAGTTATCAAGATATAAAAAAGCGCGATGAACAGGTGAAAAAGAAAATTCAGATGAGCCAAGACAGAGTACCAAAACAACGCAAATCGATGCCGAAAGTATCACTCACGAACAAGATTAGAGATGCAATAACAAAGGACGTAAATTGGGGGCAATTATAGTATTTAATAATAAGCATAGTTATCTCCTTAATAGGAACGCATATTTCATGATACCCTGATTAAGCAAGGTCTTTACGTCTGGCTCTCTTCTCATGGAAGTCTAAGAACATCATGATACTATACTGAGCCCAATGAATACCTTCTCTCGTGTATTATAAGACCCCTAACCTGTCCTTCTATCCGGCGGAATAGCTTAAGAAAATCAGATAGAATTCAACGTTTTTGAATACTCTTCTAGGCCTCGCAAGATTTGATTTTTACATAAAATGCATATTGTGGGTTTTTCCGCCTTTAGCCTCAGCTTTTGCAAATCTGCTTTGCCAGGATAGCAGGGGCGGCTAGTCCAAGTTGGTTTATTATATGGCTTTTGTAGCTGTCTTTGCTATTTGCCTTAGAGCCATCACAGTAATAGCATTGAAATTCAAATAGGTGCCTGGCATTGCTTCCAAAGAGTTTCAAATATGGCTAGATATGACGAAACAATTGATTTATTATTAGAGTATATCGATAATCCTGCTGCTTCATACATATTGTCCTTTGTATCGTCTTTTGTCTCTACTATAATAGATTCTTTTCTATCAGCTAATACAATGACAACTCTATTGCTTTCTGTACTCTCATTTAAAGCTCTAACATCAAGTCCAAATGAAACCTCTTTTAATTCCTTTATTATCTGCATAATTTGGTTGTCTACAGGTGTAAGTATTCTAAGTCTAACATTATTTTTTGAATATTCTTGATTTAGAAGCTGCATTGATATACCGGTGCGCACGTTCCGTCGGAAAGAATTGATCGTAGGAAATGCTACGAATAACTCTTCTTTTGCAGAGATCGAAATATCATAAGCGCGATCTATTGATTCCTTTGCATTTTCTATAATCTCTACATTAACTAACATGCTAACGTAATATGTTTAGCAGCGAGCTATAAGTATTGCTCCTGTTGCAAAGTCAACTCGGTGACGTTAAGTATCGTATCTGAACTTTTTATCTAATGCACATGCTGATACCCTTCTTAAACAATGGTGTGTCTATGCCGAAAAAAACAGAAGCCATTATCATTACTGCAAATATAATGCAGGAGATAAAACAAATTAAAATTTCTGAATATATCTAGTTTGGTAGAGATTGCAAGATTATTTCAGGTTTTCAATATGAATAGAAGAAACTAGTAAGTAGAAAGGTAAGACTGTGTTGGCCCAAAAGTAAAATTTCTGAATTATCTTGATCAAGAAAGCTTATTACGAGTTTGTGGGGGGTATCATCCATATATTGTTATCGTATTACACTGTTACCATTATACATTTATCAATTATTTAAGACTTTTTTGATATTTATTATACTTTTGTAAGGTTGATGTAGTAATAATTTATATGCAACCATCTAGGGTAATGAAGTAGAATTTGTTGCATTATAATGTGAGATACAGAGGATCAGCGATCATCAGTACTCATGTCCTGAAGAGTAAGTGGTGGTGGCATAAACTAAATGAAGCAAGTTCGAGTACGTGTATAGTACAATGCCTCTGTTTGAGGTCTTTTGGCAAAATTTTCCAATATATAGCATTTTGTACATTGCAAAGAAATTTTTTCCTACTGGAAATGATAAGTAATTAAACATTTTCCAAATAATCCAGCAGAATAAAAAATTTCAAGGCTAACACAAGATTTTTTATTCTTGGTAATCTCTTAACCTCAGTAATATGTCGAGTGTGAACAAGAATTTGCATATTCCAGAAAAGGAAGGAGCGTTAGTACTTCAAGGTGGATGGTCACTTGGTGCGTATGAAGCTGGAGCATATAGAT
>CAVPXM010000015.1:0-40771 GCA_963709405.1 uncultured Nitrososphaerales archaeon
CTTGAACCTCTGGGGAGCTTACTCTAACAATAATTTCAAATAGTCCAGTATCAGTAATGTATTTTATATTGTTAGCATAACCTCAGATAAGAACTATAACTATCTACTAGAATAGTTTGCCTTATTCACCAGATTCGATGGAATTAAAGACGTTTTAAATAGGATTAATCCCGGATTTGATTTGAGCAATGTTGGTAAATGGCACTAAAAACTGGATCTCGGGCAATATTCTCCTAATATATAGCAAATCTCTGGCATTAGACTAGACGTAGAACTTAAATACATGGAATTTGTATATAATATTGAAAAGGTGTATTTTAAGAGCACATATGTATGAAGTAACTTGTCTCCCTTGTGGGATACGAGAGCGGTTTTCCGAAGAAGACGAAGCAATCATGCATGCTTACAATCATGAGAGAGTATTAACACATAGTACCTCAAGTGGTTACTTTGTAAGCGTGGATGAAGTCTAGCAATTAGACCTCTTCGTCCTTTTTTTTCTTTTTGTCTTGTTCCATTCTATAACGGTATTCTCTGCACGCTCCTGATACATTTCTTGATTTTCAATACGACAAAACTTGATATCTCCTCGAAGACAGAAGTTAAATATATACTGGTAGTTTTATCTTAGGGCATGTCATCTCAGAAGCACATAATAACTGTTAGACGAGCTATTGAGGCCTTTAACACGGGTGATACGAGGGATGTTCAGGAGTTCATAAGTTCAGAATATATCAATAGAGAATCGCAACGTGCTAAAGATTCATACCGATCACAACTTAGGGGACCAGATGAATTCATAGATACAATCAAGAGTTTGCGCACCGCTTTTCCTGATCTTCATTATGAAGAACGTGAAATCATTTCCCAAGATAACAAAGTAGTATTCATTGCAAATGTGACTGGTACTCATACCGGTAATTTTTTCTTTGTTCCTCCAACAGGGAATAAAATCTCTTACGAAGCTGTGCACATACATACAATGGACAGTGATGGAAAGATAATAGAACACAAAGCGATTAGGGATGATCTCAAGTTTATGATGCAATTAGGATTGGTGAAAGCCGGATCTTTTGAGTACGAGAAATTTTTCAAGGCATGGAAGGAGATTGAACAATGATCATTAATAAAAAATCAGAATTCATCTTTAGCGACGAATATTTCAATTAAATTTAGCCTCAATTCTCTAATTGTATAATATCGTTATTGGTGGTAATTGTAGACAAGGTATTACTATTTATGAATCGAGTATTTTACTTAGTGCTTTTATTGGATGAATAGATCTTTATCGATCGAACAATATTTCTCTTTTCTTAATTTGCTATAATACATCTCACTAGCAGTCAGAAAGCAAACTTTGACTTTATTATCTATCTTGTTGATCTCATCATAAAGTTCAAAGCCATCCATTTCTGGCATCTTAATATCCAGGATCAATAGATCATATAATCCGGCTTTATAGCTCTTTAATGCACATATAGAATCTTCGAATGGATCAACTTGAAAACCATTTTCTTCTAAAACAATCTTTAGAACCGAGATAACATCGACTTCATCGTCTACTAACATAACTCTTTTTTTCCTGTCATTATTTTTGGTAATAATAGGATCTTCTGCCATTGTCATTAATTCTCAACTATCCCAATTGCTCCGCCACCCTGTTGGTGCCGCTTTCCACTGCTAATCATGACATCATTTATTATCATTTTAGTTACCTATGATTGGTAGAGAAAAGGAGAATGTAGCTCCTTTTTCCTGTAACAAATCATCAATACCATTAGTACCAATAGTATTGGCGTTATTTTCAGCCCAAATCTTACCACCCTGTGCCTCAATAATTTTCTTGGAAATAAATAGTCCTAGCCCTATTCCTTGAAATGATTTTGCGGCAAACTTTTCAAATAATCTTGGCAAAATATCATGATTTATACCGTTGCCAGTGTCCCTGACACTGATTAGCGCGACACTTTGATTAGTGTTCATTGTATTAACTTTCTTTTGAATTCTCACACTCACTATTCCTCCTCTCTTACGTGTAAACTTAACAGCATTGTTTAACAAATTGGAAATAACTTGAGAGATCCTATCACGATCCGCTTCGACCAACAATGTATCCTCACAAGAATCGAATAATAATTTTATATTAATGTTGGTTTTTGAAATCAGATTTTTATAATGTTCCATGATATTGAATAATACTTCGCTAAGATCAAATCGTTCCATTTCAAGATCAAGTGAATTCCCTTCTATTTTTGCAACATCTATGATTTCTGATGAAAGCTGTTTCAATCTTTCTGTGTTTCTAGTAATCATATCTAAAGAATCATCTAACTCTTGTACTTTCATATTCCCCCTTCGAGAACGAATAATACCTACGGAGCTAATTATGGGTTGAATAGGCGTTCGCAACTCATGAGCGGCAGCACTTATGAATTCACTTTGCATTTTATCGCTGATTTTCAATTGTTCGTAAGCTAATTTAAGTTGCTTATTTGATTCCTTCAATTGCTGATACAATTCAGTTTGCTTCCAGAGGTTTTCAAATATGGAAAAATAGGATAACACAGTAGGCTTACTACTTGAATATGTTGCTAATCCTACTGCTTCTATGAAATCTTGCCTTGAATCATCAGCTGATTCTATCACCAACGATTCCTTTCGGTCAACAACTAGTATAGTAACTGTTGTAACTGCGCTCCTCTCCGCCGCCGTTAGTTCCTCATCTTCATCAATTGTTTCCAAATCTATGTGTCGTGTGTCGAAGCTCTTTTTGTTCTTCAATTGTTGTCGGTTTGATTCTCTTCCATCATGATCTCTTTGCGCATTTCCCGATTCAATGGTTAGTAATTTTTTTTCGATAGCATCATTTGTCGGGGTGAGAATTCTAACATTTAGACAATGATCTCGTTCTGCTGCTTGTTTTAATAACTCTATTATTCCTATACGTTCTTGACGATAAAAAGCATTGATTGTAGGTAGTACTAATAATAACTCCTGCTTTGCTAGTTTTATCATATTAATGAATAAGTGTTGCACTTCCTTTGGATCTTGAATAACCTCTGTCCTACCGAAATTAATCCCTTCTTCTATTTCTTTTATTCTTAGTTCGGCAGGGGGAAGATCTATTCCAAAATGAGTCAAAAACATATTGTTGCTGTTCCAGTACTTCCTTTACATTGCTATAGATTACCTGCTGCAAAAGCTTTGCTTCTTGCAATGTTGCAGAAGCGAGATATTCGCGTTCGCTAACTGCAAAATTGCCCTTAATCCCATCTAGATGACGAAGTTCTCCAATCTTCATAACCTCTTTGCAATAAGAAAGATTATTTTTTGTAATAGTAGTAATATATACGTATTATTCTTCTCTTCTTAATACCTATTAGAGCATTTCTAAAGACATCGATCCCCATCACAACGGATGGCCATGTAGAATCTGCGCAAATGTCCAGCTTTGTATCCACATCCATTAAAAATTTCAAAATTGCACTCGTTGTATTCTCAGGACCATACAATACTTGGGTACGCTCAGAATTCGCAGAATTCGCATTGGACGAGGGCAATGATGATGTTCCGGTCACTTAATTCAGGATATACTGTCCTTTTATATAAAATTACAATAAAATTATACTGTTGTTGTTTCTTGTTATATCCGGTATTGACTTTTAATCAGAATATGTGTCTGGTTTTTGTACAAAATCAACGATACGAATACGTTTTAAGTTGATTTTTTGATAAGGATCATTTAATCGTCCAAGATATGCGAAAAAAGTTAGATAGAATGATTACATATTTATAGTGTTATCTACATCCATGACCACAAACATTTGGATAAGCCAGGAGAGTAGATATGAAAAGTGCATATGGGGCCTAATAATAACCCACGAATAAAAGACAAAGGATTCCTTGATGCATTGCTAAAATTTATAGGCTCAGTTGAATCCGAATTGGATATAGTTTTGCCTCATTCTTCATCACTACAATTTCTATCGCATTATAAAGTAGTTGACTATCTGATAACACAGAGACGTCGAAAAAATATCATCATAAGGTTGTTATGCACTCTTGATGATAATACTACCAACATAGTAAGAAAGATGGTTCCTTTTATCGGGTGTAAGTCTATAAAACCAACATCAACTAAAACATCAGATGTTTCACTGGTCTTCATAAGAGATAAGCAAGATATTTTTTCTATATCAATCAGTATGCAGTATTTTGAGAAAATGAATAAAGGCAATATTGAAAATGGAAACAAAGATCATAATATTTTTTCTATTGACGATTGGGTGTATTCAAAAAGCACCTCTCTAGTCAAAAACGCTGTTTCTAGTTTCGAAGTCATATGGGAAGAAAAAGATAATTATGATAAGATTTCTAAAGAGAAAAAACACTCTGAGCTTCTGGTCGATTTGATTACACACGATATAGGAAATTATCATCAAATAGTACAAAGTAGTTTAGGACTTGTAATTTCTCTTCTTAATAAAAATAAGGCAAAAGTATCACCACAAGACAGCGAAAAAATTTCTTTTCTTCTTAATACTGCAAAAGTTTCACTTACTAGGAGTCAGTTATTTGTAGATAACATTCGTAAACTAGAGCGGCTATATAGACAAAAGGATTTAAAATTAGCATTAAGGAACATTCCAGATGCTGTTAACAATGCGTATTCTACGGTAGAACAGACTCTATATCATAATAATCCTCACAGTAAAAAAATCTCGTTAAATATGGTGCATGATGGATATCCTTTGGGTATAAACATAATGGCTGAAGACTTGCTTGATGAAATTTTTATAAACTTGTTTTCTAATACCATAAAATACACTGATTTAACTCAGGTAAAGATTGACGTGACTATAAAGGAATATTTTGTTGGTGAAACAAAGTATTGGATGATAACTGTCTCGGATTATGGTAGAGGCATACCAGATTCAATTAAAAAAGAGTTGTTCGAACGTTTTTATTCTAAAGCAAAAGGTGGAGGATTAGGCCTATCTATAGTAAGAGCATTAGTTGAAAGATACAATGGAAAAATTTGGGTTGGAGACAAAGTATACAAGGACCATACCAAGGGGACTTCATTTGGGATGATTTTTCCAGCAGCTTGATAATAAACTCGCAGCTTGCAATAAAGTGGGTTTTCTCTACGGGAAAGTAATCATATTATTGATGCCATTGGTCGTCCATCCAGACTGGATGATGACGCTCCCGAAGTTGTCTTATTTGCTCCGATGTCATATTATCAATATCTATAGAATCGTATGCACATATACCGATAGCTGGAAAGTTAAATTTTTGTTCCAAACACGATTCATATTCGAGCAATTCTTTAGTAAACCCGTTCCTAAAAAATGATGCCATATCTCCAACCACTCGCAGGCCCCTTTTGCCTCTTTTATGTGAGTTTTCTACTAAAGTAGCCCATAAGGCAATTGTTCGTTGAATATTTGGAATACCATCTGGGAAATACAATTCTTCAGTAGTTCTAATGATAATATCGCCTTTGGATTCAAGTTCTGAGACATCAACTTTCCATTCATGATTCATCCTGGCCCGAATTTCATCTTTTGATAGGTCGGTAGTTGTGAGAACAATCACCTCATTTCGTTGAAGACCCTCTTTTAAAAAGGCAAAAGCTTCATTAAATTTTTCTTCCTTAGTGGCGTAAACTGCAATTACATGATTTCCCACTTCGAGTGTTTCTAGCCTCTGTGCCATCTAACTACCTGACTAACTAAACGATGTCCTATGATATAACAATTGTCACACAATATTAATCCTGAAGATTTGGAGGCCTGTCAATATCCAAAGCATGCAATAAAGGATCTTAGTAAAATTGAAAGCATACTAAATTATGTTACTTCTCGAATGCATGTTAAATCCGACATGAAAGAATTTCTTATAAAAGTTTACCGAAATATTCTCAAAGATAGTAGTAGTAACACAAGGATCCGATGTTGTGACACTTTTATACGTCTTCATCAAATATCGTACCAATTCTGGCCTTGAACGATACGATCCAACCCATAATGGAACTTCAAAAATTGCTTTCGGTGAATTGCAAAATAGAAAGTGTCTATCCTACGGTCCTTGTCTCTGATGCAGAAGTGAACATAGTAACTGTCACCGTTATTTGTCCACAGGGTACAACTCATACGATTAGGGCGTATAGAGAAGAGGCTAGTGCATTAAGAGAGTATGTAAGACTTTTGAAACAATAGGAGTGATTTGAAACTGCTTGCCACATTCGAGCTACCTAGCTAGATAACGCGAGACTATTTAGTTGATAATTCTATTTGTAATCGTGTTATCCTGTTTGTCCAAGTAATAATCTATTGTCATTACTTCGAATGATTGATGCCAAACTCGATCGGCTTACCGCCTTGTTAGAGAAGAATTCTTAAACTCGATGCTACAATGATTAACCGAAGAGAAGATTATTTAGTGTGGGGCAATCTACCGTATCGCCAAGTGAGGAGTCAGCACGATTGTTAGATATCGAGAAGAAGGGAAACATTGTCAACAGTAAATCATACACACGGGTTAAAGTCTTTGATGACCTCTAATGCCAGAACTACAGAGACATTCAAAATGCATCAAAAAGATCATCATGTAAAGTTGCTCCCTTGTCTAAAGCACCTTCTCTGTTCTCAACCGCTGTCCTTAACACAGTGATTAACTTGTGATGTCTAGGAGCGACGAAAAATTCTATAAACAGAGGTACAGCCATAAAAATATGGAGAATAATCCAAATTCGAGTCAGAACAATATCGATCAAAAGAAACTTCAGAATTTTATGCAAGTTATGTTGTCCGATCTAGGTAGTGCATACAGTGCAGTTCTCGTATATATCGGCGATAAACTTGGATTATATAAAGCTATGAAAGACGCAGGAAGATCAATTACCTCGCAGGAACTAGCCGATATGACTGGGACTTCAGAACGTAACGTAAGAGAATGGTTAGCTAATCAAGCAGCAGGTGGTTACGTTATGTACAATGCTGAAACCCAAATGTATTGGTTACCTAAGGAAAATGCAATGGCTCTGGCAGATGAGGATAGCCGTATATTCAATAGGCGCATTTCAAGGAACGATGTCGTACTTTAAGGATGCTTCAAAGATTATGGAGGCATTTAGAACAGGCAGAGGTCTTTCATGGGGCGAACACGATCCTGATCTCTTTATAGGAACGGAAAGGTTTTTCAAACCAGGCTATAAGGCAAATCTAGTAAGCTCATGGATACCATCGCTTGATAACGGTATAATAGAAGAAAAACTAAAGAACGAAAAAACAGTCGTTGCAGATATAGGATGCGGACATGGTGTTTCAACCATTATCATGGCAAAGGCGTACCCTAAATCCAAATTCATTGGATTTGATAATCATCCTGCTTCCATAGAAAGGGCAAGAGAGTTAGCAAAGGAGGAGGGTCTGAGTGGAGATCAAATCAGCTTTGAGATTTCCTCTGCCACTGATTATCCCCTCTATTCTAATGCTAATAAGCAGTATGACCTTATTGCATTTTTCGATTGTCTCCATGATTTGGGGGATCCTGTAGGTGCGGCTTCTCATGCACTGAAATCACTAACGCAAGATGGAACAGTAATGTTCGTAGAACCATTCGCCAAAGATAGAGTCGAAGACAACTTCAATCCTTTGGGCAGGTTGTTCTATGCTGCTTCAGCAATGGCGTGTGTTCCTGGTTCAATGGCATGCAATGGCCCCGCTCTGGGAGCACAAGCAGGAGAAACAAAAATACGCGAAGTTGTCATGGCCGGAGGCTTTAAGCAATTTAGGCGTGCCACACAAACGCCATTCAATATAGTATACGAAGCAAGACCCTGAGAAGATAATTTCACAGGAGAATTGTTCGTCCTGAATCACAAGTCTTTGTCACTAAATGTTATTGCATAGAAAAGGATTCACCCCCTATCAAGATACAGGAATGACAAACATGTTTTGTTAACCAGGATACCATCTTGGGTAAAATATTAGCCATGTTAGATATCTATGAGTGGAACACTAGCGGATTGAAAGCATTATCCAGTCAGAATGAGAGGTTTCTATTACGTAGGTCTACAGGATCCTTCTACCGTCACGCCTGAAGGTCCATATTCCTGTCATTATTGCAATGGTCGCATTACATCTTCAGACCCGTATGAACGACACGTCGTTAAAAGTCACAAAGGTTGGACTGCATATCTTGGACCTTCGGATATAAAACAATATGAGAACTGCATGATAGCGACAACAGAAGTAAAAGCAAAGTTGCAGATATGACAGGATTAACTTATCAGGCGATGGTTTGTTAGGAAATTAGGACAAGGATGTGACTATATGACATCTTGATCGCTAACGGATACATTATCAGAAGAGTCCACGTATACTCCCCCTGGGGAGACAAACTGGCCATCACCCAAGCCGGTGGAACCCCAAGACGTAATAAATGTGCCGTTAGAGGTAAACTTCTGAACTGCTGTTTCAGGACTGCCACCATCTGTAACATATATGTTGTCAGAAGAATCTGTGGCTACTCCAGTAGCACGCGCAAAATGCCCATCTCCAGAACCAACAGTCCCCCATGATGTGATGAATGTGCCGTTAGGAGCAAACTTTTGTATCTGATTGGACACGCTTGTTGTGTCTGTGACATATACATTATCGTCGGAATCTATTGCTATATCAAGTGGCTGTTTGAACTTCCCAAAGCCTGTGCCTTCAGACCCCCATTTTGAGAGAAAAGAATATTGTTGTCCTTGGGCTGCCGCCGGCCTGAGCACAGGATGGGTTATTATTGTGGCAGAAAGCATGAATGTTGTCAAAACCACAAGTAGCAGAAAGGTTTTGGTGCTCGGAAACACACCCATCATGTTATGAATGTTTTATATAAATGAATGATGCTCACCTAAACTAACGTTCTACAACAAAACGCTACGCAAACAATAGATCTCTTTTGCGACTTTCATTTTCTGAAAAAAAATAGTGAGGAAGTAACTTTATTGTTCATTCGAAACCCTGTCAGCATGTAAGAAACATTGTTTCAGAACTATAGAAAAATGTTATATAAACAATGTCAGCGTAGTATATATTTTACCTATGAGATGGATTTGCGTTCATTGTAACAGCATAATGGATTGGACAAACTATACAGAGTTCATAAGGCAAAGCGACAACGACAAGAACAGCAATCAGGAGGCGAAAGTAGAATACCACGCTTGGCGTCTGCTGGCCGACTAGTTAATGCCAGAATTGCGAGGACATCCCAAAAGCATCAAATAAGTCGTCGTGTGAAATAGTTTCTTTGTCCAATACTCCTTCACCATTTTCTACTGCCGTTCTTAGCGCGGTGATTAGTTTGCCGTCCTTTGTCTCGTCAATGGCCACCATTCCATTCTTATACTCAAGGAGTTCCTTGCAATATGCCAACATCTTCTTATTCCCCTTGCCATGTCATTATCAGTGGTTCGCCCTATCAGAGCGCTTTATCCTAACTCTGGATACTTCGAGTGCAGCTTGGTCAATGATTTCTTCTGCTTCAACAGGACCTTGATGCCATTCCCTACCCTATTCTGAGATTGAATCTGGTAACAGTAAAAACAGTTGAAATCATTTGAAATCATATGGAACAGTTGGAAACGGACAGGAAACATACTGTAACATTTGGAAACAGTAAGTTTAAGGCTTTAGCGTCCACTTTATTTACTTATAGATGCATGAATTAAACAGGCAGGAAAAAGAAGATTACGTCATAGACCTGTATGATAATCAGAAGAAGACATTTCGAGAAGTACAGAAAATAGTAAGGAAATCTCCTCGCGATATAAAGTTAATTCTAGACAAAGCAAACCCAACCTCTTCCAAATCTACTATTGTATCATCCCAATCCTCACAGGCCTATCGAATGTTTGAAGAAGGAAGTACTCCAATCCAAGTCGCTATTGCCCTAGACCTAAGGGAGAAAGAAGTAAGCGAGTTATACAGAGAATGGTGGAATCTTAATGGACTGTATCAACTAAATCAGGTCTATGAAGAATTAGCCAATGACATTTGGTCAATCGCTGAATTAAATAGGAGAAGGAAGGCAGAAGGTCTTAGTATACAACGGGTAAGCATAATTCTTAAGAGTATCACAACACTTGAACGTCAAACCATGGATATGGAATGTGAAAAGACTAGACTGGAAGTAAACAATAAGTATGCAGCAACAACTTTTCAACAGTTTACTGATTCCATACAAAGAAACCGTAAGACAATGCAAGAAAATGAATATATCATTAACAAGCAGAAAATGGAGATTAATAGATTAAGTACAGAAAAGGCAAGACTGGAGACCACAGTGGCTGATACTTGGATGAAGGTTATTGAGCCTAAGGCTACTAATAATGCCATGACGCCTATGGCTACTCCTATTACTACTACTACTTCTATCACTACTGCTGCTACTACTACCATTACAAATCAGCCTGAACTTGAACCCGAACTTGAACCTGAATCCGAACCTGATATACCAATATCATATCCTTCTGCTATAGTAGTAGGAGAAATGGGAGAGAAGGAGGATAGTCATAATAGCAACGTAATTTTCGATACTCGAAACTTGTCACAGTTGGTCAGTCTAGCTTACAAGGATGTTTTAAGATTAAGATTCAAGTGAATCCTGACTCTGACTCTGAACCTGACTTCGACTGAAGACGCTGCTGAACGGCTGAACCTAAAGAAAGATTTCCAGTCAGTCGGACCTTCTTTTCATTGCCTTCCTTCTTCGTCAAAGAATATTGGTGCATGACACTTCCAACGCTCAGGCATATGCCTTAGTCTCCTTTCCTGGTGAAATGTATGCCAAAATAACAAAAAAAGGGAGTGATGATAGTACTCCCGACGGAAGCAGAAACATACCCCTCAGGCTTGACCCATTCGATTCAGGCCCAGGGAAACATGACAGGTGGATCTGCCCCCAGTTTCCCTCCCCACAGTGGAGACGACTGGAAATATTTTGACCGATCAATGCAGTAACGCGTACCGTTGTTGATCCACAACCATCCCGGAGGCGACCCGACCCCGTCACGCGTCGACATCCAGATGACGCAGGAGATCGTCGAGGTGGCAAAGCCGCTTGGCATAGCTGTTGGACGACCACAACATCGTCGGCAAGGCCGGGCACGTGAGCCTCAAAGGGCTGAAGTTGATCTGACCTGAGCATTTTCAACTCGAGGGCAAGTGGTCCATCGCAGTCTTCTGAACCGTCGCCACGACCAGCACGTGAGAGAAAACGCACCAGTGGAGCGCGAGCGTGCGTCCGGCTCTGGTCGTCGCGAGCCGGCCGGCAAGGTCGACCTTGATGTCGTGAAAATCCAGAAACTCATGATTGAGCGGATAGGCCGCCTTGTAGACCGCCTCCTTAATGGCGAAGAGAAGCTTTGCCCCCAACGGGTTGTCAGCAATCGCACGCCGCTCCCGCGGTGTGACGGTCAGCTCGAGCATGTCCGGGGGCAACGGCGCGGCAGGTTCGATATCGATGCCGACCGCATCCAGGTCACGCCGCAGCCCGACAGCGGCGACAGCAATTCGATCATCGTGGGCCATCGAGCCTACGACTCCGGCGGGCCAGATCGGGGCTCCAGATGTGCTCCTGAGGATCGGAAGGCCGGCAAAGCCCATCGAGTTCATCAGCTCGCGCGCCACACGCCGTGCGGCGCCGCTGGCGCGGCGCCTCTCGATCGCAGGGAAGGATAACGACGTCATCTCCTCGTAGAGCAGCGCGAGCTCATCGCCTTGCGAGATCACACGATGGCCGATCAGCAGACCAGGCACGACGAGGGCGTCGATTGCGCGCTGAAGCGAGGGATCGACCGTACCGTCGGACATTACAGTTTCAGAACCGCGATCACTTCGCCATCGCGGTCCCCCCCCACCTCCACGAAGCCGAAGCTGGCGTAGAACGGCTTCGCAACCGGATTTTCCGGCATGTAGCGGATCGATATCCTGTCCACCCAGGGATTTCTCGGATTTCCTCTAGAGCCTTGCTTAGCGCTGCGCGACCATAGCCTTTGCCTTGGTGCTTCCGATCGATCATGAAGCGATAGATCGAGGCTTCCTGCGCCTTGCCCTTCGTTTTCTGCACGTCGTACATCAGTAAGCCGACGACGCACTTCCCGGCATAGACGCCGCGCGCGCGTGGGAATCGAACTGCGCCTCGGCGATCGAATAGAGGTTGCTCGCCACCAGGTCTTCCTGGCCGGCACCGAACTCAAGCTCGACCACCGCTTCCCAATTGTTGCCGGTCACCTTCTTGAGCTTGACCTTGTCGCTCATTGCGCTGCAATATACTCCTCGCCGCGCAAATCGACTCGGTCGCGGCTTGCAGGACGAACTCGTTTCGGACGGTGGCGTCTGCGGCGTCCTGGACGCAAACCTCAGCCCGAGCCACGTGGCGGCGCGCCAGCTTGGCCGGATTTCCGCACCACCCCGTATGAGAGTCCAGGATCTCGCCTTTCATCAGGAAGGAATTGGCGTCGAGCACGACGTCGTCTCCGGTGCGGACGCCGTAGTGAACTAAGGCCCCCGGGCCGACCGAGCATCTGTTGCCGAGCCGGATGTAGTCGGACTTGAACACGCCTTCCTCGAGCGAGTGTGCCTGCAACACACAGCCCTCGTTCAGATTGGCGTAGTCACCGACCTCGGTCAGTGAGCGTTCCGGGATGCCCATGCTGCAGTCGAACAGCTTGGCACCGACCTTCATGCCCATGGCGCGAAGCAGCATGCCGCGAAACGGGGTGCCGGCGAATACGGTCAAGATCGGGAAAGCCGATAGCTTCCAGTACCTTTCGTGCAACCAGAAATACGGATCGTAGATCGAGGCGAGCTGCGGCTTGAGTCGCTTGAAGCCCAGGATCGCGCGCTCGAGCACGATGAAGAAGGCCATGTTGGCGGCGGTGACCGCCACGCTGGCTGCGAAGAACGCGAAGATGCCGAAACGATCGTAGCTTGCGAATGCGGCTTGGAAGAGCACTAGCGCGGCAAACACCATAATCCAGTGGCTGGCGAGGAAGATCAAGGCCGAGACGAAATTGTACGCGTTCTTCCGGCGCAGCCGGGCGAGACGCGTCTGCTCGTCGAACGACGCGTTCATGTCGCGATCGCGGTTGACCATGCGCGGAATTTCGAAGGCCGGCGAGCCGAGCAGCCCGACGTTCTCGCGCACCGGGCCGTCGATCGGGACCATGGTCATGGAGCCGAACAGAACGTTGGTTCCTGTGCGACCATTCGGCGGGTAGGAGATGGCGTTGCCCAGAAAGTTGTTGTCGCCGATCTTCGACTCGTCAAGCCGGAACGACGTCGCCGACATCTGCATGTTGATCATCGACAGCCCGTCCGAAACCATCGTGCCGCTGCCGATATTGCAGAGAAACGGATTGTCGTGAGCAAG
The DNA here is from genome assembly GCA_963709405.1 of uncultured Nitrososphaerales archaeon. GTDB lineage: Archaea > Thermoproteota > Nitrososphaeria > Nitrososphaerales > Nitrososphaeraceae > JARBAU01. The sequence continues at coordinate 13,432 of CAVPXM010000015.1, forward strand.
GTCGGAGCCCATGTTCGAGCCGGTCTGATAGACCGTGTTCAGGTTCCAGCCGACGTAGCGCATGTACGTCGTGATGGCTGACGAGTCGCCGAACAGCGATAAGAAGAAGTCCGAGTTGCTGACGCCCCGGATGATGCTCTGCAGCAGGTAGTGGAAGCCGAAATTCGTGTAGGTCACGCCGGGCCGCAGCGCCATCATGCAGAGACGCGGGATGACATACACGGCCGCCAGCCCGAGGCCGAGCGCGCCGAAGAACAACGCCGCCGAAAGGGCGAGCAGCAAGGGATCCGACATGGAGGAGATCCCTGGGCAATACAGAGAGGTTAGAGGAGACGGGCAATACAGATCCCAGACGTAGTAGAGGAGGATCATCACCGCAGGCACGGCGATCAGGAGCAGTGTCGCGAGGATGAGCGACACATAGATGACGCCTCGGAGCGCAGCACCGTTCTTGCCCTCGATCGGGCAATAGTCAGAGGACGTCTCGACCGCCGGCGAGCCATGGTAGTGCTTGCCATCCGGCACACGCTGGCCGCTCTGAAGCGACGAGGCATGACCGAGCTGCGTGTTGTCGCCCATCGCAGTGTCGATGTCGAGCACGCTCCCTTCGCCGACGAACGCGTTGCTGCCGATCGCCACCGGGCCGATATGGATGAAGTTCGACTGCGCGCGATAGCCGAGCAGGCTCGTGTTCTTGCGGACGATGGTGTTGTCACCGATCGTCACAAGGTCGGTACAGACCGGCGCGAACTGGCACCTCAGGATCACGTTGCGGCCGATCCTGGCGCCCATCAGACGCAGATAGGCGTTGTAGAGCGGTGTGCCGATGAAGGCAGCCGCAGGCGATGTGCGCATCAGGGTCTTGACGGCCCAGAAGCGGAAATATGCAAAGCTCCAGATCGGAATCGATTGCGCCTTGAAGCGGCCGATCAGCAGCCATTTCGCAGCGACGGGAACCACGGTCAGCGCAACAAACATTCCTGCGCCGAAGGCGACGCTGCGCGCGTAGAGCTCCACCATGCTGTCGGAGGCGGTCGTCCATTGAATGCCGGCTATGAAGATCCAGAGACCGAACAGCAGATAGGCCGCGAAGAACCCAATCTGCAGGGCGCCGCACGTGACATACGAAAGGTTCGACGGAACGTGGAAGGGTTCCGGCTTCGTTGCGACAGATCCGTCGGTCGACGAATCGAGATGATGCGCGAGCCTGGCGATCGTCGGATACATGTAGATATCGCGCATCGACACGTTCGACATGCCCGGATTTCTGCGGATCGCCGCACAGACGCGCGCCATCAACAGCGAGTTGGCACCGAGATCATCGAAGAAGTGGTGCTCGGTCGAGATATGCTCGGCACGAAGGACCTCGGCGAGCGCGGCATGCAGCATGCGCTCGCGGTCGGTTTTCGGCGGGACATACCCTTGCGCGGCGGAAAAACGCTGCAACTGCGGCTTCGGCAGCCTCTTGTAGTCGGCCTTGTTGCTCAGCGTCATCGGTATGGCGTCGACCTGCTCGAGGAAGGCCGGCACCATGTAGACGGGAAGCTTGCTGCGCAGCGCCTGCGAGATCTCGCTATGCGGCAGCTCGACACCCTGCTTGAGAGCGTAATAGGCGACGATTTCGACGACGCCCTCCTCGGGCTCGAATGTCGTCACGGCGGCCTGCGCGACCTGCGGTAGGTCGAGCAGCACCGCTTCGATTTCGTTGAGCTCGATGCGATAGCCGCGGATCTTGACCTGCGTGTCGATCCGGCCGCGGTAGTCGATCTCGCCGTTCTCGTCGATCCGACCAAGATCGCCGGTGCGATAGATTCGGCCGGAGGGATTGTTCTCGATATGCAGGAAATCGCGAATGAACTTCTTCATCGTCAGGTCATCGCGATTCATGTAACCGAGCGCCAGTCCGACGCCCGCGATACCGATCTCGCCGAGCTCGCCGGTCGGAACGGTCTTGTCCTCGTGAGGATCGAGGATGACGATCGAATAGGTCGGGAGCGGTACGCCGATCGTGACCGGCTTGTCCGGCCGCAGCTCGGTCATTGTCGCCGTGACGGTCGCCTCGGTGGGGCCGTAAGTGTTGAGAATGCGGCGGCCGGGGCGATACCATCGGGCCACGAGATTTTGCGGGCAAGCCTCGCCGCCGACCAGCAGGATCCGCAGGTCCGGCACGTCCTGCTCGATGGTGGCGAGCAGCGTCGGACAACAAGCCATCACGGTCACACGGCGTTCGCGCAGAAAGTCGCCGAGCTCGTCGCCCATCAGGGTCGTGCCGGCCGGGCCCGGCACGAGCGTCGCGCCGGCCATCAGCGGCACCCAGATCTCCTCGACGGAGAAATCGAACGCGATCGTCATGCCCTGATAGACGCGATCGCCGGGCGCATAGCCATAAAGCTCGGCGGCGACGCGCACGAAATTGCAAATGCTTGCGTGTCCGATACCGACGCCCTTCGGATTACCGGTGGTGCCCGATGTGTAGATGATGTAGCAGAGCGGCTCGATCGGCGGCGCAACGCCGGTCAACGGATCGGCCGCCTGTGCATCGATCGCCGGCCTCTCCGAATCAAGAAATATCTTGTCGACCTGGAGGCCGGAGAGGCGCTTCGCGAAACTCGACATTGACACGATGACGGAAACGTCGGCGTCCCCGAGGATGAAGCGGACGCGTTCAATCGGAAAGGCGGCGTCGAGCGGCACATAGGCCGCATTGACTTTCATCACCGCAAGCATCGCCACGTATGTTTCTGGCGATCTGTCGAACATCATTGCGACGCGGTCGCCGGACTTGATTCCGCGTGCGAGCAGATGACGCGCGAGCTGATTGGCACGGCGGTTGAGATCGCGATAGCTCAGAACGATGCCGCTTCCGATGACGGCATCATTCGTCGCGAAGCGGATGCAGGCTTCCTCGAGAAGATGATTGAGCCGCTCGCCAGGAGCCCAGCAGACTGCATTGCTCGCATGCTCTCGCGTACGACACTCTGAGGGCGGCCGAGGCGGCTGACCCCGTTCAGATCAGGCTGCCGTTGTGCGAGCGGGCGCAACTCGACGACCGACTCTCCTCCGACGTGGTCGGCATTCGATCGGCGTGGAACAGATCTCGGCATGGCATGATCCCCTCTGGTATACTTATATCCCTTCCTTAACTTACATTAGTTGAGATTCCAAAACTTTACTGGCAAAATCATAAAAGACCTTGCATTTTTGTTCTGTGCAATAACCGAGTTGCCAGACACCATGGTTAGTCATTTCCATGGAAAGCAAGTGCGTCGTGGCGTGGTGGTTCCTATTCATTCATCTATTAGAAGATTCTAAATTATTTAAATAGACTGATAGATCTTTCGAAAGAATATACGTGTAATAGATTTGGAAAGAATATACGTGTAATAGATTTAGAAGGAATATACGTATAATAGATTTGAGTATTATGTTATTCATAATAATATCGTTGAATTTTTAAGACGCTATGCTGATTTTGCATCATCATTAAAACAAGCTAGGTTTCGACAAAATTGTAAATTCAATATCATGATTATTTCTTCAACCCAACATGCAATTTGGATGGACTTAACTCTAGTCGATCGGATTAGTGAAATTTAGTTGTCCATTGCACCTAATTTATTGCCGGAAGCTGTGATATGTTAACTCTAAGGGAATGCCATAACTGAAGTCTATTCTCAGTGCGCGTGCAGCGATATAAAGATGTCATCTTAAAAATATGTTGGTAATTAATGTATTCTTATTCTCGTGCTTTATAACATGGTAACGAATCAAAACGATTTCCAGGATTTTGTTGAGAATCCGTGTATGTATTTACTTATTATTTATGTATCTATCTATCAGTATATCTGAAAGAGGATTCAAAATCTTCAGGCAAGAAAAAGTAATAGGAAAATGAAAGTATTTATTAAAGTGCAAAAGAGATAGACTCTGGCATTTAGGTCACAACATTTGGTTGTGGATTGCGATCAAACCCAGCGAGAGAGAACTGTTAAAATGGATATATCTTTAAAAGAATTCTTGTTGCATATCGTTTAGTCTTATCTTAATCAGAACTTATGAAAAATATTCTGTATTTTCAGATGATCTTTAATTCCAATATGCTCATAAGTCTTAATCCTAGACATCATTTTCTTCATCCCCATTATAAAAAAAGTGTGATCGAGATAGGGAAATATGTAGTACGTCAAGGACTGAACGGCAGTTTTTATTAACTGCTTTCCACTTAAAAAAGTAAGCCATTTCACAGTGAAACCTAGATGAATCACTTTATCAATTATTACAAATACGAGGGTAATGTGTGCAGTCATCAGGATCAGTCGCTCAGACAAAAAGTTTATGAAGTAGTGCTAAAATCGAACATATCGCATATAGAATAACGATACCAACTTTCAGCATAGGAAGCTATATTTATTTGGAACAAAGTGTAGTTCAGAGGATCACCTCTAATTCGATAATTTCGTTTTGAATAAGATATTGTATTTATCATGGAAATTAGAAAGTTGATTGAAAGCACATCGTATAACTTCACTTTTTCATATCATAGTCACATACTTATCAGCCTTCTTCGCAGAAGACTCTTGAATCTGGATCCGGATACAGAAATCGAAGGTTAATACAAAGTATAATATGACTTTGATACTATATGAATAAATTCACCTGCTTCTTAATCTGTTTACCAAAAGACTCTTGAATCTGGATTCGGACACAAAAACTGCCACTAGAACATGTCCAGAAATAGTGTCTTCATTAAAAATGCACTGTCCACGAGCACTTCCTTCCAAAGTTATAACATCTACCATTCCTTTAGTAAACCTAAAAAGTGATGGCTTTTCGAGCATAAATACAGCAAGAACATCGTGTAAGTGTACAGCGGTATTTTGTTCAAGCTTGTAATTCAGTAATGACACGAGGAAATTTGACGCTTCTAGGCGAGATTTATTAGGACAACTATCACTACAAATACTATTGACTAAATCCTTGCTTATCGAACATTCGCAACTTAGACCGACATCGAGTCCAACTATTCTTATCATTGGATGCATCTTTGTACTTAATACTATCCTAGCTGCATCTGGGTCACAATAAAAATTAAATTCTGTAGATCCTGTTACGTTTCCAAATGTATTTCTATTATTTGAGCCAAATGAACCCCCCATTATAGAAATCTCTTTAATCCTACTTTGAATAGCTTGCCTTTTCATTACCATTGTTGCTATGTTCGTGAGAGGACCAGTAGCTATGATTGAAACATTTTCTTCTGGGTATCTTCGTAAAATGAATTCAACAAAATCTGAAAAGGAATGTGTTCCCTTAAGTTCATCGGGCGTAGTTCTAACCCATAGATCATTCATCCTTTTAATGTCTATATGGAGGTTACCTAATCCGCGTTTTCCATGGCTTACATCTCTTCTTCTCTTGACATTAGAAGAGAGAAAGCGATTCTTCAAGGACCTGTCTGCACCTTGGAACACAGGAATATCCAGTCTATCTTCGATTTCAAGTACCTTCAAGACATTCAGTGCGCCTATACTAGGCTTCACATTGCCGTTTACCGTGCTAATCCCAACAACACTGATATTTCTTGATCTTAAAGCCACTAAAATGGCAACGATGTCATCTATACCAGAATCTACGTCCAAAATGACTTTACTCTTTGCCAATCCTTAATTCTTAAGACAGTGTAACAGCATAATATCTTTCGTATCAATCTATAATAAATATTTCAAGAAAATAATTGTGATAATATTGTAGACACGTGAAAAGTAATTGTGAAGAATGCAGGATACTTCTTTTGTTTTAGTTTATTCATGAAATTCGATACTCAATTCACCAGTTAGTCAAATTATTCTTGAAGTCTATTTTTGTTCATTGAATCGAGTCTATAGGTGAGTAAAGTTTTTTCGACAAACCAGTCGATGGTTTTTGATTAGATCAATATAAATGCGGCCAGTTGGTATCTTAATCGTCAGTTGCGATTAAATTCATCGCTTATGAATATGTAACCCTCTTTCTTTACAACATCATATATTCTGTCAAATCTATCTATATATTTGCGGGTTCATCGATTCTATGTTGCTTCTCTATTATCTCCCAAACAGAAGATCACTTTAACATTGTTTCATCAAGCAGAGATGATCTAGCTATTCCATTGACACGAAGCATGGCATTAAGATGACGTGACGAAACTGTCGTATGCTATCCAATACACAAAGCATTTCCGCCTCTATATTAATCTCCAAAATGACTAATGAGAAAAATCTCTAGGTGGCCCTTTAAATCGATAATTGATTCATAGACAACAAACTAGCACGAAAGTCCATTAATGAAAATTAAAAACTGATGCGATAAAACGTGATGGAGCCGGTCTCAGGAAAATACCTTTTAAAATATTTAGCTTATTGTGATTACGCCATAAAATCTGTAACTGAATGAAATGGTCAGAATTTTTTATTTTTTGATTAAAGGATAAGAACTGCATTGGTAGAAGGCGGCAAGTTTTGGTTGAAAATTTAATTCGGCATCGGACGATAGGCTCCAAATAGTCCTCACCAAGGATGAGTTACTAGTATGAAAAATAGTGTTGATGTATATTGATTAGCCTGTGTTGAAGGAAAATATAGTCGATATTCTACCGTCATGATTATTATCTATCACTATTGCTTCTACGTTCGTGTGATGCTCCTCTGCCTGTTAATGTGCCAGTATAATCACCACAGACTTCATTCACAAAGTCAAAGTCATTTAATCTTTTGACCATATCGCATGTTAATCTCATATTAGGTTATGCAGCAGGCAGGACTTGAGGAATTGGCTAACATTATGAAGATGTCAAGGATGGGTGTTCATAAGCATCTTGCTCTTTTACAAAAGAGAGGTCTGGTAGAAGGTATAGAAACTAGGGAACGTGTTGGCAGGCCAAGAATGATATACCGGCTAACAAGCCAAAGCAAAACTGTTTTTCCAAAATCATATAGCGCAATCGCAACGTATGCTCTAGATTTTATTGAAAAAAATATGGGTAGAGAGGCTGTTGAAAAGGTTCTGCGCGAACGTCAGGGGGAACTTTTTGACCTATACTATAAGCGTCTTAAGGATTTGGATTTTGATAAACGAGTCAAGGAACTAGCTCGAATTAGAGATGAGGAAGGATATATGGCTGAATCAAAAAAGGATTCGAGGAGCAGTGGAAAATATGTCCTTTTAGAATACAACTGTCCAATTATACATATAGCTGAAAAGCATTGGGAAGCATGTTCTACTGAATCTGAATTATTTGAAAAACTTCTTGGAGCTAATATAGAAACAACACATAGAGCTGCTAAAGGAGACTTAATTTGTAAGTTTCTAATTAAAGAAAGGAAAGAAGGTTATTTATAATAAGAAAAAAGTAAAACTAAAATATATTGTTGATCTTCAGAGTTGTTTTGACTAGCAGTTACAAATGGTTCAAATCCAAAAGATAGTAGTGAAATATTTCTCAAAATACCTAAAACGCAGAAATCTGACTGGAGATATTGTGCAGAAAAAGGCATATAGATAAGTAAACTGTATTATAAAGCTCAACCAATTTCAGCATTTGTTTGATCGCTGGCGGTGTCTAGCCATAGTCAAGGCATATCTGTTACAACAGATATGACCTTGTCCTATACTTGGCTGGGTTGAAGCAGTGACCTTTATTATCAATTCGAATAATGTTAATTACGGATTGATGAGATCAAATGAGTAGATCAATTACTCGGCTCATACATTCGTAAACGCGTTGATTATCCATTTTAGCTTACTGTCTGCTTAAATATTTTGTATTTTATATACAATACTAATTTGAATAGAATCGTAAGAAATGTTTCAAGATGAGAAGATTGATGGCCACATTATTAGTAATGATATAGCGGCAGTGGTAGGAATCGTCAATTTTGATGTAGGTCAAGCTCAACAATCCACTCAGAACGAAGTCCAAATGTGCGATCCTAATAATCCAAAACTCAACTTCGTTAATTCAACTGAATCAGAGATACGCGGTATTGATTTGATTATGTAGAGGACACGGAGCAATGGACAACACGCATTGGACCAGTACAGCCGTATGTTTTAGCAGATCTTTTTGGCGGCTTGAGACTCATTCTGATCATTTACATGAGGTACCGCAATCCCTCATATCCTTCCCATAAGTAGTAATAGAATTCTGAATACAAATGCGACTTCATATTCTAGCAACAAATGAAGAGGAAGAGGAAGAGAGATGCTTTTCTCCTTCCTCAAGAGAATGTTACTTCGAAGTGTTGCTTCTGGCGTTGTGAGTCATGCTCGTTGTCCTGTAACGGTAGTAAAATAATAGTTCTGATAATCAGGTTAGATCATAAAATTGTTCAACTCTAATATGCTTAATTTCATTTCTTACCGTTGGGAGGATTTGGATCATTTGGACAATGAAGATTTATCTATCGCTAAACATGCCATTCTAATTCATGTTCTTTTCTTTCTTTAACGTCATCAAAATCTAGGTTACAATAATGGCATCTTAGACATGTTATTATGCTAAGAGGATAGTCTATGTTTCTTTGGATGCTCTTAGCTTCTTCCAATTCCTCTTCAACCATTCTTCTTGAAGATGATGGATAAACAGTATGATGTGTTATTGGTATATTTTTCTCCAAATATTCTTCTTGCGGCTGGTACTGTAATGCTTCTTTGTACCGTTCAATTAAATGTCTTAGAGTGTAGTTCCAACCTTGCTTAAAATCTCCAAGATGATAAGATTCTGCCACAACATGGGTATACCTTGTATTGGGATCTGTTTTTGCAAGGAATAATAATTCTTCTGGCCTAATGACATCTGCAGCATCAGATATAGGTAAACAAAGAGCAAATTCTGTTTCATATACGTTAGACCAAAGCTGTATTTTTTGCTTTTGTACTTCTTCTTCCTTATTGTCATTAACTTGGAAGCCAAATGATTTTCTGTCTGTTATCATTGTTATTATTATTCATTTATCCCTTGAAAATATCAATGAGCGTCGGTACAGATGAAACTGCAATTATACCTGCTGCAACGATTATGAATTTTGAGTTATTATTCATCTATCAGTATGGGCGTCCTACCTTAATAACCTAGTGTTTAATTTGTTTATTCAATACCCATCTACCTGACTATTTCATTTGTTATCGTTATGCTCCGGCCAGCGTTATCATTAGCAACGGAGTGTTATGCTATGAAACTTCTATATCATCTTGGGCAGATGGGTAAGGTCAAAAAGATGGACCAGAAATAATATGAATTATTATTGGTTCTTTGTAGCAGCCTGAATTCTCTGCGTTAGTTGATACATATTATCATGACATTGACATTCGCAAATTCTTGTTATTTTTTGAACCATGAATAGTTTCTAATACATTGCCTTCACATAGGCCATATTCATTTTGCATACACTTTTCCGATTTATATCCCACCAATTAGGCTTCTTATGTCTATAATCTATATATGTGCATGTCGAAAACGTTTAGTGAAAGTATTGATAAATGATTTATTATTGGTTATTCCGATAGTGTTCTTCGGTCCTATATTTGTCCCTTTCTTCTATTTCACGTAAGCTATATCTCGTTTCCAAGGGTTTTGAGATAGGACTCCAACTGCACTTGAATGATATTCAGAAAATTCGCAGGATTTCAGTGTTAGCAAATATGTCTGGAGGAAGATCTCCTTCAAAATAGTCCGAAATATTCGAAAGCAGTGATAATATCTGGTTGGTAACTCCGTAGGCTAATCCCATTGGGGCTACGCCATACAACGGACCTTTAGTTAGTTCGTATAGGTTTGGTGGCATGCCTTCCTTGTCAACTGTAGTCATTGTTGCAATAACCTGTTGGGCCATACCTATTACCTCTCTACTGCTAGGATCTAGAATAGGCGAACCGCTAGAACCCCCCACAGCAACGATATCCGTTTGAATTCCCCATGGTTTGGGACTATCATCGTGGGGCATTAGTCCGGCAATGCGCCCCGATTGAATAATGGGACTCAAACGAATTCCCTCTCCGTCTCCATTTTTATACAGAATCAACGATAATCTTCCACTCGGATATCCACAAATTACGATCTCATCGTAAAGTTCCAATTGGCAAGGTTCCTTGATAGTTAAGAAATTATCCGAAGGACGATCCAGTTTTCCTACTCCGATATCTAGATCAATTGACCCTGTAAATCCAGCAACTTCTTTGACAGGAGGAAGTCTGATCGATTCATTTATGCGATAAGTATTAAGATCTAACTGATCACCTTTTGTGGTAATATTGAATGCCGAATACATTCCTTCGAGACCGTTATTCTTTTCCTTATATAAGGTGTTATAATTTAGACATTGACTAAAAACGTGTGCCGAACTGACAAAATACTCACCACCTATGAAAAAACCCGTCCCAAAACTACTTATGACATCGTTTGTATCCTTGTTAGAGAGACCTATTGCAACTGTAGCAGATTTGACTCCTTTCAACTTATCAGCTTCGATCATCATTAGCATATTGCTATACAATTTAATAATCTTATGACATCAAATGAGATCCTATCTGATCTGGCATAATCAGCTGGCAGCACTGCGTTGGCCAATAGAAGAAGATCCATGGAAATATTTACGGTGATTGCCTTCGGTGAGTGGCTTCAAGAAAACCCAATATTCAACCACTAGCAATTCCTTAAAATTGAGATCGATGTTGTTATTCCAGGCTATCGGACCACATGGACATCATTATTTAAGCCAAAACCTAGTGATGTGGAATAGTCTCTTCCAATGTCCGTTTTTTGTGCCGGCTGGATGTCAGGTCAAAAATTAATCTTCATAACATTAAGCCATTGATTATTTCTCCCATTCCATTCCCGTCAGCTGCTGTTCAGGGTTAGATATTGATCTGTTCGTTAGATTTACAGGAGGCATTGACTAAGCTGGTAAAATTAGTCGAGAAAGATTGATTTAGTTGAGAGGGACATTGATTCGAGTTATTTGCAGCATACATGGATTGGACTTCCTCCTACCCAGTCGCGCGACGGCTCTTCAGAAAACCGCCGGCTATTCGACACTCGACATTTGCTTATTATCATTCAATTTCTGAATGTTCTTCAGCAATATGCTTATCAAGTTCTTCTTTAGATTCGAATATTGTTTCACAATCCTTGCATTCATGGGATTCCACTGATGACATTCAGGTATCATCATACTTGGATGTTATTTAGGATTTTTAGTATGAAACTAACATCAAATTAGGAATATCTTGATCACATTGATATCTATATAGATAACGTAGTTTCATAATTTCAATATAAAATATTTGGATAACGCAAATAAGATAAAACGACTCTCCAATTTACCTATGAATAAATTAATAACGTTAATCGTACCAATATTTGGGTTTTGGTTTCTTGTTTCAGGTATTATGTTTTTAACGATAAACACTGAAACTTCAGAAGTTCGGCCACATCGATAGTGAAGACAAATACTCCCATCAAACATCTTGTGGTTATATTCCAAGAAAATGTATCTTTTGATCATTATTTTGCCACGTATCCTAATGCTACAAATCCTTCAGGAGAACCAAAGTTTTCATCTAGTCCGGGTACACCATCTGTGAACGTGTTGTCCTCTAATCTTTTAGTAAATAACCCTAATGGCAATTATTCAGTGAATCCATTTCGATTCGATAGATCTCAAGCAATGACATGCGATATGGACCACGAATATCCAGCAGAACAACAAGCTTATCATGGTGGACTCGGATAAATTTATAGAATTTGCAAGCTCAACTGATTCAGGCTGTACCGACGCAGCTCACAAAAGGCAGGTAATGGGATATTTAGATGGAAATACTGTCACGGCCTTGTGGAATTATGCCCAACATTTTGCAATGAGCGACAATTCTTTTGGTACCACGTTCGGTCCATCTACTCCTGGAGGATTAAACCTTGTTTCTGGTCAGACTCATGGTGCAACTCCTGTCAACATCGCTGATAATGTAGCTAATGGGACGGTGATAGCCGATCCAGATCCTCGTTATGATGATCGTTTAAGCGGCACTGAAAATAGCTATGACTGGAAGAAATATCGGTGTTGTTCTCGACTCAAAAAATATAACTTGGGGATGGTTTCAAGGAGGATTTAAACCAACTAGCAAGACTATTGATGGCAGAGCGGTATGTGGTTCTGTACATAAGAACATAAATGGGACTGAAGAGAAAGATTATGTTTCACATCATGCACCTTTCATGTATTATAGCTTAACATCTAATCCTCATCACTTGCCTCCTACTACAGTTGCGATGATTGGGAATACTGATCAAGCAAATCACCAGTATGATTTGAGTGATTTCTGGAACTCAGCTGAAAACGAATATTTACCTGAAGTAAGCTTCCTAAAAGCACCCAAGTATCAAAATGGACATGCAGGGTACTCTGACCCAATAGACGAAGAACATTTTCTTGTCTCAACAATCAATCGTATTGAACAGATTCCAGAATGGAATGATACAGCAATCATCATCTCATATGATGATTCTGACGGATGGTATGATCATGTAATGCCACCCATAATTAGTCAATCTAACGATCCCAAATATGATAAACTTCTAGGATCTGACCTGTGTGGACATGTGTCTCCAGGGGTATATCAAGATCGATGTGGATATGGTCCTCGCCTGCCGTTATTAGTAATCTCCACATATTCAAAGACAAACTTTGTAGATCATTCCATTACTGACCAGACATCTATCATACGCTTTATCGAAGATAACTGGGGATTAGGAAGACTAGGAAATCAATCGTTTGATGCAAAGGCTGGAAAAATAGATAATATGTTTGATTTCAGTAATGGCGCTCATCATGCAGGGAGATTGTCCCTGGATCCTGGCATGGGGACACAAAAGCCGATCGCAACTGGATGACATAAGCGACCTACCTTTCTACCCATGTTTTATTCTATTCAGCAAGGTTGGAAGGCCAGATTTAGTGTACTGAAATTTTTTGATTAGTTGTTTCTATATACGTACAACTACGATTATTAGTAATTGGTCCGTTATAATATATCTGAGACTTGGCAAGTACAGATCTACCTATAGAGTCGTTGGACGCGATAAACGTATTGATTGAAATTCCTAAAGATAGTGTTATCAAATATGAAATGGATACTGAAACTGGAGTAATTGTTGTAGATAGAGTACTAACAGTGAAGATGAACTATCCAAGTAATTATGGATATATTCTCGATACTAGAGAACAAGATGGTGATCGTATGGATGCATTTGTGCTAGGCGACTACCCATTAATCCCAACATCAATTATAAAGTCACGTCCGGTGGGAGTAGTACTAACTCAAGATCAGGATGGTATCGATTCAAAAATTATTGCAGTGCCTGCGACAAGTGTGGATCCTAGTTTCTCAAATATAGATGATATAGATGATATCCCAAACTATATGCTTAGTAAACTTCAACATTTCATCGAACACCACAAGGTTTTCTTTCCGATTGCTCTTTCTTATAATGGCAAGTCCAACAATAGCCGCATCTGATGCAAGCAAATTGGGTTCTACATTTACAGTGTTCACATTCTGTATACGTAAACGTCAAGGTACTCCGTAGATATTCATGCGCATATTTATTGACCCTCATGTAAATTGTTTTATATCATAATACCCAAAAGTAAGAAAAAAACCTGTTCGCCATGAACTAAAGTTACTTTATGATCTCAATATAGTATACTAGATCTACATGATATATATAAAAAATTAAGAATCGTTCCTCATAATTTGTGAAATAGATTCAAGTACCTCTGAAATGAAATTAACACCCAAAAATGGGAAAAATGTGATCAAGAAAGTCATTTTTATGTTCTTCGTTCCTCTGCCTGTGACAATATGTGTATCTCTGATATCCCTAATACATATCTTCAATAAGCACCTCTGCTGAGTCGAAGTCAATATACAGTATATAATAAGTAAGTGAGAAAGTATTATCAATATTAAGAGCTAAGATGGTAATATTGGCAAGGAATGTAGAAAAAATTGAATCAAAGGGCATCAAAAATACAAATCGCAAGTTGGTAGGCGAACGACATCGTAACGATAATAGTATCAATAATGATATTACAGACATCGCGGCAGTCGATGGTAAGACAACAATTAGGCTTACGACTGCTTTTAGGAATAACAAATCAAAACTAAGAAATAATAATCCAATCCTTATTGCTGGATTTCCAGGCCCTGGCTTCGTAGGATCAATAGCCACAAGCTATATTATTGACAAACTAAATATGCAACAAATAGCGTGTGTGGAGTCACAATTCATTTCACCTGGTGTGATCTATGTTGGCGGAAGATTGAGGCACCCATTCCGTCTGTATGCTAATGTTCACCACAATGTTTGCGTACTAGTCTGTGAAGCACCTATACTTATACACGGCATTTATTCACTATTGGATACCGTTATTAGATGGTCTATAAGCAATAATGTCAAGGAGGTGTTAGCCTCTGGGACAAACGCCTCGAAGGTATTCCTGTTCAAGGTTTACCAAATTCCGATAGGGAACCAATCATTTTATCTGGTAATGAAGAAGATGAAAATATGATTGATGCAAGTGTTATTGATAATAGTAGCGGTGATATTAATAGTAACAAGATTCAATTCCAAGAGCAACAAATAGAAGCAGGTAATAGGATTACCCCAGCTGCTAAAACCGATGAACATACTGCATTCATTGGAGGAATCTCAGGTGGTTTGTTATCGTCTTGTCTATCAAATGGAATCCGGTGTACGGCAGTACTTATTCCCGCCCCTAGTGGAATTCCTGATCCAGAAGGAGTCAGCAATTATGATTGAGACAATTAGTAAAATTACTGACAATGAAGCTTTGAAGATAGACGTAAAGAAGCTTAGAGATGAAGGGGCTTCCTTGAAGCTACGTATGCAAGAGATCATTAGGTCAGTACAAGATCAGCAACAGCAAGTCAACCAGGGACAACAACAAAAATCGATTTACGGATGATGGATATCGATCAGTTTGATCCGGCGTGAGAAATATAATCTAAATACATTTTGTTGACTATGCTGATCCCATAGATTGTAAAATATAAAAACTTTCATTTACACCTGATCCACACGGTCATCATTCGGTTTCAATCATTGATTACTTGAAAATGTGGTAAAGATATAGTATACTGTTCAGGCCTAGTATCCCAGCTTGTTTGGTAATGCGATGTAATCAACACAGTATGATCAATATCTTCAGATCTTGAATTATGAATACCAACAGAAGAATTGTAGTAGTCATTAACATTGCCATAAACTTAATACAGACCCAGAAATGAAATGAGAATCACTCCAAGCTGTTCAGTTCTTTTGAAAAGTAGAAAATAAAAGATAATTAATTGAAATGTATCAGGAAAGTGCTATTATCAAGACAAATATACCACTAATATCATTTAGTAAACCTGTGCCCAAGCAAAAGAGCGAACAACAGTACTACGGATAGTGATGAGATATCATTTCTTGATTGTTCAGAGCACAATTGCGTCTGCTATATAGATATCGTACACTCTACAAAAGTCATATCTGAAGTTAATACAAGTGATAAGATTGCACAATATTATTTTATATTTCTTGACTCAATATCAAATTATAGTTCACATGATTGCGGGAAAAATAATCCATATCGGCGATGGTATGGTGTGCTACTCCCCAGAAACGTCTAACCATGATAAGAAATCTGCATTTAGAAATGTTATTAATTGTGAGATAGCCATGATGGCAGCATTCGATTTATCAACATTGGAAGGTATGAAATGGAACTCCCAGATGTTAGCTATAGAATTAGTGCAGATTACGGAATATTCCGCATCGTAAAATCACTAACGTCAGAGTTATGATTTATTTTGCCGAACCATCCATTTTCAGCACGAATAGAGATTCTGGCTGAAGGTAAAGAATCAAAGGAGTTAGCCGACTAATTAATTGATTTGGGATCTAGCCCCCACAGATTTAATCTCTGATTGTAACTTTTGTCATCTTTGCTTCTTCCGGATCAACAGGTGCATCAGCAGAATCAGTGCTTATTCCCTCTATTTTATCAACGATCTCCAGACCAGAGGTCACTCTTCCAAATACAGTATATTGGCCATCTAGAAAACTTGAGTCTTTTAAAACTATAAAGAACTGAGAGCCGGCACTATTTGGATCCTGTGACCTTGCCATTGATAATGCCCCACGAGAATGTTTGTTTTTATTAAATTCTGCTTTTATATTCCAACCTGGGCCACCAGTGCCCCATGTATTTCTACTAGCTAGGTTTCTTGTATTGGGATCTCCTCCCTGTATTACAAATTTAGGAACTATTCTATGGAATATCAAACCATCGTAAAATCCTTTTCTTGCCAACTCCATAAAATTTTCAACAGATTTTGGCGCATGCTCAGGATAAAATTCTAACTGTATATCGCCAAATTTTGTAGTTATCACCCCAGTACTTGTCATTACGACTTCATCTTTCAGATGACTATATTAAGTAATCATTATGTGAAACGAGACCGGCCACATATTTTAACATTCGTCACTATATTTGAACGGACAAGTCATCCATGTATCGCTATATTAAAGTAAATTAAGAGAAAGATCACACGATCAGATTCAAATTATGGAATCATGTAATGATCAGTCTTATTCTGATATGGAGAATCAGCATATATCTAATTAATGCAATTTTTCATCATTGAAATATTGCAAGTTATTACCAATTTTGGTTATCTGATTATACCGATGAAGTGCAAAGTTGTAACCGATGTAATTGAAATCAACCTCCAAACTTTACACCCCAATATTTCGTGATTGCTTAGAACTATCACCATAACACCGTGCCTCCGTCTATTACAATAGTATTACCTGTAGCAAAGGAAAAATTATCACTTGCAATACATGCGGCAACCTTGCCAACTTCCTCCGGTCTACCCCATCTTTTCATTGAAGGTTCTTCAGCAGCTTTATTTCTGTCTGCTTCAGTCAATGAATTATATGTTGCTAGTGTTGCTATATTGCCAAGCGCCATGGTATAAGCTCGAATGTTTTTACCACCGTACTCCATGGCAATACATTTTGTCAATGCTATGTTTGCTGCTTTTGCTATAGTATATGGGGCTCCTCGAGTATATCCGGTGATCGCAGGAGTTGAAGAAATATTTATTATTACTCCGCCTTTACTCTGCTCGTTTGCTATTTTTTTGAGCATAGAAGAAATGACCGCCCTAGATAAGCGTACCGAACCCTCAAGGTCAGCTGCTAGGATCGCGTGTAGCTCTTCATCCGTAACCTCATGGAATTGTTTGTACCAAATATTGCTATCAAAATGGTAGCCGGCATTATTTACTAAAATATCAATTCTTTCATGTACTGATAATATTTCGTGCATGAACTTTCTAACGCTCGAATCATTCGTCACATCAATTTCGGTAGCATATACTTTACCCTTGATTTGCTCTGCTGCTTTTATGGCTTGATCCTTATTCCTCGAACAAACAATGGTAGTAGCGTCGTTATTTTCTGCAAATTCTTTTGCTATTGAAAATCCTATTCCTCTAGTTGATCCTGTCACCACTGCAATCTTATCTTTTAGCAATAATGATCGTATATTTTGATCGTCTCTTTCTACTTTTTTGCTCATAGTTTATTGATAGATCGTGTATTGATATAAGCAGTCAACATCTCGTTTAATAGGGGAATCACAATACGTGTTCTTAGTTATCTTCAAAGTTCCAGTTTAGGGTTAGGATCTCATTATTTTATATGCAACAAATTGTCCGATCGCAAGGAGATAATAAATATAGTTGCAAATATACGCAAATTAAACTGATTTAATCAGGACAGTAGTGTAATATCACTAGTCGATTTCAACGGATTGACCGCTAGTATATTGATGCCTATTATTAAATATCATTTCGACAATTCTCTCTGCAATTAGTTCCGGTTCTAACATTTTATTTTTATTTTCTCTATAATATTGTTTATCTAAATCTTCCTGCATTTTGGTATTTACTTCGCCAGGACAGAGGGCCATCACGCGTATATTCATGTCACCTAATTCCCATGCTAAACTTTCGGTCAGTCCTATCATACCGAATTTGCTTGCACAATACGCAGCTATATTAGGAAACCCTATTTTCCCAGCTCCGGAACTAACATTAATTATTACACCTGACCTGTTTCTCAACATAAATGGAAGAACAGCTTTCGTACATAGAAACGCGCCTTTCAGATTTATATCCAAAGTTTTGTCCCATTGTTCTTCTGAAGTATCAATTAGTTTGTTGACAAATGCTATGCCTGCATTATTAACTAGAATGTCTATACAGTCAAAACGATCAATAGCTTTCTGAACTAATTGGTTTACTTCTAATGAGTTACTAACATCGCATTTCATGCCAATTATATTATTATTATTATTATTATTATTATTATTATTCAATTTCTTAATTTCCTCTACTACTGAATCAATTTCAGATTGGGTTCTGGAGCACACAACAATATTAGTTAGACCAATTTTAGCTAATAAAAGAGCAGTTTCTTTTCCAATACCTCTACCAGCTCCGGTGATGATCGCTGTCTTGTACATATGATTGGAGTATCTTAAAGGATGTCCCTTCATATATAATCTGGTATAGTATGACAATCTATCTGGGTTTATTCAGATAATCATGGAATTGAATATTCAATAATATCTGGACATGATAATCCAATCCATCAGAATATCTACTGAGATCAATATTTTGTAGCATAAAAATACTTAATCAGCTACTATTCCAGCGTTCTAGCCAGAATGTGATCAGATCGGGTAGCTTGTTACACAATTCTGGAGTACATAGAGAATCAGTAGTGGGAACAGATACCGTGCTATATCATAGTGGTAACAAATTATGTGAATCGGTGACAATTAAACAAGATCATATAATCAAGCGGTAGCTTTAACGTAAATCAAACATCAGTTGTGGTATATACTCATCGAAAAGTAAAGACTATGGCAAGAGTGCTTTAAAAACGACGTAATGGCGACATTTAGATATGAATGCTTGGCGAACCTAGAAAACGATATCATAATTGCATGTTAGGTTGCTTGGATGATCAAACAATAAAAGAATGAGATGGCTAATGAATTATCCTTTTGCCTTCAATCACTATCATAGTCTGTGTAGACTTTACTTTCGTAATCCTTCTAATATTCCTGATTATATTTTCAAGTCTATACTGAGAATCGTCTGTTACTCTCACAATAATGTCGTAGGAGCAACCGTATATCCCACAAACTTCTTCCACACCGCGTATTGTCCTTATTTCGTCTATGACAGCCAATTCGCATCCTAATTCGCAACTTATTAAAACATATGAAGTTGACATAAGATAGACTCATAATATAGTACAGGATATAATACATAGATGTTATGATTCCACATTACGGCTATCACAGCCGATGTTATTCTCTTTAATAGTTATTTCTGTATATTCTCAATTTCCACATCGTATCTTATTCTATCTAATAATCTTTACCGCCTTGCGACAATCATTTATCCACACCTTGCAAATCTTTTTTATAGCTATCTAATTCCAACTATAATATTCGTGAAGATTCTTAGATAATCATTTAGAGCCTATCCCAAAATTATCCTCCTGTAAATAAGAATACAACAACCCAAACATACTAACGCAAAATAGTTTTCTAATTTCTTTTCATATCTAACTAAAAGTTTTCTGAGCCTGTTGTGCCAGGAGTTAGTTCTTTCTACAACCCATCTTCTTCTTGTATTATGCTTACCGCTCTTTGTTATTGGTTGTTCGCCTCTATGTCGAATATTTGGTAAGTATCCTTTCTTGATAACTTCGTTTTCAATCTCCAGAAAGTCATATCCCTTATCAAGACAAAGGTTCTGGTTCTTTCTATAAATCTTAGAGGATGGTCTTTTAACTACGATATTATCCAGTGTATTTATAGCAGCCTTCATATCATGTGTATTAGCTGCAGTTACAACAACAGATAATGGAATACCTTGTCCATCAGTTAATACATGATGACGTTTTGTTCCTAACTTACCTCTGTCTGTGGGATTAGGTCCAGTCATTTCCCCCCTAAAGGTGCCTTTATACATACACTATCAAGAGATTGCCATCTCCATTGGATGCCTACTATACCATCATATACTTTTAGCAATCTAGTCCATAATCTTTGAAATACCTTAGATGTTGACCATTGTTGGAATCGTCTATGGCAGGTAGATCCAGGGCCATACTCCTTTGGCAACATCTTCCATTGACATCCAGTTCTTAAGACAAATAGAATGCCATCCAGTACCTTCCTAAATGATATTGCTGGACGTCCTATGGTATTTGCTGGTTTTTCTGAGGGAAGTATCAATCTTATTTCATCCCATAACTTGTCAGGAATTCTTTTGACAGTTGGAAGATACCTGACCCTATTGTAAGTCACACTTATGAGAAAAACTCTCTCAAGCTATATGTCTATCTATTTTTGGGATGGGTTCTTAATCACATAATGTAGTACGGAACCGGTTTGGCGGGGATGGCTAACGTATAACTCTTTTCTTCGTAGTAGCACCTAACTCAGCCAATTCGAAATAAAGCATTCTATGAAATTCCCTTTAGAGATCCTTGTACAGCAGTTGTTTTCCAAAACATTTTCTAGTACTCTATCGATAGTATTCTGGTTGCAGGATAACGAACAATTTTAACAACGATTATGTCCTTTGAATGGGTAACCTTATTTATCATATAGTAATATGAGAGCAGAATTATAAAAATATATCACGGATAAAAATTAACAGCACCATGGCGAGTATTGAATTGTTAATGGATGAATCAATGCGGTCGCGTTATCGTAGTCGAATGGTTTTACCACAAAAATAATATTCGTCAAGCGCTAAGTTACCTTTTGCTGATATGAATTTTAATAATTAAGAATCGATATGATCACAAGTCTATTTTCCATCATCGTGGAACTTTTCCGGGAGCTAAAGCATAAAATAAGGAGAACAAAGATGCATTTAACAAAACTTAAACAGACAAGAAACGAGGCAAAAGATCATTGTCTATTTTCCTTTTCCAAGTATTCACTATATCTTGGCGGCAGATAGGATATCTTTTCTGGTTTTATTTTTAAAATTATCCTTTTTACGTTAGGAGAGTGGGCAGGATATCTATCGGAATTAAGATACATTTTTGCTAACTTGTCAATATGTTCATCAGCACCGTCCTTTGTTTGTTCAATAACTTTTCCTTTTATTGTAATCATACTGTATGGGTTATTCTGTGAGTCTACCATAGATATTGATACTCGAGGGTCTCTTGATGCATTCTTTTGTTTTAACCGCCCAACTGCTGTATTGATAAGTATGAGACCATTTTTCTCATCTAAGTCTATCCATGTTGGGGTGACTTGAGGAGAACCATCTTTATTAATGGTAGATACAAATGCAAAATTTCTATTTTTGAAGAATTTGAGTATTGGTTCGCTTAGTATATCACGGCTATTGATTCGACTCAAGGTTCTTATTTTATAATATATCGTATAAAAACCATATGTAATATGAAAATAACGTTCCATAGACTCGAGGCGAATGTGGACACTAAATCTCCTGACTATGGTAGTCGTAAAATCTCAAGCCGATCATTCATTAAAAAGTCTGGCAATAGTAAAGACAATGAAATGAGACGTCAGCATTGCGCATATAGCTATGAATAAAATTCATTATAATGTTGTGAGATTTAGAGTGTCTATAGATGAAGCTGAGGTTTTGGCTGGACTATTTAATCAGTTAATGCTAGGGATTATGTTATGCATGATCCAGAAAAATTGACTGACAGGTACATAGCAGGCCGACCAGCTAGCAGAATATGTACAGGTTTATCTGCTTCTATGGACATTTGAAATATTTCTTTTACATCATCAAGCCAGGATCATCGTCAAAAGTTCTTCACTGAAAGATCTTCCTGCCGCAAGTTTTGTAAACATTTGTAAATGCTCATTTCATTAGCCCCGAATAAATCCACTAGCAAAAGCAATTGCCATACATAGAGAATGGAAGTCCAAGGTTTGCAACCTGCCATCTGACACTGAAAAGCTGTTATTAATAGCTAATGTTGAATTACCTGAAGCTGCTTCTACCTAATGCAATTTTCTATCCATTTCCTGTTGCTTCAGTCTCTTTCGAAGTTGAGGAAAACCCCAACTAATAAAAAGGATAAGGAAAGGTTAAGAAAGAAACAATCGGAACAGATCCAAAACGAACTATCCACTCCAAATCTCTTCTGAAGAAACCTCGTTCTCAGAATCTTGTACTCGCTATCATCCTCAATTAGCCTAAACTAGCAACTAGAAGTCTTAAATATCTTCACCTAAGAGACAGTGGCACTAGCTGATTGCCTTTGTCAAAACAAAATCTGACCTGGCAAATGATAACGGACTTTTTATTAGATCTTGTTAATTACTTTAGAATCAAAAAGTTTCAAGGCTATCTTGTCGAGTCCCATAAAATGAAAGATAAAGTGTCTTACTCCATAGCCTAGATATTCATTGATGCCTTTCAGGATCTTTTCAGGCGTTCCTATGGTAATACCTCCAACAAGATATTGAAGATATTGCTCTAGTGTTTTGTCTTTTCTTTTATATTGCATAAGGATTTGATTTACTTCCTCTTCTGATTCTCTGATTATGCATGGCAGCACAACAGAATAGTGAATCTCATTGTGGTCTTTTGTTCTTCTGTTTCCAAGGGAGTCACACAGTTCCATTAAAATAGAAATTTTCCTTTTCATCTCACTAGGTGCACCAAAGAAAAGGTTGTATCTGTCTGCATGCTTTGCCACTACCTTAAGCAAATATTTTTCACCCGATCCACCGACCATGATAACAGGACGAGGTTTTTGAATTGGCTTTGGATTACATATTGCATCTCTTATTGTATAATACCTGCCTTCAAAAGAAGTGCATCTTCCTTTCCACATTTCTTTAATTATAGTTAGTGATTCATCTAATTGCTTAATTCTGGTTATGTTTGATGGGAAATCATATCCATACGCTGTATACTCATGCTCGTACCAGCCTGCCCCTATTCCTAACTCTACTCTTCCATTGCTAATGACATCTAAAGTAGAGATCATCTTTGCTAATAGCGCCGGGTTTCGATATGAATTACAGGCCACTATCTGTCCTATCTTTATTCTTGTTGTGGTTGCTGCTACTGATGATAATAGGCTAAAACATTCGAAAATATTTTTATTTATATCAGCGCTATAAAAGGGGATAAAATGATCATATGCATAAATTGAACTAAATCCAAGATTATCAGCCGTAACGGATATCGATTTTGAGAATTCATATTGCTTAACTGGATCATTTTCTTCCTCTAACGGTAAATCCCCACCTCTCCATCCTTGTGGAATAGTCAGTCCAAATTGCAATTCCTTTTTTGTATTGTGCATTTGCCTATTTTTACATATTATTGACTACAGGTATTTATTATAAAGTAACGTTTTAATGACAATTTTATTTTGTTTCACATGTTAGCTCAGAGTGAAAAGATTTAGTAACTAGGCAATACATCCATTCATACATCCATTCAACAGGTCTACATGAGATACGATTATCAATGAAATCAATAAAGGGAAAAATAGCCTCAAATACGTTAGCTACAATAGAATATCATTTAGAATTTATCTAACGCTAGCATCAAACAGGATACGGTTATTTATGATCTGTATACAAGATGGGAAGAGATCGTGTTCTTTGTAGTCGACAAAAATCAGTAACAATATCAAAGATAATATGGAAAGTAGATAAACTACCGGAGGTTAAAAGAATAGCTACTCGGATCAATGTAAAGTAGAATATGAACTGGAACACAATAGAAAATGACAAATCCTTCTTTTGAATTAATGAAGATGGCAAATTAATGGCAAAGAATGATTCTGATATAAATATACGGAATTACGATAAGGGAGATCATAATAAGGTTATTCAATTAGTAGTAGTTTCACCATTCCGAATCGGTACGTTTCTTGGTGAATACTTCAACCATGTAAAATGGTGGACGTTCGCTCTTCTCTAGTTCACGTACTAATATGTCATGAACGAGTGCAGGATCTATTTCTGGAAGGTACATATGATATAGTGTCTCCAGTCCCTGGAAAACATTCCTTATTTCCTGTAGTTCTGTAGTCATCATCACTTATTATTATACACCCTCTTTCCCATGATGATGACGTAGGCCAGTTTGATGTACCATCAAGACTGTTTTAACTTCCTTGAATATGCAAGGTCTTATTTTCTTGTCCTTTATTCTGCAGGTGGTAGAGTGTCACGCCAATTCGAGTGATATATAGGTAACAACAAATCCGATAACTACATACAGGAGGTTTTCAATCATCATTATTTATACAATATCTAAATGCTGTTAATTAATCTGAGTAAAAACTATTTATGATTAATCGGAATAAGGTTTTGTATTATAAAGCAGTTAATTATTGGGCGTGTACTGGATTGCCAATTCTATAAATAAGACTTGTTTAATACATGATGACATTTTCTAACTGGCAAATATCAATACCTGTAACTGGGAGATCATGTAAATACTATAGCTGGAGATATCAGAACTGTTCTAAATTATTTCAGCAGTAAAAATTAGTCCCGTTCAAAATGTGTGGGAGAAAATATCGTAAAGCATAGTTCTTAGTCGGTAAACTCATCATAGTTACTCAGAATCTGC
Organism: uncultured Nitrososphaerales archaeon; assembly: GCA_963709405.1. Taxonomy (GTDB): domain Archaea; phylum Thermoproteota; class Nitrososphaeria; order Nitrososphaerales; family Nitrososphaeraceae; genus JARBAU01. The sequence goes on from CAVPXM010000015.1 coordinate 38,224, forward strand.
TTCTTTGGATCGATACATCGTTGAAAGTCTGTAATTGTATCTGAACCGGCACAACGGTCAAAGTGGGATTAAGAACAGAGATTAGGAAAGCCCACGGTAATAGGTGATAATCAAGTGACGTGAAGTGAACAAGCAAATGTGTTTGTAACGGCCTGAATTGAAGACATTAACTCGGGAAGATCTCGTTATTTAATTTGGGAAATGGATTATAACGAAAAAATGCGTTTTAAACTTAAGGATCGAATCCTAGAGGTTGAACTATCCTTACGAGTAAACAATATTCCATTAATTGAACACACTGGGAATATAACAAGACCTCTCCCCTCACTCAGGCATTGCTTCTTTTTGCCATCGCTGAATTAATTTAACTCCATTTATTGGAAAATCTCTCAATCTAGGCGTTTTATCCCAATTATTTTGATCCAAAATTCACCTCCTTATGATTTCAAGTACATAATCTTTAAAGCTTGTTAGAGTTCTGAGGTTTGCAGTCTGATCAACAAATTCTCGCGTTTCTCTTTGGAGTAAAACCATGGAAAGTAACTTACATAATACTCAAATAGTAAAGGGTAATGTGATTCTCGAAGCTGAGCTTTGATTTAAAAAGTAACTTCGAATGACATGACAGGTCCCCTAGTATTCAAAAAAACATAATTGAAAAAAAGATATGGATACAACGAGGGCCCTGAACTTAGATTAGATTATTTAACATAGGCATTGAAACTTGGGTTTAAGATTTTTTTCAATATATAAACTACACCGTCATAGCCTGTAATACATCGTCATACGTTCTTAGACGATAATAGTTACTAATTACCAGTATGATGGTAACGCACGTTGAGTTAGAAGTGGAACAATCATATTAGTACCTGCGACTAAATGACATTAAAGATCATGATCCCAAATCGCACCGCTATATCTTCTTCAGGAATCATCTTTAGACTTGAAGAGCTAGAAGTGTGCGTTCTAGAATGCTTCTGATAATTGAGCCATATTGCTAGACAACAATTTCTCAAGCTCTAATCTGAGATTCGCTGATGTCTCACAAGTACAAATCTACACTTTTCTAAAGGATAAATCTTGTTACACTGACACACAATGTATCGAAATATGGAGGTCAAGTGTAGCAATGTCTCAGAAGGCCAGCATTTTGCATTCCTATTTCTTGTCTTTTGGATAAACAAATTTTTCTTTAGTTGACGAATTCTGGTCACTTGGTCCGTGATAGTCCTCCGGGTATGCCTCATTTATCAGTTGACTAACAGCTTCCCCTGTTGGCAATGGAGCATTTCTGTCAACTTCATATTTGAAAATTTCTGGATAATCTATATCCAATATGACATTTCTGCCGACTGCGATTATATGTGATTTAGGAATATCATATCTATAACCTCGATCTCCAAAGACAACTATCTTATCAGAAGTTTCTTTCATAATATATCCAACGTGATCTTCATTATTCGCTCGTACTCCCTTGTTAAACAGAGATTTCGGGTATTCTCTTTCATAAGTTCCAAGATCAATCCTCCCAGATGGTGAAGTCCATGGGTCTTCACGGCTAGATGGGAGTGGGTCTTCACGATTAACTTTGTACTTGTCTACAATATCCTTGAAACTAAGACCAATTAGAACGTTAGCACCAGTTTGCTGAATTTCAGAGATTGGTATATCATACCTTTCGTTCTTCCCTCCAAATACAATAATCTTATCAGGGGTCTCTCTTACAACATGTCCTATATCAGGTGAATCAAGAGCTTTTACCCCCTTGTTGAAGTACTTCCCCGAAGTCATCCTTTTTCATAAATATGATATCGAACCAATTATTTAATGATTTATTTATCTGGCTTTTTCAGTTTGAGGAATTGATTTTAGCATGAATTTTAGTTTACTGACACTAATTAAAATCAACGTTTGCACGAAATGGCGAGCTCTGTATATTATTAATTCGTCTAAAACGTATAGATATTCATGTGTTATAGATTTCGGTTAGATTTTATGCCGCTGTCGGCAAGATTACTCTCGACCTTGTAATTCCCATTATTTATTTATCGTTAATACCTGACTTAATCCCTTGGTTTAGTTCTAAACAAATCGATATATATGATATACTATATTATAAATGTGAAAAGGAGAGATAATGAATAATACTCTTAAACCAATTATAAAAAGACAGTTACTGTTTATTGGAGGAAGTTTAGCAGTTTGCTTTGTAGTCAGTTATGTTTTTGGTTATTTCGTAGGAATTATTTTAAATATGGTAATATTTGTAGGAATCTTGTTCTACATTAGAAAAAAACAGACTTAGTGCGTTAAAATCTTTGGGCTTTAGCAATGAGAAAGCAGGCGGAGAAGGTTTCAACTGGTTCAATACGGATCCAGTGAAAGTAAGGTATGTCTGCCTAGGCTGTGGAGCAGAAATTAGTGGTATTAGTAGTTGCAACAAATGTGGCTCGAAAATGAAAAGACCTATTTTTTAGTGGAAGAACGCGCACCGAATTATTAAAGAGACAGTAATATTTAGCTACGCGTCCTAGAACCATATCTACCG
>CAVPXM010000016.1:0-52605 GCA_963709405.1 uncultured Nitrososphaerales archaeon
GTCTAGAAAATATGGCAAAAAGGAGTGGAATAGAACCTATTTGTTAGTTAGCCATATTCTCTATTTTTGTTGACTGAATTTGTCGTAGTAAATTTTTGTTATCCCATTCATTCTTGAAGAGCGACTTCTACTGGTGTGGGATTAGAGAATATATCAAATAGAGGGGATTCCCTTTGTGCAAGTTCTACAAGTTCTCTTATTTTTTCCTTTGGAGCTTCGGATTTGATTTTGAATGCAACCTTTACTTTCTCATATCCGTTTCTAACCTTTTCAGACATTCCAAGATAGCCTTGAAGGTCTATGTCACCCGATAACGTGGTTTCTACCTCTTCTATCGCTACTCCTTGTCCCTTGCACGGAGATGAGAGTTGAAGTCAAGCAACTACTCAGAGTGGAAGCGCGTACTCGCCTGCATTGGCTCCAGCAACCATCCTCCTCCTAGGAGAACTGGTGGTTCGTCTTCGTCATACACAAAAGGTCGACTTCTGGTGTGAGTCTGACCGGCGCCATAAAAGTCGTTGATGGTTATTTGGTTATGGCCACCCTCAATCCACTCTCCTTTTGCACGGAAATTGAATTTTGAGAGTATAGGTCTGCTCCTTATGGCATCCATCGTGCCAATAAGTTTTGTGACATTTACCCCATTTACGATTTTTTTTGTTTCTGTTTTTCCACTTGTTGTATTTTGTTTTCTACTTGATTTATTTTGTTCATTGCATATGATATCATGATAGCATCATATAAATCTATCTATAGATGGTATCATGACTATCAATGAAATCAATAAAGGGAAAAATAGCCTCAAATACGTTAGCTACAATAGAATATCATTTAGAATTTATCTAACGCTAGCATCAAACAGGATACGGTTATTTATGATCTGTATACAAGATGGGAAGAGATCGTGTTCTTTGTAGTCGACAAAAATCAGTAACAATATCAAAGACAATATGGAAAGTAGATAAACTACCGGAGGTTAAAAGAATAGCTACTCCGATCAATATAAAGTAGAATATGAACTGGAACACAATAGAAAACGACAAATCCTTCTTTTGAATTAATGAAGATGGCAAATTAATGGCAAAGAATGATTCTGATATAAATATACGAAATTACGATAAGGGAGATCATAATAAGGTTATTCAATTAGTTTCAAATATCATAATCAATGAATTTAAGTTTAAACTTGAGTTAGACAATTTAGACTCAGATCTTAATCATATAGAGGAGCATTATAATAAATGTATTGGAGGCTGTTTTTGGGTCGCGGAAATAAATAAGGGTGATACTAATATTGGTAATACCAAAATTAATAAAAACGATGACGATAATGATAAGATTATTGTAGGAACTACTGCAATAAGAAGACTCGAAAAGTTCGAATCTGCTGCAGAATTGAAGAGAATGTATGTTTTAAAAAGATACCGAGGATTTGGGATAGGACAGCAAATGCTTGACAAGGCAATATATTTTGCGAAAAGCTTTGGTTATTCTAGGGTTTTGTTAGATAGTTCACATAACTTGATTGCTGCAAGGAGATTGTATCTTAGAAATGGATTTATTGATGTGTCACGATATAACGATAATTATAGAGCGGATGTATTTATGGAAAAGAAACTATAGCTATATCATTAGCAGTAAATCATAAATGCGTAAATATGGATTCCAGATTAGGATGAAGTTCAGGAAGATAGTTGAAACATGTATTTACTCATCTGACTTAGAAGCTATGAAAGACTTTTACACTAATAGTATAGGACTTGAATTCATTTCTGAAGAAAAAGGAAGACACGTATTCTTAAAAGCTGGAAAGAGTATGCTATTAATTTTTAATCCAGAAAACACAAGAAGAATGGATGGTAATAACAAGAAATTTCCAGCCCTTGGAGCAATAACCCCTCCTGCGTGTATTCATTTTGCTTTAGAAATAGAAAACGAATACTATGAGAACTCGAAAGGAATCTTGAAACAAAATAGACTACCAAGTCAATATACTTTCGAGATCCAGCAGGTAATCTTGTAGAGTTTGTTACTTGTTGTACTTTCTAACATAGGTGACATTATAGCTTACCGACATGGGTTACACTTCTGCTGTCAGGAAGTGAATCCATATAGAAATCAGAACAAGGTTTAGTCTAATACATGAAAAAGAATGGACTGGTGATACCATAAGCATTATTTGTAAAAAATATGGTGTATCCAGAAAGACGTACTATAAGTGGAATAAGAGATACAAACAGAAAGGGATAGAAGGTCTATCAGATACCTCAAGAAGACCTCATAATATCAAGTACAAAAAAGTAACAGCAGAAGTAGAGGAGACAATACTTGATCTACGATTAAGCAAGATATTTGGATGTAATAGGATCAAGTTTAGATTGAGAAAGGTTGTTGGAATCTCATTAAGCACTCGAACTATATACAAGATATTAAAGAGACATTGTCTTAACATCCTTAGATGTAAAGCTAAAATACGAAGCTACAAACGGTTTGCTATGAAGCATCCAAATGATATGGTACAGATGGATATCCTTGGCCCTTTCTATCTGAGTAATTCCAGTCAAAGGAATTACATCATTAGCTCTTTAGACGACTGCTCTAGGAAGGTAGCTAGCAAGTGGTCTGAAAGAAAGAGGTCAGTGGATGTTCTGGACGTATTAGAGGATTGGATAGTGATCAATGGCAAACCTGATAGAGTAATGCATGACAATGGAAAGCAGTTTACATCTAACATATTCAGACATTTCCTCGTACACAATCAGATAAAGGATAAACAAATACCAAATCGCTATCCGCAGCTTCAGGGTAAAGTGGAAGCATATAACAAGATAGTGAAGAATGAATTTCTAGCAGTTGAGGATATACCAAACACAGATGATGGTAAACAAAGGTATGATATGTTTGTAAAAGCGTATAATGAAACTAGAGAACATGGAGGAATAAATGGTCTTACTCCATCAGAGATGTTTCTACAAAGATTAATTACATCCACCATACATACAAGAACAAGCAGCAAAGTGTAACCCATGTAGGGTACTTAATAATGTAACCTATCTGTGCAAGTACAACAAGTAGTAATAGAATTCTGAATACAAATGCGACTTCATATTCTAGCAACAAATGAAGAGGAAGAGGAAGAGAGATGCTTTTCTCCTTCCTCAAGAGAATGTTACTTCGAAGTGTTGCTTCTGGCGTTGTGAGTCATGCTCGTTGTCCTGTAACGGTAGTTCTGATAATCAGGTTAGATCATAAAATTGTTCAACTCTAATATGCTTAATTTCATTTCTTACCGTTGGGAGGATTTGGATCATTTGGACAATGAAGATTTATCTATCGCTAAACATGCCATTCTAATTCATGTTCTTTTCTTTCTTTAACGTCATCAAAATCTAGGTTACAATAATGGCATCTTAGACATGTTATTATGCTAAGAGGATAGTCTACGTTTCTCTGGATGCTCTTAGCTTCTTCCAATTCCTCTTCAACCATTCTTCTTGAAGATGATGGATAAACAGTATGATGTGTTATTGGTTTATTTTTCTCCAAATATTCTTCTTGCGGCTGGTACTGTAATGCTTCTTTGTACCGTTCAATTAAATGTCTTAGAGTGTAGTTCCAACCTTGCTTAAAATCTCCAAGATGATAAGATTCTGCCACAACATGGGTATACCTTGTATTGGGATCTGTTTTTGCAAGGAATAATAATTCTTCTGGCCTAATGACATCTGCAGCATCAGATATAGGTAAACAAAGAGCAAATTCTGTTTCATATACGTTAGACCAAAGCTGTATTTTTTGCTTTTGTACTTCTTCTTCCTTATTGTCATTAACTTGGAAGCCCAATGATTTTCTGTCTGTTATCATTGTTATTATTATTCATTTATCCCTTGAAAATATCAATGAGCGTCGGTACAGATGAAACTGCAATTATACCTGCTGCAACGATTATGAATTTTGAGTTATTATTCATCTATCAGTATAGGCGTCCTACCTTAATAACCTAGTGTTTAATTTGTTTATTCAATACCCATCTACCTGACTATTTCATTTGTTATCGTTATGCTCCGGCCAGCGTTATCATTAGCAACGGAGTGTTATGCTATGAAACTTCTATATCATCTTGGGCAGATGGGTAAGGTCAAAAAGATGGACCAGAAATAATATGAATTATTATTGGTTCTTTGTAGCGAGCCTGAATTCTCTGCGTTAGTTGATACATATTATCATGACATTGACATTCGCAAATTCTTGTTATTTTTTGAACCATGAATAGTTTCTAATACATTGCCTTCACATAGGCCATGTTCATTTTGCATACACTTTTCCGATTTATATCCCACCAATTAGGCTTCTTATGTCTATAATCTATATATGTGCATGTCGAAAACGTTTAGTGAAAGTATTGATAAATGCTTTATTATTGGTTATTCCGATAGTGTTCTCCGGTCCTATATTTGTCCCTTTCTTCTATTTCACGTAAGCTATATCTCGTTTCCAAGGGTTTTGAGATAGGACTCCAACTGCACTTGAATGATATTCAGAAAATTCGCAGGATTTCAGTGTTAGCAAATATGTCTGGAGGAAGATCTCCTTCAAAATAGTCCGAAATATTCGAAAGCAGTGATAATATCTGGTTGGTAACTCCGTAGGCTAATCCCATTGGGGCTACGCCATACAACGGACCTTTAGTTAGCTCGTATAGGTTTGGTGGCATGCCTTCCTTGTCAACTGTAGTCATTGTTGCAATAACCTGTTGGGCCATACCTATTACCTCTCTACTGCTAGGATCTAGAATAGGCGAACCGCTAGAACCCCCCACAGCAACGATATCCGTTTGAATTCCCCATGGTTTGGGACTATCATCGTGGGGCATTAGTCCGGCAATGCGCCCCGATTGAATAATGGGACTCAAACGAATTCCCTCTCCGTCTCCATTTTTATACAGAATCAACGATAATCTTCCACTCGGATATCCACAAATTACGATCTCATCGTAAAGTTCCAATTGGCAAGGTTCCTTGATAGTTAAGAAATTATCCGAAGGACGATCCAGTTTTCCTACTCCGATATCTAGATCAATTGACCCTGTAAATCCAGCAACTTCTTTGACAGGAGGAAGTCTGATCGATTCATTTATGCGATAAGTATTAAGATCTAACTGATCACCTTTTGTGGTAATATTGAATGCCGAATACATTCCTTCGAGACCGTTATTCTTTTCCTTATATAAGGTGTTATAATTTAGACATTGACTAAAAACGTGTGCCGAACTGACGAAATACTCACCACCTATGAAAAAACCCGTCCCAAAACTACTTATGACATCGTTTGTATCCTTGTTAGAGAGACCTATTGCAACTGTAGCAGATTTGACTCCTTTCAACTTATCAGCTTCGATCATCATTATCATATTGCTATACAATTTAATAATCTTATGACATCAAATGAGATCCTATCTGATCGATATGGCATAATCAGCTGCAGCACTGCGTTGGCCAATAAGTGAAGTGTCCATATTTATGTCGTATTTTATTTATCATCTAGTCTAGATTTTTGTATAGTTAAAGCTTAACATATGTAGAATATCTCTATTTTATGAATCATCCTTCTACTCTAAAACTTTCTAGAGGTCAGGAGAATATGTTAAAGTCAATCATGAAGAGTACCGATAATAAAAAGGATTATCGTAGGTTGCTGGCTATACTACAAAAAGGAGAAGGTAGAACCTATCATGACATAGCAAAGGAGCATGGAGTTAGCAGTAGATCTGTACAAAGATGGGTCGCTGCATACATTAAGAAAGGGCTAGTCGGAATAAAGATCAAGAAACCTGGAGGATCGAAATCTAGGATAACTGATAGGGATAAAGAGATTATCCTTTCAGCATTGTTTAACGATCCACATATCTTTGGTTATCTAAGGAATACATGGAGTCTAAGGTCGCTGGCAAGGTGTCTTACAGATGAGCTTGATATTCCAATCAGTTTCAAACATCTACAAAGAATAACTAAGGATATGGGGATTAGATGCACAAGACCAAAATTGGAACTATTACATGGAGAGGATTATGAACAAGGGAAAAAGAGAGTGGATAACTACAAGCATGTTGCATCAGCTCTGAAAAAAAGAGAGTTATAATGGCATTTGAAGATGAAACTACCATAACACAGAAACCTTGTATTCACAAGTCCATGAGTTTTGAAGGCCAGCAACAAAGAAGGATAGAACATAATGGAAGTAGAAGGAAGTTCTCCGCATATATATCCATGCTATGGCCTGAAGAGAAATTAATGACGTATGATTTCTATGATAGAATGAATTCTACGAGTACTATTGACCATCTGGAGAATCTCAAGAGAAACATTATGAAAAGTGATTGGTGGAAAAGACTCATACTCATATGGGATAACGCCTCATACCATGTAAGCCTAATGGTACGGAATTATATCAATGCACAGAAAGAAGAAGACTGGCTGACCATTATTCACCTACCAAAGAAAGCACCATACCTAAATCCAAATGAAAGGAGAGTAAACCAGCAGATAAAATCAGATGTATGTGGGAATAGATTTTATACGCAGATAGAAGAACAGAAAGCTGCAGTATCAGGTTATCTAGAGAGTAGATTTGGAACTTGGAATGACGACAGACACTACGACACTTGACTTTATTGTTAGTATCTGAAGCTTTTGTGTTTTCCAAGATAACAATGCTCATAATTTTTTTATCATACATTAATTTGCAGACATCACGTACATTCTGGTTTTCAGTAGCTGTTATCACGGTGACGGTCATAAAGTCCGACACAGGGATCGGTTCACTGTGAGCAATGCTATTACTATTGTTATCCATAATCAAATAGATATTTGTGAATTTGATATTTCTAATCTACGACCACACTGCATTGCAATGCAGACATCGACAATATATTATTGTTACGCGAAGCCTTTTTGACAACAAATGTATTCGAATTCATTATCCCAGAAGGCTGGCGACTTGATTGAAACAAATTTTGCTACTCTACACGAGAACGCTAATGTTGTCGATGCAATTCGATTGATGAATGATAAGAATACATCTTCTATTATTGTCAAATTCAAAGATTCGGAAGAACCAATAGGTATAGTTACTGAAAGAGATATACTATATCGTGCCGTGGCCGAAAGTAAGGATCCGTCGAAAACCACATTAAAGGAAATAATGAGTTCACCAATCCTTACGATCAATAAAGAGGTATTAGTAAAGGAGGCAATATCTATAATGAGAAAGGAAGGAATAAGGAGATTGGTTGTGGTAACAGATAAAAATAAATTCGAAGAAACAAACCTATCTTTGCCTACCGACGAAAAAGGTAAAACAACCATACTCGGGGTTTTAACATTAATGTCAATTATTGGAGAATCATCTAATCAAAGTATAAATTTGGTAGATATTGACATACCAGATTCTATAATTGCCTTGAAAAATATTGTAATCGTTTGTCCCTATTGCGAATCAAAATTTGATAATAAAGCCGATTTGTCAAAACATATCGATAGAATTCATATCGGGGCCGGCCTACTTGAAGGAAATATGAGACAATGGTAATAGTTGGTGTCATTATAATGTGCGAGCCATCATCCGCTTGAATATTTGTAATATCTTCTATAAACAGCAATCAAGTTCGTTATCTGAACGAGTTTCATTTCTCTTAATTCAGGTTATTTTTGGTATATGATATATGATACAAACAATGCTTCATTGAAATCCATACTCTCTATTTCGATTGAAAATGCCTTTCCTGACATTTTCAAAAGGCCTCCTCTATTTGCTAACGAAAACATGCGATTGATGCAAGCAGCTTCGTTCTTCGCAATTGGACCTCAGATCTATGTAGATGGTTTATTGGTAGTACGAAATGAGAAGGGAGGAGAAGTAAAAATTATGGGAAGGATTAGTAGTAAACATATAATTCAATCTATACTTCACGCTGGCTATTCTAAATATTTAGGAATAAAATTACACCAGATAATGGACAAGAATACACCATTTATTGAAACAAATTCACTTCTTGATGCGGCATTATGCATATTCCAAAAAACAAGATTTGCATTAATTCCAGTTACTCGAGGAGGAGCGGCAGTTATAGCGACTCTTACTATAAGGGATTTTTTACCACTCATTGTTAAGGCTCATATAGAAGCATCGATAAAGATGGTATCCTCACCTCTGGTTTCAGTAACTAGAGATACTAATATGAGAGAAGCCCTAGATATAATGATCACAAGGAATATTAGAAATATAGGGATAGTAGATCATTGCAAAGGTAGTAAGGAGGATAGGAAAGATTCCAACTTACAATTAATTGGAATTATTAGTGATAGAAACATATTGGAATTTCTTTTGAGCACTAAGGGGAAAGAAACTATGGCTGAAAAGAGCAGTATGGAATTACAAGATATTGATATAGTCAACGCCTTCGATGTATCAGCCAAGCTGAGATTAGTTCATCCTGACGTTGGCATAAGTAAGGCAGCTGAGGTCTTGATGGACCTCAGTAATCCGTACATTGTCCTTGAAAGAGAAAATATGATAGTTACTCCATGGGATATAGTTATGAAAACCTTTGGTCTTGCATTATAAGACACTTGGAAGGGCTGATTTTTCCTAATTTTACTCTCAGTCATAACTGTTGATTGCTTCGTAGGCCTTATAGTATTGCTGAGATGATGTGATGACTAATTAGCTTATTATCTTATTAGAGACAGGGAATAATGAGATTATAATTTTTCGGATGACTACTGTATTCCTGACTGCTTTGTAATGCAAAGCAGTCATCCAACTTAAATATTATATATCGCACCAATATTTCACCTACAATCCAAGATTGCAGCCTGTAATTATGTAATAATTATCAGATGCATTTTTGTGAACCAGTGTCGTACTTGGTAAGACAATGTGCTCTCAAAATCTGGTAAATATAACAAAAGCAGGCTGCATATTCTCATTTCTTAGGCAACGCATTGTAATTCAGACGAATTTATAAAAATGTAATGATATCCATAATCTTCTATTATCACACATTTCAAATTGATATGCTTATATTTGTCTACCATCACTAGACCTATTCACATTATTATATACTTACATTATATCCTGTGGTAAAACATGAATTCTAGTTATAGGTATTTGTCGGATTCTGTATTTCTTTTGAATGGCGATTGTTTGCAATAAGAACAAGCCGTCCAGTTAATTTAAATATGTTCTTATTTCATTGAATGGCACTGAATTCATACTGTTTAATAGCCAGCATTTAATTCGAACAACACCTTAGATGAGTATTAACAAAAAGGATAGCACCGATCATGCTAGGTATGAATTTAGATATACTGATAAATATGATATATTTTCAACCAAAAAAGGCCTCTGTGTAGAAACTATTGAAGAGATGAGCCAGTCAAGAAGAGAGCCTTACTGGCTAAGAGAGTTTAGGTTGAGATCCTATGATGTCTTCATCAACAAATCAATACCAAATACGGTTTGTGATCCATTAAAAATAGATTTTCAAAATATCTATTATTCTGCGGCGTTTGAAAAGGAAGACATAAAATTGGACTATGGTGGGTTCTCTACGGATAAGTCTCAGGTTCCTATAATTACACAAAGAGAACGAGAGTCATTTATTGAGACAGATACTCAAAATGACACTGAGGCAGTTTGCCATCATTTGAGCGAAAAACTTCAGAAGATGGGTGTAATATTTGTCGACATGGATACTGCGATAAAAAACTATCCCGAACTTTTCGAAAAACATTTTGGAAGGGTAATTCCACCTGAAGATAACAAGATCGCTGCATTAAATGGAGCTATCTGGTCGAGTGGTTCATTTATGTACGTTCCTCCTGACGTAAAAGTTAGCTTTCCAGTATATTCGAATTATAGAATTAATATGGAAAATACTGATCAGTTTGAAAGGAATCTTATAATTGCAGATGAAGGATCAGAAGTTCATTATATCGAAGTATGTCCTTCACGAGCTTACACTCGTACCGTAGGATCGTTGCGTTCTCTAGCTACAGAATTAATTGCAAAAAAATGTGCTAAGATTAGATACACTGCTATCCAGAACTGGAGGAAAGATGTCTATAATCTGGTAGCAAAGAGGGCATATGTATACGAGAATGCAACGGTTGAATGGATAGATGGAAGCCTTGGGAGCAAGCTTACCATGGAGTGCCCAAGCATATATTTGCTTGGAAGAAATGCTATTGCAAAAATAGTATCATTAGCTTTTGCTGGTCCCGGTCAGCATCAAGATGTTGGTGCAAAAGCAGTACATTTAGCCCCGGATACTACATCTAAGATTGCAACTAAATCTATCAGCAAATCAGACGGAAGAACTACATTTAAAGGCTTATTACATATCGGTAAGGGTTCTATACACGCAAAAGCAGATATTCAATTTGATGCTCTCATTTTAGATGAAAATTCAGGAATTAACGTTTATCCATGTATTGAAGTTAATGAAGAGAATAGCATTAGCTCTTATGAATCTGTTATTAGAAAAGTCGGTACAGATCAAATGTTTTATCTTATGAGTAGAGGATATTCGGAATCTGATGCACTTTCGATGATTGTGACCGGATTCATAGAGTCATTTATGAAGGAATTGCCAGTGGAATGTGCAGTTGAGCTAAGCAGATTTATTAGGCTAGAATTGGAAGGGAAATCCAGCAGCATTAAAGCTGACTGAATCTATTTGTTGAAATATCAAGATGTTAGGTAGAATTGAGAAACGACTATGAAGCTAAGAATAATAATAACTAGAATTTCTGAAATCTATAAGTTCCAAAGACACAAAAAATTCAAACTATTTGACTTGTGATATAACACTTCCTCGAAATTTTTGTCTATATAATCTATGTATAAAGAAAGATCAATCCTATATGTATCAACTAAAAGATCAATCCATGATTTTTCCTCAATGCCACTACCGAGTAGATATTCTTTCCTCAATTCCTGTATAGTACTCAATAATAGTGGTCGTACCAAGGATAAAATGGACAGTAATTGTTTTTCTATCCTACTCTTCGTTTTAGAACCACATTTATGACATGCAATGTCCTATGTTCTTGTCCATATCCCATACAATAATGCCTTTAGGAGACTAATATTCATACATCGAAGGGGAACTAAAAATTTACCATGGAAAGAAAAAGATATTGAAAAGGTGGCCTTTTTTCAAGAATCCTCTATCGCCCAAATCCCGTAGGGTCACAGTTTTAGAATTATTGGACAGGAATGCCAACACTGTCAAGGTTCGAGGGCCTGATTGCTACAGATGGTACTCCTATTCTTGACATAAAACCATATATCTGCTCAGACATTAAAGCAAACATCGAAGTTCCAGAATGGGAATGACTCACCACTGCAAATAGCAGCACTAACTTTATAATTAGCGAATATGTTGTTCATATTATTCTTGATTGATTTTGGGAAGCTATTTAGAGTAGCTATGCCAAAAATTTAATCTGAATATATATTCTTTATATTTACTTGATTACCATGATGCTACTCATTCATGTCTTTTGCAGATTCTAAAATAGACAAACCCAAGTCAGTTAATTTAACCTTGCTATCTAAGAAGTTATAAAAATAATAGTCCCTGCAACCGTGCAAAAGTTAGATAAATCCGTCCATAACGAACAGTCATGGCCTCTCACGGAATCTCAAAATACATTGCTGGCTAAGTTTGAAAAGATTAAAAAATTGTCTAGACCATATCTTTCATCTGAAAGGATAGATCTCATATTAACAAATCTTGCTCAACGGGTTTTCTATGATAGTGGAAACGATTTGTGTGTAGATAAATATCTAGAGGAATTACGCCAAAAAATAAACCAAAAGGAGGTGTTTGACCATCTTTCACCTTCAAACAGACCAATGTCTAGTACAGGTATTTCAGAACAGCGGATGCAACTAGGGTCAGTTGACAACCCTTCTATTCGAGATCTGCATCAAGCCGCTAGGATAAAGTTAGCAGAAATTGAAAAAGTATTGACTCCTTATTACCCTGAAACATTTGTAAGGAATGTAATTACAGGATTGACTAAGCAATATACCATAACAGGAGATCGCTCTATTCTCGATGAGGCATTAGAACGTCATAGAAGGAATGTAAAATGGTATACTATGCGTAACTAATACTCCTTTGCATTGTTTGTTAATTGATTGGCGAGATCTGAATGAGTGCGGCGACATTTGGATTCATCATGGGTTTTGTATTGGGCATAAAGAAAGTCTGATAACAGAATGATTGAGGAGCTGTTCTTTTAACGGTACTTTACTTAAGATGATAATCTGGATTAAGTACTGCCATTCTTCGTCTTCAGGACAGAATTGTAGTGGTGTATGGTTCTTATCAGTAGATTGACTTGCGCAGCAGTGCTCAAAATGATATGACCTTTTAGATTAAGAGCCTATCCCAAAATTGTCCTTCTAGATGATGATACAACAAGATAAGTGTACCAAGAAAAGATTGTTCTGCGATTTCTTTTCATATCTGACGAACAGTTTTCTGAACTTATTATACCAGGAGTTGTTTCTCTCTACAACACATCTTCTAGAATTATGATGACTGCCTTTCCTGATTGCTCATGCAGACTTCCTACATCTATATCAAATATTGGATATGTATCCTCTTTCGATAACAATATTATATTCAATCTCTTTAGAATCAAATCCTTTGTCAACACAGAAAGAGATTTTGAACATCTCTATGCAAAGATTGTCTATTTATTACTTTTTTTGTCAAGAGCTTCTGTTGTACTCTTCACATCGTGTGTATTAGCAGCAGTAATAACAACAGATAATGGTATACGATCTTGATCTGTGAAAAAATGACGTTTTGTCCCTAACTTACCTTTTCTATCTGTAGAATAGCGCCAGCCAGTCATTTTCCCCCTAATGGTGCTTTTATAGATACACTACTATCAAGTGATTGCCATTTCCATTGAATGCCTACTAGATCGTCATATCCTTTTAGCAATCTAATCCATAGTCTTTGAAATACCCTAGATGTGGACCACTGTTGGAATAGTTTATGACATGTCGAACCAGAAAGACCCATATTCTTTGGACAACATCTTCACATTCGCACCCAGTACTTAACATATAAAGAATACCATCCAGGAGTACCTTCCTATATGATACTACTGGACATCCGATAGTGTGGTTTTTCTGAGGGAAGTATCAACCTTATTTTATTCCATAACTCATCGGGATTCTTTTGACAGTTGGAAGGCATTTAACTCTCGTAAAACCACACTTATGAATAGGAAAATCACAAGCTATATGTCTATCTATTTTTGGGATGGGTTCTTAACCTAGATGGTAGAAAGACTAATTACGGATTTTCTTTAGCCCAAGAATTCGGAACTATCATGGATCATATCTATTTTGCAATAACTACTGTACACTTAGCGTTGTGAACAATCTTATACGATGTACTCCCTAACAGAAATTCCTGTAACTCATGAGGTCCTCTTCTTCCGATTACTATTGTATCAACTCCTTTAGCATCGGCCAATTGCAAGATTTGGGCAGCAGCACTAATTCCTCGAAGCTCTATTGTAGTTATAGAAGCTAGTCCTAACTTTTCAGCCCTCCTGCGATATATTTCTAAGAGCTCTTTACCCCGTCGTTCCAATTCCTTCGAAATTGAATATCCAACATTACTAAATTCTTCAAGCACGTTAACGATTAGTAAATTCGATTCACATCTGGAAGCAAGGAAAATTGCATATTCGAAGGCCTTATCGGCATATTGAGAACCATCAATCCCAACTAAAATCTTTGACAACATTTGTAGCTTATCTTAGAAAATGCATTATATATGAATTAAAGTTGTGTACAAAGCACGGTGTTGAATACGAACTGTCAAAATAGCTGATGGAAACGAGCAATTATGTGATTCTGCAAGATGGCCCGGTATCACAGTTGATGGTGGTTTTCTGAGTACATTCTGGTAGATTCATATCGATTCTTAATTAAGACAGAAGAAGATGAAAGCAAATCTAAACTAAGCATAGAAGAATTAGCCCCTCTTGTTGACGCTGGTCTTATGTCTTATAGAGCAATCAAGAAAATTAGGCAAATGCTCGGCCCTAGTAAAGCTATAGTCATAATGAGAATAGGTGGTTTAGGGTATTATAGCATACAATATGCAAAGATATTAGGACAAACAGCTAACGTAATAGCTCTTGACAGACAAGATGAAAAACTTCAACTTGCCCAAACCGTTGGCGCAGATTTCACTGTTAATACCTCAAAATACCATATATCATAAGGATTTATCGCTTTCTTAACCCATAATTCTACTTGTTTTGTTTTTCACCAGGTAATAGATCAATTTCAACCTCTTTATTGCCATTATTACTTTTTCTTATTTACACACTTCTATTAATTATCACAATTCATACATATAATAAGAGATCTGTCTTATTCATAGTAATTATAGGTTAGAATTTCAGTTTGCGTTTTTAAATACTAATGCAACGTGTAACTAGTTATAATTACAATACTCCGCCTCCACCTTCACCGCGTCTCATAGCCCCTACTGTAGGTGTTGGCCTACCAAACTGTTCAGCTATTCTCTTATACCAATTTAATTCTTGATTTGATAGCGGTCTAATCTTTTTCATCGCTTCTTCAAAGTGTCTCATATATAGCTTCATCTCCTTTGAATGTTTTTTTGCTTCGATAGGATCTTGATACTTTGCTATGTGTTCTCGTAAAGCGAGCATTACGGCTGCCGCTGCAAATGAAGCAATATCGGCTCCAGTATATCCTTCTGTAATGTCTGCTAAGTGCAGTATATTAACATCTTCTGCTAGCGGTGTTTTCTGGCTATGGATTTTAATTATTTGAAATCTTGAGTCACGATCAGGAGGAGCAACATAAAGTACCCTGTCGAATCTTCCTGGTCTCAATAAAGCAGGATCTACTATGTCAGGTCTGTTTGATGCCGCTATAACAACTACACCTCTCAATTCTTCTAGACCATCAAGTTCTGTCAATAATTGGCTGATTACTCTTTCAGTGACATGAGAATCTCCAAAGTCTCCTCCCCTCACCGGTGCTATGGCATCAATTTCATCAAAGAATACAAGGCAAGGGGCAGCTTGTCTTGCCTTTCTGAACACTTCTCGAACGCCCTTCTCTGATTCTCCAACCCATTTTGAAAGTAGTTCGGGTCCCTTTATACTAATGAAGTTGGCCTGACTTTCGCTTGCTACGGCCTTTGCTAGCAATGTTTTACCTGTACCCGGCGGCCCATAAAGAAAGATGCCCTTTGGTGGAATCGCACTAGCTTCTGAAAACAATTCTCTATATTTTAATGGCCATTCTAGTGCCTCAATTAATTCTTGTTTAATATCGTCAAGTCCTCCGACATCTCTCCAGCTTACGTTGGGAATTTCTACAAAAACCTCTCTCATTGCAGATGGTTCCATTTCATTTATTACTTCCATAAAGTCTTCCATCGTAACGTTTATCTTGTTCAAAATCTGAACTGGAATGCTTTCTTCCGAAAGGTCTATCTCCGGTAGCACCCGTCTCAGTGCACGCATAGCTCGCCTCCTTCGTTAATGCTTGTAAATCGGCTCCAACAAATCCATGAGATATGTCTGCTAATTTTTCAATATTGACATCACGAGCTAAGGGCATATGGCGAGTATGAATGTGCAATATCTCCAATCTACCATTTCTATCTGGGACACCTAGCTCTATTTCTCTGTCAAACCTTCCGGGGCGCCTTAATGCTGGATCTATTGCATTCACTCTGTTTGTTGCACCGATGATCACCACCTTACCTAGTGATGATAGACCATCCATCAAAGACAAAAGTTGAGATACGACTCGTCTTTCAACCTCTCCTGTTACCTCTTCTCTCTTGGGGGCTATGGAATCTAGTTCATCAATAAATATTATCGAAGGAGCGTTTTGGTCTGCCCGTTGAAATATTTCTCTCAAATGTGCTTCGCTTTCACCGTAGAATTTGCTCATTATTTCTGGTCCGCTTATTGCGAAAAAGTTTGCATTAGTTTCGTTTGCAATAGCCTTGGCAAGTAATGTCTTACCAGTACCTGGAGCACCATGAAGTAATACACCTTTAGGAGCTTCAACTCCTAACCTTTTGAACAACTCAGGATGGCGTAAAGGGAGCTCAATAATCTCTCTTATTTTCGTAATCTCATCCTTAACTCCTCCAACATCCTCATAAGTGACAGACAGAAGTCCTTCCTGTTTGGATAAACCTTTCGCTATCTCCTCAGATACGACTATCCGTGTAGAGTTTGTAATTATGAGAGATCCTTTTGGTGGATTAGTTGAAACTACCATCAAATCAACTCTCTGTCCCATTATGCCCAGCGGGACAATATCACCCTTCGTTACAATCTGGCCTTGCAGCACCGCGGCCAGATATTCTTCTGCTCCCACGATTCTCAGTGGCTCTGTAGGAGCAAGAGTAATACTCTTAGCATTTTTTGCTTCTGCCTTTCTAATTTCTACCTTGTCGTCAATACCTACATAAAGTCTATTTCTTATGTAGCCGTCTAATCGTATCAATCCTTTGCCATAATCTTGTTCGTATGCAGGCCAGTTAAGAACGGAAGTTTTTGATTTTTCTGAACTAATCTCTATGACATCACCAGCCGAAAGACCTAATTCTTCTGAAATCTTTGGATCGATCCTTGCAACTCTTCTCCCAACATCCTTAGAATTAGCTTCAGCGACCTTTAAGCTAGTTTTCTCAGTTGTACTATCATCACCGTTACTAGCGCTTCTCTTATCACCTGGAGTGTTAACGCCGCCGGTATTATTACTTCCCGTGCTTTGTTGCGCGATTCATTATGTTGTAAGTGATATTTATTTGACCACTCTGCATTTAGCTACCCAATAATAATTATTCTGGCATGATTGACTGGCCTTCGTATAATCATTCATTAGTAAGACGTGGCCAAGTACTCTTAGATTTTGATGTACTTGATGGATGGGATCATGAATTATCTCAAATGAATCTTGGTAAGGTTGGTGAACCTTACGACTATCCAGATTCCTTTATTAAGATCCTAGGTTACATGAGAGCTTATTTTCATCTACCATATAGACAGACAGAGGGCGTAGTTATAGCACATGCAAGTACAAAGGTTCCAGGTATACCACATTATAGTACTATTAGTAGACGCATAAACAGGCTAGAGATCAAAATCAATGAAAAATTAGGAAATGATATTGTCATTGCTATAGACAGTACCGGTATTAAAGTAGCTAATCGAGGTGAATGGATGCGGCATAAATGGCATGTTAGGAAAGGATATCTAAAGATACATGTAGCAGTTGACATCAAGAAGAAGAAAAGAATCCTGTCTTTGGAGGTAACTAGTGAAGAGGTACATGATGGTAGGATGCTAAGCAAGCTAGTAGACAATGCTTCTGAGAATAATCATGTGAAGGGCATGTTAGCAGATGGTATGTACGACAGCAATAACAATTTTAGATACCTGTCAAAGAACCATATTAAACCAGGTATAAAGACAAGAAGTAATTCCAAGGTAAGGTCAACTAACTGTCATGCTAGGAATATGTCTGTAGTAAAACAACAAGCAAATCTCAAAAGATGGAAGCGTAGCGTGAGCTATGGACACAGGTGGATGGCAGAAACAGCATTCTCTTCAATTAAAAGAATGTTTGGTGAACATGTAACAGCTAGAAAATTTCCTAATATGGTAAAGGAAATCTTCCTAAAGGCAACTCTGTATAACATGTTCAATCGAATGACCTAACTAACGGCTTGCATAACCTAAAATCCTAATGAATCATGCAACAGAGCAACTTCCCGCATTCAAACTACAGATTCTAATCGCAGAATGATTCATAAGAATTATGGACGCAGCGCATTGCACAAATCACTAACAAGATAAGTTCACGTTTTATCTCAAATTTGGTGCTATTATAAAGTGATATATCGTTAATGGTTCTAAAACAAATGACTTTTAGAACTGTATGATTCTCTAGGTGTGTTTCGCAACAAGAAAGTGGGAGAATTAATGGAATCTCCTATTATGACAGATATGGACAGTCCAATCTCAAACATAATAGGAATTTTAATTGAAAACAATGCCTATGAAGTATTCATCAAGCTGGCTAGCAACTCCATTGCTAGTATAAAAATACTAGGAGATGATTCTTATCTTATCCCAAGAGAGTAATATAGGGCATGCTGCAAGAATAATGAGTCATTATAGATTAAGGGCACTTCCGGTAGTACAAAATGACGAAATCGTAGGACAGATTACTGCGAAAGCACTTGTAAGAGCAATTTATGAGGCTGACATTAGTGGTAGTAGGAGTAGCCATGCTGCTAATGCTTCAAAGATTATGACACCAAGCACTGTCGTAATAGGGACTAAGGACAGAGTTTCAAACGCTAAATGCACAAGATGAAATGCAGAATCGATCACCTCCCAGCTGTAGACGACCAAGAAAATAACTAGTAGAATGTTAACATCAACTAATATTACACAAGTGATGCATCCATCAGAAAAGATAGGGGCATTTAAGATCATAATCATGATAATATTGCAACATCGAATGTAGATGATAATTTGCGTTCAGTAATTGATTTGATGGTAGATTTGAACACCACTTGTTTAGTCGTGAAGGCGTTAGATGAAGTTCGAGGAATAATCACATGGAGACATAGTTGCATTATTAGGAGAACTTAGTCAAGAACAAGATATACCAGCTTTCATCACTGGGCTATCAGATGATCCGCCTGATTCAGAGCTAACAAAATCAAAATTTATCAGCATTATCAGACTGTTAAAAATTTCTCCAGAAATAGAAGTCATATTCCATATAAAAATAAAAGATATAGAAGAAGAAAGAAGAAGATATGAAGTAGATGTGAATATAAGAACACCTTTCAGGAGAATATATATACAAACCCGGCATGAGATCCGGCGACTGTGTTTGACCAGGTGATTCATAGCCCCAAAGAAGTTGGCGCACAGGCCATTCGGTAGACAAAAAGAATCAATGAGACATATGGATGACAAAACTATGTAACTATACTATGTAACAATAGTATCAGACGTATGCATCAGTATTTATTACAATATAACGTAGACAATAAACTAAATGATTCTCCTTTGTTCCTGACCTCTGTCAATGAATTCGGTTTAATCGTCGTGTGGAGGTGTTTATATTATTGATTCTATTCCGTAGATCTTCTTTCACATCACATCGCGCTTCAAGCTTATCTATCATCTCTACTAAAAGCCTCTCCTAGATCTCTAGCAGTAATCATCGCCGCAAGTCTTCCTTCCTTCTTTAGAGGCAGCCTTTTTATATTGTTGAATACTACTGTCCTCGCAGCATCATTGGTATGTGTCTCGATTGGAGCTGGAATGAATAGGTGAAGTGCATTGCAGAAAGTTCTTTCTTATTAAATACACAATGTCAGAAATCAAATTATAGAATATGAACCTTTTTACACATCTAGAAATTATACCAAAATTGATGCAGTCATATGTCATCGGTTTTCAATTAAATTCTATCTATAATTCAATTTATTTTACGGCTTTACGTGAAATATATAATACGAGTAATGGCAACATAATAACAAAAAAATCGCCGGAAACTTTCTATGACGAATGGCTTAAAATTTCTGATAAGGAGTTAGATAACAAATTAAAATCTAGTAGCTTCACCTCATTATTATCTCAATACGTCAATTTGCTTGTTGAATTACGTACAATTTTAAGAGAAGGAGGTTATCCGGTGTATTATATTGGTTGGTTGTTTGATTCTTTTGTCAGAAATATTATGGTATTTGCATCGATAGAAAAGGATTTTGATCTTACTCCTTTTGATATAATGTCTGTAAAGGGAAAGACTCGAGTACTGCATTACCACAAAGACATCAACAACTACGCTGATAGTAGCAAAGACAAAGAGACCAGACATCCGCTATTATTAATTTACGCTCCTATCAATCGCTTCCACATTCTGGATATAAGCCAAGATAGAAGTGTAGTTAGAAGGCTATTATCTAAAGGATTAGATGTTTACTTGCTGGATTGGGGATATCCAACTTGGGAAGATTCTAGTCTATCTCTAAATGATTATGTTAATTATGTGAAAGATGCTGTTCAAGATATCAAGGAGAAAACTGGCACAGATAAAGTATCTATTCTAGGATATTGTTGGGGAGGAATACCTGCACTCATTTATGCAGCTTTGAATAATGAAAATCTCCGAAGTTTAACACTTATGGCTGCTCCGGTAGATTTTAGCAAAGATAGCACTATACTTGCAAATTGGTCGAAAGTTATTGATTCTAACAAAATTGTAGATGAGTTTGGACATGTAGATGGACAGGTTCTAGATATTAGTTTTCTAATGCGTAATCCTCCACGATATACCTTTGATAAATATCTGAATCTATTCAAAAAGTCTAATGATACGCAATTTGTTGATAACTTTATTTCAGTCGAAAAATGGTTATATGATACTCCTATAATACCTGGTAATCTTTATCGACAGATCCTCAATGATTGCTACAAGAACAACTTGCTTATTTCAAATGAACTGAAAGTTGATGAAAATATAATTGACCTAAAGAAGATAACTGCACCATTACTAACAATTGTTGCTGAAAATGATGACTTGGTTTCTCCTGAATCAACGTTAGCAATAAGAGATTATGTATCCAGCAAGGACATTGCCTCTCTTACAATTCCTGGAGGTCATATAGGATTATGTATTAGCACAAAAGCACACGAAAAGTTATGGCCAGAAGCAGTAAAATGGATTATGTCAAAATGAGAATTTTTGGATGGCTATTCCATTCATTCTTGGCATTGTTGGATTTGTGCCTCATTAGCTGATAGCATTAGATACATGGCTTTAACTATGTCATTAGATCCCATTTATTATCAACAACTATTATGGAGCTTATCTTATTGTCTGACATCATCCACAAATATTCAGATTGGTTTGTTCTTCGGCTTTTATCAGATCTTTGATCATTATCTCATTTGATGTAATCTCGTCGAGACGAACTGATGATATAACCTAGCCACCTGCAAATTCTCTCAAGATAGTAGCAAATATTCCTGGATCATGGCCTGTGCAATTAAAAGGTAGAGAACATCGCCTGATGTTCCAATATCCTGAAAAGTTTACAGCAGTTTTAGATACCTTTTTTGATTTGTTGACATATCTGAAAAATTATTAGCTCTTAGACAGCAACGATAAATGTAAGTTTTTCTTTTAACAATATTTAGTGTACACAAAATGCTACCGTCTACTTGTCGTGAGATTGCTCCTAACATACTAGTGATTCTTTTCGAGTAGTCCATTATCCTTTCTTGCTTATTCATTCATTGTTTAGTTAATATCAAAAGAAGGCGATGAGGCTTGTCTAGAATATGCAAGCGGTAGAGATATGGTTTTGGTCTTGTCTCTATCGCTAAAGAGCCTTAATGATTGAGGTGTTCATTTTATTAACGATTATCTAGATCATGTTTATAATGACATCACGATTTATAGACATAGAACGGGAATCTCTGCAAGTACAAGTCGATCTTTTCAAACAAATGAAGCATCATTTACAATTCATGATGGATAAATATCACCAGCAAGGGAAGAAAGAACTTGCGAAGATGATTTGCGATTCATTTTCAGATTCTCCATGTCATCATGATGACTAATTATCCACGGCCAATCTCTTTACAATATCAGTTTTCGTTATTATACCCACAAGTATATTATCTGAATCTACAACTGGAATACCGCTTATTCTATTTCTTACCATTATATGGGCAGCTTCGGCTAAATCAGAATCACTTGTGATAGTTACTGGGTCATACTTCATTACATCCCTTGCTAAAAATATTGCTTTAATGCCAGATGGTATAAAAATCTGTTCTCTTCTGCGCGCTCCCACTGGCTCCTGTATATCCCAATGTTGTCCATATATTCCAGTCCCAAATAATAAACTAATGGGTAACAAATCGCGTCCTGTGATAATGCCAACTGGCTTTCGATTCCTTGTCACAACGACTCTGGATATTCTATTGTCAGTCATTAGCATAAGGGTCATATGTATAGGTTCATCAGGAGCCACTGTCAATACTTTTTTTGTCATGTATTGTTCCACTAAATCTTCGACTAATTTTCTTTGTGCATAATGCATTGCATATGAGTCTACTAAATCACTCTTAGTTACTATTCCGTTGAGGAGGCCATTGTCATCAAGAACAAGTATCGAGCTAATCTTGTGTTCTAGCATTAACTTTGCACAAGACTTCAAATTCTGCTCTGTATTGACTGTTATAAGATCTTTGCTCATTACTTCGTCTAATCTGATCTCCTTGAGTTGTCTGTGTTGCGATTCAGTGTATAATACTCGCGAAATATCCTTCTCCGTAACTATTCCTAGAGCCTTGTTATCCCTAGCAACTACTATCCTACTAATATTATACCTGAGTAAAGTATTGCGAGCATCAAAAAGAGTTTTTTCTGGTTCCAGTGTAATGGCTCTATTACTTACTTCTGTTATCTTTAATCGCGTATAGTTCAATGTATGTTTGATTCTGCCTCCTCCTTATATGTTCAATTGATCAGCAGTTTTATATATGAAGAATTTGTTTTTCGCTTCCTTGCAGTGTACCAGAAAATTCAAACTTGTTCTCATATATCGACTGGTCACCATAAAGTTTATCATAGCAATAGTGAATGCATTTATAATATTTTTCAGAAGACAAATTATCAGCTGAGTTGATAAATCCTGAAACTCATTGCTAATATCTTAATTATCAATCAATTCATCAATTTAAAGCAAACCTGATCGCATTGTCAGCCAGCCACCAGAACTTTAGACTATTGAACCATCGAATAGCTTTCTTTTAGCTAACCATTATGTCTGTACTATTAAACAGGATCCTGGCATGATTTTAGCAAATCGTTAATTGAACTTGGATGTGTCAAGACCCCAAGTCAGAGCTTTATCAGCCACGCGATATATAGATACTATTTCAAGACATGGAATAAATACTGCATAATTCGCATTATATTACAACTTCAACGTCGGCTTGATAATCGATGATTTTATCTGGGGTAGTAGCATTTGATCGATTTAATAATCACGTTAATTAAAGAATGAAAGAAATTGATATAGTATCTACTTGCCGTTTATTAGGAGCAAGTAAAACCATATATAAACTGCATAAACTGGATAATAAAAGACTATGTGTGTCATTAATTTATAGTGCATTTATTGTCTAATGATAAAATCAGGATGATGTTGTTGATAATCGAGTCAACTGTATGAAACAACAATGGAAATCAGTTTAAGACATTTTGATATAATAACAAAACGACCACGTAGCTATAAAGAGAGGATATTTTTTAATAACGAACCAGATATAGATTGTTAGATGTATTTTCTAGAAAACATCTTGTTAAAAATATGAAAAATGATTATTCTGATATAAGGGCATCAATTTACACAAGCATGAAATGCATCTATAACCCAGTTGTAGAACAGCCCATTATTGTAGACATAAATCGACAAGTACCGAATGAGATTGCAGAGAAATTTGCAAGAGAGTTATTATCAAGATGAGGAAAAATGAGTCCTTTACAGCAGGAAAAGGTGATAGCAGGCCTTAGAACAGAAAATGCATACCCTCACAAAATATCAAAAATTGTTGTTGAAGAAACACACATCTCATGGATATTTCTAACAGGCTTATATGCATACAAAATAAAAAAGAGCATTAAATTTGGTAAAATCCTTGATTTTTCATCACTAGAATTCAGAAAAATTTCCTGTCAAAAAGAAGTCGAGTTAAATAAAATTCTTTGTGGTAATATGTATAAGGGAGTTGTGAAAGTTGTTGGAAAAAATGGTAATAATATAATAAGAATTACTAACCTGGAGCATAAGGGGAAACCTCTAGAATATGCTGTTAAAATGAGAGAGATTCCACAACAATATCGTATGGATAATCTTCTATTGATAGGAAAAGTTAACTTAAGAACTATCGAAAGGTTAGTTGGAATTCTGCATAAATTCCATCTTCGTACACGAACTTCTGTAGAGATCAAAAAGTACGGCAAGCCAAAGTTCATAAAGGAGAAAATAAAAGAGAATTTTGATACAATTGCGAAATTTGCAAATGTTGATCAGAAGCTGGAGAAAATATTAATTACTTTTGTCCAAAATAACAATAATTTATTTCTTGATAGGATTCATGAAAATAAGATTCGCGATATACATGGTGACTTGCATTTAAAAAATGTCTTCATCCTACAAAATAGGTTCTATCTATACGATAGAATAGAGTTTAATGATCCCTTGAGATATGCCGATATTGCAGAAGACGTGGCACATCTTTCCATGGATCTTGATCATCACTATAGAACAGATTTTAGAAAATATTTCATTTCTCAATACATAAGAAAAAGCAACGATCTTAGTCTAGAAAGGGTAGTCTACTTTTGGATGTGTTATAAAGCATGTGTTAGGGCCAAGGTTTCGCTTTTTCATGCGAAAAATGAAAAAGTCGTTAAAAAGAGAAGTAGTTATAATAATGAAGCAAAAGACCTATTTATACTTGCAAACTCCTATATCGAATTTCTATAGTAGACATATGATATTGGGAAGGTAATTGTAATTATCTATGGGAAATCGATGTACTAAATTTATTCTATTTAGGACAATTCCTCTGTTCCACTTATCATAATTACCAAACTACCAAGACGTTATAATATCATTTGTATTCATAATCTTTGCACCATAAAATCGTCTAATATATTCTAAACCTGAATTGTGTTCTTCTTCTGTAAATGCATCCACTCCATCATCGGGCACTATTAATTCAAATCCCCTAACAAATGCATCGTACGATGTATGTCTGTCACAGATATTGGTGTGTAGGCCTGTTATGACTAACGTATCAGCACCCTTGCCATTATAAATTCCTTTAAGGGCTTTATCCAATCCTGTTCCGTTAAATGCGCTATACGTTCTCTTGGTAATAATATAATCTGTGTCTGACGGTTTTAGTTCATCTATTACTTTAGCTCCTTCAGTATGTTTCATGGCATGAGGACCCCATAGATTCATCTCATAAGTGTCAATCGGAAGATGCTCATCAATGCAATAAAAAACTGGTATCTGTTTTTGTCTTGCAGTATCAAGCAGGATCTTTATATTTGGTATTATTCGACCAGCTCTTTCACATTTAAGTTTGCCTTTGACGAAATCATTTTGCATATCAATTACTAAAATTGCATACCTATGCTGCTTCCTATCTTCAGATTTATTTCCAAAACCCATCTCAGCTGTCTCTTTCGTAAGATCTTTTTCTACTTCGTTCGCCAATAATATATTTGTTCTCTATTTCCTTTTTTCTCCTTAGTTGTATTTATTTGTCTAACATTTATGGAAATCGAATCGAATGTAGTCATTTCAATATTTATCTACGACTGTCTACTAGATTATCCTTGTACACATAAATCACCAACCTCATAAACTGCAATTTTCCCAATATTCTAACATCCGATCTTCAATCTACAAGAATAGATATCTTTATCCATCAAGTAAATATAATTCGATGTCACCAAAATCTAACCATCTTCACAGAATGAAGTCTTGTTATAATGATTACCGTAGAAATAAAAATGTGGGATTTAGTTAACTGTATAGTTTTTAATGTCGAGAATGGATTAAGATTGCGCTAGGATCATTAAGTCTACATTTCTTTACTAAAATAGTCTGCTTTATACTTGTAGTATGCACATTTACACATTAGTCAGGTCTGAAATGCTGAGTTATTGCCTTCAGCTTTTTGCTAAATGTTATTGGAAATCTTTCTGGCAGAAATTCTAAACTCTTAAACTTTGTGGGAAGTAAATTTAGTTGCTGTATATGATATCTTTGAATCTCTACAATTGAGGGCAGTTTACGCAAAAGCTTTCCTTTATCAAATAATTTTACCAATAACGGAACTCCTGGACCATCAAGAATCTCCTTTTCCCCCTCTAATGCCAGAATATCTTTTTTTATTTTATCATTTTTTATAATCCTAAGTATTTGTTTAGGGCCAGGATAAGTTTTCTTTCCTGAGCTAGTTTTCATCTTATATAATATTTTATCATGAATGCTCTTTTTCTTACCTATTTCTGAAACCTGATGTAATTTTACAGCAACTAATTTATATACCCCATTCATGACCGGATCATCTCTTGATGTGCTAAGCTCAGTTCCGACTCCGAAAGAATCTATAGGAGCATGCATATCAATGAGATCACTTATCACATATTCATTTAAATCTCCTGTTGCCATGATCTTGGTCCGGGTATGGCCAGCATTATCAAGCAATCTTCTGGATTCTGTACCTATTTGAACTAGGTCTCCGCTATCTAACCTTATACCATATATATCAATTCCTAAGTTGATTATTTTTTTTACTGCAGCAATACTATCATAAGTGTCAACTAACAAGAAGCCAGTAGGGAATACTTTACTGAACTGATTAAATGCGTCCTCTTCTCGTTCAAAACTCATGACAAATGAATGAGCCATTGTACCAAATACCGGTATCCCTAGCTTATATCCGGCAAGTGCATTTGAAGTTCCGACGCATCCTCCTATATAGGCGAGCTCTAGCAGCCAAAAGTCCCGCTTGCGGTCCGTGAGCTCGCCTAGAACCAAATTCTACGACGGGTTTTCTTCTCGCTGCGGTAACTATTCTTGATGCTTTAGTTGCTATTAGACTTTCGAAGTTTATGATCGATAGGATATATGTTTCAACTATTTGTGCTTCAATCATAGGTGCTTCTATCCTTATGATTGGTTCATTAGGGAAAAGAATTGTTCCTTCAGGAACTGCCCAAACAGTACCTGTAAATTTAAATCCCTTTAAATATTCAAAAAAATCTTGCTCAACGTATTTGAATGTTTCAAGAGATTTGAGATAAGAGATTTGCTTATCATTAAACTTCATCTTCATTAGGAAATGTATGGCTTGTTCGAGACCAGCAACCACAAGATATGATCTGTTCGCCGGTAGCCTTCTGATAAACATTTCAAAAATTCCCTTCTTTTTTATACTCTTCTCGTTACGACTAGAGTGATAGTATGCAGCAGCCATAGTTAGTTCATATAAATCAGTGGCTAGCGCAATATCTCCTCCATGATCTGACTCTGAGATTAACAGTCCTTCCAAGATATCACCAGCTAACGATTAACCCATCTAATCTATATTAGATTGTTGCAATCATAAAATCTTAAATAAGCGATAATATGTTTGCAAAAAGTCAAACTCTTCTAAAAATGAGAATTCAACCATTACCCTTAACATTCGGAACTATGATGGGACTTAATCTAGCATAGTTATCGTAGCACTTAAAATGCTCGTAAATATAATTTTCTACTGGTTCTAAGGTTCTATTAAGTTAAGACGATAGAGCTAAAGCTTTGAATGTTCTATTGTTATGTGTATGCTAGTTTTCAAAAGGAAGAGAATATCGACTGTATTATCTCTGTGTGCACAACTTATACATTGTGGGCTTAAGTAAGTCTTAGAGCACGTCAAAACCATTAGATCCATATGTGGAAAAGAGAAGCCATGTTGCTGTATGAAATCGGGGCCCAGCATTTTAACTCAAACAAAATATTTGAAACGACCAAGGGTTACTGTTTATGCATAAAACGAAACTATGTTGCAGAATCATTCCTGAGAACGCTGATCGGAATTTATAGAAAATTTACGTCCTTACAACTAGCACGTAGATTACATTCATCATTTGAAAAGAGTATATTTGAAAGAACAATCTAATATGTAAAGGATAGACCTGACGTATGATGATTACTACCCTTGCAGAAATAGTAAATTCTGATCTGATTCATATAATATAATAGGATGAATTCTTTCGTGTTTATGCATAACGTGAGCATTAGAAACGTCATGCTCATGTATTCTAGATTTATTGAGGAGGTGATGACGGTTATCATAACAGCGCCGATTCTGAAGTGCCTATTATTATTCTTTTATAGGTATCCAAACTTTGTGCGCTAATTATGATTACATCAGGTCTGCTTCTTCCTTTAATGATGCTGCAGGAGTCATCTTATGCAACTGATGGCTTAAAATATACATTCATTAATAATGAAATGAATAGAGTAACCTCTATTCATACTACACAACTATTCTACTGAACTGCATAACTTTTTTAGTCAGTGATTTGAAAGGTAAATTTTGTGTACGACGACCTTAGGATCTATCATTATACTACTTTTCAATATTCTTCATATGAAGAATACCTCTATCCGTTGTGGTATAGATGTGTTGTAGTTCATCATAATGTAATAATCTCTTATCTATTAGCTCTGCAAAACATCTTCGCAATTGTGCATGTGATATAGAGGGTAATCTATCTATTATTCCTCTTTTCGTGATCCCGTTTTTAGACACCTCGAGTATATCTAGGAGAACTGTTGTACTGGTATCGGTGTTCTTTGTTGATGCATTTGTCATTACCTTAATAATTCACCAATCTTTATTAGCATAACGAAATCTATAAACCAATTGTTTTCAACGTAATGCACTGCATCTGTTATTATGAGAATTATTAGTGAATAACAATATGCTTCTGTAAAGAATGTGAAATGGGATTATTATAGGTAATAGTCTAAAGCTCTTCTATTATTTTTTAATTCGATATGCTCTTTACTGGATTGCAGTTCTACCAAGATTTACTTTATCACACAAAATGAATTAGATCTCCTCTACCAAAACGTATATCGACGACTACTTCACCTTTCCGGATATGCGCAAACTTTACCGTGCACCACAACCCACTCCGAGAATAGAGAATTTGGATAGAATTCAAATCATCGACATCATAACCAATATATTTCACAATTTGAAGCGATGACATCATTGAACTGTCACTATTACTGCCACCATCGCAGCATTAGGTAGGCACATCACAACTTCTGAAGGAATTTTCAACTAATGTAATCTTTTCATATCTCTCATTTACTTTCCATTTAATTACATTTCTTTCAATTATTCTCATCTTATTTATCTACTGAATAGCCCACTATTGTTTCCTTTCCAAGTTTCTTCCTTAACTTAACAGCAACTTCATCAGGTAGTTTAGAAGGCCCTTCTCTTAGGCCTATTCTCCAGTCAATACCTCCTTTACGATATCATGAAAGCCACAAAGTTCACATTCTGCTTCTGTGTAGCTCCTTTGCAATATATGTTGGGGGATCCGTTATCACTCTCAACTTAGAGCACAAGTCGTAATCTGGCATGAGATTCCTTCCTACAGAGCCTCTAATTCTCCTCTACTTACCAAGATTCAAAAGAGCAGATCAATGAACAAAGCTATATCTCTTCCTGTACAAAATATGACAATTTCATCAATAACAAGTAACTTATTTGTCTTAATTGATGGAAGTATCCCTTATTCAAGTTATGATTTATGAAGAGTGTGACTCTAGGACACAGGGTAACTAATATCATTCCAAATAAATATACCATGGCCAAACGCACAGGATTATGGACAGGAGTCAATAAAAACGAGCTACAAGATATCACTTGGATTATTTGAGCTTGTTAGTTTAGGTATTGGAGGTACAATTGGCTCAGGAATATTCATTGTTCCTGGCATCGTAGCCGGAATTGCTGGACCAAGTTCAATATTTGCCTGGCTCTTTGCTTTAGCATCTGCATCATGCGTAGCGTACGCACTAGCAAAAGCTTCTTATAAGTATCCCTCAACTGGTGCATTCTATTCT
This sequence comes from uncultured Nitrososphaerales archaeon, assembly GCA_963709405.1. Lineage (GTDB taxonomy): Archaea > Thermoproteota > Nitrososphaeria > Nitrososphaerales > Nitrososphaeraceae > JARBAU01. The sequence goes on from CAVPXM010000016.1 coordinate 29,867, forward strand.
ATCTTTTCAATAGTATTTAGCAAGAAAATTTCATTGATACTCGTCTTTTTATACCTCATCTCGGTAGTAGTTGGAATTGCCGCAATTGCAGACGGAATAGGACAATACTTCTCTTTTTTTGGATTTCAACATGATCCTTTTGTCATCCTATTAGTTGAGATTATTGCGATTTTAGGCTTCTGTGCAATTAACATAAAAGGAGTACTTTTATCAGGAAAGACTGAAAATGTATTGACAATAGCCAAGATCGCACCTCTAATTATCTTGGCCATTCTTCTAGTTCCTTATATTCATGAAAGTAATTTTTCCCCCTTTTATCCATCTTCAAGAAGTACTGATTTTCTAAAAGCTTTGGTGATTGTTTACTTTCCTTTTACAGGTTTTGAAATAAGTGCTATACCAGCCCAAGAGACAAGAACTGCAGAAAAAATAGTATATAGAGCGATGAGAATGACAATGATTATTGTAGGATTTGTATATATATTTTTGAACATTTCACTAATTGGCGCTACTGGTAGCAAAGTCCTTGCGAACTCTCCGGCTCCTCTAGCTACGGCATCAGGATTGATCTCTAAAGAATCGCAAAGTATAACCGTTATAATTGGAATTATTGCAATGTTATCTGCAGTAAATGCATACATGCTGGCAGCAGCGAGAGTACTACAAAATGTTTCCTCTTTATTTAATTTACGTACCTTAAGAGAATTATCCTCAAGCGGCACTCCTGCTATTGCTACAATACTGGTCACATTAGCAGCTTGTACTTTAGTACTATTTCTGTCGCACAATTTTGAACAACTGGCCAGTATCTCTGTCATAGCGATATTAGTAGTTTATATTTTCGTCTGCGTGTGTGCATACAAAATTTTTTTAAACGATACTACTACAAGACTCATTGCATGTATAGGTGTGCTATTAACATCCACAATTCTTGTCGTTTACTTTCTCTTGAAAATTCAATAGCCTACCATTATTACTAAATAGCACAAACTTGCACAAATTAATAAATTCGGTGTATCCGGAATCCAGTTAATCTGGCTGATTTATAATGGCATATCGACTTAATTTAACTGGATAATATGCCGTTCTGTTTAAACGATTCTTTACGCCACAGTAACTAGTAAGAGCAGCTTTGATTCTGATTTCAATAACATATACATAATGTGAAATGTGCATTCAGGGAACATTTCTTTGAAACTATTTGGTCTTATATAATATTGCTATTCATGATATCGATTGAGAGAACTTGAGATAATACTGATAATGGTTCCTGTTATGGCAAATATGATTGAGTCCCAGCATTTAAGAACCAGCCTATAAATAGCATTCATATCCCACTTAGGAATGAATCACTGGTTCTTATTAAAAATCAAATGCCTTAAATTCGTACGATATAGATATGGTTATTCCAACTTTAAGTACTATGTCTTTTGTAACCTTATCGTAATCTTTTCCTCAATGCAGCATGATAGTCTGCCGACATCTGAAGGAAGGCTGGTAGGAGATCAAATGTACCAAGTATCATGTTTATGAAAACAATGTAATATGGAATATCGGTGGTGTTTTAGTATCATGATAGAAGATCTATGGTAGTAAGAGGGATAGTGAATTGATTTACAAGTCCACCAAAATAGTGTGAAAATGCCAAAGAGTACAAAATTCATTAACTGACCTGCAAATGATATCTTAACTTCTTTCCTAATCCATGTAGGTATATTAAGGCCGAACTGAGACTGCAGAAACCAAATTCGCGTTTCTTAACGATGCATTGCAAATCCGACCAGTACATTGTAATGATTTCAGCCTTAATACGTATAGTGTATAGTGCATTTCATAAGCAAAATAAAACATTAGTGGCTATCTAACAAGCAAGACAGAACAATGAGCATGCTGGACTACACCATTTGCCACACTTCCAGTCAAGAATCTTTTCAGTCCAGTTCTTCCTCTTGTTCCAATAACTATTAGATCTATATCCTTGTCAGTAGCATAGTCTATAATAGATCCTATAATAGATTTTACATCCGTGAAAGTCTCAGTGTTTAACTCTGCAATATCTTCATTCCTTGCCATATCCCTCACTTTCTTAAACCAAGATTGAGCTTTCTCTTCTAGATCTTTAAAGTACTGATCTATTGCAGGCGGAGAACTTGTATACCCGTAGGGTACACTACCTATAACATGAATACAAAATAGCCGTGCATTCTCGTCCTTTGCAAGCTTTATTGCATACTTAGCCGCATTTAAGGAGCATTCTGAGCCATCTATTGGAACAAGTATGTTTCTTATCTGTATTTTACAATTATTATGATTAGCTGTCGGTCTTACATCTACTACCACATTGATTTAGTATCTCGATATCATGATAAATCTATTGTAGATGTTTATATGGCTAATGTTCAGTATGTCTATATGTCATGTACAATGTCTTGCATAATATTCCAGTATTTCAGTGGGCCAGAAGTTCCTCTTTTAATGTTTCCAAAATCGATTCCATTTAGTTAACACGCAAAGATAAGCAGCAATACATAGACCGTATAAATGAGCAACTAACTGGACTTTAATACTATCAAGCATATTTATAAAGTTGTTATATGTTTTGGGAAAACCGAACCTAATTATTGTTTATAGCTAGAGAACTAATATTAATAGTAGTCCAGATAATCGTTAATGATGATTAATTATTATCTCCAATTTTTCACATATTGCAGGTTCAACTATAGTAAAGGTATGATATTATATGCACTGCCATGCACTATGATCCAAAATGTAATATACTGTCAACCGTATTACTCGGTTGATGAGCTTCGAATCGATTCCAGTATCAAGCATTATGACTAAGAAAGTAATAGTCCAAACTGAAGATCAAACCATTCAGGCAATTTCTAGGACCATGTATGAAAATAATATCGGTAATGTACTAATAGTAAGAAATGATGTAGCACAAAATAGCACTAAGAACCAAAATAATATTGTAGGCATCATTACTGAAAGGGATGTTGTTCGAATAGTAGGTTCATTTGATCAAACTTTGTATCATACCCCGGTACGTGAGCTAATGAGTAAGCCCATAATTAGCATAACACCAAATAGTTCACTTAAGAATGCTATAGACACAATGCAACTGAAAAACATAAGAAGACTTCCAGTAATTGAACAAGAAGGAAAACTAGTAGGTATAATCACTGCCAGGGATATATTCAAAATAATAATTAAGAGCCAAGATACTATATCTACTTTTATAAGCAGCGATTTAGTGCCACATCCCGGCGAGTTATATGAGAGATTCAGTCAATATTGGTCTGAGGAAATTTTGCACAAGAGACCATAAAATGTATTATCTTTTTTACCATCATCCTATTCTCGTCATGTATAAAGGGTAGATAAGTTTGATTATCGTATTTACTTTGGATTTGTTTTGACCATCAAGTACCAGTTATCTAAAAAATATTTTTTACCTACTACGATGTTACCACCTGTGTATCTCTCAATCAGCTAGACTGTAGCTCAATTCGTGAATATTTGTCATATAACAATGGCCCAGGCTTCATAGAATTATCGATCTATGAGTTTATTGTTAAATTTCCTTGCAATCATACAACTACTTTATTGTGTTTTAAAGAGAATAGCTACCAAATTGGTATATATTTCAATCCGTCTAGATGGAAATTCCTGCTGATTAATCCGTATTTTCCATATTGAACTACGTGAATCATCAGCAATCACAATATATTCTGATTTTATTTAAAGTCATCTTTGAATAGCCTTCTTGCAATTCTAATATTCACATGAAGCAGAAGTGTAAAGCTTTCTGGAACTCATCCTAATATTATCAAGAATATATAGTATGGGCTATAGTGAGAAGCGGTATCCGCAACTATCTGTGCATAGCGGCCAAGAGACCTCTCTAGGTGATATTGCTATGATGAAGGGTTAGCTGTTCACTCTAGCGATAATATTCCGAGTCATCGTTATTGGCTCACCTTCATCTGACTATACAAGGTGATGACAGGCTAACAGAACTTCCTTTCATTTATAAGGTTTGTAAAGGCTACCATTTCTGATCTTAGTTATGCAGATTATTCTGAGTGTTTTATAGGACATTCTAGCTCGACATACTCAGGTAAAAAGGATTCTGAAAAAGCCGAGATATTTCGCAAGATTGAACCATATCTCACATTCCTAAATATCCATCAGCTAGAAAGACAAGGTGCCGACATACAAACCAAGGTAGAAGAATTAGAAGAATTAAATCAGTCGCTAAGACAGCGTGACAAAGTAGAGGATGATGCTATAGCGCAACTATCAGATCAACTTGTATCTTTATCAGCTAGGTTGCAGGAAATCGAGAGAAGACAAATGTACTAAAGTGTGCAGAGATTAAAGTGTGTGTTTGCGTAAAAATGTAGCAGAGCTAAAATAGAAAGACATGATGCAATTCCATAAGCTTAATTATTGAATGGTTTGGAAGCCATTACTACATTAAATATACCCATCGAACCGAGATTAGCAAATCTATCGATGCTAGATTGGAAACTGTAGATACCGGGCTTATAATATACAAATAATTGTAACTTAACAATTAAACAATTAATGGAGTCAGTAACTATTCTTAGCAGCTTTGTTAAAAATTATTTTATGTCTTTAGGAACAATGCGCCTTTGCATTTTACCAGTAGATCAAACACCCGAACCCTTTCCATTGAGGCAACCTTAACCAGTAAGGGACTTTATTGAGTGTTATGTAATCACGACGTTGTGGTAGAGCGGTAATGAAAATTAACTGCTTTCTATTTCTATAATAGTGTTATTACTATTTTCTATTTGTATATTTTTTTGTAATATTTTCTAAACCTATTCTTTAAATTTCATATTGTTTTTTTATAGATATATGAAGGCAGCTGTATATCGTGAGCATAATAAGGATCCAAGAAAAGTTGTAAAAATAGAAGACATAGAAATCCCAAAAATCAAGTATAATCAAGTTCTTATAAAAGTCGAAGCAGTCTCCTATAATTACAATGATCTTTGGGGAATTTGGGGAGAACCAATCAAGATTCCTCTTCCTCACATTTCTGGAAGTGATGTTTCGGGAACAGTAATAGATATTGGAGAAAATGTTTTACATATAAAAAAAGGAGAAAGAATAGTAGGACATCCCAATCTAACATGTAGAATATGTAATGACTGTACTTCTGGCAAAGAATATGACTGTCGTCAAAGACAAGTATGGGGTTTTCAAACTGGCCCTTTATGGGGGGGATTTGCCCAATATACATATTTACCAGAGGTCAATGTCATAAAAATTCCAGATAATCTTTCTTTTCAAGATGCAGCGGCTATTTCTATGGTAGGGATGACTTCTTGGCACATGTTAGTTACTAGAGCTAATATTCAGCCAGGACAAACTGTCTTGATTATGGGAGGTGGAAGTGGTATGGGAATAGCAGGTATTCAAATAGCAAAGTTGTTCAATTGTGATGTTATCGCAACAGCTGGTACGCAAGAAAAAATGGATAAATGTCTTAAATTAGGTGCTGATCATGTTGTAAACCATAGAGAGCCTAATTGGTACAAGAAAGTTAGAAATTTAACAAATAATCAAGGTGTGGATATTATTTTTGAACATATAGGAAAATCTGTATTTGCAGAAGAAGTTAGTCTCTTAAATATGGGCGGTACCTTAGTATCTACTGGAGCAACAACAGGATATGATTCAAAATTAGATTTGAGATATCTCTTCTTTAGAGGACTTAATCTTATCGGAGCTACTCAAGGAACACGTGCAGGATTAGAAAAGATAGTTAAGTGGACAAGTAAAGGAAAAATAAAAGCAATAATAGATACGGTTTATCCTTTCGAAGATATGGTAATGGGTCACATAAAAATGATGGAATCACGATTGTTCGGAAAGCTGATTACCACTCCACAAAAGTTATGATTCAATGTGTTTGAATTTTCTCATTAAATAATGGTCTTGCAATTATGTAAGACTTGTACTGAACGAAAAAGCAAAGATGTTGAAGGGAAATAATCACCTGAGCGATAGTAAATCAGATCGATAGTATTTCCAGCGGATTCGGTGGAATGCAATTAAGTAGTGTATGTAATCCACTTTTTTGGACAAGTCATCAGATATCGTCTTGCGTGGATAAGTGAAAGCAATTCGTTATCGAGCTGCGATTTATACTGTCTTAGTATGTATAGATGAAAGCCGAATGGGATGGCGCGCCTTCCTATTCTAAAGAGGACCAGATATGACACAAATGTGGATTTATACATAGAAATTGGATCTGGTATCATTTAACACCAGGGATACCCGGGTTATTTTCAACTCTAGAGAAGAATTGGAGGAAGATAGGATAATGTAAAGGAAAATTATAATAGGATTCAGAATCAGACGAGCGGCCGTATTGACCTATGCTTCCATAACTTAATCTATTATGAATGCATTCAAAATATTTTACATACTAAGGGGGTAAATTTCTTTCTGTGAGGGGTCGAAAGAAAAATTACGCCTTTGTATCTCATTATTTTCATTATTAATCTGGCTCAGTATGTTATTATAATCATTACGACTAAGAACCCATCCCAAAAATAGATAGACATATAGCTTGAGAATGTCTGTTCATTGATGTGGCTTACGACAGAATCAAGTACATTCCAACTGTCAAGAGAATCCCAGATGAGTTATGGGATGAGATAAGGTTGATACTTCCACCTGAAAAACCAACTAATACCATAGGACGTCCAGCGGTATCATTTAGGAAGATACTGGATGGTATTCTATATGTCTTAAGAACTGGGTGTCAATGGAAGATGTTGCCCAAGGAATATGGCTCTGGATCAACCTGCCATAGACGATTCCAACAATGGTCAATATTGAAGGTATTTAAAAAATTATGGACTAGACTTCTAATAGTGTATGATGATGTAGTAGGTATTCGTTGGAAATGGCAATCACTTGATAGTGTATCTGTAAAGGCACCTTTAGGGGGGAAATGACTGGCTGGCCCTAATCCTACAGACAGAGGTAAGTTAGGAACAAAACGTCATATATTGACAGATCAAGATGGTATTCCATTATCCGTTGTTATAACTGCGGCTAATACGCATGATATGAAGGCTGCTATAAACACACTGGATAATATCGTAGTTAAAAGACCGTCTTATAATATTAATAAAGAGAAACAGAACCTCTGTCTTGATAAAGGATATGACTTTCAGGAGATCGAGAATGGTGTTATCAAGAAAGGATACTTACCACATATTCGACATAGAGGAGAACAATCAATAACAAAGGGTAGTATTCATCATACTACGAGAAGAAGATGGGTTGTTGAAAGAACTAATTCCTGGCATAACAGGCTCAGAAAACTCTTAGTTAGATATGAAAAGAAGATAGAAAACTATTTTGCTTTAGTATGTTTGGGCTGTTGCATTATTATATACAGGAGGATAATTTTGGGATAGGCTCTAATATTAATTTGATTAACTTTCATTTTATTATTCCAATTCTCTATCCTGGATTACTAGAGCTAAAATTTCTGACTACTAAGGGGGTAAATTTCCAGTGTGCGCCCACATTGTCTGAGAAAGAAAAATTATCCCCTAGCAACATATTTTATAGCGTGTCAGAGGAAAATGCTAAAACAAACAAAGCATAACAGGAATAGAACTGTGCAATATTATGACGACCGGGAATAATATTTTGCACCTAGGCCAGAAAGAAAGAAAGGTCAATAACCAAGATGAGCATATTGTTCCCGGGATTATTTTATTTAGTGGTAGAGTTGAAGGATGGCATAGAAGTAGAGTTGCGCGCGGCTACAGCATGATTTGCAAATCCGGAATGAGTCTCAAGCCATGCGTAAAGATCTGCTAATACATACTGCTGGATCGGTCCAGACCCTGTTATCCACTGAGATGAAGGATAGAACAAATGTCCTAGATTGGGATATGTGATCAATGTATGATCAGGATGATTTAGGTCAGTTAGTCTTTGTTGTAAGAGAAACGCTTGCTGGACTGGAGTATCAGAATCATTTTCCCCATTGAGCAGTAGGATGCTAGTAGAATTAGATACATTACCAATGATGCTTAAAGTTGGAATCAAATTAAAGTGTGACCTGTACCATGCAGGACATCCTTCAAGATTGTTGCATTTGGATAGATTGAAAGCTGTCAAGTTTTCATATGATTTTATCAGTAAAGGTTTAAGTTGTTTATCAATACTTATTCGACCAGCTTCTAATGTATTATTTCCAAATTTGTTTATGAGATAGTTAGTTATAATTTTGGTGTCATTAGTACGCAAAAAGGTAAGTAGAACTGAAGATGGCACAAATATATGGCTTAGCACAGGATCCTTTGCTATTTGTTGTATAGATATCAGTCCAGTATGGTTTTTATCCAATACTTGTATAGCGTACGTTTCTGGTATGGATACCGCTTGATAGTGGAGTAGATCTCGAAGGTTCTGAGCTACTGTGCCCATAAGTATAATATTCTTTACCTTCGTCGGATTATCTATTGCTACTCTAGGAGCAATAACCACACCTTCACTATGGCCAATCAAACTTATTCTCTTGGGATCTGCTTCAGGTTGAGTTGAAAGAACATTCAAAGCTTTCTCCGCATCATGTATTAGATCATTTACTGTAGCATTTCCCCATACGTTCTGGTTAATTGTAAAATTTGCACCAACACCTCTCTTGTCATATCTAAGTACAGCAAAGCCCCTCTCTGTTAGAAATTTAGCAATTTGCCAAAGTGGTGTAGGTGGTTTAGGACCATTCTTGTGAACAAACCCTAATGTTCCATTCTTATCATTAGCACCGGATCCATGGATAAGTAAGACTCCCGGAAATGGACCTTTTCCAACGGCAGGAAATGTCAATTGGGCATTAGTCTTTACCCCATTCCCCAAGTCTATTACTAGATTTCTATATTTTATAGTCTGGATGTATTGTTGAGCTAGTGCATCATTATTTCGTTCATTAAAAATACTAGTAGATAAACAAGATAATGCAAGTATGGCTATCAATAATAATCCCAGAGGCAGCGTCATACTTTTTGTTCTATACAACTTGCGATACGTAATCTGATCCTTGTATTTGAGGTTTTATGGATAAACGCCACACAAAGGTTTGGATTCATTCTAAATACGTCATGGACAAATACTTACGTTTCTGACTTGCTGAAATATTACAAGAGATTCTTCATCGGTGAGTTCTTTTGAAAAATGTCATCGTGTATTAATAAATTCTTATCTATAGGACGTGTTATTTGGCGCGCCTCATTATAGACACATAGACTTCTATCATCATTGTCTGTGTATACCAAGGTGTTAGTCTATACATTTGATGTCTGAATTCAGAAAAGGTTTTTAATGCGATATGTTTCATATCGTTATTAGAAGACACTATTTCTGAGATAACTATACTGGATTTTACAAGAATTCGATTTTGTCCAATGTGTTAAAACTTACAGGATGTTAAGAGCTAAACTGTGGTTCACATCCACTAATTGCTACTATCTATAGATATCATCAATTGGCAGAGTCGACGGATATCAAGTTCGTCACAAGTCCTGAAAGTTTTATCTATTCATAGAATCAGTTAGTCATGAGTAGGTTTGGGGAATTTAAATAACTCTAATGTACACGCCTCAGGATCTTTGTACTCGATGTGATGGTCTTTCAATTCTAGATGAACATTTTTTCCTATGTAATGATACAAGATTGGTCGGAAATGAGATATTGTCCGATATGTCTAAAATTGCTAGACCTAGAATGATTAATGAATATTGTGTTTCAATTTTTGAAAATAATATAAATCGACAATGTCAGCTTTTACGTTCTCATATCCTATTTGCTTTCTAGTAAATATCTACTAATTTTTTAGTCGAAGTTAGGCCTGAAATAATATGTATGCTATCTTTAGATGTTCCAAAATAATCCGCTAACTTTTCTAACAGTTCCCTATTTGCTTTGTTCCTCTCTGGCTTAGACTTTAATGAAATAGTTAATTCGTTACCAATATGCTCGATTTTGCCACTTGAATTGAATTTGACAAAAATAGTATATCTCAACCCTAAGTCAGTTACAAATAATAACTTGACACATAAATCTATTGGCTTAGGACAGAGCATAAAAAATCATCCTAAAGTTACTTTCAGGAAGTGTAACCATATAGAAATCAAAACAAGGTTTAATCTAATACATGAGAAAGAATGGACTGGCGACACCATAAGCATTATTTGTAAAAGATATGGTGTATCCAGAAAGACTTACTATAAGTGGAATAAGAGATACAAACGGAAAGGGACAGAAGGCCTATCAGATAACTCAAGAAGACCTCATAATATCAACTACAGGAAGATAACATCTGAAATACAGGAAACAATACTCGAATCTGCGATTAACCAAAAGGTTTGGATGCAGCAGGATCAAGTTTAGATTAAGAAAGGTTGTTGGAATCTCGTTAAGCACCAGAACTATCTACAGAATACTGAAGAGACATAGTCTTAATATCCTTGGATGTAAGGCTAAAATAAGAAGCTACAAACGCTTTGTGATGAAGCATCCAAATGATATGGTACAGATGGATATTCTTGGACCATTTTATATTCGTAATTCCAGTCAAAGGAATTACATCATCAGTTGTTTAGACGATTGTTCAAGAAAAGTAGCTAGCAAGTGGTCTGAAAGAAAGAGGTCAGTTGATGTTCTTAACGGTACTATAGGATTGGATAATGACTAATGGTAAGCCTAAGAAGATAATGCATGATAATGGTAAACAGTTTACATACAAAATATTTAGACATTTCCTGGTACACAACCAGATAAAGGATAAACAAATACCAAATTCTTATCCACAATTACAAGGGAAAATAGAAGCATACAACAAGGTAGTAAAGAATGAGTTTTTAGCAGTTGAGGATATACCAAACATAGTCGATGGTAAAATAAGATATGATAGTATGTTTGTAAAAGCGTACAATGAAACCAGAGAACATGGAGGAATAAACGGTCTTACTCCATCAGAGATGTTTCTACAAAGATTAATTACATCCACCATAAGTATAAGAGCTAAGCACCAAAGTGTAACCCATGTAGGTGATCAATAATGTAACCTATCTATGTAAGTACAACACCTAGTTATCAGCATTTGACGCCGGCAGTACAATCAACTTGCCATATCTCTGCATGTTCATCATAGACTGCAAATGTGATTCCAGTGTTCAAGTTAGAATAAATGGCGTACTTTCAGATCACTTGAGCGTATTTTTATTTTATATACATTGCAGTAGCAATTTAACTCTGATTCTGTCTCATGAAGATGCTATCTTCACTACAATCAGTATTATTGTATGCATGCACAGCTTAGCAAGCTTTAGACATTCCTGCCGCATCGCAAATTGTTCGATGAGACTTATCTTAATGAGTATAGTCTTTTTCCTGCTTTCCATCATATCATACAGATAAATTTTGTATTTTAATTATAAAGTATTATAGAGGGGTGGGGGCAGTAGCCACATCCCCTCTAACCCGGAAAACACATTGTTAGTGGGTTGTTGATGGTTCGAGTGTAATTGGTAGTTATGAGGGATTGATAATCACGCGCGTACGAATTCTCCCTCATAACTATGAATTATACTATGTCTGTTGGTATCATACTTTATCATAATCTGAAATATAAAAAAATAGGATAGACAGAAAGTTAAAATTAAAAAAAGCTAGGGTTATGCTCTCATCAGAAATGGTGATGGAAACGGATAAAAATACGGATGGCTCTAGATATCTCTGATATTGGAAGACGTTCAATATTACTAGGGAAGTTTTTACTTTACATAGTATACACAAAAAGTTATACACTATGCTAAGAATATTTGAAGAAGAGATTGAAACTAGCTAATGACAAAACAGGAAGGAGACAATAACAATAACAATATCGATTCTACTAGTCCTTCTATACTTAAGGAACAACGACAGATAGTACTAAATTTGTACAATTCAGGTATTGAACCTGAGGTTATAGCCTACCAATTAGATATTGGCCAAGAAGAAGTTAACAGAGTCATAAAAGAAGAAGAAGAAGAAAAGAAAGAATTGGAAATGAAACAGAAAATATTAGATGCTTGGGAGTGTACCCCTCCAAACTGGGCAGCTTGTCAAGAGATAGTCTACTACCCATCTAATTATTACCTCCATTTATCATAGCATAAAACTCCTTCGGTGTCATGTACTTTAACGACGAATGCGGCCTGTTCCAGTTGTAGTCATGGAAGAACTTGTGGATAACAAGGTCAGCTTCTTGGAATGTCTGAAAGTCGTGCTGCCAGATACAGTCTTCCTTGATGGACTTGTGGAATGCTTCGATATACGCGTTCTGGTCAGGCCTATTCTTTCCAGTAACTTCGTGCCTTATTCCATATACCTTCAATGTATTCACAAACCTAACAGACGTGTACTGCGACCCACCATCACTCCTTGTTGTCAGATCGAAGCAGAGAAGAAATGACTCCATCTGGAAACCTTTCCAGTACTGCCATTTCCAATGTCCTTATAGCTTCATCTGTACCACACTGGGTACTGAATGTGTATGCCAGCCATTCTCTTGTATAACAGTCCAAGATGCTAAACAGATAGCACCACCCATCATGGCCACACCAGATATAGGTTATATCCTGTTGCCAAAGCTGGTCTGGTCTTTCCGGTACTGTAAGGATCCTCTTTATAATAACATGCTTTCTGACACTTCTTTTCCTGACAAGATTAGCAAGCTTCATGATACGATACACCTTCTTTCTATTTACTGCTATCCCATTTCTGTGAAGCATGGCTGTTATTCTCCTAACCCCATATGAGGGATATTCCAATGCCACTTTTTCTATGGCTTCAAGTGCTACTGCTTCTGTTGAATCACTGCGGCGACGATTTCTGTTGCTAATAATAACTGCTAGTCGTTGTTTGGGTTTGTAGTAATAGGAACTTCTGGAATATCCGGACAGTACAGACGCTTTCAGTACGCTACTCTCTTTCATCATCATCATCATCAATAATTCCTGAAAGGCGGCTTTTCTCATAGCCTTGTCCGCCCCTTTTTTAAAAGCTCATTTGACAGTGCTAGATCAGCTACCATTTCCTTGAGTCTCTTATTTTCCTGTTCCAGCTGCTTTTCTCTATCCGATGCATCTGCACCAGATAAACCTCTTGTACCTGCTTGAACGAAACTTGCTTTCCAGCTGTAGACCAGGGTTGGTCGAACGTTGTACCTCCTGCATATTTCGGCTGTCGACGTACTTGTGGTCAATATTTCCAGCACTATGTTGGCCTTCTCTTCTCCACTCCATCTTCTACCTGGCATATTCTGTACCCTCCAAAGTGTATCTTAAAACTGGCCTAAAGCTGCCCAGCTGGTATGGGGTACAGATCAGGAGCTCTATCATTAGATGAATTTTTTGCTCTTGGTAATCCTTTTGTTATTCTCTTCCAATTGAGTGTTAAATCATTCATTTCACAAAAGAGCTTGGCAGGCTCTGTAGTAATTTTTAAGGGTACCGGCAGCAAGATCTTTGCGTCTGACTCTCTCCTTATGAAAGTCAAGGAATATAATGATACTATCCTGGGCCCAATGCATACCCTTCTCTCTTGTTTTTTCTAGAAACTCTTTAGCTTGTTCTTCAACTATGAAATAGCATATCTATCACAGAAGTTCCTAATACAATTTTGTTTGTTTTTGCAGCAACATAGGTAAGCGTCTCTAGGGGCTCAAATATATACTGCCAATCAGCTGGAAACTTGCCATCCGTAGATCCAGGATATGGGTCATGTGGCTTAATAGGCCAAATCAATCTTTCTAAAACCCATAAAGAATCAAAACCAGCATTTTCAGCTTGTGTTGCAAGTCTGATTATATTTTGTTTTGTAGCACGATGTTCATCTGTTTGTGGTACTCTTAATCCTATTTTCATACCATTATTATTATCATTATCATTATCCATTCTAGGCAACAACAACAAAATCAAGCAATAATCAAATAAATATAGATTAAGACAAGAATCAAAATGACTACAATTAGAAAATACCTGAGTGATTGTATACTAATGGCAATAATTCTCCTTTAACAATAATTTGATGGAACCATATCAAGTTATTCTAATCTTATCTCTAATAATAAAATTAGGTAATACCTAAGAGTTTGGAACAGATTCTACCATCATCTCTGTCAGTATTCTGAAGATATTTTCGTTCCTATGATTGAACCTGAACTCTATTTCCTTTAAATAAAGTTCAAAGTATGATTTCGGTACACCTCGGTAGTGATATAGCCATGTCTTGGCATAGCTCCAGAATCCTTCGATACCATTGATATGAGTTGCATCACCTCTAACATATTCTTCCTTTCCATGAAGTATTATCTGATGTTTACCTATCAAATTCAATGTAGCGTATGCAGTATGATCATCCGTGTAATACAAGGAACCTTTCTTTGTATGTTGTTTTATCAATGGGATCAAAGTATCATGTTTTCTGTCGGATACAGGGAATGTGATGACCTTGCCATTTCTCTGGTATATTCCAAATACTAGGTTTTTACCTTCAGATCCCCATCCACGTTTTCCTTTCCTATGTCCACCAAATAATGCTTCGTCTATTTCTAATTCTCCGGACAACTTCTTTAACTCTTTTAGTTTCAGCAACGACTCATTGTAGATTGATTGTCTGAATACTCTGAATGTCTTCTCTATCGTAGTCAAACTAAGTGGTACATAAAACCTGATCCTGTATGCAGGTACTCCTAGAGCGAATAGGTACGTAAGATGTACTAGTTTATCAAGCGAAAAGTTGAATTCTCCGATATACGTTCCTGTAAACTCTCCAAACTTGTATTTACAACGTCTGCATCCAAATCTCTTATCTTTAAGATGATACAACAATCGGTATCCACATCTTGGACATTGTCTCCTTCCCTTCCATCTAGCATGACGAAAGTACGCAGCACTTTTTGTCACGCTTCCAGCGAGTTCTATTGGGCTGTATTCACGCACGCAGCACGAATGTACCAGTCAAAATTATTCTTTATTTCTTGTTCCAAATGTTTGGGTATTACCTAAAATTATATGCATCGCGCTAACAATATTGTATACACTACATGTATACATATACAAGCCCACATACTACGAACTACAAAGCAGAGTGTATGACAAAAAGTTACTTTGTATATACCCTGCTTCTCTATACGATGTATTAGTTTTTATGATATATTTGTATATTTGATTCTGAAGTAATGAATGAAACAGCTTGCATTTGGAGTTCATTTACCAGTTATCGAATTTAATAGCAGCAGTAATAGTAATAATAAAAATAATGAAAGAAACGAAAAGCTTCATACAAGAGAACAAATACTTTCAATTGCAAGAAAAGCAGAGTCTCTTGGCTATGATTCATTGAGTGTAAACGATCACATTGTCTCTAGAACTAGTTGGTTGGACGCGCTAAGTACGTTGTCAGTAGCTGCAGCAGTAACCAATAGGATAAAACTTGGCACATCCATACTAAACATAGTTGTAAGAAGCCCTATTATATGTGCCAAGGCTTTATCAGTTATAGATATACTATCTTCTGGAAGGCTATTTCAGCAGGAGTTGGGCCTGGCTCACATAAGGGAGATTATGATGCATGTGGAATTCCTTTTGAGCATAGGTGGAGTAGATTTACTGAAGCATTAGAGATTTTGCATATACTTTGGAACAGTAGTAGTAGGAGAAAACAAAATGATGATGATGATGACGGTAATGACATAAAGGCTACTACTACACAATACGTAGACTATAGCGGCAAATATTATCAATTAGAGAAAATATCTATTGCACCAATGCCATTTCAAAAGCCTCACCCTCCTATATTCGTAGGCACATGGGGATCATCAGAAGCAGGTCTAAAAAGAACTGCAAAATATGGTGATGGTTGGATGGCATCTGCATATAATATCACACCAGACAAGTTCAGAGAAAAATGGAATATCCTTTTGTCATACAGAAAAAGATTAGGTAAAGATAGCGAATCATTTGAAAATTGTCTTATGTCAATGTTTGGATACATCGATAGCGATAAAGATAAAGTTCACAGGATGGTAAAAGATAGGCTATCTCCAGCATTAGGCAGACCTGCAGAACAGTTAGAAAATCTACTTTTATTTGGGTCTGTTGAGGAGTGTATACAAAAGATAAATGTTCTTTATGAAGCTGGAGTAATGCGTTTCCATTTCTGGCCGATAAGCGATTTTGAAGAACAAATTGAGATCTTCAGAAAGGAAATAAGCTTCACATTATTAGATTATAGAGATAGAGAGAGTAGTATGATGTTTTCCAAATAGCTTTCTTACAAGGTTATTTTGGAGACATTACTGGTGTAGTTTTAGAATAGTGTATTACATGCAGTAGTGTACTGCATCCCACCGAACCCGCACTGATAATAGTTCTCTAAAGGGACTCGTGAGAATAAAAAAGTGAAACCACGAGTTGATAGATCAATATCATCATTATCAGGTTCCAAAGAACGAAGAGTTCCTGGATCCATACACTATATTCGTATACGCTATTAGGTCTCCTTATACCAAAGAATCGTATTTTAGACGGTTGCGGAGATTCTTTGATACTATTAATTTTTGTGAAGGTGAACCTATGGATAAACGTTGTAATACATTTGCTTATAGGGGAAGGAATGATTCGAATTGGGCCTTTGGTAATATACTCAGATTTCTGCACTCCCAGAAGGAAAGAGTAGAAAGAAAGGAAATCACAGCAAGCACACTGCGTAACTATGTTAAAACAATCAAGATGTTCTGTGAGGTGATTGATGTAATCATCCAATGGAAGAAAATTACAAGAGGATTGCCAAGAGGGAAAAGATATGCAGACGATAGAGCGCCTACTATAGAAGAGATTCATAAAATTATTGAATATCCTGATAGAAGAATAAAACCAATCGCGTACACTATGGCCTCTTCTGGAATAAGGGTAGGAGCCTGGGACCATTTAAAGTGGAATCATATTTCTCCAATAACCAGAGATGGCAAATTACTTGCTGCGAAAATTAATGTGTATGCTGACGATGATGATGAATATATCACATTCATAACGCCAGAGGCTTACTTATCTTTAGAGTCATGGATGAAGCATCGCAGTGCCTCGGGAGAACAAATCAGTAAAGACAGTTGGGTTATGAGAGATTTGTGGAACGCTGCAAAACTCCCAAAGAAAGAAGAAAAAGGAAAGATTAACGAGCCAATCAAATTACAATCTGTAGGAATTAGAAGGCTAGTGGAACGGGCTCTATGGGCTCAAGGTATTAGAACTGAATTAGAGTCCGGCAGGAGGCGCCATGAATTTCAGACTGACCATGGTTTTAGAAAGTGGTATAAAACTCAATGTGAAATTGCTGGAATGAAGCCGATAAATATAGAAAAATTGATGGGGCATTCAGTAGGCATCTCTGATTCTTACTATAGAGCCACAGAAAAAGAACTTTTAGATGACTATTTGAAGGCAGTTCCTGCACTCACAATAGGAAGTGAACACAGGCTTCAAAGCCAAATTAAGAAAATTGAAGAAGAGACAAGAAACAATGAGACTAATATTAATTCTCAGCTATACGAAAAAGAACAAAAAATTTCTACGCTGACTGAAGGGAACTCATCGAACGTTGATGCAATTGCGGCATTATCTGATCAGGTGATGAAACTCACAAAAGAAATTGAGATGATGAAGAAGGGCAAGATCACTATTACAAGTCTATAGTTTTAATGCTTACGTTTATGAAATGCATAGAAAATAACGACGGCTTAGTAGCAACCGTAGATCAATATGTCTATTTGTTCAACACCTTCCTCACCTCGGGCAAGGCCAGAGCAAATCCAACATGTATGCAATCAGAACTATCATCGTGTAGACATTTTAGATACTTGTTTCTTACTTGAACTTCAATTAACCTTCCATCTTTTCTCACATCTTTAAGGATAACTGAATCATCTCCAAAGCCTATAAGAGAAATGAACTGGGCTTTCCTGAGTATCTTACGACGTTCCAATTCTATTAACGCTGAATCTGAAACAAATGTAGCAAAGGATAGATTGGGTCTCTTGAGCTTCTCTCGCTTATAATTATCTTCTAGTTGCGTAAGGGCTCTCCCACTTATGGTTACAGTCTTTTGACCGGGCTGCGGCAATAAAATGTCTAGTTGTTTATGACATTAATAAATATAACGTTAATATAGAGTGTCTAACCGGTTAGACACCGTGTGACTCCAGAGCGTTGGCTACTATAATAGTAACAGAAATCGAAGGACCACCATCATGACAGACCTTTCTATCTCTAGAAAACATAGGAACGCTACTGTGCGTTGCGTTATCTCTAGAACTGGATACTCAAACATATGGGCCTGGTCTCTAGTATTACAAAACAAAAACGGAGTAAAAAGAACAGAATAAAATGAAATCAAACAAAAAAATGGATTCGGTTCTGCCGCTGATGGCGGGATAAAACTAGGGGGATCTGAAAGTCTACGTATCTGAAATCAACATGTCGGGAGACGGCAAAAAAACCTCGACCCCCACAGACCTTCCTAAAAAGGTGAGGGTTGACTACGGTCCTGTTGGAACGTCAACAAAACAAATGGCTGGATACTTTACGATTAACTGGCATACAAAACGAGACAACGGTGCTTGAGAAGGACTGGCCTCAGTTTGCGCTTAAAGAGAATTGCGATAACTCTTGGGATTGGCTAAATGACTTTTATGCTACAACGGTACCGGTGAATGTCTACAATTACAGATGCTAGAAGGTATATAGGAATCCGTGTATGGATAGACAAAATTTCAGGAAACCCGAATGAAACAAGGATATTCCATTTATGCGTACGGAATTCAAACACCGACGAAATAAGGATACAAGAGTTTGAGCACTTAGACCAGATATTTAATTATGCACAATGGCAGAGTACCAAGCGATACCAACATAGAGCCACGACGGGAGCATTAGGCGATTATCTGAAAAGACACGGTGGTATGAGTCACGCAAGACTGGGCAGATAACATCAAATACGATACAGCGAATTATGACGACGACAATAGGCAATGGCCTATACCAATCTTCTTACGATTTAACGGTAAGGAATATCAGGTATATGTAAGCTACAACAAGTACGCTGGCATACCTTCCACAGTAATAGAGGGACCAACCAGATCAGATGCAACCAAATACACAGAAGTAGAATGCTCCTTACCAGTATCCAAAGTCAACTGTGACGGAGATCCTAATGCTAGTAACGCATTATATCGAATGTCGTTAGTGGGTAAGTGACTCAGATATTACAAGACTGTATAAATTCGGAAAGGCAAATACCTTCTTTTCATTAGATTTACGTTACACTGAGAATAATATTCACATAACAGAGGCTGATAACTAAGTGGAAGATAGTATCTGGCGCTGGGTATATAGCGAATTCAGGAATTACATCAACAGTATTACAGACAAATCAATTACTGTAGAGCGTGCATTAGATACATTTAGAGAGTCTCAAATGTCTACCAAACGGATCTAGAAACAGGACTATACAGGATATAGCATTTAAGAATACAGAGATTATCGGACTGTTTGAAGTATTAAGAAAAGGAATGCAACCAGAAAGCCTTAACCTGCCTTTCAAAATAAAAGACCGTGAAGAGGCAGCTCATAAACACTCTTGCAGAATATACAGGTGGCAATATCGATATAACAAAAGCTTATGCTAAAGTAGTTGTTGGACACTCACCACCATATGACGCAGGCATAGAGGTGGATAATAATACTCGTTCATTTTACTACTGGTTAGAGGGCTGCTATTGCTGCGAAATCAGACGACCCGAATTATAACAACGCGGGTAAAATAGAATTTATTGGATGTATAAACGGTACACCCTCATTAGATGGAGGAGAGTCGTATTTTAGAGACGGAAGATATTTCTGGCATAGTCAGGGCCAGAAATACGTTACGACTAGCGCTATAGGTCTTAGAAGTTTGTTGCATGAATGTGGTTTTTCTACAGATAGTTATTTCTCTCAAAGAAGAATGTCCTCTATTATATTTGTAAACCTGGTTACACCATGTGCAGAATGGGGGGGTTCAGCAGGTAAGACAAGTATCAATCTTGAGCTGTATCAAGACCTAATAGCAAAAACTGTTTCCACCCTAGCGTATAAGATACCGTCGCTAAAGGGTAAAGGTATTAAGACAACATGGGATACTGGTTTAGGTGGTATATACAAACCGTTTCTTGTAGGTTTTCTCAAGGAAAGAAAAGGCAGCGATTGAAACTAATCCGTTATTAGGTACGTACCTGATAGGCTTACACAATCCGGTGTCTGGTATCGTATTAGACCGAAAATGTTAGAGAAGGGATTTAGACCACGGAATAAACTATAAAAAAAACCATAAAAGAATTGTGGTCTGATGGAAGTGTTACAAGAGAATCGTTAGGAATTGTCGCAAAAGCAAGAGCTATGCTATACTTTAATGGTCAAGTATATCCTGTCACTTTTGATACTAAGGAAGAGTCTGTAAGAATAGGAACAACAGACATGGTCATAGTCGAGAAGGAAGGTGTTACCGACGTACTACTTGAGGCAGAAGCAAAAAAGTATAGGATTGCACTGGTGGCAACTGCCGGGAAGTTCGTGGATTATGTCAAAGACTTGATGAAGCTGATTCACGAGGTTGCTATGAATGTCTGTGTTCTGACAGATTACGACATAGACGGTGTAAATATGTGGAGGCAAGCAGAACGGAAAGATGGGTATTACAATTAAGAGAATAGGTATTACCCAAGATGTCGTAACATGGCTACAAGAAAATGGTCACGAGATAGACGTAACGGATGTAGAAGAGGAATACCAGCCAGATCCCGCAGTATTCAGAAAGAGCGACGATCCATATTTGCTAGATACACGCATAGAATTAGATAGCATAATCCAGAAGGTTGGTGCCGATAATGTTTGGGAATATATTGTTTATCAGCTCTGAAACCGAATTTCCAGGGGCAAGAGATTACCGTAAGAAGGCACCGGAGCCAGAACCCACGAATTACTATCCTGACGAACTAAATCAAATTATAAATTATCTTGAAGAATATACAAAATACACTTATAGCGAGAAATGGGAGGAGATAAAAGAACAGGAATTTAAGGAGGTCGAAGGACTTCTTCTACTTACATGATAACTAGCATTCACTTCCAAAGTACCTAATATACAGAAAGTCTGTTCTACCTACTCGAGGACTCCTTATTTTCAGCGAGTTTACTCCACGCCATACATATATTGTTATTAGCAAAATTAGACTAAGTCTTAAAGTCATGAACTGTCTATACCTTGCTACTGTATATCTGAATCTTTTATCTAGTTCAGGATCATAGATGATGTATTGATAATATGTTTTCAGTGTATTGCTATGTATCACTCAACTACAACAACGAAACCCCTATTATTCTCCAAAACACTAATCTATTCCAGATAAGAATTATGGAGAGATAAACATAATCTATCGTATTAGTATAACCATGCAAACAAAACAAAAGAACAAAGCAAACATTAATCTTAAATGACACCTTTTCTTTATGTAATAACAAAAGAGGCGATAAATATTCAGTTATGCAATGTCCAAAATGTTCAACTCAAATGCAGCTAATGCAAAGGTACGAGGCATTTATTGATTACTGTCCTTCTTGCAAGGGAGTGTGGTTAGACAGAGGGGAGATAGACAAGATAGCCCAAATCCAAAGTAGCTACGAAGACGAACATTATAACAATTACCATTATAGAAATGGAGAGTATGTTGATGACTATTATTATGATAATAGAAGGAGAAGGAGAGGATTTTTTGGTGACTTGTTTAACTTTTAAGACATCAGCGTGAATACGTAAAACGGTAATATGAGAAGATTTTTTCATGAAAAATAGGACCTGATCGGTTTCAAAGGCGATAACTTACGATAAAATCTAAGTAAGTTCTTGATTATGTTGTTTTTATAGCCGTTCTTTTTTTGGATCTTTTGAGTTCTGGTTCATTAATCAGAAATACAAAGATCTGACCATTACACTCTGTTACGGATTTTAGAGAATATCCACCATTAGCTAAAAGAGCCTCCATTTCAACGAGCATTTTCTTAGGGCTTGCACGATCATGTTTTGAGTTCTAAATTTTGTAAATATGGTAATATGTATAGGCTTGCAAAGTATACAAGGGGAATGCTTATTATAGTCCAATATTTTATCCTCCTAGATTTTGAAGCATAATGATATGTCAGAAATATAGTGGCTATCCACAAACTTACAAATGATATTATACCTACTGAATGATATGCAAAAACTAGACTAGGCGATGCTGTTGGAGTATGAGGTAAATGGATTAAAATCGGATGTTATATGGTCAGGTTTTCCCTTAAGGAAATTGTCAACATATATGAATCTGATAATATTACTCAATGAAAGCATGGCAATTGCTGCCGCATAAGCCAGTACAACTCTACTTGGAAAGTTCCTGTATGTGCGTACTAGTCTAGAGGAAAGAATTGCTAGTAATACAATGATAGTGATTAGATTTATTCCCACTACAGTTTCCAAGAGATCGACGTTATATTGTGATGTGAAAATAGCCTCGAACAAAATAATGACAAGGATACCAGAAGCAGAATACTGCAAGT
>CAVPXM010000017.1:0-25864 GCA_963709405.1 uncultured Nitrososphaerales archaeon
GGTGAATACTTCAACCATGTAAAATGGTGGACGTTCGCTCTTCTCTAGTTCACGTACTAATATGTCATGAACGAGTGCAGGATCTATTTTTGGAAGGTACATATGATATAGTGTCTCCAGTCCCTGGAAAACATTCCTTATTTCCTGTAGTTCTGTCGTCATCATCACTTATTATTATACACCCTCTTTCCCATGATGATGACGTAGGCCAGTTTGATGTACCATCAAGACTGTTTTAACTTCCTTGAATATGCAAGGTCTTATTTTCTTGTCCTTTATTCTGCAGGTGGTAGAGTGTCACGCCAATTCGAGTGATATATAGGTAACAACAAATCCGATAACTACATACAGGAGGTTTTCAATCATCATTATTTATACAATATCTAAATGCTGTTAATTAATCTGAGTAAAAACTATTTATGATTAATCGGAATAAGGTTTTGTATTATAAAGCAGTTAATTATTGGGGGCGTACTGGATTGCCAATTCTATAAATAAGACTTGTTTAATACATGATGACATTTTCTAACTGGCAAATATCAATACCTGTAACTGGGAGATCATGTAAATACTATAGCCGGAAATATCAGAACTGTTCTAAATTATTTCAGCAGTAAAAATTAGTCCCGTTCAAAATGTGTGGGAGAAAATATCGTAAAGCATAGTTCTTAGTCGGTAAACTCATCATAGTTACTCAGAATCTGCTTCTTTGGATCGATACATCGTTGAAAGTCTGTAATTATATCTGAACCGGCACAACGGTCAAAGTGGGATTAAGAACAGAGATTAGGAAAGCCCACGGTAATAGGTGATAATCAAGTGACGTGAAGTGAACAAGCAAATGTGTTTGTATCGGCCTGAATTGAAGACATTAACTCGGGAAGATCTCGTTATTTAATTTGGGAAATGGATTATAACGAAAAAATGCGTTTTAAACTTAAGGATCGAATCCTAGAGGTTGAACTATCCTTACGAGTAAACAATATTCCATTAATTGAACACACTGGGAATATAACAAGACCTCTCCCCTCACTCAGGCATTCCTTCTTTTTGCCATCGCTGAATTAATTTAACTCCATTTATTGGAAAATCTCTCAATCTAGGCGTTTTATCCCAATTATTTTGATCCAAACTTCACCTCCTTATGATTTCAAGTACATAATCTTTAAAGCTTGTTAGAGTTCTGAGGTTTGCAGTCTGATCAAACAAATTCTCGCGTTTCTCTTTGGAGTGAAACCATGGAAAGTAACGTACATAATACTCAAATAGTAAAGGGTAATGTGATTCTCGAAGCTGAGCTTTGATTTAAAAAGTAACTTCGAATGATATGACAGGTCCCCTAGTATTCAAAAAAACATAATTGAAAAAAAGATATGAATACAACGAGGGCCCTGAACTTAGATTAGATTATTTAACATAGGCATTGAAACTTGGGTTTAAGATTTTTTTCAATATATAAACTACACCGTCATAGCCTGTAATACATCGTCATACGTTCTTAGACGATAATAGTTACTAATTACCAGCACGATGGTAACGCATGCTGAGTTAGAAGTGGAACAATCATATTAGTACTGCGACTAAATGACATTAAAGATCATGATCCCAAATCGCACCGCTATATCTTCTGTCAGGGATCATCTCTAGACTTAAAGAGCTAGAAGTGTGCGTTCTAGAATGCTTGTGATGATTAAGCCATATTGCCAGACAACAATTTCCCAGGCTCTAATCTGAGATTCGCTGATGTCTCACAAGTACAAATCTACACTTTTCTAAAGGATAAATCTTGTTACACTGACACACAATGTAACGAAATATGGAGGTCAAGTGTAGCAATGTCTCAGAAGGCCAGCATTTTGCATTCCTATTTCTTGTCTTTTGGATAAACAAATTTTTCTTTAGTTGACGAATTCTGGTCACTTGGTCCGTGATAGTCCTCCGGGTATGCCTCATTTATCAGTTGACTAACAGCTTCCCCTGTTGGCAATGGAGCATTTCTGTCAACTTCATATTTGAAAATTTCTGGATAATCTATATCCAATATGACATTTCTGCCGACTGCGATTATATGTGATTTAGGAATATCATATCTATAACCTCGATCTCCAAAGACAACTATCTTATCAGGTGTTTCTTTCATAATATATCCAACATGATCTTCATTATTCGCTCGTACTCCCTTGTTAAACAGAGATTTCGGGTATTCTCTTTCATAAGTTCCAAGATCAATCCTCCCAGATGGTGAAGTCCATGGGTCTTCACGGCTAGACGGGAGTGGGTCTTCACGATTAACTTTGTACTTGTCTACAATATCCTTGAAACTAAGACCAATTAGAACGTTAGCACCAGTTTGCTGAATTTCAGAGATTGGTATATCATACCTTTCGTTCTTCCCTCCAAATACAATAATCTTATCAGGGGTCTCTCTTACAACATGTCCTATATCAGGTGAATCAAGAGCTTTTACCCCCTTGTTGAAGTACTTCCCCGAAGTCATCCTTTTTCATAAATATGATATCGAACCAATTATTTAATGATTTATTTATCTGGCTTTTTCAGTTTGAGGAATTGATTTTAGCATGAATTTTAGTTTACTGACACTAATTAAAATCAACGTTTGCACGAAATGGCGAGCTCTGTATATTATTAATTCGTCTAAAACGTATAGATATTCATGTGTTGTAGATTTCGGTTAGATTTTATGCCGCCGTCGGCAAGATTACTCTCGACCTTGTAATTCCCATTGTTTATTTATCGTTAATACCTGACTTAATCCCTTGGTTTAGTTCTAAACAAATCGATATATATGATATACTATATTATAAATGTGAAAAGGAGAGATAATGAATAATACTCTTAAACCAATTATAAAAAGACAGTTACTGTTTATTGGAGGAAGTTTAGCAGTTTGCTTTGTAGTCAGTTATGTTTTTGGTTATTTCGTAGGAATTATTTTAAATATGGTAATATTTGTAGGAATCTTGTTCTACATTAGAAAAAAACAGCTTAGTGCGTTAAAATCTTTGGGCTTTAGCAATGAGAAAGCAGGCGGAGAAGGTTTCAACTGGTTCAATACGGATCCAGTGAAAGTAAGGTATGTCTGCCTAGGCTGTGGAGCAGAAATTAGTGGTATTAGTAGTTGCAACAAATGTGGCTCGAAAATGAAAAGACCTATTTTTTAGTGGAAGAACGCGCACCGAATTATTAAAGAGACAGTAATATTTAGCTACGCGTCCTAGAACCATATCTACCGACACTACTGACGGAAGGCAAGTTATTGTTTTTAACAAGGATGAGGTACTTGCAAGGTTTAAACAGGCAAACTTTTTGGATTGTAGGATAAATGCTTATCCTTATGATGGTGGGAGGAAGAAGATTGGTAACTTGCAGAGAATTGATCTAGTTATGATAGATCTGGATCAATCCAATTTTGGATCAAGACTAGCATTATATAGTGCCTTAGCTAAAACTTTAAGAAATATTAAAGATACTTTTGGGATAGAGTTTAAATCATCTGTATTATGGTCTGGGAATGGATATCATATCTATATTCCTATGGAATCTAGAAATACTTTGGAGGAAAGACCTGAGTTTAACAGATTCGAAGAACCGTCTAAACAACTACTCAGGTTTGTAGAATGGTATTTGTCAAATGGTAAATGTGATCTTGTACATAATAATACTGTTTCATTTAATAATTGCATGTTAAGAATTCCAGGATCACATAATTCTAAATGCATTCAAAGAAATGATGGCAAAGCAGATTCTTCCACACAAGTCGGAATAATTAACCGATGGAACGATATAAGGGCACCTATCTACTTGTTGATTGGCAGCTTTCTTGCTTATCTTGTCGGCCATAAAATGAATGAAATTGAAAGACACAGTTTATGATACAACTGAAGATGTTTCAAGCTATATGTCTATCTATTTTTGGGATTGTTTCTAAGTATCTTTCCTAACCATTTGACTATGTACACTAAATATTAAGCATAGGGAAAAAGTTCTCCATAGTTTTATTACAATGTATTCAGTTAATTATTATTCTCATAATAGAGAATTTACATTTAATATAAATAATGCAATTTAGTTAGGCACACCTAAGTATGAAACAAGAAAAAGAAAAAAGAATGATAAAATTCTGGATATGACAAAACCTATCATGACGTTCCTCTTTATTGCAGGTTTGCTAATTATGGCCTCGGCGCTACAATCAACAACATACATTTTCAACATGCACATCGTTTCGAAGATGGCCTTTGCACAGCAGCAGAAGACATCTACAGGGATAATCTCCAAAGTTCGTACCCTACTAAACCAAACCTTAAATGAGTACAGAAATCAAAACTTTACTGGTGCTCAAAGTCTTGCTACCAGCGCATATTTAGATCACTTTGAATTCATCGAAGTGCCATTAGAGAAACACGACAAAGCATTGAAAAATGATACAGAGATAATGCTAAGAGAGAAATTGAGACAAATGATAAGTCAAAGCACCTGTAGAAAATATCCAGCAATTAATAAATAAAATAAACATAAACTTAGATAAAGCAGAATCACTACTAGCTAATGAGTTACCCACACAAACAATAACGTCTGCAACCAGTTCTGCCAGTCAAACTAACCTAACTACTAATTCGTCTTCTTTGAATACAATGAAAGTGAGAATCATAGCAGACGAGGCTGAAGAACCCTATATGCCCGGTTCGATAATTATCAACAATGGAGATAAAGTAGGCTGGATAAACACTGATGTGGAGGCTCATACTGTGACATCGGGACTGGCAAGCAGTACTGACAGGGGCAAACAATTTAATTCAGGACTATTAAATGCCAATCAAACCTTTGAACATACTTTTGATAAACCTGGTACATATAGTTACTATTGCACAATTCATCCAATAATGACAGGACTGGTAAATGTCAACTAAGAGATCTGCATACACAAGAACTATGGGGTTTGTACTGCAAGAACAACAACAACTCCATCCATCTTTTTATTTCTAATTATCCGTTAGATTCCTGATTACAATTAGGCTAACCGAATTCCTTAACAGTAGACAAGTCATTCATTCGTTTGGAAAGCACATCTTGCTGCAGAAGAAACAGCCAGCTGCTTTATTGATTAATAGATATTTCTGCTTTATTGCATAACTAAGCAAATCGCAAGTACTTGAGAATAAGCCGGTAACATTGTATTAATTAATGTCTTGTATTTATCTTAAACATGACTTTTCTACACCATAAGAGACGAGGATCAGAGTCATACAACAAAGCAGATATTTCTGCAAAAGTGGTTAAATATTATTAGAATTAGCTATTGTAGCTGTGCCGTGGTAGGACATCTACTGATGATAATTGCTACTAATTACTTTCGACGGATTTTACACGGCAAAAGCAAAGAAGAATCATCACGCTACTGGCGGGGATAAAACAAATATCGATTTCTTAACTTTAATAAATCTGTCATGCTCATTATACGAAAGTATACAAAACTATTATCTTCAGTAGTAGATCCGAATTATGGCTGGACATCCAACAATCATTATTCCTGGACATAGGTGAATCCATTATCCATTACCTCGACTGGCTTGAACTCACTAATTACACTAATCTAATCAAGCTGAGTCAAATAAATAAATTAAAGGATTTGTCTATACTACTTGGAAGGCATCTCGTCTCTCTCCACTAGAAGCTCTAAGAAGATAACTTAATTTTGCGACTAAATTAACCAACCAACAGAAATAATGGAAAATAACATGGTCCATCTGAATAATGAGAATTGTGTTTATGACCACAGTAACAGATGTCAATTATCACTTGACGTTTACTATTATTGTCATTGTAGTTCTTTGTTTGTTTTCTGTGACTCCTATTGGCAAAATATCTACACTGTTATTTGTCTTCTCTCAAGTTCTTGCAGTCTTGTCGTTATAGTCACAAGTTGGTCTGACAAATGTGCTATTGCATCATCTTTCATTTTATCACGGTCTCTCATTGATTGATTCAGTTGCTCTAATTCTTCCACCTTTGTTCGTATATCTGCACCTTGTCTTTCTAACTGATGAACATTTAGGAAGGTTAGATAAGGTTCAATCTTACGAAATATCTCTGCTTTCTCTGAATCTTTTTTGCGCCAGTACGTAGAACCAGAATGTCCTATAAAATATTCGGAATAATCTGCATATCCAAGATCAGATATAGTAGTCTTAACAAATCTTCTAAATGAATGAAGAGTAATTTGTCTTCGTCGTTCGTTACCATCTTATCTAGCACCTTTGCCAATACGATCTAGTGTCCTTTGAAAGATTTTGAGCAATTCATTATAGAGCCAAAGATAGTTTGGATTTTCAATAGGATTTTCAATATCTTGATAAACTGCAAATATTAAATCAGTATGCTTCCTAATAGGACTTCGATATTCTGTAATTGATTTTCCACTTTGCTTGTCTTTGTAGCAAATTCTCCTGGTTCGATATTTATAATCCAACCACGACTTTAATTGACGGCCTACTTCATCAGTTAGAAAAATTATTCTATCTGTTCTAGTCTTTGTATACTCGCAATATTATTTTCGTTCACGCGTATGTGGGAGATAAACTGTCTTTGAATCTCTTTAATCTATGTGCGTCAGTCCATCCTTTAGTCTATAGAATTTTTACTCATCTACAAATACTAATTAGGCTTATGAAGTGATTTAAATTATAGGTAGATACAAAACCAGACAATTATTAGGTGTTGTACTTGCACGGATAGGTTACATTTTTAATTACCTACATGGGTTACACTTTTCTGTTTAGTTCCAGTATGTGTACTGGATGTAATTAACCTTTGTAGGAACATCTCCGATGGAGTAAGACCATTTATGCCTCCATGTTCTCTGGTTTCGTTATATGCTTTAACAAACATGTCGTATCTTTGTTTACCATCATCTATGTTTGGTATATCTTCTAATGCTATGAATTCACTCTTTACAATCTTGTTATATGCTTCTACTTTGCCCTGTAACTGCGGATATGATTTTGGTATTTGCTTATCTTTTATCTGATTATGTATAAGGAAATGTCTGAATATTCTGGATGTAAACTGTTTACCGTTATCATGCATCATCATCTTAGGCTTACCATTAATCATTATCCAGTCCTCTAATACATTAAGAACATCCACTGACCTCTTTCTTTCGGACCACTTGCTAGCTACCTTCCTAGAACAATCATCTAAGCAACTAATGATGTAATTCCTTTGACTGGAATTACTCAGATAGAAAGGGCCAAGGATATCCACTTGCACCATATCATTTGGATGCTTCATGACAAACCGTTTGTAAGTTCTTGCTTTGGCCTTACACATGAGGATATTAAGCCCATGTCTCTTTAGTATCTTGTATATAGTTCGGGTGCTTAATGAGATTCCAATGATTCTTTTTAGTCGAAACTTGATCCTATTACATCCAAATCTCTTAGTTAATCGTAGATCAAGTATAGTCTCTTCTACTTCTGGTGTTACCTTCCTGTAGTTGATTTTATGAGGCCTTCTGGAGTTATCTGATAGGCCTTCTATCCCTTTCTGCTTGTATCTATTATTCCACTTGTAGTAAGTCTTTCTGGATACACCATATCTTTTACAAATATTAGATACTGTATCGCCAGTCCATTCTTTTTCGTGTATTAGATTAAACCTTGTTCTGATTTCTATATGGATTCACTTCCCGACAGAAGTGTAACCCATGTCTGTAAGCTATAATGTCACCTATGTTAGTAGAGTACAACAATTAGGAAATAAGGTTATGTTACTTTACTATCAAGGGAAACGGTAGAAGACTAAAACTCGAATTTGTTATCTAGGTCTTTCTAATCAATTTTTAACTCTAGAAATATGGCACGCCTCATGATACAATGGACATAAAGATATCGTTTCTATTATGGAGCAGTTATTATTGTTTCTGTCTGTCAATGATTCTTTTCACACTCTCTCTACCTATCTTCTCAGTAACTAACTATCCATTTGGTTACGTGAGACTTATAAAATATACTTTTCATATGTAGTATGAAAGGTATAGTAATATGGGTTTATATGGAATATATGGAGAACACACACAAGAAGCATGCCCACTGTACAATAAACAGGTCAGAGAATACCTATTAAGCCAGACTCCAACTATGGAGAAAAACGCACAAAAGTATGGAGTGAAAATCTTACATCAGTTTCACTCTGGGCTTGAGCACACATTTCTTTGGGTGGTGGATGCAGATAATGCACATTCAATAGAGGATCTCATGGCTAGAACTGCAGGAAGATTTAACACAATAAAAATAGTACCCTTGGTAACTTTTCAAGGTATAATAGAAAGATGTAAGCACATAGAAGAAGGAACATTCTATCTCAGATGCTGCTAAATAGGCGATTTGGACAATGAAAAATCAAAACAGGGCAGGGTGTTGTAGTGGATGTTGGTGGTAGTCAAATAATCATGCCACAAGTAAGTTTGGTCTCACTTACCAAGCAGTGGCAGGATCACTTGCTTACTTAAGTAGTATGGTGTATAGATGAGTAGTAATACCAATGGCTTCTTCCTCTTCATCCAATCAAAAGGTTGCCGTTGTTACGGGCAGCTCAACTGGGATAGGATACGAAACATCTCTAATCTTGGCAAGAAATGGTTTTCTTACGTATGCGACAATGAGGAATCTTAACAAAAGTGAAAATATAAAATCAATCGCTACGAAAGAAAACTTACCTATTCATATTAAACAGCTTGACGTTACAGATGATACGTCAGTCAAAAATGCAGTAGAAGCAATATCATCTGAGACAGGACGTATAGACATCCTAGTAAATAACGCAGGCTATGGACTTAACGGTGCCTTCGAGGATCTTGCAATGGATGAGATAAAAGCACAGTATGAAACCAATTTGTTTGGATTGATAAGAACAACTCAAGCAGTCCTTCCGATTATGAGAAGACAAAAATCAGGAACCATTATAAATATTAGCTCTGGCGCTGGAAGATTTGGTTTTCCTGGGAGCTCGGCTTATGTTAGCACAAAATTTGCAGTTGAAGGACTAAGCGAATCTATGTCATATGAATTAGAGCCATTTGGTATAAAAGTGGTTTTAGTGGAACCAGGAGTTATTAAAACGAACTTTGTAGACGGTATGATCATTGCAAAGAAATCTCAAGATCCAAAATCTCCATATTCTCAAATAATCCAGAAAATGGCTACTGGCTTTGAAGAAATGATGAAAAATGGATCTTCTCCTAACCTTGTAGCAAAGGTAGTGCTTAATGCTGTTACAAATGAAAATCCTAACCTCAGGTATTTAGCTGGAAATGATGTAGAACAATGGTTGGGGAGTAAAAGGAACATGTCTGATGAAGAGTTTTATAAAATGATGAAGCAAAATCTGATGATGTAGAGCATTGTAAAAAAGAGCAAGAGATGCCCATGCGAGTTTAATGGTCTTATACTGGTCACCTGGAATGTCACTACATTCATTGGCTCTATCTTTATCATATACTCCAGCTAAACCAGCATCCAAGGTGTTCTCCTGAATCGTTACCGTTACATATCCTATCTCCGTTATTTCTTTAGCGCGACTTTCCCTTTCTCGATACCGTAAGATAAAATATATCTGAGTATATTTCTCCATTGGTCATCGTAGATACTAATTCTCTTAATTGCTACCTTCAAGCTTATTAGTAGTTGTTATTGAACAAGCTATCATGGATATAATTCTTTGACCTCTGCGAACCGACGCGTGAAATCTGGTGGTACTTGATTGTTTAGAATGGCTTCAAGCCGATCTAAGGTACGCATGCCAACCAGGGGCAAAACGTAAAGCTGTCGATTTGGTGAGGCGGCTGTGAGTCAGAGTAAGGAGTAAATCAAAGCTCAGCTTCGAGAATCACATTACCCTTTACTATTTGAGTATTATGTACGTTACTGAACTATGATGCCTATGCCCATTGAACCAAGTGATTCTATACATATAACACCTCATCTTAGAAAATATTTATTAGATCTCTTGCGTAATTAGCAGTTATGATCTATACTATGTTGCACATCTGTATTAGAAGACACTCTTTACTTGATAGGTATAAGCTTCGTAATCCTTTTAATATCAATACCATCTTTCGATGATCAATGTCATCGGCAAAAATATTGGCAAAAAGCTTTGCTTCGCCTGATGAGGTAAGGACATTTGAAAAAGGGAGGATCGAGATTGTAAACTTTTCAGATAGTGGTGTCACTATGGGTAGAGGGACATTAGAACCAGGGTGGAGTTGGGAATAATGTGTTAAACCACTTGTTAATACAAATAGTTGCCAAGCTCCACATACATCATACATAATCTCGGGTAGAATGAAAGTTAGAATGGATGATGGTACAAAAGTTGAAGGTGGCCCTGGAGATACTGCTGTAATACCACCTGGACACAATGCATTGGTTGTCGGAGATGAACATGTATTATGATTAACTTTACTGGTATGAAGGAATATGCAAAGAAAGAATGAAGGATTATAGAGGAATCATTTATTGGAGTTTGTAACAGAAGATAGTTCATGTCATCCATATAACAAGTAACAATGATCGGAACTCTATGGTTACAAGGAATACACAACTAACAGATTAGCTATCAGTTGGGCCAGGCAATAAACGGATGTAAAGACATAACTACAAACAGTCCCAATAACGAGCTGAAATCTTGCAACATATTCATGGCCGCGATATTCAACTACTGCTTAACACACACCAAGATAGCAAACAAAGATAACAACATATGTTCAGACGATCTCTATCTCACAAATGTGCCACTGTACGTAAAAGAGAATGTGAATCTAAAGCAGTTTCCATTTACAATATACAATATTAGGCCATGAGAAGTCGACTAATTTGGATGAATCGATTGTGTATTGATGCTATTTAATTTCGCACGAACCAATTCGAAAAAGAAAGCGAATAACAAATTTCTGGACACTTTCTAGGAAGTAGTTTTGGATTTGCCTTTCTTAAGTTTTGTACCTTCTAACAAAGATGAATATGAACACAGAAAAACTCTTAGTTAGGTATGAGAACTTATTATTTGCGCTACTTAGTTTAGGCTCTTGTATGGTTATCTACAGGATGATAATTTTGGGATGGCTTTTTGGTTAGTATGTGCCACTATACATGGTATGTAAATCTTATTATAGGATAATATGCGACTTGATAATGACTGCAAACAAGCAATCACTTAGCTGCAACTGTCACCCCCATTAAAATGAGATTTTTTCGTTATCGTAGACACCATGAGTATAACAGACCTAATATTACCAGGTTTATTACAACCTGTTTTCTTCTGAATAGATTTTCGAGACACAAAGACTTGTGATTACTATTCTTCCTTCCTACGTGGTACATTTTATTCTTTAGGGATGATTAGCGACTAACAAAAAACAATTGCCTTCACAAATTAAAAACAGGGTAATTCATGAGTGCACGTTGCCGATTTTTACTGTAGTGAATTCTAATGTGTACGCCTCTCCACCTGCTAGTGGCCAAAGGGCTCAGACAAGAGATGTAGGTACGTTGATACCGGTGTAATACTTATTGACGCTCCAATGCGCGTCGATCCCAGTTAGCACAATTTGCGGCTGCCTCATAAGTGCTTTGTAGGAATGACAGCAAAATCTCATCAGGTGAATTCGAGGTTCGGACCACATTGTAGGGCAACAGGAACTCACTTATCCCTGAGTGGTAGAACGCCTTGGGTGGTTGGATTGGATAGTCTTTAAAGCCCTGAGGCTCGGGATAGGCATACGCATAGAACGCTGGTTCATCGACCAGACCACCACCAGGCCAGAAACCGCAACTACTCACTTCATGCGAATAGGCTTCCTGCATCACAAAAAGACCGCAGTTTGGTACGCCCGGATGCTTAGGCGCTGGACGTCCGGAAAATCGAGTGACTGCCATATCAAAGGCTCCCCAGAAAAAATGTATTGGGCTCACCTTACCGATGAACCGGGAACGAAACTTTGTCAGTACTCTGTCGGATTGCACCAAAATGCGCCAGACTCGTTGCGCATATTCTGCATCATAGGCCGCATGTTTTTGATCCTCCTCGAATGGGGTCCGATCCTGCACTTCTACTGGCGTAGTCCAAATGGTTACAGGCATCCCAAGGGATCCTAAGGTCGTCATTATTTCTTTATAAAACTCTGCTACTGAGCACGGTCGTAGAGCGAATGTCTTGACAGAACCGTCAGTTGTTTCTATGAGCAGTAAGTGAGAAATGAAATCAAAGTTTATTTGAAAGAGTCGGTCCCCGTAGGGTATTGCAGATGTCGTGAGTCCACGAGGGGTGACATAAAGAGGAACATTCCACCAATGGTTTTCAAGGGGTGTAAGTGCAAGCCGAATCTTGCCTACGATTTGGGTCCACATATGCAGAGTAGCAAGAGTGTCCTTCCACTCTGCTAACGGCAGCTCAGGCCATGGGTTCATAGTCATTGATTTTCAAATATTAATACTAATACCGTAATAAAATTCAACCAATCGATATTATATAGTTTGATGATGATACGAATAGAAATTTGAAAGCTAACATAGAAAAAAGATAGTTGGCTATTAACTCCCTGATAGGTGATTCATTCCTTAAAAGGTCCTAAGTATATCTCATATCGAGTAATTATGAGCCTCTTTCCAAATGAAGATATTCTTACTAAAGAGATAGATTCATGGAAAGGTTTTGTGGACAGTCCATCCTCCTCTGATAATAGAGTAGTATTCATGAAGATGTTACACGATTGTTACAAATTTGCTAGCGCCATCAATGCTAAGGGTGATCCTTTTCCTAATGAGCCTTTAATCATGACATTGCTGCTATCACAGCATAAGATCATCGAATGGTTAACTGATAAAATATCGAGGCATTTTAGTAAAAGTCTGGAGAGTGAATTTAAAATCTAAATTTCATTATTATGACCAATCTAACCGCTACAGTCAACATTACTAGTGGTTTGCATATGGCTTGTCTAGATTAACATTAAGATTAGACTAGACTGGATATATTTGCAAAGATACCGATAGGATTGGATTTTGCATTTTGCGCCCGAAATACCCGGAATAATTTCATATCCAAAATAGACTCTATTATACATTTTAATAAGTAATGTATATGGCATTATGTCCTATTTGTAAAAAGAAATTGAGTGAACATTCCGAGTTGCAAGATAAAATGTGTAAAATGATCACGATAAAGCAGTTTGCAAACAACTCTCCTGGTTATGATGTTCAGTTTAGACCTTTCTTCGAAGAATAAGATCAAATACAATTATCAGGGTGTATGTGGATAGGTGAATCCTTAGATATATTTCCAAGCAGATCTATTGCTGAGTTTGTAATGGTCCTTCAACTCACCAGCTCACAGTTGTTGAATTGATTATTTGGCACGCATCTTATGATAGAAATGCACATAAATTTTTATCATCATACTGAGGCATCATCTATACATTTGATGTCTCATTTTCTAAAAATGTTTATAATCCAATATGCTGCACATCTGTACTAGAGAAGACTTTTTCCGATATAAATTAGCAGGATTTCATTTAAATCCGATTTGGGCTATATTCACGCAAGCTTTGAGGGCAGTTCAGCATATGAGATGCCGGTGAGGTGTGGGGAGCGAGTCTGGAGTCGATAAGCTCGTCGTGATTAGAACAGTTAATTGAGAAATAAGCTTGGGGAAGTTTCAGCATTATAAGCTAGATTATATTTTTATAGATTAACAAACATGTTTTTGTAATCGCATTTTCTATATTCATAATATGTTGAATGTCAAATTGATTATTCTAATACTTGTCATAGTCGCTGCAATTGCTGCGATCTTCTTTTTCTTTGTACTGACTAGAGTTCCTGCTGATTTCATTCAAATCCTCATGATGCAAGTAAGTTCAGTAAAATTATTCAAAGTTATTTTGTGAAATTCTTCCATCATATTCTTTTGAACAAAACATAAACCTAAGGAATGTATCATATCCTAATAACATTGTTAACTAAGCTGAGCTGCGTTTCCCCGTATAGCACGACTAGGGTGCAGACAACTCTTCAATCTAAAGAAAGATATGAATAAGCCTAACTGGGTCTGTAGTAATTGTAGTATGTGGTCATCACGAAAATCAAGTGTCAAGCGTCATATTGGTTCACATCGACTAATTGCTACTATCTATAGATATCCTCAATTTGCAGACTCGACAGATTTGTTGAATACATCGCAAGTCCAGAAAATTTTACCTATCCATACAATCAGCTAGCCATGAGTAAGTTTGGGGAATCTTAATAGCTCTGAAGTCAAGCGGTTAGTTGTCATGGATTCCGTGATTCCCGGTTTCCTACCTGTCAAGGCCCAGTCAATATGGTGGTTTTCATTCCATCAAACACCCGATTTGCCAGAAGCTCTTGTAAACGGAAAAGAGACAACATATCTATCATGGTTCTATCATAATCTTGCGTATAATCCAGTCTGCAATAACTCAGGCAGATATCAACGAATATGTTACCCATTATTCTGCCCCAGGCGGAATGCGTGCCGGATTTGAATATTATCGAGCTTTTCCTCAGGAAGCGATTCAAAATATGAATTATTCAAAGACCAAGCTTACTATGGCGGTACTGGCGTTAGGAGGAGGATATAATCAATTTAATCGAGGTAATATCACTATGTCTCCTATCATATATGCGATGAAAATATTAGCTCAAGATGTTAGGGGGCGTTATGGTTCCCAATTCAGGACACTGGATTCCAGAAGAGCAGCCGACAGTTCGTTATAAAACAGCTCGCCAATTTCTTTGGCGGTAATTCTACTGCAACTAGTAAATGAGGAATTCCCATGACATCTAATCGAAAGGTTGCGATTGTAACAGGCGGCAGTTCTGGTATTGGAAGGGCAACCGCGATATATGTATTGATTTAGCGGTTGCTTCCGACCATAACCATTGCTGTTCATCAATCATTTTCGTTTTGTAAAGGCAGACCCTCTATTCCTCCCATGTCTATTGTTTCCAAGCCAAATTTTGTGAGAAAATTATTTACTACATTTTTTTTGGCTTCGTCATCATTTCCACATATAAAACATGATAGGTGGACCACCAAGAAAATCTGGATGTACCAAATGCATATTCCAGACCATGTTAAACGCTTTTATTACTTTGGAATCCGGCAGCATGCGCTGAACAATCTCGCCAGCTGAGTCTGTGTAACCTACTGCTAGTCTTGGTGACATTCTTCCAGTATAATCCCAAGGATTAGTAACATCAATCACAGCTTTTCCAACAAGATTCTTAGCATCAGCCATTTTTATAGCGTTAGAAGTTCTAGCCCATAAAGTTGCAAGCACATCTAATTCACCAAACGATGCTGTCTCAGCAAATGTCCCTGATGATACATTTCTCTTGTTATGCTTGGCAATCCATTCAGCTACCTTCTTTTGGTTTGGGTCACGTGATCCAATTTTGACTGTATGTCCAATTTCACTGAAGCCATCAGCTAGCTTACGGCGTGCATCTCCGGATCCTAATATTCCAATTTTCATAATAAATATCGTTCTCGTTCTGATTCATACTTGTTGCATCTGGGGCCATTATGCAATCACTATTTGTCGATAGTACTATGATCACCATCACTACAGTATTTGACTAGACTTCTTGATACTAAGAAGATGTATAGAGCAAAAGACAATCAGAGTTTAGCGCTATTCCTGGAGTATTTTATGAACAAATGAGATCGCAATTGATCCTTCGCCGACTGCTGATGCAACACGCTTGATGCTGCCGCCCCTCACGTCACCCACAGCGAAAACACCTGGCAAACTGGTTTCAAGCAAGTATGGTTGACGTGTAAGAGGCCAGCCTGCAGTGCTCAGATTTTCTTGTAACAAGTCGGAACCCGTCATTATGAAGCCTTTAGCGTCGAGTGCGACGCAGCCATCTAGCCAACGTGTGTTTGGATCGGCGCCTGTCATAATGAATACGTGTTTGATTTCGTGCTCCTCAATCTGTCCCGTTTTATTGTTTCGCCAGCGAACTAATTCTAGATGATCACCGCCTTCGACTGCCACGATCTCAGTGTACGGCCGTAATACTATCGTAGCACTCTCTTCGATCCGGCGAATCAGGTAGCGTGACATGCTCCCGGCTAAACCAGCAGACCTGACTAGCATGTGTACGTGCTTTGTAGTCTCCGCTAGAAACACGGCAGCCTGACCGGCTGAGTTTCCTCCTCCAACCACAATTACTTCCTCTCCACCACACAACTGCGCTTCCACAAAGGTCGCACCATAATAGACGCCCGCGCCTTCAAAGCGCGACAAGTTTTTGCATGGCGGTCTTCTATACTCCGCCCCGGTTGCAATCACGACAGCGCGTGTCGGAATTCGAGCCCCGTTCTCGACCTCGACGACGTACGGTTTGTGCTCGCAGACGAGTCGAGTGCCCTTAGCAATGAGCATCTCCGCGCCGAACTTCTGCGCCTGGTGGTACGCCCGAGCTGCGAGCTCCTGGCCCGAGATACCTATGGGAAATCCCAAGTAATTTTCGATTTTTGAGCTTGAACCCGCCTGGCCGCCAGGAAAACTGGTTTCAAGCATCAGAACGTCAAGCCCTTCTGAAGCACCATATACCGCCGCAGCCAATCCCGAGGGACCAGCGCCGATGATGACGAGATCGCGCACCTGGCTTTGGTTAATAGATTCGTTGAAACCGAGGCAGTCTGCGATTTGCTGGTTACTGGGATTCCGAAGCACAATCTTGCCTCGGCAGATCACCACCGGTATCTCACTGGCGGCGATATGAAAGCTATCCAGTAGATTCTGTACGTCAGGGTCGCGTTCGAGGTCTATGTAGGAGTAAGGATGTCCATTGCGCATTAGGAACTCTTTGATCCGAAGCGTATCGGCCGAATGCGTTGACCCAATGAGCACAACATCTCCCATGCCAGCCGCCACCAATTCAACCCTGCGGAGAATGAAAGCCCGCGTCAGGATTTCGCCAAGCTCAGCATCGCTCTGGATCAAAGCCAGCATGTGTTGCCGATCCAGTTCGATCACCTTACCTGGCTTAGTGGCACGCACTCGAAAGAGAGTCCGCCGGCCGGACAGCGTGCCGACCTCGCCTGTGAACTGACCAGAGCTATGGACGGTGACAAGGGTCTCAACGGCGCCCACAGGACGTACAACCTCAAGCACGCCGGAGACAACGACAAAGAATGGCGCGGCGCTATCTCCCTGCTCGTAGAGCACTTCGCCACGCTCTGTCGTACGCATATGCCCGCGCGCTGCAATACGACGAATCTGCGCTGGCGTTAATTTCGGAAATATCTGCTCAACATGAGCTCTGATTAGAGGAAGTCCCCTGCGTGTATTGCTCATAGGGGTCGTTTCCACTGCAGTTGCTCCTCATAAATCAATACTCGAATCTTTCCGCCTTTGATGAATTGCACTTACATTTTTGAAACTCGTAACAATAGTTAGATCAAAATCGCTCTCTGTGTCTAATGCCATGACCACTGCTTCGTCTGGCGTTTTAGCAGAAAGCCCATAAAAATTGGTATCCAAAGCCTCTCCTCTAATTAGGCATGAATTAAGATAAAGTTTTTCCCATTACATGAATGTTTGAGTTCTGGTTTGACTCTATAGAAAAATGTATGATCAAGTCTTACTTATTTCCAGTAGTCAGATAAACTACATTTCCTAATGGCACTAACACAAATCACATTATACGTGCGCATGAAAACATACATTCTCATGGCTGATCATAATGGCCAACGGTATGCGACTTTTCATGTATAGCCGCATCTAACCTCACATCTGGATACTCTTGACGCTCTCCTAATTCTAATTCTAATTTTATTTCCATTACCTTCTTTCATATTTTTTGTGTAAATGCGAAGTAATGCGTGGTCTCTGTCCTCCCCTGTCAACTCGAATTTTTCGCCGGTGTACCCACTTGATCTGTACCAAAGTGCCATATCCTTACAATCCAAGAGATGCTTATCTGCTGGTAAGTTATCGATGAATGACATTGATGACATTGATGACACAGAAGAGACCACTAAGCCATATCGCCGGCGTCCATGTCTAATATATATATGGAATTTATATCCAACGTCTATGTGTTTTGAAATAGTGAATAATAATTAATGCAGGAACCGCCGGCGAAATACATCACCTATGAATATAACTGCAATAGTATTGATCCTTTGCTTAACATCACCTATGTCACAGTTCG
The DNA here is from genome assembly GCA_963709405.1 of uncultured Nitrososphaerales archaeon. Lineage (GTDB taxonomy): Archaea > Thermoproteota > Nitrososphaeria > Nitrososphaerales > Nitrososphaeraceae > JARBAU01. Next base: position 18,267 of record CAVPXM010000017.1, read on the forward strand.
CAGACTTGTTTTGTTTCTATGAGTACAACATAATAAGACCGACTAATCAATGCTATCCTAAGCGGAAAGCAGGTGACTGCTCAAAGAATTCGCAAGATATTCCGAATAAATTGGCAGGTATGATAGCCAAGTACGCCTCAAGACCATTAAGGTATATCGAAGGAATATTTCTCAGAATGGAATGTCGGTAATTATTAATTGTTGTACTTGCACAGATAGGTTACATTTTTAATTACCTACTTGGGTTACACTTTGCTGCTTAGTTCTTGTATGTGTACTGGATGTACTTAACCTTTGTAGAAACATCTCCGTTGGAGTAGACCGTTTATTCCTCCATGTTCTCTTGCTTCATTGTACGCTTTGACAAAGATATCATATCTTAGTTTACCATCAACTAAGTTTGGTATATCTTCTATTGCTAGAAATTCATTCTTTACTATCTTGTTATATGCTTCTATCTTTCCTTGTAACTGCGGATAGGAATTTGGTATTTGTTTATCCTTTATCTGATTGTGTACTAGAAAGCGTCTAAATATTTTGGATACAAATTGCTTTCCATTATCATGCATTATCTTCCTAGGCTTACCATTAATGATTATCCAATCCTCTAATACATTAAGAACATCTACTGACCTCTTCCTTTCAGACCATCTGCTAGCTACTTTTCTTGAACAGTCGTCTAAACAACTAATGATGTAATTCCTTTGACTGGAATTACTAATATAAAATGGTCCTAGAATGTCCATCTGTACCATATCATTTGGATGCTTCATGACAAACCGTTTGTAGCCTCTTATTTTGGCCTTACATCTAAGGATATTAAGACAATGTCTCTTTAGTATCGTATATATAATCTTTCTCAATCTAAACTTGATCCTATTACATCCAAACCTTTTGGTTAATCGTAGATCAAGTATTGTTTCCTGTATTTCAGATGTTATCTTCTTGTACTTGATATTATGAGGTCTTCTTGAGTTATCTGTTAGACCTTCTGTTCCTTTCTGTTCATATCTCTTATTCCATTTGTAATACGTTTTCCTGGATACACCATATCTTTTGCAAATATTGCTTACGGTGTCACCAGTCCATTCTTTTTCGTGGATTAGGTTGAATTTAGTTATGATTTCTATATGTAACCCATGTTTGTAAGCTATAATGTCACCTATGTTAGGAAGTACAACAGCTAATAACATATCATGACAAAATATTGTAAAAGATCCTATATAAGATCTTCAAGTAATTTTTCGTTATATCCTTCTATTTACGCCTTATCTTTAAAATGTATAAGACTGTGTTACTATCAGACCAGCATACTATACCGTCACATTGTCTACAACGATAAATGAAACGAGACTGGGATATCCTTATAGGCTTCAAAATCTTACTAGCCCATAGATTGCAATTACATTCAATGTTATCGAAGTTCGTACAGTAATATTATTTATCGTAGTTAAATAAAACTATAGTTGTATGAAAAATGTTAAGGTTAAGATAATATTACGTGCATATCCTAAAACATTTGAATGGGAAGGTCTCGAAAAATGGAACGAGCATATTAATAAGGAGATTGAAGGCCTAGATATTATCTCAGTCACTCCCATAGGCATGGATGGTGTTTTTATTGTTTATTCATCGCTATCCTCTGATACCCAGCCTTCTGTGTCATCATCCCAATGACAACCAGCAGGACATTCCTTATTACCTACTGGTAAAACTAATGTTATGAATGGGTAATACCAGTCTGTCGGTGTTACTGATTGAATAATAGCAAGCGACATATACAGTTTGGGCGTATCGGTATCTCCTTTAATCTTCTACTGTTTCACGTGATAGTAAAGTATCGTGAGCTTATTTCCTAATAATTGTCTGGTTTTGTATCTACCTATAATTTAAATCACTTCATAAGCTGCGAATAGTATTTGTAGAGGAGAAAATTCTATAGAGTAAGGACGTACTGACGCACATAGATTAAAGAGATTCATCAAAGACAGCTTCTCTCTCACCTCCGTGTGAAAATAGGTGGTTACTGAAGTTCCTCCCAGAAATCAAAGGCTTTTTAGATCAAATTTTTACGTCGTTAGATAAAGTGATTCTCGATGACTATTCCATTCATAGTCTACATTTTATCATCTATATTAAGATAGAAAGGGAACGTCTTTGCAGTTTTTGCTATCTTTAAAGTAGTAAAGAGGTGGATAAAATAATTTTACATACAAATGTTGCTGTTTTTTACACGTGGAATAGTGTTATTGCCAATATCGCACCCTTTTTGTCGAAGATACTTTAAAGTTAATTTATAAACTAGTTCGTCATAGTCTGTTACTTCCAATACTCTTCTCCACGATACCTCTCCATTCTTCGAAATTTCTTCTGATAGTAATTCTGTAGTTTTTCTGGCTTCCTGTCTACACTGCTCCATTGTTTTGCCATTCTTGTAGGCGTGAATACGAGAATCGCAACTGCTGCCCTGACTTTCCATTATATTAAAAATAGCCAAGCCAAGATTTAAACAATTTTGACAAGTGGCTCATTACTGTCACTCGACTGGACTCGTGAGATGGATTTGCTTTAACAGATACTCCCTCTGGAATCGAAAATGCAGATGGAGAAGGATTAGCATACAAGTAATATAATATCATTCCCAGTAAATCTAGTTCTGTTGAATCATCAATGCCTAAAAAACTGCTTTGTTGTGCGATCCGCTATCTTTAAGCTGAGTTATTAGACCGATCTGCATCTAGCTTGCCAATAGTAATTATTCTGGTATGAGTGACAACTTCATTGAGCTCGGGCGTAGGGAAAGGCTAATTTGGAAATAGACTGACAGGATTCATCATTAAGTAGTGCCGTACTACATGAGAACAGAGAATTGGATTATTGTTACACCCAGGATACCCGGGTTATTTTAAACTCTAGAGAAGAATTTATGAATGCATACAAGAGGTATACTATAAGGAAAAATTATAATAGAATACAAAACTATCCCGGGTATCTCGGGTGTAAAATACAAGATTCCAATTAGAACCAATGTACCATGATGACCCTGTGATTACAATTATGTAGAGTACAAAGGTAGACAAAGCAACATTATTCTGACCACTCAATGAGAAAATACATTGAAAAATATCGGAGGATAAAGACTCTGCCCATAAACAAATCAGGCTGCTAATTTACTCTATAATTCAAAAAACAAAAATCTAAAAATAAGTAACCTAATGCGCCGTAATAACTAGCATAGATGCATACCAGTCGGCTGTTAATTTATGTGCCATAGCACTCATTAGGTCGCCTGATTTTATATTTGAGTCTGCCTGTTCCTGTTCTTCTTTGATTTTCTGAATAAAATATTCGCGTTGACGTATTTGTTTTTGCTTAAATATATCATCCATTGTTTTTTGAAATTTGTTTAAGTCACCAGAAATTTTTTCATTGAGTTTTCGGGTTAATTCATCTTGTTGTGCTTGTATTTCACGCATCTCATCATTAGTCATTAGTAGATCTTCAAAATATCATACTTTTAAAGATTTTTCTGGAATGGCCCTAATTTCTAGCCTCTATCTGAGTTCCAACGACTGTAAGATTAGTAGTTTTAATATCTTGTTGTTTTAGCCCTGCAGACACAAGAATAACAGTGGCAATCATGCATAAACCGTCATATTCCCTCAATAACTGCATTCTAGGTTAAATCAAAAAATGTATATTATATATTATAAACATCTAAACAAAGAAAATGGACAGAAAAAAATTATTGTTTGTGGAGGAACGGTTGTTGTTGAACTGTGACGAATGAATTCCAAGCATTTGCGGCGCTCGTATTAAATTCTTTCACAGACTCAATTGTTCGATTAAGGGTTCTGAAGTTTTCTGCTGCTGCATTTATCGCTTTGACTGTCAACTGGTTGTTGATCCTAACTACTTTGACTATGTTCTCGGTGATCTCGTTTGATTGCTTTACAAATTCATCAGTGTATGGTGGTGTTACTACTGGAACGTTCCCGTTACCCGCTAGCCTTTGAGCTGAAACCATATTCCGGACAGTATCCTTTGCTGCGGCAATACAATCAAGCTGTAGATTAGAGATCGATTGTGCATATTGTGGTTGAGCTTTTGTAAACTCGTCTACTATTCTAATGCAGTTTTGTCTTACTGTGTCATAAAAGTTAGCTGCTTCAGTTGACCTAGTTGAAGTGGTTATGTCGTCTTTAGATTTATTATTATCTACCATTTTATCTCATCTGTAATACTATTAGCGTCCACCTCATATATAGGTTGGTATTTAATGGATCTAAATTCCACATAAAACCATACAATGTCGTAATTCACCTATCGTAATGTAAAAGGATTAGCACTGAAGTAATACAACTTCATTCCCAGTAAATCTACTTCTGTTGAATCATCAAATACCTACAATCTGCCAGTACACCATTCAGATTATTATTTTCAGAAGCATTGTCTACTAACTAACTTTCTTTAGCAATCAATTTTCTGATTCATTATGATGATCGAATTCTGCTTTCACAAGGTCCTCAAAGGGATCTTTTCGCAAGTCTGCTTTAATAAAATCAATATTCTCAGGCATTGCGATACGATAGTTTCTTCTCGTTGAATTTGCAGATGCAATTGGCGTCCTCCAGTGCATCGCATTAAGTGACCGCCCTTTGTGCAGTCTTTAAATAATTTTACATTGATTTTGTCCTGAAACTCGAGAGTTATTAAGATGTGATACAAGCTAATGGGTTGAAATTGGGATCTGTATTCATATAAAGAATGACGCAACAATATTAGTTATGGCTGATCATGTTTGTGAGTGTACTCATTGTGATTGTAAAGTAAAATTTGATTGCAATGAGAGTGGTTGCTTATGCTGTAGTACTACGATTTGTTATTTGGACTGGTCCAAGGATTAAGTAGAAGAAGAGAACCATTATTTTAAGCGTAGCAGAATGCAACTATTTAACTATTGATTGAGTTTTATAACGACTGTATTATCTGCTGCCAGAAGACGGTATAGTCACATTAGACTAGCATTAAACGCTTGGAATATGTGGCATTAATAATGCTACAGTTTTTGCTACTCCTCATGGTAGGGGATCTGATAATGTAACTGTAATAGATTCAACTGCCAAATACTGTGATTTTGCTATAAACGGCTAATGTGTTGTTTTTGCATTGAAATGGATACAAGAAATATTCAAGCCAAACTAATTGCAGAATGTTTGATGATAAAGGAGAATTGACATATACCAATAGATATGTAATCAGAGAGAGTCATAGTACTCAGGATACAGATTATTTACATAATGATTCTAAAATATTTCGTAAATTTATAAAAGAGATCAATAGCGAGATTCCTTATAATAAAGACGCAACGACAATAAATGCATTAGTCATATTATCTTACCATAAAATAAATAACGAGAAAACGCATCCAGAGTACTAACATAGCTTTGTTCAGTAAAGAGATGAGATATTTATTCGACAATGGCTTTAAAGTAGTATCCGTGTCTGACTTGGCATATGATAAAAACAGCAATTACTTCTACTTAAAGAACTAAGAATTAAGAGACTCTAGAAGCCATCTTTTGCATAACCGTTAGAGCTTTGTAGGAGCTCTTTAACGCACACTCCACCCGCCATCCACAACTATTGAAGCGCCGGTTACATAATCCGACTCATCGCTAGCCAGATAGAGCGCAGCATTGGCGATATCAATTGGATCACCCATCCGACCAACAGGAATAGACACCAGGGTTTGTTTTAATATCGTCTCATTCTCTTCAATCACCCTGGTCATACCCGTCTTGATAGCACCTGGACATATGCAATTCACGTTTATTTTCTTTGGCGCAAATTCTAAGGCCAAAGATCTAGTCATCGCAATAATTCCGCCCTTTGATGAGCAGTAGGCAGAGAGGTTCTCATAGCCAATAATACCAGCGATGGACGCCATGTTTACAATTTTGCCTTTATCATGTTTCTCAAAAATCGGCAAGACCTCACGTGTTAGTAGGAAGGGTCCTTTGAGATTGGTATTAATCACTGAATTCCATTCTTCGTCGCTTGTTCCAGAAATTGGTTTTTGGCATAGTATGCCTGCATTATTGACCAAAATATCAATTGTGCCAAAAGCTTCAAGTGTTTTCGCAACCAAATTCTTGACTGACTCTGTGTTGGAAATATCACACTCAACGAACAGAGCTTTCTTACCAGTAGCATCAGCTCGGCTTTGCCGGATTTATTGATATCACTAAAAATGACCTTGGCACCCTCTTTGATAAAAAGCTGAGCAATCCCCAAACCAATGCCAGAAGCAGCACCTGTCACGATTGCAACCTTAGTATCTAGTCTTGACATAAGACATTCAATTGCTATCTGAGACTTTTATTGTCTTCGATAAAGATAACACTGACAGTAATTTGGCCATTGTCGATCCTACGGTGAGTTTTAAGCATCCATCTTAGATCAATTTATCGTATTATTTGTTTCTTGTGTCCACATAACTATTTAACAGATCATGAATTCCATCTATTGAAAAAAGCATAGAACACTGCTACAAATATAGAGAGTGAAAGAGAAAATAAAATGTCTATATTCGCTATACGTAGCGGAGTTTGCCAGTATTTTTGTCGATGACATTGATTATTAAAAGATAGCATTAACAATTAAAAGGATTACGAAGCTTACAATACGTTGAGTAATTTAGACAGAGAACTATATCGGATTTCTGACAAATCCCGCATAATTCTATCTGAAAAAGTATCTTCTATTACGATATGCAGCATATCAGATTATAAATATTTTCGAAAATAAGACATCGGATGTATAGGATGACGACTCGGTATTCTTAGACAGTGATGATAAAGGTTCATGTACATGTCTATCATGGGGGCGCGCCAAACAATGTGTTGTTCCTATAGATAAGAAATCTTCAGGGATTTGATGAATTTCAGCTCGTAATCGTGAGGCCGACTAAGCAGGATCACCCCCACTTCTCAAACCAACTTGTAAACTTGTAGATCTCTTACGTTCCAACTCTTGGATACTATAAGTCTATCATTCACATACCAAAATCATTTTTCCGTTCAAAAATTTAATTATAGAATAGAGGTTTCCTAACACTATCTAATAGGAACATATTCAGAGCCTAATCCAAAAGCGTTCTGTTGTACATGATCATAAGAACTCGTAAATTCATCACTATCTAATTGCGCCAGTGTTTGTTTAATAATGCTGAGGCAGTAGATATTGATTGACGGCTCTGCTTTAGTACTTGTCATGTCGTTCCCAGTGGATGAGGTCAGTCGCATCTTAGTCTCAAATAGTTGCTAGTCCAAATAATATTGAGTCTGTATACCTTTAATGCAATAAGGTAGTGCCAAAGCCCCAACAATTCCAATTTTCAGGTTATAATCGCTAAAGTGAGAATTTGCCATACACGAGAGTATTCAGCGACTTTAGTGACAATACCAAGAAACATCTTATTGAAGGGTCCAATCAGGTCAAGAATCAGAATTGTGAACTCAATTCTAGGTTATGTTTTCGTCAAGCAAATAATTGCACTTGATATGATTAGACAAAGTGAGCTTACTAGAAATTAA
>CAVPXM010000018.1:0-38335 GCA_963709405.1 uncultured Nitrososphaerales archaeon
GATTGGAAGCACATCTTGAAAGCACAAAGTTGTCGTGACGTGAACTTAGTTTTGTTGTCGATAGTAGTAGAGTATTTTGATATAATTGATCCTAAGTGGCCTACTCTCAAAATATGTAATATTGTTTGTAATCTAATTATTATAACTTGGGGTCAAAAAAAGACATTTGATTTAGTCCTGTAGTATATAATAATGTGAAGACCAGAGAGTATCAAAAGAAAAAACAAAACATCGAGAAATTCATAAAGAAATTTGGTAAAGTGGACCATTCTATTATTTTAAACGAGGTAAATATAGATTATGATACTTTGATGAGCATATTAGCAGAATTGCGTAAAGAAGGATTTATTAAAAAATAAACACACATTATCTGTTAAGATCCTGCAAAAATCGTAACACCAAAGCGGAATATTCAACATTTATTCAAAACCTATATTCAAAAAGGGGAGTTAAAGATGATTACCTATGATAGTAGGAAAAGCGATTGAAGACATGATTATTGTCTTTAGCATTGAGATATGAAATACAATATTGTGATCTACATTTTCATGAGATAGAATGAAACATAAAACATAAATCATAATTACGTACTTAATCCAAATCTTAAAATCTAAATTTCGACTTATAGAAAATTCGTAATATTGAATCATTAATAATAAATACCCAAAACTATAAGACCGTAACTATTTGTATCTAAGCCCGTTAAGTAGTATATATCATATGAAAAAAACTAAGAAAAAACAGGAGCAGAAAAAGAAAATAGTCATTAAATTGGAAAAGATTGTGGGAAAAAGTGGTAAAGACGGTCGCATCTATCTTCCAGGAAAATGGATTGGAAAAAGGGTTAAAGTGACTTTATTATAGTGTTTGAATATTTATTATTTGTAGGTGATCATCGCCTATCTTCTTAAGCTTGCTTATTAGTACCATTGGAAAATTCATCATGAGTATTTTTGTATTTGTCGGCACTAAATTTTGACACCAAATATTGTCCTTTTTTATCAATTAACCAAATCCTTACAAATTTTGAATCAATTTTAGAAGTTTTCTATGATCATTTGAAGTTTATTATAAGAATGACATTTTCTCTGCTCTGTTGAAAGACATGTAAAAGTCGCCCTCTATAATCCATATGGTTAGCTGACCCCTTATCATGCATGACCACATAGGTCTAGTCTGTTGAATGGGGCATATTCTCGAAGCTGCTGTCAAAGTGAGCCTCGAGCTCTGATAGATGTATGCAGCTTAGTCCAGCTATCCATACTGAAAAAAAGAGAAGGAGGTGAGAAAAGAGGATACCAAATATGAAAAAGAAAGGATTGCTGAACTATATAGGAGTAGATATTGGAAAACGGAATTGTGTAGTTTGTATAATGGATTCGAATGGTTCTATAATCAAAGAAACTAATTACAGTAATACGTTGGAACAAGCTGAATCCTTTGCTTCGTCCATTAAGAGGAAGCATGTTGGTAAATCCACAGCAGTCTGTGAATCTACAGGTAACCTTTGGCTAAAGACATACCAGGCATTTGAGAAACATAACATTGATGTTAAACTGGCTAATCCTTTGAAAACTAAGGCCATTGCTGAGGCAAGAATAAAGACCGATAAACTTGATGCTAGAACACTTGCACATCTACTTAGATCAGATCTTGTAGCTGAATGTTACATTGCAGACAGAGAGACTAGAGAAGATAGGTCATTACTTAGACTAAGAACAAATTTGGTACAGGATAGAACCAGAGTAATTAATAGGGTACATTCATTACTTGATAAATATGACATGAACTTTAATTATTCCAAGATTTTTGGCATAAAGGGATTACAATGGCTAAGGGATCTAAAAGTAACTGGCAATGACCAGATTTTGCTACATGAGTAATTCAGCAGATTGAATTTCTCACTAGAGGGATCAAAAATATTGAATCGAAGATAAGGATAGACGCATCGAATAATGAATCAGTTAAAATATTGATGAGTATGACAGGAATAAATTATTTCTCTGCAATGATGATATCATCTGAAATTGGCGATATTAGCAGATTTAGTTCACCTCAAAAACTTGTATCATGGGCTGGATTATGATGTCCATCAGTACATCAATCTGGAAACTCATTGTATATGGGAAGGATGAAAGATGGTAATAAAAAGGTAAGATGGATATTAATTGAAGCAGCTAATACTGCATCTAGAACTGACGGTAGATTAAGGAAATTCTATCTAAGACTGGCCAAAAGACATGGGCGTCACATTGCAATAACACATGTTGCAAATAAGATATGCACTATAATGTGGCATATGCTAACATACAAGAGACTATACAATGAAAGAAAGATTGGCCTATATGAAACAAAACTTAAGAGGATCCAACTCTAAGATAATAAAGACTGGTCTAAGCAGCATTAGATAATAGTAGGATATGCTAGCCATAGAGGGACTTTTACATAGATGCATGATCCATTAGGAAATTTTCTAGCTGTTAGATGTTCACCGAACAGTCTTTTAATAGAAGAGATTACTGTTTCTACCATCCACCTGCGCCCATAGCTCACGCTATGCTTCCATCTTTTGATGTTTGATTGCTGTTGTTTTACTACAGACATGTCTCTAGCTTGACAGTTAGTTGACTTGACCTTGGAATTAATTACTTCAGGTCTTTATACGAGGTTTAATGTGGTTCTTTGATAGATATCTAAAATTGTTATTGCTGTCGCACATACCATCTTCTAATACACCCTTAGATTATTATTTTCAGAAGCATTATCCATTAACTTACTTAACATCATGCCATCATCATGTACCTCTTCACTTGTTACCTCCAAAGATAGGATTCTTTTCTTCTTGGTGTCAACTGCTACATGTATCTTTAGATATCCTTTTCTAACATGCCATTTATGCCGCATCCATTCTCCACGATTAGCTACTTTAATACCTGTGATCTCTAAAGCAATCATAATATCATTTCCTAATTTTTCATTGATTGTGATGTCCAGTCTGTTTGTACGTCTACTAATGGTCCTATAATGCGGTATGCCTGGTACCTCTTTACTCGCATGAGCTATAACTACACCTTGTGTTTGTCTATATGGTAGATGGAAATAAGCTCTCATGTAACCTAGGATCTTAATAAAGGAATCTGGGCAGTTGTAGAGTTCACCAACTTTCCAAGATTCATTTGAGATAATTCGTGATCCCATCCATCAAGTACATCAAAATCCAACAGTACCTGACCCCGCCTGACTGGTGATTCATTATAGGAATGACAGTCAATCATGTCAAATAGTTATTATATGTAAGCTAAATACAGATTGGTCAAATAATTTTGTTGACATTGAACGTTCTGGAAGTATGATTTATACTTAAATGTTTAAATAGTTCTACAATTATATAATAATTATATTATGATTTCGCCGTGGAAAACATTATCCAATTTTTATAGAAGACAGATTAATGAGAGGATGACGAAATAATGACTGAACCCTTAGAAGATCACAAGATTGTTTCCGAGAACGAGTGGGTTGAGTCTCGCAAGGCCCTGCTCAAGAATGAAAAGGAGTTCACAATCTTGCGTGACAAACTTAGCCAGCAACGACGCGATCTGCCCTGGGTAGCCGTTAATAAAGAATATATCTTTGAGGGACCGAATGGGAAACAAACTCTGTCAGAACTTTTTGATGGAAGAAGCCAATTAATAGTATATCACTTTATGTTCGATCCAAGCTGGGAAGTAGGATGTTTGCATTGTTCCTTTTGGGCCGACAATTTCAATGGTATAATCGTGCATATGAACCAAAGAGATGTGACCATGATCGCTGTTTCTCGGGCGCCATACAGGAAACTAGCCGCATACCGGAAGCGGATGGGCTGGGATTTCAAGTGGATGTCTTCTTACAACACAGATTTTAATTTCGATTACGACGTGTCATTCACACCCAAAGAATTGGCCGAGAAAGAGGCCCTTTACAACTTCATTACACAAGATCCGCATAGTTCGGAGCGGGAAGGAGTCAGCGTATTTTACAAAGATCCTGCAGGTCGCGTATTTCATACCTATTCTGCTTACGCACGTGGCATTGATATGTTGAATGTGGCGTATCAATATCTTGACCTGGTTCCCAAGGGGCGTGATGAAGATGGTCATGAATTCCCTCAATTCTGGGTGCGCCGTCATGATGAGTACAGTAAATAAATGTTAGTACAGAATCTTATCAGATCAGATAAATGCTATTCCTCCCAAATCTTTATTCCAAAAATATAATCTATCCAAGTTTGATGAATTAGTCACTTTTACAGTTTCTTGACAAAAATGAAAAATAAATCCTCATCTAACAAGAGCATTTAATCCATTCTCGGCTTTTGCTACCATCATTCATATAGATAGAATTGGTTCATATTATGCTCGTACAGTTTACATTATTCATATTCATATGCTACCCTTTTATCCATGTTCATATGACTATTATTGCCGTCAGTATTATTCAAATCAGCTCTGTAAAGTTAAGATATTTTCTCCTTGTTATAATAATATGCAAATAGATTTAACCATTTTTGTACGTGCCTCAGCTTGCAATTTTTCTTTCTAAATGGAAAATAGTCATCAAAACATTCGGTTCTATCCTTTATGTACTGTATGGTCCTTTCTATGATACTTTTATCATATGAAGAATGGATGTGATGATTTAGTTTCAAGAATCTGTAAGCTTGTGTATACTACGTACCACCATCTGTAGATATTGAATACTTACCATATTCCTTTATCAATGATGAAATAAAACGTTCTGCAATGAACATATTTCGTTCTTTTGATATACTAATTCCAAGAATTTCCTTGGATTCAGACTCTATTGCAACCCAAATCCATATGTAATTAGAACCAATCTTTTTTCTATCATAGTTTCATGAATGATAAATTCCGTTGTCCTTTTCTATTTCACTTGATTCTTTTAGGTCTGTACTTTTGAATCCCACTCATCTTGAAGATATATAAACATGTACCTTGCCTGGGCTGTTATCGGAGAGTGATTCCGTTTTGTAAGCTGTTTTAATTTAGCCATTCCAAAGGCCTATCAAGTTTATGACAATTCTATCAAAAATATACAGCATACTTAATCGATATAGATTAACATGTTATTGCAAAACGTCTTAGAACCCATCCCAAAAATAGATAGACATATAGCTTGTGACTTTCCTGCTCATAAGTGTGGCTTACAATAGAGTCAAGTATCTTCCAACTGTCAAAAGAATCCCTGATGAGTTATGGGATGAGATAAGGTTTATACTTCCACCAGAAAAACCAAATAATACCATAGGACGTCCAGCAGTACCATTTAGGAAAGTATTGGATGGTATTCTATATGTCTTAAGAACTGGATGTCAATGGAAGATGTTGCCAAAGGAATTTGGTTCGGGTTCGACATGTCATAGACGATTCCAACAGTGGTCTACATCTAAGGTATTTCAAAGACTATGGATTAGACTGCTAAAAGTGTATGATGGTATAGTAGGCATCCAATGGAGATGGCAATCTCTTGATAGTATATCTATAAATGCACCTTTAGGGGGAAATGACTGGACCTAATCCTACGGATAGAGGTAAGTTAGGAACAAAACGTCATGTATTAACTGATGGACAAGGTATTCCATTATCTGTTGTTATAACTGCGGCTAATACGCATGATATGAAGGCTGCTATAAACACACTGGATAATATCGTAGTTAAAAGACCGTCTTATAAGATTAATAAAGAGAAACAGAACCTCTGTCTTGATAAAGGATATGACTTTCTAGAGATTGAGAATGGTGTTATCAAGAAAGGATACCTACCACATATTCGACATAGAGGAGAACAATCAGTAATAAATGGTAGTAATCATCATCATCATGCTAGAAGATGGGTTGTAGAAAGAACTAACTCCTGGCATAACAAGTTCAGAAAACTATTTTGCGTTAGTATGTTTCGGCTGTTGCATTGTTATCTACAGGTGGATAATTTTGGGATAGGCTCTTAGATGAAGACAACAATAGCCGTAACTCGCCATATATTCATTATATCTTTTAATATAGTCCATTCTTCACCATGATGATGATCATAAAGTTATCCAACACCCATGACGAATCATACATTAACATAATTAGAGCTACAGTATTTTTAGGCTTGAATACCATCATGTATTTCAACACATATGTCTGGGAACAAAGTGTCATACAAGATTTTATATTTATCATTCATAAAATTTTTTAAAATAAATACATTTATCTGATAATAGATCACCATTAGAATTCATCCAATGTTTTGCATATATTTGATGTAACTGAACTACTGTAGCGAAGCCTAATTTCATCACTATTGATGTTCGATTCTTTTCTTTTTCATACAAATTGCTTTTTGTCCATAATTTAGATGACTACGACTCGAGATAGTTGAATACATCAATAATGGATCTTTAGAAGAAATATGCCTTCTTGTGAATTATATAACATTTTCCAGAAAATGTGTTTAATCTGTATGTAAGAAGATAACATGCGGCGCAGAATAAAATTATACTCGTACATAGGTATAATTAAATAGTCATATACAAAAATCCGACTCATTGAAAACGCAGGATTTAAATAATCACTTTATATTTGAATGAAATATGTTATTTAATCAACATTTTGAATATATCTATATCCCAATACAGACAATTACATAACAATAAAAAATGGGAAGGATCACTTACCTATCTTAAACATCTTCGTTCCACAGACAGTACAAATTCCCTGTGTTGCAGGCTTGCCGTTTTTCATTGTGATCTTTTTTTCATCATTCATTGACCTTTTTGACTTGCATTTAACGCAATATGCTTCCATGACAATGCAAGTGATTAAGCGAGATAAAAAAGAAGCGGTGTATAAAATGATTGTCTGAAAGAATAGCGATGCTTACTCATCATAATTGCTTTTGTACGTGATTAATCACATTAATTATAAAGTATATAACGTAAAGATAAATAATTTCGTAACTAAATGATGCTACTTATAAAATATAGAATAAAAATGACTGTAAATAGATTTAAAAGATGATTAGAGACATATTTCGAATATTTACCACAATAAGAAGATCGTCTAGTATGCATTCTTTATTTTTTATCAACATATGACTAATTATCTGCTTCCCACCACTTTAAACTTATAATGTTTAAAGATTTCGCGATAATGACGAACGTAACTCTCTGCTACGTCATGAGTTGAAAAGGTACATCTAATACCATCAATTGCGATCTTTTTATCATACAAATCTACAACCTCGATCACATAAGATTTGGGCAATTTTTTGGCATTTCTTAAGGTGATGGATACGCTAATTAATAAGAACAAGATAGTAGACAGAATAATTAAAGCATATTCGAATCCCTTACTGAAGTTTATGAAATAAGTAATTAGATTATTATCCAGCCATTTATAAACAATATTTAGAACTTCGAATAGAGCAGTTATAATAAAATCTAATGTCATTATCACATCATAAGAAATACTTACTTATTACTATACTTTCCTTTTATATAGCTAATTAAATAAGTATTCTATTTAAAAACGTAAAATATATTATAATATATATAAAATCTTGTGTATTTTCTTATTATTAGTGTCAAAAGTCACAATCCTACCTGTCATAGTAGCTAAGTGTTGGTCTTTCCAGATAACTTACTAGATCATATCATATACTACATGTCCAAATAGACTCAGATTAATTAATTATATATTCTTGAATATTTATCAATAATTTTCTCATGTTTAGTACTATTCCTTTCTTATTGATGTATAATAACGTAGATGTAACAAGTTAGAAATGATAACCTCTTAGCGAATTGTTTTATCCATATGTAATGGTACAGATCTATATGATAAAGCGTTCATGCCATTTCTCATTTCCTGGAAGTTTTGAATGCTAGTACTTTCAGCATCATTCATTACTTCGTTTAACTATATCCAACAGCTAAGCCATTCGAATTATTTGAACAAGACGATCAAAGTTATCCCTTGTTGGTTCTTGTTTATATAACCTCAATATTTGAATAACTTCATTTTTTGATATGTTTAGTAAACCATTTATTCGTTTAGCAATTACACCACTTAATAGTAACGCCTGAGATGCTGAGGTTACGTTAGACATCTTTCTGAGATTGCTAGAGCTCTCAAAATCAATAACATTCACATTATTATATTTGGAAATGAGTATGTGACGATCAAGGCGACTCAGCTCTCCATGATCCAAATGTATTTTATCGAGATTATAACAATTCTTTAAGACAGTAACGACTATGCCACGAACTTTATCTGCGGAAAGATTCTGTTGTCGAATCCAGTCTATTATAGTCAAGCCATCTATAAATTCCATAATGATAAAGTTCTCTGTATATGCGAATAAACTAGGGCCAACATCAATTGAATTTGCTAGTGCATGTAATAATACTTCTCTTCTCATATTCTTTCTGTTAGCATCGGTTCTTCTTATCTTGCAAGCATAGATCTTATCTTCTATTTCTACCTTGACTACAAGGCCTACGCAACCTTTACCCACAATATTCAGTCTACCAATTTTAGTCCTCCCGCCAAATAAGATGGCTTCAATTCCAAGGGAGTGTATTTCGTTCAAACGAGTAGCATAATCTTCAGTACTAAAATTAGGATAACAAATAATTGTAGCTAGCTCTGACGAATCTATGCTAATTTTATTAGAATGCGAGTCCTTCTGTAGTGGTAAGTTCATTAATTGCTTCCTTTATTATTCTTTTTAATCTAAATTCATTAGCGGTATATACACACAGTGTTTGTTGAATATCTTCTTTTAATCCGCTACTAATTCCGGTGTTTTCAATTTTTTTAGAAACCAGCATTTTTATAAAGTCTTTTGCGTTTATTAGATTTCTTTTAACTAATGCTGATACTCTCATCTGTCTATTAATCCATATAAGATTGCTTATTTTGCGATTCTTTGAAATAAAGTTGGTAGTTTCTTTTTTTCTAAAAATCTCTGGACCGATCTTCTCAATGTATAACGATAAGAATATAGATTCTAATAAGAATATAAATGCAGCAGATCTTTTTTCATCAGTAATACAGGCACTCCTTATTACTATAAAACCAGCAAGTTCTAATTGTTTGGACAGCGCGTCAAGACTTCTCTTTAATTGGCCCCAAATAATATCTGGACTTCTAGGAGTGTGTCCAAATTCTATCACCAATAAATTTGGGTAAATCTCTTCATAAGGTCTGGCATATCTTTCTCTTTTTATGAAATAATTTAAAGATGGTTTTTGCAAAAATCTTCTGGCAACAAGTACGAATTTTCCAACACTCTCGGTAGAAATTGCTGTTCCTAAGTTTCTCCTAGAATCAATCGGATCAATTATAACAAGAGGACTTGCAAAGGTCTTTATCACATCTTCATCTACACTATTAATGGAAAATACATTCCCTTCTTTCTTAATATCAGAAATAACTTGTAACAATGATGGAAGTGAGCCATATTTTAAAATTAGCACTTCAATGGCATATCCACTAAAACCATTCCTCGCAATTTCCGCTCCATAGACATTGATAGATTTTAGCATTCTTTTTAAAAGTCTAACGTGTCTTATCATTTCATTATTTAGATTGTGCTTAATGTATTCTGTATGAAAGGGAGATCTGTCAGCAGCACTTTTCCAATTTCCCACCTTTACGTTATAACAAGGTACAACATTAATCCTAATTCCTTTAATGAAAGCTTCAACGTACGGATGATCAGAATATCGCAGGTACGGTCGGTATCTTTTCAGAGATTCTATGCCTATTTGTTTGCCCAATCTTTCAAATTCTTCATTATCAACTGATTCATCAATTCTTACGAAAATATCTATATCTGTATCTCCCTTTAACCATGTTCCTTTTGCAAAAGATCCGCCAAATGTTACTTCGATTATTTTTGAAGATCGATAATTGCTAACAAGATCTCTTGCTTCATTAGCTATTCCAGATATTCTTTTTACTTCTGCTAACGATGGTTCACAATATTGTAGTGCCTTTTGGAGGATAGGGTTAATGTTCATTTTGCATCTACTGTAAAGATGTTTGAATAAATTGGGCCGGATTGGCTAATAATACTTTGTTTTAATTGCAATCTTGTAATAATGTCAGATCCAAATGTGCTTCCATTGTACTTGGATAATGTATTTTTTAGATCTAGTTCTCTGTTTCTAATTCGAAACAATGTTAAATGTGGGATAAACGCTTTATCTGGTTTAAAACCGATGTCCGATATTTTTGATATTACCTTAGCACTAAGGCTAATGAGTTGTTGCCCACCTATTTTATCCACACCTACCCATACAACTCTAGGAGAATACAAATTTGGAAATACTCCGATGTTTAGATATGTTATATTAATAGGTTTGAACTGTAACTCTGCTAACTTAGTTTTGATTCTTTCGATGTTTTCTGAATCTATGTCTCCCAAGAAAATGATGGTAAAATGGAAGTTATCATTTCTTACTGGCTTGATTATCTGTTGATTCCATTTATTTTCAGTGACTAATTCATTTTGCAACCCTTCAAGCAGAGAAGTATTAGATATATCTAATGCAATAAATGTACGCATATTATTAGTTATCTGAGAGTACATCAATCAGAATTGAATTAAAACCTTATTCCAATTTTTATTCAAATTATATGGCTATATGTAATTTCGAAAAGCGTTTCCGCTACTTAGAATATTTAGTCAGGCATTCTTAAAGTGACACTATTCTTATTATTTATTATTAAATTATGAATAAAATTAAGAGAAGATTTTGATTACATCTACAAATCTCTTTCTTAGACTCACTATGCTCGTATTTCCGGCTACTGCCATACGTCCTTGACTTACTTTTTCTCCTTCTCTGATACAGGCGGCATACAATACCGCAACGGCTAATGCACTAGGATCCTTGCCAAAAGATATAGGATCTTTTTTTACCCTAATCAACATTTCAAGGGCCCTTCTATATGACTTCTCGGAGACGTTTGCATTATTTGCTGTCCTTGACAAATAGTTACCACAATCTACTAAAGGCAGATTTTGGATCTTAAGATGTCTCAAAAGTAAACGATAACACTTACCTGCAAATACCTTATCAGTATTTGCAGCTTTAGATATCTCGTCAAGTGTTCTTAATATACTAAGTTCTCTGCAGGCTGCATATATACAAGCAACAATCATAGCTTCTATAGATCTTCCTTTAATCAGTTTTTTAGTAAGAGCCTTACGATAATAATATGCTGCCTTTTCTGTTACTGCGTCAGTTAGAGAGAGTTTATCTTTAATTCTTGACAATAACGCAAATGCATTTTTTAGATTTCTCGTATAAGCTCTACTATTAAAGTTGGAAATCTTATTCCATTTCTGTAATCTACGTATTTTGCTCATCTGTTCTGGACTTATGATAACACCAGCTGCATCCACATGTGAATCAGATATGTAAGTGGATAAACCTCTATCATGGATAGCAAGCGAAGTAGGCATTCCGCTTCTCTCTTTACCTCTTAATGCTTCAGCTGTATAAGCGCGCCATTCTTTTTCTAATGATTCGATATTATCTTGTATTACTACGCCGCAGTTACTACAAACAATTTCTCCAGCCTCTGCATCAAAAATAGTTAAGGTGCTATTGCATAGAGAACATTCGATATCATTACGTTGTACTTCCTCTTCGTTCTGATAATCTCTTTGTACATAATTTGGAGATAACATAAAGATATGAAGATATAGGAATTCCTATAAAAAGCATGTTTATTTATGGTTAAAAAAACACCAATTGTACACTTCACAATATTGAAGTCCCCTAAATGGTTTATTACGGGATGTAACTAACAAAACAGTTTGTTAATCGTATTATAAGTAAAAAAGAAATAGAGACATTTTATATCAAATTATCTATTTTTTCATCCTTGTTATGTAGCAATCATTTCTATAGGCTGCTCTCTACGTTGTTGCGTCTCTTCCTCTACAAATAAGCCTTCATCTTCCAGCTCTGCAATTTTGTTCCTTGTTCTAAGATTATATCTCATATCATAGTCTACGAAGTCACACATAACCGTAAGTTATTTATCAACCTTAAACTATAAATGAGTTTCATTGCGAAATTTGCAAAATATAGAAATTTAGCCGTGAGACAATCAAAATGATTAAAGACAAGTATTTAACTCTTAAGAGATGATAGGCTCTGTAGAAACCATGTTTTGAACACCGTTAGAGCTTTGTAGGAGCACAATGCAATATGGATGTTGAAAGAATCAAGATATGTTAGGCTGAGCAAATACTATGTACCGTGTTTTGAGAAATTCAAGGATACCATTGTTTCTTCACAGGAAGAGTAACCATGTCTTTACGATGTGGCAGCATTTAGTATTGCTCACAATAAGACAGTACGAAGGTAAGAGTTATAGGATGTTTGTCGAGTGGTTAATCGAAGCCTATTACCTAAGATTATTTTTAGGATTATCACGTATTCCTCATTTTACAACATTGCAGAAATTTACAGAAAGAATTAACAATGCATTGCTTGAAAAGATAATTTCGTCATTCATTGTAATTAGCGGTACCAAGCATATCTTTGTAGGAATAGATTCGACAGGATTCAACATGACTCATGCATCCCAGTACTATACTGATCGAACAGGGTTGAGAAGAAAATATGCGAAATTATCTATTGGAGCCGATGTATTACAACAAATCATATGTACAATTAAGATAAGACGAGCTCCTACAAGACATGATAATATAGATTTCAAGCCAATCCTAACAAGAATAGCTGAAATTCTACCATTATCTGTAGTTACAGCTGATAAGGGTTACGATAGTGAAGAGAATCACCTTTTAGTGAGGGCTTGCATGCATTCAGTATAATCCCAGCTAGATACGAACACGTGCCAATATGGAGGACATATGGTAAATACAGAAAAGAGATGAAACGTGGCTATTCCAAATTGCTGTACAATCAACGAAACAAGAAGGATGAAACCATAATGTCTGTCATAAAACGACTGTTTGGAGAGCATCTGATGTCTAGACTGACTAGAACACAGAACAGAGAATTGTCATTCAAATGCATAACCTACAACATGCATAGACTGACTAATCTGATAATATTGATGATGCTTTCTACAAAGCCGAGATGATACAATTTAAATTAAGGTCTTTTACAATGGATATATTTCAGATTGCATAAGTTTATTTGAAATTAATTGTCAATTTAACGATATGTAGATAAAGGATCATAATTAGACTCAATATATATATTGATTTATGTCTAAGGGGACTATGAACAAAGACATTTCATATGCTACTAATTATCATGAGGCAACAAATCATTCCGAAATCAGCATGATGGCTTCAAGACATTACTTAGATTGGGATAATCGTCCAATGCCTTTTAAAGTGTATACTGATAATTTATCTACATACATTCTTCCAACAGATTTTCCTATTCCAACCATGGACGCCATTACATCCATTAGCAATAGATACTACAATCACAATTCTGAAATTACAGTCGACTCAAATATGTTTTGTAATAATATGACTTTAAAAGACTTATCGGAAATCCTATTTTTTTCAGCTGGAATTACTAGAGAGATGAGGTATAATTATGGCACATACTATATGCGTGCAGCTTCAGCCACCGGTGCACTTTATCCCATAGAATTGTATCTTGTTTGTCGGGATCTGTCACCAAATTTAAAAGCTGGAGTCTATCATTTTTGTCCTGCAGAATTTAACCTCACTGAAATTCGTAGCGGCGACTATCTAACTCAATTATCAGCAGCTACTGGAAATAATTCAAACATTTTGAATTCTCCAATTACCATTATATTTACATCGCTCGCCTGGAGGAACGCATGGAAATATCAAGCAAGATCATATCGTCATTGGTATTGGGATTCTGGCGTAATAGCTGCAAATCTTCTTGCAATAACCACTTCATTGAAGTTTTCTGCAGAATTAGTAATGGGATTTGTAGATGATACACTCAATGACCTTCTTCGATTGGAAAAACAAAAAGAAGCAACAATAGTGATGGCTGCCATTAACACAAGATCATTGTTAAAGAAAGATCAAATTATCAGAGATAGCAAAAAAGTGGAAGAAATACAGAATATTCCTAATTTGCCTTTCTTAAAGATCGTTCCATTATCAAAGAGAGGTGAAATAGATTATTTTGAAATTTGGAGGCTACATCAGGCCTCTAAACTAGACAGCGAAGATGAAGTAAAAGAATGGATTAACAGTTATAGGCGCAATAGAGACAAAACAATAAGGAAAACATCGAATACGGAACATGAATCATCACATAATACTATCAAGATTTTGAGTGAACATTCATTGTTAAAGGAATCTACATCGCCTAATACCGGTATATCAAGTTTAGGCGAAGCCATACTAATAAGAGGTTCAACACGCAGGTTTGCTGTAGTTCCTATTCCCTTCTCTATTTTATCTGTCATACTATCCTGTGTAACTAGAGGTTCGCCTATGGATTTTCTTGGAAAAGGAGACACATTAATAGACATCTATCTAATAGCTAATGAGATAGATGACTTACCACGAGGAGGATATTTTTTTAACAGTAAATTGAATAGTTTGGAACTACTGAAAAGAAATGTGTCAAGAGAGATGTCTGGATATCTTTGTCTTGGCCAATCCCTTTTTAGCGATGCTAGCACAGTTCTATTTCTGATGTGCGATTTAAAAAATATACTTGGCATTTTAGGTAATAGAGGATATAGGGCCGCACAATTTGAAGCTGGAGTAATAGCTGGAAAGATATATCTTTCGGCATATGCTCAATGTATAGGAGCATCAGGATCAACATTTTTTGATGAAGCAGTAACCGAATTTTTCTCTCCGCATGCAGAAAATAAGAATACAATGATTGCAATCGGAATTGGCAGGCCAGGTTATAAAGCGAAGGCAGGAAAAGTATTGCCTGTTAAGTTAACTAGAGAACAATTATTGACTGGTAATATATAATTCTAATATGCTAAGAAGAGATTCTATCAAATATTAACATTTGACTATCACTAGGACAATCTAAAATTGGTCTAAAGATGGGTTTATCAACTATGACCAATCTTTTTTACAAGTAAAATCCTTTTCTTGTACATTAATATCGCACTCACCTGCGCTTTTTGGCCTCTCGAATTACTAAAAAGAAGGTAATACCTAAGAAGTTGGAACAGTTCTTACCATTATTTTAGCTAGTAACCGGAAGATATCTTCGTTCCTATGGTTGAATCTAAATTCTATTTCTTTAAGGTACAGGTGAAAGTACTGTTTGGGTACTCCTCGATAATGATACAACCAGGTCTTTGCATAACTCCAGAATCCTTCAATACCATTGATATGACTAGTATCTTCACGTACATATTCTTCCATTCGATGAGCAATTATCTGATGTTTTCCGATTAGATCTAATGAAGCATATGCAGTATGGTCATCGGTATAATACAAGGAACCCTTCTTAGTATGGAGTTTAATTAATGGAATTAATGTATCATGTATTCTGTCAGATACAGGAAATGTGATGACCTTGCCATTTCTTTGATATATTCCAAATACCAGGCTTTTACCTTCTGCACCCCATCCGCGTTTTCCTTTCCTATGTCCACCAAATAATGCTTCGTCTATTTCTATTTCTCCTGACAGCTTCTTCAGCTCCTTTAATTTCTGAAGTGATTCATTGTAGATTGATTGTCTGAATACTCTGAATGTTCTCTCTATTGTGGCCAAGCTAAGTGGAACATAAAATCGGATTCTGTACGCTGGTACTCCAAGAGCATAGAGATAGAGGAGGTGCACTAGTATATCAAGTGGGAAATAAAACTCTCCAAGATAAGTTCCTGTCAACTCTCCAAATTTGTATCTGCAACGTTTGCATCCAAACCTCTTATCTTTAAGATGGTACAACAATCGATATCCACATCTTGGACATCGTCTCCTTCCTTTCCATCTAGCATGACGAAAATATATACGGCTTTTTGTCACACTTCCAGCGAGTTCTATAGGACTAGATTCACGCACGCATCACGAATAGGGCACTAGAAATTATCCCTTATTTTCTGTTCCAAGTTCTTGGGTATTACCAAAAGAATTACATGGCCTCGGAGCGTATTAAATTAAATAATCTAAATATATAATCAATGAACAAAAAGTGACTACTATGCATAATTTTGCTAGTGAGTATAATCACTATAATCGTACAGATGCCTATCTTGTTGTAATTCGATTTTTTCAAAATTTCGTTTTTATGATTATTCAAAATATGTTTGTCTGCACAGTTATTATGAATTATTCCTATTTCGCAAAATTCACAAGATGTTACAAAATCAAGGTCATCAAACCTCCGCTCACATAAGTTACAGAAATCAGATCCAAAGTCCGAGTGATAGAGTGGTTTTAACCATACTTCACGCCAAAGAACTATCAAATTTTTATCAATCATAATATACAATGGTATAAGAAGGAATTACAATTAAGTCCATTTCTTAATATAAACATAAGCCTGACATTTAGTCTAACCATCTTGCATTCGGTCGAGAAGATATATTAATGTTGGTTCGAATTGAAAATAATATGCTTCGATTGTGTTAAATTGAGAAATTGATATTGTTAGGAAATATTTGTAAAGCAGATTTCCTTTTATAGTATAGTTCTTCTACATAATTTGATGTATTTGAAATTTCATGGGGTTATAATGACTAAACAAATTTACTTGATTTTGATTACGGCATCATTAATGGCCTTGATAGTAGTGGTAGCTACAAGCACGGTAGCGATGAGTAAAGTCGTGGCACAAGATCAGCAACAACAACCAATCAAATTCTCAATAAAAAATATTGCTGTAAAGCCAATAAGCAATACATCTGCTGATGTTCAAGTAGCTTTTTCTGCATATAACCCCAGCAAAGGAACCGTGATTATAGAGGAAATTCAGTACGATGTGTCACTAGATGGAATGCGAATTGTATCAGGAAGTATCGGGGAAAGGTTAGAAGGCTTTGTAACGTCATCAGCAACCATTTATCCCATTGTAAGCGGCAGTGAAGTAGTATTAAAGGATAAACAAATAGCACATAGAAGTAACATAAATCAGGGCGTTTGGAATAAGGTTATGGAAGGCATAAATAAGAATACCAAATCTAAATATCTAGTTACTGGAACAATAGCCTATAAGCAAGGATCAGTTTTAGAAAGAAATGGAGGAGACAATAGTTTCAAACTAATCTATCCATAAGCTAAATTCATTTGTAATGCGAGATTAAAATATTAGAAACCGGCGAGAAGCAGGGTTTTGAATGTTGTTGTCATACGACATTAAAGGCTGTCTTAACTTAAAGAAAATCCTATAGCTGAAGATGAAGTCCTATCTCTTTAACATGGTTGTTAAAAGAAATAGGATGCCCTCAAAGTACGTTGGCTATGGATTGTACTTGCACTTTCTAGGTTTATCATATATAGGAATACTTCAAAGGCATATCTAGATTCGTCAAAAGAAGTAATGTATTCAGCTAGAAATGGATGTGATTTGTAATTGGTGGTAACATGTTTGCATGTAATAAAAGATATAGTTGAAAAACCACAACTTAGGATTGTTACTCCGATACATGAAGATTCACGATAATAGTCTAATCGATTTCAGTAATCAAATATTACGATGATAAGTCACAATACGTATTATTGCTGTGACGGAATAATGCTATTTGTTGACTAATAGTATGTGTTCATCGCGCATCCCATTACCATTCAAAAATGAAAAAACTTCCTATTGTATAATAGAATATGCAGAGATCAATTTGTAGAGCATGCCAAAAATAGAAGTATATTGACAGTCTTCTAAATAATAATGTATATATTGTTTCAAATATTCACACTTACCAATGAACGTATCCAAACAAGAGTCAAATAAATTTCCATTGTTTGTGAGTATGATTTTCTTAACCGCAGGTATAGTATTGACAATGCTATTGCAACACTCATCTTCTGTATTTCAGATCGCTACTGCATCATCAATATCGAATCAATCTAATCTTCAAATTAATACTACGAATACCAATAATGCTAATTTCACTTCTAATATCAAAGATATTTTCAAAAAAGTAGAAGGATCGGTCGTTCAAGTTACCAGCAAAATACCTATAACAAATCCAAATGCCTCACAACAACCTGGAGGAGAAAACCAAACAGCGTTAGGCTCAGGTTTTGTTTATGATAGACACGGACATATAGTTACCAATAGTCATGTTGTGGGAAATTCAAAAGTAGTTGATGTCACATCTATTGATGGAAATAGATATACTGCCAATGTAACGGGCCGAGACCCTTATAGCGATCTGGCCGTGCTAAAGATCTTAAATCCAGACAGCAATAGTAGTCAAAAGTCATCACCATTTCTCTTTAAACCAATCGTATTAGGTAATTCATCAGAACTTGAAGTTGGTGACCAAGTGATAGCTATCGGTAATCCATATGGTCTAGATAATACTATGACAACAGGTATTGTGAGCCAGATAGGCCGTTTATTTCCAGATCCTAGTTACGGATATTCTATACCAGACATAATTCAAACAGACGCGGCTATAAATCCAGGTAATTCCGGCGGCCCTCTACTGAATATGCAGGGTCAGGTTATTGGATTAAATACCGGTATTCTTTCATCTACAGGTGGATTTTCTGGAATCGGATTTGCAATTTCGTCCAACACAGTAAAAAAAATAGTTCCAGTTTTGATTGAAAGGGGAACTTATACTCATCCTTATCTTGGACTCACAGGTACATCGCTTACGTCTGACTTGGCTCAAAGATTCAAAAATCTACCATCTGATCTCAAAGGAGTGGTTGTCGACAGCATAATGAAGAATGGTTCTGCTGACAAATCTGGTATTAAAGGATCTACTGCAGATCAGTATGGTCAAAAACATGGTGGAGACATAATAACATCTGTCGATGGGAAAAACATTACACGATTTGATGATCTAGTGTCATACCTTGAACAGCATAAATCCCAGGGCAATAATATTACTTTAACAGTATATAGAGAAGGTAAATTTGTACACGTGAATATTGTGCTTGCAGGACGTCCAACATTATTTCTAACCCAGCCCATTCCATATCAGTCACCAAATCAACCCTCAATACCTCCAAAACCGCCTAATCGGGTACCATCTACGCCATAGTATAGATAGATAGCTATGCTCAGTTATTGAAGATAGCTGATCGCTAAGTTTACTTATTAACTATCTCCTTATTTTTATATGATAATTTTGCAATATTTTTAGGAAATGGTATTATTCTAATTTATAACATTTAATGATATTCATATTATGCAGTCAACTAAAAACTTCCTTATTTGGGACTTGATCTCGATTAACATTGCGATAATCATCTAATGCTTGATAAATTTTCTTAGCATTGATACAAAAGTATATGTCATGATATGCAAGAAAGTTTTAATGTAACCATATATTTTCATAGGAAAAGGATCGGAAATCATCATAAATAATATCCCGAGTTGATATCCCTTCGTGGCTAGTCTTATTTACTGTTTGTTAGTAATATGAAATTGTAGTTTGCATACTTTAAATGAAAAATTATTGCAATTTCAAACCAACTAATGCAATAACATTCCATAGATTTTCGTCATTATATCTAGATAGCTATTATTTCGTAAATTGTTACGTCAATGGTCATAATATACAAATATCTGTGAAGAAATTGGTAAATCTAATTAGAATCCGTTATTAAATATTTTTGAAGATATAAAAAGCATAGATTCATACTGTAATTTAATTATCATACAAACTTTACCGTGTCCAGTAAAACCATCTTTCATATTAAGCCTGGCAAAGCCTTATAATAACATAGCATGATGAATTATATTATCTTCTGTAAAGATTTTTTGTATAAAATGTTATCTTGATGACAGATCTAATCAATATTCATAATATACCATAGTTAAACTCAACTTTAGTTGTATTTTAAACACAATAAATAAAGCTTGTAAAAATTCGCTAAACAATAAAATCTAACAGATTACATATCGTATTTACTTATAGCGACAACAGATTCAATTTGCTTAAACAATCTATAAAAGCAGATAAAAATATTCTAACCTAAAGCATCTTAATAGATGCAGTTGATCAAAAATAAATCAATCAATTCCGTAATCCTTCTGCTTCAACTAGTGGTATTACTTATCCTTCCACTATTTATCACAATGGATCAAAGTCATGAGGTAAATGCTAAAAATAATAATAAGAGGTTAGAGCTGGCATGTCTTACAACTAATCCATGTCTTGGAGGATTATGTCTGGGAGAACATTGTAGCACTAACATTTCGACTCAACACAAGAATAATAATGATGGGAATGATATTAATGAGATAATAGATAACCAATTGCCTGCTACTACTAATTTACCTTCAACTGAAGGACAAATGACATTCAGCAATCCTGTTATGGCGTATTATGGCAACAATAGTAATTGTGAGGTAACACCTATTGCATCTGTAACTATTAGTACACCTACAATAAATGACAATAATAAAAACATGCCTGTCAATACCATAGATAATAATCTAGATACAAAGTGGAGTGCAAAAGGCTTCGGGACCTATCTTCAACTCAATCTACATAGTATAAAGAAACTATGTAGCATAGACGTTGCCTGGGATAAAGGTGATAAACATGAGAATAATTTTATGATTTCAACTTCAAAAGATGGTAAAACATTCACTGATGTTCTTAAAGGAACTAGTTCTGGTTCTAACAAAGGATTTGAAAATTATGGTATTATTCCCCAAGTAGATGCTAAATATGTCAAGATTACATTATATGGTAAATCCGAACAAGATAACAATGGTAATAATAATAATGACAATTCTGTAAAAGTTTCAGAAGTGAGAATAAATACCGCAAATACCGCAAATACCGCAGCACCAATATGATATCTTGGGAGCCGTACTTGATGGGATAAATTATACAATAGGACTTAATCTTTAAACTTATTTTTAATAAAAATAAAGAACATCCACCAATTAGCTACATTAAGAAAATTAGATATCAAATTCATATTAAACTAAAATGAGGGTTGTGTTCATGGCTTTGACTTGCAGCGATTAGCCCTTTAAAATAGATAGATCAACCCACTATGATCATAACTTCTTGTCTATTAATGACTCGGGCTTAACTTGCACCAGCTTAGGATATGCTGTATCATTGAGATGATCTGTTCATCTGGTCGCGCATAGCCTTTATCTCTTGATTATATATGATTTCCATAGTTTCAATTTCATACTTCTTTTGAGTTAGTCTATCTATTTTCATACGGAAGTGGTATTCCTCATTTACTGTCAGATCATTTATTGCTGAAATATAGCCCAGTGCCTTATCGTTACCTTCTAGTAGTTCTGTGTCAGATGGGCTCTAAAGTTAAGGAAAAATCTGTAGATATGTCTCCAATATAGTTTATGAAATGTTAAATAAGAAAGAGAACATAACCTGAGAATATAGCATATTCTCTGTATCTTTATTTCTTTGGTCTTTCACTAAGAAATACATCCAAAGCTGTGTCCAGATTTGTTAAAAGGAGCCATACTGCAATAAGAGACTGGATTCAAAAATACAAACCCGAGATATTAGGCTCTAAAAAGTTACGTATTACTGAATTTATAATTGATGAAACTATCATTAAAGTTGGTTCCGAATATATCTGGTTATGGATAGCCATTGAAAATGAATGATACCGAGAAATCCTTCAAATAAGCATGTCTAAAGAGAGAAAGAAACATGTTTGTTGCAGAACGTTTTATATCAAACCTTGTGGAAAGATATGGAGAACAGCCTGTTTCAACAGATAAAGGTACGTGGTATCAACCACAGGCATGTAAATTCTTAAGAATAAAGCACCATCTTCATCATTCTGCATTTGAGGAGAAAAGCATAATCAAGAGAGAGATAACGATACAATAATACATCAAAGATAGAATGGAAAGTTTCGATGATTATTTTCCTTGTAGAAAAATAAATGTAAATTGCAACACATACATACATACATACATACATACATACATACATACATACATACATACATACATACAGAAATGATCGAACTCACCAGTAACACTCATAATACTATTGCTAGTTTCTTGATACTATATTACTAGTTTTAATCATGACCGACATCCAATTTTCATAAAACTGATTTTTAATTTAATTGGTAAAAACGTTACTATTGCCGTAAGTGCCCTCTAATCGCTTATATATCAATGCACAATCAATACTATGAAAGAGCTGTATGTCATTCTTTTTCCCTATGATTTCTAATATATTATCATTCCCATCATTTTTCATCGTAATTGGTTTACCACATATACAGTAAGCCTGATCTGACTTATACATTAAGGCACTCTAGACAATATATTATATAAAGACCGATATTGCGATATAACACAGTGTAGTCATATAGGTTAACTTTTGCTAATTATGATAATTCTGTTAGTAAATCTTGTATGTCTCCAAAAGTTTATAGTTTGTTATTATTACTAGAACAGAATTTGTAGTGCCTAATATTAAGTTTATCGAAGCTATGTATTATGTATAGTTCTATCAAATAACCTTGATCCTGTGTTTACGCATTTGATTATTGATTAATTTATTCAAAAATTATCTATCAAAAGATATTATAATATAAGGTGAATACGACAATTAACTTCTAATATTATTATTGACCATCTCTTCCTTCCAAATTCATAAACAATATGGAGTCAGAGTGCTGATGATGTTAATTGATCGTTATTATTATTATGATTTGTACGTTTTCTTCTTTTGTTATTCCTAATCGCATCTACAAACCAATCTGGCAACATATCGATACTCTTTCTTACAAAGTATTCAAAGGCAGAGTCTAAAACATATGTTTTCGCCCAATCATCTTTAGACCTTATTGATCTGCCATAAGCTTGGACTAATCTTACTGCTGTTTGCCAATAATACCATTCTTGATCTTTCTCTCTCTTTGCATTAGTCCATCTATCATTCTTGTTAGGATATGGAACCTTGGTTATTATCTGGAATCTTGATAATTCGTCTTTTAGATCAAGACCGGTGTTTAAAGAAGGTGATATTAAAACAGTGGGTTTTTCTTCGCTTTAATAATATGCTCTTCAATGATTTCTTCTCTTTGTATTTCTGGATCTGTAATAATAAGTCTTCTTGAATTTTCATTCGATAAGTTACCTTTGATAAAGTTTAATTGTTCATATGACGTTATATTTCTTAGATATTTCCTCATCACTATCAAATAAATCTGGTGCAGAGACTATTCTTTTTGATGTTCTATTATTCTTATTCTTTTTTTGCTTGCTACTTGATATGTCAAATTGGTATTTGACCTTACGTTCTAATGCTAATGTTTCTGTCAGCGATTCTTCTCCGGGCAGCTTTAGCATGTTAGTTTCAATATCGATCAGAAATTCAATCCATTTTCCGATATCATTGTAACCATAGTCCGTCATCTTAAAATTTTGGATGTACTTTTTCCATCTTTTATTGTAAATCGATAAACCTCTAAATTTGATAATTTCAGTCTCTAACAAGTGTCCTTCATTAGTAACTGTCTTGCAGGTAGTACTTTTTTGTTTGGCAAAAGTGCCAAAAAATTGGAATAGTTAAATATAGAATGACTGGCAGTTAAAGCGATATTAAGCTGGTCAAAATATCCACATGGTCTCCATTGTGTATTTGCCGGAATAGTTTGAAAGTTCTTAATATGTAGCCATTCTGGGTAGTCATTCTGATAATGTAGTGTGGTATCATATGAAATCGATATTTTTTCTTCCCTAGTTCATTTTTCAGAAATTTCATAATCTCTTAAAAAAGTTCTATATTTACAACCTACATCTTTGAAATTCTTGTTTGTCATACAAGGACCATATTCAACAGAGCGATGACTACACTCACTGTTTGTGCTAATATTGCCTATTCTCGAACATATTCCGCATTTGTAGATCTGATTTGTAACAAAATCTTCCTTTACCAAGCAACGAAAGTTGTTCTTTCCTTTCACTAGCTTCAAATAAGGAAAATCGTTGGAATATTGTCTTTGCAGATCTTTGGTGGAAGTGCAGATATAGCTCGAGCCCATCGTAGGGCTACAGCCACAGCTACTGCACTTTTACCAAACCCAGTGGGAGCTTCAAGGATTATGTATTTGTACCCTGAGTTATACGCTTCAGATATCTCATTCAATACATAAGGTTGATTCTTTCTCTTATCGGAGTATGGAAAATTATGCATAAGGTCAGATAAATGCGTAATTGTTAATTCAGGACGTTTTGTACTCAAAACCTAGATCAAATCGTCTAGTGGGTAATAATTATCTTTAGTTCTAGAAAATAGTTCAATTTAGATCTTGTATGATTGGTAAAGATTGTTTTCCTTACTCTTATCCTCTATTCTTAGATACGATTAAATTGAATATGATTTTAGGGATATCTAACAATGCTATGTAGAAATTTTATCGAATTTTGAGTTTATGGTTCTCTAAACTAATAATCAAGAATCCGTGTTGAAATATTATGTTAAATTACTACTAAAACGTATTTGTAACCTGGAAGATAATTATACATAATGCAAATATGTTTGAGAAAAGAATTAAATGTAATTGGATTGACAAAAAAATAGGATCTGAGCATTATAATATCTCTAAAGTGCTAGTTAAGTTCCATTTATATAATATGACAGAAACAATTTGCAGACGATGTGGTTTGGAACTGGACACTATTATATCAACTTGTAAATTATGTAATCAACCCTTAAAATTTGGTTGTCTGTCCTGTGGACATATAGAAGATGAAAAAGTTCATTTAGATTGCAGAAATGCAGAGTATTTGTTACCGGCTAACAAATAACTAACAGCCGTACTTACACTGATAGTCAAATTATTTTTGATTATTTACATAGATTGTAGTTGCTACTTTTTCCCGTTGTATGTTGCATGTAATTATTGAGTATTGATTTCAACAATTGCGTTGTTATCCTCATTATCATCGCTACCACCAGTGCCACCAGTACCGTGCTCATGATGCTGATTGTTAGTGCTAGTGCTACTGCTACTACTGTGGTGTTGGGGCTGATTATCACCACTATCAGATGATGTTATGAGGTCGGTGTAATCGGAGGATAAGAAGTTGGAGAGTGACTCGCGCCATTTACTACACTCTTTGCATACAGAGGAGCAGCGAAACTATGTGGTAACAAAGATGTTGCAAAAGATAATACCACTAACGTTAGTATAAACCATTTTCTATTTGTAGAGATATAAGTCATATTCTATATCCTTGAGTTAGTATTATTATATGTGTATTAAGACACTTAAGTAGACCATAATAAACCTGTTATTTATTACAAAAGAGACTTTAATAAAAATATTATTCGATTTAGAAGATAGTGTGAAGTATATCATAGTCAATTAGATATCAGAGTTTGATTCATAAATATGACCATGGTTTGTTTATATATAATATACCAACACTGAGTACTTGATACCAATTATCTACTTTTTTCATATTGTACATGTATTTTTATAGAATAGTATAATCAAAATTATAAATTTATTGAAAATTTTGATAATGATATAAGATATAATTTCCGGATATCAATATCTTTAAGTTTGGCCAGACACCTTCTCTTCTTTCAATGAGACTGTTGCTTGAGTTCTTATCTGCGATATCTGTTGCTGTAACAATGACAGAATAGTCCGTGTTATGAATTGTTTTGTACCTTTTCGCTTTGTCTATATCGTCTTTTTCCACTTTTTCTTTGACCTTGTTATCCCATGCTATAGGGGGTGCAACCTTTTCTCCATTTTCCGTTACGATAGTTTATACTACATCCGCCATTTCAATCCCAACTCTTTTTGGTATGATTTCGTCTTTTGGAAATGCTTTATGGAGATCGTCGAACAAATTTATTTCTCCTGATGTGCCTCTTAATTCTGGAGAGATATTCTCTATAATTTTTTTCTGTTTTTCATTTATTTGCTTTATTCGGAAATTTTCTTTTTCTATTCGACTAATGTGTTCTTTGTACTGCGTCTCTATTTGTCTATGTGTTTGTTCGTTATCTCTTATAGCTTGTTTAATTTTGTCGGCTGCTTCTATTTCTTCATCTTTCTTTCTGAGCTTCTCTTCATATGTCTGTCTCACAATTGCACGTTCATTTTCTGCTTTTTTCTCATATTCTTTTAATTGCAATTGCACTTGTTGACTAACCTTTGTTTCAACTTCTTGATTGTGTAATTTTTCTCGTTTTTGAATTTCTTGTTGGTGCTCCTTGTCTCTTTCTTGAATTATGTGATTATATTCTTTTTTGAGCTTTTCGACCTGTGTATCAGCCGTAGTTTCTATTAGCTTGCCAATTTTTTCACATACGTGTTTGTATTCTTCTTGACCCATTGGATGCCCGCAAGCTGGGCATCTGAATTCCTGAATTGTGGTGACTGTCATGCTACATCCATCTCCAATTGTGTTGCTGGCTTTATCACAGAATCAAATATGTCCTTATTTGCCAGCTCTAATTGTTCTGCTGTTGCCTCAACTGATCCAGCGCCATGTATCCGGATCGTTGTCTGATTTGTTGTAACAATCGCTATAAAATAGGGACACTATTACTGCAGATTGCCTCCCGATGTACAGAACGTACGTCTAGAATCGATAGGGCATCATGTTAAGCACAAGATCCAGAGAATCATAAGTTTGAGTTATTAGAATCGCTGAATATTCCTAAGCTTACTGATATGGCTCATATGATTAGCTGGTTCTATGATAGGTAAACCATTTAGGTCTTGTGATAAACTCAAAAACATATCTATCTACTCAATGGGTTTATTGAACGTGAGTCACTAGTAAGTAGGACTCAATTCGTGGAAACGTATTCTAAAATTCATTAGGAACTCTGAATTCTAGACTAAACTACTCTTCGTCTTGTATGTTACGAGAGTATCCTTTTAGCAACAAAGGAATGCAATTCAGAATCATTCATCTTCTTTTTTGCTTCTGAATACAATTTTGCGTCTTCACCTACAGGATATCTAAAGAAATTAACTCCTTTACTAACGTAGACTGCTGCTGACATCTCAATGCTCTCAAGTACTATTCTAGCAACTTGCTTAGGATCTGGTGCATTTCTCATGGCACGATAGTAATGAGATAGAAAGCTTTCCACTACATCAGCATACTTGGTAATTTCTCTCTGAGATTTAGTATTGTCTGAATTTGTAGTACTGATTGTCGGTGATGAAGGAGATGAAGATGCCAACAGGGATGACGAAATCGATAGAGTATTATCTGGGATTATAATATTCTCTACGAATTTGGTATTAATTACGCCAGGCTCGACGAGTACTACTTTTATTCCGTACTGTTCTACCTCGTAAGCTA
Source organism: uncultured Nitrososphaerales archaeon (assembly GCA_963709405.1). Classification (GTDB taxonomy): domain Archaea; phylum Thermoproteota; class Nitrososphaeria; order Nitrososphaerales; family Nitrososphaeraceae; genus JARBAU01. Next base: position 27,493 of record CAVPXM010000018.1, read on the forward strand.
AAGATTCACTTAATCCTTCTAATGCAAACTTTGTACTAACATATACGGATTGTGCTGGAAAGCCGACATAACCTGATAGTGAGGAAATATTCACTATAATCCCACTTCTTTGAATTCTCATTATAGGAAGTACTTGCTGTATTGTTCTAACTGCTCCGAAGAAATTGGTTTCAAATTGCTTCTTAATATCCTCAAGAAGTAGATCTTCTAGGGCACCAAATAGGCCAAAGCCAGCGTTATTCACCAAAATATCAATGCTCTTGTCTTCGTCACGTATTTTTTCAAAGGCCTCTACTACGGAATCGTCTTTATTCACGTTCATATGGATGATCTTCAGGGGAAGCTCTTCCTTTTCAGTAATCTTTTTAATTAAATCAGCCTTACTCAAATCTCTCATCGTCGCATAAGTGCGAATTCCATTACGTGCAAAGAGTAGACATGTCTCTAGTCCAATACCTGATGAGCTACCAGTAACAACAGCGACCTTTTGATCTTTTAGTACCAAATTTTCGTTCTAGTGTAATAAAACCCTCATTTATATTGTAACTATTCTTTATTATCCTGGGCCTAAATATAGAGTCAAATTTGATGACCGAGAGTAGAGTCATCAAATAGTTAACAATATGTGACAACGAATTCGAGGAGTTTTAAATTCTGATATTGGAGATTTATATAGGACTATAGAATTATTGAAATGATTTAACAAAGTATTCGTTAAGAGGACTAGTAATTTTAGACACCTCGGACAACACTGGATTTTTCATCAGATCCGGAATAATATCGGAAAATGTGTCTTCTAATACGATGTGCGGCATCCCAGGTTATAAACATTCTCTAAAATGAGACATCTAGTGTATAGAGTGACGCCTTGGTACGATGATAAGAGTTTATACATGTCTATCATTAGGCGCGCCATATGTCGCGTATTATAGATAAGAATTCATTAATATACAATGACATTTTCAAAAGAACTCACCGATAAAGAATCTCTTGCAATATTTCAGCAAGTCAGAAAGAAACGTAGTATTTGCCCCATGACGTATTCAGAATGAATCCAAAATAACTAACCTTTGTGTGGCAGAGTATAAACATTCTCTAAAATGAGACATTATAAGTATAGACGGACTGTTCGATATACATTGAGATTGATCAGATAACGCTTCATTTTAAGTCTAAGTCAGTTGGTGCATTCGTCAAGGCACTTGACAAGAATGCGTAACAAGAGGTGAACTATGCTAAGACACAGAATAGCACTCCTTAAGAATGATTCACATGGATTACAGACATAGGTAACCAAATATGCTTATTACATGTACGACAAAACCTTCTCTTGTAAGACGTAACTAGACTTCATCTTCGAGATTGTCCGCGTTCTCTTAATGAAACAAAACAAGCAAATATTTAATATCCATTGTACTGATTGATTTAACTGAATTGAATGATTCTAAGCTGTCAATGAATCTTATCAGTAGAGAAGAATTAAAAGAGAGGTTAGATCGTGGAGATAAGTTTAAACTAATAAACGCTTTAGGAGAATGGGCATTTGAAGCTAAACGAATACCTGGTTCCATCAACATCAGTAGTATGCGAGACGTAAAAAAAAGCTTGATCCTAGCGATGATATTGTCATACATTGTTCTAATCCATCATGCCCTGCGAGTATAATAGGATATCAAATCTTGGAACGTAACGGTTACAAGAAAGTAAGGCGTTATGCAGGTGGATTGCAAGATTGGGAGGAAGCAGGATATCCATTAGAAGGTAATCTAGTTGACTAGCCCAAGAAATGCTTTAGGTTATATCGTTAGGATATATTTCATGATTACGTTAACAGATTTCTATGGCAATAATGGTTTATTATTCTGGTTTGGTCCATTGAATCGGGTTTATAATACTCCTTTGTGATCTGAAAGGATTCCACTAGATGTTGTACTTCCAGACATAGGTGACAATATAGCTACCTATAGCTACCGACATCCTGAGACGCATAAATCAGAGTTATTAAAATTCTCCAAACTTACCCATGACTAGCTGATCCTATTAATAGGTAAAACTATCATGGAATCGTGATGAACTTAATATCTGTCGACTCTGCCAATTGATGATATCTATAGATAGTAGCATATGTCGATGGGAATCTGAATTGAAAGATGTGTGAATACAAATGGGCACGTCGATTCATACTAACAATGAGAAATGACGTTCTTTCTTGATAACTAAGGAGGTCCTGGATGAACACAGTGAGCCATATCTTTACCAGAATAAAATTTATGGCAATTTGGTCGTCCACCATTATTATTTGCATATACTTGATGTGCAAGTGGTATGGTAGTAATATAATGGAAATAATACGCAAGCGCTTGCGGGTTTTTGTGTTAAGACTATGATATGGTGGGATTAGTACAAAACATTTTTTGGTTGAAGTTATCCATTACTTAGAACGGACGTATATTAATATTAAACCCAGGCCGAAGGCGACCAAACCAACGATTAAAAAGGCCATCGCGAAAACAGAAACCATAGCAACAACAAGAACCGGACGATACCAGTTTAAAAAGGTGTCTCAGGATAAGGCTAGTGAAGTTAGCAAGACTAGTGTGCTAAGGATCCTATCCAGATAGATAGTTGGTTCATTTACTGGTGCTAAATTTACAAAATCGACAATAGTTCCTAATATACTATAGTAAAGGCACTTCTGCTAATGGTTGAGTATTATCTGATCCTGTAGGTTCGGTTATTTCAGGTGTTTGTTGTTCGGTTGGTGTTTGCGTAGGAGTTTGCTTACTGTCACTGCTATCATTGCTGCCACTGCTATTGCTGTCAGTACTCTTCGAATGTTTGGCATATGATATTACTGGAATAGTACATGTTATTATTAGCAGCGTCGATAAAATGAGGGCAATTGAAAACCAACTCATTTCTTCATCATACCACCAATGGGATAGAATCACTGACGACTGATCGATTGGCAAACATTCACGGCTTGTACTGGAAATCCACATGATCGAGATTCTGGACCAACTGGCAACCCACATGACTCAGGTGGTGTGGACATCACCGTGAAGGCGATAACTGTAACGGAGCACAATAACTAAATAAAATGGTAAAGAGTAGTTCAAAAAAGGTTCTGGAAAGAAATCTTTCCATATTTTGCTATGATTTGAAGGTATGAATATTCATGTTTTTGAAGGATATTAACGGGCCTTTTGTAGGACATTTCCACTGGAATCACTTCACTTCATTTCATTTTTTTATTGCTGCCATCTCTGCATCTGTCCAATTCATCACACGCTGTACACATTTGGTGACATTAGCAGATTTCAAGTCGCTTGATAATGCATGACACATTTCTAATTTGATAGTTTGATCATGTGCCTCTTAACCTATCTTTTTTGCTTCCCGTGTTAGCTGGTCGATCTCTTCTTGTTGTGAAGATTTAGCTCGAGCTTGATCTTGATCTGGAGCATTGATAAACAAGCTCAGAACCATGGCCGCAACAGCGACCACATAAACGACTGACGATGACGATAGTCTTCTCACGATAATATCAACTTAGAGCCTATGCGAAAAGTCCACTTCTTCTATAGGTGATCCATGCACATGCAAAATGTAACATTCCAATATAGTTTTCAATCCTCTTTTCCCATCTTACCAGCAATCGTCTGAATCTGTTCATCCAAGAATGGGTTCTTTCAACAACCCATCGTCTAGCTCTGTATTTTGGTATTCCTTCTTTAATGCTGCTTCTTTCCTTTCCTTTTAATCTGATGTGAATTGTATAGCCATACTCTTCCAGTAATTCGTATACCTCTGGAAACGCGTAGCCTTTGTCCATGCACATGTGCTGCTTTGATCTGATTGTTGGTTCAGGTCTATAGATGACTATGCTTTGCAATGTTGCTTTGGTCATCTTCATGTCATGCCTGTTAACTCCATCTACACATACACCAAGTGGTACTCCTTTACCATCTACCAGAATACTACGTTTTGTACCTGATTTAGCTCTGTCCGTGGGATTTGGTCCTGTGCTTTTTTCCCCCAAGAGGCGCTTTTGTAATAACGCCATCCATAGCCTGCCATTTCCAATCGATCCCAGTTTTTTTATCATATACCGACAATCCATCGATCCACATTCGCTTGAAAACACCAGCCTTTCTCCATTCCTGGAATCTGTCATGTACTGTACTTTGAAGCACCAAGACTTCTAGGTAGAGCATTCCACTGACAGCCTGTACGTAGGACGTAGAAAATAGCACTCATGGCCTTCCTGTCATCCATTCTTGGACGACCAGCCTTTTTCTTCTTTCTCCTACGTATTGATGGAGATAGCAATGTAATGATTCTATCCCATACAACATCAGGTATGCAGTACGATGAATCAACTCCAGTAACCTCTGATATCAATACAGCTTAAAAGAAAGTGTAGTACCACTTCAGCTTTATCGATCAAACACAGTTTGCTTATAACTCAATAAAACTCTACTTTTCGGATGGGTTCTTAGTCTCTTGTTTTAAACCTGCCTAGATACCTCGATAAAGTCCTTTTCATCTATCTCAATCGAACCATAGATCCCCGACGTAGATATCGAGCCGCACGCGTCAACCACCTGCTTAGCCTTCTGCAATGCTCTACCTTTCAACGACTCCATAATTCGCTTATTCAATCTATCACTAGGACAGCTATTGAAAAAAAGGAGCTTGCCGGCGTCGTCAACAGGCATAGGACTGCCACTAATCATTTTTGATTATGCATTCACTCATAGCTGGGGTGTTTACCTTTACCTTTTCGTGCTTTAGACACCATATTCCAGTAAACACGTCGTTATAGACCGTTAATGGTAGATTCAGATGTGTCTCAAAGCCGTGAACATGCGCGCCCCAGATTGCTAACCATCCGTCAACGTACCTTATGTCTTTCACTTGTTCGTCTTTCCAGTTGATGGATATTTAAGTACGTCAGATAAGGCTCGTGGTCATTTAGATGAGGTTAAATAAGATAATAATATATTGTGTTTGTTTAATAATTAATATAATTATATTGAAAATACGAATTGATTGGCAGGAGTCCTGTGTAGATAGATTGAAATATATACTAATTTGGTATCTATTCTACATGAAATAGTACTTAATGTTGCTTAAAGTATATGAAAGTGAGAATCTTTTTCTGTAATGAGCCTGATCCAGAAATCATTCTAAGAACTGACAACCTTAGCAGACAGGCTTTAGATACAATTTATGATTTAGTCTGGGAATGCGAGTTTAAGAATATACTTAACGTGGGTAGAATATGGATAAAGTTTAGACAAGAAGAAAGACCATTTGGAATACCATTGAGGAAAAAGAGAAGTCATCATAAAATATCAATTGGCGACGTTATTCAACTTGCCAGTAATTTTTATATGGTCGATCAGGTTGGCGCCAGACAAATTAGAATCATTGATTAAGATCGCCATTAAATTTATCTATTTTATTATACGGTTCTAATATAGTGGACAATTATTAAGATACCAGAATTAAATCATAAGAAACAAGATCCACTGTACCGAACTCAGTTAACGTAAAGATATTTTAAAGTGACGTACGAATTGGTTTTAAGTAATGCAATCTCTTTCTTTGTATGCATGTTTTTATCCTATTACCAAAGTTAAATCAAATTATATAGAATCGTACAAATAGGTAAAAAATGTAGTCTCATCCGAATGTAAATGTATACAACTGAAATCCTGTTCCTTCCACATTAATAATTATAGAATGTCACTCCATAGCTATCATGCAAAGCCAGATTATACAATCTCTGTCCGTCCAATATGAATTTGCCATCTTTGTTTAAATCGGTACCAATTGACTTTGCTGAGATCTTTGCATTACCATCTTCAGTAACTATTCCAGTTTGACCTTTTCCTGACGCTACTATATTGATAGCCTTTGCATAATATGTTAGTATAATGCTTCCCCTATTACCTTGAAGTTCTATATTGTCACGATTGTTCTTCCATTGACCGTCTAAATATACAATATTAGGCTGTAAGTTGGTATTTGAAGGTATAGTGTATGTTACAATTTGTTCTGGCTCAAAGTTTTGAGGGTTTCCTAGAGGAGATCTTGCATAATTATATCCTAGATATATTTCAGGGGTAGTTTGCTTTGATAAATCTATGTATTGAAGACTCTTTGAATCGATTGTGGGGGCTGTTTTTGTGCTAAAGCTTATTTGTTTGAAACCATCAAGGGCGGCTACTTTCTGCGAGCAGAGATTGAATTGTCTTCTCCGTCTCAGCATAACCTCCTTCACCTATGTGATCTTCTCTTATGTATCCCTGTGCATCTATGAGGTAATGTCTTGGCCAATATTGGTTTCCATACGCATTCCACGTGCCAAGACTGTTATCTAACACAACAGGATACGTGATTCCAAACTTTTGAACTGCCGTTTTTACGTTGTCATAAATCTTTTCAAATTCAAACTCTGGTGAATGTACTCCAATTACTACAAATCCTTGGTCAGCATATTTTGCGTACCAGTCATTTAGATAAGGCACCGTTCTAATACAATTGATACAACTATATGTCCAAAAATCTACTAATACTACTTTGCCCTTATAATCTGCAAGATGTATTGGTTGATTATTGTTAGGAGTGTTGATATAACCAGCGATCTGAGCCAGATCGGGCGCTTTTTGAAACTGCGATTTATCAATATTCGTAAATTTACTTTTATCAAGAGTTATTGTTATCGTGTTTCCGCTCTTTGAGGTTGCTGCAGAAATGGTTTTCTCTATTTTTTGCTGCCTGCATTAAAGATGAGGATTTGTTAAATGATGGATTGTTAAAATAGATAGCAAAACCCACGATTAAGGTCACAACAGCAACGGCCATTATCGCCGCACTAATGTTATCCTTATTTTTGAAAAAAGTCTGTTTTGTCATATTATTCTGAACTTCTCTCCAAATACACGTGCTGTAACCTATCTTTGATTGTGATCGATTGTATCCTCATCATCATCGTCATCCCTCTAATTTAATTAACTGATCTGCAAGTGGTATATTGGATAGCAATGTCAATTGATTTGTAAATAGCAGGATGCCGACTATTATCAATATACTGCCCATAACTAAATTAAAGTATTTCAAATGTTTTACCATTTTTCTGATTATTCCTGTAACTTGAGAGAAAAACGCTCCAGTAATTAAAAATGGTATTCCTAAACCCATAGAATATGCTAATAATGAATTATATGCCGCTCCTGGTTGTGTGGCAGCTAATGCAAAAGTACTCCCTAATATAGGACCTACACATGGAGTCCATCCTGCTGCAAATGCAACTCCAAATACGAATGACGTGATATAGCTTGTCTTAAATCTAGGTAATTTGGTCATCTTCTTTTCAAAGTTTAGGTTTCTTAGTTTTGTTGAAAGTATTAGATATGCTCCAAATCCTACAATTACGACTCCTCCAATGAATGTTAATGAGTGCTGAAAACCATTGGCCCCAACAGTTGATACAAGTACACTACTTTAGAATTACCCCTAGTACTGCAAATATCAAAGAAAAACCAAGGACGAAATAAACCGTATTAAGAAATATGTTAAGTCTGGTTCGTCTTCCAAGTGTTAGCGATGGTGATTTTACTGCACTACTCTTGGTAGTTGTTGCCGTAATTCTTGCGGTCCCTTCAATTCTATTTTCGTCAATATTTGCAATAGTAGGAGTAAGGTTATCGTTACCATTCGTTTCTAATCCTTTCACTTCATTAGCGGCTGAACCTGAGAGGTACGATATAAATCCAGGTAATATAGGAAGTATGCATGGAGAGAGAAATGATGCTAAACCGGCACTACGGATACGATTATGTTTGCTTCATTTATCATTTCTACTTATTAATCAACTCCTGATATGATGATCTTAAACATAAAGAAACAACAACTGGCCTGATATCCATTGAAGTAAAATTAACTTTATTAATATTAATACTTATTTCCAATTTTGTTCCAAATCCCTTCCGGATGGTGATAGATCAAATTGCACAACATCCTATCAAAATTATAAAAATGATCTAGATGTTAGATAATATATCAATGACACAATAAGTGAATGAGAACAAAGTAAAATACGGAGAAGATAATGAAAGTCCGGATCAGTTATTAAAACTCAATTTAAGTATTACAGGAGAATTTCTTGATGCGACATAGAAAATATTTCATTTCCATTTACTTTTCTGCTTTTAATAATGAATAGGTCAAGGCAGTTGAAGATACAACAATAAACGAGATGAATATGACAAGAACTGAATCCAATAATCAGATCACCTCCGTTGCAACTTACTTAAGAATTCTTGGTAATGCTCAGGGTACTGTTTCATCAATTCAAGATTCACTTCCAACACATTGACATATTGTGGAGCAAAGAACAAACCATTGGTTATTTTATTTCTTTCTATATTAAGTTGAATCAATGTTTCTAGAACGTTTTGCGATATTCCAGTTGCTTTACTTACATTAGAAACTTGTGCAAAAGCGTTTTCAGGAGTAATATCCGGATCTACTGTTGACGCTGAATCTGCCGAAGGTCGTGAATGAAAGAATTTTGCAGATTTAAATTCTTGAGCAATCAGTTTTGATCCTACAATTTTCCCATCTAGGGTAAGAAGGCTGCCAGTAGATTGGTATGGCAATGTATATTCTCCTATCAACACTAAGACAATGGGATATGCTATACCAGCTATTAAGATCATTAATAGTACAACTCTTAGCGACGGCCGTATATTTTGAGCAAATAATTCTTTTAGTGAAGATCCAGTCGCAATTTGAGTTAGTAGGCGCTTAATCATACCACCATCATCTTTAGTACTTTTTGTCATATCGCTCACTAACCTCATCTCATAAACGTAGATAGAATCATATCAATTGCCTTTATGCCCACAAATGGTAAAGCAGCTTCCACCTAAACCATAAATTAACATATTTCTAATAAATGTCTTTTGTGGCGGTTCAGCTTTGAACTTGACTCCTCGTAATGATAATGGGATAAGAGCTGGTATGGTTATTGCATTAAATATCAGAGTTGAAAGTATTGCTGTTTCAGGACTGTGAAGATGCATTATATTTAGGATTTGCAATTTGGGATTATTGCTCGCTCCAAACATAGCTGGAAGAATTGCAAAGTATTTGGCGGCATCATTAGCAATGCTAAATGTGGTAATGGCACCACGTGTCATAAGCAGCTGTTTACCTAGTTTTACGACTTTCATTATATTGGAAGGGTCAGAGTCCAAGTCAACCATATTTGCAGACTTCTTTACCTGCCTGCGGTTCCACTATTCATTGCTAGTCCTACATCAGCTTTGGCAAGTGCCGGAGCATCATTCGTTCCATCCCCTACCATTCCAATAACATGTCCTTTCAATTGCTCTTGTTCAACTCTGATTAGTTTGTCTGTTGGTTTTGCCTCTGCTATTACTTCATCAACATCGGCTTCTTTGGCAATAACTTGAGCTGTCAATTGATTATCTCCTGTAATCATTACCGTAGTTATGCCAGTAGTACAAGCTTCATTTAGCTTTTCTCGTATATTCTCTTTTAAATTATCTTTAAGAACTACAAGACCAATTACTTCATTATTTATAGACACAGCTAATGGTGTTGCACCATTCTTGGATACTTCTTGTGCTTTCCATTTTATTTCCGCCTGATTTACATTCGGTCCTGCTAAATCAATTATCATATCTATCGCACCTTTAAGAATCTTTACTTCGCTTTTTGTTTCTTCTAATTTTAGAAGCAGATCATGGACTCTACTTTTACTAGCACGATCGACATCTCTTTCAATTTCTTCTATCGTTGGATTAACTGCTGCCTGTTCCGGCCTCGTCAGTGCTGCTAACAGTCTTACTACTACTACCACCTATAAAACCTCTTGCTAATAATTTGAATTCTTCTTCTTGTTCCTTATTTAGTATTGCTTCTTTACTTGCAATAAATTCAATACCACTACATCTAGTTTCAGCTGTAAATTCAATAAATCTAGCTGGTATTACTTTCTCCAAAAGTGGTGGAACAAATTTCTTCTTTCTGCAGAATCGACTATTGACTTGCCTTCATGTGTAGTATCATGAATAGATGCTGCAAAAGCTGCTTGTCCTACATCTTTTTCAGTGTATTCACTCATAGGTATGAATTCTACAGCACTTCTACTACCTTCTGTAATTGTTCCAGTTTTATCTAATATCAAAACATCACAATCTCCAGCAGCTTCGATTCCTTTGCCAGATTTTGCTACAATGCTGTCCCTTCCTAATCTCGTTATGCCTGCAACACCTATTGCTGGGAGTAAAGCTCCGATTGTTGTTGGCATCAGTGCGACCAATAGAGCTACCTGTGTAGCAATATCAGCCTTAAGTCCAAGAAAATCTGTAAAGAATAAAAGTGTTCCAATTACCATTATGAAAATTAAAGATAATCCTGCAAGTAACATAGATAAAGCAATTTCATTTTTGGTCTTTGGTCTTGTTGAACTCTGTATCAGACTAATCATCTCATCTAGAAAGCTTCTACCAGCCTCAGAGGTAATTTCTACCACTAACTTATCACTTGCTACTCTGGTCCCGCCTATTACATGATTCCCTTCTTCTTTGAACACAGGATTTGATTCTCCTGTCATCATTGATTCGTCCACGAATGCTTTGCCATCATTTACAAGACCATCTCTCGGTATTATTTCACCAACATATACCATTACTTCGTCGCCTGGTTTAAGGCTAGTCGATGTTACCGTGACCTCTTTCTCATCATGTACCATCTTGTGTGCTGATACTTCTTTTTCTAAACTACGAAGCGAGTCCACTCT
>CAVPXM010000019.1:0-12136 GCA_963709405.1 uncultured Nitrososphaerales archaeon
TATGTAATAGATTAACTTGAAATAAATCTTATATATCAGCGTAGGTAAATATAGATACGGCTGAAAAAGTAACAATTGAGGATAACCAACACTCACGATATGAGGTTCATGCTATCTCATTCATACGATAGGAATATATCCAAGAAATTCACAAGAAATGAAAAGAGGATACCCCTAAATTATGATAAATATCTGGTAGGAAGATTTTACCAACTATTCAAAGGTGCTCTCCATTCAGACAAAACGCTTCAGTTATACAAGCCGCACTTGTGGCATTTTTGTAATTTCATTGAAATGACAACTGAGGAGATTATTTCAAAGTATGCTGGGGCAATATCAAGGAAGTGATCCTACTACAACGTATAGTCGAAGATTATACTTTTTTTATACAAGCCAAAATAACTAACGGACATATCACTGCGGCAACGCACATAGCATGATTCCTCCGGTAAAGTTGTTCTGTGAAATGAATGATATTACTCTCAATTGGAGGAAAATAAACAAACTCTTACCGTATGGTAGTGGTAACGCGGCAGATGAAGCCTACACAAGAGAACAGATAAAGAAAATGTTAGAATATTCAGATCTTAGGGCCAAAATTCCTATACTCTTCATGGCATCGAGTGGAATGAGATTGGGGGGTTTTGTTGGCCTTGGGGACGGAGATATATGCGCTATCTTTGATGAAACGACAGGCAAAAAATTGTTTGCAGCATCATGTGGTTGTTTACAAGGGAACAGATGATGAATATGATACTTTTATCTCACCTGAGGCTTTCTCTATGTACCAAGAATATCGAAATCTTCGCATAAAGTTTGGTGAAGTAATAACCAAAAAAAGTCCGATACTTTTGAGGCGATTTGACATAAGTCCTGATGGTAAGACTGCAATATTAGATAATACAAAACCAATAGCACTATCGACTGTAGCCGGTATAATAAGAACTGTGGCTTACAAGGCAGGTATTAGGGAGGTTTCAGAAAATTATAAAGATAGATATAATATCAAGATTGCTCATGGATTTAGGAAATTTTTCAATACCACATTAAGCAATATTAGAACCAAGGATGGAAGACTCGCAATTGACTTTATCAGAAAGGAAATGATGATGGGTCATGCTCTGATGAATATACATGCACTGGAAGAAAATTACAATAGGGCCGATAGGCCGAAGATGTTACTTGAGGACTATCTGAAGGCAGTATCAGAGCTGACTATATCGGATGAAGAACGCATGAAAGTAGAGGTAAAGAAATTGCAGACTGACATCTCCAATATGAAGTCGGTAGAGATAGAATTAACAGAAAAAGATAAAGAGATTCAATCTATGAAGCAGAAATATGAGGAAATGAGTGTTACGCTTCAAAACATTCTAAGTGTTATTGGAAATGTAGAACAGCCTACTAAGAATAAAATAGCAAAACAACTGATTGTGAAAGGGGAATACAAGCCGGATCCCAGGACATTAGATGTGTTAAGGAACCAATTGGGATCGAATCAATTTCTAAACGTTCGTCATTTAGAAAGACATGGCATTGATATCCAAAGTAAGAAAAATTAGAGATACTTTATCAATAAGTGAAAGTTCGTGATAAGACTAATAAGAGATTAGGTAATGAACTTTATGAATCCTTATTCAAAAATTCTCTTAGGCTCCCAATCCCTAATCCTAGCCCTATAAGCGCCAAGATGTCGATAGGTTCGATTACACGTATCGCGATGACATAACCTTGGCTTAGTAATGCAAGAAAACCCACGGCGATTCCAAAGCCGATTGTTCCAATATCAATTATCGAAACTTTGATAAAGGCTTTTGAGATAAGCCTTCTGTTTAGATAATCGTGGAGTTCGTTCTTAACGAGTATACTTGCATTTACGTTGTTTGTTTGGTGTTTTATTTCTGCTTCCTTAACCTGATTAACATAGTTGATTAATTCCCAGAATAGAATGGACGTAAGAATGCCAATTATCACCCAGACCAGTGCTACTACAACTTTTGGTTCAGTCGCGATAGTTACGGGGATTGGAATATTATCCTTACCTTCTATAAAGATCCAACCCTCGTATGAGCCAGGGTATTGTAACTTGGGTATTTTAATATTATATTGCTTTACATCAGTTGTTGCGTTAGTGCTAGGATATATTACTAATCTTGCATCTGTATTCAATTTATGTATAGCATCTACTAAGTAGGAAGAGGATGTTTTTATCGTGTCCTGGTTATTGAGCCCATAAACATTCAAGGACTTGAGGGAACCTTTTTCATTATTATCTACAAGAAACTCCCAATTACCATCATGAAAAGATGATTTGCCGTCAAAAGTTAAAGTAGTCTTATTATCATTAAGATATGGAAATTGTCCCATATCATTGGAACTGTGAATATAAACATTAATTGTAATTAGGACTATGTCCGCAACTATGATTGGCGATAGTATGAGGATTAGCCTAGATGTGGGGCTTCTTAGTGCAAACCATCTTGTCAATCTAGATCTTGTCAATCTAGATCTCGAGCCTCAGGCTTGTTCATCATTATCCTTCTATCGATTCTATTGGTTTCACAAATTATATCGATTTGAAAAAAAGCCTGTAATAAAAAATCCAGTATCAAGAATTCTTCCTTTCCATAGCATCCACGAGTCCACCTCGAGTGACAGAATCCTGTAAATCTAGATACCAAAACAAGTGCCGCAACTGTGACAGTTAAGTATGATATATGATTAGTTGTTGTTATTGATTTCGGAATTAAGTTTACGTTTGATCCCATTATTTATTCATACCGAAGACTTCTTGATATCTTCTTGTCAAATTTGTTTCGAAATTATCATCATAGTTTATGAGGATTAATTCAGTAATACATCGTCAGTCCAGTCACGATTCGAGTTATGAATTAGTATCTCTATTCCAAACAGAGAATTCATAAATTGTGATCATTAAAAATATATACGAGCTATCAATTATCAAGTATAAAAGCTTCACAATCTTTATCCAAAACTATCGTGTTTTCATATGCATCATCAAATCTTGCAATACCATACTGGCTCGCTCTGGATGGAGTTATTCAGCTTGCAATGACCATTTTATCATCTCAATCTAGAGAATGCCAAGTGATTAAGTTTCATATTGAGATTTTCGCGACAAAGAATCACTCCCTCCAGATTAAATATATCTAGTCCTTATTAGGGACTTCCTGTAATCCCTGCTCTGTTATGCTCCATAATCTCAAATCCGTGTGGCTAGGTCTGGGTAGTGCTTCCTTAACTTAACGGTGTTCTGGTTTGACATGTGTTTCAAGTAATCTGTCAACGATCATTTGGATTCTTTAACATTCTATCTAAACAATACCATTCCTTTACCTTCTTTCCTGCAATAGGTGCTAGCAGTATTTGCAAAGAAAGATTCTGAAGAAATAGTCATTGATAAATGTCTAGGTAAATGATAGTAAAAGATGAGTTTGATTGAGTATATCTGGTGATATAAGGCTTAACTTAAGAATAATAGCAGCAAATAATCATTACGCTGGCTTTGGTCCGGGAACTGCTAACACTTTTAGAAAAATTTGCATTTATCAGAAGTAACATGGGATGATGTTGAAGTGCCCCAAACCGAAGATAGAGTATCCGGTAACACAAAACAAATTACTCTATCAGATTTTCTAAAATGAGGCATAGGATCAATTATTTAATTAAATAGTGTATAGCACATTGCACATAAAACATCGAGTTGGCTGTTTGTCCCTTCAATTTCTTTCACTACTGAATCGATTTCACTTTCAGGTCTAGAACACACAACAACATTTGCTACGTGTCCACTCAATAGGATTGTAGTTTCTTTTCTTATACACCTTCCACTCCCAGTAACTACTGCAGTCTTGTCTTACAAGCTTTTGTAGGTATTCATATCTATTTTTTATGGTAAGACTATACTTAGATATCAGACATATTGCAATGCCAAAATACGTCATCCAATAGTATTGAAATTAGATAGTGACTTCCACATATATCATGTGGCTATACTTCTATACGGTCTCCATGGATTGGCTATCTCCATCATCGTGTTAGGCTTCGGAAGTTCATCTAACAAGTATGTTCTTCTCATCGCATTTCTTAATCCTAAATCAGTAACCGGTAATACGTCTTCCCTACCAAGACAGAATATCAAAAACATTTCTGCTGTCCATCTTCCTATACCTTTTACTCTTGTTAACTGACTGATTATTTCCTCATCTTTCAATTCTGGTAGGTCAAACAAATCCAACCTGTTATCTGCAATATGAGATGCTAGATCCTTTAGATATGTTATTTTCATTCTTGATAGACCAACCTGAGTTCTTAGTTCAATATCTGAGCTTGAAATGATTTGCTCTGGTGTTGGAATCGAATTCTTGTAATATGCCAAGAATCTTTTGTAAATGGCATTAGCAACACTTCCAGTTAGTTGCTGATAAATTATTGCCTCTATTAATGATTGAAATGAATCATTTCTTAACTTTATGGAATAACATCCAATCTCTTTAACGATTTTAGCAAGACGTCTGTCTGCGTTACAAAGATGTTCCATATAATTTGTATTCAAGTATGAATATTCATCATTGTTCTTGTTGTATTATTATATTTCTAGAGACACATTTGCAATAATTGTTAGTTCCAGAAAAGTAATATTGGTTATGAATGGAAATCTTATAATATATTATGAAAGAACAACAGCGACAACAAATTGCTTTAGTAACTGGAAGCGCGTCTGGGATAGGATTTGAGACCGCACTTATGCTTGCTCGTAATGGGATATACACGTTCGCTACTATGCGTAATCTAAGTAAATCAGAAGAGATACTTGATTATGCAAGAAAAGATCATCTCCCATTAGAAACACTGCGCCTGGATGTAACTGACGAACAGTCAATCTCAGAGGCAATTGACGAGATAATTGGCAAAAAGAACCGAATTGATATCTTAGTTAACAATGCGGGATACTCATTGTTAGGACCATTGGAACAACTACATATGGAGGAGATTAAGGAAGAATTTGAAACTAATTTCTTTGGAATAATAAAACTCATCCAATGTGTATTACCAATAATGAGAAAACAAAGGTATGGGAGGATAATAAACATAAGCTCACTTGCCGGCAGGATTGGATTTCCTTTATCCTCAGCCTATGTTAGTTCTAAGTTCGCTTTGGAAGGGCTTACAGAGTCTTTGAGATATGAAGTTCAAGATTTTGGAATACATGTTATACTCATAGAACCTGGGGTAATAAAGACAAATTTCGTAAATAACATGAAGATAGGTAATGAGATTATGACATTGCAAAATAGGGATAATAACAACATAATTGATGATGATTCGCCATATGCTGAGATAACTAATAAGAGGATCTCAGCGTTTAAACCAAGATTTGAAAAAGGCTCCTCTCCTAAAATAGTAGCAGAAATTGTTTTAGAAGCAGCTTATCTGCCAATCCCAAAGTAAGATATCTAGTTGGTGATGATGCCTTGAAGATGATGAACAGGAGGAAGAACACATCTGATGAGGAATTTGGCAGATTAGTAATGGATAGTGTATTAGGCCGGGATTCCTAACTGAAGTTATCCTTAATAAAATTATCCAACTGCTCTGACCATATAGGGAGCCTGTCAAATTTGATTTTCACTAAAATAGAACTCTTGTTAGTTCTTCAGATTGAAACTCGAAAGATGATGAAATCTGTTTAGCTTTGCTTTTTTGAGCTTATCTACCTACAGCGTCCATGAATAATTCTAATGCTTTTGTATCAAGTGGGTCCTGAAATGCAAGCAAGAACTGATCCACACCTGCATCTGCATACTGCTTAAGCCTTTCCCTTATTTTATCAGATGTTCCAACGAGTCCATGCTTAAGCATCTGATTAGCCACAGCAGGACCTCTCTCCATAGCAAATATTTTTTTCTTGTATTCTAAATCTAATTCAGATTCAGAAATAATAACATCTAGTTCAATTGATTTAGCTATTCTTCTATTTCCATTTCGATTTATCTTTTCACATATGCTTTCAAACTTTTCGTTAAGGGTAATAAACTGTTCAGGAGTTAGATAGGAGCACTCCCAGATGTCTGCATACCTAGCAGCTATTGTCATAGTTTTATCTTGTTTTGCTGCTACAGTTAGTGGAATATCAACACTTTGAGTCTGCGTCTGTTTTCTCAAAAATGTTGCATCTTTTACTTTGAAATGCCTTCCTTCAAATGTCGTAGGAGACTTAGTCCATAACATTAACAATAATTGTATGCCTTCCTCGAGTAATGATACTCTTTCACCATTATTTGGATAATCTATACCATAAGGATGCCACCATTGCGAAGCCCATTGGAGTGTTGCACCCGCACCTGTTCGAAACTCTAGTCGTCCGTTAGAAATATCTTGCATTGTCAGAGCTTGCTTCGCTAAAAGAGAGATGTTTCTATATTGGGGAAACATATATGTTACAACAGGACCTAATTTAATCCTTTGAGTTATTGCAGATAAATTAGAAATTATGGTCCAACAATCCAAATCTATATCGGCTAAGGATTCACCATAGTAAAACCCATAATATCCCAATTTTTCAGCCAATAAACAGATTTCTTTGATCTTGTTATACTCAGTTCCCCATATTTCAAGACAGAAACGAGCGTTTATCAATGTTCTAAGGTATCATACAAAGGGTATTAATTAACAGGTAGAAAGGCTCACAATCTTTATTCAAAACTATAGTGTTTTAGCATATGCCCTCATACTTGCAATACCACATTGGCTGCTCTGGATGGAGTTATTCGGCATGGCAAGGACCATTTTATCCCTAATTTAGATAATTACAATGGTCATTGGATAGATCGTCAGCATCTTATTTATCTGAATCCAACTATTTTAGACAATGCCTAGAGATGTATGGTGACAAGAAATAATATCAACGACTAGTGACGAAGAGGAAATTATCTATGGTTTTGCCTCATAAACTATATTAAACCATGTCTGGGCAACTCGCCTAAAATGCTTAAATCCACCTGACTTTACTACTTGTGATATACCGGACTCGCCTGCTAGTGCACCTAGTGCTGGTCCGTTTTGGCTTAAAGATGTAGGAATACATATCATAGTTGATGCAGCATAAGATAGTCGACCAAGGGGATTCAAATTATTCTCTACCTTATCGTTTGCAAATGGTTCCACTATCATCACTGTTCCTTCAGGCTTCTTTAATGCTTTTAGTGCATACGCCGTTGCCCCTTCCGGATCTCCCATATCGTGCAGACAATCAAAGAATGATATTAAATCGTATCCTTCATTGGTAATGATTGGAAAGTTAGTCGAAGATGCGACTTTAAAGGTTATCCTGTCTTCATCCAGTCCTTCATCTTTAGCCTTATTTCTAGCATACTCTATGGATCTTGCATGATTGTCAAATCCATAAAACTTTGAATTAGGATAAGCCTTTGCCATTAATATGGTGGAAACACCATGGCCACATCCAATATCTGCAACTTTAGCGCCACCTTTCTTAAGAGTCTGTTCCACATTGCCATTATCAAGAGCAGGAATCCAAGAACTTACTAGATTCGCTGTATAGCCTGGTTTAAACAATCTTTCAAGTCCTTCGAATAGGTCTTTATCATGATCTCCCCATGCTATACCATTGCCAGTCTTGAATGCTTCTAATATTTTTGCCCATCTTCGTAAAAAGCCATCAACATCTGAAAACCTCCAGCTGCATAGACAGGGCTTGTTTCGTTGATTAGAGCTAGTGCATGCTCTATCGGTAGTGAGTATTTTTGAGAAGAAGAATTATATTCGATATACCCACCTGCAGCTTGATTTGCAAGCCATTCTCTTATATAACGTTCTGACGTGCCAGTAATGTTTGCAAGTTCTTGTGAGGTTATCGGTTTTCCAAAATCATACATGGCTTTATACAGGCCAAGTTTATCACCAATGTATGCTAAAACTGCACTTGCTGCACCACCAAAATCAGATAGAACTCGGAAAAGTGATAAAGCTGCTTAAAATGAAGAAAATCGAATTAGATGTTGAAGGGCATACGAGGAGATTAAGGGAAGAGTTTGAGAAACCTAAAACTGCAAGTGCAAATATCCATAGATGGCTACATTGCTGGACCCAACGGTGAAATGGATTGGATGGTTTGGAATTGGGATGACAAACTCAAAAATTATGTATTTGAAATAACTGAATCTGTTGACACAATTATTTTAGGGCGGAAAATGACCGATGGTTTTATTTCAGAATGGTCCGATATAATGACAAAGCCTGGTGACCCATTTCATGCTTTTGCCAAAATGATGATAGAAACACCAAAAGTTGTTTTTACTAAAACGCTAAAAATATCAAAGTGGGTGAATACGGTGCTTGCTACAGGTGACCTTACGGATGAAATCATGAAGCTAAAGCGTGAAAGTGGTAATGATATCATCGTGTATGGTGGCGCCACCTTTGATTCTTCCTTAATTAGAGCGGGACTTATTGACGAATTTCATTTGTTCATAAATCCTGCTATTAGGTGAAACGACATGGCAATATTCAAAGATTTGAAAGAGGTCCAAAAATTCACCATGATAAAATCTAGGCCATTTGACTGTGGAATAGTAGAGCTTCATTATGAGCCAAAGAGAAATTGAAAGATACGTAATTGAAAGGATGGACGGATGGATATAAATTATGAGTAAAATTGGCGTATTTATCCATGTAACCCTTGACGGATTCTTTGCTGGACCTAATGATGAGATCGATTGGTTTAAAGTAATTAAAAAGGATGCAGAGTGGGAAAAGCACACTTGACAAGGAATCGCAGTCTGGTAACACACTTCTCTTTGGTGCAACAACCTACAGAATGATGAAAGGCTTTTGGCCTACTCCTGCCGGAATTCAGAGCGATCCTGACATGGCTAAGGCAGTGAACGAGAGTCCAAAGATTGTTGTTTCAAACACGCTCAAAAGTGTAGAAGACGAATCAAATTGGAAGAACGTCAGGATCCTTCACGATTGGACGACAATACAATCACAAAACTCAAAGAGGAAAGTAGTAGTAGTGGCAAGTATCTATTTCAAAGATGTCAAGACTGACCTGGAGATGGCTCTCATCGAAGGTGACGCGATCATTCAAGAATGGGCTTGTGTCGCTGCGTTATCGACCGGTAAGATAAAGGAAAAAATACATATCGCACTGCTGCATTCCAGTTTCTGTCATTGACTGTGCCAATAAATTTGCAACCTTTCTGCGTCTATCTTCGATTTTGAAATTATGCGTTACCAAGATTAGTTTATGCAATATTTCTAAGTGAAGGTTATGTTTATGCATTTTGTAGAACGGTAATTTGAATATCAATGGACTATTAGAGTCTAAATTGTATTCTAGATAGATATCATCTAAAATTCTATAATGCAAATATAGCTGGCCACTCTAAGTATGATATTTCTTACAGTATGTTTCAACATTCATCTTTACCATCCCAGGACTCAAGTTCCATGACCAGTTAAAAGAATACCTAAGAACTACCGGAATAGTAAGGATCCTTATATTCTAGTTCATCATATATTCTAGATTCCAAAAGTGCTTTTGCTAGTTTCATTCTCTCAGTCTTAAGTAAAAACCGATCAACTTTTAGAAATTCACGTTTTATTTGTGAATAAGTATATTTAGATTACAATGCAGTGGAGTAACGCCAGCAGAAGTGGAGGAGCATTTTGCTTCACTATCAATCACAACTTTTCTGATAGTCAGATCTTGCTCATTATTACTATTAATTATAGACGTTATTTTATGGACGGCATTAGCAATTTGGGCAGCAGCTAAAGATTTGGTCGTTTCAAGGCTGCTTGATCGAGATGTTGAATTATCAATTTCATTTGTAATCAATGCATTTAGATTTGTTGCAGTATTATTTACATCAGCTTTTTGTGGAATACCAATTGCACCGTAAATTTGACTTATGACTGCCTTTTTTATCATTGGCAATTTCGAACTTAAGAGCGCATTGCTGCCCTCTATGATATAAGAAGTATGAGTAGTCGTTGTATTTGGCTCAGAATTAATGGTTATGCTGTTATTAGATGCAAGTTCTCTTGGAATTACCTGAGCAAAAATTTGAGGAACGCTATTGAAATATGAGTAATTGTATCCACCCATAATCAAAATAAGGATTCCTAATAAAACCAGCCCTTTTTTTAAGTTATTGTTGTCCATTGATTTTACCGGGTGATAATTAAGAAATTCATAGTAATAACCTTATTGCGTTAAACTTTTCTGACTATAAGTAGAGGAATATTTTACTAATCTAAGAATTTTTTCCAGCAGGAGAATCAAATTCAAAACAAGGCTTACTCGCAAATCAGATTTTGCGACTGGGTCGCCACCAGTAATGCTAAATTATCCTTTATATTTGATGTTAGATGGACATTTTGGATCAGATCAGCCTCTTAACCTATCTTGATTAAATTCTGAAGGTTCACTAGCCAGCCAACGAGAATCAATAACATGGTATCAAACGGTTTATTCATTCTATGTTCCCATTATGATTTCAATACGTGGGAAAATAATATTCGATTTTTTAAACTGGTTAAAATCATAATTACTAAATATAGACTTGTGCAGTAGGAAACTCTTTTTTGTTGGTATGTCGTTGAAGGATTATGAAGATCATTAATGCTACTTCCGAAGTTCCTGGCATGACCAAGGAAGAAGTCGAGAGATTCCTTGAAAGTAAATTGAATTTGCAGCTCGCTACGATTGACGAACAAGGTGAGCCCAATATACAACCCGTCTGGTTTTACTATAATAAAGATAGAGAAAAACTCTTGATAACTACATCTAAATTAGCCAAGAAAACTCAAAATCTCCGAAATAAACCATCTATTTATTTTTCCATAGATGATGAGAATCCTCCGTATAAAGGTGTCAAAGGTAAAGGCATTGCAACTTTAGTAGAAGATCCAGATAAAACAGTTTCACAAGGAGATAGAATTAGTATGAAATACCTTGGGACGCTTGATCACCCAATCGCAAAAATGATATCTGAGGGTTCAAAAAATGGAGATAATGTAGTTATTGAAATTAGTCCGAAGTTCTTTTCTACATGGGACTACGGTAAAATGCAGGTATGACTTATACCAAGATATAATCCGTTAGATACCTGATTGATACAGATAGCATTAGTTTAAAGAGTTGATTGTTCATTTTGGTGAATGTCTTAATCCTGCGTTTGTTAAAATATTGACTCAAATCTGGTAAATAGCAATATTGTTTACAATAGCTTGCCATCATTATTGTTCTGCTGTATCCAGACGTTACCACAATTAAAACATATGAATCGTGTATGATTTGGTTTGACCGATCTATCATGAACTGAATGGAATACGTTATTGCTACTGCATTTCCTACAATTACTGAACATGGTCATATTCTGGTTAGTTCGTTGATTCCTTAGTCAGTTAGTGAGTGGGTTTGATTTCATCTAGTTTCAGTTGTCTTGACTTTTCTTGTTCGTCCAACTTTTTTAATGTCTTATAATGATCGAATATAATAGATAGGAAGATTGGCTGTATTCTTATAGGACTGGCAGCATAAGAACATGCTGAATTATACAAACGTTCAATTGAAAACATTCTATCAAATAACTTCCTGTCAGATCTGCCAAGACAGTTGCGAAATTCCTTCCATTCAATTTTTTCATCGGATGTTGCTAATCTAAACGATGGAATTGTTCTACCCATTTTTAAGTCAGATATAATAAGAAACTGCACTCTTCGCACGAGTAGCCTAGCCTATCAAATTCACATGATAATATCATTACGTCATGGGCAGCGAGGACATTCTGTTTCGTGGTCTATCTCCTTTAGTTCAGGATTTGGTTTGATCTCTATTGCTTCCTGCACGTCTAATGGATCAGATTGAACTTGCAGTAATGGGTTCTTCTTCCTCATAACCAGATTTCGATATTGTGATTATTATAAAATGTAATACTCATCGAGAGGGGGAGACTGATTAAGTTCGTAAAGCCTGTGTATGTATATAACTATAGCTTGAATGTATAATACTTCTAAATCTCTGAACTGGATTCAAGATATAGTTTAATAGGTTGATTTTAACTCCTAATTATTGAATATGTTA
>CAVPXM010000020.1:0-112361 GCA_963709405.1 uncultured Nitrososphaerales archaeon
TTAGACATTCTGATGATACTAAATCATAGAAAAAAGCATAATGTGATTCTATTATCTTTCCTATTGACAAGCATTGCTAGTCTGCTACTCCTAAGTGCGAGTTCCGGAACTAACAGCATTTATATCCCTAGCACAACAGATGAATGGAAATACTACCGCTACCACTGATACTTCCTCTCAAACTATGGGAAATGAAACTGGCCTCAGGACAGAGCAGAATCATACCAAGCTTTGCGCTGCCAGATTTTAAAGGTACAGTGGAAAATATACCATGGTCACAACAAGGTCCACCCTCGACAAAGTTTGCCGGTCAAAAACATTACCCGGCACTGATTGTGGATATACAGTCATTAGCTAAGGAAAATCATTGCTATAGAGACGAGGTCAAGACTTCAAATCATACCCAAGTAGTGCTAAATAGCCTTAAGCCTGGTGAAGAAATTGGACTAGAAGTACATAACACGCTTGATCAACTTTTGTTCTTTGTACAGGGAACTGGTATGGCAAATATTAGCGGTCATACATTCCCAATAAAAGAAGGAGATCTTGCGTACATTCCTGCAGGTACAGTGCATAATTTTGTTAATACAGGAAATACTGACTTAAAGCTGTATACAACATATTCTCCACGTAATCACGAACCAGGAACAGTTCAGGAAACAAAAGCTGAGGCAGCCGGTTATACGCCAGTTGGAAAAGTTGAGGAAGAGCATTGAAAGAGGCTAATTAAACAACAACAAAAATAATAACAACTATAATTTCCAACCCGCACACTTCAATTTTTCTGCCGATAGTCAGCAATACGCCTTCAAAGATTAACGAACGATATATTGGATGTGACAAGAATTTCCTCTCAAATGCTCAAATTAAATAAAGAGAAATTTAATCTAAACGACGTCATAGTACAGCTTCTAGATGAATTTGGTAGCCAAATTGACAGTGGAAGAGTAACTCTTGTATTTAACAGATCAAGGAAAGAGAAAGAGAAAGTGGAAGGACAATTAACAGAAGATAGCTTCGTAATAGCTGATAAATCCAGGATAACACAAGTTATTTCAAATCTGTTGAGCAATGCGATCAAATTTACAAATGAATGGTTTATTGAAATTCCCATCAAAAGGGAACAAGTCTTTAATAACCATCTTCATAGTACTAGGAATATATCTAGTCGGCAGCCTTATTCAGAAAGGAGGGCAAAGTGTCATCTCTGATAGAAAACCAGCTTTGTGGAGATAATGCACTTTGAACACTTTGGACCACAGCAATTATTATTCCTATCTTCACACATTTCTTAGTCAAATACCTATAATAAAATTAGATGAATCCGATCAGTTACCATTTATCAAAAAGGGAGAAAGACTTACATCAAATCTAATGGAGATTCAGTTAAAATTAAATAAATTTCGAAGTAGAGTTTTAGAAAGATTTCCTAACCATTCCCTGCATAGGAAATTGTCTAAATTTTATGAACTAGACTTTTCCACTCTTATTGATATAATATATAAAAGAAGTACTCATAAGCTATCATTAAAAGAAGCTGATGAATGGCAAGATTATTTTAATGCCCACAAATCTGATATACTTAGACTTATCGATGAGAACCGGAGATTAGTAACGGAATTAGACTCCATGGTATTTGATCTATACGGACTAACCGAAGAACAAAGAAACATCATAGTTAGGTCTTTAGAATCAGAATAAATATGTAATTTTTGTATTCTATTATCTATGTCTATCTAATCTATATGTAATACTAAAAATTCGTTTTCAAAGAGTAATTTTTTCTCAGTCAATATAAGAATTAATGTCTATTCGCATAATCTCAAATGCTTTATTATCTTGCCATAGTATTTCTGATATCGTTACTGATTTATGTCCACTAGAAAGGACGTGTTCTCTTCCATCTTGTATTGCAAACCATAAATAACCATATCCTGTTTGATGTTGACATTCTATACATATCAAAAGAAATTCTATTGTAGTAAACGTATTTGAAATTCATTTTCCTTTATTGGAGTCTTTATTGACAGTTTCCTTTACAGTGTATGAGCCATAGGTTATATCATACCAGCAATTCCAACAAATCCAGTTTTTCTGTCCATGTGCAGTATCGAAATCTATCTCATCATCGACGCACTCTTCATCTGAATTGCATCCACAAATTCTACATTTCATTGGGAGTCTGCATCAATTGTTAATTTGATGATGAAGAGTTTGTCGTCTCAGTTGTAGTATAATCTACGGGTGCATATACAATCAAGAACTTCATAATGTAGAGGCAATATTGCTGACATCAATTCCAAAATTCATCCAAGCTGTAATGTATTTGTCAGTTAACTTTTGAGGATCATGCAGAACATAATATCTAGCACTAACTGATTTAAAGCGTCCCGCCAAAACTTCAGCTTCATCTACAGATACTGTATCCCTAAATCTAATAACATTGTAGTGAATTTTTCTCATTGCTATATACGCAATGCCAACATCTCGTTTCATTATCTTGTGAGCTGCTGATATATCATAGTAATCGAATTTAGGTAATGTTCTAAGTTTATTCCAATAATTTGTTGGTATTATTGTTGCCAAGGCTTTTTTATTTCCCCTCGTCCATCCAATTGCAATTATAGTCATTTCATTTTTGCAATTTACTAAATGTAACTTTTCACAATCGCAGCCATATCCATTATTACAGACCTCTCTTTCTTTTATGTAAATCAACTCTTGTTCTCTTAATCCGCTCAATAATCCAATTTTAATAGTAAAACCAATTTCTCCTGGAATTTCAAATATTTTCTTGATCTTTTCCTCAATAAAGTGAGGACTAACAAGATATATCTTATCTTTCATATCAAGGTCTTTGTTCAAATCATATCTTTCGATGATTTGTCTAATAAGCTGAACGACTTCTCTATTGTTATATTTCCTAAAATAAAAGTCTCCAAATCTTTTGATTCCTTGTAGTATCCAAGATCGTTTATGTGGTTTAAGCTTGAATAATTCTACATCAGGATTTATGCTAAAAAATATACTTGCGTATCTTTCAAAGTAACTAAGATAGCATCTTGAAGTTCGCTCATGATACTTTTGTTTAAGATACGAATAAAATTCGTTTACGTCTATTTGTTTGTAAAAATCGTAGGGCTTCCCGAAAAGGCCAGTTATCTGACCGCTTGTCTGAAGATTAGTTTTCATAATGTCAATTTGTTGATCGTCAGTCATCTTTGTTATTTTACCGGCGATTAGATCTTTAACAAGGTCACCAGCCGTGTTATAGTTGAGTACGATCTAATTGTATGTTCAGCAGTGGCAATTCTATGCTTCTGACTTTGACGCCTATTGTTTTCCATTCTGACTGTTGTCCTTTGATTTTCGTTTTAGGTTTCTCCAAAATCTGTTTTGGATGATCGGTATTTTCTGTCATCATTACTCAATCCTAATCTTATTTGGCTCCATCTGTCAAGGCACCACCGGGTGTAATATTTAACCGATGAGTTGCTTCAAAGATTACCATATATACGTTACCATATATTACTCCGACTAATAAATATTAGGGTAATGTATAAGGTCATAGCTAAGGTAATGAGTAGTAAAGATATAGACATCCAGTGGTAATATAGGTACTGTGGGGGAAATTACAACAGTATCAAAAGCATCGTCTAATTTCGCTTCATTGCGTACTGTTATTCCTATGAGCATAATAAAACAATGGAAACTGAAGGAAGGTGATAAAATAGATTGGGAATGGGAAGTTCTAAAAGGAGAAATGGTTTTGGTCGTCAAAAAGCTTAAAAAATAAAATATGAGAAATATTTGACGCAGATACTGACAGAGGGAATATAGAATCTGATTTATCATATATGTTAATTTATCATATATGTTAACATGAAAAAATGCCATGTTAACACAATTTTTGAAATGTTAACAAATTAGCCGCAAGCTGTTATATATTAGCTTGAAAATGTTAGCAAAAATGTTAACATAATCCAGCCAATCAAAGCAATTATAACCGGAAATTTGTTAACATTTGCCATTTTGACGCTCAAAACCTATCGCAACCTTTCAGATAGAGTGCGATGGACTGGGCGGGATTTGAACCCGCGACCTTTCGATTGCGAATCGAACATTACTACCCCTGAACTACCAGCCCGCATCTCGATTCACACAGCATCTCACATAAGTTAACCTCTTTTATATTTACAGATATAGAAAAGTCTGTACCTATTGCTCTGAGCCAGATTCTGTTATATTAGCAGATTTCCTCATGGTGCATTGACAATCATAAAATAAGACTTTTATTAGAAATTTGTTTCTGTGGTGAGCCTGTTACAATAATACTATTTAGTCCTTGCCTAACCGGAAATAATTTTGATAAGAATAAGCACGAATAACTAAAGGTTTAAGATATACTGCAACTTACTATCAGTACACATATGCTGAAAAAAGAAAAATCTTCCGAATATTTAAAGAGCAACAGAACTAGTCTGATAACCTTGTTAACTATCTCGTCGTTCTTTGCAATTCTGGTCGCTACTTTGCCTCTTCAGGCGGTAAACGCACAGCTTAATCCTGACGACTTTGCAAAGTCTCTTAAAAACAGGATATACTAACCAATATGAGTTAAAGACTCAAAATTCAGGGGATCTTACAGTCAAATATAGCATTCTCGGCGGAGTACTGGTTGGAATACTTCCAAACGGGGCTTTGAAAGCAGGAGATATAGTCATTAATCCTGGAGGTACGGGCGGAACGTTTATTGTTCAAATACCAAGATTTGCACTCGATGCCAAGAACGCACAAGGTCAGGATGTACCATTCAAGGTTACAATAGATGGCCACGGAGCTAGCTGGCAGCAAACCCAGAGCACCAATACAGACCGAGTATTAGCGATTGCTTTTGGTAACAATAACAGATTCATAGAAATAACTGGAACTCAAGTTGGATAAAAGCTCATTTAGTCCAGACTAAAGAAAATATCCTTTTTATTTCTTTTAGTGAAAAATTGCATGCCATTATTAGTTATATGATAAATATCCTGAATTTTCATTCCCTAGTACAGCGAAATTCTCCAAATATCTGTATGGATCTTTTGGATTATGAAGCCTAGCTTATTCTCTCAAATTTAATGAATTGAAAATCTGTTAAACAGGGTTATAGTATTTCGATAAATCTCTTAAGTCACTCCCAAGACCAGAAAGTTCATAATTTAAAGCATAAAGTATGAAGACAATTCCAAAGTAGTATCCGTTATGTTTCCAATAAGTCTATCAATTCTCATGGGTATCATACACATCAAGAATCAGTCACACAGTGTGACAAACAATTATCCAGGAAAATTTTGTTGTGAGTAATCCATTTTTGTGGAGGTTCAATTTTTATTTATTTTCTTAATCTATATTGCTATTGATACTATTAGTATTCCTCTTCAACTAGCAAATGCATGTTAATCTGAATGATAATAACAATTTGCAAGCTCTTGCCAAAAGACTCAAACATATATGCCCCAGAAACAAATATGCACTTACGAGATATAGTTTCAAATGTTATTGTTCCTAGATGCGTTAACAGTAGTATGGAATAACCTTTATCCTTTCATTGACAGATCATTAAATGATCTTTTGAAATCCACAGTAGCCCTCTTTGTGGTCATAGACCCAATCGGTAGTGTGCCCTTGTTTATTGCCCTTACCAAAGGTATGGGAAGTAGCGACAGAAAGCGTGTATCAACTAGTGCCATAATTACAGCCGCATCATTACTTGTAGTATTTGCTGTGGCTGGTACACAGATACTATCTTTATTTGGAATCACAATTTTCAGTTTTATGATTGCAGGAGGAGTCTTACTATTCATAGTGTCAGTTGAATTATTGACTCACGGCGTGTGGAGATTTGGACAAGCCGGCAGCATAGAGGATTCGGGAGTAGTTCCATTGGCATTTCCACTTCTAGCAGGTCCAGGCGCAATCACTTCAGTAATAATTTCCTTTCAATCATACGGCATAGTAATCACAATGCTTTCCATTGCTATTGTGATTGGGATTACATATGTAGGTACTTCTTATGATAAATCCAATCTACAGACTTTTAGGTAGACGTGGATCTACGATAGTTACCAGGGTGTTCGCAGTTTTTATAGCAGCGATCGCTGTTCAATACATAATTCAGGGAATTAAACATTTTATTTCATAGAAATGAATATTTTATGTATGTTGTTGAATATCGTTGTGGCGGAAGCCGACGATGAACGGATTTATTAAAGTAAATGCTTATTATGTCTAATTGTCAAAGGTATAGGCTATAACATAGAATAATAGTATGTGAACCTATTATTCAATTACATAATAGGAACAAAAATTCCATCAGAACTTTTCGTGATTGATGTAATCAGCAGTATGTAAAAATATGATCAAAATTAGTTTTTGGGCCATAGTCTATTCAATTAGTTGATTAACTAGCTAATTGATGTCTCTCGATTGAAAATCCTGCTCTAATGAATTTTGAGAAAAAGGCTCTGGCTTCTCGTACAAAGGCTTACCAGTCTCAGTTGTCCGTCTCGGAATTTTATAAACCCACTCTTTACCATTTTTCGTTCTTTCCAACTTTTTCCGATCAGAAAATCTAGACAAATATGTTGAAATTATACTTAGTTGCGTTGGCTCTTTGAACTCATGCTCGTATATTTCTAGTACATCTGAGGACGTGAACGAATTATATGTAAATTGGTTCTCGACGATATCCCAAATTCTGGCACCAATTGATGCTAAATCTTTCTTGTATGGTTCTTGACTACGATATGCATGGTTTACCGGATCAGAATCTTTATCTTTACCTCTTGCATCGAGCATATCCATCAATTCAAAAACCTTCATAACTTTACTCTTCGATATATTGCCTTCTAGTGAAAGGTTATATTTACCTCCTTCCTCGTCTTCCAATTCGATTTTTATCCTTCTTTTATCTAGGCCCAATTTTCATACTTTACTTGCAGATGAGTTAATAGTTAAGCAATTAAAGCTGATAGTAAAAATGGCCATGACAAATCGGTTAGCTTTTCTTAGCTGAATCTTGATGGAAAAAGGAATTAGCGCAATAGCAAGTTATTCTAATCATCTCTTCATTCAAAATATTAAATCCATCTATTATGTTTCAAGTGTTTCAAATAGATGAGAATTATGTCGTATAAAGAAATGTTTTTTATTTTAAATATTAGTAGAAAAAATTGAAATTAATTGGAAACCAAGAGGAGACCAACAGGTGTCACAGTAATAGCCATCTTGACAATAATTGGTGGTATTCTTATACTTATATCGGGAGTGTCCTTGCTTGCAGTATGGATCATGATTTCGGTTGCTCCAGGCAACATACCGATAACCGCAACTACAAATGTCACTTCTCATACTATAACTCAATTTTTCGGCGTCTTCTCAGCTATTTTGGGTGCTGTGTTTTTGGCCATGGGTATAGGATATCTCACCATGTTTTATGGCCTGCTCAAAGGAAAGGGATGGGCATGGCTTGTAACTATAGTCCTACTCATAGTAGGAATAGTCGTTCAAATAGTGTCAACTACATCGGGAGGTGTATTTAATGCATCTGTTATCAGCAGAGGCGAAATCAATAATAGATCAATTATTTCTGAGATCACGGTAAGCCTAATAACAATAGCAATCAATATGCTCGTAATATATTATTTATTTAGACCACATGTCAGAGAATACTTCGGTAAATTGCATAATTAATGGTTTACTAAAAGAGTCTAAATACAAAATATATAAAATTGGAACATTAATAATACAAGTTTGGAAACTAAAACTAGGGTGGGTCGAACCGATAGTTAGAGTCCAAGTAGCATAATATCTGAATACATCACAAACGTCAGCATAATGAATAAATTCACCGCAAAAGAATGTATGCAAGACTCAACTTTCAATATATCTGTTGAGAATAAATGTTCTCTACATGTTGACGATATTATCTCCAAAATTAAGAAGAATAGAAAAGATCTCTACTCACTTCTATATGGGTATGCTAGATACTTGGGCGAAAACAAGATTTCAACATTGCACTAAAGCAACGAGTTGTGACTATGAAAAACTTCCTCGAGTATCATGATATAGACATTAGTCCACGAAGCTTCAAACTAAAAGTGAAACCACCCTGGACAATCAGAAAAATCAGGGGTTTTATCAATACGTATTAAAGATCTGGATTTTGATTCAAATCCCTCAAAACTAGCCGTAAGCAACTGAATCAATCAATGAGAGACCGTGATAAAATGAATGAACGATGATGCAATAGCGCATTTATCAGATCAACTTGTGGCAATAACAGGAAGATTGCAAGAACCTGAGAGAAGACAAACAACAGCGCAAATATTTTGCCAACAGACGTAACAGAAAGCAATGAATGATAATAACAATACGGCGGATAATGAAATAATAAATGACATATGTTATTGCGAGCATAAGCAAGGTTATCATTATATATATGACTATGCTATTTTCCGCGTATTTTCAATAAAAATAGGCGAGGTCTAACGATAAATGACAATCCATTTAACAATTGGTTTTGGAAGGAATGTCAATGCAGAGTTTAGAAGCAATTCAGAATTCCCGGTCTAGTTGCATGATAATAATACGTATTTTGATGCATACATTGCTTCTATACTCACTACTTTAGTGCCAATTTCTCAAAGTTTATCTATCCACTTATTTTTCATGTCATGTATTCAAAATCTTCACCAAATTGCGAAGTGGATCTGACTTTGCAATTGATACTGCTGGTAATAAGTATAACAAGTGAACAATTGGAAAGAGCTGTTACATGTGAACATTGTGATGTAGATGCTTATTACAAACTGACTATTGAATACTTCAACGACTGTGAGATACTGACTACGTATCTATGTATAAAATGTGTAAAGATAGAAAGTAAGAAAGTAGTTGATGATTTTCCTTCAATAAGATCATTAAGAGTGGAGCCTATAATACATCCTGCTATACTCATTATTTAATTTTTTGAAATTTAGAAATATAATTGGAACAGGATTTGGACGATATTTGATATATCTAATTTAGTATGTATTACATAATACCTTGTATCCATATACAAGTCAAGCCATTCATTCATTCATTCATTTTCTAGCAATCTATTTCTTCGTCTAAATATAGATTATTTCCACAAGATACTCTCTTACTCACCCTTTTAACCCTTCCATGCTTGAAAGAGAGGTTCATATTCTTGGAATGTAGGACTAACTGGACCTAGTTGCATCATAAAGCTAAGATCATCACGGATTGCTCTGTGTTCTACTATTTTCCCACCACTAATCCTGAACATATGCATTGCTTCATAAGTGAAGTTGCGTCCTGTTCGAGGAATACCAAAAAAATTACCCACATATTTACCACTAACAGTTACAAGAGTAATAACTTTGTCTTTTGAAGCAATCATTTCCTGTTCCTCATAATGAAGATCAGCAAATGCGTTCCGTAACGATTTGATGGTATCTATAAACTCTTCTGGACCCTTGAGACCTGATCTATATTTAATAATATCTGTTAAATCATTTGGAAGATTTGATATGTCATCTGCTCCTGCCATTCCCTGTGATACACGATTGATGTAATCTGGACTTATAAATTCATGAACCTTGTTTACATCTCCGCTATTAAAAGCTTGACCTGCAAGTCTAGCAATTCTAATGTTTTCTCTTTCTATTCGTTCAGTTTCGTTTTGCCCTCTTTCTTCTAAGGCCATAGCATCACATCTCTTTCATCATATAAATATCTAATAACGTAAGATATCTTTTATATAATAGATCGATGACATAAACATTTTATATTTCAAGATTATCATTACATAGTAATGTCAAACAATAATAATACTAATTCTAATGATAGGCTCAATTATCACATCGCAATCTCTTAGAAGCTCTGAGTCAACAATCACGTGAGTTAAGTACAAGAACTGTTCTTTTTCATCATCTTATTGGCGAACGTCTAGGGCTTAATCCTATTGACTATAAATGTCTAGATGTTATCATCAGGAGTAAGACGCCTATGTGGGCTAGTCAGTTAGGTGAAGAGACTAATCTTTCTACAGTGCAATCACAGGTGTTGTAGATCGTTTGGAAAAAGTAGGATATGTTAGGCGAAGGAGAGATCCAAATGACCGACGAGTGATATTTATCGATTCGCTTTCTTATCATTGTCATTATTATTGGGTATACTTTCCTCAACAATATTTTTCAAATTTTGCAAATCTTGCTCCACCATTCTTATGTCTTCAGCATACTTTTCCTCTGACATACCTACTAACTGGAATACCGTAAATATCACCTCACTTCCATCACCGTTCTGCACAACACGCATAGGAACGAATACTTCATCAGGAGAGGATAATAGCTTGACATAATGATCCAAAATACCGAGATCATTTCTTTCTGTAATTCTAACTTTGGCTTGTCCTTGAGGGGTTTTTGCAATCCATTCTCCATTCAATAGCTTAATTGATCGACAAAACATTTTAGCCCATCTGGGAAGATTATCTAGATTTAGGACAAACTCATATATTATTTTAGGCTTCCTATTGATCGATACACTTAATGTCCTTGATTTTAATAAAATCATGTTAATTCTTGTTCATTCCTGTTATTCTTAATAATAATTTTGATGTATGCTTAAGTCCATGGGTATTGTCTTGTCCATGAATTATGAATCTGATGATGCTGTTGTAGTAGTTCTCGTTTTAAATCTATCTAGTTCTGATTCATTAATCAGAAATACAAAGATCTGACCATTGCACTCAGTAACAGACTTTAGGACATAACCACCACTAGCTATAAGGGATTCTAATTCAGCAAGCATTTTCTTTAGACTTGCACCATCATGTTTTGTCGGATCAGCACTTTTAACTATTATTAATGGACTTTCATGCCAGTTTGTCATAGTTTATCCACATCCTTGTCCTTAATTTTCTTAGATTTGTTGATTTAGTCTATATTTTTTGAAGATATACTACTTATAAGAGGAAAAGCGTTCCCTATGTTCGCTACTACAAAGAGGCAGATTTCTCAGTTCGTTTGGAGTTTCGATTATTATCAAGAGGTGGCAAATCTGGAAATTTGCTTCTTGTATCCTCTGCTACAGTTGCAGTAGCTTCCTCCATAATCTTGACAGCCTCATCATCTAATCCCATTTCACCAACCGCACTAATTTTTGTTCCTGAAGAAGAAGATATCTGATCTGTTGTCCCTGACATGATATTGCTCAACAGATCTGATATCTGTCCTAGCGATTGATCTGCTTCCGGCATCATCGAAGTCAAACCCCCTTGTATTCCCTTTATTACAGACATCGCTGGACTCAGTGTAACTACCACATCTCCAAGCTCCGTCATTGTATTTAATCTCAACTGTATTTGTTCTAATGCCAATTTTGTAGAATCGACCATGTTATTCATTTTACGAACCTGTGATAATTCATTGGACAATAATTTAGCATACTTACTATCATGATTTTGGACTGCATAAACTACACGATTAAAAATTAACTTGTCTTTTTCATACATTTTCGTAGAGATAGCATCCAATCTAGAAATCTGCATTTGTAATTTCTTTTGAGCCTCTTCGATGCGTGGTTTTAAAGGCTCTGATGATTTTATTCCCTCAGATAATTTATTCTTAACACTCTCGCTTACACTTTTACCATACTGTGATTGTGATCTAGTCCATTTATTTCCAAATGACATATACCAATAATGCTCCTTATATTCATGCTGCGTAAATCAGTTATTCACTGGGTATATGAATAAAAGTTGCTTAAGAACTTAACCTATTTCTTGTTGTGGTTTTTGTAATTGTTTACCAATAATTTGTTACGTAGAACTTCTTACAGAAAGCCGTTTTGTTATTGATTCTGCCTTATTATTTCATCTTCTTCATGTTGACTAGTTACGATGTCATCAGGTGTTGAATCCAAAGATTTTTCTTTAATGAACCTAACAGCATCATCAAATACAGTTGGGGATGTTAGCAAATCAGGTTTCATTGCATCGCGTTCTTTAGCCAAAGTTTATGCTTGTAACTTTTCTATTTTATTCTGAGTATTTTCACATATTATATTATATATGATGCCGAACACTATGCATTTTATTTCAGGCCCCAGATCGAGTGCATAAAGATAAGAAATGATTCATTTCAATAATTTACCAGCCACTTATTGGAACAATCGCCTGAAAACATCATATTCTTATCGTTATGTAGAATAATATCAGTAGTTGATCATCTCGCCAAATGCGTCTTTACACTAGTCCATTAGCTCCTAATTAGGCCTCTTTGCGCTACAGATCTTGATGCTCGGCTCGATGAAAGTTTGGGCTTTTTAAAATATGGTTATACACAAACCGCAGAGCGTATAAAACATGGAATATTGGAATTGGTAAGTAATCACGGGTTTATAGAATATTACGACACTTACACAAGAGAGGGATTAGGTGGAAAATTGTTTTCGTGGGCTGCGCTGGTACTAGATATGATAAAACACTGGGATTGGAATTCCATCTACTGATGAATAGATATGAGTCAGAGTGAGTCTATTTCCTAACCGCTGTATCTAATGCTGGTTACATTGGGTTATCTGATTGAAAAATAGTAGAAAATTGGCATTCGTAACTTATCTTTTATTCATCTATGTGTGATCTTCAGGATTTGCTGCTTTTTGTGGCCTTGGACGACCAGAATGTCTCGCCAGATTCTTTCCATTTTATGTAATCCATCAGAATCCTTTTATGATCAAATGCAAATTTTTCATTAGGTATGGCTTCTAAATCTATCCATTCTAGTTCCGACGCATCATCAGCAGCTAGTGCTTCAACACTTTTGTTTCTATTAACAGGAACATATGCTATAAATACTGTAGACATTATGTGCCCTCGCGGATCTCTTTTAGGATCTGAGTATACACCCAGGATATCAACAAGTTCAATATCTAAGGATGTTTCTTCTCTGACTTCACGTTTTGCTGCATCTTCCACCGTTTCTCCTTCATTCACAAAACCACCTGGAATTGCCATATACCCTCTAAATGGTTCATTCTTTCTTTTAACTAACAATATCTGAGTATCCATTTGGATAATAGCATCTACAGCAGGAACTGGATTTTTGTATCCTTCTTTCTTCATAAGTATCACAATAGATTAAAGCAATTAAATAAGATAACTACGCCCATTATTTGATCGAAGAGCAGCCTTAGCCGAAGTTCAAATGTTCATGTCCAATGTATTACATAGATATATCAACCATACTCTTACGCAAATAGCATCAATAATTGTCATGATAGTGCACATCACATCATCCTCATTATAATATCATCCTTATTTTAAAGTTATAAATTTTTCAAATTTTTCCTATTATAGATATCCCATTCGCCTGAGTAACTCAATTCCTTGGGCGTTACATTGATTCTTGTCTAACTCATCTCCTAATATGTCTCAAATGCTCTTCTTTTCTGAAGTTCGCTATATCTTGCAAAAGTATGAAATGATAATTCTGCAGATATGAAAATCTTAACTTTGATTAGGTGATTCTGTATAATAGGTAGTCGGACATCGGAGAAAAGACTAACTTACCGCTCAACATCCAGAATTACTTCAGAAGATGATATGAACCTATGATAAGTTTGCAAAGAAAATTGGAGTAATAGTACCATCAGAAATAAAGAAAGATCTTCGGACCTTCATCACTGAGACAAACGCCCTTTTCATTTGTTTTGAGATTGTCTTCATGGTAGATCTCGAAATGCACACCTCGGTTGATAAGTTCATCCATAGTCTGTTCGAGGTTGTTCACAGGAAAATTAAGAACTGTAAACGTTGCAGGAGTATGATTCACCTTGGGATATATCAAGATGTTTGTCCAGCCGCGATCTGAAGCTCTAAGAAATCATTGGATTCTGAAATCTCCAGACCTAGGATCTGGCTATAGAACTGCTTTGCCTTTTGTAGGTCATCCACCGAAAAACCAGAGAATGCTTTTGTGTTTTTGAACATTCGTTCTTTAATTCATTCTTCTCTCTTATGTATCTATACATTACCTTGGAATACATCGACATCTCGATCTTCAGAAAGAGACATATCCAACGATTCCGTACTTTGTTAGTGGATTTCTGCAATAGGCGAATAATATTATGTTCATTAGCTGATTATGACATTTGAATTACGAGTTTATTGTCAATAACCACGATTTCATGATAGATTAGTATATTAGAATTTTAGCTCATTTGCACTATGAAATGTAGGTTTATCAATTTCAACATTTTGTTCGATATAGTTTTCTAGTTTAGGTAATCCTTTTTCTAATCCAAGCAATCGCAGTGCTCGTTGGTGCTCTGCATACATGTAATCTTTTCGTAATAAGAGACCCTGAGGATCATACAAGTTATAGAATTTTCCAACAATATGTCCTGTTGCTTTTCAAAAAGCAGTGTTGTTGGCTGCTGATTTACTGTTAATAGCAGCGCCCATTAGATGTATTGAAGGTATTTCAAAGTCTTTTTTCAGTTGTTAATTGTTATTTAAATCAATTAAAGCTCGCTTCCCACAATCCTGGTACCTAACGAATGAGCAATAATCCTTATCTGGCTATTAGGACATTTATCTGAGCAATCTGAAATAAATTGTACAAGTTTTGGTTCATTTTGATCACTCAACATGTGACAATAGTCATATATAGAAAACTAATATGAATAATCATTTGGAAAGCTACAGAGAGCGTCATTCTACATGGTTAGAAAATTTTTATGACCTAGTAGTTGCCATTATTGTCTATCAGCTGAGTAGAGATCTCTATCAAGACGTCTCTATATACGGATTTCTTAGTTTTGTCGCGCTTTTTATCCCAGTGATTTGGTCGTGGACAGGTGTCACATTTTATTCAACAAGATTTGAGACTGATGATTTGACACATCGACTTCTCATGCTACTTCAGGTTGCTGCCAGCTGCTTTTATGGCAGTAAGTGTGCCTGATGGATTGGGTAAGAATTCGGTCTGGTTTGCATTGTCTTATGCTGTAATACGTACCATCTTAGTAATAGAATATCTACGCACAAGGAGACAGATTCCAGCAGCACGTCAGCTTACCACAAGGTATTCCATAGGATTTTCTATTGCAGCAGGAATATGGTTCGTATCAGTGTTTATACCTCCACCAGTTAGGTTCGTTTTGTGGATGATAGGATTAGGAGTAGATATATGCACACCTTTGTTGTTTGCAAAACACCTTTCAGTACAATTTGCACCTCATGTACAGCATTTACCTGAGCGTTTCGGATCGTTTACGATTATTGTTTTAGGCATCTCCATACTGGGAGTTGTTAATGGAATTGCTCCTCACAATTGGACTATATTTTCTATAATATCTGCCGGACTTGGCCTAGGCATAGCATTTAGTTTCTGGTGGATTTACTTCGATAGTGTTGACGGTTCAGAAATTAAAGCTCTTCGTGAAAATAAACAGATCGGAATTTATGTTACTTGGTTATATGTACATTTTCCGTTAATTATCGGGTTTACCGCATTTGGAGTTAGCATAGAACACGTAGTGCTAAGTAATCAATCTTTAGCTTTGCCCTCTGCCGAGAAATGGCTTCTATGTGATTCTACATTCCTCTGCTTAATTGCATTAGGAATATTGCAGATGACATCAATAATGACTAATCCCAGTTCATCGTTGGCTAAATCAAGGAGAGTAATAAAGTACAATGCTGCAATCTATAGTCTAGTTGGAGCAATAGTTGTGCTTGTTCTTGGTGGTATATTAAAAGGCAGCAGCGTGTTGCCAATATTTGTCATTGGTATCATGGCTATAGTATGCATAGGTCAAGTCATATTAGATGTGAAACGTCATCCTCATCATCGTTTTTCAAAATCTTAGATACTGAATACATAATTCATTTAAAAAAATAATATGTACAGTTCATTCAGCTTTAGCTCACTATTATAAACTTTATACAGACCATGGTACATTATAAAACATTAATAACATTTTGTCGGAGTAACTGCATATATTTTATTACTTACTAACTATAGCTATAAAATACATTTATGACTATCTTAAATAGGCTATTATTCATATAACATCATGCATAACCACATCAGGATAGACGATGATGTTAGGAATTCTTTGCAAATTGATGACATTAATCTCAAAATTATCGATATTTTAAATAAAGACTCTTCAACACCATTCGTTGATATAGCAAAACGAATAGGTGTTTCAGATGCAACTGTGCATATTAGAGTTAGAAGAATGATCGCAGCAGGTATAATCAACAAATTTACAATATCTGTAGATAATGACCTTCTAGGATATGATCACCTGGCATTTATGGGAATAAATATTTCGCCCGGTTCGGCAGATCAGATCATATCCGATCTATTAAGAATTGAGGAAGTTTTAGAAATGCATGAAATGCATGGTAAATTTGATTTATTATTAAAAATTCGTGCTAAGAATTTAAATCAGATGAGAGATATAGTTGAAAATAAGATCTGTAAAATACCTCATATTCTTGAATCAGAGTTAATGACTGTACTAAAAACAGATAAGGAAGAACAAATGATAGCTCTTGAGAATGACATTGAATATAAAGACATGCTATCTTTAAAATAGGATCAATTAAGATCATTATTCTTTCTAGTATATATGATAGAAACTTGAATCGAAGATGTGGTGTATCTCAAATCTCAAAATTATTTTGATTCTTGGTAACGCTTTAACGGTCTACGAATGATACAACAACTATGTATTAATCAATTCAGGTGAATACCTGAAATTAGTTGTTATCTTATACTGTCTTAGTCGAGTAAAACAAACCGTCATCCAACGAAATGATACCTATATTATCGGTTCGTTATCTCTGTTTTCCGTGTTACCATGACATTTTAGTGTGAGTTCAAATGGGAATGAAATCAACTATATTTAGTAACGCAGTAATTCAAGAAACATTTTTGTAATTGCAGTGTCATTTACAATACCTCCAGCTAATTCTCTATCGGTACAGAAATCATAATTAGATGTTGTACTTATTGACATAGATGACAATGGTTCGTTATACTCTTTTGTGGGACAAATAGAGGTGTAAAGTAGCGGGACATTTGATAAGTAATTATATGAATAAAATCTTTTTTGATGATTCGGCCTTCTTTTTGCTAATGGTCCTTCTTGGTAAACACTTGTTGTAGATGGTATATTCGATCTTTTGCAGTTCAGTAACTGATCGACTGTCAAGATTTGGATCTTTGAATACTTGTGTTTCCAGACAAATGAAGCATAAGGATCCGTTATTTTAGTTTCCTTTGTCATTTCACTTGTCAGTTCTTATCTGTGCTTCTCTATGATAGATCTCATGATTGATGATGTGTCAACGGTTGCCTATTCTATTTCATTAAAATAATTAGAACCTAACGTAGTATATACAACCAAGAAGCATCTAGTGTGAGCTATAATGATGATGGTTGTCGCTAGTTCTCCTCTTATCAAAAGAAGCAGCATTCCGTGGCGGAGGAGGACTATCGTTCTCATGTCCTGAATGTGTTCTAATATGATTCCAGTAGTCTGAATTTGTGATCGCAGTTTTGCATACAGGACAATTGGCATAACCACATCTATGATGTCCTATAAAGTTTGGATGAAGCGTAATGTTACATCTATCACATCTATTTTGCATGTCTTTTTATCACTTTTGTCGTTGATAGTAGGTATGTGCATATCTATAAAGATTCCAGACCTGTGGCTACAATAACAGGTTCACACAGGAATTTCTGTATATTTGGTGCTATTACCTTGAAGGAAAGCAGCTATTCAGACAATTTGAAAGGTTTAATGAGGATACATTCTATGAATTTCTAAAGCATGTACATTATAAATTCCCAAAGTGTTACTTATTCTTAGATATGGCACCTCAACATCATAAATCCCTCAAAGTAAGGAAGTACTTTGAAGAACATAAAGATACTCTAAAACCAATCTATCTTCCAACAGCATCACCAGAATTCATGGTACTGGAAGAATTTTGGAATATATCTAAAAGTGATCTGTCAGTATTAACATTTTATCGATCATTTATAGAATTTAGAATAAGGCTAGGACAGTACTTCAGAACTAAACATTTCAATCCGAATATGAGAAATTATCTAACTGGGAATGTGTCAGAGAACTTATCTTAGTTGGTGTAGGTTTAATTTGGTTCTTTGATAGATA
Organism: uncultured Nitrososphaerales archaeon; assembly: GCA_963709405.1. GTDB lineage: Archaea > Thermoproteota > Nitrososphaeria > Nitrososphaerales > Nitrososphaeraceae > JARBAU01. The sequence continues at coordinate 18,259 of CAVPXM010000020.1, forward strand.
TCTAAAATTGTTATTGCTATCATACATACCATCATCTGCTAAGTGAAGTGTCTAGTTATATGTCATAATATTTTTATTGCATAGTCTAGATTGTTAGATAGATAAAGCTTAACAGATGTAGGATATTCCCATCATGTGAGACGTGCTTCTAAGTTGAATCTAAGCCGGGGACAGAAAACAAGTCTAGAATCACTCATGAATAATACAACTAACAAGAAGGAGTATCGTAGGGTACTGGCTATACTTCAAAAAGTTGAAGGTAGATCTTATGAAGACATAGCACATGAACACGAAGTCAATATTCAATCTGTACAAAGATGGGTTGTTGCGTTTACTCATGGTGGGATAGGAGTGGTAAGGATAAAGAAGAGACCGAGAGGACTGAATTCACGTATAACAGATGAAAACAAAGAGGTTATCCTTTCTGCATTATTTAATGATCCCCATATCTTTGGTTATCTTAGAAATACATGGAGTCTAAGGTCACTTGCAAGATGTCTTACAGATGAGCTTGATATTCCAATCAGTTTCAAACACCTGCAAAGAATAACTAAGGATATGGGGATTAGGTGTAAAAGACCAAAATTGGAACTATTACATGGATCTGACTGTCAAGAGGGAAGAAAGAGGGTGGAAGATTATAAACGTGTAGCATCAGCTCTGAAAAAAAGGAGTGATGTTAGTATTTGAAGATGAAACTACGATAACACAGAAACCTTGCATACGAAGATCTATGAGTTTTGAAGGCCAGCAACAAAGGATAGAACATAATGGAAGTAGAAAGAAGTTCTCTGCATACATATCCATGCTATGGCCAGATCAGAAGTTGATGTATGATTTCTATGATAGAATGAATTCTACGAATACTATCGACCATCTGGAGAATCTCAAGATAAACATTATGAAAAATGATTGGTGTAAAAGACTCATACTCATATGGGATAACGCTTCATACCATGTAAGCCTAATGGTACGGAATTATATCAATGCACAGAAAGGAGAAGACTGGCTAACTATAATCCACCTACCAAAGAAGGCTCCATACCTAAATCCAAATGAAAGAAAGGTAAACCAGCTGATAAAGTCACATGTATGTGCGAATAGGTTTTATGAAAATATAGAAGACCAGAAAACCGCAGTATCAGAATATCTAGATAATAGATTTGGAAGATGGAATAATGACATTTAATGTGACACTTGACTTAATACACCCTCCAGATTATTATTTTCAGAAGCATTATCCACTAACTTACTCAACATCCTGCCATCATCATGTACCTCTTCACTTATTACCTCCAAAGACAGGATTCTTTTCTTCTTCTTGATGTCAACTGCTACATGTATCTTTAGATAACCTTTTCTAACATACCATTTGTGCGTATCCATTCTCCTCGATTAGCTACTTTAATGCCAGTGCTGTCTAAAGCAATCACAATATCATTTCCTAATTTTTCATTGATTTTGATGTCCAGTCTGTTTATATGTCTACTAATGGTACTATAATCTGGTATGCCTGGAACATTTTTACTTGCATGAGCTATAACTACACCTTGTGTTTCTCTATATGGTGGATGAAAATAAGATCTCATGTAACCTAGGATCTTGATATATAAAGGAATATGGGTAGTTGTAGGGATCCATCAACCAACTTTCCAAGATTCATTTGAGATAATTCGTGATCCAATCCATCTAGTACATCAAAATCCAACAGTACCTGACCACGCCTGACTAGTGATTCATTATAGGAAGGCCAGCCAATCATGTCAAATAGTTATTATATGTAAGCTAAATACAGATTGGTCAAATAAGTATCAGTTAAAATATAATGAATCGCGCAACAAAGCAGCATTTATCATAAAAGGTTGTAAAGGTAAACAGGACTTTATATAACTTCCATGACAATTCGGTAACATTTATGATACGTTTCTTTGCTAGCCAGTAATCTGAGATGATAGGTATTACTAACGACTCCTTCTGTCGTGTAAACTCTTAGCTACTGGACTAGAGTTTTATAGATATCGGTGGAAGGCACACACATTTACAGAAATTGTAGAAGGATTGTTGACCTCAAGCAAATAAGTTTAGACGAATCGAAGGTCATCCATTATATAATAGCAGCCAGCAGTGTATATTTATAGTGATAGGCGAGTAGTAAAAGGACCGATACGAAATTAGTTTTAGATCTACAAACACTTTATACACGCATAGTTGGCGTATAGCATTTACCTATTATAATAGTACGAATCCATCTATCTCAATGGATAACTTAAATCTCTACAGATATATTATAATTATCTCTCTACCTAAGGATATACAGCGATGACAGTATGTGAAAGATGGCAGCAAAAATGAAGAATATCATACATGTCCAACTTGCAACCAGCGTTTGTGCATAACATGTTTTAATATGGTTCATTTTGGTGTAAATGCTCCGAGAGCTGGTAAATCAATGGTATACAATAAATGTATTTTTTGTGATGGAATATACGCAACTAATGCAAGAGGTAGCGTCTGTGATAAGTGCACTATTATACTTGATTGGATATCTGGAATGAACTACCTTGCTGCCAGTAAACAGGGTTTCAGAGCTAATAAGGACAAACAAATTGAACTCAAAACTCAGAAATGAAAACTATTGTAAGGCAAATTTTGGTAGCCATGCGACGCAAGTGATAATGGATGCAATAGACAGCTCAAACATTCATTAATAATAGTGGTAACTGTAATATTAATTCCTTTAAGCCTAAGACATGCGTCATTTCCAATTAAGAAGACTTCTATCGGAAGTGAAATTTGAATGTGTCTTAAGTTCTCCCATATGAAGCGATCTGCAAGAGGGCTTACTACAAATCGTATTAGAAAAACACTTTTTGCGATATCCAATTTTAGGCTTTCTACTTACTTTCCAGTTAGACTGAAAATATATCTTTGTCAGAAGGATTGCATAATGCTTCTTGGTAAAAATATAATAAAGATTGTCCTCTATGAAGTAATAATGAGACAAGAGCATGTGACTATACAGGATCCAGAGGTTTCACGACTGTACGATCAAATCAAAAAACCTCTACAAGGCCTTAAACTGGACATAATCCACGAGGAGGAAATTGAAAATTATTGGAATCTAAAGACGCATAAAGGTACTAAAAGTAGTGTTATAATTGGAAATGTGCGTGATGTCGACGTAATGATAAGCGGCACTAAGTGGAATTATGATTTAATGTTGCGAACCGGCGCTCGGGGTAAAGATATAATCGTTCCAACGGCTATACCAGGTGCTCTAACTACCGGAATAGCTGCAATTCCTGCAAATACACTGTCGACTTATAGAGCAAACTCATTTGAGAAAAATTTCTGGAACTTTATCATAAAGACCTTGTACGATATCGGAAACGCAAACACAACATTATCTGACCCTGTAACAGTGACGCATTAAATTAGGGGGTGTACTAGTGTTTGAAAACTAAAATGTCATCGTACCATTTATTACAACAATTAATGTACACGATACAAAGGACAAAAGAAAGCACCAATCCATTAACATTCTCATTATCGATCATTCTGGCATTTACTATCGTTACATTTTCTTATTCCTCTCAATTATCATTAGCGCAAAATAGTACATCATCTTCTCAACCAACAGCATCCTTTGTTAATTCGTTCGAAAAGCTAGTAAATAACGCTCATAATTTGACTCAGAGTTACGAAATTGGATATGCTAAATGGAAGTCACATCAGTATGATAACAAGACAATGATTTCAGTTACAAATAATTATTTACCGAAATATCAAAAGCTCATTAGCGAGTCAAAAGCGTTGCAACCTCCTAAGCAATATCAGAATGCTACAGATCTATATACGAAGAGTCTTGAATCGGAGCTTCAAAGTAACAATCATTTCCGAAATTATCTATTAACAAATAACTCTACTGAGAGTAAATTGTCTTCAAAATTGTTGTCTGACGCGTTCAAATACGAAATTGAAGCATTTAAGAAGCTCACATCCTCTGGATTGTTTACTATTGCGCCATGACTAATGCATAATCTCTTGCTCCGGTATCCAATGGTGGGTAAACTGGAACCAATCAAATAACATTCCAGTTCACTGCTGGTGGTACTGCAAGCGGATTTGAATGCAGTATAGACCCTCAGGACTCTCGGAAGCGACATTCAAGCTGTCGCAGGTGGTCGAAGTGGAAATAAAGTGATTGCCGGCTCAAATGGAGGTGATACTCTGATATGAGGATCATGGTCAGATACCATTAATGGTCTTGGAAGCGATGATGGTATAAATGGATGTGGTGGAAATGATAACGTAAATGGTGGTGATGGAGAGAATCGTATTGCGGGAAGTTCAGGAAATGATCTCCTTCGTGATCATGCTTGAGATGGTGTAGTACAAGTGGGTTCTGGAAATGATGAAATATTTGGAGATGATGGTAATGATGTACCTTCGGGAAGTAGACGCAATGGGGGAAGCCTTCGGCGGCTATAATGCCTCAAGCTTCTTTGCTGAAACCAAACCACTGGGAATGAGATCTACGCTTGGCAATTGGGATACGACCCGGTATATTGGAGATGAGCCACCATGCTTAAGAAGATTGGATAGCAACAAGAAATTTCCAAAAGACTTGACTCATGAGCCACATGACGATGGGGAGATATGGTCAGCATGTATGTATGAAATACGAACCGCTCTAGGCCGTAAAACTACCGACACACTTGTAATTCCACATCACTTTGTACCTATCTAGGTCAGCTACCTTCCAAAACGCAGCAAATGCATTAATTACCGCAGAGAAAAATTTGAATGGAGGTCGTAATCAAAATGTAATGCCCAATGTATTTATACATCGCGAAATTCTTCCTAATCAAAACAGAAAAAATAAACGAGCAGGCTTGCCTTTCGATCAACTTGGATAATAGCGATTTTTGAGGAAAGTAATAACTATGTATTCTAATATTTCGCAACAGGTCATGAGAGAATATTGTCCTAAAACTATTCAAGTAGAATAGAAACATAAAAGTCATGGATCAGAGTACTAGTTGGTTTCATCCGCCAGATAAAAGAAAAAGTCATCCTATAACATCAATCCGATCAGATAAAAGGTATCTTAAAAGCAAAAGATCATTATCTGTTGATAAATCCATAAATTCTATTGTATCTCCTGTGTCGAGAAATAATATTGAAAGATGGATCAATGATCTGGCATCTTTTCACATGAGGTATACCAAATCAAGTTTATTGACGAAGCAGCCAATTGGTTAAAGGTAGAACTTAAAAATTAGTCAAGCTAATGTTACTTTCCGTAACGATACAGAGAGTGAATATAAATTGAAAAACGTTATTTGTCAAAGGACTGGACTATCAGAAGAAGTGATTCTTATATGTGCCCACTATGATTCGCGAATGGAAAATCTTGAAGATGCCGAGTCAAGAGCTCACAGCCGCCTCCTAAAGCATAACCATTAACTGCAGCAATAACTGGTTTTTCTAAATTCTCTATTTTATTGAGCAAAGTATGAACAAAAGTTGCATATCTTTCTCTTCAATAGGATCAATATTTATTACATATCTGATGTCTGCTCCTGCACAAAAGGATCTTTCCCCGGTACCAGTTATAATTAGAACCTTGATTTTATCATCTGCACCAACAATGTCAATTGGTGTAGATAATTCTGACATAACTTTTTTATTCAGAGCATTCAGTACTTCAGGCCTATTGATCTTTATAATAGCAACACCTGCATCTTTACCCTGCAAATCGAACAGTACGTATTTCATTCTAGACGACAATATAAAAGTCAGGCTATGAGTTTAATTTAAATTTCAGTCTTCTTGATATGCTTACCCTATTTCAATATCAATATCCACATTGTTGCTATTAAAGCCAGGATTTGATCGGTGATCTGACTACTATACTATGGTATATCTTTTATCAGAGATATCATCAAAGTAATATGCAAGAGGAAATACGTTTGGCTCTCCTTTCTCATCCACTAATCCTATACTAATAAGTAAGTTGTTATCTTTATTAGCATAAAATTTTTAGTTTCGTCTTCAGTCATTGGATCGTTGGACTTGCTGTGTATGCATTATTATTTTCATCATTGTAACCTATGAAGCTCATGGATATATAACTAAGAGATTATCCCAAATCTAAGGCATCCTTAATTAATCACAATCAAGCGTCGTGTTATTCGTATTAAAATGGTCTTGGTGGAGATAACGGAATAAATCGATATAATGAATAGCAATAAAACTAAAGGAGGATGATGACCATAAATATCAATTTTTCAAAATTTTATCATTTAGCCGCGCTCATTAAAGAAAATTATACACAACTAAAATCAAATTTTTAGGATAGACTAAGGTGAAATAGAATTCCGTTACCATAACAAATGATCCACATTTCAACATAAACTTGATGATCGACTTTGAAAAATCATAATTATGCCAGTTTCTGAAAAAATTCAATAGGTAATTTACAACTATTTCTATATGATATTAGATAAAGATTGAAATGATCGGAGTGATCGAAAGTAGTTGGTCATATGGGATAAAGTTGGTAGTGTACGTTTCAATAAATTGACAAAATGGCAAGATAGCGATGGATAATTATACTGGTTCAGTAATTGTAATTCACGCAGCCAATATTTCTCATGCCATATTAGCTGGTCATATGTAAGCCCTTTATCAACTTCTATTCATATCTAACATTTTATACCCTTACTAGGATGAACTCGTTGAGATTGACTTATAGATCCTTACCATTAATAGTGACAGTAATTGTCTGTTTGATGCTTATTGGTTCACACATTCTAATTAGTTTATCATATGCACAAAATAGTACTATCGAGAAAAAAGCGCCTACAAACATGATGGCCAAATCTAAATTGCAGGGTATAAAAATCAGATTCCCAGCACAAGGTCAAAGAATCACTGATGATAAAAATCTTACAATAACTGGAATGTCTACATACAATAGTCATACTAATTGTCAAGTTTCAATTATTGTAAATAACGTAAGACCATATCAACACGTTATTGCTACCGGACACAATGGTGCAAATGATTATTCAACATGGAAATTCCCACTTAGCTCTAAATATACTACAGTTAAAGATGGATTGAGCAACAAGGCTACAGCTAAATTAACCTGTAATGATAAACCGATGAATATAACAAAATTTCATAGTGTAAATTTCACCAGCGCATCGACTGGTGCATCTATCCCACAAGCGCAACTACATACTTCAAAGAATAATACGAATAGCACTAATAGTAACAAAAATAATGCCGAGTTGTTATCTATTATTGGAAAACAAAAGTCCAATAAACCAGGAAATCCTTCTGTGTCATCAATTATTGACAATCATAGTAAAATGATTAGCAATAAACAAAAGACTCTAGATAATTCTATGACAAGTAGGTCTAGGACAATTAATCATGAAAACAAATCATCTATAAAATCTGAATCTTCGGAGATATCAAAGGACTCAACTATAAATGGGATTAAGGACCCATTTGTTCTAACTTTACCTACAATTAATGACAACTTGTCATCCTCGTCCCCATCATCTGAATTACAGTCAGAGAGCCATTCAAAAAACAATAATGAAGGTTCTCATCATCACATAAAGTAATTAGCATGCCTTGTCATACCTAGAACCAACTGCCACCCTTTTCCCATTATCTTTAACTAGGGTCAACAATTGTATCATCATAATCGTTTGGATTCTGTATGTTGATCAATCGAGTAACAGAATCATGTTATTCTATCTTTTGTAATAAAAGTTTGCCCCATTATGAATTGTTCAATCTTTTCAGACGAAGTCAAACACCAGGCATCTATTTTATCGTTAGATTGCCAGGATTTTTGTCAATAACTTGAATCATTTCGTGGAATTCTTTAACAATTCTATAGGTAAAAGGTGACAACGTTTTGAGACTTTTTAATACTTTTAAGATATCACCGATTTTCGACCTTCATACGCAGAATCTCCTGTTGACATGCCCAGCCCAGCCTACCATAGACACAACGCCATTTTGATGCCTATTTAGACTGCACAATACAGAAATTCAAATCAAATTTAAATAAAACTACACAATTCCGTTTTCCAATATCTACTCCTATATAGTTCAGCAACCTTTCTTTTTCATGTTTGGTGTTCTCTTATCTCACCTCCTCCCCTTCTTTTTTCAGTATGGATAGCTGGACTCCCCTTCGTTTTTCAGTATGGATAGCTGGACTAAGCTGCCATACATCTATGAGAGCTTATGGCTCACTTTGACAACAGCTTCGAGAATATGCCAGATTCAACATACTAGACCTATGTGGTCATGCATGATAAGGGCCAGCTAACCCTATTGATCATAGAAGGCGACTTTCACATGTCTTTCAATTGAGCATATTTATCCATAATAGATAGTTCGTAATATGTAACACTATGAGTAAGAAAATAAAGACAATACCCAGTAAAAATTCAACTAAAAATGGTGCGTTTCGAATAGAAAAAACGAAAATATCAATTTCATCAAATGGTACTGTACGCATAGAATCTAAGAAAGTTAGGCCCCAAAGAGCACTGATTCTTCAAGGAGGAGGGGCATTGGGTGCATACGAAGCTGGAGTCTTTAGGTCATTAGCAGAAAAACTTGCTAGAGAAGATGGGAAAAATGGAGAAAAAGATAGACCATTATTTGATATCGTTGCTGGTTCGTCAATTGGCGCAGTCAATGCTGCTTTATTGGTGAGTTATGTAGTCCAAAATAAAAGTTGGATAGGATCTGATAATATGCTTTATCAATTTTGGGATGACTTATCAAATCCTACTTGGTGGGCTCCGGGATGGGTAAAAGATAATCCAATATTTATTAGATGGAGGCAATTTTGGATAGACTCAGTTCTAGATAATGATCTGAATGGCTATATGTGGAATTATTGGAAAGGATTAAGAGAAATATGGAATAAATATTATAACAATAATTACCCAGTAGAAATCGAGAATGATATCAAGTATGAACGACCATTGGGATTTCCTATTCCATACCTAAAAGATGATTGGCCTTACTTTGGCTGGAGCGGAAGCGACGAAAACTGGAAAGAGGAAAAGCCATGGATTGGTTCATATTATTGGTGGCCCGAAAATTTAGGACCAGTTGCATCTGGTGAGACTGCGCGAAGATATTTTTCATATGCGAGATCCGTCATTTTTGGTGCACCCAATGTTCTTTCACCAGTTATTATGCAGCCTGACTGGAAGTTCTTTGATCCTGCACACTCATTTACAAGGTTTGACAATAAACCATTGGAGAGAACAATAAAGAAATATTGGGATTACGACAAACTCCCACTCAAAACCTATTTCGAAAAAAATCAACCAAGACTTCTACTTGTTAGTGTTGATGTACAGGACTGTAGAACTGCAGTGACATTTGATAGCTATGAAAAAGAAAATGGTAGATGTAAGACTGAGTACGGAGATGATACCCTAAGACATGTTTTTGAATACGACGGCATTACTATTGACCACGTAGGCGCAAGCATGTCAACCCACCTAAGATACAAATATCCAAAATTCAGATCACGAGAAGAAAGTGTCGAGAACTATAGTGAAGACGGCCAAGAAGCACGAGGAGAAAAAGTAGGAGTAATAGTTGAAGAGAAGGATCGTTACTTCTGGGACGGAGCTTACTTGAGTAATACCCCATTAAGGGAGGTTTTGCAAGCACATCGGGATTATTGGCATAAAGTAAGAAATGCAGAAGTGCCAGATCTTGAAATTTATATTGTTAACCTATATCCGTCTACAGAGAAATCTCTTTCAGGTGTCATCGCTGATCTTGATGTAATACAGGATAGAGAAATTGATATCAAGTTCCATGATAGAACTGACTATGATATCCAGGCAGCAAATACTACTACAGATTACATAGATTTGACAAAGGCGATTATAGATCTTGCGCTCAAACATACAAATAACAGTAGCTCATTTCAATCTGACATTATGAGTATCTTAAATTCGCAAAGCAGAAGCAAAGGCCGTAACAGAATGTACAGAAAATATGGTGAGCTTCTGGCTGGACGCTTCCGCATAATTAAGATAGGTTACATAGAGCGTATTGATGATGGTAATACAATTTTTGGTAAGGCATTTGAATTTTCTTATCGTACGGTAAATGATCTCAGAGATAGTGGATATAGGGATGCATCAGAAAACATGAGATATGACTAGGTATTTACAAAGGATTTTAATAATGAAGCATCTACACAGTAATGATAAATTCTCAAATTAGGTTCTACATTAGGGGTTTTCTTAATGACAATATGATGGGTATCTGGATTTATAGTCCAAAAATGTGTTTTACACATATTTGAAATTGATTGATTCATTGATAGTGAAGGTTTACCGCACCTAAAAATTAGTTAACATATGATCAACATTTTCTCCGTAGAACAATCTATTCTATCATATTTTAATACAGCGCTGTTGCATATTCTATATAGACATTAATGGATTCGCGTAGTCTACAGAGAAAGACGGAAGTAATATGTGGTAATGAAAATGCTCTTGGGATGGGCATCCGTTTTATGCAAAATGTAAGAAACAAGATGGATATATATTTCGATTATAGAGCTCCCTCGATTGTTATTGAAGTCGAGGCATACAAGAAAGGATATATTGATATTAGAAAGAGAAATGGAAAGATAAGAGCCCTTACAGAAATTACCAAAGAAAATATCGCTTATTGCAAGGAGTTGATGCTAATAGTTGATGAGCTTCGTCATCTGGATGGTCTTAAAGGCGGATTAGCAGTAAATGAAACGGAATGCATGGCTACCACAATTTTACAAGAAGGAGAACCGCTGACACAAGTCATTTATAGCAACGTGAAGGAAATTGTAGAACAACAGCAATACCTCTTTGATATTATATGGAGTAAGGGCATTCCAGCCAAACAAAGAATGAAAGAAATTGAGGAAGGACTCAAGAGGGAATTTATAGATATTATCCAAGATCCAGTTGAAACAGAGAAGGTTACTTTCCAGCTATTAAAATCAGCTAGAGAAGAAATATTAGTATTATTTTCTAAAGCCGATACATTTCGGGACCCTGAAAAATACAGCGAGATACTAAATGCACTGAAAATTGCTTCGGAGCGTGATATAAAAATTAGAATCTTACTAGACGATGAAGATCCAATAAACAACATGCTTCAAGATCTCAAAGAACAAAGAATTAAAGTTCAACATCACAGCAAGACTGCGCAAACCAAGATTTCGATTTTGGTAATAGATGAAGCATATTGTTTAACCATAGAAATGCGGGACAGTTTAGCAACAACGTTTGATGATGCAATTGGTTTGGCCACTTATTCTAATAGCGAGGCAACTATATCTTCATATGTTTCTATATTTGAAAATCTTTGGATGCAAAGCGAACTATATGGACAAAATGCACATTAATTGGCAGTACTGGTCTTAATCAGGTTCTTATTCTTGACATTCTAAAAGTCCATGTCAGATAAATCCAGGCACTAGCTCTCTAATAATATCCATTAGTGAAAGTAATGTCATACGAATAATTTGTCAGCTCGTAGCGCGAGCACTAGCCAAAAATCAAGAACAAATAAGAGCGATTATTTGATCCGTGCTTATTTTGAGTTCAGTCCGGTAACAATGAAAATAGTAGGTAACAGAGGTAACGTTAGTGTAATAATGGTAGTAAATCGAAGATAACAAGAGCTTTAAGGAGCAATTTTTGATATACGGAATAGATACAAAAATATGAGTGATCTAACTATGAAGGAAAAGGAACAACCGAATCTTAGAATAGAGGACTTTGGAATAGAATTCAAAATCATTGATATCGTAACTAATATTTTCTGCAATTTGCAGAGGTGACATCATCGGACTGTCGTTATTACTGCCGTCATTACAATATTCGGTAGGTGCACAACATCCTTCTGAAGACCTTCCAACTAATGCAATCTTTCCATATCTTTCTTTTACTTTCTGTTTAATTATATCCTCTCTCACATCTAATGTTTACAGGAGAAACCATTTAAGTTGTCAAGAGAAACTATGTAAAGTAAGTGTATTATGGAACAAAAGGCAACAGAAATAGAAGAGCAAGATCAGTAAAAGCAAGAACAAAATTACCACTTGTTCAAGATATTGAAACTTGTGATTTTTATGGATATGATACAGATATGCTTATGAAAGAAACTGCTAGACTACGTAAGATAATTACAAAGAGGGGAACTCTTGAGATTCTAATCCCATTATGCTGCACCACTACGCCTGTTAGATATTTAAAATTCAGGAATACATTAAAGGGCTTTAGTAGCAAAATATTATCGAAGCGGCTAAAGGAACTTGATAATATTGGAATTTTAGAGAGACAAGCATACAACGAAATCCCACCAAGAGTAGAATATAGATTAACAAATAAAGCCCAGGAGTTGCTAGAACTTGTCATTTATCTATTAAATTGAATGAGAAAATGGGCAAAGACTAGTATAATATAATGTGTGTCTAAGGCTGAAATTGGAGTTTGGATTTTTTATTACTATTTTTTATCAGGCTCAAGGATTTCCTGCAATTATTTCCTTATTCGCGAAATCCTCAAAAACAGGATTGAGCCATCTCCAGATAATATTGGGTTCCATCGTCACTCATCATCAGAGAATTACCGATAATATTTTTCATTTATGTAGCAAAGCGAGAGTGTTGTGTACAAGCCTAATCTAACTATCCTTCTTCGAGTTCGATGTGGTCCCCGCGACGAATTGTTACTCCCCGAAGCACAGATGCATAGATTCCAGCACTAACTTGGTTGTACCTTGCAATAGTACCTCAAGATACCCAGATCTTTAGGAAGATCTCCCTGTGGCAGAGTTGTCATCACACATCTGGTGCAACGTCCTGAGACCCTAAGTATAACACTGCTATCTCTATCTTTACCTATTGTTATTATTTTGCCGACCCATGAATTCTCAACAAAGTCCTTTTCTATAGATGCTGACTCTATCACGATGTTTGGCCTAAACCGTCGAACTTCAAAGCGTCCTTCTGGATAGAGTTCTCGCAGACGGTTGATTGTAGCAGTAGTCAAGAGATGTATTACAGCAATATCGAAGAAAGTTTGGGAAGGCATGGTTTCATCTGTAACCTTCTGTCTTTGTGTTAGGCCGTCTATATCGGGCCAATACTCTTCATATATAGACTTTTCCAAACTACTAGCCTTCATGAGCCTAACCTCTCTATCAAAGGTTTTTGATAAACTATAATCAATATCTTTATTATCAGACAGAAGATTGGTACCATCTGGGAAGGTAATCCGAACTGGTGGAATATTTTCGACAACCTGTGGTGAGTCCGTAAATAAAGAACGAAAGTCGAAGAGCTTTCCCCATTTTCTGGGATTCTTGGCACTAGCCACTTTGCCATTTTGCTTGTCTATTACTGCGTATGTCCGATCCCCTACAAGTCCTCGTTCTGTTACGTACGAAGAATTGAGCTCCTCTCCCATCATTGATTTTACTGGGTATCGCCACAAGGAAACTACCTTTCCTGCAGAGACCTGAGATTGTCGACTCACAAACTGTCACCGTCTCCCATAATACTTATGACTGGAATTTCTTATTTATCGTTTATGTCTGTAGTCATGGAAAAGCATATGAAAATACAATAACATTCTCGATAGGCCGAATCAAACACTCATTATCTTGTTTTTCAGTTCGTAAAACGTCTATGCTGTTATTTGTCTTCTCTCAAGTTCCTGTAATCTTCCAGTTATAGCCATAAGTTGGTCTGACAAATGTGCTATTGCATCATCTTTCATTTTATCGTGCTGGCTTAGATGATTGATTTAATTCTTCTAATTCTTCCACCTCTGTCTGTATATCTGCACCTTGCCTTTCTTGTTGATGGACATTTAGAAATATTAAATAAGGTTCTATTTAGCAAAATATCTCTTCTTTTTTCTGAATTCTTTTTACGCCAATAAGTGGAATCGGAATGTCCTATAAAATATTCCGAGTAATCTGTATATCCGAGACCAGATATGATAGCCTTTACAAATCTTCCAAGTGAAACGTGAGTTCTGTCGGCCTGTCATCATCTCGTATTGTCATATGAAGGTGGGTTGATAATGATGACGTGGAATATTATTGCTAGAGTATACGGCAAACCCCACATTTTCTGTATGAAAGAATTTTAGATAACAGAGATGAGTGTGACGTAATTCAAGCTAATGTCAAAATTCAAAAATTTGCCATAGAAAACCAAATAGATTTAACTAAATCTGTTACTCTTAAGTTAGATTCTCTACTACGACCAGTACCCATCAGACAAAAATAGCGCAGGTTATAAATCTGGTTTTGCTCACTATGTAGTAGGTGCAAAGATTGCTGATGCCTCAAAGAGATATATCAGCCAGAACGATAACGAATTTGCTAAACATAGTGAAAACTTCAATTAAGAATATAAACGATGGTTTTGCTTCAGTAGTGCCACAAACAACGCCGCAGCCTATTCCTACTCCAAGTCCACAACTGGCGCCATCAGGTAACCTCGACCAGTTTGGTATCAAATGTATTTACAAGAGCAAACCAGATGGCAGGGTAGTAACAAATCCAGATATAAGATTCTTTACTCGACATTATAGATCAAGAAAAGCAGATGACCCAACAGTAGAATGTACTCTAGATTCAACGGTACCAATTACAAACCAAGAGTGTACTGCCATAATCAAGATGAACGGCATGATTCATCCTGATACTATAGACTGGAAAATGAGAGGTGGACATCACTCTTCTGACAATGGAGGAAAGGATGGAACCTGCTACAGCTTGGAAATAATGTCAGATGGCTCACAAGATAAGTATCTGGAAGTAGAAAGACCGCACCCATCGATGCATAACTGTACAAAATTTTGTAAGCCTCTGCTCAAACTACCGGATATTAGTAACGCAACGTTTGGTTGGAAAGGTATTGTAATCAATAGTGCAGATAACAAATCAGTACATTTAGAATCATGGGTTAATCTGACACCAGACGACCAATCAAAGTGGCAGAAATATATCGACGTAACTGATACGGGCCAACTCACGCAGGGGTTAATACTACAATGTATAGGCACGAGGGCAACAATCAGGATAGACGGTATAAATGGACATCCCGAATTTGCAAATGTATCTATGAGAGAAATTACTCTCTAAATTAGACTAGTTGGTAGTTCATTTTACTTTATTTTCATTTTTTTAAATAGATTTTTATTTGCCAGACGATTTATTCGGTGTCAAGAAGACATATCCTCATGCTACGGTTCATGCAAAGTACTTCTCATATCCAGCAAAGAGGAGAATTCAATCCAAATAATCGACCGGCTCTATTTTGATTGTACATATAACGACCACTATAAATTTTAGTACTAACAATTTATACGGTCTGTAAAACAAATATAACATCTATTAGTTGTAGTGTTGTCTACATTATTCCAGGAAGTGGCTTTCATGCCAAACCATTTTCCGTCTTCCACGAAGAGTTGAAAGAACGGCTTCAATTTATAATACTCATAATTAGGATGGGATAATTCGCTTAGCCCATCTTGCAGTATGTCCAGAATTTAAAGCCGAAACGACAAGGGCTATAAAGCATCTAGGTCTGGTTTATCCTTATGGTGACCTCCGCCACGCATCTTGATCGAACATTCACTTTTGGGTCCTAATTTGTTGTTTGCTTTTAAAATAATTCTGACCTCTTGATTCTTCAGATTTCTTTTGTCTCCAATAAATCCTTTGTCTATCGCCTACCTCCAATCATTAGTCTGTTTCAAGGTAGATGCAAATATATTCAAACGGCAACTCTTGCCATGTTCTCCAGTGCTTTTATAAATCGTGTCATCAGACCTTAGACTCCAAAATTCGAAATTCTTTTCTTTTTTCCTGACAAATCCATTCTGGCTTTTGGCAGTAAAGTTATCCAAATTGTTCGGATCATGATTACCAAATACAAAATGAGAACCATTATCATTTATAGGATAAAGCATTATTATCCCGTCATGATTATAAGTAACATTTTTTAGTTATTGATACTTGAGTTGGGTTATATCGAAATTTTTCAATTGTATTTTGTTTGTCGTTTAGATTATTGAAAAATGATTTCCTTAACCATTCCTTCAAAGTCATAAGTCATACACATGTATACGACTAACTCATGGTAAATATATGCTAAATCATTATCGACATTCTGAAATTTGCTTTTGGTTTCTTCGAGACCATCCAATACTCTTTTTTTATCGAATGTTGTAGTCTCACTAATAGATATTGTTTCGATTATAATCATACAAGAATTTACTCTTTTTATTCCTTAAATAGCAAATCATTTTACATTTATTCTACAGCAATTAGCAGCTTTTGACTAGCAGCATATTCCAATAACTTTTAACTTAAAAACTTATCGATTTGCGAGTTCGTCAGTAACATACCCATGAGCGTCACATGCTAGACATATATGTTTTTCTTTTTGCTTCAACAAATAATTTTTTCCATTACTTAGGGATCATTTTCTGATCTACAAAACAGAATGAGTTGTTTAAATCCTCAATGTCATATCAAGAAAGGTAAATAAAATAATTTCCCAGCTAGATGTTGAAGATAATTCATATTCACGAGAGAAAGGACATGAAGGGTTTATTCTATTATCTCCTTTAAGAAGATGGTGGGATCTAGTTGGGAAAATATCGACAGATCTATTTGAGATCCTGGTTTCATTATTTCTCTAAGATCCTTCCCCGATTCTTTGTTGTACCACCAGGTATCTCCAAATTTATTCCTCATGTGTGACTCCAATTCAGCTGCTCTTACAGCTGCGAGTAAATAGCTCGGAACATACATTATTGATTCAGGAAGGATGTGATGTAACAGCCAATACTGTCCAGGCATTTTAAATCCAGTATACTCTTTCATCAAACGTGTGTAAACTTCACAAGCCTCATCTACGGTTAGATTTCTATTCCAATATTCTAATTTCATCAGTGAATTGGCAGCATAAAATGTAACAAAAAATAATTCTAGAAATTTATTTCTTGCACAAATTTTGTTAATAATAACGTCATTCTCTTGACCAAAAAGTGATTGCAAGTAAGTCCTATTCTTAGTTATCCTTTCAAAGAGGATCGAAAATATCTCCGTTATCCCCATCGAAATTCTGTATTTATACCAATGAGGATTATTTTCATCTATCGAGCTTGCATGCATAGCATGACCTGTTTCATGAAAACATCCTTGTAAATCAAAATATGGACTTTCGCTCTTGTATAGAACTCTAATATCGTGAGGTATCTGTACAAAGAAGCAGATTGGTGAGGGATATTTATTCTTTCTATCTTCAATATCAAAATGAACACTACTCAAATCAAACTCCATAGCTCTTAGGATCTTCTTCACTTCGAATAATGGATTTATCGAAAGTCTAGATTCTATGTCAGAATATATTTTGTTTCGGAAAAAATAAAAGTCGTCATAGTATTCTGCTTCCCTATTTAAAATTGTCTTACTAACTTCATTCAATGCTTCTCTGAATGGATTTCTAGCCTTTTGCCCTAAAAATTTTACAAATTCAACTAAATAGTCATATGATATGTTTTCATTTTTTAAATACCCTAGAAGCGGATCTAGTCTTTGCTTTGCTTGAGTAGAGTCTTCCTTAATAGCAAATTCATATTCTTTATACGTTTCTTTTATTGAAGAGAACCTGCTTTCAATTAAAGGGCTAATGATATGAGTTTTGTTAATAAATTCATCGAATACTTCTTTTCTACTTACATCATTCTTCTCCTTACTATTAAATTGTCTCCAAGTATTCCAGTTGACCGGAATGCCATGGAATGTGTGCTTGGAGGATACTATAAGTTTATTCCTTGAGTTATGCAGTTCTAGTTCAAGGTTTTTGGTCTTGGAATAAGCAATATCTTCTATTGCACCAAGGAGAAGTGGAGTGGGGTAAGACAAATATTCAATAAAGATTTTGGAATTATTGAGTCTTAATTCCGCTAGACGTTCCATCAATTTTTCGTTATGATCAAATCCGGCATATTGTTTATACTGCTCGTCATTCTCTGCAATCGAAATACTTTCATCTATTTTACACCATTGCTCAAGATTCAATCCACGTGATGTATCTTGTATGACATATTAACTATTGGCAAGGTGAATGGGTTACTGATAGTATCAGTAAATATTCCAGATTTAAATGGTGATTATATTAAAGTAAGATTTACTACCATGACCAGACATGTACCTAAATATATAAACTCGTGGATATATTCTTAGATCTAAACCAATCAAGAGATCATGTTAATCTCCTAGCTAAATGGCTCAAAACATTACTAATAGTCTCCTTTTGTGACATACAAAAAAGTTTCAATCCCGGTGTTCTAAGAGGTATACCGATACACTATCGTAGGAAGAGAAATGTTCAAAAAAGTTGGAAAAAGTATGATATTCATCAACGATCATGATCTATTGGTTTAAAATAGTGTTACCCTAAATTCTGCGAGCTAACTGATGAATAAATCTCATAGATATATGCGAATAGTATCTTTGTGATGATGTCCATAATCTCTATTGAAAGGCTTATGAGAGCAACATTAGAATTCGGTGGCCTTATGCACGTAGATTACAATTTTTATCATCTACTTCCATCTGCATAATTTAGAAAAAAGTCAATTAATTCAATGGTAAGTTACTTGAAACAAGTGTTCAGGGCAAATAATACGTAAGAAAGGGAGAGAAAACCAGATTTTCATATAAATGAATAAAAAATACTCATACTAGCTAACCTGTGATATTCAAGATAAAGATTTGTTTTAATACTTTGTTGTACCGCTGAATTTTGTAAAGATAAAATAGATCTGGAACAAAAATTCTTACAAGAATCAGTTTTTGGCAAATACTATCAATTACAGCTCTATGAGTAAGCCATTCATAATTATGTCTATTATCCTTCTATTTATTGGATCATTTATTGGATCAATCTGGATGATGTCTCTCTTCGGCACAAATCTCCCATTATGGCTCCATGGCACATTTCAACTTCATAAGATGTTACAAGTAGATGGTTTTCTAACATTGCTTATCATGGGAATAGGTTACATGATTATTCCAAGATTCAGAAATATACGCGTTGTTTCTGTGAAGCTGGCCTCTATTTCATTCATTTTGATACTTACATCTTTGATCTTCCAGTTTATACAATCAGTCGGAAATGACAAGAATTTGTTGACATGGATCATGATTTCAAGACTTTCAGGAGTCATTATCTTTCTAATTATATTGTTCTGGACATTAAGAATTAGTCCAAAGCTTTTAAGGTTATCTGATTATTTTATTGCTCTTTGTCTAATTACTTTAATAACTGTTAATTTGATCGATCAATCGCAATATGGATATTCAAATTCCTTAACTCATATTCAATTATGGCTATTTTTTCCAATACTCATGATTTTTGGAATTGAATATAAGACATTGCCATCCTTTCTCGGATATATAAGACCGCGGAAAACCTTAGCAATTGCTTCATTAGCTTCGATTTCTATTTGCATGATTTTAGGTGTTGCATCTATAATCTTCATACATACATTGTTACTTACAATAATTTTCAATTTTACATTATTTGTATCTGCTTTGACATTTGCAATTGCGATTTATGCATTTGGAGGATTTGATAATCAGGGAGATCCTGCTTCTTATTCATGGAGAGAAGAAGGCTCGTTATAACTTTACCGTCATTCATATTAAAATATCATTTTTGTTTCTTCTTATAGGTATTGCTACAGCAATACTATTTAGTTTAGTTGGTCAATACTTTATTTTTTATGACCTTGCGATTCACATTATTGCCATAGGGTTCATCGGACTTACTATCGCTTTATACTTACCTCTTATGCTTCCCCCAATAACTGGAAAAATAATTCAGTTTACTAATTTCAATAAAATTCCGCTACTTTTGATTATTATATCTTTGGGTATACGAGCAGCTGGAGATTATATTCTTGCCCAACCTTCATCTCCCTCCGAGTATGCTCTGAGTTCGCATCACATGTTGACATACTTTTTCGGCCTATCTGGATGGTTAATAGTAGCGGCTATGCTTGCTTTCGTCACAATGATACACAAATCTATGAGAAGCGAATCCTTTGTCAAGTAACATACTAATTCATACGAATTGTTTTAACCAGGATATCAAGATGTTAATGATTTTTCAACTACTTCTGATTCCCTTCTTAAACATAGATGTTGCAATCCCCACCAACCCGTGACCAAGATTATATAATATTACTACGAATGACTTTCTACGCCTTGTCGCCTTGGCTTATTAGTATTCATACTAACTGGCAATCGCAAATGTTGTAGATCAAAATCCGGCAAATGCCTCACTAATTTCACTATGAATTATTCCTAAAAATTCTAAAAACCTGCTATCTTTTGATAGAATTGTTTTCATCGTACTTTCTAGCTCATATAATGAAAGTCTTGCATTTTCATCTGTTATATCAGGATTGCCAGTTAACAAATTTGATTCATTATACATTATAGTTAATTTAATACCTAAAATTTTTGCTTCCCGCCTTAGATCGTGTTCTATTTTCCTGAGACCTAATTGCCTATCATCGAGCGATTTGAAATTAGATAGAGCATTTAAGGTTATACTACAACAATCATTTAAATACTGAGTTATAGTTGCATAGAATCGACCAGTACACTGTCTAACAGTGGTGGACTGAAGATATTGAAAGAGAAGGGTTTTTAGTATTAAGCTGTCTTGATTATCTCTCAATAGCTGTGGAGAATAATTCATAGTATTAGAAAAGATATAAAATAGCCCATAAGGAGTTAACTTGTAATATATTGAATCATGAAGAAACGATTGTTGTTGTATTTCTTTAATTAATCTAAATTCTTGGAGTCGTCTCATGACAGGAAATTCAGATTTGTATTGCGATGATAGTCGTTTTATCTTAAAGTGGGATACTATCTTGTGTGCTGAAGATTCAGATGTATTCATAATTTTAAATAATAAGGATCTGTCGATTTCTCCAAGATTTGGTTTTTCATATCCAGATATTTCAGATAGGTATGCGGCATAATCATACATTTAATATGGTCTGAATTTTTAAATAAATATAATAGATATTATCTTTACGAAATTCGTTAATATATAATTTTAATGTTATATCGAGTTATTAATGGTGTAGAGATAAGTAGTCTATAATTTCTTCGTTTCTCTGACATCCCGACTACATTAGTAGATTTTCTTGTAGCTCAGAACTTCAATGAGAGTCTTTTCATATTTAATTTATAAGGATAAACCTTTGGATTATATGAAATCAAAGACAAATGAAATTCTGAATATGTCAGATCCTAACATGATTACTGCTTATTCATGGGCGGCAGGATTATTATTTCAACAGGAATTACCTACTTCTTTGACAGATGTAGAGAAAAGGGCAAGGTTAGTAATCGAAATCAACACACAGTTAATCCGAGGAGAAGGCACCTGGCATTCCCTCATTTAAGGCCACGCTAATAAAACATCAATATACAAAGACTCCAAAGTCTGCACTCTTTATGTGAGAAAAGCGGGGGGAATGATGCTTTTAGATTGAGTTCTTCTGTTGTTAGTAAACAAGGTGTTTTCACAGTTGGGTAGAATAACACCATCATTTCGACAATTATATGAGGCTTTTAGCTCCAGAAAAGAGGAGATTTTCGGAATTAAATTCCAAAAATTAGCGGTGGTATTAAATAAGATAGGATAGACATGAGGATTTAAGCGACACCGACGGACTGGATGGTGGCTATAATTAGATTCTCTAACCTTAGAGTGTAACTAACCCGATTAGCAACAAAATTGATTAAAGTGTATTTAGAAAGTCCGTTATTTCCACTCCCATTTCAAAAAAAGATAGACGCATAGCGGAGGAGATTTAATGGATTGTATTCACATTTTCGCAATTCGTGGACACAACATCACCTTGAGATGGATTATAATCTATGACTGAGTCTACACCATCTCCACAGTCAAAATAATCTGCTCCAGGTCCTCCCTGAAGGATATCATCCCCAGTGTTACCATATAAACGATCATTACCAAATCCTCCCACCAAGAGGCCGTCGTCTAGTCCTCCAACAAGGTTATCGTTTCCTCCATCTCCAAATAATTGATTATTTCCATCTCCCCCATATACTGTGTCATCGCCAGGACCTGCAAACACCTGATCGTCACCCCCCAGAGCTGAAATTACATCATTACCAAGTAAACCAAAAATGATATCATCATCTTCGCTCCCAATTATGTAGTCATCATGGTTGGTTCCACAGATTTTTTGGATTTGTACGCTAGTCTGTATTTGACCAACAGTAATAGTACTAGACCCATTTTTAACTGCAGTTAAATTTCCAGTAAAGATAGGAGGTGTAGATACAGCTTTTATAACGTTCCCATATTTTACGACTTCTGCTCTAGGTACAGGGAAATTGAGGCTATCATTTACAGAGAGTGATGGAAAACATTCAAAAGAATGCTGAGTAACACAGTATCTTTCCCTACACCAGAAGATGTGGTCATACAATTCGAACTCATATTAGGTTTGTGATTGCTAGTTTCTAATATGGTGGTTTAGATTTCTAACTATTTTACTCTCCTTATTTCTTATCTGGCAGATATCGCTATTATGTAGCTTTACCTCTTCTGCGATTTCAAGTAGGAGAACTTTATGGTAGAGACCTACATACCACGTCTGACAGCATGCCTTTCTAGACGATTATAAGCTATTCTGGATACACAAGAATAGGATTTTCTTTAAGATAGATAATTTTTCGTTTCGATATGGACTACGACACAAGAACATGCGTGCTACTGGCATTAGTACTGCTAATCTAACTCTGCTGATAATCTTTTAATTAAATATTCTATTGACACTGGTTTTTCGATATAACATCCGAGACTCGCATTAGGATATACTTCTCTTAGAGCATGAATATTTATTTCTAATGAGGACATAAAACATACTCTAATATTAATATCTAGTCCAAGTATCTTTTCACATAACTCAAAGCCGTTCATGTTTGGCATATGAATATCAGTTATAAGAAGATCATAAAATTGTGGTTTGAATTCTTCCAATACTAATAGAGGATCGTTATATGTGTATACTTCAAACCTTTTCTTCTCGCCATCGCCATAATAACGACCATCTAAACCCGCTTTGAAAGTTAATGTAATGTCGGGATCATCATCTACGAGAAGTATCCTTTTGATAAATGGTGGCTTTGGAGATACTTTCGCTTCCGTTTCTAAGATGGTATGTAAGTTTGATCCATGATTTTGTAGACAATTAGGATCAGTAATAGAAGGAGAAGACTTGGATAGGTAATGCTCGCTGATGCAGACGATCACCATCGTTACCATAAGAATGATAAAATGAACTAATCCACATTGTGCCTATTTGTCCCTATTTTTCTTGCAGATATTTAGCTACATCGATCAAGGATGTAGCAAATCTAGTATGCTCGCAATCTGACGATGAATCTGGCGAATTACAGTAAAGAAGTTGATCTTTAAAAATTATCTCTGCTATGACATTTCTTTGAGTATCTCTTATGAAAAGACTTCCCCCGTGACTTCCAGCGTAATTCAGATGACTGAATGGCTTGTAAGTGAAGTGTCTAAGTTTATGTCGTTATTTGCTCATTACATAACGTAGATTTCGAAATAATTATAGCTTGGGACAAATCATATTTTTATTCTACGAATCACCCTTCCAAACTCATACTTACCATACTACAGAAGAATAAGTTAAAGTCATTTCTGAGGAATACGAATAACAAAAAGGAATACCGCAGGTTACTGGCTATACTCCAAAAAGTTGAAGGTAGATCTTATGCAGATATAGCAAATGAACACGGAGTCAGCAGCAGGTCTGTACAAAGGTGGATTGCTGCATACATTAAGAAAGGAATTGATGATGGAGTAAGGATGAAGAAACCTGGTGGATCGAAGTCCAGCATAACAGACGAAAACAAAGAGATTATCCTTTCAGCATTATTTAACGATCCGCATATCTTTGGTTATCTAAGGAATACGTGGAGTCTAAGGTCGCTGGCAAGGTGTCTTACAGATGAGCTTGATATTCCAATCAGTTTCAAACATCTACAAAGAATAACTAAGGATATGGGGATTAGATGTAAAAGACCAAAATTGGAACTATTACATGGACCTGATTATGAAGAAGGGAGAAAAAGAGTGGATAACTACAAGCAAGTAGCATCAGCTCTGAAAAAAAGGAGTGATGTTAGTATTTGAAGATGAAACTACGATAACACAGAAACCATGTATACGCAAGTCCATGAGTTTTGAAGGCCAGCAACAAAGGATAGAACATAATGGAAGTAGAAACAAGTTCTCCATATACATATCCATGTTATGGCCAGATAAGAAATTGATGTATGATTTCTATAATGAGATGAACTCTACGAATACCATAGATCATCTAGAGAAGCTCAGGAAACATGTCATGAATATCAGATGGAAAAGATTAGTCGTCATCTGGGATCATGCTTCATTCCATATCAGTAAAATGACGAATGACTATATCAATGTACAGAAACATTGGCTTACCATGATCTATCTTCCAAAGAAAGCTCCATATCTGAACCCGAATGAAAGAAAGGTAAACCAGCTGATAAAGTCATATTAGTGTGCAAATAGGTTTTATGAGCATATAGAAGACCAGAAAACCGCGGTATCAGAATTTCTAGATAATAGATTTGGAAGATGGAATAATGACATTTAATGTGACACTTGACTTAGCTCTTCCTGTACAAAGAATATGACAATTCCATCAATAATATGTAAGTATACTTATCTTAATTGGTATAGCATATTTCATCCTCATTTGAATTCATTCTAAAATAACCTAGGTAATAGAGAAAATAGAGGTAAGCAGCTGGAAATAATGATAATATGACGGTAATAGGTCTTAGCACCTTTAAGATTCACTCTTACATATATTAGATATAAGAAATATGATCGGCTTGACAAGACAAGAAAAAGAAAATCGCGTTTTAGACCTTTATTATAAGGAAGGAAAGACTTACGCCGAAATAGCCAAAGAGGCACGAATATCTCTGCGTGATATAGGACCTATTCTAAAAAAATCTGGATCAGACCAATCTTTATCTAATTCGTCTCAAGCCTACCTCCTATTTTCAGAAGGTAAATCTCCAATCCAAGTGGCTATTAAATTAGGCCTCAAGGAGCCCGAAGTGCATGAATTCTATAAGCAATACTGGAAACTACAACAACTTTATAGTCTTTATCAGGTTCATGAACATGTTAAAGAGGATATTTGGACCTTCGTAGAACTCTACAGATTGATGAGAGCTGCAGGTATGGATCTAAAGCATGTCAAAAAACTTCTCGAAATTGCTAACAATGATTTGCCAAGCGTACAGGCTAAGTATGAAGGATTACGAAGAGAAGTAGGTCTCTTAGAATCAAAGAAAGAGAGTCTTGAGAAACAAATATTTGATTTACACTCGACTTTGGTTCAATATCGTACATTAAAGAAGAATCAGCTCTACTAGACACCCTGCATCAAGAAAGATTTGAACTGAAAGAGTCTTGAAGGCAATTCGAGAATAGTTACGAACTGCGTATCGACATTAAAGACTAGACAACGGAGTCGCGGGTTCATGAGCAATTAAAGAAATATTATCATGAAATATCATGATATATATGAGAAAATAGTCTATTATTCTAAACAGTCATCTGATGAATTTCTATTCATGTATTTATTTAAATCATAGCGACACAAGTTCAACCTTTTCCATAACTATGAAGTCTTTCTATCAACGATTAATATCGTAGCAGTAGTTACATTATACCTAGGTGGTGATTTTAAATATCGTATTTGCAGGGGTTGAAAATCACTTTCATTTTGAGAAGAAAAAGAAGAAAAAACTGATGACTTCTTTCCTATTAATTCCAGTCAAGCCAACATGGTGGGCATTGATTAACGAGCTTTTCCAGCACATAGAAATTGCATGTCTATGAGATAAATCTGCACACCTACAATTTATATCGACTATACAATAAATACAAATACACCAACTAGACATTGTATTTAACTAATAAGGTTATTTTCTTCTTTTTGCAATGCATTGCAACCCGAATACTTAATATCTTTTGATTCCATCAAACATAAAATGCCTTTATATGGAGGATAAAAGGACTCTTGTAACTAAATGTTTTCTAAAATTGTTGATGTATCTACGTCTATTTCGGATATAAAAGATGATAGCATCATTGCCATCTCCGGTTTTAATATGGCTACAACACCAGAATATCTAATTCTTGAATTATATAAGCAGTACAAACAACAAGGACATCCAAAGAATATCTTCATAGTATCAGATGCTCTACCTGCAGTGCCTGGAAGGGCATTAGACCAGATAGGTGAAAGCTTGTACAAGGAACCGAACCAAGAATTTCTCAAAGGAGCTTTGATGCCTTTCTTGGGATTTTCTCCTTGGCTTCAAAAACTTGTAACAGATAACAGAATAGAGTGTTATGGGTGGCCCATAGGCGTTACTGCATATTGGTTTAGAGAGATAAGTTCTGGAAGACCTGGTCTTTTAACAAAAATAGGTGTAGATACTTTTCTTGACCCAAGACAAGATAGCGCTGCATTAAATGAACTTGCAAAGAGAAAAGCTTCGTGCCACGTCCGTGTTATCGATATTGATGGCGAAGATTATCTTCTGTACCAAGCTCCTAAACCAAATTATGCTATGATTAGAGCCTCTGTATCTGATGAGATCGGTAATCTATCACTGCAAGATGAGGGCATCAGAGGTACTGTTCTTAGCATTGCACAAGCGGCTAAAGCAGGACCAAACCAAGGCAAGGTAATAGCACAAGTAAGATGGATGACAAAGTCTGGTACAATAAATCCAAGGGATGTAGACGTACCAGGCCCACTAGTAAATCGTATTGTCGTTTCTCCAAAAGAGTACCACTGGCAGTGTGGCAGTATCGAATACGATCCAAGATTATCTTATAAAATAATCCCACCGGCTACAGAGAACCTGCTTGTAGGCGGCATACCCAAAATATCGGTTGAAGGGCATAAAAAGGTAATAGCCAGGCGAATTCTATTGGAGTTGATTAGATTATTTGAAACTAAGCAGTCTCCTGTTTTAGTTAATTTAGGAATAGGTATTCCCACTTTGATTTCGTTAGTTGCAGCTGAGGAGGATGTAACTGATTTCATAATAACGGTACTTGAATCTGGGCCTTGGGGAGGACTTGCTCTTACAGGAAATGACTTTGGATTGGCAGTAAGTCCCTTTGCACTCTCTACTATACCTGATGTGTTTTCCAATTTTGAGGGAGGAATAATTGACGCTGCATCACTTGGGTTTCTTCAAGTTGATCAAAAAGGAAATGTCAATCCTTCTATGTTACCTAATAGGATCTTCGGGCCAGGGGGCTTTCCAGTTATAGCCGGTGGAGTACCAAGAGTATATTTTGCAGGCTCATTTATTGCAGGAAAAAGCGAAATTAGTGTATCAGACAATAAAATTAAAATTTTACGTGAGGGCACAATAGCAAAATTCACTGAAAGCGTTTTCAAGGTAGTATTTAGTGGACATCAAGCAATAAAATATGGACAAGAGATCATGTATATTACTGAAAGAGCAGTTTTTAGATTAAATGAGGGGGGTCTAGTTTTAGAAGAAATTGCTCCTGGCATTGACATACATGAGGACATTATATCCAAGATGAGCTTTACACCTATACTAGGAAATTCGATAAAGGAAATGGATACAAAAATATTCAATGAAGGAAAGATGGAGATTAGAGATGAGGTTATGCATTTGATCAAGAAGTAGAAAGAACTGATTCTCTAGCAGGCCTTACTAGCAGGATCCTTTTCCGTTAGGTCAGCATCTTTTTAATTTCTGTAAGCTTTGCTTAAAATCTGCAGCCATCAACAGACTAGGTATACAATGTCCTCAAGCTAAATTTGTATTGACCAAGACTATTAGGTAATATCATATGCCAGGTCATTTCTGTTTACTAGTGTCTGTTTTATTTTTGAAGATTGCCTTTTTAATTGGACTCTTTTAGTTATTCTTCTTGCATCGATTGCAATATCTTTGCATTTATATCATCAATATCCAAGTTCGCTTTTAGATATCTTGCAAAATCAGAATGAGTAATTATGCCCAAAGGTTTGTATACATCATTATCTTGTATAACAAGAAGGTGTCTTACACCATTCTGAATCATTATATCAACAGCTTGTTCAACTGAGGCATTTGCATCAATAGCAAGCAGTGGGAAAGACATTACATCTTTTATTTGCATATTGCCGCTACTTGCATCATTAACACATACTTTTCTTACTAAATCTCGTTCAGTTACTATACCAGCAGATTTATTGTAATTGTCAGTTACTACTAATGAACTTATATTCTTGTCTCTCATTTTCTTTGATGCTTTTTGTGCAGAACTTGATATATCAATTGTTTCAAGCGTGTTATTCACGAGTTGCCCAATTGGCATTCTTTCTACAGGCATGAATAATAGGATCAATAGTAGATATCTATAAAGATTAATACAGTGGAGGCAGAATAATGCAGATCCAGAGACATAAATTAGTTAGCAAATATTGGTCAATTATACAAGTGTAATTAGTATTCTATACTAATCACTAAATGAAGCATTTTCTGTTCTATCTATCTTATATTTACATTTATTTTATCATTGCATTAACCTTAACTTCATGTGTCAAGTAGCATGTTTGAGTAGTTGTTAAATAGTAAAGAGAAACGAGATGACGACAATTGATTCAGAGCAGCTTACAACGGACCAGATGTACTACAATTATAAATCATGTTAGACATTATTATCGAGATAGGCATACCTGTCGTTGATGTGGGCGGCCTTCACAATAACTAAGCCAATGCTTATCCTGCTAATTTACCATTAACACAAGTTTACAAGAGCAGGAGAATTCCAATACTTCTGTCAGTTACATTCTGCTATGACGCGGACAGTTATTGTTGCTTAGAAGGAATATCTCTTGTCGTAAAACAACTACTATTGTGATGGTAGGCCAGATAATAACAATATTGATTATTTTCTATTGTTGCATTAAGAACAATCAAAGTAGCGTATTCTTTGATTGCTCCTTGAAGAAAAAGTATACTCCACTTTATCTAATGGAGCAACCCTGGTGAAACTTGCTGTAACTTGTGTAGTCCATTCGATAAAAAGCAACCCAGAACAATACGTTTCGCTAATGTATGGTAAATATTCACCGACGAATTACAACCTGCCATCCCACTCAGTTCATACTGATGATTATAGTACTCAGGATTTGAAAATCCTACTAACAAATGATGCGGCGAAACTTTATAGCATACTTGCTAAGGATCTGGGGGATGAAATTCTTAGCAATTACAATATCGGTACCTCACAAACCTCAATACAATCAATATCCCCATCAGAGCTAGACCTAACTTCAAAATAATACACTGTCTGATAAAGGAAGGCATGAAAATGCCTATCTGACAAATATACTTCTCCAAACACAGAATTCAGACTACCAGAATATGCATCAAAATCACATAGAGCCAGTATTTTTTTTGAATTAGATGGCTTGTACTTGTATGAGAGCCATTGTAAAATATCATTTGATTTCCATTGATTTCTTTGCTTATCTAATAGTTGATTAGATCTTTTATCTTTTAGATCTTTTATTTGCGAAGCTGTAACGATAGAAGCATTAAAGCCTTCAGATAGAATCTTTACTAATAGAGAGATGATTTCTTTAGCTGGCTGAAATAAAACAGGTTGAAGGATGATATTTTGCGTAATCATCTGATCAAGGATTCTTTATTTCAATAATTCCATAAAATTTGGATATGTATAATCAACCATCCGTGTATAACCCATATAACAAATCCTTCTTAATATCCACCAATTACAGATGAACATATATCAAATTTCTCTTAACTTTTCATCTTGTTGCCTGTGTATGTGATTCTATTATTGCTTAGCCCTTTTGTTTCTTAGATTTATGACCATTTTTTAATACAAATATTATAGCTATTACAGCTATGCTAGGTAATAATATAGCCAGAACCTTACTTGCCACAAGGCCCACATTATTTTCGGTATCTCCAGGTGAAGAAGGAAACGGATTCAAAATGCTTGGAAGTGGCTGATTTGGAATAAAGACGTTAAATGACGCTAAAGTGGAAGAATTTTTTTCATTTATTCTAACTATGACTTGATGAGTGCCATCATCTGGAAATATGTATTTTATAGAGAAGTCTCCATCTGGAACTCTTATATTTTCAAATTTAAATAATCTTTCACCATTTGTTACGGCCACTCTTGCAGTAAAATCTTTTAAATGATCACTTGTAGTTAAATTTTGCACACTAAATTTTAATTCAGTGAAAGTATCAATTATTGGTTTTTCCGGCTGATATGTAAATTGAATCTTAATGCGATCATTATTATTTATCCATTCTTGAGTTCTATTTCCATACAGATGTGCATAAGAAAGTTGTGGGGTTATTGTGGATACGTCTATTATGGACGTAGTTGAAAATATTGTAATTGAAGTAGCAATAATAATAATAATAATAATAATAACAATAATAATAATACTATATGCTTGCGTGGAAGAAGATAAAGAATCAATTAACATTTACCAATAGCTACAAGTGTGCTCATATAAATAAAATTGTGTGGTTATCCCACGAAATTGAGTTAACGCAATCAGCAATCAGTAAAAAAGTTGTATTGATAATCCGATACCCGTCTTGTCAAACATAATTTTAACTGCAAGCCAATATGTTGTTATCAAAGTTGGATGGATTCCACACTAGTTAGCATCTTTGGGGCTAGGCATGAAATTCTCATTGATGTACCTCTTTAGTCTTTGTGCATCAGCGCTGCTTATCAATATATCATCGCTAAAAACGTTCTTCTTTCCCTTTGATGCTCTTACACTGATGGCATATTCATGTCCTGTCTTAGGAGTAATTTCCATTCTCAAGTCTGGGCCTTTGGCCAGCATGCCTTTTACAGCCTGAGCAACGAGTACATCCTTATTATTATCTCCGACGTTTACAACTTTACGTGGTTTATCAAATTCTAAATTATATCTGTTGATTCTGTCTTCTATCATAATCTTCAATTTGTCAACCTTATGTTCGTTTTCCATTCTGACAATATAATTCTGCAGACCTTCGATTTCAAAAATTGAGGAGAGGTGGAAGCAGTTTGAGGTGAAGATTCTTGTAGCTTTTCTTCCTCTTCTTGTTTGGTTTCTAATCTCTTACTATCCCATACCATCCCTTCTTTAGCCACAGTCATTCTGAATTTTCCTTCTTTTCCTATGATTTGAAGATGTGAATCTATTACCTTTTGAAGCTCATCTACAGTCATAGCTTTTACAGGACCTCTAAACCATTGATTTGTAGCCTCTTCAAAGTCTATAAGGCCTCTGTAATGAACAATATAACATTCTTTTGCATTCCATCTTCTAACTAATTCAAATGCTTCACTAACAGAGATCATTCCAGTTTGAGGATGAGGATTGTAGCTTTGTGTACCCAAAATGGCAAGATCTGGATTCCATAATAAATCTTCATTTACATTCGGCAACGACAGAAAATCCCATCCAATTATTACTTTATCGATTAGTTAGTTTCACTATATATATAACAGATCCAGCTGGCGAGTTGTCGCCATGGTCAGCTAAAAGAGGGATTACAGAAAAAGGACCTATCTGGAATGTTTGGTCTGGCTGTACTATGCTAAACACTAATTCTTTATTATTTATTTTAGAAGACAGTTGTGGATACTTACTGAGGATCTGGTCGTGGCATTGTGAGGTACAGTATATATTCAAATTTTTTGACTTTGATGTTTTGTCTGCCAAGAGAGGTAGCTCTTATAATATGATCGTCATGTGAATGCGTTACTAATAGAGCATCTGGAAGAATCGACGATGAGGCAAATCCAAGATCAAAAATGCCTTTTTCAATACTTTTGACTATTCCTTGGCCTATATCAACAAGTATATGAAAAATTTGATTAGTTTCACTTGCCGTGGCAAATAAAGAACAAGAAGTGTTTGTACTTGTTCCATGCTGTTTTACTTCTGCCGCTCTTTCTGACTTTTCTACATTTCCTAAGGTTGCAATATCTGGAAGTACTCCATTAATCCTTAGCAATAGCTGATCTTGTGATAGTCTCTTAGCAGCTGCAGACGATTGCGTATTTAACATATTGGTATTACGAGAAGGGATTAGTTAAACTTAATGATTAAGTATATCTAATAATTTTTGAATTTAAAGCAGATACTTATAATTCTTAGAAAGATATCTTTCGCATTTTATATCATAGCGTCACTAGAAGATTCTTATAAAAAGTTCTGCATGCAAATCAGAATAATGACATCACTTCTATCTCTGCTCATCATTTTTCCATTCCATTGATATATTCTGAGCGAGCATATTTGTCTCCTCAACTGTTGATAGTGGTACGCTTTCAATTTCTGGAATTTCCATTCTTCGACCTTTTTCTATCACATCGTAGAGTAAACTTAATTCATACTGAATAATTTCTTTTCTCGTTAGCTGGATACTTTGCTACTCATTATACAATTTAATTAATTCCTATAACATCTTATCTGGTCCTCTATAAATCTATAAATCTATAAATAAATCTAATAGGCTATAGGTTAGATCTCTGTAGCAGATATTACTTTAGTTGTACTAATAATTAGTTAATTGATTAATTAATTATGTCCAGGCACAATAAATATTGGTAGAATTGCGGTTGCAACTACTTACGCAATTATCATAAACGGAAACCCTATTCTAAACCATCTCCCAAAAGTTAGATGATGTCTAAATTTCTCGCCTAAACCTGCGGTTATTATACCTGCACTTGATCCAATAAGAGTACAATTATCATCCAAGTCTGGAGTTTAATTGAATGATGGAGATTCTCCTCCGCGCACGCCCTCAATTTATCTGAACTCAATGAACTAGCCTGCATTATTATTAACTTTGATAAAGACTTTAGATATAATAATAGTTATGCAATGAACCGCTTCGAGAACCCTGCCTAGGGTTTATCTATAATAGTTAGATCAACATAATAATTAAACAAGTCTATGAATAAGCGACTTGACAAGCTTATTATATTGTTTAGGAATACCTGATCTTGTCTTATCGATGCAAGCAGTTTATATTGTAGATGATGCAAAAATTGCAAGTGTCTTAATTGATCCAATGCGAAGAGCTATCTTGAATTTGCTCAGGCAGAAGCCCATGACTCAGGCTCAACTAGCTAACGAGCTGGGCTTGTCCGGTGCCTCACTTAATCATCACATGAAGATATTAAGGTCAAAGAAATTAGTTTCAATAGCCAGAAGGGAGATCGAAAGGCATAGAATTATGCA
This sequence comes from uncultured Nitrososphaerales archaeon, assembly GCA_963709405.1. GTDB lineage: Archaea > Thermoproteota > Nitrososphaeria > Nitrososphaerales > Nitrososphaeraceae > JARBAU01. The sequence continues at coordinate 51,828 of CAVPXM010000020.1, forward strand.
GATATTCTTCTCAAGTGTGGCATATCTATTTGTATATGACCTGAATTTATTACCTAAAAATATTTCTCGTTATTTCTATCCTGTGAGTCTTGAAAGAGCAATGGTCCTCATTGCTCTATTGATGTTAAAGGAGAGGTCATTTAAAATTGATCAGAACCCAGAAATCACCAACGCTTTAGCAGAAAGGCTATCTGGGTTAATCGTAAAGACAGCAAGAAGATATGAACACAAGAGTGTTGACTCTTCATATGAAAGAATAGTTTTTGAAATATACACTAAGGCAGTAAGCGAACTATTGCTTACAAATATTCATTAATTGGACTAGTATAAATTCCTAAGTGTACCGACCATATCTATCCCTCCAAGGAGAGGGGCAGAGGAGGAGTGAATAATTAAGATGAAGGCATATTATTAAATTTCACTTTACTGTGCATGCAATGCAAGAACCGATTGTCATGCCTTGTATAGACGGTACATTTTATTATTTTTTCATCGTCACATTCTTTCTGTCTCTCTATCTTTCTTATTGCTCCTATTACCTACACCAATTAAGATAAGTATACTTACATATTATTGATGGAATTGTCATATTCTTTGTACAGGAAGAGCTATAGCTTTGTTCATTGATCTGCTTTCCTGAATGAGTCTTGACTCTTAGTAGAGGAGAATTAGAAACTCGGTACAGAAAGGAATCACGAGCGGGACTAAAGGAGAGGCTGTTGCTTATTCTCAAAGTCGAAGGTGAAGGAATGATTCCAGCCCATGTTGCAAAGGAGCTGCACAGAAGCAGAACGTGGACTTCTGATTGGCTTGCAAGATATCATAAAGAAGGAGTTGATGGACTTGAGAATAGGCCTAGGAGTGGTAGGCCCTCCAAGCTACCTAAAGAAGTTGCTCTTAAGGTAAGAAGGAAATTAAAGGAAAGAAAACAAGGCTGGACAACACAGCAGATAAATGAAATGATAGTAAAAGAAGGAAATGTACACTACCTCAAATCTATATCTACACATTGCTGCATAAGTGGGGATTCAAACAGAAAGTACAAAGGAAAGTACATGTTAATACTGCATCATACGAAGAGAAAAAGCACAGAAGATATTAGACTGTTTACCTAAGGCTTTTACGGCAGTATCATTAGATGAATCATTCTTTTTCTTTGACAGCCTTGTTAGAAAAGTATGGAGCTATAAAGATTCCAGAGCTGTGGTTACAATAACAGGCTCACACAGAAATTTCTGCATGTTTGGAGCTACTAGTCTTGAAGGAAACCAGTTATTCAGACAGTTTGAAAAGTTTAATGAGGATACATTTTATGGCTTCCTAAAACAGATGCATGAAATGAAGCGATTGCACACTCTACAAGAGTGTACCCTAGTATAAAGCGACTGGATATGGATTAATAAATCTGAGAATAATACGATAGTTGAAAAATGGTAGATTCCAGTGCACCTCAAGTTGTATATTGGTCAGTACAAGGTCTAGACTTGATTGACAATACACTAAACTGAGTTCGAGGAGAAAGAAAAAAATGACATCAACATCAAAATAGATGACGTCGCTTACATAGTTGTGCTGTTATAAGGGATAAGCAATTAATGGGTATCTTATGCCAAATACTTTAATATTATAATTTCCATTTATTATTTGTGGTAACATGGACACGAAAGTCTCATTAAATTATAATTTGACACATCATAAACCACAAAACGAATTACTATTTTCTGAAATATCACCTATCTGGTCTGAACGTCTGAATCATGCAAGAGACAATATTTCTCCCTTTTCACTAGCACGTATAAGATGGTACTATGAACTTAAGAATTCATCAACATGTGTAGTGGGTGAAGCATATGGATTTTCATCAACATACGTGTCCAAGTGTAAAAAATGCAATAGATTAGGCTGGAAGTTTATGTTTTATTTCCTAATACAATCAAATTCAAGTATTGAAAGGACGAAAATAAAATTTGTAGATCATTGGAATAAAGAACATTATGAAGTCAAAATTAGAAAAAAATTGAATACAAATACAAATTCACGAATTCAAAAGCCATTTTCTGTTTCTCAATCGCATGGATTAGCAGTAACTGTAAAAAAATGATAATTTTCTGTAAAGTACCTTTTTTACTGTTATCAATCTTTGCAATTATCACGGTTAATTTTTTATTATATTCCTCGGTTAACCCTATTTTGCTTTTCCATGATATGCGATATCACAATCTAGCATATGCCGCGGGTGCTAAGCATTATACTATAACAATTCCTAAAGGATCTGCAAATCCCGAAGTTGATATAACAAAGCTAGGTCCCAGACAATGGTATTTGCCTAGAGAACTGAGTATAAATCTAAACGATACAGTGACTTGGATTAATAATGATACAGAAGCTCATACTGTTACAAGCGGTATTGGAGGAGGTATGGAAAGCTTGATAAACACTAAAAAGTTGGGAATCCAAACTGGTATTTTTAATAGCGGTCTATTTAAACCAGGACAATCCTGGATACACACATTTAGCAGGCCTGGGACATACAATTACTTTTGCACCATACATCCATGGATGGAAGGCATAATACAAGTAAAAGCACAACCACAGAACATACCTAATTATCCAGTTACTGACTCGGGTAAACGAATAGACAAGCTACCTCTGTATACTTTTACTCCTGATGGAATGCTAGAGGTGGGTTTAAGTTGGGATCCCCAAGTATTGCTAACAGGTAAGGAAACAACTTCTTTGTGAGTTTCTTTGATCGTGCAAACAATAAGCCTAATCTCTTAGCATTTGATTTCGTTTTAATCCAAAATGGGAAACAACTGGAACGAATTCCGACTGGTGCTCAAATGGGGATGAAAGTACAACAGTACGTATTTGCAAATTCAGGTCCTACAAATATTAGAATTGAAAATATAGGGGGTATAAAAACATCATATGCGGCGTTCAATACGACAGTATATGATAACCCTGCTATTTCCTCATCTTCAGCTAGCCAACTCGCATCGCAATACGCGAAAGCCCTTCGTGAGTCTGGTTCGTTCCAGATAAGTCCACTAACACTTGTTTATATTGCATATATTATTATATTTGGTATTCCAGCGGCTGTGGGTGTGACATATTTTCTCTATAGAAAGGGAATAATTTAATGCGGGATATTGATAAATGAATGGTCTCAACTTTATTTAGTCTGTAATTTCAATTGATTGTATACCAAGATAAAATCTTGCTATATCAAGAGCAGTCGCTGTTAGCTTGACTAAACTTAACCAGCATCAGTTATTAGGAATGCGATACATTGTATTCCGTACTACCTAAGTGTAGATACGATATCAATAATTTTAGCCAATTATGGACATGCTGTTTGTTACAATTGTGTTTTCGCCATGAAAAATGATCGTCAAAATATTCTGTCCTATCTTTTATTTGTTCTTCAAATCTTTCCATCAAAATCTTCAACTCACTCTCATATACCTGATGCCCTAATCGATCTTAACCGCTTACAATGTTATTGCATCAATATGTAGATTGGTTATTTCAATATTCCATTGGGTTTACATCACAGTGTTTTGTAGAGTTTAGACATCATGGGGTTAATCGTATAGGTTGTCAAATGTGCTCTTCTTTACTCTTAGCCTGTTACTAACTCTAGATAGTAAAGAAACCTAATTTACCGTCGTTGGCTATATGAATACGGATTACCAATTCCAGGCTACTGATGATGATGACAGTGTAACGCAGTACAAACAAAAAAACAGATCCTAGTATAGGCAGCGCTAAGTAACTTTGTTTTTGATAAATAACAACAACGAACTGCTTTTGTCATTTTATTATTACCCTCTCATGATAAAAGCGGTGTATGTTACTAGCGATCTCAGTTCTAGACAATCTTCCAAGGCAAAGTGCCCTGTATCAAGCCTATGCATCTCAGCGTTGGGTAGATCTTTTAGGTAAGATTCTCCACCTTCACGAGTGAAGAATATGTCATTCTGTCCCCAGAAAATCAATGACTTTGGCTGATAGCGCTGTAAGAACTCTTGCCATTTTGGGTACAGTTCTACGTTAGTGCGGTAGTCATAGAACAAATCCATCTGTACCCGACGCGCGTCTGGCCTTTCCATGAATCTGAAGTCCATGTTCCAGTTGTCAGGACTGATGGCTTCAGGATTCTTGTGACCGTATAGATAGACTTGCCTGATCGTGTCTAGTTGTAGAAATCCGTATAAGGGCTCCTCCGTTTCAGGAGTACCGATCCTTCCAAAGTGCGTTACGTAGTCCATCCCATGCGCCTGTAAAGCCAATTTCATAGGCGTTTGTGTTTTGTATTATTAGCCACTCGAGCCATTCAGGATGTCGAGTTATGATTCGGAAGCCTACAGGCCCACCATAGTCTTGCATGTAAAGCCCAAAGTGTTTAAAGCCTATGGCCTTCAAGAAATCCTCCATTATTTCAGAGAGTCGATCGAATGTGTAGTTGGATTCATCCGGATTTGGTAAGTCGGAGTTTCCAAAACCAGGATAGTCAGGTGCGATTACATGGAAATGGTCGGCTAGGGCTAAAATAAGGTTGCGGTACTGGTGAGAAGAGGCAGGAAAGCCATGGAGCAATACAAGCTTCGGATTTGATTGGTCGCCAGCTTCTCTATAGAAGATAGAGAGCCCATCAACTACTACATTCTTATACAATGTCATCCTTGAGTTGTGTGATATTAGTTTTTCTTGACTTGAAATTAGTTTGTTCATATCAAAGCAAAAAATACTCTTTTTTTATTTAAGAATTGAGGTTTACCGACACATTACTGTAAGCCAGCTGCTGTAATAGCGGGGGAACGTTTGATTATAAGGTCATGATACTCTGAAAAACGATCTTCAAGGTTTTCTGGTATCGACTTGTACAGACATAGTAAAGTGATAGGTTCTTCAAATTCTCTTATTGCGATATCGAATACGCTTTCAATCTCTACAGCATCCCCATATCTACCCTGTTCTATTAATTTGGCCGGCAGAGTGGCAATCATATTCAACCCTTTTTTTGATTTCTCATATGCTAACTCTTCAATTCTACGCAAGTCTTTTGACAATGGGTTCAATCGAAAAGCTACCATTATGAAAACTTTGATCAGCAGGAATTATCATTATATCCTGAGAGTTAAATAAAGAATTTATGTTTGGGAACTTGTCGAGTGACTGTAAGAATTTCTGCTCTTCCTTTCTATAAATAATCAATACATTGATCTCATTGCGATCAATTCCGCGCTTTATAAAGGCAGTAACAATCTCCTTAAATTGGATTTCATTGTTAAAGGTAAGAACTATGTGGTCGTGGTCCTTCATTTTCCAGAACTAAATCTTCCACCGATTCCATTTTATTGTAAAATGCCTCTTGCTAATCAAGAAATTCATTAATAACGCGTCTTAATCGCTCGGATTTGTTAGTCATACCCATACCTTTAGCTCTTGGTGTTTGCAAGAATTGATCAAGTCTCTTAATCAATAGCTTTGGAAGATGGACATAATACCAGTCCTTACGACCCATAGTGTTATAATTAAGAATTAGATCAGCTATTTTTAGTATTATAGTAAGATGGACTCACAATTTCCACAATTTCTTTTTCATGGTTTTGATCCGACTCCTGCTACGTGGTTACGTTGAATGCGCTTTTGACCTAGGTGTGTTTGTTTCTATTGATGGTTTTTGCTTTCATATTCTGGATGAGCGATAATCGCTCCATACTCATTAACCTGGTATAGTTCAAAAAATGCGATATCTGTCAAATCTATCTTGGGGTATAGCCCTGACTTTGCTGATTCTAATATCTTGCTTCTGAGCCATTCCAAGTTGTTTCCATTTTGTATTTCAAAGATTACATTCTAGTACAGTCGATCAGTATTGCATTTTCGTAATCGTCCAAGATAAAAACTTGCTACGACTAGAACAATTTGAAGACAAATGAGCAACACAACAATAAAAAAGTACAAAAAAACATGTGGGAAACATTGAGCGTCATCGCTATTTTATTATCGGCGATTGCTCTTGTTTCATCATCCACACTACCAAGTGGAAGTAGTATAGACGTCACTTGCGGCATCAACCAACAGTCATATTAATGATCAGACACGTGCATTACCACCTCAAACGTTAGTCCAAAATCTAACAAAGGCAAATGTGCCTGTAACATTGCCTTTAACAAGAGGATATGTTAATGGTTTCGAAGTATTCTATATATCAACAGAAGCTTCAGATAAAGGGCTAGCTGATCACTTGACTAACTTTACTCATTCAAGAGTATCGTATACACCAGCATTAGGAAATGCACCACCACAATCACTAGGAAATATCTATGTGTTTGCAAATGGCATTAAAGGCCCTGGTCCATTAGGCTTTCAAGCTAACGTAGCAGATTCTCAGCCAGGTGACCCAGGATATAGTCCCTTATGGAGAATTAATAATGTAGAGTGGAAACAAGGGGTTAGTCCAAGGGAGATAAAATCAGAAGCTGATATACTATCTGCACATAAGAATGGTGAATTAACTGTAACTCCGTCAAATACGGTAGTTAATTGTCCTTTCGTGCAGTGGCATGGCGGTTCATTGAAAGAAAGAGACTGACAAAACTTTAACTGATATGTCGGCTTATGGGGGAGGACAAGTTCTAAACATCGATACTAAGAAAATGCAGATCACGTTTGTAGGTCATAGAGGGTTTGCTCCTAATGGTTCAACAATCTATTACATAGCAACTGACGCATCTGTCAAGAAAGTAGCTGATGCATTAGGTGTGACATTTGTAAACAAGACCGGTGCAGCATTGTTATCTGGAGGATCATCTGATCTCTATGTGTTTACAAACGGAATCAAAGGAACTGGGCCTATGGGTTATCAAGCAAGCATTGCAGCTGCAAATGTTGGTGATTCAACCTACAGTCCATTATGGAGAATACAGGCTACGACATGGAAGGATCCGTCACATGCAGAATTTCTGACTTCGTTGGCTCAGATTACATCTGCAGCCCAAGCTGGAAAGATAAGTACTAACATTGCTGGAGTAGTTATTAACTGTCCATTCGTTGATGTGCATGTTTAGAAGTAAACACAGAAAAGAAACTAGTCAGACGAGAGAAAGGAGTTTCATTTCTTCTTTTTTTATTTCACTTTTGATCCTATTATGAAAATTGACTACCATATCATTCGATTTTCTGCAAAGTTTAAATGATTTTTTGCTGGTTAGAAGGCTCACCCTACACATATGGTCAGAGAAAATAAGAAGATTGCATTGAGGACTATAAGATTATCTAAGAAATTGGATGAGTTGCTTCAAAAAGATGCCAATTCAAAGAGGATTACTGTTGGCACACTGATATCCACGATTCTAACTAAATATTCACAATGGGATAGATATACTGAAAAATTTGACATGATTACTCTAAGAAAGGAGAGCATAAAGGCAATTCTCGAGGCGACTGAAGATGAGGCTCTGATTAGAAAGGCTCGTGAATTAGGAGCTAAGGTTCCCAGGGAATTTCTTATGTTCTGGTTCAAAAAAACGGATCTCGAATCATACCTTCAATATCTAGAATTACTATGTAATTATGGAGGCTTTGCGCGCTATGAATTTGAAGCTGAAGGACCTGTATATATTATTACTCTTCTTCATAACATGGGCGAGAAATGGTCTATATTCCTTAAGTATGTCATGGAAGAAGGTATATTGACTACTATTGGTAGCTTGCCCAAATTTGAGGTTAATAAAGGTTCACTAGTTATTAGGATTGGGATATCTTGAAGCCTCTCAAAATAAACCACACAGTAAGAGAAATTTTTTTCTAGCCAAATGTAGGTAGGACAATCATCATCATCTTCCTGAGATATTTCGCGATGGCATTGATAACAGTAGAATTCAGCATTGCATTTCCGTGTGGGACTGCAAATTTTGTAACGGTAGTGGGATCAATTCCATGTTCTGTGTTCTAGTCAATCTAGACATAAGATACTCTTCAAATAGTCGTTTGATAACTGACATTATTAGTTTCATCTTTATTTCGTTGATCGTACAGCAAATTGGGTTACCCACATTTCATCTGCTCTCAGTATTTACCATCTGTTTCCCATATTGGTACGTGCTCATATCTTGCTGAGATCACATTGAATGCATGCAAACCATCTCTTACGAAAATATGATTATCTTCACTATCAAATCTGTTATCAGCTGTAACTACAGATAATGGTAGAATTTGCGGTCATAGCATCAGTGTATCTGAGTTCTATCCACTATCCAATAACGAATATTGCGAAAAATGTGATAAACGAGTCCATATATTCGGCCTTACAATAAGTCTAATAATAATTAGAAAGGCAATCATTAGCCAGATGGGAAGATCGTGAGTAGGAGAAAAGGTATACAACTGTTCACATCAAATGGTACTGCAGACGGTCCTATTACGGCCCTCATCCACACATGAGTGATCATATGTTTTTGCTATTCTTTTTTCTTGACTTGCCAAAATAAACCATTAACCCTAAACAGATAAAACCAATGAATTCTGGGATTATAAACAACTTAAACCTATCATAAGGCGAGGCAGAATAATCCACTAAACTGGCAATAGGACCGCCAATTAACCCACCAAATAATCCCGCCATTATTGCAATAGTTATTATTCGCTCTTTTTTTCCATAAGTTCTTAAGAATCCTTTTACGCAAGTATACTTTTGCCTTTATGATTGTACTGAGTTATACTTTTCTGTTCTTCGAATAATAATTAAGTTAGTAACAATTAGTGAGGCTAACGTGAATAGCTTGCTCCTCAATTCCAAGGGATTTGAAACGGATCAAAGTCGAGTATGCCTGATTCTTGCTATATCACAAAGGGATTGGACAATATTATAGGTAGGTACATAGCCGTATACACAGGACTGTAAGTACCAAAACTCACCTACATCCAAAAATTTCTTCAGTCAGCAGGAATTCTTATGGGGGTAATAAACGAATAGCTATTAGTGAGGCTGTCTCTACATTCCAAAGTGCCATCGTTGAGGATGATGCAATTTTCAGGCACTACTCTCATACTTGTGGGATTGCCCTTCATAAATTGCATAGCCTGTGATTGATTCATAACACCCATGTTCTTCATTCCCATTACTGAAATTTGCATTCGTGCCATATTCAATTGTTCCAATGCTGCACTCGCATTACCTGCTGACATTGCCTTATCTGCAGCCTTTAAATGCATTCTCGCAGATTCCATCATAACTGATGACATACTCGTGTTTGCGTTCTTCGGGCCATTCAGCTGAGCGATCGCAGGTGTCATTATTGCAGGCATAATGCTAGCCCCAAGAAACAATATTAGTGCGGAAAAACATATAGTAATTAGAGACTGTTTTGTTCCCATGTCCAGTTGCCGTATTTATCTTATATAAGATTTCTAAGACTGGACTACGTGTTAGATCTCAACTCCAGGCTCGATTATAATTAAATGTCCTTCAATGAGAATAAAATAATCCCGACTTTTTCGATCTTATGAGTCCTATCTACTATGTCAGGAATTCGAAATTGACTCTCATTCTCCTTGCTAAGAATAGTGGTTACATGCTAAATGCAATCGACTATTTGACTAATCTTAGCTTTCATATGTTAAATTGTACGTGCTACGTTCTATAACAATTACGCCAACCAAATAGAGTAAGATCATTGGTCCTGCAACAAACCACATTGTAATACCACTTCCATCTGGTGTCACAAATGCACCAAAGATAACAAGAATGATGATAACATATCGAAGATTCTTTCTCCAAAACTTTGGTTGGATAAATCCAGAAATCGTTAGTCCCCACATTAATAGAGGGAGCTGATAGGAAATTCCGAATGCAATAAGAAACTGAAGTAGCAAAAGGGTACGAATTGAGATATATCTAGAAAGGTAGCGATGTCCATGAACTCTCCGTATTTGTATAAGAATTCGAGCACCAATGGTATTACAACAAGATATGAAAACGAGCATCCTAAGCCGAAGAGTAATACAGAAAATAAAGTAATCCTTTTCATAAAGATCTTTTCACCCCGATAAAGGCCTGGTCCTATAAATGAAATGGTTTCTTTGGTGATCATGGGTATAGTCAGAATTAGTGCCAAAAGCGATGCAACATAAATCTGTGCAAAAAAGGCCTGACCTGGTGATGTTTGGATAAGGGTAACGTTATTTGGAATAAGATCTTGTCGCAATAACGACATGGTTTGGATCGCAATATTGTCATATAGATCTGGATACAGGATTACGATTTTGTATGGTCCATAATCAAGCATTTTGATACTAAATGTCGTAATAATTATAACCAATATAACTAAAATGATTGCAATTCTGATCACTCTCTTTCTAAGGTCTTGCAAGTATTGCAAGTATGGTCGATTGTTATACAGGTGATACCACCAAAAAATTAATCCGACATAATGTTATTATCACTGTTGTTCTACGTAGCTAAAATATAATATCCGGTTGCTCCATTTGGAAAAGGATCACTGATCTGTGCTGTCTGAACTCTACCGGTTTTATCGGTGGCTCTAACTGATATATTGTAATTCGATTTGTTTCCTTTCAAATGCAATTTAGTGGCCCACAATACCCAGGTGTATTGTGAAAGTGGTTCTTTTAGCACAGTCGGCATCCATGACTTGCCACCATCTATGCTTACCTCCACTTTCAATATGCCTCTATCTCCTGCAAAAGCCATACCACCAAAAGATACTCCTTCTGATCCTGGCAGAGTAGCATCAGATGATGATTGAAGACCACTGAATCTTTTTCTAACTGCAGCATTTCCAGGGATCACTATAAATGAATGAGTATTATATTTTGCATTATTGGCCCAGCCTTTCCTCTGCCAATAACCCTGATATACCTTATCAACAAGTTCTATCTCAGTTATCCATTTGGGATTCATCATTCCATACAGTCCGGGGATAATGGCTCTAACAGGAAAGCCGTGTTCTGCCGTTAAAGATGCACCGTTCATTTCATATGCTAATATACTGCCGTTCAGCAACCCTCGATCAATTGGGATACCAACATCATATCCATCTGCACATCTGAATACAACATATTTGACTTCGGGCTTGACGCCTGCCATCTGAAGTATATCTTTCAAATGAACGCCTTTCCAGGCAGCTGTACTAATAAGATCTCCTCCTATCTTATTACTTACACATTCAAGAGTAGCGAATTGCTCTATTGGGGCAATCGATCTGATTTCTTGATAATTAAGTGTTAGAGGTTTATTTACCAGTCCTTTGACATTCAGACTCCAAGTCTGTGCATTCACTTCTGGTACCAGAGCATTCTTGTCTATCCTGTAAAACATGTCAGTTGGAGTTACTTCTGAATCCAAGAGTGAAGCTAATTTTGGATCTTCAAATCCCTGTGGTTTGGTGGTGTTCTTCAGTTTTTGCTGGAATTGAGATAGTAGTAACGAAGTTGTGCTCTGAACTGCTCGTTGAGGGGAAAGAAGGCTTTCTAGTCCTAGATAAATTACAGGTATTGCAACTGCTGCGGCGATACCTGCACGAAGCATTTGTCTCTTGCTCTGATCTATCTGCTCTCCAGAATCAGGTTTACTAGCCTTAATTCTTTCCTTAGGAACCTCAATGACGGATTCAGGTGTTCGATTGTAAAGCACTGCATACAGTGTAAAGCCGAACGCAAGCTGTGGTATTATTAAATAGATAGCCAATGACGAGATCGATATTGATTGAGCCTGACCCTCTGTCAGGCCCAAGAGAGCAATCGTTATTGCTAGGAATATAACAAAAGAAATTGCCGTACATAACAGGGAATTCTGTAGGTATCTTTCTGGAGTACGATTAGATCGTCTAGCAAAAAATATAGCTAAAAGTCCATAAACTATTAGATTGGCTATAATAGCGCCAATAAAAGCAGAGTATTTAGCAAGTGGCCCCAATGTTCCTACCGCCTGGGATTCGACTGATCCAGGAGTAAGCGAAAATAGGGTCTGGGAAGCAATTTCTGGAACAAAAGGACCGCTTAATGCTAATCTTAGAATTAATGCTACAGCTATAGCAACAGCTCCAGTACAGAGTCCTACTATAAATAATAACTTGATGGAAAGATACTCTATTATGCAGTCACTGACCTACCTTAGTCAGCTAAGATTTAAGTTTTTTCCAAGTTCTAGTCTATTTGTTATGTGGTTAGAAAAAGGAATGTAATTATAAATTATAATAGGCCTATTATGAAATCTGATCATCCAAAAGCTTTGTATAAAGTAGCCAGTTTAGCACAATTCAAAAAACGTTTAGAATAAAATTAGTAAAAGATACAACATTTCTGTTTTGAATGATAACTATAGGTATTTTCCTTAGAAAGAGAAAAATTATCCAACATAATCTTGTAAATTTGATGACACTTGTAAAACCATCTGTTGCTTTTGCATTAACTATAATTTTGGCCATTCTTATACTGATTGTTTCCCTTTCTCTAGGTTCAACTATGTATATGAAATCTAAGATTAGTCTATTACAATTATCGTATGCTAAAATAACAAGAGTCGTGGTAAGAGTAGGAATGCAACACGATGTTGCTTACATAAGACCTATCGAAAATAAAACATCTTCACCATCTTTTCCACCAGTTAATCCAGTACAAGGAATATTGATAGTAACTGAAAAAGTGGTTAATGAAGGGGGTGGCAATAAGAAGCCATCAGATTTTACAATAACTGTACACGGCAATAACCCTTCTCCCAGTACCTTTCAAGGTAATTCATCAGGTACAGTTGTAAAATTGCAAATGGGGATGTACAGTGTTACTGAAACGAAATTATCAGGCTACAATTCGACAATATCTGGAGATTGTTCTGGTGGCATAATGTCGGTCGAAACTAAAAACTGTACTATTACAAATACTTATTCCAGGTCTGGTATTGGTACTAAATAAAAGTGTTATCCATAAGCTTTATGAATACAGCAATGGTATTGGGCGTAGGCGACCTCTTACGAGTGTTTCCAAGAATTTGTAACTGATTATACAATTGCCAACTAACACATCTAGCAAGGCATAAGTACCACTACTCATTACTATACGTTCCTAGTAAAAAAAGTTGGAGTAAGATCTGATATGTTGATCTGGAGGTATAGTGTCGGAATGATATTTATGACTATGTCTTTAATTGTGCGCTTCCAAACAGTACCTGAGAAATCCTTGCACCATATCAAGGCCATGTTGTATTTTGTTAGGTCAGTTCCATGAGGTATATTATAATTTTGATTTCCGTTATTTGCTTTCAACCTTCCAAGATCTATGAAATTTGAGGCAGTCTTTATGAGTAGCAAGATAAAGATGGACATTAGGTCCATTAGTTGACTTAAAGTTTTCTAACCTGAGGATTGTGCTCCCATCTCCTAACGGAATTACTCTTGCTAATCCTTCTGCATTATGAAATCCATCACCTGCTCCAATGAAGGAGCCAGCCAATATGCTGCGTGCTGTAGTTGCATTGCTTTGTTGTTGTTGTCTTTGTTTTATGGTCTCTGGGGTGATAGAGCTTTCATTAATAGTATTATTTATCTGACTAGCTCCAATCATAACCATATTTTTATCCCTTTGACTCATTTGCTTAGCAGCATTACTTCTATCTAGATCACTCATCGAAACAAATTTTTGATAGTCCTGTAATGCAGTATTTTTGTTTACACCAGCAGCAGTTGTTGGTAAGGGTTCATTTACAGTATTACTTGTAAATAATGGAGAAATAGCGTAGATACCAAATGGGATTACTATTGCGGCTACTACTATACTAATAACTATTAGTATCTTTTTGTTCATAACTGGTAAATGATTATATTATATAAAAGAATCTTTTAATAGTTATGGTATAGATAGATATGCTCATAATCTGATGCCAATACATACGCCGGCATAGCTAATGTAAATCCCGTCTTTTTACATATATCGATTTATAATAAAATTTGCATAAAATCTAGGCCAATACGCACCAGGAGCAACGGATGCATTTTCTTTGTCTGCTAATACTAACAAATAGACAAGTTCACTCTTTGTGAACTTGGCGTTCAGCATTTGCCGCATCTTGTCTAGGAGGTAATCTGCATACCAAATAGGCCAATCTGGGTCCTCGCCCTCCGTAGCAGCAAAAGCCTTATGATGAGCTTCTGCAGTCTCATTTAATAGATTCGCTAGTTCATCAATTAGTTTCTTATTATTATTTGAATTATTCACGTGTATGTCTGTGTGATGACCTTGTTAAGGTTAAAAGAGTTGTGTATTTTGATCAAACCTAGAGATGAATTTAGTATTTGTATATTTAGAGAGTTGTCTATTTAATACTGCAATCAATCAACATCTTTGAGAGATTAATCAATTTGCCAGCGATAATTTGTTAGTCATCACATATCAAATATACAATATGCAAACACAAGATTCGGAAAAAAGTATTAATATAAAATTTAACTAACAAGAATTAATTTGGCATCATTTAACACTATTTATATAATGATACAGTCTTGGACAATAAGTCTAGTCTCGGAGGTTGTTACTTATCTGTGATGGCAGATATGCTGTTCGATATGATCATAGGAATGATTTTAGGAATGGTAGCTAGCCCTCTTATGATGAAAGGAATCAAAGCGATAAGACAGAGAAGGAAAATATCCAAAATGTTGCACGAGATTTCTGAACTGAAGAAAAATGGTGAATTTGATTACAAAAAGTATCAAGTGGTGTGACAATATTGCTTCACATATGTTGAATATGATAAGATAAGATAAGATAAAGCAAATATACAACAGTTCGATACGTAATACAAGGATCGTAGAGAAACAATAATAATTAGATATGTTATAGCTGCAGTGAATAATAATATTTATTTGCAATGGAATTTTTCATGGCGTTTGGTATAGGCATGTTAATTTCAGGTCAGCTACTGTATTATACTATCAAAAAGATTATCTTAAATGCATATTTAATAAGTTTATAATCAGGTAAAAGCATTTCTCGTTTTCAATAACAGCATTCTAAATAATTTTTAATTATTCACCGTGACTGAAATCATTACGGCAATGATCATACCATTTTAAGTTATAAGTAAAATGATTAAAGACAAACTTGAACGATTGGAGGAACACAATTAATACAAGGAAATGGTGCCTCACTTAACTTGAAGACAGAAAGAAACTTTTTGTTATTGAAATCTTCTATAGTAGCGACAGCAGTTGTCATTTCCATATTTTCTGCCTCCCTAATTTTGCAGCAGCAAAGTGTAATAGCACAAATGGTTCCATCACCAGGAACAAATAATGCATCTTCATCTGCACCAAATATGACAAAGACGACGTCTACAACTGAAGCGCCAGGCTCGGTATTCAAATTATCTAGAGCAAGCATTCCAATCGACATCCCATTAAAGGAGGGATTTGTAAATGGCAACCCAGTATTCTATATTAATACAGACATCTCTGATCAAAAACTTGCAGGTCAACTAACAAATGCAACCGGCTTTAAAGTGAATTACGCTCCACTAATTGCACACGCATCTAGTGATGGAGTTGCTCAATTCTATGTATTTAAGAATGGAATTAAAGGTACAGGAACACTTGGTTTTCAGCCAACAGTTGGAAATGCACAGCCAGGCGATGTGAACTATAGTCCATTATGGAAATTAAATATAGTAAGTCAAGTGTCGTAGTGTCTGTCGTCATTCCAAGTTCCAAATCTACTCTCTAGATAACCTGATACTGCAGCTTTCTGTTCTTCTATCTGCGTATAAAATCTGTTTGCACACACATCTGATTTTATCTGCTGGTTTACTCTCCTTTCATTTGGATTTAGGTATGGTGCTTTCTTTGGTAGGTGAATAATGGTCAGCCAGTCTTCTTCTTTCTGTGCATTGATATAATTCCGTACCATTAGGCTTACATGGTATGAAGCGTTATCCCATATGAGTATGAGTCTTTTCCACCAATCACTTTTCATAATGTTTCTCTTGAGATTCTCCAGATGGTCAATAGTACCTCGTAGAATTCATTCTATCATAGAAATCATACGTCATTAATTTCTCTTCAGGCCATAGCATGGATATATATGCGGAGAACTTCCTTCTACTTCCATTATGTTCTATTTTCAGCTGCTCGCCTTCAAAACTCATGGACTTGTGAATACAAGGTTTCTGTGTTATGGTAGTTTCATCTTCAAATGCCATTATAACTCTCTTTTTTTCAGAGCTGATGCTACTTGCTTGTAGTTATCCACTCTCTTTTTCCCTTGTTCATAATCCTCTCCATGTAATAGTTCCAATTTTGGTCTTTTGCATCTAATCCCCATATCCTTAGTTATTCTTTGTAGATGTTTGAAACTGATTGGAATATCAAGCTCATCTGTAAGACACCTTGCCAGCGACCTTAGACTCCATGTATTCCTTAGATAACCAAAGATATGTGGATCGTTAAACAATGCTGATAGAATAATCTCTTTGTTTTCGTCTGTTATGCTGGACTTCGATCCACCAGGTTTCTTCATCCTTACTCCATCATCAATCCCTTTCTTAATGTATGCAGCAATCCACCCTTGTACAGACCTCTGCCTGACTCCGTGTTCATTTGCTATATCTTCATAAGATCTACCTTCAACTTTTTGGAGTATAGCCAGTAACCTGCGGTATTCTTTTTTGTTATTCGTATTCTTCATAAATGACTTTAACTTGTTCTTCTGTAGTATGGTAAGTATGAGTTTGGAACGATGATTCACAGAATGAAAATATGGTTTGTCCCAAGCTATAATTATTTCGAAATCTACGTTATGTAATGAATGAATAACGACATAAACTTAGACACTCCACTTAGAATGGAAGAATGGTGTCACGCCAACACAGCTAAAGTCTGAAAAAGAAGTTATAGATGCAAAGACTAAAGGAGATTTGATAGTAACACCTACAAACATTGTAGCTGATTGTCCATTTGTGAAGTGGAATGGTGGTCAAATGAAGATAAGAGAAGACAAGAACATTAACGACGATTCAAAGTATATGGGTGGTCAGGTGCTGAAAATTGATACCGAAAAAATGGTTGTAACAATGGTTGCTCACAGAGGATTTGGTCCAGATGGTAAAACTATCTATTACATAGTAGCAGATGCAACTCCACAGATGCCAGCAGCTATGATGGGAGTTACATTGGCTTCGTTAGATGAGAAATTGCTATCAACACCAGCAGTAGTAGATCTATTCCAGTTTACAAATGGAATCAATGGCTCTGGTCCGATGGGATTTCAAGCTGGTATAGGGGCCGCAAATCCAACAGACTCTAATTACAGTCCTATGTGGAAGATTTCTTTTAATCAATGGAAGGATCCATCAAAGGCTAGAATTTTAGAAACAGTAAGTGATATTACAGCATTGCGACAATCTGGAATGATCACGGTTACACCTGCAATGGGAGGCAAACATGTGGTTAACTGTCCTTTCTTTGATGCAGCGACTGTCTTTGAACACCAGAGCAAATTGGCATAACACTGATACACACAAATAGTGTCTATTCTCATTTACTCTTTTTTTCTGTCTATCTGCTATCGTCTATCATTAATACCATTGTCTATTTTAACTGTTAAAGCTGAACTTTAACCGTTGTAGGTATGTCTTATTAGCAAGGGTCTCATTTTGACTTATATTAATAGCATGATCCATCAACCTACAACACTTCAAATTGCCACATTTGGTTCAGATGGTCAAGAAGGAATAGCTTTAGGAATACGTAGCTTTCCCATTCACAGTTTGGCATTAATTTGTTTTGGCTCTGATAAGCATAACGCAGAGGAATTCTCAAGAAAGATCAAAAGTATTCTTGGAATTACTACTTCTATCAATGTCGTAGAAAAAGAAAATGTCATCAGAGATACCATGGAAAGAGTCAATGAGATACTGAACCTTAATGGAAAGGAATTCCAACAAGTATTAATGAATATAAGTGCTGGCGATAAGCTGATCGGTTGTGCTACTATTATCTGCCGCATTTATAAATGGGATAATGGCATTCGGAATGGACTCTACTCATTCTTTACCATTATTAATGCCCGTTCTCAAATTAAGTTATAGTGAGATCATATCTGCAGCAAAAATAAAGATTCTAAGAGCTATAGATGGAGTTGGAGGCACTATCGATAGTTTAGACCAGCTCGAACAGGTATCTGGTTACGGAAAGCCTTTGCTAAGTTATCACGTACAGGGAGCAAAGGATTCGAAAGGCCTTGCAGATCTAGGATTAGTTGAAGTGGAAAAAGGTGACAGGGGTAAGATCTCTGCAAAACTTACTACTCTTGGTAAGCTATTGGTTACTAGTAATGCTATTAGTGGAGTTCACCAATAATTTAATGAATAAATTAACATGTGATAGTAATTTGTTGATGTCGGAATAGGAGAAGTAACATAAAACATGTTATCCATAGATAAACTTCTCGACCATAATATAAAAAAAGCCTTAGAAAAAGGCGTAATTGTTGGCATCATTACTACGCTAATTTATCTCATTGTAGTTGTCGTAACAACACCTAGCCTTCAACCGATTGCCGCAATTAACGCGGCACTTAAGATAAATTCCATTCTAATCTTCGGATTAGCAGCAGGAGTTGGAGCTCAGGTCTTCCTATCAAGTTACAGTAAGGGACTAGGTTGTAAGATAGATAAAAAGAAAAATGGAATCTTCGAGGCGGGCTCTGGAAGTAGTACAGCAATTAGTTCATTCTTTTCATTCTTTTCGTTAGTACCTTTAGGATGTTGTGGAAGCTGGCTTTTGATATTATCGTTTCTACCTTCAATATTTGGAAGCACATTATCTGTCATTTTAATACAATATTCTTCACTTCTTTCCTACATAGGTCTAGCTATAGTATTTGGATTTGTAGCTATCTCGGCAATAAGGCTTGGTCGAGAATCAAATGAGAGAAGAAGAATACAGAGGATCAAAAATGCGAATACATCTGACGTTCAGGAAACTGAAGGGTCATACTCTCATAAGGAGGATCATATTTGACCGCAGCTATTTTTAGCAAGAAAGCTATAGTAGGTATCATAACTGCTGCAGTCTTAGTCAGCATAATAACAATCATCATTATTATTAATTATGTTTCACCAGCAAGATATAATATCCATATAACACCTGCAGATGCCAATACTTCTCCTGTTGCTAAAGTTGTTAGCGGTGGAAATACGTTGAAGGAAAATCATATAGTCCCGCTTGACCAAATCATAAGTGGTGGTCCGCCTCCAGATGGTATTCCGTCTATAGATAATCCCAAGTTTATATCAGTACAGGTTGTATAATGGATTCGAATGGTTCTATAATCAAAGAAACCAATTATAATAGCAGCCAAAGCTTAGCCTTCCGATCTAAACAATCTTTGCACTCCATTCAATGATAGAATTCCCTATTCCTTTGGGATTATCTTCTTGAAGGTAATGAATGCCTGGACCTATATCTCGGACGACCAGATGCGGAATTTTTTCTTGTAGCCATTTAACGCGAGATTCTGGTATTACTGCTCCTGGGCTACCTTTTACTAGTAGCATAGGAAACTTGAACTCAGAGAGTGCATTTTCCAACTTTTGAATTACTGTGTATGCCTCACTTTCCACCTTAGGATCTAACGGTAGCATTTCTGGGAACCGTCTGATTGGCTTACGTGATTCTATTGTTGGAAAAGGTTCACGGTAATACTTCATGATCTCCTCTGACAGATTTTGTTTATTGAAAACTGCAGATGGAAGAACCTGTTCAACAAATACATTCTGGACTTGAATCAATTCATAGCAGGACTCTCTAATCCTGAATGCTTGAAGCAACTTCGCAAAATCAGGGGGAAAGTCATCGATAGAAATAGTGAAAGGAAAGGTCTCCATGAATGCTATTCCTTTAATGTGTTCCTGATTATTGAATGCATACCAAAATCCTAATACTCCGCCCCAATCATGTCCTACTATGATTAGATTTTTATTATTAGCAAGTTGCATTCCATCAATGAATTCTTTGACATACTTGAAGTGATCTTGGAAATTGTAATCTATATCTGGCTTGTCTGATTTTCCAAATCCTATAAGATCTAATGCTATACAACGATTATTACCTGCTGCAGCTACAATGGGTATGATATTTCTCCATAAATACGAGGAGGTTGGATTACCGTGCAAAAACAATACTGTGTTGTCGGCACCCTTTCCTTCTTCCACATAGTGAATCTTTGATCCACCTATGTCTAGATATTTACTTTGAAACGGAAAATCAGCCTTAACATTCATAGTGCTGTTTTCTTATCTTCATATCTAATAAATCTACTTCTGTTCTGTCTACTAGTGAACTCTATAATAATGTGCACAGATAAGCAGGTAGCAGTGTGCAAACAATGCTGTCCCCTATGCGTTGAATTTGTACGTTTATGAAACCTTGACCTTATATTCGTGAACAGTACCTATCAAATTACACAGCAGCAAAATATCATTTATACTGAATAATGCATGTAGAATTAGTACATTTATCCTAAGCATTTTTTATGAGTACATTTCCTGATTATATAATAATTTCTAGAATCAAATTCGAGTGTTTAGTGAATTTGTACTTGGCGGTATTATCGAAGCTATTATTTCTCTGTGTGATGGATAACCTAGATAGGATGTATAAAGAAATGACAAATCCTTCAGAAAAGCTAATTGATCTTCATAAAAAAATCAAATCTGCAGAAGGATATATGCCTGTTACTCCAGAATATAATCACAGTACTTCTGCTGCAATGAAAAATAGGTTGGATTACTTTTTGGAAGAATATTATTTTAAACCTTCTGCTATAGTATCTTATTCTCCTGGAGGTTTTGGTGGTATTAATGCTGCCCAGCAAATGAGGTTAATATTTGCTGAGCTGGGAGCACCATCTATACCTTCATCGTTTCCCATATCAAGAGTACATGAGGTTTTCGATGAAAATGGAAAATTAATTCATGAAAGATACGAAATGAGAGTCAAACGATTCCTAGATGAATTTGAGTGGTATATGGAAGCATTAAAAAACCAAAGAGAAACGAAATGTACCCCATACTAAGTGATTGGATTATAAAAAATAATACATAAGCTAGTAGCGTTAACCATCATTGTAGGAAAGAACTTTGCGTTTTGGAATATTAAACCACGGTCTGGAACACGGATCTATAGACTTGTCGAAGTGGCAAGAGACATTGATAAGTAAAACTTCAAAGCCAATCTAAATTCATCAAATATAGTTATATGAAGTAAAGATGTTAGGCCCTAATCTGATGGCAATATTAAGGGCAAGGATGATTGTGTGGTTCTGATATCATATCTGCTAAGAATTTCATCTATCAAATTCTTTGCCAAGTTGCTATACATTTTCGCAGCATCGTTCACTAGTATGGTTTCACAATGCTGCGTAAAGTAATCGTCGGTATAAAATGGGTGAGATGGTATGTTGTAACTCACTGACGAAAAATTATCCTGGATTAGCGAGATGTACTGGTCTGGATTGTTTCTTATCGAATGAATCACAGAAGAGATGGCAAGTTTCAGTAGTGATGCTGCATTAGACAAGGTTGAATATACTTTGTGTTCAACTACCATTCTAATCTTTACATATTCCTCACTGTTATTTTCGAAATGACTTACAAGAGCTTCTGCTTGCAATCTCTTCTTTTGTAGATCGGTTAAGCTTACCCTCTTCTTCCTGGCATAATCGACAATAACTGTCAAATGATTTACCTAATGCCGTTACCTGATTGTCATAGTCCCGGATAATTCTAATTAGACTCTCCTTCTTTGCTTCAAGAGATTTTCAGTTCTGACTTAAGGTTGTAATATCTACCTTCAAGGCTAGACAAATCACCATCGGCTAATTTGAGAATCCTTGTTACATGATCCACATTCAAACCAGCTGCTTTACTCAACTTATATAATGTCACAAATGATCCTAGATCTCCTTTTGTTTCTAGATATATTGAATTAAGATCATAGAGCTGTTTCAGAGTCCAACTTTCTTTGTACAATTGGGTTACGTCATGCTCCCTCATATCCAAGGCAATTGCTACATCAGTAGGGGATTTGCCTTCAGAAAACATTCTATATGCTTGAGAAGATTTAGACAAGGATTGTACTCCACTTGCTTTATCCAGTATACCTTTAATGTCACGAAGTGAAACCCTAGCTTCTTTAGCTATTTCACGGTAATTACTCCCACTATTGTATAAATCCACAATGAGCTGTTCCTTTTCCTTTCTGTTTAGACCAATCACGTTATCTCTATTACTTATTTATGATATACTGATCCTTAAAAGATCTTGTTATCCTACGTTTTCATATTATTACCAGCGTTACAATTTAGATACCTCTATTATCTCTTGTTTTCCTTGTTACCATAAACATTTCATTATGAACTCGAATATCGCATATTGCAAATATCTTTTATTGTCTGATAGGGATCATATCATTGTCATCAAATGTCATAGATATATACATCATTATATTTCGCTGAAGGTTTTCCTTTGGTTGTAATATAGATCTATGATAAGATCCTCTGTTTCCTGTCGTTCTAACGGCTCAATACTCATATATCATTAATTCTATCAATTTGAGGCTTAAAGCAATGTAATCATCATTTTGTTTTCATTTGATACCCATATGTTCCCAAGAACACTCATCTGTTGTCATCTGTTTACTACTGCTACCATTACAAATCTTAATGGCCTTCCTAAAAAGTCATAGTAGCTGCAGATATAATTTTGGTACAACCATTTTTATTTTGATTCCGAAATCTGAATCTAATGTTCTAAGAAGGATCTTAGTAAGCTCCACACTATTTTAAATAATCAACATTACTGCGAGATATACTAGTAGCTCCAATGATTCGATAATACTCCTGTACTACCGGGTGCAATTGATAAGCAGTATAGTGAGTCACAGGCGTGAGCTAACTGACACGCGTAAGGTGTTCAGAGACACAAAGTGCAAACGAAAATCGCCAAGGCAATCAAACATGATAGATACCGTCATACGATAGAACGTTCCAGA
Source organism: uncultured Nitrososphaerales archaeon (assembly GCA_963709405.1). Classification (GTDB taxonomy): domain Archaea; phylum Thermoproteota; class Nitrososphaeria; order Nitrososphaerales; family Nitrososphaeraceae; genus JARBAU01. The sequence goes on from CAVPXM010000020.1 coordinate 74,900, forward strand.
AGGAATTCCATGCAGCTAAATCTTATGATTCGAAACGTTAGAGTATTTCCGTAAGGAATTACGGTCTGAACACTAAGGTCGAACGATTAAACGATGCAATACGAGAACGCGAACAGGTCAGGCATGGAACGCAGCGAAAAGAAACTGTAAAACCGATTGTTAATGCCATGTGCCATATGGCGCGTCATATCCATTAAGGAATCCTTTATGGTATTCAGGAAAGTTGAGATTTGATGTAATTCGGGGCATTTTGTATAGATGAGCATCCTTTCCGTCGAACCATCCAAAGATATACTGTACGGCGAAGTAGTCTGTCAGTACATGGCCCCGTGTCACCATAACCACATTTCACATTTCACTGATTCTATTAAGTAATTGGTGAAGCAGTGATGCTAGAATGATCGACAGTATTGGGTCTTGGAGGAGCAATAATAGTACCATTTTCTGCATTAGCAGGATGTCTTGCACTCGGAAATGGTGGGGGTGGGGATGATGTTGATGGTGATGGTGGCGACAACGATGATGGAGACTGGCCGGTAGACGGATTGAATGGTGTATTTTGTTTATACTGTGCTAAGGCAATATTAATACAATTAACTATTGATGCGATACAAATAGCAACTAGTACAGAAACTAAAAAGTTGCCGATCATTTTCTGATTACATAGTTCATATACAAAATTCACCTAATATATCTTGCTTAAAGCTAAGCAAATAAGAGTGACTAATTGTGGTTGTTGTAGTGATTGTGATTTCCTGCATGATCTGAGACAGTGTGACTTGTAAGTTTATAATCATGCAAACTGACATTCTGATACCTCGGAATTCAGCAAAAGCAATCGTATCAACTGCTGAATCAAAATAACCCAATGCAATGCCGTCGCAGCGGCATGGCCTGCTTTTTGATTACTACTGATGTTATGTGCATCTAAAGGTGTTAATATTTTTAATGTATAAATGTTCGAGTAGTGCCTAATTTTTAGTTTCATAGACTCCACTTTGATATAACTGCTTGGCAAATTCCGTCTTATTTTTGCATCCATATTTCCGATAGCTGTAATTACTGCATGCATCATGATATACAGCATACATGAATTTTATCACCATCCTGGGACGTCAGGCTACACCTAGGACGCAGCGTTTTTGATAATATTTATAATCTGGCATGTCACATATCATATTATGACGCTATTTCTGGGATGATTGTGAAATGTTGCCATAGTCTTTTGAAAAATTCGGTAAAGACTATCTAACTGACTTAGCTTCCAGTACCTCTAAATTAAACTGAGTTGCTTCTGGTTCTCTAATATTTAAAATAATAGCAACCTCTGGGTTTTCTTACTATTTGTTGTATTTGTCGAAAAGTCTTCTTTTGATTATATTACAGATCTATGAATATGAATATGAATGTCTTAAATGGTTTCATACTTAGCACAAATTGCGAGCAGAAAGTCTCACTAGAGGCAGAATGGTATCTGGTATCTGTCAAATATTAGTATAAACTTATTTACCAAGTCCTGAGGTTAGTCTTGATCTAATGGTAATATTAGTGGCATTGATGATTGTGCTGACCTGATATCATATCTGCCTACAGGAATATTAAGGGGCGCACATGCTCGTGTTCCCTGTTACCAACTAATTTAGCTATACATATACAAGACAAACCAGTCTGAGCTCAATAAACGCTAAAACTATCAGCAGTTGTGGTGGACTTAACAATCTGTCGACAGACAAATTAATGATGCCTATGGATAACGTTAATATCCACATATCGGATGATATCGGATTTTTCGACACATCGTGGATAATTATATCGGAAATGTGGGCTTCTAATAGGATATGTACCATATCAGATTAAAAACCTTTTCCAAAATCAGACATCATGTGTACAGACTTACATAAATATTCCAGCCAACAACACAGCGCATATTACAAAGCGTACTGATAACGAAAGTGGACTCCAATGACTGAAAGTTATTTTCTCATAAAACCCAGAAAAAAGCTTTAGATAGATAAAATATTATATCAACTTAAATTCAACTAATAGGAAAAATATTGTGATGGTGGCGGCGTACTTCAATTATGCTTGTTAATGCTCGACTTAATCGAATAAATCTACTTATCGGGCTTGCCATCGCAATCATAATTTCAGACTCTATAATCTATTTTTCAGAAGCTGGTAGCAAGGAGTTTTATTCAAATTGGATCATTATCATTAATGCCTCAATTGCTGCTGGACTTGCAACATTAGTGTTATATAGACACAAACAGCATGATGGAATATTTGACAAGTCACACGCAGCTCTTGCCGTAGGTTTATGTCTGTGGCTAACTGCCGACATTATCTGGGCAGTATATCAGATCGTACTGGAAATTGTTCCCCCGGTACCATCGGTCGCCGATTTTGTATGGTTTTCTGCATATGGCTTCTTCGCTTTCTATTTATATTCAACGTACTTTGAGTTTCACAAAAAATTCAGGTTTAGTAGAAGACTAGTTGCTTTTAGCATCATTGGTGCCGGAGTATTTCTATCATACATAATTGTTGTGACTACAAGCATTGCCGATTTTTCCTCAAGCAGAGGAATTGCCATGTTTATCGTAGTGATTGCATATCCTGTTCTGGATTCCATACTTATTGTACCGGCAATTGTAATCTTGTTAAGTTTTAGAAATGAGCCAGTGTGGTTCACTCCGTGGCTATTTGAATCAGCCGGCATATTTCTAATGGCTATTTCAGACAGCTGGTTTGCACTAATTGTTGTCACTTCGTTATTGAACCAGTTCTGGTTATCTGCATTATTCTTTGCCTCGCATTATATCATTATTTCAGCCGGTTTACTCTGGTATATCACCTTCTTGATAAGAGAAAAAAAGAGTACTAATAAAATGTCGACTAAAGATTACGTCATTGCTGATGGCGGGGAAATTACACCATCTGATAATAAGCTCAATTTTAATAATAACAAAAATGCCAAGAAGACAAACCGATCGGATAATGAAAAAAAGAGAAACATATTGGGCCTTAAATCCAAGTTCGGCTCTGTAATCATTATTATCATTATTTCTTGGGCGATCTATGTTTTTATCAGTTTAATTGCGTATCACGACCAATCCACAACCAAGTTACCAGGTTGGATATCTTCATTTTTAACATTTCTACCTTCTGTTTTTAGTGGGAATTCTGAAACAATAATTCATCCGAGCCTTCAACATCTAGCTAATGCAGAATCCGATGTAAATACAACTATGCTGGGCGCACTTCTTCCAATTAGCGGTGCTTCCGCTTCGTTAGGCGAATCAGAACAAGCTGCCGCTTAAAATTGCCATTAATGATATCAACAAATACTTTTCTGAAAACCACTCAAAGACAAGGTATGGACTTGTAATTGAAGACACAGGAAGTGATCCTCAAATAGGCCTCGAAAAAGTTAAGCGTTTGTCAGATAGGGGAATAAAGATAATAATTGGTCCTTCCACTAGTGCAAACGTAAATCAGATTCGAGATTATGCGACATCTCATGGTATATTGCTTGTTAGTCCATCAAGTACTGCGCCATCCCTGTCTCTTGCTGGAGATAATGTGTTTAGATTTGTTCCAGATGACACACATCAGGCACAGGCAGTATCGTCATTAATGTGGAAAGATGGGATAAGAGTCATTGTACCATTCTGGAGAACTGATATTTATGGAAATGATCTAGTAAGTGCAGTCAAAAATAGTTTTGAAAAGATGGGAGGAAGATTTGTAGATGGTGTCGGGTATACTCCACATACAGGTGACCTGTCTGCTAGTCTTAACAGGATAAACTTCATAATATGGGATCAAGAATTGAAGACTCTTGAGGCAAAGCTGAAGAAGGCCATATCAAATTATGGCGTAAACAAAGTAGGGATTTATTTTGTAGCCTATGACGAAGTTGCGCCTATCTTCATTCAAGCGCAAGGTCATGACATCTTGTCTGAATGTAAAATGGTTTGGTAGCGATGGATCGGCACTTAACAACAAGATCGTAAAAAATACAGACGCTGCCATCTTTGCTACTAAAACTGGATTTGCAAATCCCATTTTCGGCGTTGAAAACGCTAGTAACGCCAGGTTTAAACGCGTCGAAGCTCTAATTGAAAAGGAAATCGAGAGGATACCAAGGTCGTATGCAAGTACTGCCTATGATGCTCTTTGGGTTGCGGCATTGGCTGAAAACCAGACAAAGCAAACAAACAACATTGAAGTGCTCAAAAACGCATTTACTAGGATTGCAAATTCATATAAGGGAATTACTGGCAATGTTAGCCTTGATCAGAACGGAGATAGAAAATATGGCGACTATGAATATTGGGCTGTAACAAAAGACAAACATAATCCAGCATTATTCGAATGGGAGCCGATAGGCAGATTCGTATACGAAAAAAATCTAAATGGTAAGAAGTAGGAGATATATTTAGGCTCCAGATAAAATGATTTGATTTTAGTAGGACTAGATTCGAATCATAGCTACGTTTTTAATTTGTACAATATTATTTGAAAGCTCGACTCCAAATGTATTGATTGTATGGAATTTTGTGTCTTTTTAATTAATTACTCTTCAAATTCACATCCAGAAAATTTCCGAATCTCCAAATTATAATCCACGCACAGTGGAGTTCTTTATGGATTTACCTAGACGCGTGGATGACTTGCAACAGAAAGTTGAAAATTTATCTGCTTCTCTTGGAATATTCAAACTTAAAAATGAACCAATCCCTACCAGAATCGAAGAAGATGGACAAGCAGAGAATGAACCAAAATGTATGAAAGAAGAGATGTTTGCTTCAAACGGCTTTACCGGGAAAAGCGATGTCATATCATAATAACATCAGGAATATATCAAGGATTTCTACTGGAGCTAGAAGACTCGACGCGATACTTTATGGTGGAATAGAGACACATGCAATAACAGAGTTCTATGGAGCAAGCGGTACGGGTAAAACACAAATTTGTCATGCGTTAGCAGTAATGGCCACAGGAGAAGGACTGCATGGTAATGTAATTTTTGTCGATACTCATGGCGCACTTTTGCGGGAGGCATGTGCGGAAAAATATCTATGGCACATTTCAATCCTGCAGTTTCAGTAGGTTTTCTAATTACCAAACATATAACAAAAATCCAGTTACTCTATTACTTTTCAGCAGAAATATTCGGTGCTTTACTTGCGAGTCTTTTTGTAAAATTTATGATAGGAAATCAAGCCAACTTGGGGGCAAATGCTCCAAATTATGCCTATCCAATCCCAACAATAATTGGAGTTGAGATGACTCATTCAAGTTCACTTTTCCTCGTTTTGCTAGTCCTTTAGAAAAGTATTTGCTATATCAGCTTATCGGAGCGGATCTTCCTTCTCGTTTCTATATGCTTGTATGGGATGCACAGCCTTTGAATCTAGAAATGACTTTTTAATGAACTGCGACGATATTGAACCTGAAATAAATGCTTCTATTATTCGATTAATACACACTTGCTCCAACTCTTTTATCATTCTATTAAAGAATTGTTCTGCTACGTTTACTATAATCTTCGAGTAAGCAATGTCATCAATAGAATTTTCTTGTTGATAGCATAACTGTTCATTTGTAGACAGTCCATGATTATACTGGTCAATCATACCAAATTCCGCTAGTTGTGTCTCTGTTGTTGTTATAGCAACCGCTGATAAATTATAATAAAGAATTTTGAATTTTACAGGATCTCTTCGACATGACTCTATAACCGATTGAAGGGCTACTAGCAATACATGTCTATGATTCATTAATCTTTGTTCAATTATTTGTTTGACAAATTCTTTAATCCTTTGAAGACTTTCATTGTTATCATGAAAATGTCTAACAACAGATTCTAGTTTTTCTTTTTGCAATCGCAACTTAGATAGCTCAAGGCGCTCTTCCTTGCAGGATGAACGATACTGATTTAATATCTTGGATTCCTCTGATATGTCGTTGCTTAATTGTTGAAAGGTTCTAGCCGTTTCCAAATTCTTGGTGTTTAAAGATGTCTCTTCAAGTTTGAGATCTTGGCATTTTCGTTCAATTGATTGAATATCATTATTGGCTATTTTAAGCAAGTTAACTACTTGTAATACATCCATTTTTGCAGCCTTTGCTGCTTTACACAAATTTACAAAATATGATATATCATCCTTAAATTCTAAATACAGCTTGGTAATATCATCAAGTTCGCGTAACCTCAAATATTCCATATAGTATTGAGCTACCTGAGCTTGTCCGAGGTTTAACTTGATGGCCACTTTAAGTGTCGTATTACCTTTAGAAAAAAGTTCATAGGCTTGTACGAACAAGGATTTATGTTCCTGTCGCTCTTTTTCTTCCTTTGTCTTGTTTACAATCTCCCCAATATCACGAAGAGATATTTTCATCTCTTTAGCTATCTGCCTATAATTTTTGTTCTGATTAAAGTGTAGGTCTAAAACACGTTCTTCTCTTTCTTTCTTGCTCAATATGCGATTTGAATCAAATTCTTTTGTCATGTCAAACCATATTATAAAAGCTGCATTTAAAATAAAAATAACCTGCTACCAGCATGTACATCATGCTACCAACATTTTTTCATGTGTAGCCTAGTTGTCTCCTCTTGTTGTCATGCTATTGTCATATGTTACCTTCTACCTTCATGTGTTATCATGCAATTTTTACTGAACTCAAAATGGCTCTTTTGAGAAGAGTGGATTGTGCTAAAGAATTTTTGCAATTAATTACATGTTAATGAAAAACGCAATAGCAACAACAAGAAATGATTCTACACCAACCAATCAACCATAATGATGCTTAGCAACTTTTCCAGATATTTTCAATCACGATATACCTACTATTATTACGTCCTTACTTGCATGGCTCTTAAGTAAAAAGGCAAAAAAGGAAAATGATATCATTTATAACAACTATATGTGAAAAGGCAATATTTACTCACTGAATATCTTTAATATAAGTGCCTAAATCCAGAGAAGCCAGTTCATAGAGGTTAACTAGTTAGTTGAGGCTTGGGCATATTCCAGATCCATATTTTATGTCTATAATGAATTAGGATAAAGCTATCCTTTGAGTGTCTGAATTTGTGATGAAACATAATCAAACATTCCCAAAGGATAGCATATGGTAGTAAATGTGAATCTATTCTTTTTAGTATTCTGTACTTGATAGGTTCGATACCGTGGTCAGAATCGCAAAAGGGAAGAAGGGGCAGACCATATGTTTATTCTCCCACTGTAATTCTGAGATGTTTCATAGTTAGGCTATGGTTTAGACTGGATTCTAACAATGCATTACATGAATTCCTAGAATTGGATTATCCTTACAATAAGATAATGAAAAGATGTGGTCTTACCCAAATACCAGACAGGCGAACATTTGACAGACGACTTAAGACCATATCCACAGACATCAAAAAAAGGATTACTATCATGACCTGCATGTTTGTATGCGAAAAGATGATAAATCCATACATTGTTGCAATAGATAGTACTTTACTGAAAGCCAAAGGACATGTTTGGCACAAATCATCTATGAACAAAGGTATAGTACCATGTTCTGGCATAGATACTGACGCAAGATGGGGATTCAGCCATACTAAAGGATGGATATTTGGTTACAAACTACATATGATATCAAGTACTGGTTCCGTCATAGTCCCATTAGCAGCAGATTTTACAACTGCTAATGTACAAGATAATCAAATGTACAATCCGATGATATCATCATCATCTCTGTCTCCAGAAACATGTTTCATGATAGGCGATTCTGGGTATGACGACCATAAACTATATGGCTTGAGTACTAAAAGAGGATTTGAACTGGTATGTCCAGTACAAAGATATGAACATACCCCTACTGACAGACTTGAGCTGATACAATTCTATGAATCTGAGTTAGGACAGGCTATTTACTCTTGGAGAAGTAAATCGATAGAACCACTAATAGAACATATTAAATCTGTTTTTAGAATAGACCCATTACCAGTAAGAGGCTACCATAAGGCTGCTGGAATAGCACTTCTGTCAGTACTACTATATCAGATCCTTGTCTACTACAATTATAAAACCAGACGTAGTCAACGACCAAAATCAATCAAACACATGTTATGTAGTTAATATGTTACCAAATAATATATGAAAAATATAGAATTCAATTATGTCCAAGCCTCAGTTAGTTATGTTTTAGGCGTGGTTAGCCAAATAGTCTGCGCTCTTTTTCTAGCTAACTTATTTTACTATATCGTTTTCCGTTATCACAATTATAATCTTTGCAGTTTCAAAAATTTGGAACTCTTGACAAATTAAGTGTGCGATAATGTATTACATTATCGTCTGAGTGTCAACTAATTCTTGGAAAAAATATAGGAATAAGAGATTTCTCAACCGAAGGATCCTTGATGTAAATGAACTTTGAAACTTCCTTAGAATCAATAATCTGTTGTAACAAAGATAGACAGTCTGGCGTGGTCGCAAAAACAAGTTTCCAGAAATCATCAACCTTCACATTTCTGTTGATTGGGAATCTGCATCTTATTCCTTTCCATGATATTTGCCTGTTTCTTGGCGCCTTACCTCTTTTGGGTGTTGGCGGAGTCTTAACACATCCATCAATTTCACATACTTTTACTCTTTGTCTCTTGACGATAATAATACCTTCATCGTCTCTCAGCTCATTAGGTTTGCCATCCTGATCTTTGAAAGTAGGCAGAAATACTTCGCTATACCATTTCGCAATATATGGCCTAAGACTGCTTGCTGCCCTTTCCATAAGCTCAAGAGTCTCTTTCAAGTCATCAAGAATCATTATAGGGTAAGACTGACAAGTTTCTTTATCCAGTATCTTAGGCCTACAATCCATATGTATCTTTGTAATGATTGCAAGGTATTTCATTAGCCTTCCCTGTACTGTCATACTCCATACTTGGTTTTCAGAAACTGGAATTGATTCTGATATAGCTTCGGTAATAGGAATTGGAATCATGATACCAGAGTCCTTTGGCTTTAAATTTACGCTATGTTGCCTGAGTTTTGCAATTATGACTTTTATTATGTGTCTGCACTTTTCCTTGTCTTCTCTTCCGACTACTAGTGCATCATATTCTTCTGGAAGACAGCCGTACTTATATCCAATTAATTTGTTTGCTGCCTTTATCTTTTCTTTACTTGTATCAGGTGTTATATTGATAAACCTTCTATTCTTTTCATCAAAACGCAATCCTCTAGTATCATCTATTACTCGTGTAGTGAATAACACAGGCATACCTCTTAACCTGTTAACTCTTGTTCGCAATTGACCGGAAACAGACTTCTCAGCAAAGGTATATTTTTGATCGCGTGGGGTGTCCTGTGATATCAGACTCATTAGTACGCTAAGTAACGAGTCTTGAGGAGTGTCTAGACATAAAATTATCTGATTGTCTAGCTCTATTAACTTCTCAGCATTGTTCTTAACGTCCTTGATCCGCGCTTCAATTACCTTAATCTCTTTCCTATCCTGCCTGGATAGCTTGTCTTTTTCCTGAATTTCTTCTATTTGTAATTCTAGTTCGCTTATTAGTGGAGCTATTGCACGAGTCTCCTCTTCGTCAGTTTCTTCGTTATATTCCGATGTCACTAGAGTACCTGGACGATGAACTAGGGCCTTGTCAGACATACCAGCCAGCTCTATAATGTATTTACTGGGAAAATATCCAGCTACAGTAACTAGTAGGTACGTCTTACCTGCTCCTGAGTCCCTCGAATTAATAGCGTGAGGGATGGGGCATTTAGTAAATGCACTACAATAACCATAAAATAGCTGCTTAATAGATACTTCATCATATTCTGCTTCTTTTTTCATCGTAGAAATAACAAGAGCAATATCCTCTGTTGTTAGTTTTTCATTAGCAAGCTGCTCATCAGAATTGGGCTTTGCCAATCGGATCTCTGTTTCTTTGTTTCCTGAAGATTCTGACTCTTCTTGTATTGAATCATTCCCTTCCTCATGGGATTGACAGCTATCCGAGCTGAGACCTCGAAGCAGATCGTCTGGATCTTTCTGCCCATTCTCCGGTCCCATATCTTTGTTTGGGTTACTATCACCTATCATGGCTTAAATAAACTCCCATCTTAATGGCTCATTCTCGATATATTGATAGAAAGCCATTTTACGTCGGGCTCTGAAAATTCTAAACACGGCCTGAGTTACGATTCTATTAACTGATTCTATGGGCAGGGCGGCAAGCTCAGCCCTTAGTCTTGGAGAAAAATCTTCCAGATGCAGATGAAATCTTGGCTTATATTTGGCATTCTTACCTTCGAAGTTACCAATACTTCTTAGACCAGCATATTTGTCAGCTTGATAAAAATACCTATTAAGCTGCCCTATAGCTATTTTTTGTCGCCTTTACTTCAACGGTCTTCTGGCACTCGCACATCTGCAAATATAGTTCATCTTCGATGAAGCTAGAGAGCCAGTGAATTTCTTTCGCATTAAATTTCCAATCAGCCAAAAAGGCCGGTGGGACAAATACCTTCTCTTCATTCATTTCCTTAGAGGCACGAACCGAACGCTTTCGTTTACAAGTCGCTGTATATCTCGGGAGCTGAACTCATTAAGTGAATCCTTATGTATTTGTTTATCAAAATATTGATCCACTGAGCCAAGCACCAGCCTTCTTAATCTCTCGGGGTCTTTCTGCAAAGCATCAGTTTCGATTTGATATAGTCCGCCATTTTCTTTAGCAAATGCATTCGCATTTGGATCACGTCTTAATTTCTCTAAAACTTGCGGATCAGGATTCTTCAGGTGGTCTAGACCAAAGTCCACAATCTGCGACTTTCTCAGTGCAGTTCTCTCAAAATGAATGCCATAACCTCGAAGTTTCTGTCCGAGATTGTAGGACATTCTGAGACCTGTCGGATCATAATCACCAAAATAAAGAACGTGGACGATCTTACCTTGTCGTTTCTTAGAAAGTAATCGCTGAATATTGTTGTATTCGTACGTGATACTCGACCACCCGCGATTAGGAACAATACGGACTTGTCTATCTTTCAAGATTTCCTGGAATGTTCCAACAACTGCATCTTTTTCTATAAATACTTCGACATAATGACGCTGATCATACCATCTTGGTATAGTATGATGGTATGATCTGTGTAAGTGTCGCAGTTTACCCAGGAAATAGTTTATAAATTCAATTGGTTCCCAATATCTATCGTCAATTTCAATTATGTGCCTGCTGTTATCGACAAAGGAGTCCATTGGAATTAGTTTCTTCTTTCTGGCGGTAGAAAGTGCCTTCACGAGACCCTTATATGCAGGTGTTGTAAGTGGTATGACCTGATCGGACCCGGCCCTATAAAATATCCCTCTTATCGTAGGCTTGAAACCGGTGTATTCGTTGTCTAGCAGATGCCTAACGTATGGTATTACAAAGTCAACCCAGTCGATCACTTTTGTTGCAGCATTGCTGGCGGTGATCATGACCCAAGTGCCCCCTGTGCTAGAATTTTATTACCATTAATTTCTGAAGTCTCGTGATTTTTTGACTTTTGCAGTCTGCCTGTGAAGAATAGATAATATATAAATATTTATCTTATAAGCTCTACTCAGAGATGATAGTTATCTATCTTTAATCTTGGTTAAGAATCCTCTGTTCTATAATTAATTTTTTGAACTGAAAAATGATTTTGGCACGTGAATCATAGTAATTCTAAAAGACATTGTTACATTATAGTGCCGAGATCCTTTTAACTGTCTGAACCTGTAATAATTACAATATTCATAATTAATTCGTTTCAATCAATAGTCTTTTCAAGCTCATTCTAGGTCCATTTTGTTGACATAAGTATTCAAAATGAGAGCGTTTACTGAGCATAAACACTCTGACAATCTAATAGAATTTAAAAGGTACATGGCAAACGAAGGTAAAAAAATCTGAAATGGCTCCGGAATATATAACTGACATAGAATTACCCATCGGAATACATTTTGAAGTGCTATTGTATCATCTTTAAAACATAACCAGATAAACAGAATGATACATCTAATATAAAACAATATTCAGCGATTATGACTAAGCTGACATAGGATCTTTTTGTCTGCTCAAGCATATCTTGTTGTAGTTTATTCTATCATTTGTATAATTTCATCATGTAATGATCCAAATTCATTGCTCATCACACAACTTTCCCATCATCTGTCCGGTTAATATTGCTAGTGATTTAATCATGATTTTCATTTTTTATCGCCATTGTAAACTTGAATCACATACTGTTGAGACCATAGTCAAGGTGTACCAGGCTATAGTGTGGATAAGAATCCCTCACTTTCTTATCCTATACTTGTTCATAATTCGTAGTACTTCTTCATCACTCACCTGGCTGAAATCTTCGTAGAATGCTCCGACTGCTCCAAAGGGCTCAGGTGTTTCCAAGAATACTACTTGATTTACTCCTTCTTCCCCTTCTAGTTTTTGAATGGCATCTTTGGGAGCAACTGGGATTGCTACAATTAAAGTTTCTGGTTTTTGTTCTCTTATCCACTGTATCGCGGCGAAAACAGACGCACCTGTAGCAATACCATCGTCAACCAAAATTATAGTCTTGCCTCTTAGATTGTATTCTTGTGAATGTCTGAACAATAAGAGACGACGTTGAATTTCTTTCATTTGAATTGCTATATTTTTCTTAATGTAATCATTAGAAATTTGCAAGATCCGTATTAAATCAGAATTTGCAAAGAAACTACCGTCGTGCATTACTGCGCCTATTGCGAGCTCTGGATTATCTGGAGCGCCAATCTTTCTTGAGACAATTATGTCTAAATCTAATCCAAGAATTGAAGCTAAGACATCACCAGTTACTACACCTCCCCTAGGTATAGCTAGGATTTGGGTATTAGATCTGTTATCGCTATCCTCATTCTTATTCTTGTCTAAGAGCGATCTTAATCGTTCTGCTAGTCGTCGACCGGCATCCTCTCTATTCTCGAATATGGTATAGTTGGTATCATCATCGCGTCCAAATCGATTATACATGTCACTGGTTATTAGGATCCATTTAGCTAAATATGAGTTATAACTAGGACCGTGTCCTTCACCTAAAATTCCCATCACTCTTGCGGCGTGTTCATTATAGACTTTTCCAACTTTTTTAATTTCAAGTGAATGATTTCCTGATCCCGAGCTACCAAGTTGCGGACTTCCTCTTCTTTTTGCAATATTCGAGACTTTGGAAGGATCTGCCCCTTCAACACAACCATTTTCTTCACATACTTCTAAATCCTTATCTAGCCATCCATACCCATTCTTGATAGCGCATTGCATACCATTAGATAAGACGTGACTTAGTTCCGATTCAATAAGCGGTATTCGTCCTCGGCTTACAACTCCGCTAGGAATAGCTTCGAATAATGTATCTATTAGAACAGGGATCTTTTCCCTTCTCGCTGTGGCTTCATATCTACCGCAGTTACACCACCTATAGGAAAACCATATCCTTTATGACCATCAAACAGTACAGCAACAGGTCCAACTATGTCTTGTAATGCTTTAACATTGACCGCTTGATCTATAGCACGATCAGATGCCATAAAGGAAGCCAGTGTATCGTGGGCATAGATACTGACAGGAATCTCCATGCCTTTCGCAGGATCCTGTTGAACGATGAATTCAAAATCACTTACTTTCCTAACTTGATAATTGCTATATTTCGTGAAGAATTCTGCGGATTCTATGATATTTGAGCTGACGCCTTTTATTGATCTTCCTACTTTCTCCTAGAACTCATGTTTTAGAAGAATTTTGAATATCAAGTTATGTTTGGAGTGAATATCAGCCTCAACGTAAGTGCAGGCACAAGACACCTAATTACCGCCATTATTTACCTAGCCTTTCAACCTCTACAAACCTAGACATTGCCTTTAGCGTGGGATCAGCTTTATTTTCCTCGTACATTCTCCTAGCCAAATCCGAAGAAGTAATGATTCCCAGCAGAGTGTTGTCACGGACAATAGGTAATCTTCGTATCTTGTACTTGGTCATAATTAGCGCGGCATCATAGACGCTGGCTTCCGGTCCCACAGTAATAAGAGGTTTAGACATTATTTCATACGCCGTGGTCGTTTTTGGGTCCTTAGATTCAGCAACAACTCTTCGTACTATATCTCGTTCTGTAATTATACCTGCCGGCATAGTCGTTGTTTTACTTCCATCGCTCGTAGTAGCATATTCCGTTACTATTACTGATCCTCTGCCTTTCTCTTTCATCTGGTTAGCCAAATCAACTACATTGTCTAATGCATTGACTGTCTCAAGCGGTAACGTAGTCATTAAGATCTCTACTGAGAGAGTCTTATCATCAACATTAGGGGTTGACATGTATATTCAAGACCAATCAATCGATATATATTATGATATGGATTGCAGTGCAATGCAAATTGTGGCTTAAGAACGGAAATGTCGCCGTCAATTCCTTCACGTCCTAGAATAAACTTTATACAGTTAGTTTTTCCAGAAAATCAGATATAGAAATAAAAGGACTAAGCCAGAGTACAATTATAGTGAGATACTGGTACCTCAGTCTTGAAACAGCATTAGATAATCTGAAAAATGGAGGTGGGCAGAGTTCTTCTATAGGAGATTGTGCTGCAAGTGAGCTATGCCGTATTTTCGACGATAGAAATTGGAGCAATCATGACAGAAAACTATTGATATTATTTTCTTATTTTATTTATTAGTGAAACATGATTTTTTAATGCAAATGTACTTTGAACTTACTTCAAACAATCTGTGCATCATTTGAGACTATGGGAATCAGAATTATTATTATTATTATCGGCTGCTTTTGCGGTTATCTTTGCATTATTATAAAAATCAGTATTGTTTAACAGAGCAGATTCTATAAGTATGAGTATTATGCCAAATGGCTCCACTTCATAATTCATTGATTCAGATAATCCTTTTAGTGGAAACTTGGTGCCGCAATGGGCTGCACTAAAAGGAAATCCAGAGTACACTTCCAAATGGAACTTATATTTATTATTCTGCATCCTCTTTGTCTCCTCATTATTGGAAATACCTGCTGCGTTACTCTTATTGCTCCAAACAAATTGGTTTCAAATTGTGCTTTTATTTCCAACAGAAATATCTCCGACAGATCCAATAAGGCCATAACCAGCATTATTTACAAGTATGTCAATCCTTCCTTTTTCGGATTTTATTTTTTCTATTGTGATTTTTACTGATAAATCATCGTTAACATCTGGCTTAATGGCTTGTTGTGGCAACACACGTTCTTTATTTGCTACCGCCATGATGCTTGTAAATTTTCTACGTTTCCTGAAAAAGTAAAAAAGATAGCATTTACATAAATAGTACTATTCATTAATCCAGAATTGGATCGATGCAAAGAAAAGAAAATATTTCGTTATTATTTAAGCATGGTGCTTTGTTGCTCATACCTGTCACACTTGTATTTTTTAGTTATTCTCATCCTAATATCGGTTTTTTCGTTTATGGCCAAAGTACTAATAACAATAGTGCTATAAATACAAATAATAGCATCACAAATTCAACTAAACCTCTTGAACCTAGTGCAAATCCGACTGTCGGATCAATAATCAAGTTTAATAATCTACCTTCAAATTCGCTAGGTAAGAGTGCTATTGTAGAGTCTAACAATACTCTAAACGGTTATAACAATAACACACTGCTTAGGCCAAATGCTACTATTACGAATAGTAGTGAGAGTGCTAACTATTTTCCATCCTCTTCCACCGAAAATATGACTGGTGCTCAACAAGGGGATGGTCAAGAGATCGATACAGGGAATGAGGGAGAGCAAGCCTTGACTGTTTCAGAAGCTCAAGCAATTAAAGCAAATCTTGTCATACCTGATAGTTCTCCATTTAAGAGCGATCAATGCACTCCTGTTGGTAGTATTGAAAAATTCGTACCTAATCCATTTATGAAAGACTTGGCCACAACACGCTTTATTGTAGGAAATTGTATCACGGTAACTGGGAAGGTAACATGGACTCATTATATTAATACAGATGGTGACGCTAACTTTAACATAAAACTTGATAAGAAATATAGTTCACTTTTAACACCTATAAATAAAAATAGTCCGAAATTAAAGGGTGCACTACACATAGAAGTAGTTTGCCAAGGAAAGAATACATCTACCGATCCGGTTAAGAAAAATCAATGCAAAACTCCTAAATATGATGGCCCTAACTTCATAAAAGTATTGCCAAAAGTAGGAGAGAATGTCCAGGTTACTGGAATATATGTAATAGACGTACGTGAAGGAGGACATGCGGAGCTGCATCCTGTATATCAAATCAAGAAAGCCCTGGGATAAGCGAGTCAAAAACCGATCTAATTTTCCTATTCTTATACCATAGTTTAAATATTCGTCTTATTTTTAGAGCTGATCGGACATTTAGAAATCTCAGCTGCCATTTGTTGGCGTTGAACCAGCAGACGTTAGATGTCTGATGATGGCAGTAATGCAAAGATTAGAGGATGTTCAGGTACACTTTGCCTTTAGTACAGGTACAGATACCATTACTGACTTTCAGTGAAGTGTTGATGCAACGACAGCAGATTAGGAGTAATCAAAGATATCTATTGACAAGATCCAATTCTGGTCAACTCATATAATTTGTGTTGGACTAATAATGGCCATCGAAAATGGGGTTAATTCATTTCAGAAATTCCAGCTACAATATTTTGGCACAAATCAGTCAAATATACTGATAGTCTTCAAACGATTGCAGGTTTGCTCCCTTTAGTTTTCTGTTTTATCGTAAAAATAATGACAAGAGGCACAATAATTACTTCCAAGCCAAGTGCAATAGTATTTGATAACACATTAAGAAAAATATTTCGCAATATTTGATCTCTGAATAATATGATCCATATACTAAACAGTATCAGACTTGTCGCAAACATAGGATATTTTATTAGATTAAATTTGCTAATTTTGCGCGGATGAATTCCGTTATGTCTATTTAATTCTCCAGCTACAAATAAGCCAACTACAGAAGCATATGCAACCAATATCGTAACGTAATAGATAGTAGGATTCGCTGTCCAACTTAGAAGGTGCATACCGTTACCAGGAGCAAAGTTCGAAACCAATATTATTACGATTGAAGTGTATAGAAAAGCTAGGTCAAGGATTTGGCTGTTTTGCGCAAAACCATATACCCCTCCCACATGGAACGGGATCACATCCGTATTCACTGAGATCAGGATCTGCCTTATCGACTTACCCTCTAGAATCTTCTTGATAAAAGTAAATCTTCTCTTGTGGATCTAATTGTTCATCTTTTCCATTAGCATCTAGTAATCCTCGCTTAAGAAGCCTTGTTAGAGGATAGAACCACTCAACACCCCTGTCTTTTACTGTAGTAAAGGAGTCTTACAACATATGAAGAAATATTCCTAACGAAAAAAAGGACTAATAATATAGGCTAATCCCATTATAAACACATTATGCAATCCAGCCCTGTGGATTTGTTCGTCAGCATATCTCTTCTTGGGCAGAACCAATATTCTCTATCCAAGTCTGGAAAAACTGCACCAAGAGCAATCAAAAGTTCGATCTCTGGCTTATCAAAGAATAGTAGTCCTACTGTAAATGCAAATGCAAAATGAGTCGGTAAATCCATATTTCACTTCTCCGGGAGGTCAAGATGATTTTTTATGATACGTATTATGGTACATGCATTAATAACTGCAACTCTAAAATTGGTCATAATTCTTCATGAGTGTGCACACTTATTAAGCAGTACTCAAAAAATACTGTAATTATTCAGATTTCCTTATTATTTGTGCATGCAGTGTAACCTACGACTCAGTTCAGATAATATGTATATCTAGGCATGCGGCTCTGAAAAGTGGTATAAAATTTAGTTATTATTCTCTAGATAGCACATTGTTATTGTAGTTAGAAATAAATCGACTACCAGTATGGTCTAGGAGGAATCATCATTTGGAATGTATCCTTTTAGCAACTAAAGAATAAAACAATCTATCAGGGATGAGCGGCAGCAACCTAACTGCAAATTTCTCTTTTGTAGATCCGATAATATATCTTTGACTTGGATTTGGTAAAGAAATGGCCTTATGAATAACATTTGCAACTGCAATTGGGTTTAATCCTGTGTAATAATTGCTTTTTGGGAAATACTTGTTATATGCTAAGATAAATCTTGTTTTATTATTCTTATTTAGTATATCATCTATCTTTGGTCTCAAAGTATCATAAATACTAGTATTGATAACTCCAGGGTTGATAGTTATGACTTTGATACTTGTATTCCAAAGCTCCATTCTAAGAGCGTCAGACATTGCTTCTAATGCATGTTTTGAAGCTGCATAAGCTCCAATCAAAGGAAACGATATCAATCCAGCAAGTGAGCTTATATTTATAATTCTACCCCCTATTTCACTTCTTTGCATCATCATAATTGATAATACTCTTTTCGTAATGTCTACATGGCCGAAGAAATTGGTTTCAAATTGGTTTCTTAAGTTATCCATAGTTATATCTTCTATTGCTGCAGGTTCAAGGTAGCCTGCATTATTTACAAGGCCATAGATTGCATTATCTCCGGCATTTGAAGTGATTTTACTAATGACATCATTAAATATTTCTGGTTTGGTAATGTCAAACTCTATGGGTATATAGAGTTCTTTTCCACTTCTTTTGGATTGTATTTCATTCAAAATTCTTGCAGATTCAACGGCAAGCTTATCATATCTTCGCGCTAGTCCAAAAACTTGGTACCCTGATTCAAGCAACTTGATGACAGTCTCTTTACCAATACCACTAGAAGCTCCAGTCACTATAACTGATTTTCCCAATTTAATTAAGTAACTTATATATGTGTTAGTACATATATAATACTAACTTATATGCCGGACTAAATGCTATAATGCTTAATAATTGAAGACTACTATTACCGCAACAGGTAAAGGAAAACTCGTTAGGATCAACAGTGAATTCAGTCATGGTATTATTTTAGAACGAAAAATAGAAGATATTATAAGTGAAGTGTCTAAGTTTATGTCGTTATTTGCTCATTACATAACGTAGATTTCGAAATAATTATAGCTTGGGACAAGCCGTATTTTCATTCTGTGAATCATCTTCCAAACTCATACTTACCATACTACAGAAGAACAAGTTAAAGTCATTTATGAGGAATACGAATAACAAAAAGGAATACCGCAGATTACTGGCTATACTCCAAAAAGTTGAAGGTAGAAAAGACTCATACTCATATGGGATAACGCTTCATACCATGTAAGCCTAATGGTACGGAATTATATCAATGCACAGAAACAAAAAGACTGGCTGACCATTATTCACCTACCAAAGAAAGCACCATACCTAAATCCAAATGAAAGGAAAGTAAACCAGCAGATAAAATCAGATGTGTGTGCAAACAGATTTTATACGCAGATAGAAGAACAGAAAGCTGCAGTATCAGGTTATCTAGAGAGTAGATTTGGAACTTGGAATGACGACAGACACTACGACACTTGACTTAGTTGGTCTGGTCACGACTTTAGTCGGTTGAGAACCCTTTTAGAAAATGAAATCCACCAAATTCCAATAGAAACAAGTTTTGATGATGGCGAGCATCTACTGTGTATTGAGAGTGGGACAGTTAGTACATCGACATATCTCCAAATAATCCACTTATGAAAGCTGGTGGATGAATAGGCTGGCAAATCACATGTGAACTTAAGTTCCCAACCAGGTTGTAATGTTACCGTTTTTGGAATAAGTCTTAACAGTAATTTGCAAGTTTTCAGAGTTTGGTACTCGGATCCAACTAGATCTAAAGTAGTCATATTCGCAAGAATAAGCAATGATAGGAATTTCATGACAGCAAGGAGAATTGTATGTATCACACTAACAATATTAATACACTTACCTGTATGCGTATATATGTACACACATACTACGAACGACAAAGCATGAATGTATGACAAACAGTGAATCGACCAGTTAAGTAGAAGAACTTTTCCCACTCACATCTGTTAACTAAATTGTTCATCTATTTCTACAAGTACTATTTTCGTAGCAGTACAATTGCACAGTATATCTAAATGATTTTTCTGTTTCAGTAAAACAGAGAATTATACCCTCTCCCATAAGGGGCTCAAGCAGATATGAGGCCGTTAAAGCTAATGATATAATACTGGCAGATGTCAATGATCTCACAAAACAGTAATTTATTATCAGCAAGTGTTGAAATGTCATCCTGGGATAGGAAGAGTTACGAGATTGTTGCAGTATATAATAATTTATCAATATAAGGCATTTACCAACTATTGTAACATATAAAAAAATTTTGGTAGACAGCATCGTTTCATCAATAGCGTATGTCGCATGAACATCAATTAATCAGTTAATGCCATCTCCTGAGTTAAAGGTTAAACGCTAGTCCATAGAAGCAGATGTATCAAGCAGCCGCATTGTTATGTTGCAAGTTAATAATATAATCTGTAGGATTATCTAAGATTATATTATCATTACACAGATTACCAACCATCATGTTTACAAGTAGATGTAATTTTTTTTGTATTTATCGCTGCGAAACATTCAAAATTATGTCATTGCTATATTTAGCAGTGACATTAGTTTGCTTATTGTCGATTAGTTCGAATACGTCTTACTCCACAACATCTGTATCAGCTATTTTTGGTGCATCCTCTTCAATAACTACTAACAATAATTTCTTGACATATCATGACAATACCTTAGGAATAAAAATAGATTATCCTACTGGGTGGATACACGAATTACATGCCGGTGGTCTTGTTACCTTTCTCCCAAGTCTAGAAGGTAATACAAATACATATCCTGCAGGTCTTGGCATAACAGTTGAACATTTAAAATCAAAAAACATGGCACTTTCTGAAATAACAAAAATACAGATCAAAAACTTGACACAGAACCATCCCGATTTTAGGCCTCTAGAATCAACCGACTTTAGGTTAGCAGGCATTATGGCCTATAAGATAGTATTTACTGCAACAGACAGTATGAAGCATGAACGAAAGGCGATGCAGATTTGGACCGTAAATGGAGATAAGGTATATCTTATTACATACAAAGCAGAGCCTGGGCAGTATTCTAAATATTTACCAACAATACAAAAAATGGTTGATTCATTTCAATTTACTAAATGAAATAATACTTCTTCCGATATGGTATGCTGTTTCAGTTAACAGACGACAATTACTTCATAAGATGTTATCTTTTTGTGCACTCTTTAACAATGAGGATAAAAAATCATAGAGAGGCAATGGCTCAAATAGCTAGATATATACACTTTCAAGTCTGCCAGGCAGTTGGATGTTTTGCAAGAGCCACAGACACAATTAAAGTCGAAGCAGGAAACCAGAGAGTAATTTCCCTACTACTTTGCGGGGAGTGCGTCCCAAAAATTCTAGGCCACCCATATATGACCAATATCAAAAGTGCATCTTTTGTTTGTCTGGGAAGTCCTGCTAACTTAAAGCTACTTCCACCTCATTGGATCAATAAATTTAGTACTTGATTTTATAACGCTATTGTGCATATATATTAACAGGATATTTTCCTCATGTATCTGCAGCTGTTCAATTCTAAAAGGCAAAACAATTCAGTATATCTGTATACACTCAAAGCATAGCAACCCTCTATGTAGGGCGATGCCTACAGAGAACCTTGCACATCTTCCACAGTATGATGAGGAATAGTACAAAGAAATGATACCTCATGCTGCAGAAACAGTTCTATGATATTTTGGATTCGATATGATATCTTACAGCAATATCTAGTAGGTAAGAAGGAAATGGTTTGAAGAATTGAGAACAGAGGGTAAGAGATATAGAAACTGAGATGATTTAATGCTAATAGAAAAGGATTTTCTTGTGTATTTACTCAATCCAGAACTATTATCTTTAAAGGTTCATCAAACGATATTGAAAAACAGATAGATCTGTGTATATCTAGCCTGGGAAGACTTCATCGAAGCTGCGGATAATGACTATATTTGTCCCTGGCGATTGGGAAGCTTTTAAATCACGATTGCAAAGAATAGCTTGCATTCCAGCCTCCAGTGCTGCTTTGACTTCCTTCATAGTATCAGAGATAAATAGAACATTGCAAGGATTACAAGCCAATGATTCAGCGATTTTTCTGTAGCTCTCACTTTGTGGCTTTGCGCCGACCCTTGTATCAAAGAACGCAGCAATATAGGCTGTTAGGTCGCCGGAAGCGACAGTACGGAAAAGGAGCTGCTGTGCTAGAACGCTGCCAGAGGAATAGATACAAATTTGTCGTTTCTGCTCGCTCCAGCGCTTGAAGGCTGGAGGAACATCTCGATAAACTATTCCACGAAGCTCTCCCATGTTATACCCTTCTTCCCAGATCTTGCCCTGGAGAGATTTAAGAGCAGTATGCTTGATATCTTTGGAAATGAGCCACTGGCAGTATGCAACTGCTGAACGTAGCCTGCGACTCGCCATTATCGTCTATCCAAGGTGGTAGTTGCAATTTTTCTTCTTTGTCATTCTTATATTGTTTGTGTAATTGTTCAACCAGTGACATAATCTCCTTCTCTCTAAAGTGTCCACGTAGAAAGGATTCTATGTTGGCACTAGCATATGGAAACAACGTTTTATAGACAAAGTCGACAGGTGTAGTTGTGCCTTCTATGTCAACTAGAATGATATTTAGTTGAGTATCATATGCTGGAGATCGCACGCTCTATTTCGCTGCAGTGGTTTTTTGTGGAGGAATGTACCACGGACCCCAACAGACAGGTTCGTATTTTCTATCAATTCCACTATGTGTATAGTGTGGGGTCCAGCCAGACATATCTTGGAATAAACGTATTGCGCGAATTCTCCTATCGCCGCAAAGATCAAACCAGTGAAGTGTTCCGCGTGGTACTCGAATCAAGTCTCCTGCCTCCACTTCTATTGCCACAACAGAACCCTGCTGCGGATGAATGTGGAATAATCCTCTTCCATTGACAATGTACCTGACCTCGTCTTCATCATGTCGGTGTTCAATATTGAACTTTGCTAGCATAGCATCAAGACCAGGGGTATCATGGTTAACATCTATCACATCTGCAGTCACATATCCGCCGCGCCTCTTAAGTTCATCAATCTGTTTCGCATAGACGTTAAGAATCTGTTCTACAGAAGCATCAGATGGAACGCCAGTTACGGGTTCCCAGTATTCATAATCAATACCAACTGCCGCGAGATAGTCTCGGACCTCATCATGTTCTTGCAACGATCGATTTTTATCTGGGATACGAACTATAGCCATAGCGATCTCCCCCTTCGACTACCCCTAGAACGATGATCTTCACCATCATGGTGCGAGTACCTCGGCTGATCTAACCAGCACTTCCATAAGAAATTCCAATATTTCAATATGGCGCTTGGCTTGATGCAAGTTTGCACCCCACGTATAAAGCCCATGTCCACGCAGTAGAAAACCATGAATGCCTGAAGAATCTCGCAGGGTTGTACACACCCTTTGTGATAGCTCAATCATATCTTTAGAATTCTCTAGAATCGGTAGCCATTCGCGGTGCTGGTATATTTGAACCCCTTCGAGTCCCTTCAACATTTCATATCCCTCAAGTGTGACACCACCATTGGAAGCATGCATACTGGAAAGTACTGTACTCCATACTGAGTGCGTATGTAAAACTGCTGCTGCATTCATACAACGAACAATCACGATGTGCAGCAATGCTTCAGCTGACGGACATCCTTCACCTCTGACAACATTGCTATTGTCATCGATCTCCAGAAATTGTGCAGGTGTCAGGCTGCTCTTGTCTAGTCCAGTAGACGATATGACTAAGCGCAATGGCTCCGGCGAAGTTACAGCACTAAAATTTCCACTTGTGCCCAAAACCCAGCCACGCGAATAGAAGTTTCTACCTGTTTTAGCTAAATCAGCCGCGAGTTTTGAGAAATTAGCATTATCTGACGCAGCATTTTGTAAAGCCTTCTGATATAGGCGTTCTTTGCCTCCGTTCTTGTTGTTCATCGCGATCACTCCTCTGGAGGTATTATGCATATCTCAATGTTCTACACTCCGTATCATATATGTGATATCGCTTAAGATTCATGAGTATTCTGAGTATTCTGCTGCTGTATCAGTCGTTGATGTAATGTGTTCGTGTACATATGATTATACATACATACAAAGAACTGTTTGATTGATATGCTGTGCTCAATTATTTTTCTTACTTTTCAAATTTGCTCCTTATTATCCATGCATGTTTTATTTTGATAGCTTAATAGTTGTTAATGGCATCCCCGCAAATGATGAGTTAGAGTATTTCGACACAGTATCCTTAAGGAAAGGAATAATCAGTGTGTCATTTTGGAAGCATTTCTTTGAGATATCGTGATTTAAAGGACTTGGACGATTGGTAAATCCTAGACAATATCTCTAAGCAAAAATGAGGAATATGTAGAATGAGTTAACCAGAGAATATTTGTTCACTTATGCAATGAATATGTTAGCTAGGTGTTGTACTTACAGACATAGCTGACATTATATCCTACAGACATGGGTTACACTTCTGCTGTCAGGGAGTGTATCCATATAGAAATCAAAACAAGGTTTAATCTAATACATGAAAAAGAAAGGACTGGTGATACCATATGTAGTATTTGTAAGAGATATGGTGTATCCAGAAAGACTTACTACAAGTGGAATAATAGATACAAACGGAAAGGAATTGAAGATCTATTAGACGTCTCTAAAAGACCTCATAATATCAAGTATAAGAAGATAACACCAGAACTAGAAGAGACAATACTTCATCTACGTTTAACCAAAAGATCACTATCAAATCACTTCCAATCGCGATGTACATGTTCATAATTTGTGTGTCTATTAACGTCGTACCGATATCGCTAGCATATTGTTTTGGTACTGCTCAGATATTTGGATCTTCGACTCACCTAGGCTGTCGTCTTAAGGTAGGCTGCGCCTGCATTTAATCTAGATCTCATATCTGAAGAAATATGTATTCAATGTTCTCATATGCCATTTGACGCATTTGACAAGACTATTTGACGGCGTATTTGACCGATTTGACTGCTTATCTGACTCGTCTAAATAAAAGACATCTTATATATTGTTAATGTATTTTATGTAGCAGACATTAATTATGCCAGCAGCTATTCCTGAAATAATAAAATCGAAAGTCATAAGTCAGTGGCTTCAAGGCCTCAGCAGAGACATAATAGCACAGGACAATAACATCAGCGCAGGAGCAATTAGCAACATTACTAACGATTGGAGTATTGCTCTTGGAAAACCTGAAGCGGATGCATTCCGAGAGTTAGCAAAATCACTCAATATTGCTGGTCTTACTCCAGCTCAATGTGCCATTGGCTTTCGAACTATGAAATTGCTAAGCGAGCAGAGCATAGATGCAGATGCGGCTGCACAATTTATCGGAGATACTTACAAAAAATGTAAAGAACTTGAAATTACACCAAGTAAATTCGCCACGTCTATAAAAGAACTTGTCAAGGTTTCAGATGATCACCACATCCCACTACCTAAGATTGAAGAGTACATAGACGAAAAGATAGCCAAAAAGAAGGACTTGGAGAACGAACTTGAAGATTTAAAGAATGAGATATCAACTCTCAAGAATCAAAAGTCAGAAATCGAAAATGCCCGGGACTTGGCCTTGCAGCAAAAGCAAATGGCAGATGTAGAGATCAAGTCATATACTGACGCAAAGCAAGTATTGGATAGACATAATATATCTATCAACGAAGATCTTCCCAAATTTGCCAACGCTATTGATCGCATTGAAGAATATGGATACGATCTCAAGAGGCTAATTGCAGAACTTAATTATATCCAGCATTTAGATGGCAAAAAACGAGCGCTAGAGATAACCACAAAAGAATTGGAAGAGCGTATTGCGAACCTTCGTCAGCAAGAATCTTTGTTGCAAGACAAGATCTGTTTACATTCGGAAAATCTACCTGTGTACAACCAACTTGCAGATATGGGATTCAGTTCAAGCCAGCTGAAAACGTTGCTTGATAAGATCATAAATATTGCAATCTCAAATGGCATAAACCATTGGTTAGCAGTAAATAAATTCATTGAAGACGTAGAGACTCAGTATGATACTAAACTAGGATTTGAACCCCAGATAGAAGATCTTAAATCAGAAATTCAGGAGCTCGGAAAGGAACGAGAAAAGGAATTGCAGAGAGTAAAAGTCCAGCCCTATGTAGGACCAGTCATCACTGGACTATTACAACGAGGATTAACTGAACCTGATATCTTGAAGGTTGCAGAGAGATGTCATAATGAAATATCAAATCGAACTTCCTATGTAGAAGTTCTGAGAAAAGGGATCATAAATTTTCTACAGAATATCATGATGATTTGTGTGGAGAATGCGAGTCTGTATGCACATAGTAAAAAAACAACTAGTAATGATAAATTAACTGAGACTCAGCAAGATATAGCATCATTGTGAGAATTAGATGGATGGACTGACTAAATAAAATTGTAAGTATTATTACTAATAGTATCAAAATATAAATCTCCATAGGCAATCGAATCATTGGTTCGAATCCCAAAAACAAAATAACAAGAAAGTCAGTTATGAATCAATATCCTCTATCAACTTTGCAACAAAGATGTAGCAGAGTCGAACACATGAAATGACTCCAGGATAAATTTTGAAATGATACCTATATTCTTGACAAGAAAAAGTGAAATTCTGGACTAAGAGATGGTATTGAAACTTAACCTGCTAGTAATAATATTTTCGAAACTCGTATAGCAAACACAAGACAAAGATATAAGAATATTGTGGATCATGCTGTGCATCATCACAACTATAATTCAAATGCGAAGACATGTGCAAGAAAATTTAGTGAAGGCACGGTGGAAGGATAAGATCGTTATTTAAGATGCATGGGCCATTAGATTGACATAATACTCCATTGCTCAGTCTTGAAACAGCATTAGATAATCTGAAAAATGGAGGTGGGCAGAGTTCTTCTATAGGAGATTGTGCTCCAAGTGAGCTATGCCGTATTTTCGACGATAGAAATTGGAGCAATCATGACAGAAAACTATTGATGTTATTTTCTTATTTTATTTATTAGTGAAACATGATTTTTTAATGCAAATGTACTTTGTATAAAGAAATGCAGAATAAGTCGTATGGAACCTTAATTATTACATCTATCTAAATAAGAGTGATAATGACGACAAATTGCTTTGAATTGGAGGTAACGATGTAATTTTTGATACAAGATCCATTGACAAAATATAGGTCAAAAATAATTCTCGTATTTATTGTGTGGACGTTGGTAACATTAATACCAACTGTTGCCTTTTTTATCGGTAATAACAGGGTTAAAGACTCCTCTGTAAATCATAATTAGAAGACTTTTCTGTAATATTTCTAACACAATATTTTTCTACTTCTTATAAATGATCGGTTGCTAATTGTTGCTTTAACGATAAGTCTGGAGAGGTTAAAGACGGAAAACTCTTATTTGTATAATATATTATCCTGAAAGGAACTTACACGTCTTGTAGCCAAATACCTAGCCAAGATACTTTTCTATGAGGATTGTCATGCAACCTCTGAAGCTACCCTTGCTGCAGAAACTCCATTTTTAACGTGTTTCTTGATCTCTATAACTCCTCCTAGCCCAGGGACGAATTCTGCTAAACTTTCAAGTATAGTATCTATCTCTTCAAAAAGAACCTCTGCACATTTTTGGGCTAGTTTAATTGGTTTCTTTTTGATTTTATCAACTAACCAAGCTCCCAGTTTACTGCAATAACATCAATATAATTGAAAAGCAGCTTATCATTGCTTTCTTTGGATAACAACTCACATATAATAAAGATAAAGCCGTCACAGCTAATTCAACTGTCACTGTCACCAATACGCACTTTCTGACTCAATATCAGAATCAGTGGTGCCTCTTTTAAATGAAATATATTCATTAATCCCCTCTAAACCTCTAAAGATTCCTTCAACTGCAAAAACTGAGGGAGCTGTGGTAGTAGGTAGCTCACCGCAACAGCTTTCTTCAAATTTCTTAATATTATATTCTACATAATCAATCTCTAATCTTTTGAAAAGACCAACGGCCTTTATAGAATCATCTGACTCATCTAAAAGTAGAATTGGTTTGCGCTTAACCATAGAAATTTAAAACAAGACGGCAAGATAAAATTGTATCACTTATGTGTAAGTTTATCTTACCATATAGTTAAGAAGACTGCAAAAAAAGATTTTAGGCAATAAAAACAATGAAAAGCTAACTCCTAGTCTAACGATTTGAAGGCTACCGCATGTGTTAAGATGTGAGTGTTTAATGCATATTGAATTGATGATATCTATAGATAGTAGCAATCAATTGATGTGAATTAAAGTATTTAATTCTGTTAATATCCATTAAGTTTTAACACACCGGACAATGTCGATTTTTGACACGTCCAGTATAATTATATCATAAAAAAGTGTATCCATAACGATATGCAGCATACCAGATTTTAAACACTCTTAGAAATGAGGCATTAGATGTATAGACTGACGCTTCGATATACATAGACATTGATGACAGAACATCATGTGCATATTAGGCAGGGACGCGCGTCGGACACCCAATTCTATAAATAAGAATTATTTGATAGAATAATAACGTAGTTCATTTCTGAAATATGGACGCTTCGTCAATTGCAAATCACGGTGAGGTTATATTTACGAATTACAGAATACTGACCATCATATTCTCTCAATGGCTGCAGTTTAGGTGAAATCAAAAAATGTATATTATAAACATTTAAACAAAGAAAATGGAAGCTCTGTTGCATGAATCATTTTATCATTCGTACATTATCTATATCTCTACATCCCGATAGCAAACATGTTATACAGTGATGCTTTTAGCAACATCTCTTTGGCCATATTCTGAAACTTTCTTGCAGTTACATACTCGCCAAACGTTCTTTTGATAGACGAGAATACCGTTTCTGCCATCCACCTTTGTCCATAGCTCACGCTATGTTTCCATCTTTTGAGATTTGTTTGTTGTCTCATTACAGACCTATTCCTTGCTTGACAGTTGCCTGTCTTGACCTTGGAATTACTTCTTGTCTTTATACCAGGTTTAATATGGTTCTTGGATAGATATCTAAAATTCTTATTACTGTCATACATACCATCTGCTAACGCACCCTTTACATTGTTATTTGCAGAAGCATTATCAATCAACTTCTTTAGCATCTTGCCATCGTGTACTTCTTCACTAGTAACCTCCAAAGAAATAATCTTCTTATTCTTGATGTTTACTGCTACATGTATTTTCAGATAACCTCTTCTTACGTGCCATTTATGTCGTATCCATTCACCTCTATTGGCAACTTTGATTCCTGTACTATCTAATGCTATAATGATGTCGTCATCATTACCTACTTCATGTCGTTCGCTGATTCTGATATCCTGGTTATTAATACGTCTGTTAATTGTACCTGTAGTTTGGAATGGATGGTATCTTCTTATTACCAGCATGAGCTATGACTACGCCTTCTGCTTGGCGGTATGGCAGATGAAAATATACCCTCATGTAACCTAGTAATTGGATAAACGAATCTGGATAGTGGTACTGTCCACCCCTCTTTCCATCATTCATTAAGTCCAACTCACTATACCAACTATCTAATTATGACATCAAAATCTAGAATAACTTCACCTCGCCTAACTAGCGATTTGTTATAAAAAGACCAGTTAATCATGTCCAACAATAATCTCATTACATGTTAGCTAAATCTCAATTGGTCAACAAACTCATACCTATATGATAATGATTTTGTGCAACAAAGCAAAAATGGACACAAAAAAATTATTGTTTGTGGAGGAACTATTGTGGTTGAACTGGGCGGAATGAATTCCAAGCCTTTGCGGCGCTGGTGTTAAATTCTGTCACAGACTCAATTGTTCGATTAAGGGTTCTGAAGTTTTTCTGCTGCTGCATTTATTGCGTTGACTGTTAGCTGGTTGTTGATACTAACTGCTTTGACTATGTTCTCGGTGATCTCGTTTGATTGCTTTACAAATTCATCAGTGTATGGTGGTGTTACTACTGGAACGTTCTTGTTATTCGCTAACAACTTTTGAGCTGAAACCATATTCCGGATAGTATCCCATGCTGCGGCAATGCAATCAAGCTGTAGATTAGAGACCGATTGTGCATATTGTGGTTGAGCTTTTTCAAACTCGTCTACTATTCTAATGCAGTTTTGTCTTACTGTGTCATAAAAGCTAGCTGCTTCAGTTGACCTAGTTGAAGTGGTTATGTCGTCTTTAGATTTAATATTATCTACCATTTTTATGTCATCTATAATACTATTAGCGTCCAGCTCATATATAGGTTGGTATTTAATGGGTCTAAATTCCATATAAAACCATATAATGTCAGAATTTACTGGTGTGATGATAAGAATTTATATGTATGACTATCTGGAGGAGCATGTCAAATCACCAGTTCGATAGATAAGAATTTGGTAGATAAGAGAGAACTGAACGCGCATAACGTATGGGTGTTCCAGTAAAACGAATTGATAGAACAAGCGTATTTATCGTTTCTTGTGTGTGATCTGCGGGATAATTGGAATAAGATGCTATATAAAGACGAATATGAATGGCACGTTTAAAGCAACTGATGAAACTGAGCTATGGGTAGTAAGACAAGACGGCTTGAAAAGAGGTTTCAGATTTAAGGATCGTTCTCGAATTCAAATAGGCATGATGATGGTAATTTTTGCTCATCAAGATATAATTGAAGAAATTGCGATAGATGATGATTAAAGAACGGGTAAAGCATCACTTTCAAAATTGAAATTTGATTAAATATGATTGATGTCCTTGATTTGGGGAATAATGAATTATCTCGACTGAATCTCGCTCGATCGATCAGGTTTGTGATTTTTGAAATATTCTGAATTGTTGGTAATAGCATCTCTGATCATTATTATTCAGAGACATAATATACTCCAGTTGTTTCAAGCCATGTTGGCAGATGGGATTAGTTCATCCATTACGTTTTTAGAAGTAAAAAGCATCTCATTTCAAAAAATCCGATAGAGTAGTTCGCTCTGTACTACTGGACGATGATCTGTTCAATTCTTCTTCTGTCTGTGATACTTAAACATCATTCCATATTATTTCTGACAAATCCAACATTTTCCTGAGAGTGTTAGCAGTTCCGGGATCAAAACCAGCATAATGATTCAAACTAGGTTGCAATATCATCCCCAGTGAATATAGGACAACGCTGGAGCGTATATATTCTATAGATATAAAAAGGTCGAACTTAAATATATAGCATAAGGATCTATTTTAATCGTAATATAATGGACAAGAATAAATCTTCACAATTAATTCCCGATGAGATCAACACTCATTTACAGATATTTGGTAAGGAGTCATGGGAAATGAACTATGATCTGTTTGGATATTGCCAATTCTGTAATTCGAGGATAGACGAATTAGGTTATTGTGCGTGCGGTGGATCTGCTGATTAAGTTTCGCTTCTTGTCTTAAATTAAATGTTAAATGCTCGTGTTATGAAGTCTGCATTTAGTGGCAGCATTAGTAGTGACTCCTCTATCCGATCTGAAAGGAATGTCTACTATGAAAGTGTCGTCCAAGAAAGATCATCATCATATACATCTACTACGATAGACTGAATTTTTTTACCACATTTACTACGATTTAAAACTAAAATTTTGCCGCAATTTATTGTGTCTTTTTTTGTTTATCAAAAATCATCGACTGCTAGATTTTTTTATGAATTATACTATTTTCTTTGAAATAACTATTATTAATTAGCCACTATTATGACTGTATTAATTCTATAGGTAGAATAAGGATAAAGTATACTACTTTATCATGAAACAAAAGAAGTTTAATGATAAGAGAAGAAATATCAGTAATACTAGGAATAAGCGAACAGCTTCTTCTGCTGCTTACAAGCGAATCAAGCGAGCTACTAAAGACCATCAAAAAAGTAATTATGATAATCAAACTGATAATAAGGAGAATAATAGAAATATAGATATGAGCATGGGACTAGGAGAAGAGAAAAAATTAAAGGGTAAAACGGATCAAAAGGAAGAGAAACCCTCGTCATCATCAGAAGCAATCACAACACCATCATCACCACTACCTACATTATCAACAGTTCAACCAGAGGTATTTGATTCGTATAGATATAATGCTATGTCAGAAACGAAAGAAACGGCAGATATGGGACCAGATAATTCAAGTAAAGTATTCTCACAAGTGGAAGAAAAACAACAGCTAGATCCTTCGACAATAAGTAGCAACGATGGCGTTAAAAAAACCGAACCTGAAAATAGTCTAAACACAAATCCGGATACCACTAGCTTCCCTATGGCAAATCCGACTTTAGAAGAAAGAGATCGTAACGTAATGAAATTAAAAAAAGAGGATGTAGTGTCGAAGCTGGATGTAAAACAAGACATTACTCAGGTTCACGAAGAATCGGAAAAACAAGATCATTTAGGCGAATCAGTTAGGTTTTATGATAGCGAGAATAAAGGATCTTATTCTAATTCACCCAACTATGATAACAATCCATTCGTTTCCGTAATAAAATTATGGCAATCTTATAACGTTGCATGGATTAATGGATATAATGAATTTATGAAAGCTTGGATGGGTATGATTAAAAGTTAACCCAAATAGCGTATGAAGCATTTAATTCAATATTAGGATGATAAAGTTTTGACGGAAATATAAACAACTCAATACCCGATCTACTTTTTACAAAAAGTAGATATTTTTTACTTTTATCACGAGCCGAATAATTCATCAAGAAACCTTTCAAACTCAATATCGCTCGTCAAATAAACATCACTAAAAAGATGATGAATCGTGCAACAAAGCGGGTATTGATTCTAAATTGCCGTTGCCATCACAGGCAGGAAATATTGCATACGGGAGGCTGTCTATAGTTGAATATATGGATACACACCAAAAATATGTGTCACGTATGGACAGTTGGGAGGAATTCTAGCGAATAACCGAGTACAATGCGTATTCGATTTACATGGGGTCATTTGTTTAATTCTAGCTTTACTATGTTTACTAAATCAAATAGTGTAATTGGTTTTGGAATAAAACATTTTACATCCTGAGCCAATGTTTGAATTTGCATCCTTAACTCTTCACTATACATCTCGGAAGCAGTCAGAAAACAGACTTTCACTTTATCGTCTACCTTTCTTATTTCTCGATATAATTCAAAGCCGTCCATCTTAGGCATAGCATGACTGCTCATATTGGATATAGAACTTTATAACCTCATTGCGAATCTCCGTTATCGTTATTATAGAAATCATTCATATTTTTGTATCTATTATTTATATTGTTACTTAGTGGAAGACTGAAACAAAAGATAGCTCCCTTTTTTCAGTTCGAGTTAATATTTTCGGCGCTATCTTACCACCATGAGCTTCAATAATGCTTTTTGATATAAATAATCCTAAACCAGTCCCGCTTTAGGATTTGGTGGCAAATTTTGAAAATAATTTGGGAAATATTTCTGGATCTATCCCAGTACCTGTATCTGTATCTTTAACGCTAATCACAACCTCCTTCTTATTGTCGTTATCATTATCGTCACCAAACTTTTCTGGTTCTGATAGGTACACTAACCGCCACATTTCCAGATGTTGTCGTGGTAGCTATTTCTTTGGCGAATTTAATAGCATTATCTAGCAAATTGGAGATGACCTGAGTTTCTACTGCACATGCTAGCGAATCATTGGCATTTTTTAGTTGTGCAGTTCTTGCGACTACCATTTTCTCTAATTGTTTATTCCATGAGAATACAAGAAATGCAATGATTAATGCTACTATTCCTATAATTATCACTACCAATGTAGTAAAGTATTTCAGTTGATCAATTAATGTACCTACGTCACTTGCTAGGTACATTAACCTACTAAGCAAAGGATCGCTGGTAAATTGCTATAAAATATGGATAATCTGACATCATGATTGAGCCCTTTCGGTTAAGTTTGCCACCTGTGAAACGTGGGATGACAAGTAGTCATTTTTTACTTCACTTATGGACTATACGTTTGATCACTAGTTATGAAAGTAGATCTCGTATTTGAATCATATGTGGATAGATAAATAAGTAATGACTATCTCGAACTGCTCTACTGGCTACGAATGGCACTTCTACGATTACGAAATATTCCACTCCATCTTTTTGGTGAAGGTTTTGCTGTTGAGGAGGAATGAGGAACAATTGATATTCTATCCATAGTTGGAATTTTAGAACGCATTTCAGTCGCTATCTCGATCGACAACAACTCAACTTCTGCCAAGGGCTTGCTGCCATCAATTTCTATATGTACTTCAGCTTGCGTTACCAGACCGGTAGGACGGAGCAATACTGACCTAACTATGATCTGCTCGTAGCTGAATTTCTCTTCGATGGTCCTCTTGACAATTTCTGTAACCTTGGGATCTTGCCACGAATCTACAAGTATAAGAGATGAACGTTTGAGTGATACGTAGGAGACAGAAAAAACGTACCCGGCGATTATCATACCACCTATAGCATCTGCTTGTAAGAATCCCAGCTGAGAGGCTATCACGACACTAATAAAACCAATGACTGAAGCAGAACCATCTTTTATTGAATTTTTGGCATCAGTTTTTAATGAGAGTATGTCATATTTGTTCGCGATAGTTCTCATTTGAAATGCTCTGTATAGAGAGATACCAGCCGCAGCACTAGGACAATCATAGTCAAAATAGGCTGCCGAATTTCTCTTGGTTGTATTAGGGCCTCATAAGAGTGATAAAAGATAATACCACCAATTATAACCATTCCTATTGCTCCATAAGTGCTGCGAAGCTTTCAACTTTATGATATCCAAAATGGAAGGTCTTATCTGCAGGTCTGTGTGCAATTCTCAGCCCTAATAATACTATGAAAGATATCATTGCATCAGACAAGGAATCAGTTCCATCTGCTGTGGCAACAGCACTACCGCTAACATATCCGGTAACAAGTTCTACAATACCGATACTTATTAAAGTGATAACTGAAATTTTGGCAATCCTCTGACCTGCTAGGATCCCTTCATTTATCAAACTAGAAGTTGAAGTCGCAGATCCTGTATTCGTGAGAGGTTTAGAACCATCATTTATATGTTCTCTAGTTATTTCGTTATCATCATCCAATACTACGATATACAATAATCATTCGTATCGGTCATATTTAAGATTTGAATCTAAATGCCAGTATAAGAAATTTAACTTGTACATAAAACATTCTGGTCTTTTTCGAGGCTTTTCAGCCAATAAACGTCATTGTGTTTTAAGAATTAATCGCCTAAATATCTGCTAGAGTTGTGAAAACTTTTGAAATCACTACAGAATATAGTCAAAAAGTATATAAAAAATGTAGATCTTTTATTACTTATAAATAATTTAGATAATTACTAGATATTTAAAAATATATCTGAGAACTGAAAGAAATAGACCTTTTTTGTAGCAACTTAATACCAAACTCATGAAAATGTAGTGAATTATGATGCCAAATGCCACTAGAATGAAAAAAACTATAATAATACTGGATTCATCGAGCACGGTCTTATGTGGAGATCAAATACGCTCGTACATAAGTTAATATAGTTATTCTCAATAATAAAGATAAGTTCAAAAAGGCAAACCTTATGGAAGAAGAACGTAATAGCGACCAATCAGATGATGATTCGGATAGTCACGGCAATTATAAAGATCAAAACAAGTTGAATAAATGCGAAACATTGGACGAAGGTACATTTGCTTTTATGCATTGGTTGAATTCCGATGATAAGGAGTCATTAAGCTCTACTGGTAACCCCATAGTGCTGTTGAAATTTGTTAATGATGTCCATACCATCCTATATGATACATATCTACGTGCAGAGATAGACGTTGAAATAAACAAAGGCATTCCTTATTGTAAATACTGTAAGGAAGGTGATTGTGCTCATGTAGGGTTCGCCATCTGCATAGAGCAATTATATGGTCATCGTAGAAGCGGAACAGGTGATACAGTAGAGGATATTATAGAAATCTAGTCAATATCAAATTTTTAGTATATTTGTTCTAATTTGAGCTATTGACATCATACTCGAAAACGAAACCTAAACCTTTTCACCTTTTCTCGAGGAGACGTAGATTCAGGAGAGTGAGAAGATGTCACCGATTCCGAAATTCTTAGGATGTTCCCAAACTTGATTACATATGGAGTCATGAAAGCCTGTTACTATAGTTACTATGCCTAATATTGGGAAGACTGAGGAAGTAATTGCTCCAACATCTTGACCAGCTTTGGCGATAATCAAGGATATCTCTCCTCTTGCCGAGGCCATTCCTAATCCTGTCCTTAGTGCTGTAATGTCATCATATCCCTTTGCCCTAATCAATATTGCAATAATTATCAAGAATTTGGAAGCAAATGATGTTAGAATCAGTAACATTGCTGGAACAATGAGTAAAGGAACCTGAGATAAGTTAATCAGCGCACCTATGGATATAAAAAATATTGCTGCAAACATATCTCTTAATGGGGTTGTGATCACTCTAGCGACATTAGCACTCTTTGATTCAGCAACCAACACTCCAGCTAGAAAAGCGCCGGTAACAACAGATAAACCAAGTTCCTTTAGCGTCCAAATGACAAACCAAATGCCAACCCAAGAATTACGATTAGAATCAATGCGTAGTCTTGTGTCTTACCAATTCTATCTATTATCGCAGGAATATACCTTGAGCCTAGGAAGAGTGTACTTCCAATAAATGCAATAACTATTCCTAATGAAATAGAGACTTGCAGGATAGATACGTGACCTTCATTTGTGGCCACTGATTGAAAGATACCAAGAGTGGTGATAGCTATAATATCTTCTACAATAGAAATTCCTAGAATTAGAACGGTTGATTTATCCTTGATCATGCCTACCTCCTCAAGGACTCTAATAGTTATTACCGTACTAGTAATAGACATAGCTAATGCAAGGAACAGTGAATCAAAGAATGAAAAGCCGAGTGTTTGAGCAACGAAAAATACGATTAATAGAGTCACTATAGTTTCAGTTAATGCCACCTGGATCGAAATCCTACCCACAGATCTTAACTTGGCTATTGGGAATTCAGTGCCAATAACAAATAGTAACATTATAATTCCTGACTCTGCAAAGGTATTCAATGAGTTAATATTCTGTATCAATCTAAATGGAGGTGTATAAGGACCTATTATCATGCCAGCGAGTATATAACCAATTACCATAGGTTGTTTTAACTT
>CAVPXM010000021.1:0-314560 GCA_963709405.1 uncultured Nitrososphaerales archaeon
CCAATAGGAACGAGAATATTAATTTACCAATGCTTCGATTATTTTGCTATAAAGCTTTTCTTGTGGACTGGAGTATAATCATAATTAAAATAATAATATTAAATTATATTATAGAATTGTAGTATTTTTATTTTTATTTGATTTCAATCCTAGTTCCATCAGCATTGTATCTATAGTCTTTACCTGCTTGTTCATCTGCTGTCCTTTTGTGTGAACCATCACAGAAAGGTTGGTTGCTACTTAATCCGCACATACAAATCCACCTACTTTCATTTCCTACTTTGACTTCCGTCGGACCCCTATCTTCTTTTCTAACAAATCTTGCCATAGATAAATAGAAATTACACGCTATTATAAATTTGATACGAGGTCATGACTTATTTAATCTAAGCCATTAAATGAGTTGAGAAAACCTGGTTGTTGTTATTTCTCCTGCTTCCTCATTGTGTTTTCTAGTTTTTATCATTATAGTCAGATATTTTTGAATCTTTGTCAGATTCTCTGCTAAAGGCCGACGATTTTAGATTCTGTTGGATTTACAGGATACAAACTATCAAGACAGATTGACCCTCCGATCGATGTGGAAGATTATCGGCTACAGTTAGATATGCCAGAGCATTCTGCGGACTAGACCATTCTTTTGCGGAACGGCTCATGATAACAATTCTTAATAGGTGTAAAAAGCATTGTGGGTCCCAATGCATCGAAGTCCAAATCTGAAGTGCATTCGTAGTCGAAATGATTTAACATTAAAATGATCACGAAGCTTGTATTACCTCTTGTAATTTTCAGCATATAAAAGAATGTTGGACTTTCATTAATCTGGACTTTATTTAAATCTGAAAAAGTAAGATTATATAACGATAGGATGGTCAACGACCAACAATAAATTATTTATTACGTGATTTTAGAAGATGGCTCATAGATGTATAGAACAACTTAGACTATTCAAAAATACTAAAAAGGCGTGCAAAATTGACAGATGTGGTAATCATTAGATAATGTTCTGCTGATGAGGCTTTCAATCCGATAAAGGATTTACTTGACAAATGCCGTTCTATAGGCTAAGTAGAGTCTAATTCCAAT
This sequence comes from uncultured Nitrososphaerales archaeon, assembly GCA_963709405.1. Taxonomy (GTDB): domain Archaea; phylum Thermoproteota; class Nitrososphaeria; order Nitrososphaerales; family Nitrososphaeraceae; genus JARBAU01. Next base: position 1,087 of record CAVPXM010000021.1, read on the forward strand.
TATGTAATCAATTATAATATTAAGTCTTCAAACAATACTGGTTATCTACATATTAGTCTGAAAAAGCTAAAGGCAGAAAATACGTATTGGTATAATATGCTGACCTCTAATTAATAACCGTAATAAAATTACGTGATATTGGCTATAAATAGATAATGTATTATTGATTCTTCTTTAACGATTCATTTAGAAGTTATCCAAGTACTAGTCCAAGTCAGTCTGACGAGAGAGAATATTAATTGCTTTTGGTGGATAGATAATTCGAAAGGATTCAAAAAAGATGATGAAGTGTAATTTACAAACTTATTATGAGTTTACTGAAATGTTCTTTATTTTTAGATATTTCTTCGTTCCGCGTCTGCCCCGTATATCCATGGACTTATACCGTGCTTGTTTGCATTTTGTAATAATTGCTCTTCAGTCCAGCCATGCATCATATGTGTGCAGACCGGATCACCCTAATCTTTACTAGATCTGATAGTAGTTTTCTTCCGACTTCAAACGAATGATTACCTGTTATCCCAATGGCTGCTTCTGTGTATGTATTGATGACCTCTATTATATAATCAGTGAAATAAATAGGTAAAATTATTGATTTAGATCTTCTGTTGTAATATCAAGCAGTGTTTATTTTTTATGCTAGGAGAGGTTAGTTACCAATGTTAAATAAGATATAAATAGTCTAGTACAGAAAGACTACGAGAAAAACAATGAACACCTCAAAAATAATGACAGTTGTTGCTATCGTAGTTACAGCGGCAATCCTAGTATCATCAATCACACTAGCAAATACTGTGGTTGCAAAGAAAGGTAGCAGTAAAGGAAGCAGCAGTGGAAGTGGAAGCAGCAGTGGAAGTGGAAGCAGCAGTGGAAGCAGCAGTAGCGGAAGCAGTAGCAGGAGCAGTAGTTCATCCAAGAGTGATTATGACAAGTTCCAGAAATGTCTTTCCGATTTAGGTGGTTCCGCGACAAAAACGCAGATAAGAAGTTGCTTTAGCTCTACCTATGGAGGAAGCACTAGCAGCGGTAGCAGCGGTAGCAGCAGTAGCGGCGGTGGCAGCAGTAGCGGTAGCACAGCGGTAGCGGCGGTGCAGCGGTAGCGGCGGTAGCGGCGGTGGCGGTAGTAGCACCGGCAGTTCGGTAGCGGGCAGTGATACAAGCAACAACCCAGATAATACTAGTAGTAACAATTAGAAAAGGCTAGACAAATCATAGTCATTATCTAATTCCTAATTCTTTTTCAAATTTTTTAACTGAAAGACAAACGGACACTGATAAATATTTATAACTTATCCAAAACGGCTTATCAATGTGATTTATAATTAGTGCAAATACCAGCGGAAGCCTGAAACACGATGGTAATGGATCCGAACTTCCTAAAGAATCTGGAAGAATATGTGGATAAAGCCAAACCAGACGCATCATAGTATTTTGAGGCTAAAGGCGAGAGGGTTAGGGCTTTCGTCGTAGAAATGAAAACAGCTGACCAGATACCTGAATTTGCTGAGCTATTATTTCAAGGAATAAGTGTCAATGTGGAATTCCATTCTATAATGAGTTTCAACGATCTTAAGACATTCTGAAAATGTCATAAAGCCAATCCAGACAGATAAAAAAAGCTAGGATTCCTCTGTTTTCTAACATGACAACTAATCACATATTTACAATCTGGCAACACATAGTTCTAGTTGCAATCCGACAGTATGAAGGTGAGTTATAGGATGTTTGATTGTCCATTGGCTCTTCGAGACGTATTACCTAAGGTCGTCTATACGGTTGTCACATATTCCACATTTTACAACGTTACAAAAAGTGACAGAAACAATTTACAATGCATTGCTTGAAAAGATAATTCCGTCGTTCATTGTAATTAGCGGTACCAATCATATCTTTGTAAGAATAGATTCGACTGGATTTAGGGTTACACATCATCATAATACTATACGCATCGAAGAGGGTCGAGGAGATAAGAAAATATGCGAAATTATCTATTTGAGCTGATCTATTACTGCAAATCATATGTTCGATTAAAATAAGATGGGCTCCTACAAGACACGACAACATGGATTTCAAACCAATCATAACAAGAATTTCTGAGATTGTTCCATTATCTCTAGTTACGAGTGGCAAGGCATGGATAATGAAGATAATCATGTATTGATAAGAAAAGGATATGCGTTCAGTGTTATTCTAGCTCGATATGATGAGATACAGATATGGAGAACACATGGAAGATACAGAAATCAGATGAGAAGACATTGTAAAGTACTATGCAAACAAAGGAACAAGGATGAAACCATTGTTCCGTAACAAAATGGCTGTTTGCAGAGCACTTGATGTCTAAATTAATTGAAGAGCAAAAAAGGGAAGTGTCTTTCAGATGCATAACCTACAATATGCACAGACTGGCTAAGCCCATAAAATCGATGTTTTCTACAAAGCCATTAAACTCATGTAGCTTTTAGAAGGTAATAAGTCTGTCGAAGGAATTGATTGAAATACAATGAATAGTCCTATCGCAATCCTGTCGATCCATATTGACAGCGTTTTGTATACCCTTTAAACACTAGCAGGAGGATACGTTGATGAAATCTAGTAGTTTCTATGAATATAATGGAACAAAGATCTCGTTTAGAATAATGGTGGAGCAACGGAATCTTGAAGCTTTATGACGTAGTTACATTTCATGTAAGAAGACAAGCATATTGAACGGCACTTGAAACGATACCTCGGAATAACAAAACATATTCCAGTTCTTTTCAAAAGGAATAAACCAAAAGAACAAACTCCATCTACGATTCAGACCTATACACAGAGATTTACTGTTGACGAACTGTTTCAAAGTTTGAGGACAAGAGTAATTAGTTATTTTCTCTAAGCTCATGACAAGCTGCAAACCTCATCTCGTGCTTCTTGAAAATATTTATTATGGTATTACTGTTTCTTGCAGTTAACGTACTAGGAGTTCAAAAGATCATAGAATAATTATGAGTTATCTTAAATATGTATGCGTTCATTATACTATTGAAAAATTGAATTTATTCACGTATTGGAAAAGGAAAAATAATCAGAGGTCTGAGTTGAATAACTATCCTATTAGTAAAAAAAGCAATAGCAATAGTATATTCGGTGACATTATTGGCTATACCGATGTGAAGGAATTGTTCGACATGTCAATTAACGCGCAAAAACCAGTACACATTCTTTTGTGTGGACCTCCGGCATCGGCTAAATCGATATTTATGACATGCCTTACAAGCCTCGAAAGATCATACTATGCGGTAGGAAGCAGCTCTACTAAATCTGGGATCTTTGATTATCTGTTTGAAAATAGGCCGCGCTATTTTATTATTGACGAAATTGAGAAAATGAATAAGAAAGATCAAGTTAGTCTACTCAATTTGATGGAATCTGGGATATTATCCGAATTGAAACATAATCATAATAGGTCGACTCAATTAAAGACATGGGTTTTCGCTAGTGCTAACAGTATAGAAAAATTATTGTATCCACTGCAAACAAGATTTACGATTATTAATATAAAACCATACACAGAAGAAGAATTTATCGATATTTCAATTCAGATTCTAGAAAAAGAGGGTATAGATAGAGATATCGCAGTCATAATTGCGGAAGCAGTATTTAACAGACTCAAAAGCCGCAATATCAGGGAATGTATAAGAATTGCTAGATTAGCTGGTGGGAGTGATGCTTCTAGAGCCCGAAAGGTTATCAATACTTTTGTAAAGTACAGTGAAAGTTAATTTCTCCATATCCTCACAAAATATTAAGCAAGTTTAGCTATGATGGCAGTACAGATTTATAGGCTCCACAAAAGAGAATGAGCTTTGATACACTTCTGTTGCCAAATAATGCATAGTTTGGGCGTTAAACCGGAGTTTAACAATTGACGCCATCCCAGAAGCGCTCCGTTGGTTGTTACTAATATCAAGAGGTTAGTTTTAGAATACAGGAGATTTCGATTCGACTTCTGTGGCAAATCGAAGTACGAAGTTTCAAATCTAAAGCGTGGGTCTTGAATTCCCATTAGGATATTGTGAATAGATGACGCGAGCATAGTTACTTCGAGCTCTTAACAATCAATCGATGGTGAAAGAATCAAGATGAATAAATAAAACTTACACAGGGGATTTCGTACACACGTGACATTTAATAATACGGGGATATGTTTAACTATTAATATTGGTGATCCGAAAGTGGGAAATACCGATGAAATAAATCTCGGTACATCTGGGACAAAGCAATTTATTCCAAAGGAAAAGGAGAATCCAAAGAATAGAGAAACAATATTTGTTTTGTGTGATTCATGTTTTTGGTCTGCAACCTTCTTCGGTAACTTGATGCTTCATGGAGTCGCCTGTCCCAATTGCCGAAACACAGAACTTTCTAGCTTTCCCATATTGGCAAACGAATCATTCGTTCTTAATCATGGTGGGAAACGGGGAGTAGAGTTGATATTCAGCCCGAGAATACAAAGTAGACATTAGGATTCAACACCATTGTATTCTTACATATGGTGCTACCTGGAATGAGGCAATATTATTTCTTTGTTTATGAATCTTCGTATTTTTTCATTCATAATTGGATAAAAACGACCGATCTGATACTGTAGCAGGGCCTTTCTGCATCGCCGTAAATAATTTTTAGCTATGATCTGTCAAAGATACGCAATCACAAGCGTGCAATATCAATCTCCAAATCTCCCTTGGCAATTCACAGAATTCTCGGATCCTGTGTTAGATTGACAAAAGACCACCTAAGAAATTTATATAGCAAGTCGCCGCCCTTTTAACAGCTGTGCTTCTGCCATAAAACAATAACTAATTGAACATTAGTCTATCTCTTAATTCCTTAGTTCTATTTCTAACGGTTACTTCGGTAACTCCAGCAGCAGCTGCCAATGGTTGATTGGGTAACAACTTCTCCATTTTTGAGACTGGATAGATAGAGCACAGAAGCAGCAAGTCCCATAGGATCCTTTCCTGCAGATATCTCTTCTTTCGTGACATTGCTCATGATCTGAGTCGCATGCCGTTTCGTCTTCTCACTTAGTTTAACCCTATTCGCAACCTTAGCGATGCATTTCATGGGGTCAGGTTGGGGGATTTTAAGGTCAAGTCGATTGCAAAGTACTCTGAAATCCTTTGATAGCTCTTTACGCTTTATGCTACATTCAGTTGCGATATCATTTATAGTTCGATGTACTCCCATCTCTCTACACGAAATATATATGGCGGCTGCTAAAACTCCAGAGATGGTTCTACCACGTGTAATTTTTTTCGACTGGGCCTTTCTGTAGATGTATGCTGCCTTTCTCTACTATGCTGTCTGAGAGTCCGAGTTTATCCTTTAAAACATCTAATCTAAAGAATGCTTGTCTAAGACTTCTGTCTTTGGGATTATGTTGTTGGGATCTCAAGTCCCAGGTAGCTAACCTGTTCATCCTAGTACGCATAACTGTGTCAAGTTTGTTACCGCTAGCATCCCTGTCTGTTCTCCCGATTACTGTCGACAATCCCATATCATGACGAGCTAGCGAATGCCGACTTCCGATACGTGTTCCTGTTTTAGATTCATCTACGAAGAATCTATGCCACTCTGATTCAATATCTTGTAACTTATCAGAAATTACACGACCACAATTATCGCAAATCACCTCGCCTGACGCAGAATCAGTAATTATCCTTTCATTCTTACAACCTGGGCATTTAGGCACACTGGCAGAATTTGTTATTTGGTTGTTTGAAGGTGTCCTATCATATAATTCTATAACTACGCTAACATCACCATATCTAATATAATTAGGTAATTACATATAAATGATATAGTAAGTTAAAAATTACCAACTTACGATCAGGTTAGTTAGCAACTTTGGCTAGTCAGATAACTATATAGCCTAAAACTACCAACCTTTATTCGAGAGATGAAGGCTCGTAGACCTGATGTAACAAATTCTGGAACAACAACAATGTCACCAACCAAAAGGAATCCCACTGCAACAGAGGACCATACAGGTAGGAGCGATACTTCGTTGAAATGCTGCCCTATCAACAACACCTTTGGTATTATTGGGAAAAAGTTCACAATTTTGATTCTGCGAAATATGATATACGGCAAACAATCTAGGTTCAATCAATTATTAAGTTCCATAGAAAATGGGAATCCTAAGACTCTTTCCACAAGGCTAAAGGAAATGGAAAAATATGGATTGATCAAACGCGTAGTCTATTCCAACGAAAAGCCTGTCCGGGTAGAATACGAGCCAGTTGAAAAAGGGTTAGCGTTGCAACCGATCCTCGATATGATGGCGGCATATTCAATGAAGTATTGTAGTAAGGATATCTTTAAAGATGCGAGGGCCAGAAAATTCCGAGAAGTATATGGCATAGAAATGGCTAAATTCCCTTCTTCTGGCTAAAATCCAATATGCCTGCCATTGCGTTTCTTGGAATTTGGAAGAGATCCACAATCGTTCTATAAACTGTACTTGGTAACAAAATAGGCAGAATCAGTTTAGTCGTTCGTATACGTGTGATGGCCTTGATTATTCGACAAGAATGGAAGCCTCGAGGATGTATTAAATCGCACTAGGGTTCTTCATTTCTTAGTTGACAAATAATCTATTGTGTGCTTTATTTTGATTAAAAGATACGAATGGAAGATACTGTATGATTGACAAGCTTTATGCCAATCAGTCTAAATTGTTTAGGATTCGTTTTCCTCATCATTAATCCAGACTGATAATTCTAATAATCTGATATTTCTGATTAACAAAAATTAGAGACAGAGCATGACGATACATTCACATTATCACTGTCTCAATATGTTACCTGCTCTATGTGATACACACGGCAGAAACTATTCAATTGAGTAGTACATCGCAACTGAAGAAGGAGGGCCTTAGTCGGTAGCTTGACATTTCTCTGGTTATATAAGCGAATTCAAACTAGGAAAAAGGGACGATCCGCTAGACATAAACATAACAAGATACAAAGCAATAAGAATTCATAATACCTACTTCAGATATCTATATTCGGCGTCATCAATTGAACTATCGTGATCTATAAGAACTGTACTTTCAATCGTCACTTGGTCTGCGCGATATTTAGAATAAGTATTTTGTTCTGATATCGTAGCCCTTAGGAATCGTTTTGTAGATTTCTAAGATTCTGGATCATTGTAAGATGGCCGGAATAGATCGAAATAGGACTAGAATGCTAAGTCTAACAGTTTGTATCTATGTTAAGATTTACGAGGGGTCAATATACACTTATGTGAATATAGACACGTTCAAAAAAAGGGTGTTGAATCGAAGTATGTTATACCTTGCTCTATTCGGTTATCCCGCATTGGTCGCATTAAAGGTAGATAAGCTTTTAAGATCGTTGACCATCTTTCCCTGTGTACCTACAACATTTACAGAGTAGGTTGCAGTAAAGTCTTTATTCTTGCCTCCTCCAGTGTTAACTAATTCAATAGCATTACCAGTGAATGGAACGGAGCCAGATTTACCTGATGAACCTAAAGTTGTGAGTGCGACAGTATCTTTTCCTAGCTTTATCATGTCATTTTGACTTCCAAACTCCTTAGGGATCGCTGTTTTATTGTCTAGTCTTACAAAGTTCCATACAATTACGTTTACTGGTTTACTTGCTTGATATGTGAGTATCCCAGAGTAAACTCCCCGATCGTTTCTCGGACCCAGTATAACTGCCGTATGCTCATTTTCATGTCCTGGTAATTTACTTGCTGACGAGGACACGCTTCCTTGCCACACGACATTTTGGTTTAGTGCTGGAGTAGGCTGACCACTGCCTCCTTGGGCAAAGGCCACTTGATTAACGAAGTGCGTCCCAGTAATAACTGTTGTTGATGAAATTAGTAAAGCCATTGAAGCAGTTATAATTACGGCTGCTAAAGCCATATTCCTCGATTTTGTAATCATCGCTAGCAAGGAGACGAGATTCAATTATATACTATTATGTGTAATATTATATAGCATTACCCCAAATGCAATTCACAACAGTACAGAACAAGTTAATTCTCACCCAAGACCTCTACTCTGTAAAATTACTCATTTTTATTAAAAAATACAGTTACAGTGTTGGAAATATTAATCCTTGGGAATTAGCTTGTAGCGTTATTATGTAATTAACATGGTAGTTGTGACTTATGCCGTTAAACAAGTCATGGCATGATTACAATGAGTCATTAATTGAACGTGGATATATTCTGATGGATATCGGGTTTCTCAGATCTTGGACTAAGGAGGTAAAGAAAATGAATCAAGATAAGGTTGGAGCTCCATTTGAATATTCTGATGTTTACATCGAGTTTCTAGCATTTCTTAAGGTTGGATTTAGGGTTGCTTATAGAACTATCCAAGGAATAGTAAGAGGATTGTCTGAATATATAAGGATTGAAGAAATTCATTTTACACAGATAAGGAGAAAGATACTAGAGATTAAACCATCTGCAAGAAATCTAGATCTAAATCTAGATAATGATGAAGATGACAAGAAGCCCATGACAGTGATAGTTGATGCTTATGTTCTTACTATAACAAAGTAAGGAGATTATATAGAACAAAAATGGATCAGGAAGAAAAAAGAATTTATCAAGCTACATATTGCAGTCGATACCAGATCAGAGAAGATCGTATTCTACAGAGTACCTAAAGGTAATGTTCATGATTTCAAAGAGTTTAATTCTATGGTAAGAGAGGTATCTGAGGAATATTATATTGACAAGGTTTATGCTGATAAGGCTCATGATATAGAAGGAGTTTTAACTTTGTTAGATGACCTGAATATAAGGATATACGTCATGCACTGTGATACATATTCGATGTCCCTCTTGATGTCTATCATAGATCATCTAAAAAATTAACTGAGATCTTTTTGAGGCACTGATTGTATCTAAGATTAATAATATTATCAAGTGATGAGATCGAACGCTCTTAATATAAGATTGCAATCCAAAAGGATGAAAGAATAGGAAAAGGAAATGGTTGGTTGATTCCAATGAATTGAATGAAGGACTACCTAATCCATATAAGGCATTTACTCACGAGCCTTGCAGGGCATCACAGCATGGAAGAACAAGTTCGAATGGCGAACTGCTACCAGCCTGTGCGTTCGCTTGACTAGCTAACCCAGGATGATTATTGCTTCCACCAGGAGTATTGTTACTGACACTTTTGTGACTAACACCTTTGTTGTCAGGGCTTCTACCCATGTCGTTATTAGCAACTTTGCCGCCGTCATTATGATGACTGATATCTAACCCTGCAGGTTGGATTCCAATAACATTTACTGCGTTACCGTGACCGGAAACGATGTTATTTAAGGCTTGACATTTAATGTCGAGAGGCAATGTACCTTGCCCACATTGGTTATTCTCAGTTGTCGTTTGTCTTGTCTCCTTGTATTTGTTATGGTGTGCAAATGCTGTATACGTATGGCTTGTCGTTGTCGAAATAACTAACAACAATGCTGCTGAAATTGCTATAATTGCCGAAGTAGTTCTGTTATTCATTTACGATTACCTACTAAAACAATCTATAATGATGCTTTATCTGCATTAAGAGAATATCTGCCTAAACAAAGAACTATGGGTAGATTACTTCACAATTTATTAGATAATCAACTTGTAAACAACATAAAGAAGATAATGCTGGTGAGAGCTTTTAAATGTAATGTTATTGGAGATTTTCGAATCCTATTTTTACTAATAACATATGTTGTTCTCAATTATATCTTGGTTGTCAGAATCTTTGAATTATGATTAAAGAAGTCCTATATTGTCCGACGGTTTATGGGTAATTCCTTTTTTATTACTAAGAGTGCATTAGTACGATTTTGTTATATTATGAATTGAGCTACAAGTACTATCCAAACTATATGAAACTAAATAACAGATAACTCACCCACCTAATAGTGCAGTAGCGATGATTTTAAACATAATCTGTAACCAAACCAAATAATCCTCAACTGAAGATCTGAAGGTAAATTCTTGCAAAATCGTTCTAAAGTAACTTAGATCTCAGATGGTAGTCAATGCAGTGTTATGAATGTGCATTACTCAATTATCTTCGATTATAGAAATCTGAGTTTGGCGTACACTGAACGATTTAGAAAGATTCGAGGTTATCAACAATGTCTGCCTTTTCATAGATATTTACTGCACTCTTGTCAAAAGTTTCACAATCGCTCGGCAACCCAATAGGCTCGGCAGACAGAGATTTCCCGATGTGAATTGTCAGACTAATATGTAACTCATGATGACTTGTTTTATCGTTGTTTTTTGACTGCATGTTATGACGTACACATGGCTCTGTAATGGGGCATATCTAATAATAAGGGTGAAAAAATATAGTCGGTTTAATTAATTGACAGATTAATACTTTATGTATATCAGTATCTAATACCTAATTTAGTCTCGTGAAACCGTTAGGTCTAGCACATTACCAAACCACTATAGACCAGCCGGTATAATTAATTCTCATTCTGAATACCGTTTCGTATAAACTCCAGGACCAAGCCAAGTTGCAGTAATTGCTGAATGTGTGGATTTTCCCTTAAAGATATATTCAAGAATTAATTCTGGCTAACTTTATTATTGAAATTGCGATAACCTTTTTACGGTTTATAACCCAAAATGTGCTATGAAGAGGAGAAAAAGCCACTAGGGGATAGAAGCTATTGGCTTGTTCCGAAGAAAACTGGGTAATGACGTTCTCTTAAACTCTACTACTGAACACAGAAGCATCTACAATTACAAAGAACGTTTAGCAGGGCAAGTAAGTTAATAAAACGAGAAAATGACTTAAGCATTGGTTTTGCCTGGAGAGGAGACGATTTTGAAAAGGTATAGCAAAAATCCGATTTTGAGTCCTAAACCTGATAACTGGTGGGAATCCAAGGCGGTTTTTAACTGCGGGGTATTATACGATGGAATGGGAGTTCATATGTTATATCGTGCTGTTGGAGAATATGAGGACTATATTTCAAGGATGGGATATGCTTATAGCACTGATGGCTATTGCTTCATGAGACGTGGCGAGGTAGCTATTGCTCCAAATGAAAAATACGAGAAATTCGGAATAGAAGATCCTCGCTTAGTAGAGATCGATCGCAAGCATTACCTTGTTTATGTTGTCCCATCTACATACGTGCGTGATAAGCCAGAGGTCTCGTCGGCATTGGCTACGACGAATGATTATCATGCATTTACCAGATTAGGTATCATAACGAAACAAGGCGACGATGACAAGGATGTTGTTCTCTTCCCACACAAAATAAAAACCTCCTTAGCAAATAGAGAAGGAACAACTGGGTACTTTTCATTGCACAGACCGAGCCGATGGGTGGGAAACGAATATGGAGTGGATAGACCGAGTATTTGGCTCGGAGAAGGGAATTCATTAACAGCTTCTCAAAAATATACTCTCCTAATCAAACCAGAGTTTGATTGGGAGGAATTAAAGATTGGTGCTGGGCCAGCCGCCAATCAAAACTAAGTATGGTTGGCTAGTTATATATCATGGACTCGGCAGCGATAATGTTTACAGGGCCGGCGCGGCAGTTCTAGACTTGGAAAGACCAGATAAAGTTCTAGCCCGGACAAGAAGACCAATCTTGCAGCCGGAAGAACCTTGTGAGAAGTACGGTGATGTTAATAATGTCGTATTTCCTACTGGTGCATGTATAATAGACGGACGATTATTCGTTTACTATGGTGCTGCTGACAAGGTGTGCTGCCTTGCAATAGCTGATCTCGAATCCTTCATCGCCTATATTAAAAAAGATAGTCACGTCGAGAAGCAATTATGGGCCAAGATATCATAATGGACTTATGAATCTGTACCTGAGATGAATTAAGGCATATTATCTCATATACTTGTTTCCAATGATTCTTGCAGTTGATTCGTTCTACACATAAAAGCAGTATTGTTAACCAGAGAATTGATTGACATCTGTGGTCCAGGATTTATGAGTCTAGACATATTGTCAAGTTTATTATGATAATTACGAATCTGATACTACCATATATTTTACTACATTTTTTCCAAAAAAATACAGTTGGTCTCTTCTAAAAAACAAGATTTAAGAGCCCTCTTCCTAAATAATTTTGTGTTTCTAAGCTTTAAAGAACTTATCCATTTCCAGGAAATATCCAGATAATAGTGAGCTCATGTGCCGTTCCATAATCTATCTTCAATCATCAGCGTATAATGTCTAAATTACATCAGGATTGAAATATGATGACTGTGATTAGTGTCAACAAGATATTACTAAATACATAATCACCTGAAAATGCTACCTACTGCCATCCATAAAATAATGATAACTAATATGATCGTTTCAACAGGTATTGAATTCGACCCTGTGTCTGAGGTACCTATACAATCTTCATTTATATTTATATTATGTAGACTGTCCCAAGATGCAACTCAGATAGGCAAAAAAGGATAGTTGTACCGAAGCTGAATCTTCGTTCTCGAACATACCTTGAACGTAGTTGTCTTTCGTAAAGCTTCTATATTGAGGACCACTTTGATAACTCATGCTCGTTTGCTTCTTTGTATACGTGTTCGAACTTATCGTACCTATTTTCCCATCACCTTTGTTTGACACTAATTACATCGCCCTAAAGTTCATTCTGTTATTTCGTGGCAGTAACTGAATACAAGAGTTTGCTACAGTAACTTGAAAATGTCTTATATTGGCGACGAAATATACAAAATAATAGTAATTAGACGAAGATTGCAGGGCGAATACCGAAGTGACGATCGGCATCAGTAAGAATAAGCATGCCAGCTGTTACCTAAAAATAGTTAAAAGGGATTACTAAAAGAATAATTAGGAATGTATCTATTGTATGATATAGCATCGGGATATCCATGGAACCTGCGACAAAAGGAACAAGATTAGAATCTATACGCGACGCTAATAACACAAGAAAAGAAGATAGAACAGATAGAATGGAGGATTATCTAGAAGTGATATTCGAGCTAATTCAGCAAAAAGGATATGCAACGACTATTGATATTTCCAAATATCTTAATGTGAGCTCTCCGAGCGTGACTAAAATGGTACAGAGACTGGGTGATAGCGGACATCTGAAATATGAGAAATATAGGGGGATAAGTTTAACTGACGAAGGCGTAAGAGTAGCAGAAAGCATTCGAGAGAGACATGGCCTTCTCGCGGAATTTTTTAAAATGATCGGTGTGACCGTAGATATAGCTAACAGGGATGCTGAAGGAATTGAACATCATTTGCATCCTCAGAGTTTACAAAAACTGGAAGAGTTTATACGAACTATAAAAGGTGATTCTAGAATGGGAAAGGGTTAGACAAGAATATTTGAAACCAACAAACCATATAGTTTGTCATCGTCAAAGTGACTCAATTAATTTAAGATTGTAGATGTGTAGCATTGGATATTATATCACAATGTATATGTTAATCTTTAAATCGAAGAGAACATAGATTGAATTAGCGGTTATGTAATTGTCAAAAAAGTCCTTGTTGTGTTAAGATTAAATAGTATGCAATGATTCTGCCCAAAGAATTTACTCGCTTTGAAAACTAACTAACAATCTATCACCCTCATTGACGAAATGATCTACTAAATCGATGCTGTTAGGATTTTGCTTAACTCGCAGATGACTTAACAGGACGTGACTTAGGATATATCCCGTTGGAAAGGAATGATCGTTGATTAGAATTTGTCTCTGTCCTTTAGCTGAGAGTACTGTATATCTCGACACACACGCAGATATTATCTAGGTGCCGTACGCTGAGTTGTGATTATTCATGATAGCCCAATGTAACCGAATTAAAGACAGCCTACGTGCTCGGTATACGGTTTTATTTGGTAAACAATGGTATTGATTACCAATATTTATATAGGGCTGCAGTTAATTGGGCATTATGGTAGACTATACACCTGAGGATGACAAGACGGCTACATTCAAGGGGTTCAACAATGTTTACGATTCCGTCAAGGAAAATTTATTGAGAACCGTAGATGAAATGGCAAAGGCACAGCCCCAATATTATCAATCCATTTCTAATCTTCAGCTCGATTACATACAGACTGCAAAAAATATTATTCAGACGACATTATCATCTCAAAAACAGTTATTAGGGAACAACTGGACTATTCCTTCTTCGGCCCCTTATGCAGAACAATTCGTGAATCAGTCAAATCAAATTACTAACAATACTATTAGGGTAGTCGACGCTAATAATCAACTCTTAATCAATAGCCTTGATACTCTAAGGGAGAACTTGAAGGTATGTAATCGAACGATCGATACAGTCACAGAGTTTAATAATAATGTTGTAAAAGCTTGGAACTCATTCTTTTCGGCAGCGCAGCAACAACACAGACAATTCTTGTCTAAGATGTAACCATATCTGAACAGAAATTTATAAGTGACACCAATTTTTTAGATATATAGCATAATGGTGACCTCTTTAGAAAGAGGATGAATCTTGGCTACTGGCAACTGACATAATGCAGTTTTTATTCATTGAAGGAAAACCTATATTTTTGCCGATTGAATTAGAACCATTTCGTTATAATTTGCTACTGTCCTATCGTGTATTGTTGATGGATTCCCTATGTCCTGGATAACGTACTAAGTGCCTGTCCCAAAATTGTCCTTCTATAGATGATGATGCAACAAGCTAGATGTACCACTGAAAGATAATTTTGCGATTTCTTTTCATATCTTACAAACAGTTTTCTGAATCTGTTATGCCAGGAGTTGGTTCTTTCTACAACCCATCTTCTAAAATTGTGATGATAATTATGATGGTCTTTCCTCATTGCTGATAGAGGCATCACCTCTATGCCTCCATCTACGTCGAGTGTGGGATATGTATCCTCTTCCAACTACGTTATTATATTCAATCTCTAGAATCATATCCTTTATCAAGATAGAAAGAGATTTTGAACATCTTTACCCAAGGCTGGTCTATTTATTACTATTTTGTCAAGAGATTCTGTTGTACTCTACACAGCATGTGTATTAGCAGCAGTAATAACAACAGATAATTGTATACCCTGCCCATCAGTTGATACATGATGACGTTTTGTTCCTAACTTGCCTCCTCTAGCTGTAGTGTAGGGCCAACCAGTCATTTGCCACTTAAAGGTGCCTTTGTAAATACACTATCAAGTGATTGCCATTTCCAATGAATGCCTACAAGGTCATCATACACTTTTAGCAATCTAATCCATAGTCTTTGAAATACCTTGATGTAGAGCATTGTCGGAATCGTCTATGACATTTCGAACCAGACCCAAACTCATTTGGCAACATCTTCCATTGACACTCAATTCTTAATACATATAGAATGCTACCCAGCAGTATCTCCTATACGATACGACTGAACGTGCGATGGTATTATTGGTCTTTCTGAGGGAAGTGTCAACCTTATTTCATCCCATAATTCATCAGGGATTCTTTTGACAGTTGGAAGGCAATTGATTCTACTATAAATCACACTTATGAGCAGGACAATCTCAAGCTATATTTCTATCTATTTTGGGATGGATTCTAATTATTTTATCCTAATGTAGTTGTCATCTTGTATATGTCATCTTTCTCGAAGGATTTGATAACAATGATTTTAATTATGCTAAGAATACAATAATGTCGTTCTTATCATACACTTAGTTTTACTGTACTAAGAACGGAGGTCACATTCAAGTGCCCGACACCAAATACTGCTCCATATAGAATCTAAATGATTCCTGCCTTT
Source organism: uncultured Nitrososphaerales archaeon (assembly GCA_963709405.1). Classification (GTDB taxonomy): domain Archaea; phylum Thermoproteota; class Nitrososphaeria; order Nitrososphaerales; family Nitrososphaeraceae; genus JARBAU01. The sequence continues at coordinate 16,890 of CAVPXM010000021.1, forward strand.
GTAGCTTCAAGGATCTTAGTCACAAGACTCAAAACCATACCAATGAGGCGATTCATTTAGAGACTTTGCTTATGAGATCTTCTTGATTTTGGTTTTAATAGCTTTGGTTACAAGCTATTATTATAAAATATGTTACAAATATTCGATGAAGCTGATTTTGTCGTTCAATTTCGTCACCAGTGTATCAGCCTCTCTCGTTATGGTGATACATGTTTATACATACGATTTAGTGAGTCATATAATCACACTTCGCGAGGTCAGCACCGTGCAGTTTGTCGATGGATAAGAGTGTTATTAATTAAGGAACTCATTTTTCACTATCTTGTTATATGCTTCTATTTTCCCTTGTAGCTGTGGGTAAGAATTTGGTATTTGCTTATCCTTTATCTGATTGTGTACAAGGAAATGTCTGAACATTTTGGATGTAAACTGCTTTCCATTGTCATGCATTACTCTATCAGGTTTACCATTGATCACTATCCAATCCTCTAATACATTCAGAATATCCACTGACCTCTTTCTTTTAGACCATCTGCTTGCTACTTTTCTTGAACAATCATCCAGACAACTGATTATGTAATTCCTTTGACTAGAATTACTCAGATAGAAAGGGCCAAGGATATCCATCTGTACCATCTCATTTGGATGCTTCATGACAAACCGTTTGTAAGTTCTTGTTTTGGCCTTACACTTGAGGATATTAAGCCCATGTCTCTTTAGTATCTTGTATATAGTTCTGGTGCTTAACGAGATTCCAACAACCTTTCTTAATCTAAACTTGATCCTGCTACATCCAAACCTTTTGGTTAGTCGTAGATCAAGTATTGTCTCTTCTATTTCTGATGTTACCTTTCTATATGGAGTATTATGAGGTCTTTTAGAGTTATCTAGAAGTCCTTCTATCCCTTTCTGTTTGTATCTGTTATTCCACTTGTAGTAAGTCTTTCTGGATGTACCGTATCTTTTACAAATATTAGATACTGTATCGCCAGTCCATTCTTTCTCATGTATTAGATTAAACCTTGTTCTGATTTCTATATGGATTCACTTCTTGACAGAAGTGTAACCCATGTCTGTAAGCTAAATTGTCACCTATGTTAGGAAGTACAACAATTAATTATTGGCTTACCACAATCGGAAAGTCTGAAGATTCCGGTCTAATTGGGTTAAAGAGGATACCATAGACTTTCACCGTTAACATATAATTACCTGGTGTATGAAATTGGTAAGGTATAGTAATGATTCCCTCAGCAGTATGTAAAGGAAGACCTGTTTGACCTGTAGAAGCAGATGCTGAAAAAACGCCTTTGCCATTCTTCACGATGGCGAAATCATAATCAATATGGGGTTGTATATTTCCTGGAGACTTGAAAAAGGATATCTTGAATTTGGTTGGTGTATTCACTTTGATAATCGTTGGGGTAGGTTCAATCTGGACTCTTAGGCTACCACCAGTTGTGGGTTTGATGAACGTAGAATTCTGCGCGAATGTCGTTAGCGGAAAAGAGACGAGTAGAAAGGCCAAAATGGATGCTATACAAAATCCGAGTAGGGATTTAAAGATACTATATCTGCATTGCATTACAAGATTACAGATCAACATGGATATTAAGTATTCATAATAAGTGTTCCTCAAATCTGATGCTTCTGTAGAATACAGGATCGCGTTTGGTAATGAAATAATATCCATTGAAAATCAAGCCTTGTGCTAAATTGCAATGCCGATATTTGAATATCCAATTTTATTTCTCGGTTTTGTATTTGGCAAAATCCTGATATAGGCCTTAGTTCTGTCACACATCCCACCGGTACAGAAGATGTGTGGTTAGCATTGGTTCCAGCCTTATCTAGAAAATTTCCATCGATACCAGGACATAAAAAATACTAGCTAGTCTTATTTATACAATAATTTGCAAGTGATAGTCACGTCATAAACGTGGTAAATTGGATTACAATCGATTAGATTCATATTTTCAGAACCCGATGTAAACTATTCTCTCTTTACCTCCATGATTTATTTCTTATAGTTATTGCCGCAAGAGGGAGTAACCACGTGTAGACAAAGGTAGTTAGAAAAGTGAATATTGGGCGGTATAACCATAACCTGTCGCCTGGGTTGCGTAATCTGAAATCTACAGCATAGATCATACCGGTATACATTATCCCCATGATCCATAAAATGGTAGATCTTAAGTCTCCTTCAAAGGGCAGAATAACTAATGCGTGAAGCACTATATAAGGGCGAATAAATTTCATCGCTGTCTGTATATAATAGAGCATGGCAACATAAAATGGCCGGCTCCAATACATTCCTCCAGTAGATGACAGGCTTCGAATGAAACTCTTTTTCCACCTGATCTGCTGTTTAATGAGCGCTGAGACTGTGTTAGGTACTCCTACATTAACCCTTACACTATAGCTGTACCTGACATTCCAACGAGGAGGCAAAGAGCGTTTATCATAATCGCGATCCGGGTCTGTAGTCTTTTCCAATAGTGACAAATCGTCATTTCCCACCGCTAAAATCGGAATCTCGAGCTGGGAGTTTGATCCAGAATGAACGTTGTCATTTTTACTTTTGCCCAACGATTCATCAGGAATGTTCTCCCGCATCCTAGGTCTAGTCCCTAGAACATAGGCAGTCATACGTCGATCAGTACAGAACTTAAAATCCATTCCAAGAAACGTATCGTGTGCCCATTCATGAATAAAATGTTGAATAGCTTCTCTCCTATAGAAACTGAGAGATCCAGCACAACATGTAACAGATGAAAACGAGCTTTCTTCAGCCTTTATTGCTCTACATGAGCCGTCAATATACACGTCTTGAAATTTTTCCAATATGTTACCAGAGTGTGCACCTCGGACCCTTCCGTGCGAGGTTAGCGCTCCAAGTTGTTTATCAGAAATGAAGATCTTTGCGGCTTTCTCAACGGCATCATACGCCATGTCGCAATCGCTATCCATGAAGGCATAAATTTCGCCTTTGGATATCTGACTAGCGAATTCTACGGCTTTCTTCTTTCCAACACTCCTTGATAGGTGCAAAATACGCAACTGCTGCCTATCATGATTCTTTGCTTTTTCCTCTCGTCTTATATCATCAAGTATCTCTGCAGTTCTATCAGTGCTACCATCATTCACTATGATGATTTCTTTCTTGGGGTATGATTGGTTAATGCAAGACTGTACACAGTTCCGAATATTATCTTCCTCATTTTTTACTGGAACTACAATAGAAATAAGAGGTATGTTATTTGTATTCATAGAACTTGTGGGAATATTCGCCGCATCGATGTACGGATCTTTATATCTAGTGTATGCAAAGAGTAAGATATTAAAAAGGACAAAACTCGAGAAGAAACTATAGAGCCCTAATGTAAAGTCCATCACGAACAACAACAAATAAATTTTAAGTGCAAGCACAACTGCGACTGACCCCAACATTAGATATCTTACTAGTCGTCTTTTTCGATCTAATTCCTCTTGTCTTGTCACTCCTCGTCTTTCTAAGGTGATTTTCTAACACCTGAAACCATTAGCTCTTCCTTTGTTAAATAAATATATATCATGATTTATAACGTACACTTTCATAGTTGATAGGTATAAAACATTCTTTCATAAATAAATACCGGCTCGTTATTTTTCCAGCAAACATAAGGTGTAATCGCTGAGCTAAACGTTATAAAATTTTCCTAAAGGGATAAGTTCGGACCAATAATTTGTGACGTTCAAATTTATGGTTACCTAAATCTATTAGGCACAATTTACTGATAGTGGGGCATCCACTCATGCCTAAAATCAAATCACTAGGACGCGTCGATCGCAGTCAACGAGGTATAGCTGAATCCGGCTTTAAAAAATGTGAAGCAATAAATCCGTTGTAATTCTTATGTATTAAATCCGTAAAACCTTCTGTCATTGTTGTTTTGCATAGGCATTCTGACTAGATGAACTCAGGTTCCCTACTTTCAAAATGTTTTCGTATCGGCTCAATTATTTTATTAATGTATAGAGCCGTAGCATTTTTCAAGTCCATTGGATGAATTTTTTTCCTTATAAAGTCCTTTACAACATCAGTATTGTTATAGTAAGTAATATTACCACCATATTTTGATGTACGTTCAATGGTGAATTCTGAACATTCATGGAATATAATATACTTAATCAATTCAAGTACCGGATTACCCTCAATCATATCTACCGGACAGAAAGCGTTATCAACTTTTTTATATATTGCCTTTTCATCATCATGAATGGTGATCCCACTACTAGGTTTGCTCTTGCTCATTTTACTTGAAATGTGCTTCTGCTCGATTACACCAGTTTCTCCCAATGTGATAGGTTCTGAGAGGCCTGGAAGCAGATGGTGGTGAATGATGACGGGAACTTTCCAATTAAGTTTGGGGTAGATTTCTCTTACTAGCATATGGATTTTTCTTTGATCCATTCCAGCGTGAACAATATCTAACCTGAGGGCCCTAATATCTACTGACTGCATCGGAGGGTACAGCAACTGAGATAGATCGAGATTATCTTTCTCAGTCCTACCCATAATGGTTAAGGACCGAGTAGCACGTGCTAATGTCATATGTTTGCTAAATCTAACTAGGTCTTGCCAATAATCTGCTCCACATTTTGAGTAAAGTTCGCTACCTGTTACTATCTGAACAGCTGGACAAAAGAATTTAAACGCTTCTGCATAATATTTCGCCAATATTGCAATTTTTTCCCAATTTCCTTCCGCCTTGTTATTTATATAGGTGTGCCAGTCAGCAAGAAACACTGTAGCCTTAACGTCGGCCTTGATAAAATCATTAATCTTAAAACCAGTCAAAACCAAGCTTCCAAGGTGCAATTTACCTGAGATTTCTAGACCAATATAATGTCTGGGATACGAAGTAACCTGTAGCGAGCTCCTCGAGCTCCTTTGTTCTAACGATCTCTTCAGTAGGGCATCTCGTGATCAAATCTACACGCGTTTGAATATCCATCTATAGGAACGGCAAGAAATAGAGCCTATTAAATTGTATCTGGTTTTATCCTCGCACAAACACATTATATTAGTGAATAGCTGTTCTAATGCAGCTGCACGAAAATTGTACAATTCATGCATCACAACGCACAGCTATATTAAGAGCAAACGTAGTTATCGCTGGCAGGAATGATGCACTGTGATAGAATATTGAATACACCATAGACTATTAGATGTGCTGAGCATATAACCTCTTCAAAATCGTAGCACTCACCATAGAGGTACTATCTGAGCCACTCAAGATTAATATGATTATTTATATTCTTGGTAAGCAATTGCCGAATGTCATATAGTTACGAAGTTTTGAAGGAGGCAAGAGTTTCTCTCCAACGATATAGAGCACACGCCATATCAAAGCATCACGAACGCTATAGTTTCCCATTTCTGAGTGGGACTTATTTTTCATATCGAAAAATTGATGTCTTGCGGGTAGTTTCGATAGCGTACTCGATTTCAAAGGAACCGACATTTCTGGATGTGGGATGCGGTTATGGAGACTTCTTGAAGAAGATCAGACAATATATTCCACATGCGTATGGTATAGAAAGAAATTCAGAGCTTTTCTATGATTTCGGAATTCATAAGCCTGAATTTATTAGGATTGCAGATGCACGCTGGGGAATTGAGCAAGACTTCGACATCATTTTTATTGGTTGGATGGATCCTGGCGTCGATTTCAGAGATGCGATTCAAACCAAGACCGATGTGGTGATAACTACATTAGATCAAGGACTTAGTCTGGCCGCGGAATTCGATGGTCATGGGTATAAGCGGATTGCATATTGGCGTACTCCATCCTGGGAGGACGTCAATTCTGAGATAATGAATCGTCATTACACGAGAGTTCCATTCGAAGCGTTATTAAAACTCTCAAATTTGCGAAGTGCACATAATCTATGGTATATATATTGCAGCAACGAGAAAAAGTCTGAGGTTATAATTAAGACGCTGAAACAAAAGATTGAAGAGGAAAGTAAATCTCTGAGATGTCGATATGACTTTGAAGATGTGTTAGACGAATGCGGGTTTAGATACCAAGAAAGAATGAATGATCCTATCTCTGGTGATGGACAGCGCCTCTGGGAGATCTGTTTTGATAATATCTAATTTATATAATTTAAGCATACAATTGTTCTATCAGATTTGCTATTCGTACCATTGTGATATGGTGTAATGTCTATAAGTCAAGGCGCATTAGAAAGATGAAAGTATCTGTACTGGGTGGAGCAAAGGAAGTCGGCCGCTCTGCGTTCCTAGTAAATGCTAATAACACCAACGTCCTGTTAGACTATGGCGTTCTCTTAAAAAGAGAGCCCATCTTTCCCGTGCATGTCAGGCCTAAGGACGTAGACGCAGTTGTAGTTACTCATGCTCATTTGGATCATTCAGGATTTGTGCCATCTCTATTCTTATCTGGTAATACGAAGATGCAAGCTATAGGGACCCTTCCTACATTCGAACTATCTAGGCTCCTATTGGAAGATATGATAAAAATCTCAGGATTCTATCTTCCATTCGAGATCGTTGATATATCGACCATGTTGAATCATTCAAAAATTTTACAATATCGAGAGCCCATCATGATAAACAACGATCTGAGGATCACGCTATATGAATCTGGTCATATTCTAGGCGGCGCGACCGTAATCGCAGAATACGATGGAAAGCGTGTCTTTTATACGGGCGATATAAATACGAGGGGTACAAATCTGCTTAGACCTGCTGATTTAGACATAGGTGAAATTCAATTATTAATTATAGAGAGTACATATTCCCAATCAGAACAGACCCCAAGAGAACAATCAGAGAGGGATCTCGTTGAATATGCGAATGAAGTCGTTGAAAGACGTGGAACACTGTTTATTCCAGCTTTCTCAGTTGAACGTGCTCAAGAAATAACTTGCGTCTTGAAAAATAACAAATTTCGCCATAAAATTGTAATGGATGGAATGGCTCTCAAAGCAAATGAAATCATGCTGAGACACCCTTCGTTCCTGCGGAATCCTGAAGCATTCAAGCAAGCGATAGGTGAAGCAGAATGGGTGAGAGGATGGAACAGGAGAAAGAAAGTCGTAAGGGAACCTTGCGTTATTATATCTCCCGCAGGCATGCTGGTAGGAGGTTCTGCAATCTTTTACCTACAGGAAATTGCAAAGAATGAGAGGAATGGAATTGCGTTGGTCTCGTATCAGGCAAATAATACACCTGGTAGACTCTTGTTGGAAAAAAGAGTAACCATGCTGAATGGCAAAGAGAGGAGGTGTTTAGCGGACGTAAGGCGGTTTGAATTTTCTGCACATAACAGTAGAACGGAATTATTTGAAATCCTTGATCGTATTGAAGGCACTCCCAAAGTTCTAACTGTGCATGGCGATGGTACATCCTGCTTGCGATTTGCAGAAGAAATTAATGAAAAATATGGTTTTGATGCTAAGGCTCCTGACACTGGAGATGTCATAGAAATCTGATCTTGTCTAAATTTTCCTATTTACATTAGGTAGTTATGAGATCATCCTTGATATATTCATTCAATAGACATGGCCAAAGTTCATTTCGCATCTATCCCATGGGCAATCACATCTGTTCCACATAGATTATTCAAGAAAAATGTGGATGTAGGAAACAGGCTAATCCTCCAACATATTTCAGACCAGCTTTATTTTTTATTTTAAAAGGTGCACTCTAATGATTTAGGGTTAGCTAATTTCGTGACGTCCGCATAAATGATTCCAATTTATCCATGGCTTTTTCGAGAATATCTTCAGTCGGCAAATACACAACTCTGAAATGATTTGATCCGTATCTGCTACCAAAGCCGGATCCATGTACGGTCAATATCCCTGTATTATCAAAAAAATCTAAGACAAATTCCTTATCGTCTTTCCAATGACCTCTTAAATCGATTTCTGGAAATACATAAAAAGCACCACGAGGACTGATACAGCTTATCCCATTCATGGCGTTCAAACGCTTCACTATATAATCCCTCCTTCGTCTTAGCTTTGCGACCATCTCTTTAATGTGGTCTTGCGGGCCACGTAAAGCCTGCACTGCTGCAATCTGAACAGGCAAATTAGACGCTATCCGAACTCTGGCAAGTTTAGGAATATTTGCTCGCAACGATTCAAGACGTTTCGAATTACTATTCAAACAAATGTACCCACAACGCCAACCAGTCATCAAATAGGATTTTGAAAAGCCATTAAGCAAAATTACGGGTGCATCCTTCGAGACGCTTCCAACACCCACAAATTGCTCGTCAAATACGATTTTATCATATATTTCGTCGCAGATTAGATAAAGGTCATACTCAGCTGCTAGGTCAATGACCTTTTGCAAATTCTTTCTATCAAAGACTTCTCCAGTAGGATTATTCGGATTGATTATGCATATTGCCCTCGACTTTGGGGTAATTTTGGAGACTATGTCCTCCACATCTACCCCTCCATTTTGATGTAATTGAAATTCGATAGGTTTTCCTCCATAAAATTTAACGTACGATGCATAAGGCGGATAATATGGTCCTGGCATAAGTACTTCACTATTAGGATCTATGACAGAAGCCATGACCATATCGAGGCCCTCAGACACACCATTTGAAATAATGACATCCTCTTCTATTACCGCCAAGCCTTTTTTACTCTCTTTTTCGACAACTGCCTTTTTCAGTTCTGGAAGGCCTTCTGATTCCGTATAATAATTTTCTTCGTTATTCACGGCATTTATTAATGCCCTTTTGATATGATCTGGGGTTTTGAAATCAAATCTAACCGGATCTCCAATATTTAGGTATATTATCTGCTTTCCAGATTCTGCATAGCTTTTCGCATGCAAGGTAATATCACGAATTGCATATTCTACCCCACTAGTCCTATCTGAGACTTTCAATTAGATAGATACAAGCAATTGAACCGAGATAAATGGTTATGTCTAATACTAATGGACATGATCCGATAATTGAGCAACTGGGAGTGTGGCCAATTTGTAATGCCCGAAAATTGGGGTTTAGATGAATTATGAGAGAATTACGTTGAAGAATAAAATTAGCATCCCTGAATTTTCTAAAACCATTGATTTGTCTCTTTTATAACATTTACTAGATGAATTGATATAAGACTACCATTGAATCAACCACTATTGGGCCCGTAGCGTAGTCAGGACATCGTGGCGGTCTTCGGAACCGCAGGGCGAGGGATCGAAGCCCTCCGGGCCCGCATCACTTCTATCGTACAGACTATCCTAATCCTAGTGATCTTCCTTATAATCGGATTAATTTCGTATTTTCACACGTCCCTGGAAGATATAACATGACACAAGTCAAATGTTAAAAGTTATTCATCGACATCAATTGATTAAGGGTAATTATTCTCCCTATTCATGTTTGGGATTCGTTGATCGGCCCGTTATATCCTAAAGTGACCGATGTCAATCTGATATGTTCTCTTAGTTATTTATCCTTATTTCGATACACAGCTTCGGCTCCTACAGTACCAAAGGAATGACTCACTCGTGAGCAACCGTGTCAACTAGGCTTGGAAGTGTTATGGACTACTACACAACTGCAGTCTCCCCTTTTTTCCTCGTTCCTATGTCGATTGCGTCATTTACTGGGGAAATGAATATCTTGCCGTCACCTGTAGAACCAGTACTGACCGTATCTAATATCGTGGTGATGACCTTGTCCACCTCAGTGTCACTAACAATTATTACAAAATTAGCCCTGACTGAGAATTCTGATACAAACCGCGCTGTTCCTCTTCCTGATTCTACCACGGCCTTTTCGCCCTTCCCTCGACCCTTCGCTTCTAAAATAGTACAGCCACCGACCCCGGCTTCTTTTAGCGCCTCATTTAATTCTGTTGTCTTCTCGTGTGGAATAATAGCCTCTATGCGTTTCATGGTGTGCTATAAAAAGAGATTATGATATAAGGTTTTCAATTGATATTTCTAACGTAATAATTATAAGTATAGGAAGTGAATCATATGTAAATATCGTAAAAATGCTTAATGTGATATGCACTTTTTTCGATTGGAGTGCATTTAGGAATAACACGATATTATCATTTAATGCAACACGAGCCTTTGAATGTCATCTATCTCTAGATAGATTGTCTAGCCAGTTGGCTGCTATATAGCGAAATTCCGTGAGACATGTCTCGGACTCGATAGGATAGTAGGTTTTATATCCACCTAAATTTCAAGTAGGGAGATGTGTACCACACTCGGGTATTCGGTATCGACACTTATAATAAATTGATAGTGATCGATATTTCTATTTAAATACTGACCGTGGCTTTGGGAAGGTTAGAGAATATAAGATGCATACTAACTGATTTAGCGCTACACCTTAGGCTCGCGAAGCTATTTCGTTAGCCACTTATTGCGTGCGTATGTCTGATGTCGCCTCGCTTCCAGTCGGCCCTAGTGGAATTGCGGTAATGAGCGAGAAATCACCAATTATCAATTCTATTGAGCTGATGCGCATAGAAATTCAGTCGACCCCTTGCTACTGTATTTAACCAAACTGAACCCTATCATCCGGCGATATTGTGCTTATGCAAGGACCGAATCAGATGGTCCTCCAGATGTTTTAAATAGTTATAAAATATGAAGAAGAGAGTTCTTCCAAATTGCAACCTTTACCGCTGGTTGGAACCAAGGTATGCCAATTGTGCTAAAAAGGCAGTTAATTGGAGATCAGGATGGGCTCCTGTTGCTAAGCGATAGTCATACTCTGCCATTAAGACAGCAATTTCGCTTTGATTACCGAGCTTCAAAGAATAGATCTCTTGATTTGCATATTTTAAAAAGTCACCATGTGACATGCCATAAATGGTGGTCAATTCCATCAGCTTTATTCTCGATTCATTAAATTTGCCTGAAATAGCCATGCGAATAACTTCAGCCACTTTTGCTCTGCCAGACATCCCCATCATCGTAAGCACATTCGACATAGTGACATGCTTTGTTGATGCGGAAGCCTGAAGGATATTGATAGAAAGACGGAGATCGCCAGATGTAATTTCATATATTTTTGATAGCGCTCTTTCCTCGAACTTTATTCCTTCTTTTTCACATATCATCTTCAAATAATTTATTACATGTGTCTCGCCCAACCTAGTAAATCTAAATATTACACACCTACTCTGAAGTGGATCAATGATTTGTGAAAGGTAGTTACAAATAATTATGAACCTTGTTGACTTTGAACTATCTTCAATAATTCTTCTTAAAGCTGTCTGCGCTTCTGAAGTCATTTCATCAGCCTCATCAAGAATAATTATTCGATACATATTCTGTTCCTTATCAGGATCTGTTACTAATTTGATGACAGCTGCAAATGCTTTTACTCTTTCTCTAACCATCTTGATACCCCTTTCATCGGACGCGTTTAGCTCAAGTGTGTCTTTTCGCCAGTTCTCTCCGAGCAAATGTTTCGCTATGCATAACGCAGCAGTTGTTTTACCTACCCCCGGAGGACCAGCGAAGAGCAGATGCGGAATAACTAGAGGATTCTTGATAAGGTTTGAGACTCCGCTAATTACCTCGTTCTGATTAACAATCTGTGCTATCTCCAATGGCCGGTATTTCTCAGTCCACATCAAATTCTGAAAGGTATTATTTATTGTCGACATAGGTGTCTGAGCCTGTGAATTCCAACTGACCGCATATTAGGATTGCGAGGTTAAACAACTTTATTCATATTTGCTTAGTGCACATGTTGTATCTGGGCCGTAAGATTGAGTTAGTTATTTAATAGAAATCCTCTACAAAACAGCAAATACGTCATTATTAGCTAGCAATGTATAATTAGTGTCCATGATTTAAAAATAATGTCTGCATTGTAGAATATCTGTGGAGTCTATCTTAGCTTGATAGTCAACGAAAGATACAATAAAGGATATAACTGAAGGAACCTACATATTAGACGTGCTAAATGGCTGTCATACTTTATCTGCAAACTATGCTATTTCTAGTCAACTGATTTATTTTATTCAATTTATGTTAGAGGATGTTCGAGTCACCTTTAGGCACAATTTTAACTTAAATCTGGATGGAGTTTGCATAGATGCAAAGGATGGGGACATTTCAATGATTCCGCGCTGGCTCGCAAAAGTGTTGAATAATAACGGTGTTATCGATTTAAGAGATATCGATGTCTCATCCTACATTTCCAGATCATTAAATCGTGAGCGAATTGCGAGGGCTCATGACTTATCTAGTATAGATCCTGACTTTTACGTACGATTGAACGATCATCTTGAAGATTCTAGAGAGACTGATCGCGAAAGATTATCGGTTTCGCTTAATTCTTTTATTGCCTCTCGATTGGAAAAAATCGCAAAGCTTGCAGTTGCCTCGCCTGCATCTCCTGAGCTCAGAGAAAAATTATCCGCAGAAGAATATGAGCTTTATCTTATGATTCACAATGTCTCAGGCTTATTCAAAGAAAGTGTGTTGAAAAAGTTTGGCTGAACAACAAACCGCCTCGGCATTGGCAAATGAACTTGAAAGATTTTTGCGTTCGTTCAAGGATAAAGAAGACACCTACAAATACTTTAACAAAATCAATCATATGATGGCGTTAAATTCAACATCAATAGTTGTAGACTACATTGATTTTGACATCTTCTGTCCAGATTTCGCAAAACAGATTACGCACAACCCTGACGAAATGTTTGCTGGATTCAACCAAGCAGTAATATCAATACTAAGTGAAATTCACTCGGACTACGCAACCGAAATCCGCGATAAACTCAGAGTCAGAATTGGCAATTATACAGTACAGAAGGGTTTGAGAGATATCAATGCCGAAGTAATTGACAAGCTACTCGGCGTCTCCGGCATGGTCGTGAGATCATCGGAGGTCAAACCCCTCGCAAGGAAGATTGGGTATCGGTGTACGAGTTGTAATGCTATTAATGAAGCGACATTGAAGGGCCTTCTCTTGAAGAAGCCAGTAAAATGCTTGAATTGTGATGAAAGAGATTTAGAAATGGATCCAGAAAATAGCGTTTTTACCGATTTTCAATTAGTTCGTCTTCAAGAATTGCCCGAAGATTTACCAGCTGGTCAGCTTCCGCACTACATCGAGGTAACAGTGATGGGTGATTTGGTGGATCAATGTCGTCCCGGAGACAGGATTATGCTAACAGGCATCGTAAGAATAGAGCAAGAACAGGTTTCACCACTACTGAAGACCAATTTATTTAGGTTAAGGATGGAGGGGAATAATATTGAATATCTAGGTGGCAGGGCCGGCAAAAAGGAAACGAGAACCATTGAGCGGATTGCAATCAGCAATGAAGATGAGAAACAAATTCTATCCATAGCGACTAAACCTGATGCATACGACAAACTCATAGCCTCATTTGCCCCTCACGTATATGGGCACGAGGTAATCAAGGAAGCTATCTTATTACTAATAGTTGGGTCTGTAACGAAGAAGCTCGCAGATGGATCATCTAGACGAGGAGATATTAATGTATTTTTGGTTGGTGATCCCGGAACGGGGAAGTCCGAGATGTTGAAGTTTGCTGCGAAAATTGGTCCTAGAGGGCTTTATACCTCAGGAAGAGGCTCAACCGCAGCCGGATTGACTGCAGCCGTCATTCGAGATAAATCTGGAATAATGATGCTCGAAGCAGGAGCAGTGGTACTCGCTGATCAAGGGCTGGTGTGTATCGACGAATTTGACAAGATAAGACCTGAGGACCGTTCCGCCTTGCACGAGGTTATGGAACAGCAGACCTGTTCAGTGGCCAAAGGAGGTATTGTTGCCACGCTCAATGCGAGGACTTCAATTTTATGCGCGGCCAACCCCATGTATGGTAAATACGATCCTTTCAAGAATATTACTGAAAATGTTAATTTACCGATCCCCCTTTTGACAAGGTTTGATCTAATTTACGTGGTAAGAGACAATCCTGAACAAGAGAAGGATAGTCGTATCGCAAGTCACATACTTGAAATTCATCGAGATTCAGAACGTGCGGTTCAATCAGCAATCGAGATTGATCTTTTCAGCAAATATCTGTCGTTTTGTAAGCAGATAGAGCCTTCATTAACTACAGAAGCCATTGATATCATTCGGAATTACTACATGAAAATGCGAAATGTTGAATCTGAAGGAATGATAACCGTCACTCCTAGACAACTCGAAGGATTAGTAAGACTTTCCACTGCACGCGCTAGATTATTGTTAAAGAACAGAGTGGAAGCTGAGGATGCTGAACGAGCGATTTATCTTGTCCAGCGAATGCTCGAAACAGCCGGAATAGATGTGAATACCGGAAGGGTCGATCTAGGCGTACTCCATGGAAAACCACATAGTGAGGTATCCAAGTTGAAGATCTTCATCGAGGTCTTTAGCGCCCTTTCTGGACAGGATCGAAATGAAGTCAGCGAACGGACTTTTATAGAAGAACTAATCAGAACGAACAAATTTACTGAAGATGAGGCAAGGACGTACATAAAGAAAGCAATGCAAAATGGTCAAATTTATGAGCGCAAAGCAGGTTTTTATGCTAAAGCCTGATACTCGAATTTAATATTTTAATGGTAGATTAAACCAGAAGTCTTATTAGTAGGCGTTATTAATAAAGTCCCCCTTCTGTTCCGTCTACACAATAGGCTAAGAAGTAACATACTTAAAATTAAGGTATTCTAGGCTACTTAACTGAGGATCGAAAAGCTGGAAGGGATCATAAAACGAAACTTGGTCCTCTTCTATTATTCTGAAACTCTACCTCTAATGAGCATCGTTAGTCAGTAACAAAAGATTTCTCGTGATACATCACATCAGAATTTTGCCTCATCTGCGAAGGATATTCCATCTCATAGAAGAGGTCTGAAGACTTTTTATCTAGTTTGTAGCGTAATTTCGAATTCAGTTTTCGAATTACGAATTAGTATAGATTGTCAACGAGTAATACGAACATATTGTTCATTATGATGCTCGAACTAGTCCTTGAATGACGTTATTTTTGGAATTAAGATACAAACTACTTTTTATTATCTCTATATATAGTAGTTGTGAGCAGTATATCTCGAATAGGAGTAACATTGAGTTCTTGTGAAAATTGAGAACGAACCGTATACTGCCCTCTATGCATTTCTTTGGCTAAGCTCAAGCATGCCAGGACCGATCATAGGTTGTTGAGGGATAATACTTGTAGCATCTTGATCTATCTTAATGGATTTTTGTCGCGTCCAAGGATTAAAACTCTAAGTGATTACAAATTCTAATTTAAATTTAAGCCTATATCTTCCCCAGAAATCGACTAACGGATCTTTAAAATACATATCGTAAATTGAAGACCAAAAGAAAGAATTACGTTAAGCACTATACCGGTTGGAGTGATTATTAAGGAGGTTACCATTCAGATGCTAACTGCACGTTTTGATACCATTCTCTAATAGTTGAGCTCAATGCCGCGAGGGATTGGCAATAGAAACTATAGGCAAAGACTTGTCTTCTTGAGATCTCGGTTTCAGAATTTCGTTAGAGTAAACCCAAAAGGTGACGACTATTTTGATTCGTCAACTTGATGCGATTGAGACATTATCAAAGGTAGATAGTATGAATATTTTAGATAAGCTCTATATTCAAACATATCACCTTTCTATATGAACAACAGCTACGAGCGCTATTGTGTTTGATATATATCAATTCGCACCATGATCACACAATTTAAATTCTCTCGCTAACGAGCCTTTCCATAATGAAATGCTCGGATTCATTCTGCAATATGATGCCTATCCAACAACAAAGTTTTGCAACAGGGTATCATTCAGAATCTGAATTACTTGAAATGAATTCAATCCTTCTATGCGCAAGCTAGTGCGAAGAATCCTTCGTCCGAATCTATCTCAAAATCTTGAACATGGATTACTTTAATTCAGTTTCGTAACCCTTCAAACCCCTAGAATGTTGATGATATCCAAGAGTTGGATAATTTGAAATTTGAATCGGTTGTAAGAAATGATTTTTCTATGCCGTATCTGTGAATAGGTTTTGTCAAATGCCTGTGGCTTCTTGGCGGAGGTAAATATAGCCCAGTCTTTATGTTCCTCTCTTTATCAACACGAATTTTTTGCTCCATTCTGCCCTTGTATCCGCATAGTTCACACTGAAATCCTTTATTTTTCCCTTCCGATTTCATTCTTTTACCGCAGTTCTTGCACAATGGATTAAAAAAACGAAATGTCTGTGAAAGTTCGATTATAGAAAGATATTCCACATTTAGGACTTGTTGATGCATAGATGTTGCCTCTCGTACTCCGAAACCAATCTCTACCTCATCTCCTATATCCAATTTTGATACGATATTCGCAAGATCTGTAGGTTCATAAACTGCCGCAGCTATACTATTGCCATAATCATCTTCAACTCCTAATATTACATGTCCACCATTAATGATGCTTGGTTTTATATTCACTCTGCAAATTGAGAAACCAGACATATAAGGTTTAATATCTCGAAATTCCAGTTCATTCAGAAGATGCATATTGGTTCCTTGGTTAGATCTAAATACCATATATCCCTCCAAGTGTTCTTCGGGTTTAATCATTTTGAGTGACGATAGCACAATTTCAGGAGATTCTCCCCTGACCCCACAAAACACAGGATCTGGTCCATGTGGAGCTGACGAGAACTCGATGGTGGGTAAAGTCATAACTGTTGAAGGTATTAGGAAATGTTTCCTTACTGCATTTTATCACCTTTGAAGCATCGATCATTCTAACGGTTTGGCAGTTTTCCGATTTTCTATAAGCAATCGCTTCGAAGGTATGGTCTCCCCAAAGCAGGGTACCAACAGCCGCTAATGAGCCTATTAGCCCTTGGCCGTTTCCAAAAGTGAAATAATCTATGCTGTCGTATTTTCTTGCAATTTTCTCGGCCATTTCCAGACTCAGAATGTCATACATTGCCTTTCTTCCGAATTCTTGGACGACGTCCGGGACGTATTTACTATCTAAAATTACAACACCTGGATTTGCACCGGTGTCAATGGCAGATTCCTCTTCTACGTACTCCGATACATAGTCGATTATTTTATCGCGATCGTAGGTTCTCAATCGTATGCAAATAGCACCATTCCCTCTAGTTTTCCAAGGTATATTTGGATTCAATCTAATGAGCAGAGGATAATCAATAAAATCGCCTAACCCGTTTTCCAAAATATGATGAACGATATTGTATGCCAAATAGGTAGTACATCTCCCATCCAACGAATCAGTATCATCTATTCCAATATGCAATACGTCGAGGCTTGACATTCCGTTATACCAAAACGTGGTAACCCTGTCTAAATATTAACTATTCCAATTCTGATAACGTGCAAACGTGACGGACCAAGACTCACTGCGAGAGATTATTGGAGTTAAATTATTAAGGTATGTGGCATGACCCACGACTGTATTCTAACTTTTCATGCGTTAAATTCGTTGTCAAGCAGGTACATTTGGGCGTTACCTCATAAAGTGCAACTATTCTACTCTTTCAAAGTCGTTTGCTAGCTTTATCGCTAAAAATTGCTAATATTGAACCTGCTGTAGCAGACAGATTTTTAAAACTATTCAACTGATTAACACCGGCCATCATGAAGCGGGTTGCTCTCGATTTTAAGGGTTAAATTCCAGAAGGTGTATGCATGCTTTATGCGAACACACGTTATCTAAAGTAAGGATTGGGGATTTTCAAATAATAAATTTTCCGGGAGAACTCGATACAATATAGCAGAATGACCTCACATGTGACATGGTTAAACCTTATCAATCTAGGATATTAAAAACCATTTATGTAGATCTAGATCACCTGTTGATTAGGTTGTTGTCCCTTTTGCACGTATCGATAACTTCTCATTGTTCCAACTCGTCTAAGGCTTCCTTCTCTTACCATATCAGTCAAGGAATGGGATACGGCCGTCCTATCGTAATTGTATCCGCGCCTGGACAATTCCTCATGAACTCGGCCCAGAGATCTTTCTGATTCAAAATACCCCTCATAGCATAGTACCCCAATTAACCCTCTACATGTCGCTCCAGTGGAGGGCACCACCTTCGAGTTTGTAGTATTACTCGATGCTTGGGACTGTGTGCCAGTAAATGTCATTATTCTCGATTTCAAATATGCAATTTCGCCATTTAATTCTTGAAGTTTACTAGTAATTGCCTCATTCAATTCAGTGGAATTATCGATGCCAAAAAGCACATCCTCTATCACACCCTTGACCCTATCTTTGCCGCATGTTATTTCTATTTCCCAATCTCCGTGTTTAAGTCTTATCTTAACTTCGTCCGGTTGTGATGGGGGATTATATGCGATCATTTCATAATTATCCTAGCCTTAATGGTTTTCATCATTATTGGCCATGTTGCACAATATTAATTAGGAACCTTTACAACATAATGTTGATCATCATGAGCAATAGTGTATATCGGAATCTATCGTGTAGTGCGATTGATTTGAATGACGTTATTAAGCGAACTACGGAACGCTGTTTTTCTACTGACCTAAAAAAACTGTCTAAGGGCCAGAGAATATTATTTGGTCTTGTTGGTAAAAGCATTCAATCTTTAGATGGACGGTCCAACAGATATAATCCTTATTGTGCAACTACAATAATACCTATCCAACCTATAAAGACGATGACGACTATCTACGCAATTGATTCAAGTAGCACGAGGATTGGTGAGACCGATGATGGAAGTATTTATGCTATAAAATGTGGAATTGTTGTAGCTTCTAATTGTCAAACACTGCTCCACTATAAACTTGGTCCACTAATATCCTACCTAAGCCGTGAAAATGTCAGAAATTCTGAATTAGATCACAAGCTAGTCAATCTCATCTTGTTTGATCATGAATCAGCTGAAAGGCTTATGCGAGTAAGGACTGAAAGATCGATTCAATATGAGTTGTCTAAGAGATTTAACAATTCGATAATCCTTGTTGACGGATCATTAAAAGCCTCTCCACTCGAATCCAGCCAGCAAAATATAATGAAGATAGTTGAGAACTGCTGTGTTAACAAGAATTCTCTCATAGGCATCACAAAGAAAACGAATCTAAGGATTCTTAGAAGTATTTTGACGCCGCTATCTAAAAGCAGGTCACCGGCATACATGGATGTAGATCCGATTATCAAAGGACTAATGGGAGATCTGATAGGTAACAACACGTTGGTCAAATTCGGAGGCAATGCTAGTCCAATACTACGTGCAGACATTGTTGATCCGGAGGGCAATAGAGATGTTACCCTAGGAAAATTACTCGGCAATGATTCCACAATAAATGGTTATCCGGATTCGTTGAAATTAGCGCATCATATTTCAACTTTCGCTCCTACCGAAATAGCGTGCCTTAAAGGATATCTGGTAAGCAAGTACGGGCTAGTAGAAGTCCAGCCTGAGAATATACGAAGCACATTACTTGGATCGGTGTCGTTATGAGAATCCTATCAAAAAATAATGATGGTTTCTTAATGTTGGCAATGAAAACTGAAATAATCAATAAAGGTGAGTATCTACTAATTAGAGACGACAAGTCACACCAAAAATTGGTTGTCCAGGTATTCGATGAAGAATATCTATCTTCCCAACCACTTATAGATGATATGATTAGAGATGAAGTAGTAACAGCCTCGAGTCTGGAAAACATTCATGATCCCTTGAATATAAGTATGATATCGAATTTATTGAGAGACGCACGCATTTATCACACCAAAATAAGAGCCGCTATTGATTTTGCTGGGAATCTAACCACTGAAATTACTGGCCTTCCTTCCAGGGTATTTTCTAGGGTAAGTCTTCTGAGACTTTCTGAACTTCATTCTCTGCTGGGTAGGACAGGAAACTTTCCTATTCGTCTTGGCAGAACAGGTATGGCGAATGAAGATATGGTGATCTATGCAGAAGATCTAGATGGTAAATTGAATATCATCACAGGAAAAAAAGAATGTGGTAAATCACACCTTTCCAAAATGCTGGTCAAGACGCTCTTGGAACATGGCGGTTACATAGTAGTTTTCGACTTGAATAATGAATATGCAGGTCTAGCATATAATAAGGATAAGTCATCATCGCATATAGCAAGTCGACTCATTAAGCTCGAGCTAGGAGATATCTTAAATTTCTCGTTGGATTACTGTGGGAAGGCTGCAATTTCTAATATGTTGAAGAATGCGCTTGAAATGCCCGGAGCATCGCTACGGGAATTCATGCGCATATGGGATCAACTCGAGTGTAGAAAATCATTAAATCTGGCAAGCATTGAGAATGCAATTAACAGCTGGAACATCAATGAATTTGTGCGAGAGGCGCTTATTTCCAGATTTCACACGATTCAAACATCTAAATTGTTTTCAGATGACATAAACAAGAAAAGCTTGAAATTTGAAGACATAATCTCAGGAATGAACGGAGGTGCTGCTATGATAGTCAACATGGCTGAACTGTCCCCACTTGTGAGGAGAATGCTAGTAGAGTTGATATTAAGCAAATTAGTGGAACTGCTCGAAAAAACTCTAATACCACCTATCTTTCTCTTTGCGGAAGAGGCGCACTTGTATGTTAGAGACACGTATTGGGAGGACATTATTACAAGAATGAGGCATTTTGGAATCTATGCAACCTTTATTACCAACCAGCCTGACGCTATCAATGATGGGATCTATAGACAAGTCGATAATATCTTCCTGTTTAATTTCGTGAATGAGAATGATTTGGACAAAATATCAAAGGTATCACTTGCGGACAGTGATACCATTAGATCCATAGTCAGGACCTTACCTCAACGTTGCTGCTTAGCGATTGGGAAGGCTGTATGCGATCTACCTGTCGTCGTAAAGGTAGCTACGCTGGAGGTCTTGGCCATGGGAGAAACAAAAAAATTCTTTAGACGACAAAGTTTAGAGAGCTGTTATTAGCTTAGGCAGATGTAATTGGGATCTTGACTCGGACTCGAGTGTTGTGTTATTTATCGGCAGATATACTTCATCACCAATGAAGACAATATATCCTTTGACTTGCGTCTTTTGCATATTAGATTGCTCACCTTAATACGTATCATAGCTCTGTTCACGTGATCCTCGGATTGCGGATACGTCATGAACGATGCTTCATCACTTTATATTCATTACACACGATAATCATTACACTCAGATAGGAACATTCTTAACTTAGACCAGTCTAGCATTTATGTAGTGGTTGTGTAGGGTAGAATGAGCGACAGGAGTCGTGACTTGCTATTTACAAAGGTAGGTACGGTAATTTTATTAGTATCAGATATTGATAGGTCTATGAAGTTTTATAATGATATTCTTGGCCTTCCCATTAAAACAAAATCTTCGGATTGGGTTGAATTCTTTAACAGGGAAACAACATTGGCCCTCCATCCTATTAAGAAGGGCAGAAGTAAATCTCGTCATGAAGAAATCAAGAGTGGAATGGCTACCTTGGTAGGATTCATGGTTAGCGATCTGGAAGCAACTGCAAAAATATTAAAGGATAACAACGTGAAATTTTTCAAAGACCTTAAAAATGAATCATTCGGTAAACATGCAATAATCGAAGATCCTGATGGACATTTAATATCTATCGCAGAAATTAAATCAAAACCTTCCGAAGAATTCGATTTATTGGGATTACTTGGCGCTGAATAGGCATCAAGGCATTCTGCAAATACGTGATTCCGAGAAACATGCACTATTTGTGATGGGAATGTTTGGACCCATTTGTAGTATCCAGGGTCAATCTGCGTTTATTTCTAACTGATTGTGTGGATCAAATTTGAATGCAGATAGCAAGTTGATGAGTTGGAACACATATTCATAGTCATCTAATCGTATTACAATATAGGAGTGGGATTGTATGCTCGGAATGTCACAGAATGATCCTAAGAACCTGATGACTAGTGACATCTTAGAAGGTTCTTATCTATAAAATATTGAGTCAGTACATAATAGATATGAGATTCTGCCTAAATATTAGTAGGATAGCACATTTCATCGTCTATTTAATGGAAATTACCAGGAAATTACCAGGAAAGTTTAAAATCCCCTACATTTTTAATTGGTGACTGTCCAAGGCATAATCACTCTTCTTACAACAGATGTTCGTAGTTTCTTTCAAGCACTACTCTTAGATTCCTTACCTATCAATATCCTATGGCAGGAACATTCACGCTTGTTGTAGCCTTTCTGAATCATCTTTGTATCTCTTATGGTTACGCTTATTTGTGATATATCTTTACTTTGTGAGCAACTTCGGCCTCTAGCCAAAGTAAATCAGATTAGTTTGACTAATTTCGCTAAAATCAACCGTAATATTTACGCTGACTGCCAGCAGCACCGTCGGGTTCTGTCCTTGAACCTATCAGTATATCACTGAAGTAATGCTCATCAATGAGGTTCTCTCTAAGCTTCTCCGGATCTCGCTGCGGTAAGTCTAATTTCAAACCATTACTTAAAGTGAGAGAGGTCTCAATATTGTTTATTGCTCTGAATTTTCCCCTCATTCTGTACAGCTATATTCAACAGAGGTTGGATATTATCTAATATTTTTCCTAATGAGTTAAGGTAATACTCACCATGTTTTCTTCTGGTGAGTCGAGTTCTAAGAATACTATTTGCCTTAGAATAAAATTGCTCCCGAGGGAGTGCTATTTTATTCAAAAGAAATATCAGCTTCATCGCCCGCTATCGCCGTCGTGTTAAACATGTTTAACCAAATACGATCTGAAATGGCTCCTACAATATCTAGTTTTGACACAGGCTTATTAACCAAATCCATACTTTTGAAAGTAGTAGAGTTAAAGTAGGTAGATATTTCAAAATATATGTTAGAATATTGTTCTATTTGTAACTGCTCTTGAGGATGTGCAGCGATCTTCATTCTTTTCATTATTCTATCTGACAACCCTGTTAGATTGTTCAAACATGATAACCTACCGCCGGATGCCTGGACAGCTCAGCGCAATTTTAACTTTCTAAAGTTGAACCACAAGTTAGCAGTGTTGCTGGCCCATTATTACTTATCATTACAATTCTCAAACTTCGTTGCTTTGTGTTTGAGATTGAACCCCGGTATGCCTCATTATCAGCCTTTTATGACTGAAAGGGTCGAAATACCATTCAATTTTTTTTTACAAATATTAATAAATGGAGTCCTTTATACGTATCTCGATTCCTTGTATTTATATCATAATGAAGAATTAGTTTCAAAATTCAAAAATGTTGATGTTTCGATAATTATTCCTACATATAATGAATCGGAAAATATTTTGAAATTGATTGATGCAATTAAGGTTAATCTCCCCGAGAAAATTATTGCAGAAATTATTATTGTTGATGATAATTCGCCTGATGGAACTGGTACTGTTGTGGAAAATTACATCCGGACAAGTAAAAATTCGAGACCCATTAATAATTCTCAACTACCTCGAAAACAAAAAGTTGAGAGTAATACTATAGATGATTCGATAAGTAGTACAATTCAAATTAAGGTATTACATAGAGAAAATAAAGTAGGCCTTATTCCAGCTATCCTTAATGGAATAGCGTCTTCAGTAGGAAAATACATTTTGATTATGGATGCTGATTTTTCCCATCCTCCAGACACTATCCCTAAATTGATCAATGAACTGATCCGGGATCCAGATTCGATTGTAGTTGCTTCACGATACGCTCTTGGAGGTTCCATAAAGGGTTGGCCATACAAAAGGCGAATTCTTAGTAGTAGTGCAATAAAAATTGCTCAGCATAGCTTGAAGGTACAAGATATTAACGACCCAATATCAGGTTTCTTTGCGATCTCTCGTAATGCTATTGAAAATGTGAAGATCGATACTATGGGGTATAAACTATTGTTAGAAATACTAGTGAAAGTCAAAGGAAAAAGGGTAAAAGAAATTCCATATACGTTTGTCAATAGAAAATCTGGAAGGAGTAAACTCGATCTACCGGTTGTTCTTGATTATTTAAGGTCGGTTTGGCGGTTGTATCGTTACGGGCAAAAAACTAGAAACAAAGAGAAATCTAATGTTGAAAAACGCAGTTCAGTCCGATTCTTGTCAAAAGTGGGTAGATTCTACACGGTAGGCGCAAGTGGTCTTGC
This sequence comes from uncultured Nitrososphaerales archaeon, assembly GCA_963709405.1. Classification (GTDB taxonomy): domain Archaea; phylum Thermoproteota; class Nitrososphaeria; order Nitrososphaerales; family Nitrososphaeraceae; genus JARBAU01. The sequence goes on from CAVPXM010000021.1 coordinate 41,044, forward strand.
ATTAAATTTCTTAATATCTTACCTTCTTTCAAACACTATATCAAATATGTGGTATATCCACGCGACTATTATAGGGATAGGATTTTCAATAACCTCTAACTTTATTTTCAATAAAATTTGGACTTTTGAAGATATGAAATTTCCGATAAAGTCAACTTTACGTCAGTATGGACTCTTTGTACTTATTAGTACTTTTGGTGCGGCCCTTCAATTAGGGTTACTCTACATGTTTGTGCAGTATGGGTTCCAATATGGACTCTCACTAATTTTTGCTGTTGCTCTTGCATCGGCCAATAATTTCTTCTTGAACAAGAAACTTACGTTCCATGAGAAAATATGGGCATGAATATAGCATTTTTAGCACCTGCAAAATTTCTTACTCTGCCGAAATAAGTCCTGACATTAAGACCTTCTCGGCTAGACTGAAGATTAGGGTATTATTTATTCCTGGTGTAGCTGACGATAATTAATCAGCGTTGTGATTATGAGTGCATAATACTTAATTCGAATCGCAAGTGTAGATCACTTTGTTATATTCAGTATCACAAAGCCTGAATAAGGTTCGGTTGTTGTGACACATCAAGTCATGTTAAAACATAACTGAGTAGATCAAACTTTTATGTGATACGAAATGTTGTTATAATGAGCAACGATTGAACGTCATGTATTGGTGAGTGAATCGAGAATATCATCGAAAATAACTTTGTGGGATGTAAGACAGATTCTATATAAAGATAAACCATTCCAGGATTTGTGTTCGAACCACTTACTCGACTATACGAGTGATAGATGAGTTATCTCGGACCCTCATTCGCATACACATATCGACTCCCCAGAATTGAATTATCGTGCAATTCATGATTGAGATGAAAGGCAACTAAATCAATGGAAAATTGTTTGTAATAGTTCGAGCTTTCCGAGTCAACCAACATATATAAAGTGAATCTATACAAATCTCGATCTGATCAAACATCAACCTATTGAAAACCATCCCCATGATACTCTTTAGCCTTTTCTGTGGCGCTAGAACTTCGGAATTCGTTCCTCATCCGCATGATGAAAGAACCCCAGAAAGTACGTTTTCGTAGGCCAGCACACCCGCTCGCATAGCCCATTGACACTTTCTGAAGTGTGTATGGCTTTGCCACAATCCAAACATTTAGTCAATTAGCTTTTCACGTCTTATCATTAGTAAACTTAATCGCGATATATTTAACTAGCGAGTTTCCAGAATCGACTAGAGTATGCGACGTTTGTGATAAGAGTGATTAGTGTCTTCGAATCGGGAGCCTAATTCGAAGATTATTTCATCGTGACAATACCTAGTGACAAATGAAGATGTTGATCTCCGAGAGGTTTACAAAGAATTTCAGATATTTTCATTTTCTCTTCATGCCTCTTTGATTTAGATGGATATATGAATCTGGCACTCGAAGATAGATTAGCAAAAACATAAAGGAGTTACGTTTCGTTATTTTCAACCTCTCTTTGCCAGTAACCTGCTTTTATGTCATATATAAATACAAAACGTTTAATAGATTACAGCTAAATTGAGTTACTGTACTATTGGCTTTCCGTCATTATACGGGAGATGACGAAAAAACCTCGACGTCTGAACATCCTCAACAGCATCATCTAGTCCGTACACTGGGTTTGGTCGATGTTATAATGATCGGCATAGCGGGCATGATTGGTGGAGCAATTTTTGTCTTAGTCGGCCCTGCAATAGGATTAGCGGGAAGCGCAGTAATTATAGCATTCATTATCAATGGAATTATTACGCTTTTTACTGCCATGGGCTATGCCGAGTTGGGTTCTGCCATGCCAGAAGCAGGTGGGGGGTACCTGTGGGTTAGAGAGGGATTACCGAGACCGAACGCTTTTATAAGTGGATGGATGGCATGGTTTGCTCATATTGTCGCGGGCAGCTTATATGCAGTAGGATATGCTTCATTTCAGTATAACTTGCTAAAAATGTTGGGCATAGTCGGTAATGAGCCACTTTTTGGCATTATTCCTGTGGACAAGCTTATTGCTATCTTAGCAATTGCTGCATTTACTTACGTTAATATCAAAGGAGTTTCCGAGGCAGGAAAAGCTGGAATAATAATTACTATAATCCAACTCGGAACTATTTTTGCCCTAATAGGTGCAGGCATATTAACTATGAATAGCAATCCTGATTGGTATAGTAATCTTACAACCAATTTTGCACCTAACGGCATCGGGGGCATAGTAGCCGCGATGGGTTTAACATTTATTGCATTTGAAGGATATGAAATTATCGTCCAAACAGGCGAAGAAGTGAAAAATCCGAAAAAAAATATCCCAAGGGCAATATTCATTTCATTGACTCTTGTAGTATTGCTATATTGTTTAGTTGCATTTGTGTCTGTCGGGGCGATATTTCACAAGAATATTGGTAATTCTATTACTCCATGGCAGTTCATAGGTCGAAATGGAGATCTAGGAATAATGAAGGCTGCACAACTCTTCTTACCATATGGTTCTTTTATCATTCTCGCAGGAGGCATTGTATCAAGCCTAGCAGCTTTGAACGCAACCACATACTCATCTTCTAGAGTTGCATTCGCGATGGGTAGACATTATAATCTTCCCCATCAGCTCAGCACAATTCATAGTAAATTCAAGACACCCTACATAGCCACGATAATCTCGGGAGTAATAATGGCCGTTGTGGCTTATTCTCTTCCCCTTACACAAATAGCAGTCGCTTCGGGTGTTATTTTTTTACTACTCTTTACTCAGGTAAATATTTCAGTCATCACGATTAGAAAGATGTATGGAGATAAGCTAAATTATGGTTTTAAGACTCCATTCTTTCCAGTAATACCGATTATAGGGGTTTTTCTAAAATTAGGGCTTGCCATTTATCTGTTAGTCACACAGCCGATAAGTTGGGTGATAAGTCTATTGTGGATAGCGGTAGGCTTTTTCTTATACCGAATATACACGTTTAGAAGAGAAATAGAACATTATGCACCGCTGATTACAAGTGAGGGAGACCTTACTAGAAAGGATTTTCGGATTCTGATTCCTTACACTCCGGAGAATCCTGACAGACTGATAAAATATGCCATAAGGGTTGCAAAGGAGAACGGTGGAGAAATCAACGTCCTGAGAATTATTACCGTCCCAAATCAGACGCCACTTTCCGCTGGAGTTGCATTTACAGAGTCAGCAAGAAGGGCTTTCGAACCCTTGGAAATAATGATAGAAAGGGAAAATATTCTAAACCATTATCTCGTAAGAATCTCTCATGACACTACGGAGGCGATATTAGCAACGATTGAGGAACAAAGAATCGATCTGATGATAACAGATTTTGAAACCTATCGTAACAACAAAGCTCTTCAAACACTCGTAACCTGCAATGTACTGGCCATTTTGACTGGCGGGACTAGCGATGAAGACCTTGTACTAGAGGAACCTCATACGATAGAACCATCGCTAGCTGGTCAACAACCTGGATTGCGAGAAAGTGAAGACAACCTAGGTGGCGTCACTTCCACAATCAGTAAGAAAAACATGGTAGTCTTGTATGATAGCGAAAACCATTCAGACATAGTATTGAAAACCGCTAGTTGGCTTGAGCATTCAGGTAAATTCAAAGTGAGCGTGCTATCTGTAGAAAAACGAGAGGATGGATATAATAATAATCACGAGAAAACCAGTAGGAAGAACCAGAATTATCACGAAGCACAATATGGGGAAATTCGAGAAGAACCAGAAAGTAGGAAGGACGAGATAGAGGATCTTTTGACCGAACGAGATCAACACAGACAGTATCTCGAGCAGATTGGAGTTGAGTTCAATGAAATTTATTTATCGAAAAAGACAGAGAGTAATAGTCAACAATTTGCTAAATTGCTTCTATCTGCAATTAATGCTTCTCAAGCAGATTTACTCGTGACAGGCGCTAATATTGGCAAATACAATCTATTTAACAATCAACATTTTATTTCAATGCTAGACAAGCTTAACTGCCCAACGATTATAGCGAAAAGCTTTTCCATTCCAGGTGTGAGCCGTATCAGATCCCTTATTATGAGAATATTTCATAGGCAAATCTGAATTGTAACTAGTCCTTTTCAGACAAACTACTGAAATAATACCTCTTTAGCTATGGGTCAGAAAATTCTACATGGTCATATTGACACTTAAAGAATATCATGATAGTATTGTCCGGTGCGAACATCTGACGGGCATATAATGCTTCGTTATATCAAATTAAAGGCTTATCAAGATCAAAGTACCGGCTTAACCAATTCTAGAGCATGATGGAGATGGTAAAGGGTGCCTGACAGGGTGTCAGAAGCTCACATCTATAAGACTGATAACATTAAAGCTCTTAGGCAACTTTTCTTGAACTCACTATCATATTCCAAAAATATATCTAGCAAGAGTGAGACGGCACTTTACTAATAAGATCGATCACTCTCATTTTTGGTAGTATCTCATATTTAGCTTAACAACAAAAATGCACTGACTGCTGATATACTACTAATCATCTATCAGTTCAAGATCTAACAAATGTGCTGACCAAACTTCAATATAGAAACTCACCAGATATTCCATATCTTCTTGTCTTAGTTTTCTTTCTGCTTTTTATGTGCATCGATTGATCAATGTCTTAATCATTTAGTTTCACCCATAATCTAATTCTAATGAATCTTGATAGATGACGCTAGATAGCAAGGTGGCTGCCGAATTAGAATGATAACTTCGGCACAACGAAAATGCAAGCATTCATACCGTAAGAATCTTTTCAAAGATAGTTTCATATGAATATAATGTTCCATCCGGTAGCTTTGTTACCTTAAGCGTTTATTGCTCCCTTGCTATGCACGTTTACGAAAAGGGTCAACCATATTGTACATGTTTAGTCTACAATTCTCTTTTCTACAATGGAAATAGTCGTCAAAACTCTCGGTTCTATTCTTGATATACTGCATTGTTCTTTCAATAAGACTTTTCTCAATTGTGGAATGTATGTGATGCTTTAATCTCAAGAATCTGCAAGCTTGTGGATACTACATATCACAATCTGTAGATATCGAATGCTTACCATATCCTTTTATCAATGATGAAATAAAACGCTCTGCAATGAACATATTTCCTTCTTTTGATACACTAATTCCAAGAATTTCCTTGGATTCAGACTCTATTGCAATCCAAATCCACATGTAATTAGAACCATTCTTTTTTTATCGTGGTTGCATCAATGATAAATTCCGGTGTCCTTTTCTCTTTCGCTTGATTCTTTTAGGTCTGCACTTTTGAATCCATTTACAGATGGATACATTACTCCTTTTGACGAATCGAGATAATGACCTTTGACGTATTCCTATATGATAAACCTAGAAAGTACAAGTACAATCCATAGTCAACATACTTTGAATCTGTCCTATCTCTTTTAACAATCATGTTAAAGAGATAGGACTTCATCTTCAGCTATAGGATTTTCTTTAAGTTAAGACAGCTCATCCGGCACCTTATAGCCAGTATGACCAGAAAGCATTCATACATTCAATTCTGGACACAGGGATCTTGGCAAGCTTGGAAAAATAGATAATAGGCATAATGGGTTGATGCAAACATGATCGTTTCAAATCAAGTCAGTCCCTCATCCTTTATTGGAATGATATATCGGGAATGCTTTCTAATGCCAAGATTCAAACAGGTAACGGAAAACTTGATGCCCTAGATGTAAGGATAAGTGAGAGCATTGTCTGTTGTGGATCAGTCACGATATAATCTAAAGGGATTAAACTCGTGGAGTTCATGGGGCCTTCGTATCGTCCTGCGTCAAGCTGTCGCCAAATCAGGAAGGACCTCATCATCAAGCCAATACCACAGATTTCGTATGCACTAGTTACAAATGCTTTTCGTTCCAATGCCTTACAAATGTGTTAGCATTCTTTTCTATCCCGGAATATGAATGAATCATAAAGTAATTCATGAATCTCACACATAATTTGTTACATTCCCCACATGTATTCAAGTATGAAGAAGAGTAGCCATAGGCCTCGCCCACTATGCATTTTGAGGAGTTTCTAATTTCAACGTACCATCTAAACCACTTAATCGACAGTGGAAACGGCAGATTTTTACTTTCTTGCAGCCGACAATGCCATCTAGGAGATAATTCCCGTAGGGTTCTATTTCTATCCATAGCACGATGGAGGTCCAACAGAGCACAACGTTTCTGTTTTTCTAGCATTCTAGACTACCACATAGTAATATATACATCAAAATTTAAGAACATATCTGATATGTAGACGTTCGAAGTAATCTGATTATCGTACTATTCAAATGATGCACCTTTTTCGACTATATGCGACGATCAGATGTAGCACAAATGCAAAAAATTCTGCACTCGCACTGCGCACTTCGCCACTCTGGGCTCAATAAGTTTTGTAGGGCGGAAGTTAGAAGGACTAGTTCATCAATGCTTGCTTATTACAGCATTGCTAAAATGAGCAGAGATGGACGTGCCCTTTACCGACATAATGATTATTTGATCAATCAATCTAAGTTTGATAATCCTTTGTAAGTGACTTTACATTTTTGAATGCAGATCCAGTAGACTGGTGGCTATCGTGTTTTTCACTCATTCATGTACCTTTGATTTTGTCACATTACCGACTCTCGATAACTAGTCGAAATCCATACTTTGTTATCACTTACTCCTAATCCACTCGGGTGACAAAGAGACGAACCTACGAAAGTAATACTAAATATGCATATGGCCATTTATTGTTATTTTTAAAGCCTAATCAGCTGACCAGTAATTAAGTTAAAGAACTACGAACCCATCATTCCTGGTATCTTAATTGGAGTCCTATATGACCTAGTGATCTTCAATCCATGATCAGCAATGACAGTCACTGACTTTAAAGACGAACTAGATGGAGGGGAGAGCATTATTTTTTCTCCTGGAGATAGTGGGTTGATCTTCTCCGTGGAGTTATTGTCGTATATAACAGTAATGTTACTCAGAGGTAATCTTCCGGTATTTGTAAGCGTCACCCTTGCCGTATTAAAGAGGTTCTGATTATCTTTAATCGGATCTACATCTAGTGAAAAATTTTTGGTTGCTATTGAGAATACAGATATTAACAGCATCACTGAGATAATGGCAATCGCTGCGCTTAAGCAGACATAAACGATCACCTTCATGTTCATGTTAGTTCAATTGTGGTATACCAAAAAAGCATATTTAGGTTTAATTGTGAATTAGTGAATGGGGCATTTCATCATCATACGTTGATAAAGGACACTCAAGGTAAATTATGTATAAAATCAACGATACAGAATGAGATTCATCATATTTTTTATTGAATAGGATTCTATGGTTAGCCTCACTATGAATCCTATCTGGCTTAAGACTATGCTATATAGAGGTCCTTGAGGGATATACTCTAAGTTAGGTGACGAAACACTGATCACTTGCTATTTGCAAGGCAATCCCTAGTCAAAATTCATGAGCAAAAGGGCTAAATAGAATGGAATCTGATACCTTTTTATTGAAGATAACATAAACAAAGCAAGACAAATTAAGATACATGCTGAAGTTAAACCTATCACAATAAAGTTAGCTTGTAGGAAATGCAAACGTGACGGGGCGTTATTATTTAAGACTAATGATTTGAATATTATTCCGAATTCAGTATTATGGATATGTTCGATCTGCAATGAACAAAATTTTGATGAATTAATTTTTTCGCCAGAGCGTTAGAACTTCATCCATCACCACGTTTACTGGCTAATGAATACTCGATAGGTCTATATATCGTAATTTGCATAAGGAATGAGGGATGAGGTAATATTCGCTGCTCCAATCCGAGTGAAAACTATGAGGACCTCGCGACGAACCGACCTTTTATGTAATTATTTAAATAATCGTGCGATTTTTGATGTGTTCATTGATTATTTTTCAGAATATGTTGATTAGTTAATTCACTACTGTTCGATGGGTAAAGATTCATTTGAATTAGTATCCTGCTAAAAATGAGCATATTTTAATATACAAAGTCCGTCATTTAATGCATGCAAATAATTTATGATTATCCACTGTACAGGCCTCCGTCTGAGGCAGATTCTGTGATATTTCAAGTTACACTGGGTTGTTCTTATAACAAGTGTTCTTTCTGCAATATGTATAGGACAAAGCGCTATGTGGAGAGATCTCTGGATGAATTGAAGCCAGAAATAGACCTCATTGCTAATGAGCAGCCAGGAGCCAGCCGTATTTTTTTGGCAGACGGAGACGCACTTAACCTTCAAACTAATACCTTGCAAGAAATCTTGGAATATTTATATACGAAATTCAAAAACCTTGAAAGAGTTTCATGCTATGCGATGCCCAAGAATTTATTACAGAAAAAAGATACTGAATTACAGTTGCTCAAGAATTCAGGCTTAACTATGCTCTATGTTGGTATCGAGAGTGGTAATGATTTTGTATTGAGGAAGGTAACAAAGGGCGCCACTCAAAGAGGCATAGTTCAAAGTTGTGAGAAAGCGAAGCAGCATGGTTTTACTCTATCATGCATGATAATTTTGGGACTTGGCGGTAAGACATATTCTCATCAACATATAATCGATACAGCAAGAATTGTAAGTGAGATTTCTCCTGATTATTTGGCTGCTTTAGCTTTACATTTAGAAGATGGCATTTATGACGAATTCATGAATAAGTATTCGGAAAAATTTTACCCGTTAGACGATTTGAGTATTCTGGAAGAATTGGATTCTCTAATAAGAGAACTCACTCCGAAACATCCTATATTATTCCGAGCAAATCATGCATCTAACGTGTATTCCATTGGTGGCATTATTCCTCAAGATAGAGACAAGCTTTTAAGCTTAATCAATGACCTGAAATGTCATCCAGAAATGTTAAGGGATAAGAATTTGAGAAGATTTTGATTTTCCAAAAAATTGATATACCTCTTCCAAGTATACCTCCTAAATATTAGTACCGATAGCAATGTTTCGAATGTAACTTAAATATTGGCTTAATTTTCTTTAATGATTATCGATAAATCGAGAATGGAGTAAGTAAACCCAGTGAATGCGCTCGATCACACTGAACGTGCGATAGAACTAAAGTAATTCGACCGACAATCAACAAAGAATATCGCAAATTCACTGGTCTGATTAGATAACAGTGTAGAGAAAAAGAAATTTAGGCGAGAGATTCAGTTTTTATACATTACCAATGGTGTTTCTCATCTGGAATTAACCCAATCTGTTCACGTTCAAAGTATCTTTCGAGTTCTTGAGTCCATTTTTCCTTTGCAGCACCACCACCAAGACCCTTTCTCCTTAACCAAAATGCAATAACACTCAGCAAAAATACTGCGAACAGCATTACTCCGAAGATGTAGACCATTACATCATAGAATAGTGGGTCGTATGCAGGTCCAATCTGCTTCATCAAGCTCTCGAATGCATAGCTTACCATTGTTACAATGCCTAGGATAGCGCTCATTATCATATAGAGCAAATAAGGTCTTCGATATATACATTTTGGTTGTTTCCAATGCTGGATTAAATTAAGGCTCCTCTCCACCTCTTATCAAGAACTTGATAATGTTTATTTTAGATTGTGATTTTGATAAATTATATAAGAATATGAACAATATCTGCCATTGGTAAACATGAATTAGATTACAATCAACTAATTTCTTCCTAAACGGATAATAGTCATCAAAACCTCCGGTTCTACCCTTACCTATTCCATACCCCTTCTCAATAATCCTTTTTTCAAATGGAGAATGGAATATATGCTTTAGTCTTAAGCACTTGCAAGCTTCACGATACCCGTCACACGCCATCTGAATATGCACTATGTTTACCATAAAGCTTAATCAACGATTTCAGAAATGATTCAGCAACTAGTATATTCCTGTGCCTTGAAACATAAACTCCAAGAATTATGTGTCGAATTGGTTCTATTGCAACCCAAAGCCATGCATGAGTATAGACGTTCTGAACCATTGCTTCGTCTATGATAGATATGCAGTTATCCTACTACTCTTCTTTTTATCTAGAAAAACAACCTTTGGATTGAATTACTGTATCCAATACCATATTGCGACATAGCTTATGTCTACGAATGGTTCCAATGCCCTTGAAGTATCTCTCAGACTTAAGCCAAGAAAATACAAATACAATGCATATCGGATAAGAAATGGTCTAGTTCTAATACGTTCAAACATTATCATATTATTCTTAATCTGATCAAGCTTTAGCAATTACCATTCTTAACTTAACAGCAGCGTTTTCAATCACGAACCGGCTTGTTTGCAATCCGAATTATTATTCAAGGCCTTCTTAGTGGCATTTAGGGCCAGCTTAACAACTCCGCCGGAGTACCGAGACGCATTTCAATTATTATAACAGATCGAGTTAGCTGACCAAACAATCTATCCTGTACACTCAACATTGATTTAATTATAAAATAGGGGTTATATATTAAAAATTATAAAACATAAAAAAAGATTATTTACGTCACCTCGTCACTTCTCTTTTTTTGCTCCTGCCCATAATAAAGAATGCCCCAGCAACCCCGCCAAATATCACCGCGAGAATGATGATGAATAATACAGTTTCGTTGATGTTAGTTCCAAGCATAGGTGTCCCTGATCCATAAGCTCCAGCAGATTTGGCGTTGCTTATTTTTTCCCGTGCTAATTTTAACTGTTCCTCGATATTACCTCCAGTTCCGAATACTGAGCTTTAGCTATCTCAATCGATGGTAAAGCAAACACAGAAATCGCCAGTGCTCCGCGACTGCAACAGCCACTATAGTATGCTTGTTCATACAATATATTACGACATGATTCAATTATTTAACTTTTGTGCACACGGAAAACAGACAAATTTGAGTAACATTTAAGAGATACGTCCAGCCCTGAACAATCATGGCGAGAATGCATGCACATACTCGTGGTAAGTCTCATAGTGTTCGCCCAGTTTCTATCAATATACCTAATTGGCTAACGCAAGATTATGCTCAGGTATCGTCTCTAATTCTTCAATTATCAAGAGAAGGGCTAACGCCAAGTGAAATTGGCGTTTGCCTGCGCGATCAACATGCCATACCCTTGGCAAAACCAATCGTAGGCAAGTCTATTACTAATGTGCTGAGTGAGAGCGGAATAACACGGGATATGCCCGAAGATTTAGATCAGTTGGTGAAGAAAGCCTTGGGACTTCAAAGACACCTGAGGTCTCATAATACCGATCATAGAAATGTTCGCTCATTGGAATTGATTGAGTCAAAAATACATCGTCTTTCTAGATACTATAAGGAAAAAGGAAAGCTTCAAAAAAATTGGAAGTATGCGACTGTTATAGCACAGCTAGAATAAAATGTTGGTATGGGTAGCAGGGAACTATATGATACTTTAGGACGATTTAGCGAAAGAATTAGACTTGCAGTTGAGAATGAGAAAAGTATAGCTATAATTACCTCTCTGAATTCGGATGGATTGTGTTCAGGTGGCATAGCTACGATATCCTTGCTTAGACTAGGAGGAAAGTGCTCTGTTCGTACTGTTGTAGATCTGACTGCTGATGTTCTGTCTGATCTAAAGTCCTCTGGATATGATCTATTCATACTCATCGACCTTGGCATCAATATGGTCAGTAAACTTGATTCACTTGGCGTTAAGTGGCTCCTTATTAATCATCAAATTATGGGATATCAGCTAGAGGAAAAATCGTATGATCATGTTATTAATTTAGATAGGTGCGGCATAGATGGCAATAAGGAAATTTCTTCCGGAGGACTGGCATATCTTCTTGCTATGGAATTAAATAACAAGAATAAAGATCTCTCGACTCTCGCTGTTGTATCTGCCTTGGCAGAAAAGCAAGATATAGGTGAAAAAAGATCGTTTGTAGGAATCAATTCTGAAATAGTTAATTCGGCTCAATCAATTGGAGCGCTCAGCGTTAAGTCTGGCTTAATGATTACTGGGGAGACAAGTCCAATTCATGAAGCGATTGCCTGCAACTTGGCTCCATGTATAGATGGTTTAACTTGGAATTATGAAAATTCATATTCGTTGGTAAAAAACTCTGGGCTTCGAATGAAGAATAAGAATGGACAGTGGCGCATACTCGCGGAACTCGACCATGAAGAAAGAGGGATACTTACGGAGAATATTATAAAATTCATAGTTACCAGTACTACTTCCGGACTACCAGTAGCTGACGATCTTACTGGTTACATTTATACTCTGAGAGAAGATCCGGAAACCTCTATTCGAGATGCGAGACAATTTGTGGAATTACTAAATGCATGTGCAAGTGCAAACAAGGGTGGAGTCGGCTTGGGGATTTGTATGGGCGACAGAAGAATTAGCTTGGATGAAGGAGAAATGATATTTTTAGGTTATAAATCTGCTTTAAAGGAGAATTTGTCCAGAATTTTTTCAGAGAGATGGCGCTTGAACGACTATGGAAATTGCGTAATTGTTTCTGGAGAGGGAGCTGTACATGAGACCATGATTGATTCAGTTTGTTCATTTCTGATGGAGTGTTTAACATTCAATGGTAAGCTCCTTTTGGTAAGAACGATAACCAAAGACAATACACATTATAAATTTTCTGTGATGAAGGGATTTAAATGTAAATTTCCATCTATTATTGGAGATCTGGTGAAAAATTGTTCTGAAGCGGTAGGAGGAGTCGCATGGGGCAGACCGAACTCAGCTATATGCGAGATTCCCATAATGAGATTAGAGGAATTCATGACATCCATTAGAAAACGGATTGGAGATACAAAATTTGAAGAGTAAAGTCGAAATTCGGATTCGTCTACAGATAAAATTCAAAATAGCATCAGAGTTATGTGCTGTAATGAATTCGCTAATGCCAGACAATATCGACTGTCCGGATGGATTGTCCGTAGAAATGTATGGGAAGTCTAACTGCCTCGTATTCGACATATCATGCAAAAGAGAAATTTGTGTCATAATAAACACTGTCGACGAAATTCTGAGTCATATCACAATGGCGAGACACGTGATCTCCAATGCTTGACACAAAACTACTAAGGAATCCGAATTTAATAAAAGACCTAATCGGTAAGAGAAATCTAGAATTTCCATTGCAGGAATTGCTGCTATTGGACTCACGGAGGAGAGAGCTGAACCTTAGAGTAGATGAAATTAGACATAAGAAAAATATTCTAATCAACCAGATTTCGATGAAAAAGAAGGGGGATAGAGATACTTTAGAAGAAATAAAACTGATGAAAGAAACTAGTAACAATCTATCTAATCTCGAAGCTGAAAAATCAGAACTTGACACAAAATTTAAGCGATTAATGATGCTCCTACCTAATTTGATATTAGATTCCGTCCCTATAGGGAAGAATGAATCAGATAATGTAATGGTAAGATCTCATGGAACAATTAGGAAGCTAAATTTTCAAGGTAAAGACCATGTCGATTTAAGTACTACTCTTGATCTGGTCGATTTCGAAAGAGCGGCCAAAGTTGCCGGCGCTAGATTTTACTTTCTGAAGAACGATTTGGTCCTGTTGAATCAGGCGTTAATACGGATGGCATTAGATTTCTTGTCGGACAAATCTTACACTCTTTTGCAGCCTCCCTACATGATTCGAAAGGAAGCTATGGAAGGCGCGGTAATGCTTGGAGATTTCGAACAAGTCATTTACAAAATTGAGAATGAGGATCTTTACATGATAGGAACGTCGGAACACGCCATTGCTTCAATGCATATGAATGAGATCCTTGATGGTAGTAAACTTCCGATACGATACGGGGCAATTAGTCCTTGCTTCAGAAAGGAAGCCGGAGCCCATGGAAAGGATATGAAAGGCATATTTAGGGTTCATCAATTTGAAAAGGTTGAGCAATTTGTCTACTCACGCCCCGAAGAGTCTGAAAAGCAGCACGACATCATGTTGGCAATCAGCGAAGCGTTCTACGAACAATTGGGAATTCCAACACGTACAATGTTACTGTGTTCAGGTGATTTGGGAAAGACGTCTGCGAAAACATTTGACGTCGAAGCATGGATGCCTGGTCAAAATGCCTATCGTGAAATAGTCTCATGTTCTAATTGTATAGATTATCAAGCTAGAGGGCTGCATATACGATTCAGAGATAGGCCAAATGATGAGACGAAGCTGGTCCACACATTAAATAGCACGCTAGTTGCTACGGAGCGATGCATGGTAGCAATAATTGAGAACTATCAAACAGATAGGGGCACAATTGAAGTTCCAGACGCCCTTAGAAAATATATGAACGATCTTAAAGAAATTGAGTTATAATAACCAGAACGAAACTAGCCGATGCCATCATGATGAATTATGTTCCAGCAGCCTTGAATTGACGTCTGCGTAAAATACCATTGACAAGAAAGCGAAAATAAAAGATAGGAAAAATAAAGTTGTTAGATGACTTGCCAGGGTCGAGTAGCGAAGGTTACACCTAATCCAGCGCCGATAAGAATTACTTGGTAGGCCACATTGCCCCATGGAACAGGCTTAAGTATTGCAGGGCCAGTTACTTGAACTGTTTGACCCGGACCGAGGCCTGGCCCAATGTGTTCAATATTCAGTTGAGTGTGAACGTGGTATGTGCCAGGTTCCAATGCCTTTACTGTTATTGAGTACGGAACGTTTGCTCCCGCGGGAATATCAAATATGTTGCCTGGAGGATCTCTAGACATAAATTCCCATCTATTCCCTGCATTTGTCGACTCACTAAATAGGGACAACCATGCTCTGAGAGGCCGATTAACTAGACTCTGAAGCGTACCAGTGACAGTTAGTGTATCACCTGTATGCAAGGTTTGAGCTGAAAAGGATTCATCAGCTATCCTAACAAATCTACTCTGTAACTGAGCCTGTACTCCGTGTGCATGCGCTGTTGGCAAGTATGCCAATAGCGTAGACAAAACTGTCGCCGCAACGAGAGACGTCACTATATACGTCTTGCACTTGATCATGCCTTTGTATCTAGCGGTACCAGTAGACACAAAGATATATATTTTGCTGTGATGCCCTGGCGTTTATCAACTTGACTTAGGGCGCAAACCTCGCATCGTGGTAAATAAATGTAGCTTTCGGATCGAGTTATGCAAATATTTCTCATATAATCGTAGCTTTTTTCATGCTTACTTTTCAGCAGTCTAAAGCTTTCTGTTCATTTGGGTAAACAAAATCAAAGTCATATAGGTTTGTGCAGGTTTACTAGAGCAAGACAAATCGATTTGAGAACAGATCTCTAACTAATCCGAGAAGGTAAGATATTGTCTAAATATAGGCCGAAATATTACAATCTTGTAATTAGAAGGTCTGTAAAAATTTTTCAAAATTCTAGGTTCGAGGCTATGAGATTTCATTTTACGTTAGATGGAATTGATATGAGGGATGTTCGCACTCCATCGATTTCTAATACCAAACGATGCGAGTTCGAACTAAAAAGTTGACAATAACTATATCATTCAAATATGATATCAGGGGTAAATGTGATACAAGAATATCGAACATACAATGCTAGTTACTGTGTATACGGACACAACGAGTTTAGTAGCTATAAAATACATATGTTAGTTCTGATGAAACCGCAATAGCAATAGCAAAATTTAAAAAGGTATTGTCTTAATAATACATCAAATGACATTACCGAAGGGATGGGGCACAGGTGGAAGGAGAGGCGAAAGCAGAGACGATGTTGAAAAGATGATAGGACGCAGAGTCGAGAATATGGCTCCCATATTCATCCTAGGATTTGTGCTGTGTTGGGTTGCTACTGCTGGAGGTGTATATGTGGGTGTTACAATATATCCATGGGCATATCCGTTGCCTAGCGGCGTGTATGCGTTGTCTGTTTTGACTGTCATCGAAGGATTGGGATTCCTCTTCATAATGAAGATTAGTCGCGAGAAGCTTGGTTATGCATCATACTAGGATATAAGATTCCTTATTTGATGGGTTGTGCAATTACCATATTTTCTATGAGATTTCTCACTTCTTTTTTCTAATTTTTACCGCTTTCTGGAACGTTATTTATGCAAGAGCCGATTTATCACTTATTAAATAACATGCAATTAGACTGTTCATAAATTTTATATATTACCTATCTTAGTACGTTACTAATGGTCTGGCTTCGACGCACAACGCACTATCTGTTTATAGTAGTAGTTGCTGTAAACAGCACACTATTGACTATTAATGCTGGAGACTATATATTCTACACTGATTGGGCATGGACGTCATTCGTAGTATTCTCTATCTCTCAATCGACAATGCTTGTGGTAGGGGCAATATACTATATGCTATTTACAGGAGTGCCGGGTACGGCTACTTATTATGCAACCATTATGACGATATATACGTGGGTTGCAAAGGGCGCCTGGTTTGCATTAGGATACCCATACGACTTCGTTACAGTACCGGTTTGGATACCTTCAGCAATGTTATTAGACCTGACATATTGGGCAACGAGAAGGAATAAACACGCCGCTATAATCATAGGCGGGACACTCGTAGGTTTATCTCTTCCAATGTTCAATATGATCAACCTTCTACTGATTAGAGATCCACTAGAGGTAGCTTTCAAGTATCCTCGTCCAACACTACCGCCGTACATGACTCCCATCGAGCCTCAGGTCGGGAAGTTCTACAACAGTCCCGTAGCCTTAGGAGCAGGCGCAGGAGCAGTGCTATCAGTGCCAATTGCAGCATTGGGTGCTAAACTAAACACGTGGACATATAGATGGATGGCCGCGTGGAGTAAGTGGGATTAAGCTTCCCAACCTAATTTTCTTTTTTTTGAAGGGTTTTTGTTCGAAATTCATTTTGTCTTATATTTTAGCAATGGATTACATGTTTACATATTCGAGTCATGAATCTAGCATAGTAAACCTAGGTAAACTACGGGTAATTTCATAAGATAATTCCTAAATTCTAATCTAGTTTAAATTCACATTCAATCACAATTGATTATGGAATATGAACGATTAATCTTGATACTTCATTCACTCGAACCCTGACTAGTCATTGAATTACATCTAAATTGTACTTGGCCAGGCACTATTCAAATCCACGAGGTTATAAAAGAACCTTGCTTAGTACCTAATGCTAAATGCTATCCTAGACTGATTATGGTACAGTAATCTAGCGATCTATTCTAAGAGATTCCAGCAATTTGCTAATATCTGTAGTGGGCACGCTGTCCTCGTCCATAATTGTCTGTTTGGCAGGGGGGTCCCTGACGTAGCTTGGAATCTTTGAGTCTATTCTCTCGGTATAAGTTGGAACCTGCTCGTTTTGATAGAATAAACCTATAGGAATCTTATCGTCCCACTCATTAGATTTTTCAATAGCTTGTATCATCTTAGAATTAATGTCTTCTGAATGGACATGGCCGTCGTATCCAGTATCTTCAAGCTTGTAGATTCTTGGTTTCTGTTTATGAGTTTCCTCGTCAATGTTATCTATACCCTGGTACCATTCTCGAGTATTGATATCATTGTACGTTGGGCAAGGCTGGAGAACGTCTAAATACGCCAAGCCCGAATGTTGAATAGCTTTTTTAATTAGCTCCTTAAGATGTCTTACATCGTATGAATATCCTCGGGCTATAAAAGTAAATCCAGACACTAAAGCAAGTGCTATTGGATTAACGGAATTATTCACATTTGGTTTAGGCAGAGATTTTGTTTTCATTCCTAATTTTAATGTAGGCGCTGCTTGTCCCTTTGTCAAGCCGTAAACACCATTATTAAAAATTATGTAAACCATGTCTACGTTCCTTCTTCCTGCACTAACGAAATGACCAGCGCCGATACCTAAACCATCTCCATCGCCGCCCACCGCGACCACTTCCAGCTCGGGATTGGCTAGCTTGGCCCCTTGAGCAAAGGGTAGAACCCTGCCATGTAGAGTATGTATTCCATAGGTGTTAATAAAATGAGGTGTCTTTCCAGAACATCCTATACCTGAAAAAATAACAGACTTATAAGCAGGGATTTGAAGGTCAGCCAATGCCATCTGGATGGCATTGAGAATGCCAAAATCGCCACATCCAGGACACCAATCATTATGAACATCTGTTTTATAATCGGCAAACTTAAGTGCCATATTCTAATACCATTCTCCTTGGGGCATTACCATTAACTATTAGCTTTAAGGCATTATAAACCTCGCTAGACGACATCGGTCTACCATTATATTTTACAATTTTATAATCGATCTTACACTTCAGATGTTGTTCTATTAAGGACGCAAGCTGTGAGGAATAATTCATTTCGATATCGACCAAGATCTTCGAACCATGAATTAGAGTCTGTATGAGGTGAGATGGGAAGGGTTGCAGCAAACGAAGTTGGATAAACCTCATCTTCTCGCCTTCTTTGGTCAATTGATTCAATGCATCTAGTATAGATCCCTTGGTTGAGCCCCAGCTTAATACAGTAATTACATCTTGATTCTCGTTAGTGCCGTAAGCAATCGCCTTATCCTCGTTAGGAATTTCTGCCAAAGCGATATCTAACTTACTCATACGCTTATTCATCATATGGATACGATTATAGGGATCTTCTGTTATGTGACCTTCTTCAGTGTGCTCATCACCTGTGTTCCAAAATATTCCATTTTGGGTCCCAAGCATTGCACGAGGAGAAATTGGATTCTTATCTAGCTTGAATCTCAGGTATTTTCTGTCGGTTCCAAGGTCAACTGAAGAAATCTTGTTTATTATTTCTCCTCTGTCTATCTTAACTCTGCGTTGATCGAAATTCCTGCACGTTATGACACTATTTGCAATAGCCTTATCCAAAAGATGGATAACTGGCATTTGATATTTTTCTGCAAAATTAAAGACCTTTATCGTGTCATAAAAACTCTCTTCTATATCTCCCGATGAAAACACGATCCTGGGAAATTCTCCATGACCGGCATGAATGGCGAACATCAAGTCGCCTTGTTCATGTCTTGTAGGAAGACCGGTAGCTGGTCCAGCTCTCTGATACAACGAAATTACCAGGGGTACTTCATTAATTCCTGCCCAACCTAATGCTTCAACCATCAACGAAAACCCAGGACCAGAAGTAGCAGTCGCCGAGCGGACACCAGTCAGCGCACCACCAATTGCCATAGTTACTGCTGCAATTTCATCCTCTGTTTGTATCACTAGAATAGAACCCTCCTCGCCGTTGCTCTGTTCCAAGTTTTGGTTAGACTCTAAGAATTCACTGTCATCGCTTGCTGGTGTTATCGGATAGTATGTCTGAAATCTGCAGCCTGCTACAAGCTTTCCTAAAGCCGATGATTGATGTCCTTGAATTAAGATGGTATCATCAATAGGCTTTTTGCACTTCAACTCATGTTTTGGAGCTTTTGAACTAAACTGCGATTTGACGTGGTCATATACAAAGTTCGCAGCAGATACATTATTCTCTGCAATCTTTGGCTTGCTTCTAAAGACATATCTGATAGAGTCCGCAAAGATACGCCTATCAAAGTTCAGAATCGCCATTGATGCAGAGACTGCCATGACATTAACTGTTCTCGTTAGCTTGCTTAATGAATGATCCCCAATCTGCTCGGAGAATTGCTTGAGAAGGCGAAAATACGGTATACCGTAAAGTCTAATGTTCTTCTCGTTAGCAAAGTCGAGCATACCTTTTACCGACAATGTCTTTCCCGTATCTTCGAGCATACTCGCAATTCTTCGAACCGCATATTCATCAATAGTCGGTACTTCGTGGAGGTTAGTTTCGACCAAATCTGAATCATAGACTATTGCTCCACCTTCCTTCACCTGACTGGTATGCACGAACACCGTCTCAGCGTCAAAAGAAACCAGAATATCGATTAAATCAACGTGAGAGCGTATAGGTTCATCTGAAACTCTCACCGTGAAGTAACTGTGCTCACCTTTAATATTAGAATAATATTCTCTGTTACCGAATATGCAGAAGCCACCTTGAGCACAAGCTCTCGAGAAAATATTAGCGGCCGAATCGACACCGCTGCCTTGCGCTCCACCTATAACCCACGTTAAAGAATTGTCCGTATAATGCAATTGATTCATGTATATAATTTTGAATTTTTCTTGCTTTTAATGCTTTAGTATTGGAGAATACTATTCATCCTCCTCCAGTAACAGCATCATATAAACAGCATTCGCAATTATCAAGTTCTCCGCAGTATGGGCATGCGCACATACACGCTTCCATTGAATTTCCACAATATTCGCATAAAGTTCCGTCGCTAGTAGATGTCTTTTCGTTCATAATGCATCGATCTTAATGTCTTGTGCACTCACCGCTATTATAGTTTATAAACTCAGTGTAATACTTCGATGTCCCTCAACTTCATAGTCTTCTAAATGTGATGGGTTACGGATTACTCTGATTTATCCTCTCCTGAAAAAAACTAATATCTATATAAGTGTTCTAAGAACAGATTCTTATGGTAATTTCTGTTGCCCAGCAGCAACCAGTGGGGACAAGATTAGATGAGATTGAAAAGTCAAAAATCATTCGTGGTACTGTCCTAGTAAAGCGCGGTTTTGCGCGCATGCAAAAACATGGTGTAATTATGGACATAACTAATGCTGAACAAGCTCGGATTGCTGAGGATGCTGGGGCTGTAGCCGTTATGGTACTGGACAAGTTACCATACGACGTAAGAAAAATGGGCGGCGTTGCAAGAACAGCAAGTGTGAATGTCATACAGGAAATTATTGATACCGTCACTATTCCAATAATGGCAAAATGTAGAATTGGCCATGTCTCCGAAGCAGATCTTCTCCAAGCGATTGGTGTCGACATGATAGACGAGAGTGAGGTTTTGACACCAGCAGATGAAGAACGACATATATGGAAATGGGAGTACACAACGCCCTTTGTGAACGGCGCAAAAAATCTCGGTGAGGCATTACGAAGGATCGAGGAAGGTTGCGCGATGATTAGAACCAAAGGTGAGCCCGGCACCGGCAATGTTGCGGAAGCAGTTTCACACATAAAATTAGTCAATAATGAGGTTCGGAGGATCAAATCTTTACACGGAGATGAGCAAGAATTAATGATTGCAGCAAGGGAGATGAAGGCCTCTTTTTTTCTAGTGGAAGAGACTGCTCGTCTTGGTAGATTGCCAGTTGTTAATTTCGCTGCAGGAGGTATTTCAACTCCAGCAGATGCAGCCTTTCTTATGAATTTGGGTTGTGATGGCGTGTTCGTCGGATCTGGAATTTTTAAAGCGAATGATGCATGTCAAAGGGCAAGAGCTATTGTTCTTGCCACTGCGCACTATGACGATACCAAGATTGTTGCTGAGGCACAAAGTATGATTGATGAAAGAAAATCAATGCTTGGGCTTGATACAAAAAATCTTGACCTGAGGATGCAGGAAAGAGGACCATTTTGAAGAATTCTATTAAAATTGGGGTTCTGGGTATACAGGGTGACATCGAAGAAAATGTCTCATGTACCATATCCGCATTAAAGAGAGCTAGACGACGGGGAGAAATCAAAGTAGTACGCCACTCTGAGGAGATTGAAAACCTGGACGGCTTGATCATACCTGGTGGTGAAAGTACTGTGATGAGCTCACTTATCTCAACCCAGGAAAATGTCTTTCAATCCATCAAGAGACGCATCTCAGAAGGTATGTCTGTAATGGGTATATGCGCGGGTATGATATTGCTTTCTAGAAGAGCTTATGATAGAGTTATAGGCGAAACAAAACAGAATTTACTATCCGTCTTGGATATAGTTGTAGAAAGGAATGCCTTTGGTAGACAAAATGAGTCTTTTGAAACCTATTTGAAGATACCACTAATTGGTAAAACCAAATTTAAGGCCATCTTTATACGAGCGCCGATCGTAACAGAGATAGGTGCCGGAGTGGATGTCGTAGCAAAGTTTGACGAGAAGATCGTTGCTGTGAAACAGAACAATATCATTGCCACTGCTTTTCACCCGGAATTGATTGATGACAAGCTTCACACTTTGTTTATAAAAAGTGTCTCTCAGGTTTAACAATCATGATGTGGATTCCACGATCAACTAAATGATGCGGGGGGTGGGATTCGAACCCACGAACCGCTAAAGGACGGGATAACCCATTTCTTAAGATCTTAAGTCCCGCGTCTCCAATTTATTAAATTATATTTGGCCGGGCTCTACAACCCCCGCATGGTATCCAAATTATTGACGACTACGTAATTAAACCTTAAGTTATGGGCCATTCTGCAGGATAATGGGTGGGTTGAGGATAAACCTACATAATTTACTCTGTGTTCGGCGTATCAGATTTCGCGTGTCGTTGACTCATTCAGATCATTTGACCACTATCAAGATTAGATCTCGTGGTTACCTCATTTTACTCCTCGTAAAGTTGCATCCTGACCTAGTACGACTGATAATACGGACTTGACCGTCTTTCAATCGGCTAGAGTATGACAACATTAATGAAGCCCTGATGTCATGTAGAAATCTTGTTGCCTTGGTAGCTCAGTATGGTAGAGCGTTGCCTTGGTAAGGCAAAGGTCCCGGGTCCAAATCCCGGCCAAGGCTTTCATGTTTGATTCAGATCTGCAACGCTATTAGCCGAAAACTCAAAGTCTATAGCTATTATCTTCTTTTAATTAATAGAGAACCAGTTTTCTGAATGATAAAATTGAGTCAATGATTAATCGTCATACTTTATTCTAGATTTGCATATCCAAATGCATTTTAGTAACTTTTAATAACTTTTAACAATCTTCTATGATGACCAGATGAATAGGTCAAGGATTCTATTTGTATAAAAGTGTAGGCAAAAACTACCGTTGTTTTAAATGCATTGTGATACTTGTGATACTTTAAGACGCAACGGTTTCATACTTTCAGAATATAATGGACATCGTGGTAAGCAACATTAAGCTAATGGTGTATTTTTTGGTAGTTCTTAAAACGGGTAACTAGATAAGATATCAAACTCTTATCCTTTTACTCTCAGGAATATGTTAAAGCGCATTAAAAACATTGACTTGCTCTAATGTTTATGCGGTTTCATATTCCATTTACGTCTTACTCCTTACTAACATCTTTCATAGACTCGATTATTCTTGCATTGACATCGTCTATGTCTAGGTTTTCCTTTAAGTATTCTACAAAATCACTTGAGCTGATTATACCCACAGGCTTGCTTGTGTCATTATCTCGGACTACAAGCAAGTGCCTGACCTTATTCTGCAGCATTATGTCAGCTGCTACTTCTATTTGTGAATTCGCATCAATAGTTACTATGGATGAAGACATTATATGTTGAACCATGGTATGTTTACTGCTGGCGTCATGAACACATATTCTCGATACTAAATCTCGATCAGTTACCATTCCTATCGCCGTATCATTGTCATCAATTACTACCAACGAGCTAATTGCTTTATCGTTCATCCTTTTTGCTGCCTTCCTGAGCTGTAGCTGAGGCTTTAATGGTTTCTAACTTTTGAGTCATTAATTCTGCGATCGAAGTTGTGGCCATACCTCAGAATCTGGGAAGCCGTTGTCTATATAAAGATTGGCAATTGGCTGATCCCTAGACTCTAAGTGATTTATGAGGTTCATTCACCTGCTATCATTGTCCTCCGCTACTCGATTTGAATGTCTTTTCTAGTATTAAATCGAGATGATCCTATGAGCCCCATTGCAACGCACTAAACGATACGAATTATCTATGATGTGAGTAAGGATTCTAGAATTACATTCAGAAATTGAACTTAACAGGATCATTTCTGGTTGAATTGAGTTAGCTAAGAAGGTATGCTTTCTAATAGTGGTACGCCTCTAATAGACTTGATCGCAAAATTAAATATATTTTTGTAATATTTACAATTCTTACATATTAGGGTAACTTAAAGGGGACAAAATGGGCTCGCCGTATAGCTATTCTTATATTTAAGCATGAGAAATCATACAAATTGGTAATACAGGCTTATTGTGTAAAGTGTAAATCCAAACGAGACATGAAAGATGACAAGCAAATAACGATGAAGAATGGACGACAAGCCATTACTGGAATCTGTACAACATGTGGTACTAAGATGTTCAAAATAGGCGGTGGAAGCACTAAAGTGGCCGCGAAGGTAAAGCCTACAAGCAAGAAACCAGTAAAAAAGGCTACGAAGACGAAAACGAAGAGTAAAAGGAAATAGTTATTTTCTGTTTTACTTTGGTTAGGTCGGTCACCATTCGTTCATTCTAACCTATTTTTAGCTAGCTTATTAGCACTCATTGAATGGCTACAACAGCCAGTTAAAACCAGATTCCAAATATATAACACGCATTATTATAAAGAATTCGAGTTTGATGTTGTTCTCAATTTCACGCTTTATTCGGGCAATTCCATCTCGGAGATTTATCTGGTCTTTTAGGCACCTAATCAGGCAGACTTTATACTTCGATTTATTCTAATCTAACATGATTGTCATCTGAGTCAGATCAAGCTCGCTAGCGTCTATATCTGCTAACAATAGTACTGATTAATTTCGAGGTAGATAGAATATAATTGGCATATTTTTATGGGACTTACATAACTTATAGAATAGTTATCTACTACGAATCTGATCAAGGCCCATTACCACTTGGTTTAGCTGTTCCCAAGATGTTAGAAACGGGTAATTCTAATATCACTAATCAGGTACGAAATATAGAAGCAGAGCAACACGTTCTTTTGGATGACGGGACGTTCGTGAATACAGAATCGGAAATGTGCAGAATTGAAAATGAAAGCAGATACGCTAAGCTTCATTCTTCTCAAAGAGAGCAATCAAATGACGGTCCTAGTAGCTCGGGAGACATCAATCATCCTAAACTACCGCCATCACATATTTCTGGTATAGACCTTCGTTCCGGATCGAACAGACTACTTGAATCAGTTCCAGAATTAGTTGATTCAAATTATCTTCTAGAAAAATCGGGCGAAAATAGGAATGTCAATATAAAACAAAAGTCACTTTTGGAATTCATCGGTTAAGGTACTGGAAGCTGCAGAAGGCCGCATCCACCAAAAGGATATAGCACTCGAGCCCACAATAGCTTTTTCCAATCTTATTTCTTCTCTTACAATTTTGTATCTTTATCATTAACGAGTCGCCATCAGTTGTTTATACGTAGCTGTCCATAGCTAGTAATGTTGAGCTAGGCTCTTCTGTGTGGGTCTTTAAACAATGTACTGCAAGTTTCTAGGAACCAATTTGTGTAGATTCTCCCTGATTGCAATATTGTTTTCAATATGATCCTTTTTTGTGTCATATTCTATTAATAGTAATATAGGCCTAGACAATCCATAATAGTTTTTGAACTTCTTTATTGTGATGCTATCACCTGCCTCAGGAGTTATTATTTTATATTACACCGTATCGACTGCGGATGCATAGACCAATTGTTATCGTTAAACTCTTACCAATACCTGGTTACGGTCTATTAAGAAATCTTTAACTCGATCTGCTTCAAGCCATTGCAACAAAAATATAGAGTATGATCTAATGAAGCATATGCCAAACCATGGGGAATATGATTCAAATTCGATGCAATGGTATTGCAATTATTGGATGACTAAAGAAGAATGGCTGGATATTCATGATTATGCTCCAGTAGACGTCGTACCGAAAGAACAAAAGACAGAACAATTCTAGCCTCTACCCACTCATTTCCTAAATGTGATGTTGGGTCAAGGCTCTAACCAAAAAGCATCCTCTAATGAAGCAATACTAAATTTCAACATTCAAGGCTATGACTTGTTATTCACTTTTGGCACCCAAAGAATTTTCTTGCAAACAACCGGAATTTTAGTATCACTAGGTTTGCTGACTTAACTTTGGACATGAACTCAGGTGCATAGAAAATAACGAGGTGGGCATATTGCGAAGATATATGCACTGGATTATTTCTAGTCCATTTCAATGCTAAATTTTTAACCGTTCTCCAATGCAACGCAGCTATAGATTATTTGATCATGAGTGAGATAATCGTCGACATATTGACCACCTTATGCTATTAACAGAAAATAAGTTTGTTCGTTTACACTGTGTCTAGAGCACAAGGAATTTTCATTGGGGCGTTCAACCGGGAGTCTGTTATTAGGTGAGATTGGGTGAACAACGTTGGCTAAGAACTCAATTACCTCACACTACCGTATCATCACCATACTTGTACAATAACTTCACGACGGTTCAGTGTGTACTATGACTCTAGAAGCTCCTGTCTCCTTAACTATCAAATTCTGAACAGCAGTAGCAATTCTGTGTGCATCCTCTATCGTAGTAATGCTACCATCGGGTAATGATTCAATCCTTATTGTCAAAGTTATGTGAATATCGCCATTAATGTCTATTACTCCGATATCCTCACAATTAATAACTCCTGAGACTGAATAGGCTGCCCTTCGAATGTTCTCTAAGTATGCAGCATTTACTTTTTTTTCAATGCCCATTGTTATGTTTTTGGTGATCTCGGATTCTATGTGTGTTGTAATATTCAATATTTCAGGAATTTCAGCTTTGATCCGTCTTTCAAATTCGTCTACTATTCTGTGTGCAGTTTTTAGATCTAGCGTATTGGTCATCTGTACGTCTAAATAGAGATGGAGTAATATTGTATCCTTATTATTGCTGCTCGAATTCCAATTCGGGAATTTATCATGCATTAACCTGTATTGTTGACCGAGATCAGGATTTAGGATTCTTGAAACGTAAATGGAATGAATATTAGCAATCCCATCGGTTTCAGCCGCGATGAGTCTTATCCTATCACTTATTGTCTCATTACCCGATTCTATCGCATCTACGTGCACTAGAACATCCGAATTCGGGAATGCGTCTCTGATCTTGTTTTCTACCTTCGTTGCTACCTTGTGCGCCGTTGCATGAGTAAGTGTTCTTGGGACTTCTATGTGCATATCAACAAAGTCCTTCGTTCCTATTCTTCTAACACGTATATCATGTGCGCTATCTACACCCTCTAGCCCGGAAACTGTCTCTAATACACGTTGATAGGCTCCTTTGGGAGCTTTGTCTAATAATATGTCAAGTGTTCTCCTGCCTAGTCCCAACGAAGTATAAATTATCAGAGCTCCTAGAATCAGAGCAACATAGGCATCGATATTTGCTATAGGAAATATCGATGCCAATATCAGACCGATGATGACGATTCCAGATGAAAACATATCTGCCTTAAAATGGATAGCATCAGCTTCTAACGCTTGACTACCAAATGTTCTTGCAGTCTTGTTCAATGTACGATATCTTAAAAAATCTACGCAAACTGATATGAACATGATTCCAAAGGAAAATATAGTGATCTCCGGTTTTACAGTCCTAAAGAATATTCGATCTGAGAGCTTCATAAAACACCCAGCTAGCAGTAGCAAACAGCAGAGCAATTTGAACAAAACTTGAAATACTTTCAAATTTTGCATATCCATATGTGTACTTCGTATCAGGAGGGCGTGCAACCATATGGATGGCATACAGCGTCACGATAGCTGCAATTACGTCTAGCCCGGAGTGCATCGCCTCAGTTAATATGCCAAGACTGTTTGTTGAAACTCCGACCAAAAATTTTAAAACAGTTAGACCTACCGAGACTAAGATCGAGGTCAACGCCACTTTAAATTTAATACCAAACATGTCCCCATCTTTAACTGGAGCATCTACTGTCCCAACGTTGTCTTCGTGACCCTCGTGATACTTGTCTTCCTCAACCACGATTAAAGTAAGAATTAGTTTATTGACTTATATAGATTACCTGTCAGGTGAATGCTTGTTAATCTGTGCATGGTAGAGTCATGCGTCATGAGTTATAACCGTAAATAGCTACTAGTGAGCAGTTCTAGTTATTTGATTTGTCCTATATTTCTTAATTCCTTCTCGGTCCAGTTAATCAGGGACTGCAAGTCTTTCGCCATAAAGTCTACTCCTATATGCTCAGATAGTGATTCTAATTCTGGGATAGTCATTGTCACTATCCTAAGTTTCCCTTTTAACCTGTCCTTGATCGAAACCGCAGCGGTGGTCAAGAACCTTAATGAGCTTTCTTTCGAGGAGCAAATAATCACAACCATTAAGCCTATCTTGTTGCTCCATGACTTAAGAATAAAACGTTGGAAGTCAATATCGAAGAATGGATCGAGTTGGCCTTCTACGTTACCTATATAAATTGAAAGGCCACCAAGCATCTGATACGCGAGAGCTCCAAGTTTTGCATTATAAGTTGCGTCTTCAGAACCGGCTACTGACATTGCGAAAATATCTTGGTTTATACTATCTCTAGTTAGATTAAATTTCAAAAGCTCTGAGATTTCCATAATCACATTGATTAGATAGATTTTTTCAGTCTTACCGAGTTTGCTTCTATCGTAAAGTTCATTTATTGTGTTTAAGGTTGGCAGAATTACATCTAACAGGATTTTTACTTTATCTGCTTGCGAATTAACCACATTCATTATGATCTTTCGGGCAGAATCTTCATTACCAACTAATATTGCACCCATAAATCTCTGCTGAATTTCAAAATATTCCATAGGGTATGCAAAATCTGCTGCTCCTTGCTCGAGTGACCACACATTTACTGAACCTATCTTCTTTTTTTTTATTAATCCTATGATATAGAGCAAATCCAAATACTTAGTGATTGTCATTCTATTTATCCCAGTTTTATGCGCTAACTCTATCCCAGACATTCCTGTGTTATCGCTCAGCAGCACATTAATGACGCGACGCTTAACTTCGTCTAATGTATATCGTCTGTACATTGGGCTGCTCAAGTTTAAAGCATGTTAAAACCTTTTAGAGATTTTTGTTTCCATAACGCCGCACTTGAGAAATTAGTTTGGTAATTGCGTCAAAAGCTCTTCCTACATCATTCATCTTTACAATCATTATTGTATCAGTATGACAGCTTACGGTATCTTCTATGTTAATGTGTCTCCTGGAAATTTGATTGTAGAACGCAATAGCGCAGCCAGGTGTTTTAATAATTTGTTCTGGACTGTGAACTATGATCGCTGCTAAATCCTCATCAATTTCCAAAATATCATAACTTGCAAATAGGTCTCTTACGGAATTTAACAGATTATCGTCAAATACCAGAGTTATTGATGAGATACTTTCAGAAACACTTATGAAGCTATTTACGTTCTTTGTGAGTGCCTTGGCTACTTTCTCTACCGTTCTCTTGCTCTTAACTGTGGAGATCTTGGCAACATCGGTTTTAACACTAATCGTACTTCCAAGTAAGATTGAAGAAATTAACTTGTCACGAATATGATAAAATTTTCTTGCCCTTTTTATAGCCGTGACGACGCTCTCCATATTCGCTCTCCTTCCTAGCAATCTTTCGATTTCAGGTTTGATCACTCTTGCGAGACCGCTAAAATTACAATAGTCATTTTGAAGAGAGTCTTGATAAGACAGGTCAGTAGCAATGATGTCATTTACAATACTAGTTATCGATTTTTGGTTGACCAAGGCTGGTCTGATATACATTATTTTGGTCATCCTTGACCAAAAAATATAAATGTAGTGTCATTAGTGGGAACGCCTGATATGGCAAATAACAGAGTTGTACTAGCATACTCTGGTGGGCTGGATACCTCGGTTTGCGTACGTTACTTGCAAAAGCTGAATAAACTAGACGTTATTACGCTTACTATAGACTGTGGTCAGAATGAGGACTTTGCCGGACTGGAACAAAGGTCGATGTCATTAGGTGCTATTAAACACATACATATTGATGCCAAAGAGGAATTCGCTGCAGATTATATTTCTCCATCTATACGAGCAAACGGGCTCTATCAAGGCAAATATCCACTTGCAACTGCGCTCGCAAGACCTTTAATAGCAACAAAGCTCGTGGAAACCGCGCATCAAGAAGACGCGATGGCTGTTGCCCATGGTTGTACCGGAAAGGGAAATGACCAGATTCGGTTTGATGTAACGATTCGAAGTCTAGATCCAAGCTTGAGCATAATCGCTCCTATCAGAGATATGAATTTGACACGGGATATTGAATTAAAATTTGCAAAGGAAGAGAATATTCCGATATCATTCGATGCGAGGAAATATAGCGTTGATTCCAATTATTGGGGAAGGGCAGTTGAAGGAGGCATACTAGAAGACTCTTATTGCGAGCCTCCCGACGACGTGTTTCATTTTGTTGGATCAGATGGAAACGATCCGGTTTACATAGAAATAGGCTTTGAAAAAGGATTGCCTATAGCATTGAATGGAAAAGATATGGGTCTCGTGTCGATCATAAACAGTCTAAATAAGACGGTCGGCACTTGCGGTGTAGGGATTATAGATCACATTGAAGACCGTGTAATCGGCGTGAAATCAAGGGAAATTTATGAAGCGCCTGCTGCAATCGCAATAATCGAAAGCCACAAAGACTTGGAAAAATTGGTTCTTACAAATCATCAACTCAGATTCAAGCATTTGGTTGATGAACAATGGACATGGTTAGTGTATTCTGGCTTGTGGCAAGAACCACTTAGAAAAGATTTGGAGAGATTTATAGACTCCTCCCAGAAAAAAGTATGTGGAAGGGTAAAACTACGGATTCACAGAGGTTCAATGCGTGTAGTGGGAAGAGAATCAATTTATTCGATATATAAGGAATCACTGGCCACATATGGTACCGGCTCTACCTTTGATCAAAATCTGGCGAAGGGTTTCTCTGAATTATGGGGCTTGCAGTCAATAATTGCAAACTCTATATTTGAAAACAAAACTCACAACAGGAGGTGAATGAGAAGATGAAAAAAACTTGTGATGACTGTGGGGCAGAAATTACCGTTCCTAACGATGCGATGGCAGGCGAAATCATAACCTGTCCTGACTGCGGTGCAAATTTTGAAATAATCGAAAAATCCGAAGAAAAAATAAAGGTAAAGCCTGCAGAATCGATAGGTGAAGATTGGGGACAATAGATGGTCGAACTTTGCATCATTTATGACAAGGTTCGTTTTGAAGAAAAGAATCTCCATGATAAAGCAGTAAAGAGGGGCTTAAATACACGAATTGTGGACGCAAAGAGTATCACTATTGGTACAAACAGCAAGAAAAGTGACTTAAAATTGGGAGATATTATTTTGCAGAGGAGTATAAGCCACTACAGAGGACTATATCTTACGGCATGCCTTGAATTCTTAGGGTTTTTAGTCATCAATAGGTTCGAAGTGGGAGAAATATGCGGAAACAAGTTATTAACTTCAATCACGCTCGCCAAACAAAATGTACCAACTCCGACTACTCATTTCGCCTTCAGTTCCGAATCGTTATTAGATTTAATTAATAAAATGGGTTTCCCTTTAGTAGTGAAGCCAATAGTCGGTTCATGGGGCCGAGGTGTTTTTCCTTTGCGCGATGACGAAGCTGCAAATATGATCGTTGAATTAAGAGAGGAAAATGACAATCCCCTATCTCGTATATATTACATCCAGGAAATGGTCAAGAGACCTCCTCGCGATCTTAGATGTATAGTCGTGGGGGATCGGGTTGTTGCAGCGGTCTATAGGTATTCTGCAGAGAAGGAATGGAGGACGAATGTTGCGAGAGGAGGCAGAACAGAAGAAGCGCCCATTACAAAAGAGTTAGAAGATATTACAATGAAGGCGGCAAAAGCGGTTGGAGGAGGGGTGTTAGGTGTTGACCTAATGGAGGATGAAGCAAGAGGTCTACTAGTGCATGAAATTAATAGCACTGTTGAATTTCGCGGAGCTTCCAATGTTGCTAAAAGTGATATCGCAAACGCCATAATAGATTACAGTATTGGAATCGCAAGGAAATAGGTGGACACTACACTGGCTCGTATATTCTCTTACAATATAACTCTTGAATGTACCTAGAAAAATGGAATTATTGTTATATGACAAAATTCATAAGAAGCTAAACTAGGAAACAGGGTAGAAATAGATAACATGAGAGTTGGTGTGGTAGGAGCATCTGGATATGTGGGCGGCGAGCTTTTGCGCCTTCTCGTAGGCCATCCAAAGATCGAATTAAGCACTGTCACTTCTAGACAAAAGGCTGGTGAATACGTGCATAGAGTACATCCTAGTCTAAAAGGATTCATTAATATCACATTTTCGGACATGAGTATTGATAAGCTTAGCAATACATGCGACATAGTATTCACTGCTCTCCCTCACGGGAAATCGAAGGAGATAGTAAAAGATCTTTATGATCGAGGAATAAAGGTTATAGATTTATCCGCAGACTTCCGTTTGAAGAATCCAAAAGATTACGTTAAGTGGTACGGTTGGGAACATCCATTTCCTGAATTACTATCAAAATCGGTATATGGTGTGCCTGAGATTCATCGTAGTGACATCAAAAGAGCTCAATTAGTATCCTGTCCTGGCTGCATGGCTGTTACATCACTTCTTGCAATAAGACCTTTAATCGCAAATGATTTGATAGAAACTGAACATATCGTGGTCGATAGTAAAATAGGATCCTCTGGAGCAGGATCTCAACCAAGTGCAGGAACACATCATGCCATGCGTTACGGAGTTATTCGTCCCTACAAGCCAGTAAAGCACAGACATACCGGAGAAATCGAACAAGAATTGGGGCAGGTTGCCAAAAGGGCCATTAGAATAAACATGACTCCTCACGCAGTAAATGTTGTACGAGGAATTTTGACCACTAACCATACCTTCTTGAAGCGGATGGTACCTGAGATTGACCTCTGGAAGATCTACAGAAATTCATACAAGGACGAACCATTTATCAGATTTATACGGGATAAAAAGGGCTTATACAAATTTCCGGATCCAAAGTTTTTAATCGGATCGAATCTTTGTGATATAGGCTTCGAAGTCGATGAAGAAAATCGAAGATTAGTAGCGCTATCGGCATCAGATAATTTAGTTAAGGGAGCTGCCGGCTCGGCAATACAGAACATGAATGTTATGCTGGCTTATGATGAAACAGATGGCCTCAAACAGACTCCGATCACACCAGTATGATAGTCATAAAGCTAGGTGGTAGTGTCGTATCAGATAGACTACATCCTAGTACATTTCCAGATCTTAGAGAAATCTGCAAACGCGAAAAGATAGTAGTTGTTCACGGTGGCGGCAAGGATGTTACGAATATGGCAACTAAACTTGGTAAAGAGCAAAGGTTTATTGTTTCACCGCAGGGAATTAGGAGCAGATATACAGATAAAGAAACAATTGAAATATACACTATGGTTATGTGTGGAAAGATTAACAAGATGATCGTGGGGATGCTCTTACGGCATGGTATAAAGGCGATCGGTATATCGGGTATAGATGGTGTTACCATTAAAGCAGATCGCAAGAAAAAGCTTGTTATAATAAATGAGAAGGGTAGGAAAATGATAATTGAGGGTGGATATACTGGCAAAATAAGAGCGATAGATCCATCATTAGTCGATTTACTTGTAGCTGAAGGCTATGTTCCTGTTATATCACCTATCGCCTTAAGTGAAGACTTTGAATTTCTTAACGTAGATGGGGATAGGGCAGCTGCTTACATTGCTGCTGGGATTAAGGCCGATAAGATATTGTTCATGACGGATGTCAACGGATTAATCATAAATAACCAAGTGATATCAACTTTGACCTTGGAACGAGCCAAGGAGTTGTTGCCTTCTATCGGATTTGGTATGGAAAAAAAGGTTTTGGCTTGCACAGAGGCATTGGAAATGGGCGTCAATGAGTCTATTATCGGGTCCAGCCTAATTGATAATCCTATCTCCGCATGCCTTTCTCATCAACAGTGTACTGTAATCACTCAAAAATGAATTCAGAAGATCGATATATCGGGAATCTTTATCAAAGATTTCCAGTAAATATTTCTCATGGAAAAGGAGCTAGGGTCTGGGATACTGACGGAAGAGAGTACATTGACTGTATGGCCGGGTATGGCGTAGCACTAGTAGGGCATTGCAACGATAGAGTAGTTCAAGCAATTAAGAACCAAATCGAGAGGCTAATCGTCTGCCATATGTCGACCTACAATGATACTCGTTTAGAATTTTTGGAAAAAATATCTAAAATTTCTCCAAGCGGGCTTTCGAAGGTAGCGTTCAGCAATAGCGGTGCTGAATCTGTTGAAGCAGCTTTAAAATTCGCTCGCAAATACACAGGTAAGCCTGGAATAATTGCAATGGTAGGTGGCTACCATGGCAAGACTCTGGGAGCACTATCTGTTACCTACAACGATAGGTACCGTAAACCATTTATGCCACTTTTAGATTTTGTCAGATTCGTACCTTACAATGATCGATTGAGAATGGATGAAGAAATAGATGACTCAATAGGAACAGTGATAGTGGAACCAATTCAGGGAGAGACAGGAATTATTATACCTCCAGATGGGTTATTACAAAAAATTCGAGAGGTCTGCACAAGTCGAAAAATAGTTCTAATATTTGATGAAATTCAGTCGGGATTGGGAAGAACTGGCAAAATGTGGGCTGGAGAGCACTGGGATACGATTCCAGATATTATGTGTCTGGCTAAGGGTATAGCTGGCGGGATACCAATGGCTCTTACTCTAGCTAAACCGGAAATAATTGATTCGATGAAAATTGGTGAACATTCGTCCACTTTCGCTGGTAATCCGGTAGCATGTACGGCTGCATCAGCAGCTATTGATGCATTGGTTGAAGACAGACTAGTAGAAAATGCTGCCAATATTGGAAAATACTTTAAGGATGGGTTAGAGAGTTTAAAGGAGAGACATAAAATAGTTAGAGAAGTAAGAGGGTTAGGATTGATGATTGCAATAGAACTTCGTTTTGATGTTAAGGATGTATTGTTTGACGGCATAAAGAATGGGGTACTAATGCTGTATTCAGGAAGAAATATTATTAGATTACTCCCACCTCTGGTAATAGATGAATCTATGGTTTCTGTTGCACTTGAAAGGATAGATACCGTACTAACCAAAGAGGAGCAAAGAAGAAATGTTAGATGAACAAGATTCTGTTGATGACAAAATAATAAAGATCCTGCAAGAGGATTCGAGGAAGTCCTTTGTTGAGATTGCAAACGAAATCGGTTATTCAGAGTCGGCTGTTAGAAGACGAGTAAAGAATTTAACACGAAATGGGATTATAAAAAAGTTTACGATTGCAACTCAAAGTGGCGATAAAACAAGTGCAATAGCATTAATCTCGGTCAGTTCAACATCTGATACATCTGCAGTTTCAGCTAATTTGATGAAGCTAACTGGTGTTCAAACTATCTACGAAATTACTGGCCAATACGATATAGCAGCTATAATCTCATCCCCGTCAATAGCCGAAATTAATAGATGTATAGACGATGTTCGTAGGACAGACGGAGTCGCAGATACTAATACTGTTATAATCCTTAGGACTATACGTTAATTTATTCGCCATTGACATGAGATCACCAAGATCTTCCTCTAAATGGAATTTTCCTTTTCATCTCATGCTAATAAGTATCATATGCTCTAATAGGTTGCGATAAGATTTATATCTCATACGAAAATATGTTTCATGAAGGAAGAATGTCGCTAAAACCGTCGGATCCCAATCATTATGCGTATATTTATAATGAATCAGATAAGGAACGTTCCAATATTCAAATACTCGACTCGACACTTAGAGAAGGTGAACAGCATCCTGGCGTCTCGTTTACTACAAAGCAAAGGATTCAGATTGCATGGATGCTCGATTCCTTTGGTGTCGATCAGATCGAGATAAGTCCGGTGGTTTCGTCTGATCACCTTGTTTCTACAAAGACGATAATAAAGCAGGGTTTAAGTGCAGATATCCTGGCTCACGTTAGAGCAACAAGATCTGATATTGACGTAGCGATCAGCTGTGATGCCACATGGGTAGCTACATACATGGGGATTTCCGATATTCATCTATCCTCAAAACTAAAAATATCAAGGGAAGAAGCAAAAATTAGGGCTCTAGATGTTGCTGACTACATAAAGTCGCATGGTTTAAAGGCTCGCTTCACTATGGAGGACGCTAGTCGAACAGATCCTTCATTTCTAATTGATATGTGTAAAGAAATGAACAATCGAAAGATTGAAAGAATTAGCCTTCCAGATACAGTCGGCATTATGCG
Source organism: uncultured Nitrososphaerales archaeon (assembly GCA_963709405.1). Taxonomy (GTDB): domain Archaea; phylum Thermoproteota; class Nitrososphaeria; order Nitrososphaerales; family Nitrososphaeraceae; genus JARBAU01. The sequence goes on from CAVPXM010000021.1 coordinate 77,201, forward strand.
ACCAAGGGGCATGTATAATCTTGTCAATCGCGTTTATGAAAGTATTGATAAGTCGAAAAGCCTACTTGACGTTCATTGTCACAATGATTTGGGACTTGCATTAGCAAATGCTTTGGCGGGGTGTGATGCAGGGGCAAATCAAATACACACTACAATTGATGGACTAGGAGAACGAACAGGGATTCCGTCGTTGGCTGAAACCGCAGTTGCCTTAATGCTTATTTACAGATCTAATAATGATCTCAGATTACACATGTTGAAGGATTTGTCAAGGACTATTTCACAGTACACAGGATTGGAGATTCCCGAGTCAAAACCAATCGTTGGGGATAGCGCATATAAACACAAAGCAGGCACTCATCTTCCAGCGGTCTTACGAGATCCATCTGCATACGAAATTATAAAACCAGAAACAGTTGGCAATAGGAGAAAGATAGTATTTGGTGAGCTTGCAGGAAAAAATGGAGCAGCCTATCTTTTATCTTTACTCGGACTGGAAACAAACATTCATGAAGCTGAAAAATTGGCACGAGGATTGAAGGATCTCAGAATGGGAGACATACTGGAGCTGTACTTAGACGATCGGCTAGAAAGAAAGATACTTAATGATGTATCTCCAAATCTAAAGACTAAGGAGTAATTGGTTAAAAATGGTCAAGTGTCCAGAATGCGACGCAGAAATAAAGCCACCATCCGATTCGATCGAGGGGGAAATAGTGACCTGTCAGGATTGTGGAGCAAGTTATGAACTGGTGAAAGAAGCCACAGAATTTAGCCTTAAACCGGCCCAGACAGTCGGTGAGGATTGGGGTCAGTGAACGACGAGGCAAAATCTTCATCTCCTCATTTCGCGATTCTATATGACCAAATTAGATGGGAAGAAAAAGCATTATATGAAGCAGCTAAGAAACGAGGATTTGAACCAGTAAATATTGATTGTAAAAGTCTGTTTGTGGATTTAAATCAAGCAGAATCTCGATATAAGGACTTCACAATCATTCAGCGGTGTGTAAGTTATTTCAAGAATATTCATTCCACGGCTGCGCTGGAGGGGCTAGGCGCAGTGGTAATTAATCCGCTCAGTACAAATTCAATATGTGGTAATAAGCTGTATACCCACATGGCCCTTCAAAAAGCAGGCGTGAAGACGCCCAAAGCGATTTCCGCCTTCTCAGGGACATCAGCAATCGCAGCACTTGATCAGTTAGGATATCCTGCCATAATAAAGCCAACAATTGGGAGTTGGGGGCGGCTGATCGCCGTTTTGAACGATAGGGAGGGCAGCTAAAGGTGTAATTGAGCACAGGGAGCATATGTTTCCTTTGTATCAAGTATATTATTTTGAGGAATTCGTAGATCGGCCACCTAGAGATATTAGGGCCATAATTATAGGTGAGAGAGTAGTCGCCGCTATTTATCGATACTCTGCAAGTGGTGAATGGAAAACAAACATGGCCTTAGGGGCGCATGCCGAAAATTGTCCAATCACCAAAGACCTAGAAGATATATGTCTTGAGGCGAACAAGGCTGTTAACGGAAAAATTGTTGGGGTCGATTTAATGGAAAGCAAAAAGGACGGGTTTGTGGTTCATGAGGTCAATAATACAACTGAATTTAAGAATACTGTGAAGGTGACTGAGATCGATATTCCAGGACAGATGGTGGACTTCGTATCTGAATTAGGAAAGCATTGAGCCAGTAACAAATTGGTCTCTATCAATTATGCCATCGAATTGCTAAAGATGGCCCTAGAATTGTATACGCCGTCGAGATCCGAATCAGCACTTGCTAATATGCTAAAGACGAGGTGTACTGAAGAGTTAGGATTTGAACAAACATACGTTGACAGTGTAGGGAATATACTAGCCACTAAAGGCTCTGGGGAACCACGAATTCTCCTTTGTGGCCATATGGACACCGTTCCTGGCAGGATCCCAGTCAGGATAGATGACGGTTACTTGTACGGAAGAGGAGCATCAGATGCCAAGGCGTCGTTAGTCTCTATGCTTCTAGCAGCTTCTGAGTTTCCAAAACAGAAAGGCACGATCATTTTTGTCGGTGTAGTAGATGAAGAAGGAAATGCCACAGGAATAAAGAACCTCGTAGCATCCAGATTACCATTCGACTATGCAATCTTTGGTGAACCTAGTGGTATCAAAAATATTACTATTGCATATAAGGGCAGATTATCAATTAGACTCACATGCGATGTAGGCAATAGCTCACATGCCAGTGCCCCTTGGTTATCTAAGAATTCCATCGAGGAAATCTATGATTTTTGGACTGGGATAAAATCTGAAATATCCAGAATAAGTATATATGAAAATAAAACAAAAACTGTAAGCTGCAGTCTAACAGAAATTGTTGGTGGATCTAGTCACAATGTTACTCCACGAAAATCTACTATGACCATTGATATACGTATTCCAGTATCCATAAAATCTCAAGATGTGCTACACCTCATTGATCAAGTTATATGCAAAATTGCGAGTGAAAAGGGAGTTAAAGCTACTTATAGAATACAGGACCAAACCGAACCCTTTGAAGCGAGCTATTCCTCGGCTTTAGTGAGAGCCATGTCATTATCAATAATTGATGTATGTAAAATTCGACCTACGCTTTTGAGGAAAACAGGCACAGGTGATATGAATATTTTAGGTAATGCATTCAAGATTCCTGTAGTGACATACGGGCCTGGCGAACCTCATGCATCACATACAGCTAATGAACGGGTAAACCTTGAAGAATATGTCACCAGCATAGATGTATTCTCCAGGGCTCTGTTTCATATTTCTAGACTACATACCCGAAAAAAACCTACCTAGTATACAGTCAAACAAGATTTAATTCTAGCCCCTTCATGTCATCGCTATATGCTTTGGTTTATTGGGTTGGGAATCAATGGATATCTTGGCCTAAGCGTCCATGCGATAAACATTTTGAAGAAATGTAATAAAATATGGGTAGAAAGGTTCACAAGTGAAATCTCAGAAGAGGATCTGACTTGCATACGAGCGTTGATAGGTGACACAGGTAAAGAAATAATTACCGTAAAGAGATGGTTCGTAGAGGATGGTCGGCTAATTCTGGAAGAAGCAAAAAAGAAGGAAGTGGCACTCTTATCATACGGCGATCCCCTTATCGCCACAACACATTTGGAACTATTCATAAGAGCCAAGAGGAATTCCATTGATGTGAGGGTGATTCATGCGGCATCTGGTTTAACTTCTGTTATTGGCGAAATTGGGCTGCATTTTTATAAATGTGGAAGATGTGTGACCATGATGTCCGAACCTCAATCTGGTATAAGTGTATATAATACCATCCATGACAACCTGATGGCGGGTAATCACACTCTAATTTTGACCGAGTATGCCGACAATGATAGTGGCAACCCATCATTCCTTGAGCCTAGAAAAGCATTAAAATTCCTGCTTGACATTGAAGGCGATCTAAAATATGGAATTCTGAACACCGAAACCTTTGCCATTATTGCTTCTAGAATAGGAGCAGAAGATAGGAGAATAGTTTCCGGAAAAATTGAGTCGCTAATCGATATGGACTTTGGTTTGGGACCACATTCTATCGTCATTACTGGTAAGCTACATTTTACCGAAGAAGATGGGATCATTAATCTTACTCATAATTTAGATGACCCTGTGGACAATACCTTGAAGGCATATAGACTCTCAGTTAAGATGATTGAACGTTACGCTCCGAAGGCGAAGATAGCACTGAGAAATTTGAAAAATATTCTAGATGGCGAAAGCGATTCCTCTGGTAACAAAGGGATACTGGAATCTCTCGATAATGCTGAGCACTATATCTACGATGCAGAGCGATTCCTCGGACAAGGTAAATTAGAACTTGCTGTACTGAGTATAGGCTATGCAGAAGGATTGATTGATGCATCAAGATACCAAATGGGTGTAAACCCATGGTCATAAAGGCAATTATCTGCCCGGTTAATAAGACAGTACGTCAGTACGCCGATATGCAGCAGATATACTGAACAATTGTTTTGGATGATTTAGGAGAGAATTTGTTACAATCGTTATAGTCATGCGACATGAATAGTATAAAAATGGCAAGAGTGTCAAGAGCTGGTGATAACCACATGCAAATACCACCAGATCTAATGCATTTCGTTCAACATGATACATACTCGCTACTGATCAAGGGCAACTCCGGAACAGGTAAGACCACACTATCCCTAACGATTTTGAAAGCGCTAGAGGTCCGAAGTAATTTCTTCTACATATCCACTAGGCTGTCTCCAAGACAACTTTTTGTAAATTATCCATGGCTAGATAAATTTGTCGTGCGAGAAAATATAGAAGTTAATGACCTGACAAATCAGCGAACAAGTCTTTCAAGTTTTGAGGATGCTCGTCTTGATGAACCTGAATCACTATTTGAACGGATTACAAATCAACTGATGGATGTTAAGGCCCCAATCATAATTATTGATAGCTGGGATGCGATAGCTTCATTCATGGATACCGAAGCACGATTGAATAATGAAAGAGTTTTGCAAACATGGCGTGAGAGGGCGGGGGCAAAATTGATCTTCACCAGTGAGGATGCAGAAGATAATACACTTGACTTTCTTGTAGACGGAATAGTAGAATTAAAACAAAGCGCCTATAGAACCACGAGTGTTAGGCAAATTATCCTTTCGAAATTGCGAGGGATTAAGATAAATCGATCTTCTTATATTTTCACGCTTAATAATGGTATATTCCAAAGCTATAAGCATTATGATCCTTCTGATTTTCTCATTGTCAACCCAGCTACCAATGCTGTGGCAAGTAGAAATCGAGTTGAACAGAAGGAATCATCTTTAGGCCTAAAGTCGAGCTCAAAAATAGCGAAAAAATTCACGGGAATCGAATGCGAAAGTCTGAGGATTCAGTTGTCTACCCAAGCTTTAAAAAATAGACTTGTACTTCTTGAAGTTGATCAAGTCATTTCTCCAAACGTATGTATATCATTTTTAGCTAAAATTATGTCTCAATTTATCAATAATGACGATAGTGTTATAATTCAACCTTCTTCAGATACTGAACCAAAGGTACTCTTGAATTACCTCCAGCCTTACGTATATCAGAAACTAGGAAAAAATCTCCGAATATTTCACCACATGAGTAAAGATCCAGAGATTTCAGAATTCATTGTTGAGTATCGCTTTGAAGATACCTTCTCTGAAAGATTTAAAAAATTCCAAAACATCGTGTCTAACGTACGAAGTCAGCATAAGAACAGGTTATTGTTGAACCTTGTGATGCTAGAGGACCTCGGTGAAAGATTAAATGAAGATTCTCGTTTTTCAGAAATCATTTCATACCTAAAACTGAATACTAATCTTTCTGTATTGGTTTCTATTGGGCCAAATAAGCATAAAGAAATAATCCGTAAAGTAGATATATATCTGAAACTGAAGATATTAAGCGACACTCTATTTCTACAATCGGTCATCCCAAGTGGACATTGCCATGCCGTATTGGTACAGAGATCACTTGGGGTTCCAAGGATCAGGTTAGATTGCCTAGTTTAAATGCCTCAGACGCTTAGACGATAGTATTCCTCAGTAGGATTATCTTCAATCCCAACTGGTAGCAACTCCTTCATTTGATCATAATAAGACAGAAATTTGTCTCCTTTTGCTGTAATTCGATACACAATTTTGGTTCCATTGTCGACTTCCTGAATTAGGCCGCTCTGAAGAAGTGAATCAAGATAGATCTTGCATTGATCATTGCTCAACATGGCCTTGTACATTATTTTTGTTCGGGTCTCTTCTCTGTTTGCAGATTTAAGAATAGCAGCTATTACCTCGTAACGACTACGATTTTTCATTTATGACAATTCAATTAGACCTACATTCCATTTAACATGAGTGGAACTATCCGATAGAATTATTATAAACGTCGTGAGCACTTTAAAATAGTATTTCACAGAAAAAAAGCTGGATCTCTTTTGAATAAACGAGCCAAATCATGGTACCTTTCAATCGCTTCTGTTCCCAATTTACTCGTCTTATATATATATCGCTTAGAATTGGGGTGTTCCTGTGTTCTTTCAAGCATCGAACATTCATACAGAAAATCTAGATACTCATTTATTTGCTTCGAATTGAGATTACACCGATACATGACATGCGTTTTTCGAGCACCATCTTTACACATTGAGAGTATAAATTCAACAATTTCCAACCATCCTCTATTAGTCCAACCTGTTGACCTTAACGGCAATTCTTCTTAAAATAGATCAGATCTTCTTACTATTAATACTAAGCATCGTACCTGTTAATTAGCCACTAAGTAACGACAAATCAAAGAAAGCGCGTTAGATTTAATTTATATTGTGGAATTCATCCTCGCCTTAAATACTTATATTAATTCAACTAAGTTCACATACTACTTGACTAAAGTTCATTCTAAAACCTCTAAAGCTTCGTCATTTCGGCTTTAAAGCGACCATCTAGTGTGCGAACAGAAACTAATATCTTTGATTATTGACTTGCATATCACTATAGTTTAATCTACCGTAGGCCGTTGCATTCCATTGGCTGGTGTAACCATCCAACCGCTAGGTACATTTTACTTAAGATCACCATTCCAATACCTTTAAAAAAAGGCGAAATATATACGAATGATATGGCTGACGAAATATTCATGTTCGCGTTGACTTGTGGTGTCTTTGTGGTCTTTACGGCTATCTTGTTTGGCTCAAGGGTGAAAAGGAAATCCACGGAAGTAAAGATTGAAGAAAAACACGAGTGACATATCATCACAAAATGGGTACGTGGCCTCTCCATTCATCTCCTTATAACAGTATGCACTGCCGGACAGTTTGTTATGAGCGTAATAGATATTCCTTGTAATAATTGCTAATGAATCGTTGCAATAACTACACCAACCACCATTGCAGTATCTAGCGAGAGTTAATTGTTGCGACACAGATAATGAAGAAATCGATTATTGGAAGCAACGCACAAACAGTTTATAATCTATATGATTGTCAGACTGTATATGAGATCTGATCATTCTGAGATCAACATCGTTTACTCTTCAAAAACTATTCCAACATTACGTTACCCTGTCTTAATATGTGGATTTCCAGGAAGCGGCTATGTTGGCAAATTAGCAGTAGATCATCTGATACATGAACTCAATGCGACTCACTTGGCAGATATTTACTCTACTTCATTTCCTGCTCAACTATTAATAAGAGCTGACGGTACTGCAGATCTTTTAAAAAATTATATATTCTATTCAAACGTACCAACTTCTTACGGTACTGGCCTACTTTTGCTAAGTGGTGACTCCCAGCCATCCAATCCTAATTCGGAATATTTTCTTGCCGAGGAAATATTAGATATTGCATCAAGATTTAGTACAGGCCAAGTATTGACCTTGGCGGCATATATTACTGGAACATTTGTAACTGATCCGCGCATATTTGGCACGGCGGGCGATCTAGATACTATAAAAACCTTCAACGAGCTAAATGTTCATACGATGGAAGGTGGGAGCATTACTGGTATGAATGGGATTGTTGTTGGTATTGCTAAGCGTCGAGGAATGAAAGGAACATGCTTACTTGGCGAAACATCTGGATATGTAATAGATGCAAAGGCATCAAAGGCTATTCTGGAGACCGTGGTAAGAATCTTAAATCTAAAGATAGATATGACCAATATCGAGAGAAGAGCAAAAGACACCGAAATGTTAATCAAGACGATAGAGCAACAGATGACAGGCACTTTAAAGCAACAAGAAGAACAACAATCAATTATTCCGAATAGACCTTCTGATATGGGATATATTAGTTAGAAAGATGTGGCACAAACTGGCATCTGTCTAGAAATATATGGGATTCATATTGAACATGTCAGATGGAAATAAAGCGGGACGCTTATTATCCATGCAATCTACGTAATAAATATAGGTAATCTATAGTCTCTTTAGCTTTCCGTATCTTCCTATATTAAGACTATTCTCTCCACGAAATGACTGAGTATATCCATTCTCGATAGCAACGTTATCCCCGTCTTTTACCAAATTGATTTGATCGTCCCAGAGAGACAGTTTTATGCTTCCGGTCTCATCAGAGATCATGGCGTCTGCAACTTGCGCAGTGCCCCCAGTTCTCAAATTCACCGTCCTTGGCTCAGTTATGCTATCTATTCTTCCTTCTACATTGACTCCTCGCATTCCAGGTTTCAACTCAGTGATCTTCATTACTTGTTTCACATCGTTACATAGCAATAATAAAGGTTCTGTATAGTAAGGCATCGTGTGCCAGATCATATGGATGTAATGAACTCCAGAACTGAATTCGTCTCGCACTTAGCCGCATCCACTATTCTAAAGTAAATGAAAACACATAGTAACCAAGAAATAAGTAAACCTATTGGGATCATTGCGTGGAGGGGTAGCGAAGCCAGGTCAAACGCGCAGGACTCAAGATCAAGATAAGTAACCTAAGATTCGTGCCTATGTAAATCAAGATGAGTGATCCCGTCCTTCAGGGGTTCGTGGGTTCGAATCCCACCCCCTCCATGACAATAAAGATGTGTTTGGGTTGTTTTGTATCTTCTAATTCTGAAAACAAATTTGGCTTGTGTTTCAAGCTAGCTTTTTGACTCGATGTTTCCTAATGCTATATTTTGTACGAGATAAGAAAATTATCTTCGAAAAGAGCTTCTGTTGCACTATTCATGTTATGTCGATCCTGAGCAAATCGCACTAACAATAATGTGCGTTCCCTTTGAATCACGATTGACGATAACAATAGATTCTTGTATTTTCATACAGTAATACTGATGGATCTTCTTGATTATTCATCTCAACTTAGTTGGTGGGTCCAATATATTTGATTTGAGTTTAAAGATGATTATCTTTAGCTAATCAGCTGATAATTCTAACTGCCTGACAGCATTTAACCGTAAGAACTATGTGGTTGTTGTAAAATTACAATATAATTTTATGAATATACAGATTCGGTCAATAATGTTTCTGCCAATTACTATTTATTGATTACATAAAAGTCGTATATTGGAGCAGACTCATTGTTGGTAGATCTCTTCCTAAAACTGTATTCAATAATGGCAAAAAATGCTGGAAACGTTTCGATCAATCCAAGAATAGGACAGAGTACGAGAGTTTGAATATGCATAAGAAATTTTTTACTCAACTTTACTTTGGAATATCGTAAGTTTAGGAATAATCCTAACTGGTATGAAAATAGCCACACAAGCGAAGAAATGAAAATCAAAGATGCCGTCGCTACTTCATAAGATGATCCTCCAGACCAAAGATGGAGTATCGATTCACTGTAAAGTACGTCAACAGTTTTGTTAAAAGTACTACTCATCATATCGATGCTTGCTGACCCCGCAATTCCGTTCGCCGCTAATAATGTTAGGATGAATGGTATGTGCATCAAAAGAGAAAGGGCAATCGAGGTTATACCAGCTGCAAAGCCTAAAAAGTATGTTGTTAACTTGTAGATAACTTTCAACTTATGGATAGAGGTAAACTTGTCAATATTCTGCAGGCTCCCTACAACCCATCTTCTCCTTTGCATAAAATGATCTTTAATGTTCAATGGGGGCTGTTCCAACAAAATTCCGCCATGCCATCCTAATGAATTAGCACCATATTTCTGATAAATTTCATAACCAAACAATTGGTCCTCTGCAAGCGTGGGTCCAAAATCCCAACCTATTGAATCTTCGACATCAGATCTAACCAATAGATTACTGCCATGCATATGCAACGGAGGCGTTTTAATGATGGCACTATTTGTCATTTGAGATACGCAATCGTAGCATGAGAAAGGCCTGACAGATTCTGCGAGGGCAGTCAGAAAATTAGCGGATTCAAATTTTAATGGGTAAAAGATAGGACCTTCCGCAGCCACCCCGTTACCTTCTCTGATGAATTTTAAAAGCGATAGGATAGTCTGAGGTGTAACAAAGCTTTCGTCATCTAAGTGAAAAATCCAATAGCTTTTGTTATTTTGGAGACATCGACGACGATGAACCACCCCGTATTGTAGAGCTCTACCTTTCTTTATAGCTGAAGTCTTGAAAGATTTATCGACGACTACAACTTCGCACTTTGAATCTCTCAAATTCTGGATATCCCTGGCATCTTCTGTTACAACAGATATGAGATATTTTCGATAACGTAGTTGATCACTTGAATCCATTATCGAACGTATTCCACGGAGTACTACAGGAGTATCCGTAGCTGATCTAGTAGTAATTTGAAAAATAATTGTGGGATCGTTATAAATCCTTATAGGATTTTTAAGTACAAAGACCTTATTATTTAATATACATCTAGTGATTGCAATAAAAGCAATAGGAATATTCAAGAGCCAGATAATAGTCAAAATGTTCATTATCAAGCTTTGTACCATTATAGGATTGTAAGTGTGACCCAATATGAGTACATTCTTTCTAGAATACAATTTAAAGAACAAGTGCCCCTTCAAGAAATGGATTAGAATATCTAACTCTGTACGTCAGTACATTGGAATATTCAATTTAACAACTACAAATACTAAGGAATTCTTATTTCTAGAAAAACTAGGGATAAAAATGCATTTAGCTTGTTCTTTCGATGGAGCCTGTTGAACATTAGATGCCTTCCGAGAGCAAGTTAAACGATTTTAATGATGCTGCCTATTGTGATCAATGCAAAAGCTATACCGTTATTTTTGATATGATTTCCAGTGAATATGTATGCAGTTCATGCGGTTGCGTTGCGAATGATAAGTTCTTTAATAATGAAAGTGGTGCAGCATTTACTGCCCAATCGGGTTACAGTGATAGGTCTAGGACAGGAATGCCAGAATCCTTAGCAATTCATCATAAAGGCTTGTCTACGTTGATAGGGCTTGGAGATACCGATGCTAGGGGAAAGGCATTGGAACCAGCACAAAAATTGAAAATGCAGAGACTACGGACCTGGAATAATAGATCGCAGTTAAATGACTCCATTTCACGCAATTTAGAGAAGGCTTTGAAATTTCTCAATAACTTCGGAGACAAGCTTTACCTGAGTCAGGCAGTGATGGAAAGTGCGGCTTACATATACAGAAAGGCGGCTGTTAAAAAATTAGCAAAGGGTAGATCCACTCTTGGCCTTGTTGGAGCTGCCCTTTACGCAGCATGTAGGGAGACCGAGACTCCAAAAACTATCTCTGACGTAGCCGCGGTTTGTAACCTGTCTAGCAAGGACGTTATGTCACATTATAAGCTGATTCTAAAGGAACTTTCTTTACAAATGCCAGTCCTGCACGGTCCTGACTATGTGACTCTCATCTCAAATAGATTGAATTTAAGTGAAAGAACCAAGCGCGAAGCCTTAAAGGTATATTCGGAGGTGCAGCTCAACCGAATATCTATCGGGAAAAATCCAAGGGCCTTGGCAGGTGCAGTAATTTATCTTGCTTCACAGAATTGTAATGAATTTCTTAGGCAAGTGGAAATTTGTCAAGTGGCTGATATTTCTACTGTGTCGCTAAGAAAACGATGTAAGGAGATAAAGGCAACTCTTTCCATCTGAAATTAAGATTAGATAAAACTGCGGTTATTTGGTCGACAAAATTTACAATATATGCGATTCGTGCATCATCCTGAGCTGGAATCTTAATGAGAACCTCGAAAAACCTTGAGTAAAAGGTTGCTGATATTGAACAATCAGCTGGAATGTAACAAGGGCTTAATTGCGCTCCAAATCGAATTGTAAGATCGGATCGAGTCTTCTGGGATTCGACGGAATTAAACATGATGCTCTAATAGCCTGAGGTGTGGCTGACTCGTCTGACCAAAAATGTTAATCTGAAAGGAATGTATATGTGCGTAGAACGAGACATGATTTTAGAGTATCGTTACGCTTTCTGATAAATCGAAGCCGTTTCTGATTGAGCGCAATTGATCACCAGATATTGAAATATAGCCTATGCCAAACTTGGGATAAGCTTCATTGCAGGAAAATAGGGTCAACACCCTCCCGTTATGATCAAGTTTGAACCCGTAGCATGGTTCGTGACCTCTAACAATAACCTTAGTATTTGAAATACTCAACCATTTTTTAGAAATATTTAAACCGAAGTGTCTACCTAAACCCCTTCTGGAATTCTCCCAGTCCTTTCCATCCGGGATGAGTTTCCTAGGATCGTTCCATAATATTTCTTCCACTATTCCGCCATATGCTTCAGAAATCCGTTCATGACCTAGTATCTTTCTAAAATTCCTTGTCATGATATTAAGCTCTGTCGGGACACCGCCATGAACGACAAATAATTTTCTGTCAATAATAGTAATCAGATAAAGTAATTGAAAAAATTTAATAATTTTGTTTTGGTATATTTCATTCCCTATTCTTTTGCCAAAACGTTCCGTCATTTTTCTGGGGAGGTCGTGTGATGAGAATGGGAACTCAACAGGTGCTTCATGATTTCCACGCATTAATATGATCGAATTCGGATGTCTTCTCTTCAGAGAACAAATTGTGTACAACACTTCGATAGATCCAGACCCTCTATCAACATAATCGCCCAAAAATACAATCTTATTATTAGGGTTGAGAATATACTCCTCGATTCTAATCTTTTTGAAGATATTATTTAACGCACACGAATCACCATGTATATCCCCAATTACAACAAGATTTTCTGGAATTTCGAGCTCGAGGAGTTTATTAGAAATCTTTCCTCCAGTTATTAGCCCTGTATTTTGTTCTTTTTGTAAAGCGTTAATAGCAGCGTCTAAAGTGGTCGCATATTCACTAGCTGAAATGCGTGACGCCTCTAGATAATCCATCAAATAGATATCGGGTTGCTACAATGAGTTAAATGTGTTCTGGGAATTGTAACTGTAAAAATCTAGCTATTGATACGTAAAGTCGTTGTTTCGAGGATTAGAAAGTCCTTTAGTTGATTTTTCCTCCTTTTACTTGCGATCCGTCTCATATTCATCGAAAACTATCGGGGAGAAGAGGTAGGCATTGATCGCTAAAATCGTCCTAACAATTCTCATATATTCAGATATACGAGGTTATAAATAGAGCCATGGTAGAAGCCATAGTACAAGCCCAAACAACCTTATTCCAGTCAAAAATCTTTTGTCCATCAAGGACTCCAAATGGTAACAAATTAAACATCGCAATCCATGCATTAAACGACGCTCCCACATACATATACGGGTTGTAGGGGAGCAGATAGGATGACATTAGAAATGCAAAGCCCATCACCAAATTCGTCATAGGACCAATTAATGCAACCCTTCCAAACCGGCTCTTGTCTGATAAACCAACCATAACTGCCCCAGGCGCAATGAATTTAAATGGCATAATCGGCAGCGCCGATATAGCAGTAATTATCAATCCATATAATTGTGCACGAAATTCTGCCCAGCTACCGTAATACTGGGCCAAAAACTTGTGGGCTAGTTCGTGTACAAGAAATGCACTAATAAAGATGGCGAGAAACTGCCAGGAAATATATCTGTAGTGATTAAAGGATAAACCAACCGCCATAACTAGGACTGTGGCTATAGATAGATGTAACAGTTCGGTTTTGGAAGTCTTTATCTTTACCGCTCTAGTTAGCGATCTTCCAAATGATGAATTTGTGGAACGTCCAACGTAATCGTCCTGCATCATGATTTTTCTCTTTTCGATATATTTACTAATGAATGGACATGAGTGGTTTACTGGAATCCTATGTAAATTACAGAACCATTCGCCACAATAATTACACTTAAAAGGAATACTTTCTTCGTACCCACATGTAGAACAATTCTTCAAAGTGATTGCTTGTCATATATATTCTGCTATAAGGTAATATCAACCTTCTATCTTCGATAAGCAAATGTGTAGGGACGCTGAGGCTATATGAAGGACTATCTGCTTCATCCGAGTCTTCATAGTTAAGTTCCTTTGTGATAATTTGCACAACGGCAAGCATTTAACCTTGCTTGAAATCTAGTAACAAAAACAGTTGAATCGTAGCGCAGCGTAAGATCGTAATATCATTTGTCATCTTTCATCTAGTCATCTTTATTCCTGCATCTCTGACAAGGTCTAAATTTCTGATCATATGTTAAACTAGTGATATGTCTGTTCGACTTCATCACGTTGAAATACGTTCAAAGTTTCATCATTCTCGACCTGGCAAAATGGCTCTCTGAGTATTCGTTGCCAGTTTATGCATTCGTAGCAACAATCTCTTATCTTCCGTTCTAATCTCTTCATCACAATTGCCGATGTAGCTATTGATTGATTATAATTAAATTTTAGCGGACTTAACCTATCCGAAAACTAGTTGAGTTTTATTGAGTTATAAGCAAACTGCATTTAATCAATATAGCTAAACTGTACTGCACTTTCTTCTGAGTTGTATTGATATCAGATGATGTTACTGGAGTTGATTCATGGTACTGCATACCTGATATTGTATGAGACAGATCCATTGCATTGCGCTGCTACCGTCACCATCATCAATACATTGGAATAGAAAAAAGACTGGTCGTCCAAGAATGGATGACAGGACGGCCATGAGTGCTATTTTCTACATCTTAAGAACTGGATGTCAATGGAAGGCTCTACCAAGAAGTCTCGGTGCTTCAAGTACAGTACATGATAGATAGATTCCAACAGTGGAGGGAAGAAGGTGTATTCAAACGCATCTGGATCGATGGATTGTCAGTATATGATTAAAATAATAGAATAGATTGGAAATGGCAGGCTATGGATGGTGGTGTTATTACAAAAGTACCTCTTGGGGGGAAAAAGTACAGGACCAAATCCCTCACACACACAGACAGAAGTAAATCAGGTACAAAGTGCAGTATATTGGTGGTAGATGGTAAAGGGGTTCCTATTGGTGTATACGTAGATGGTGCTAACAGACAGACATGATATGAAAACGAGCAAAGCAACACTTCAGAGTATAGTAGTAATCTATAGACCTGAACCAACAATCAGATCAAAGCAGCACATGTACCTTGACAAGGGTTATGACTTTCCTGAAGTATACGAAATGCTAGAAGAAGAGTATGTATGGTTATACAATTCACATCCGATTAAGAGGAGAAGAAAGTAGCAACATAAAAAGAGAAAAATTACCTAAATATAGAGCTAGACGATGGGTCGTTGAAAGGACTCATTCTTGGATGAACCGGTTTAGACGTTTGTTAATTAGATGGGAGAAATAGGTAGAGAACCATATTGCGATATTACATTTTGCTTGTGCTTGGATCACTTACAGAAGAGCAGGAACTCTCGGATAGGTTCTTAGTCAAATTACAACGGTTCACCCTCGATATCTAACATTACTTCTTTCATGATGTTTCAATCCAGTATTAGTCAAATTATAACATTTTCTCGCATTACTTGTTTTGTTCTCATTAGTTATGTTTCAATCCTTTCAAACCTATATTAGTCAAATTACAACAATGCGAGTATGTGACTGCGAGTATAATGGAAAGATCGTAATGATAATGGGCAAAAATGCTAGTCCTACGATTTCGAAGCTTATAACAAGAACGGACTATATAGAGATAAGGAACATAATTGGACTTAAGCGACTCTATAATGATCTTAGTGATTGAAGCCCTTAATTTTATATACAGTACCTAAATCCTAGTGACAATACGGAGTTTTGAGTGAGGAATGTAACTATGACGGATCTTGTAATATCATTTTCATTTCTCAAATGATGATCTGAGTTTAGAAATATGGTGGTTTGTCATTAAGATCTACAATTCATGATGACCATTTCAGTTATCCAATCTAATCTGACAATCATATTTTAATTATAATTGACCTTGGTAACACATATGAAAATCGATGTGTAATCAGCAGCTGAGGTTGAAATTTCTATAACTGTGAATATATCCATATTATATGATAATTTATTAATTTAGTAATTAAATTAAATTGTTGATAGCAATGAATTCATATATCTAACCGTCGGAGAATTACCCTATAAAGTAAAAGCCCACGGCTATTATTACGAAGACAGATGTGAGCATCACACCCTCGAACCAGTTACTCTTTCCATCATGGGCAATCCAATTTAGTATTATTACAGCTAAAAATAATGCAATCAATTCAAATGTTGTAAATACAAGTGTAAAGGGTTGATGGATTATAATTCCTATTATTACTAGTGTTGGAGCAACGAATAAAGCAACTTGGGTTCCAGATCCAGATGCAATCCCTATCGATAAATCAAGCTTATTCCTTATTGCAAGGATTACTGCACTACTATGTTCTGCCGCATTTCCTATTATACCAACAATAATTGCTCCGACAAATAATTCTCCAAATCCAAATTCCTTAGCAGCAACCGACACTGTTCCAACGAGGATCTCGCTCGTTATTACAACCCCTATGATGCTTAACGAAAGCACTGTAAAGCATCTTTTTTTGCTCCAGATCAACAATGGTTCGCCATTATTCACAACTCCCTTAAAGTCTCCTTTCTGAACTTCTGCCTCGATTATTTCACTTCCTTCAGTAAACAAATGCTTATGAGTCACAAAGGTAAAGATGATACCACCAACATAGACTGCCAGCAAAATAAACGCTACTAACTCGCTCAACAATTGTATTTTATTTCCATTCAAGTCGGTTTGAGCACTGGTACTCAGTGTAGTCGCAGCTAATATCGTCGGGATGGTCAGTCCTATTATTGCTAGGAATAACATCGATGTTTGCATGCCTGTATTTTCCTTGTTGAATAGTTGTTCTTTGTTTCTAAAACCTCCTGCAATAAGACTCAAGCCAAGGATCAAGAGGATATTTCCTAAAATAGACCCAGTGATAGATGCTTTGACTAATGTAAAGAGGCCCGCGTTCATTGCTGAAGTTGCTATTATTAGTTCTGGCGCATTGCCAAATGTTACGTTAAGCAATGAGCCCGCAGTGGCACCGTAATGCGAACCCAGGTGTTCAGTAGAATCGCCTATCAGCTTCGCTAATGGAATCAAGCCAATACAGGCGAATATAAATGTCAAATAATGATCAGAATGAATCAGATCGGAAATAGTAGCTACGGGTACGAATAAAAGAAGAAAAATATAAACCACAAGGGATCTTGTCATCTTCAAATGTCCTGTCAAGACCAAAGTTTCTACACCGTTATGAATTGAATTGTCCTCTAGTATAATTGTAATTTGGAACTATACAAGACGAGCTTAGGAACAACTATGATTCATGCTCATATTCCTGTACATCATCCCAACCACAATCTGGTAACATTTATTCCTACTTGACAAAATCTGCTAACATGGATTAACAATTGAGGGCTTAATTAAAGCCAAGATTATAATAGTGAAGTACATTTATCTAAGATTAGAAGAATATTCATTGTGTCATAATATCACTGCCCGATTGTTAACAATTGAATTAGTCTTACTCGATAGCACGACTACGAAGTTCGAATTAATCCCCTTAGCTTTTCCTTAAATTCTGGCGTAATGTCTTCCGTTTTCATCCCGTGTTCATCCATAGCATGTTGCCCACCCTTTCTGAAAATCTCTTCTTCGGTTTCACCCTCTACTACATGGTCACAATCAAATCCCGCCTCACGGCATGATAATGTTTTCATTCACTTTTGGACCACTGCTTACCTTATAATTATGTTACTTGTAATTAACATGATGTTGGCAGATTAATAAAATCGAGTTAGTAAGAAACAAAGATAGGTTAGTTAGGCCCATAATGTTAGAAGACACTATGGCGGTCCATGTTTTCCACACACAGTTGTCGATATTAAGACTAGGGAAAAAGATTAAGACAGGATTAGCCATAAATTGGCCGTAAATATAATATGATCGGTACAAGGATTTTTCCAAACTGAGTGTATACCAGTTAACATAAGTAATCTAACACATTCCAGGTCAGATAACTACGCATATTCAGATTGCCGTTACCGTACTTATGTTAATTGGTATAGTTTGACGACGTAAGGTACGAAAGGAGTCTACATGTTAAGGGGGAAACACTATCTTTTGAGAAGGACCAAACAATAAATTAGCAGTACGAGGCAGTAGTAATCGGGCACATGAGATGAATCGACCAATTTGTTTGATTAGACCAGAATATGATCTTGAGTAATTAAAAAGATAGAATAGCTCAAGTTTACTACCGTCTAGTAATGAAAATATCTGCTCACATTACCCTATTTTACTTAGAATGATTTTGAAAAAAGTCTACTTGCAACTGTTAAATGACCTAGTTTCAAAATTGTATTTAAGGATGGTCAATGATCTCATTGACTCTTTCCAAAATCTCATCATTTTCTATCGGCTTTTGTATATAATATCGCTGCCCTGATTTAGGAAATACTTCTTTCTTGAATATGTCATATTCATGTAACTCACTTAACGCTGTCAGAAAACACACTTTGATCTTTTTATCGATCTTAATTAATTCTTTATAGAGTTCAAATCCGTTCATTTGTGGCATTTTTATGTCTAAAATCAGGAGGTTGTAAGTATCGAGCTTGAAATTTTTTACCGCCTGTAGGGGTTCTGTGTATGTATCCACTTTAAAGTTATTTCTCTCAAGTACTGTCTTCAAAGTAATTACTATGTCTGGTTCATCATCTACAACGAGAATTGATCCCTTTTTTTCCAGAGTTGAGTTGGTTTCTCCTCCGTATGACGGCATAGTATGCATTTCATTACGTCATCAAATATTATAGCCTTATCGCTTTTAACAACTAAGAACCCATCCCAAAAATAGATAGACATATCAGCTTGTGATTTTCCTATTCATAAGTGTGGCTTATAGTAGAGTCAAATGCCTTCCAACTGTCAAAAGAATCCCTGATGAATTATGGGATGAAATAAGGTTGATACTTCCATCAGAAAAACCAAATAATACCATCGGACGTCCAGCAGTATCGTTTAGGGCTCACATCATTTTGAGCATTGCTGCGCAAATCAATCTACTGATAAGAACCATAGACACCATCGTTCTGTGTTAAAGACGAAGTGCCAGTACCTAATCCAGATTATCATCGTAAGTAAAGTACCATTAAAAGAACAGCTCCTCAATCAGTCTGCTATCAGACTTTCTTTATGCCCAATACAAAACCCATGGCGAATCCAAATGTCGCCGCACCTATTCAGATCTCGCCAATCAATTAACAAACAATGTAGAGAGATATTAGTTGCGTATAGCATACCCTTTTGCATTCCTCCGATGACGTTCTAAAGCTTCATCGAGAATAGAGTGATCTCCTGTCATATTATATTGTTTAGTCAATCCTGTAATTACATTCCTTACAAATTCGGGAGGACAATAAGGAGTCAATACTTCTTCAATTTCTGCTAACTTTATCCTTGCGGCTTCATCCAGATCTTGAAAAGAAGGGTTGTCAACTGACGCTTGTTGCATCCGCTGTTCTGAAATATCTGTACTAGACATTGGTCTCTTTGAAGGCGAAAGATGGTTAAACGCCTCCATTTGGTTTACTTTTTGGCGCAATTCCACTAGATATTCATCTACAGAGTAGTCGTTTCCACCATCATAGAAAACCTGTCGAGCAAGATTTGTTAATATGACATCTACCCTTTCAGATGAAAAATACGGTCCAGACAATTTTTTAATCTTTTCAAACTTAGACAGCAACGTATCTTGAGATTCCGTGAGGGACCATGACTGTTCTTTATGGACGGCTATATCTAACTGTTGCTCTGTAGCATCGGAATCCTGGTATAACCTCTTTGAATTTTTATTTCTCATCATTGGTGGAACGACATTTGAATAGCTCAATGGGTCCAGCTTATTATCTATGATCGCACTAGGGTCGAAAGTGCTATTATCATCGTGAGTAATCGTGCAGTGACGTGGTTCATATTGCTTGTTGGTCTTCCTTCTTTGCAGGCGCGGAGGGATTATGGGTGGTGGATAATCCCTTTTAACGCGTCCTATGATATACTCCGTATACCTAACGATAATAGGCCTTTCGTTATGGATACTAGTATTGTCCCTGTGTCTTTTTCCACTAGATTTTCTAGTAAAATCTTCTGCACAAATTATGCATACCCATTGAGGTTTTGACATACTATTTTATCTGATATTTATTTCTAAAGCCCGGTTTAAATAAAAACTAGTCTTGAAAAAATGGAAAGTCTTATTGGATTCGGGCGCCACACTGTGCTGCGCTCCACAGTAACTTAATACTATAAAATAGTTCTAATTAGCTCGTCGCTTTTAAGCTTCAGAAAGACATCTCAGGTATTTCAAAGGTTGTATACTAGACTGCTAAAAGTGTATGATAGTATAGTAGGCATTCAATGGAGATGGCAATCACTTGATAGTATGTCTGTAAAGGCATCTTTAGGAGGAAATGACTGGTTGGCCCTAATCCTATAGATAGAAGTTAGGAACAAAACGTCATGTATTAACTGATGGACAAGGTATTCCATTATCTGTTGTTGTAACTGCGGCAAATAGATGTAACGGCTCTGTAAAGTTAAGGAAAAATCTATAGCTTTATGACTCGGATATAGAGCCGACGTAACATGAGGCTGCTATAAATATGCTGGATAATACCGTAATAAATAGACAATCTCTACATAAAGATGTTCAAAATCTCTGTCTGTCTTGACAAAGGATATGATTCTAAAGGGATTGAATATAATAATGTTGTCGAAAGAGGATACATATCCCATATTCGATATAGATGTAGGAAGTCTGCATCAGCAATCGGGAAAGGCAGTCATCATAATTCTAGAAGATGGGTTGTTGAAAGAACCAACTCTTGGCATAACAGGTTCAGAAAACGTTTAATCAGATATGAAAAGAGTATAGAAATCTATTTTGCGTTAGTATGTTTCGGCTGTTGCATTGTTATCTACAGGAGGATAATTTTGGGATAGGCTCTTAATCAAAATTAAGCAAGCATGACTCCTTCTAATATTAACTTCATCCGATCCGAAGTATATCAAATGATGTGACTTGGCTCGTTAGGCAATAGTCCAGCATAACTATCAGACCGAAAGAATCTATGGCTGAGTTTCCGTAGAACTAGTAGAAAATTTGTCATTTGTTGCCACCAAGAATTTTGTTCGTACTACCATCTATCACAGTGACTGTGTTTGCGTCCTGGTTTGTCACGTATAGCATATTATTCTTTTGGTTTAGGGCTATGTGACTAGCAAAATCGAAATCATCGGATAGATTTGGATCACCTATACTAATACTATCAATAATCTTATTTGTAGTACCATCAATAACTGTAACTGTATTGGAACCGACATTACTTACGTATAGTCTATTTGTAACCGGATTGAAGGCATCGCCATGAGGTTGATTGCCCGAGGCAACAACCGAGACAACTGTGCCGTTATCCTTGGATGCATTAATTACTGAAACGGTATCGTCGTCTTGGTTGGCAACATAGATCATATTGGCAACTTCATTCACAGCTAAATCTGCGGGTGAATTTCCAACTTTTATGGTTTTTAAAACCTTGTACATGCCGCCATCAATAACCGAAACGGTATTATCATCAGCGTTTGTTAAATACACTAGATTAGTTCTGGAGTTAATCGCTGCTTCTTCCGGTGAATTTCCAACTTTTATGGTTTTTAAAACCTTGTACGTGCCGCCATCAATAACCGAAACGGTATCATCATCCTCATTGGTGACGTATGCTTTGTTGGTATTTGGGTTAACTACTACACTATGTGGTGAGTTGCCTGTATGGATATTAGTTATCATTCTATTCGATCTACCATCTATGACTGACACAGTGCTAGAATTCGTATCATAAGTCCCCCAATTGGTCACGTATATCTTATTCGTAATAGGATTAATTGCTACGACATGTGGAAAGGTACCCACATGGATGTCATTCGTGATTACGCTTTGTGTTTTGCCGTCTATAACTGAAACACTGTTAGATTCTTGGTTAGTTACGTAGATCTTATTGGTCTCTGAATTCACAGCAATTCCATGAGGTGCCTTACCAACCATAATTCCAGGTAACGTAATTCCTGGTTGTCCGATCTGGCTAGTTTCAATTTCTCCTGTCAGCAATATCTCATGTTTATTGACATTCATAAGAGACTTGACATCATCAATAGCACTCATATTGACATTCAAAACAGAGACAACATCGGCATCTTCGCTAGTCAAATAGACTTTGTTAGTTTTTGGATTTACTGCTAGATATGTTGCAAGATTGTAAACTTGGGGCGTTTTAGCAAAATTCTTGCTGGCTATTAGAACATTGGCCAGAACTTTTCCATGATTGTCAGAACCATTCACAATAGACACGCTATAGGAACCAGAGTTCGCCACATAGACCATGTTCCTAATAGGATCGACAGCAATTCCTTCAGGTGATTTCCCTACTTGCAGAGTGTTTATTACCTTATTCGTGTTGCCATCGATCACCGAAACTGACATAGAGTCCGTGATAGTCGTTATGACATCGTCAAGTGGGAAGCCACGATTTGTGACAAAGATCTTGTTGGTTTTGGGGTTTACGGCCACACTATATGGAGAATGACCAACTGGGATATCTGCCACAACCCTGCTGGACCTTCCATCTATTACGGATGTACTGTTGGAATCCTTATTGGCTACATAGATCATATCTGTAAGTGGGTTAATGGCTATTCCAGTCGGGGATTTCCCCACGGTAATCATTTTTGACATTACGTGTGTTCTACCATCTACAACTGAGACAGAGTCAGTAAGGGAACTTATCACGTAGATCATATCTGTAAGCGGGTTAATGGCTATTCCAGTTGGAGAAAGACCGACGGTGAAATTGCTTATGACTTGGTTTGTACGTCCATCAATGACTGAAACGCTATTAAGATCCTGGTTAGTGACGTATACTATGTTTTTTGTCAGATCGAGTGCGAGGCCAGCAGGAGATTTGCCAACTTTGATGTCTGCAATCACTCTGTCCCTATTGTTACCATCTAGTACAGTGATAGTATCCGAAAGATAGTTGGCAATATAAATCATATTTGTAGTGGGATTTATTGCAATGCTTCTTGGTTCACTACCAACCTTTATTCCATACGAGGCAGAACGAAACAGCTTGGTTTCGGGTTGGCTTACGATTAAATTGCTATCATTTTGAATATTTTTAAAAGAAAATGTTTTGGTTGAACCTGTGTCGATAGATGGATAATGATGAGAAACTAGACCAGTTGCGCCAGCATGGCGATCTGCTGATGATGCAAAGGACACTAGCAGTAACAAAAGGAACATCAGTATATATATGACTAGTATTTCTGGCAATTGCTGCCTCATTTTCATCCACATCGGTTGATACTTTGATTGCAACCAATGGTTTTTATCACTTTCAATTCGGAGCGTCATAATATGGATTGTTCTGGAATTCCTTGAATATACTATTAGCGGTAAACATAACCTTTGAGCTTCTATTGAATGGATTCATAGGGACAATCCAACATAATAGAACAGGCAAATATTACCCTTTAGATTAAGACGCTCCCTCTGTCTCTTATTAGAGTATTGCCGGTTGTATAGGAAAAATTGTCACTAGCGATACATCCTGCGATTCGCGCTGCTTTTCCAGGTGTTCCACACCTTCTCATCGCAGATTCTCTTGATGCCTTCTCCCTCTCATCTTCGTCAATAACGCCGTGAGTTGCAGCAGTCGTAATAATGCCTAAGGTCAGGGTGTAAGATCTGATGTTGTCTTCGGCATATTCCTTTGCAATGCATTTTGTCAAGCCGATGACTGCGCAATTTGCTATGGTGTATGGAGAGCCTTCGACATGTCACTCAATCGCCGGAGTTGAAGAAATATTCATGCTGACTACGTCACCCTTCCAATTATTATAGGGATTAGGCGTGGCTTTTCCCTCTTATCATGTGGGACTAAACGTCAATGATACTCTAATAACTTCCCAACTTAGATCAATTGCTAAGATTGTTTCTAATTCGTCATTCGGAACTTGACGAAAGTCTTTTATACAGATTCTTTTGTAAAATAAAAGCCTGTATTATTTACTAAAATATCAATTCTCCCCGTGCTCAGCCAATATTTTTTGCATACGCCCGTAGGATACTCATATGAACCATCAACTTGTTCCGCAACGCAATTGATATTAATTTTGCTGACTGCCAACCTAGCTCTATCAATATTTCCAGAACATATGATTGTCAATGCATCATGGTCCTCAGAAAAACCTTTTGCCATCGAAAATCCAATGCCCATTGTAGCTCCCGTTGCTTTGTTGCATAATTCAGAAAGATCGTCATCTTGCAATGCTTTTAGTACTTCTCAGGAATAGGCCAAATGCGGATTACTCCTTTTTAGCTGAATGTTTCAAAGTTAGTTGACTAATTGTTGTCTTCTCTCTTCTTCTTAGCAACAAGGTTTCTCTAAACATCTGTTGATTAGACTCGTATTACATTTCCCTGCAATGCTAAAGAGTTAGGTCGTATTACTTTGAGTTGCACGATTTAAAAAAAAAAATTTTATCTAAATTCTACTGTCGCTTCAAAGGAATATACACATTCGGTTTATCCATTTCATCAATTGATTGAATAATGCCTGAAAGATAGAAACGTCGTTAGATTGAAAGTCTCTAGTATATCAAGATTTAATATTATCAAATTTCGAAATCCTCTCTCAAGACAAGTTTTCTCTCAATCTTCAATAAGATAAATTAGGATTTTTCGGATCGCATTAACTATCCTAATCGAAATAAGTCAATTATTCAACTTATTGTTTGTGGTCAAGACTAACCAATCTACCCTAACAATTTATCTTATTGTATTCTTGTCAGTATTGCTCATTCTGTCAACTAGATCATATACGCTTGAAAATGTATTTGCAAAGTATTATAAGCTAAACAGTACGACAGTCGAAGTTGATCCGTGTAGATATCAAATGTCAGAAGGTAATACTTTATGTCAGTATGACAGCTTAAGTAGTCGTGACGCTGCCATCGGGGCTGGTGAACTGAATTCTAATTTCGATAATTCAAAGAGTCTTACTAGCTCATTTCTAAAGCATTACGATGAAGATCGAGCACACGAATTAGAAAATCATGATAATTATCAAAATGGTATTGTTTCTAATGAAGGAAACGATAACAGCAGTGGGAGTGGGGGTATAATGCCAGCTCTTGTCGGCCATAACGGCGGTGGTCATGACGGCGGTGGCGGTTCAGGGCAGCGGCGGTTCAGGCAGCGGCGGTTCAGGCAGCGGTGGTTCAGGCGACGGCGGTGGTCATGACGGCGGTGGCGGTTCAGGCAGCGGCGGTGGTCATGACGGCGGTGGCGGTTCAGGCAGCGGCGGTGGTCATGACGGCGGTGGCGGTTCAGGCAGCGGCGGTGGTCATGACGGCGGTGGCGGTTCAGGCAGCGGCGGTGGTCATGACGGCGGTGGCGGTTCAGGCAGCGGCGGTGGTCATGACGGCGGTGGCGGTTCAGGCAGCGGCGGTGGTCATGACGGCGGTGGCGGTTCAGGCAGCGGCGGTGGTCATGACGGCGGTGGCGGTTCAGGCAGCGGCGGTGGTCATGACGGCGGTGGCGGTTCAGGCAGCGGCGGTGGTCATGACGGCGGTGGCGGTTCAGGCAGCGGCGGTGGTCATGACGGCGGCGGTCAAGGAGGTAATAATGGAAATAGTGGCCAAAATGGCAATAATAACGGCGGTAGCAAGGACAGTAACTGCACACCGGTAACTCTCAGTGGCTTGCCCGGTCAAACCCGGCCGGTGGCAATTTGCTTGGTCGTTGGCGTGACTACAAATGTCCCTACCGAGATAGGCTCTGCGACATTTACCCTGAGCCAAGCTAATGGGAACGAATTCAAATTAACAATCAACAAATTTAATGGCCAGACTCAACCGGCCATTATAACTCTTGCATTAGGCGTGACAACTCCCATTATTGTTCCAGGTTTGGGTAGTGGAACTGTTCTTATTGGGGATACATATTCTATCATCCTAGATATACCTAGATTATCATCCTAGGGGCTTTGTAGAAACCATGTGATTATTGTAAGATTAGTTAATCTGTGGGCATTGTAGGTTATACATCTGAATGATTATTCCCTGTTTTGTGTTCTCACTAGTCTTGACGTAATGTGCTCTCCAAATAATCCTTTTATGACTGATATTATGGATTCATCCTTCTTGCTTATCTGATTGTAAAGCATCTTACAATAGCCACGTTTCATTTGTTTTCTGTATCTCCCATGTGTCTTCCATATTGGTACATGTTCATATCTTGGAGGTATCACACTGGAAGGATATCTAATGTCCTTGTTAGGATTGGCTTGAAACCTATGTTATCGTGTCTTGTAGGAGCTCGTCTTATCTTAATCGAATATCTGATTTGTTGTAATACATCGGCTCCAATAGATAATTTCGCATATTTTCTTCTCTCCTCAACCCTGTTCGTTCAGTATAATACTGTGACGCATATGTAACTTTGAATCCTGTACAATCTATTCCGGTAAATATTTGATGCTTGTAAGTAATAATAATAATATGAATGAGGAAATTATTCTCTCCAATTATGTACCATTTATTCTTGCAGCAAACTTCTGAAGTGTAGTATAATGTGGAATATGGGATAATTGAAGAAATGTACTTAAATTCCTTCAATATACATAGTGTATTATGCTTCTACAAAGCTTTGACGGAATTTATAAAAAGCATCTTCTTTAGAGCCCATCGTAGATATGCCAAGAATATCTGCCGTTCACTTTCACACGGAAGCTATCAAACATAGAACTGACCAGTGAGTAGAAATTGTTCACGCGCTGCTACGACTCATAACAACATTTCTACAGTTAAATTTATGAGAAACCCAAAAATATGTTCAATCGAGAAAAGCTGATTGAGGAAGGAAGGGAAGAGTCCAGCTTGTCTAAACTTATGAATACATATATTTCACCTTTGTTCATCTGTTTGTTTCTTGCAGCCATTTTGATATTGAATTTTGTACCGTCTAGTTACTACCTAGCTAAGGCTGCTTATGTGAAAGCGACAGTAGCCCCGAATGGGCCAACAGTCAATGATCCTAATCTGAAGGTGGAAAAAGTATTTTCTGGAGAACTCAATGTTCCAACTAGTATGGCATTCTTAGGTCCCAACGACATTTTAGTTTTAGAGAAGAATAAAGGTATTGTTGATAGGATAGTAAATGGAAAGTTAATGCCGCAACCGGTATTACAAATTTCCAACATTGCTAATGAAGAAGTTGAATGGGGACTACTTGGAATTGCAATCGATAGGCGAGGGAATGATGCCTTGAGTCCTACATACGTGTTCCTCTACTATACTGAAAAAGGATCTAGTGGTGAAAGGCCCGCTAACCATCTATATAGATATGAACTATCATCGAACGGTGCTAAACTTGAGAATCCTACATTATTGATGAATCTTCCGGCAAATTCTCCGGACCCCCAGGGGGAGAGTAATCATGATGGTGGTAAAATCGTGATAGGTCCTGATCATAATGTTTACACCGTGATTGGAGATGTTGGAGGTCATAATGGTCAGGCTCAGAACAACAAGGATGGAGCTAGGCTAGATGCGACTAGTGGCATTTTAAGGGTAACAGAAGCGGGACAACCAGTATCTCCAGTTCTCCTCGGAGACGAGGATCCGACGAAAGTATATTACGCCTATGGAGTACGTAATAGCTTTGGTATTGATTTTGATCCTCTGACTGGGAACTTATGGGATACTGAAAATGGAGCTAATGATAATGATGAAATAAATCTCGTTACGCCAGGATTTAATAGCGGCTGGACTACAGTTATGGGCTTCGCACCAACGGGATTTGAACCAAACCAGCAGTTAGTATCCTTCGATGGGAAGGGGAAGTATCACGACCCACAATTTGTATGGAGACAAACTATAGGGCCAACGGCATTGAAATTCTTAAATTCGGACAAACTGGGCAAACAATACGAAAATACAATTTTTAGCGGAGATGTTAACACAGGTAATTTGTATAACTTTAAGTTGAGTGATGATAGGACAAGCTTGGCATTAGGTGGCGACCTCTCAGACAAGGTAGCGGACACTCGAGGTGAGCTTCAGCCGGTAACATTTGGGCAAGGCTTTGGCGTAATTACAGATATTAAAGTTGGACCAGGAGACGGATATCTATATGTGCTTACCTACGACGGTAGTATATACCGAATTCTTCCAAATTGATGTCATCGTCTCCTTTTTTTTAAATCTAATTCGTAGCCAGAACGAAGCATATTCAGCAAGCTTAGACTTCTAGTGAAATACAAATCCTTAAGTGAGAGAACGACCGCAAGAAAAGTTTACGTATGAATTTCTCAAGGTGCAAGAAGCTGAATTCTTTAGATTCTCGCTTTTATAAACTCCAGTTAATATCTGGATTAGTGTTAGTAGCTTTTCTAACTATTGTTCTATTGTCTTGCTCGAGTCCAAAGGTGATCTTGATTGGAAATGCAATGGCTGCTTCGAATAGTAACAACATCTCTTCTGCCATTCATAATAAATTACTGGACTACAAAAATAGTACCTACGGAATTAGCATGCACTATCCTGCGAATTGGGAGTCTAGTCCGGGAGAAAACAATAACAGCGCCGATTCGAGTATAGATGTTGTCAGTTTCTCGCCGACAGGAGAAAACAATTCGTCAGCAACTGTGGATTTATTGGTGGATACCGTCGATTCTGGCCAAAATCTGAAACAATATGTCCCGGAGTTGATATCGGATAATAAGATTGATTTGAAGGATTTTAAGGTTCTCAACTCTTCAACAGGTGACGTCACTCTTGCAAGCGCTCCTGCTTATAAAGTAGAATACACATATACGGATGATACCGGACAGAATCTCAAAGGGCTAGAAACAGGAACAATTATCGGAAACAAGGTGTATTTTGTCGTATATGAAAATTCCCCGGCACAATATGACGGAGATCTTTCTGCTGCCCAAAAAATGATCGACTCATTAAAAATTGAAAATTCCGCTAATGTAATCAAGCGGTAAAATACCTAGCATATCAATTGCGTGTAATTTTGATTGATCACTTCCCAGTCTTTGCTTTTTTGCCGCATAGACTTCTATAAAATTGATTGAGTACGTGTATCTACCCGGCTCTGTAAAGTTAAGATAACAAATTATTGTTATGATGACTAACAAATAGATCCAACCATTTTTGTATGTGTTGCAATTTACACTTACTTTTTCTACAAGGAAAATAATCATCGAAATATTCTGTTCTATCTTTGATGTATTGTACCGTCCTTTCTATGATACTTTTCTCATATGGAGAATGGATGTGATGGTGCAGTCTCAAGAATCTACAAGCCTGTGGATACCATGTACCTCCGTCAGTTGAAACAGGATGTTCTCCATATCTTTTTACAAGGTTTAATATAAAACGTTCTGCAACAAACATGTTTCTCTCTTTCTTTGGATATGCTTATTTGAAGGATTTCTCGGTTATCATTCATTTTCAATGGCTATCCATAACCAGATATATTCGGAACCAACTTTAATGATAGTTTCATCAATTATAAATTCAGTAATACGTAACTTTCTGGAACTTACCATCTCTCGTTTATATTTTTGAATCCAGTCTCTTATTGCAGTATGGCTCCTTTTAACAAATCGTGACACAGCTTTGGATGTATTTCTTAGTGAAAGACCAAGGAAATACAGATACAGAGAATATGCTATATCCTCAGGGTTCTGTTCTCTTTCTTATTTGACACATCATAACCTATATCGGAGTCATAAAGTTATAGATTTTTGGTTCTGTTAACTTGATGGGCCCTGATAATGGGTGTTAACTATCGGGTCATAATTTCGAAATCAAACCGACTCAGTCAACCTTGAATCTAGATTGATCAAATCTCCTTTAGAGGCATTAAATTCATTTTTTAATCGGACTCTTAATTTTGAAAGGTCACTCAAATACCAGCTATCAACCTTCCAGTATCTAGGAGATTCTTCCGTTACAGCGACATCTAGGAGCAGATGCCTAGCATCAGATTTTATTTTATCACCTTTCGTATAATAGAAATACCTGAATCCTGAGTTCAATTTGACAGATGAAGTTTTCATTTCAAGGTATGTAATCGAGTCTTTATATGAGATTTCTATATCCGGATAACCGGTTTTACCAAGCCTTTTTACTAATAATGGTAGTTTATTCATTTCATTAACTATCGATTCCTCAATCCTTCTTCCAACCTCATTGACACGACTACCTTGATATCTTGATCGAGTGGAGGTAGATGTTTTCAGAAATCCTCCTAATATGCTTTTGAGGAGATCGATAAGATTCTTATCCGTAGATTTACTAAGATCCACTGGGAATACGTCATAGCCAGTAGATTCCTTAATTAATAATGGAAATTCGACTTTACCTATTTGCTCGGAGAGGCCAAAGACACTATGTAGTAAATCTCTTCTACCATTTTCATACTGTCAATGTATTTACAATATATAAATATAATAAATCCTTTATGTCAATTCATCGTCATTTGAAAGTTATGTTTCCATATAACGAGAAATTCGTTGTTTAGCTATTCCGATATATTGTGAATCTATCTCGGTTCCTATATAGTTAACCTTAAGATGAATACAAGCCAGAGCGGTACTACCTATACCCATGAAAGGATCGTAAACAAGCATATTCTTTTTAATTCCATGTAATTCTATACAGCGTTCAGGTAGCTTAACTGGAAAGACTGCCGGATGTGGCCTGGCTTCCTGAATTGTTGGATAAGGTATGAACCATACGTTGCCTCTATCCCTTCTATCTTTAGTCGCAGTCTTCCATCTACCAATATTCGTTTTGTCTTGGTAGGTTACACCAACCTGTAATTTGTCTAGTTTTACATTCCCAGTTTTAGTAAAATGAAAGATATATTCATGAAGATCACTTAGGTATCTGTCACTAACTATTGGTTTGAAATGACCAATGGATATATTGTCACTGTTACGAAGTCTGTTATTCCTACCAATATCCTCTGGATCAAATGAAACAGATTTTATCCAGTGAATTGTGTTTTGTAAGTTGAAGCCGATATTCTCAGTAAGGCTTACGACTAAGTCAAAAGGTAACTCCGGGTCAGAAGGCCGGCCAGATATATTCAGAAAAAAAGATCCATTATTTTTCATAATAGATTTGATTTTTTTAACCTACCTTCTCTAACCAAGTTAAGTAATCATCTCTTTTTTTATTATCCTCGTATAATCCATATTCTTTATTTATGTTATATGGAGGAGAAGTTACAACGACATCTACTAACATGTTTTGACTCCTCAACTTATCCATGAAAACGAGACAATCTTCCTGATATATCTGGTTTATATCTATCATTATAGAATACCTTTTTTCGCATTCTGAATTAAGGTGACCCACTTATTATCCCCTTCTATTCTGACACCACATTTCTCAGCCGGAGTTGCGTTTCCTATACCTTCGTGTGGACGGACATAGTTATGATATAATTGATATCCAGCTAATACAGTAGTATCGACTTTCTTTAGTCCACGCATGACTTTCTCTCTGTCACGCACTTCGCCGTTCAGTCTTTCCATTTTGTTATTATTATGGTCACCTTGGAGTCTGATGTGTCGTATGTGTCTACTCTTCGGACTCTTGAGCGTAGCAAATTCTTCTTTGAACGCTTGAATATAATTAGGCGCACCATCACTAATTAAGACGTTGGGTCGTTTACCAGTTACCTCTTTCGCCTTTCTAAATAATGGTCTAATGTCAGCAGTGTATTTCGTACCTGAGACTTGCTGCGCAATCCAGAATCTCGTATCATCGTCCATCAATGCATACATGTATTTCATATCGCCCTTTATCTTTACATATAATTCGTCGGTACGCCAAGCGTTACCCAATGACGGCGACTTAATTTTCTCTACATAGCTCTGCATTAGAGTAACGTATTTTCTGATCCACTTATAGACTGCAACATGGCTTACGTTAACGCCGCGCAGTTTTAAGAATCTCATCACATTGCGGAAGGATTCACCTGTAAAATAGAGTTGCATGGCAGACGTAATAGCATCCGGCGGGGCGCGCATCTTCTCAAAGCCCATATTAAATGAGAACCTCTTACCACAATCTTTGCACAAATATCTCTGTATATCGTATTGCTTATTCCGTCTTATAGGCTTTTTCACAATCCGCTCTGAATTACAGTAGCGGCAGGCTAACTGCGATATAGGTCTGATAATTACTTCTTCTCTTACGGTCTCACGAATGGCAGAACTAAACTCGACGGCGTAGATATGCTTGCATTTTACTCCACGAAATTTATGGTCAGGGCATGAACATGTCCAACCAAGTTTAGTCAGGATGACTTTATACTTACCATTACCAGACTGTGATTTAACTAGATAGCGAGATTCATTATACCTGTTTATAGACCTCTTGGCAGTAGCAATAACTTGACCACGCTTCTGCCTATCATCGATGCTAGTAGACACATATGTGTATTATACACATATCCATATAAGTATTGTGGTTATGTGGATAATCTTATTAAGTGGTTATATGTATAATATGTATATGGGTAGAATCGATATTAACTTACCCGATGACCTTGAGAATAAATTACGTATGGAGGTTGGTCGACGTATGGGAGCTAAACGTGGCGCGCTTACACTAGAATTTAGAAATAGTAAATATGAGCATGTAATACACGGCACGACATTGTGATACTAATTATAGTGGCAATTCATTGGTAGCACCACGCCACGATGTTTTAGCATTTTCTAGTCCCTTAACTGGGTCGCACGAAAAGAATAAACGCCGATCCATTTATTGGAGCTATCATAATATCCAGACAAGTCCTCTTCTCATCAAGGTGGCACAATTAAAATAGATTTGACCTAGTTAGGTGTTCACCACAATATTTATTCAAATTATTTACGACCAGTTAACGACAACTACGTTTTAATCGCCTGTTTGTTTTCGGGAGTTGTATAATAAGAGACAATTCATTTGAATTCTATATTTGTCATATCGGATCTAATAGCAGAAGCGAACAAGGATGAAAACCCGGGTTAGTAAATGAGTGTCCTCATAGATTAAACGAAATTTGAAGGGCATCATAGTGATATGATGATAGTCCATTACGTCAATAGCCAAACTAATGAATCTAACTAGCCATCAATTATCATCTTTATTACATCAAACACAATTCAAATGTTTGCTTTTTGCACAGTTTGAACTAGGTGTAGATCAATTGCTAAATATGCTAGGTCGCTAGGCACAACTTTAATGACCAAAGAAATTATTCCATTTAGCATCGTGCGTTACCTTTAATTTTATTACACAGTCAACAAAGCAATACCAGAATTGGTCCCATGCGCAATTCATGTCTTCATTCGTTTAGATTTGACCGAAAAAGGGCTCATATTTTTGTGTATTGAAAGGAATATAGAGCTTCAGTACAGCCAAATATGGTTAATAAATTAGACAGAAATATTTGATGATTCTGTGGCCAATATAGATGATATAATAAACTAATAGTAAACAAATAGCTCTGGGGGGAGTATGATATCCGGCAAGAGGAATTAGAAATGAACGCCCCTCCTCAGCTGGACAAAGGACCAGCATCGTTCAGATATCCTCATACAAGATGTAGACTTAATCGTCAAATTAATGCGAATATTTTTATCATATTTAGGTAAAATTTATCTGTATGAATTTACAGCATTAATTTCCTTAAGTTAAATATAGTACTAAATAATGATTGCTATTGAAGTATCACGTTACAGGGTAATTGCTATCGTCATATTGGTAATATTCCACGTTATTCACTTTTGATCTCTTCAGTATTATTGTTGCTTGCTAATGTGATTTTTAACCTAGGAGGTAATTCAGACTATGTGACTGCTAAACTATGCATTGATAACAATGATGGAGATAACACTCAGTCATGCAAATCTCAGAGAGCATCTGATAACAATAATGTTAGGGACGTTCCAACATCATCTGGAGCTGATGACCCGACAAATCATATTAATCTAGATAAATTTAATGCACATGAACCTTTTAATCATGAGGGTGGTAATATAGATCATCATAATACTGATAATCATAAGGACGGTGGAAATGGACACCATTCCAAAGATGATACTCCGTTCAGTTTACCCTTTCCTTAACAGCTTGGATCATCGATCAAAGTATTATGGATAATATCTTGCCGCAAGGAATCATCGTACATTTATACCTGAGTCGCCCCAATTAATGGACGGAACGAAGATTATTATACACACTATTTGTACTTGGATTACTACTTACTTACAACAAGTCACATCCTACTTAATTATGAATATATTTCGATACAATCAAATTTACATTGGCCACCACTCAAAGTATTGCATTACGTGCTGTCAATAGAATTGCTATTGATTAATACCTATCATAGTGAATAAGTCAGATTGCTAACCTTGAATATAGCATTGAAGAGGTCATCTCTAGTAATAGGATTGTCAACAAAAATCGTGGTGGTGTGATGAGAACAAAGATGTGATTTCTTGGGATATCTGTGGTTAATTCAACTTCAAACGATCATTACCTTCCTATTTTTACACGTTGTAATTAACAGAAAGCTAGCGATCCCCGCAGATCTCATGGTCTGTGCTCATAGTAATTTGTAAATAAAAGTGAATTCAAACCCAATTACAAGGATAGACTAAGTGTATATGGTTCTTGTTCAGTTTGATTAGAGTTGGCACTCGTTACTATAGAAGCAGATGAGGCGGGAGAACTGATAATACCTTTTTGACAAGAATACGTGTCCCCAAAATTGTCAGAGTGCACTAGAATCTTTATACACGCTGTATATTCATCTCCAGGTTTGACTACTCCATGAGGAAATGTTATTGGAACATGAATAATGCCGTCACCGTCGTCTTCGGGATCAAGGAGCGCTATTGGATTGATGTTATATGCCACAGTTTGATTATTAACAGTTACCCAAACTTGTGCCATTTTATCGGAGTAATCTATCCCTCTGATCTTCAGGTTTATTGTGAACGTGTCTTTGCCACTTTCTGCCAATGAATGAGAGGAATCAGACAAAGGTGTGGTTGGAGTTACGGGTGTAATTGCTTTTGATGTATCTTGATTTCCAGGTAATTGGGCAAATGCGTATGGCTGTGAATTAAACAAGACACCGTAATTGCTCGTGATCATCGTTACAGCAACAATCAGTATAAATATTGCCGAAGGCGACAGAGCAAGGTTCCTGTTGTAACTTGAAGAGCATGACATTAGAATCTAATCACGCGATTTACATTTTATACAAACTGCTAAATTATTACAGATAATATTATCGATATTGTTTATTACTGGATTTTACCTATGGACTAATCATACAAAGATGGGCTTTTCGCCTAGACATATGATATTTTTACCCAACTTATCTACTGTACAGTTAGATTCTAGATCATAATGCAAAAGCGTTAAATGACTTAATATCTTTAAAAAATTGCCGGGGTACCCGAAGCTAGGCAAGTCAACGACCCTAATAGGGGTCAGCCTCGAGATCTATCGTTTAAGGGCAAGCTGATGTCCTTCGGGACCCGTGGGTTCGAGTCCCACTCCCGGCGCTAGACTAAGATATTCTCATCATAAGCTGATTTACATATTATCGAATATTTTTTTTGTAAGAATTTACTACTGAAACAACAGGAATAGATCTAAAATGCTTTCCTATAGGACGATATATTAACGTCTGTAAGGACTAACTGAACACGGTGACGTTTTCAATTATCGTATAGTCAGCAGTCCTTACATGGAAAGCCTCTATTAGTAGACAAAGTATGAGTCTTGAATCGTGGCGTTAAGATAGCCACAATCATTATCGTTGTTATCTTCATAGGCTAGTGGATCGCAAAGCGACATCAATCAGAAGTAAAATAAGTATATGCCATGAATTAACAGTGAGTAGTTAGTAGCCAGTTTATCATACGATATTTTCTTTTTGATAGGCGAGGTGACTAATAATAACTTTTTTTCTAGCTCCTGTTCAACCATGTCACCAAATCTGTAAGCCAGGGGTCGAAATTATTCAGGATAACAGATGTGCTAGTGGAACATTGCTTGCACGAATTGCATATTCACAGATAGCAACATCTTAGAGAGCCAATTATAAATAATCCATTTGGTCCCAAACGTACGATAACCTTGTTTCCGTTTGCTGTTGATCGTTATAGAATGATTTCCTATAATGTTAAGAGTATTTTGCATAGCTTGGCGTGGCGTCAGGCCATGAGATTTTCTGTTTTTTAATTGATTAATATCTTGATGGGAGGAACTCAGTTAGTATAATGCAATTTCTCTTTCCTATCTCTAGTTCTAATTGCAATCGTTTATACTTCTAAATAAGAAATAATACCAGCCAATATTCAAAATTGACGATGATGTTTTCAAAGAACGATCAAATCAATTGCTTAGCGGCAATAATTGCAGGAATCAAGTCTTGCAGTGAGAAATGCCAGAAAAATATCTCCCGAAGAGAACAAACTGAAATCTGAAGCTTTAGCCTATTCTCCAAACAACCGCATATATTTACAAAAACCATCTCTCATCCCAAAATTATCAACATGGGATTTAGATATACAGTCATAAGCATTGATAAGACCCAAACAATATATCATAAGCACAGGTTATGAAACATGTTTCGAAAAAAAGAGAAAAATATAGGAAAATATTTTCTTATATTTTTACTTCTTACCTTTAGAAGCTTTCTTTACAGATTTTTTCTTTGCTGCCATCAGCTAATCATTGTGGTCTGTTCAGTATATAAGCCTTATTGAATTAATTATGGTTTGTCTAGTTCCTTTTTTAGAGAACAATAATTTGTTTGTTTTTGCAGGTTGATGATACAACAATGATTGGAATGCAAGGATTGTGTAACATTTTGGGCGACTTTTATTCTTTGGATTCTATGAAACGGGACATCAATCGAATTTCATTATTCATCGGCCGAAAATGTAGCTAAACGATTAACAAACGCAAACCAAGCATAACCTACTATCAAATACTATGCGATACAAATCCACATTTTGAGACTCATAAATATTCGAAGGGTGGTAAATTGCGATATAAATGAGCCACACATCGTATCCTGCGTCATACAGATACTCTGACAGTTTGATCACTCCTTCCGCACTTTTTGTCACTAACTAATAGAATGACCATAGATAACTATGTCCGCCGAGTACAGAACTACGAACCTCATTATCTTTCTACTAGGAAGTAATCATAATTTCGCGTTTCTTATATCATGTGCACAATTCTTTCGCATCCGAAATCATTCGCGTTCGATAGCGTATTATATATGGCGTTACCATAGCTTCGGATAAATTATTTCAAGGAAATCAAGCTTATATTTTGACTTTTTACATTTTATAGCAGTGGTGGTAGAAAGGAAGACTGATGGCAGCAAAGAAAGCCTCATAGGCGCCTTTACATTATTATCGCCAGAGACATACTTTTAATCTTCCTCTACCACTACCTGGTAGTTATATGGATAGGCCTAGAATAAAAATTGATGCTATTCATAATTTTTAGGGGTTGAACACCATTATATGAAAAATTGCTTTATTTTTTATTGATTGATGGTATTCGTACCAAAACAGCTTATAGAAAATGGATGTTTATATTTATAAAAAATAATATAAAAACTATAAATAGTGCAAGAAAAAATGATATATTACATCAATATCTGTGCCTTCATTTATCTTTTTTGAATATCTGGAAGTTGAGATTCTCTTGGATCTGACTAGCCATTTTTCTACTATATTCTATTGGGACGAACTCTCCTATCTTGCCTTGAAATTAATCCTTAACCTTCTAATTTCAAATAGGTTAGATAGTCCAGATAGTGGGTTGCGATCGCATAGAAAATAGGCAGTAATGTGCATAGCGAGATTTGTACGTACCGCCTACCCCGCACGACAAGTATTCAGGCCTAGCCAAGGGATCCAGCATAATCTTCCTATGTGAACGTCGAAAAAAGAATAGAATATCAGAAGGATGGAGCTGGGTATGATCGCACGAGAGGATGGCTTGGAAATTAAGTCTCTCACGACTGACAAATTCGATTTAGGTTGACATATGATGGATGTCAAGTTCTATACTGAATTTCTTAATTTCAAAGGAACGAATCTATTGGGTGAACACGAAGCCATATTTTATTAAAGGATCCCGAAATCAGGTGGCAATGTTTCAACGTCTTTTGCGGGTGGATCTGTGGTATCTGTTAGCCCTTTAAGGTTTATACGATAGTAATCGAGCCTATCTGGGTCATACTTTTGCACAATTTCTATAGTTTCACCTCTGTCTTTTCTACTCATTATCACGATGCGATGGACGTAACTAGTTACAAAGCCGTATCCTCTGTTTCTTGCTTCTTTAAGAAACTCTGACCTAAGAATATGGCCACCAGCTTCTCCCCAATAACCAGATTTGATCCCAATCCATTCCATAAATGCAGTATTCCTTTTCCCTAAATTACAATCGTATGTGCCTCGTCTGAGTTCATATGCTTCCAGTGGCCCTCCTTTTACATAACCAACAATTTCACCATTATTGTCTTCGACCCTCAAAACAATTAAAATCGTCCTAATATTAGATAGCGATTTCTTGAACTTCTTCTGATTAATAGGTGGTACTGGAAGGGGTAACTCTCTGTATATCTTCAGAATCGCTTCTCTTACGTAAGAATTCATACTACTCTCACATTTTTCTATTCTAATTGGCACTAGGCGCGTTTCATTCCTTCTAATTGATGCTCTTATCCTATTTTCTTCTTCCCAAGCTTCCTTGAAGCCTTCTATGTTATCAAGGAAATTCCTTTTGTACATTTCAGGGACAAATTTTAGAACACATTCGACCATCTCCTTCTCGTCCTTCAAAATACTAAAATATCGTACAGATTCTTCATTTATTCGTGATGGATGCCAACCTAATGCGTGAGCGTTGCGACGTGCAAGATCTCGGGCATGTTCAAAGTCGCCCAAAGCATAACCTGCTATACGTTCTGACACGGACAGAAACCACCCCAGATATTTATAGTGCTCTCTCGTTTCATAGTCATATTCTGCAATACCCGCACGAGTGAACAAGTCCTGAATCCTGATCATGGCATGCTCGGCTATCTTATCTCTGAAAGGATACGCGGTACGATGTATTAGCACGAATAAAATATCAATATTTATTCCAACATCATCAACAGATTTTTTTATGGTATTATCATTTCTCACGAACCTTTCAACAGAATCCTCGTGAGGCTTATCGAATTGCTTAACTGGATCATAGTCATGGAAAAGTGCAGCTACAAATAAATAAATTAGATCCTCTTGGTCAAATGTATATCCTTGTTTGTAATGATCATTCGCTGCCAATCAAAGTGAAATACGCAGCTTCGAGTTCATGTTGAATGTTGTGATAACCATAATAATCCGCACCGAGTCCCTTTTTTGAAAATTCCGATACTGCATGTCGTATCAATGCTGCAGTCCATTTGTCCTGAAATCCGATATCTGAAGTCAATTCTAATATCCTTTTCTTCAGGACTGCGAGCTTCTGCTACCCCTATATTGTATTTCAGCCACCATGGAAGTAATTTAATTCGTTTATAAACTTCATATTGCCACTGTAATCGTTGGACTAGAGGATTGGTTACAGTGGGGCCTTCTTTGCCAGTAGTATTGTTACCAGCAAGCTCACAATCAACATTGTCGTCTCGTTCTTTGGTCAAGACCTACATCATCTAACTCCACACATAGTTTTTACGAAGTCATGATTTCGTTTTAGCTTTTTATTGGCGCAATAACGTCGTACATCATCCAATCCGACAAAGACATATGATATTGCAAAAGGCATATTGATGATCCCGTTTCTTGTAGTGTAAGATAGGACCTCCAAAGCACCTGACACTGAAATCTGGTAATTTGCCACCATAGAATTCTTGGATGGTCTGTTAGCATAACCGCATATCCTCCTTCTAAATTTTAACAAATTGAGAAGAAACTTGCCTGACCTTAGGCGGCTTAATTCCATTTAACCACTGTTATTATTTGTTCTTGTTATTATTATCTTTTTGATATATCATTACTAACTTATCAAGTTTTATGATCTTCTAACCTCAATAGGTGATGAATTATCTACATTTTAGATATTAATGAATCAATTCTGTAACTTCATATAGCAATTTCTTGCAAGAATCATAATTCCAAGATGTCAAAAAGTTACCATCTCGTCAATCGCTATTATGCTGATAGGCAGGTTGTATAATCAGAATATCATGATCCTTTTGCTGAATTGTTCAAAATCCACATCTATGGATGGTAGGTTCGTATGCTTGTTTAAGAATCAGCTCTCGAATACTATTATCTGAGCCTATAGATTTTCAGTTTAATAGCTGCCATCGCTTCAACCAATTTGATAAACATATGATCAGGAATACTGGTTACGTAATCTGAAAACCATCGGGATAGGTATATCGTTAATCGTTAAGTTACAAAAATCGCAGACTGAGCAGTTATAGGACTAGTAGATCTAGCTTTTGAAATATAATGAATTGTTATATCAACATAGTCGAGTTAGGATCATTCAATTCGTTTCCTATAGGCGCAACATGCAAATGAGTCGGCCTTTCCTTGTCGTTGACCGGACTCGATAAACATCGAAATCTTGGAATCATGAAAATCTAAAGATCGTTAATCATACGAAGAAAATCAAAAACCTTAATCCACCTGACGTTTCATCGAATCTTCGACGGGCTAATCGTGGGGTTAGGCCAGAATAAGATTCTGTTCGAGATTTCATAAGCAGCTACTGTAATTTGCATTATAAATGAGGGAGTACAAGAAATCGAAATGCAAAGGTGTTCTGAAATACTTATGAATTAGGATAGTGCTTTCTTTATGGGAATATTTCGCAAGATTATACTAGTAACAATGGACGAAAAGCTGGTACATTGAATTTCTTGAGACCTTATAATTTTATATTGCATAACGGCAATGATATAGTAGTGCAGTCTGAAATAACTGGTAAGGAAGCCGAGCTATATATTAGACTTCCAAATGATAGGATAAAATGTACTGCTTGTGCCAGGCTTTGTGAAATCCCGGATGGTAAAATTGGTTTATGTGGTGTTAGAGGAGTCACAAACCGCAAGTTGTATTTATATGTTTATGGCAAAGTCATTGCAGGTCACATCGACCCAATAGAGAAAAAGCCTGTAACGCACTATCGGCCTGGTGCGGCAATTTATTCTATAGCTACTACTGGTTGCAATTGGCTATGTAAGTATTGCCAGAACTATGATATTTCTCAAAGACGAAAAGTGGACGGCGTTGAAATGACTCCTATGGAAGTAGTTCAAACTGCCCAACGATTTGGAGCTGACGGTATTGCCTATACTTACAACGAACCTTCAATCTTCATTGAATTTGCCAAGGACTGTGGACTTGAAGCACACAAGAGAAATCTTTTTAACATATTTGTTTCAAATGGTTTTGATACACCAGAATCAGTTTCGATGATGAATAAGTTTTTGGATTGCATAACCGTAGATTTTAAGGGGAGTGGAATGCAGGAGTTTGTAAGACGATATGTGGGTATTCCATCGGCCGAGCCAATTTTTCAAACGTTAATTGAGTTAAAAAACAAGACCTCTATTCATGTGGAAATTACTGATCTCATAGTTCCACGTGTTGGGGATAACTTAGAAGCTGCGAGAAAGCTGAGTAAATTCATATACGATCAATTAGGACCAGACGTCCCAATCCACTTTTTGAGATTCCATCCAGACTACAAGATGATGGAGTTTGGTATGACGCCGGTTGAAACATTGGAGAAACACCACGCGATCGCAAAAGCCGAAGGCTTGAAATATGCGTATCTGGGAAATGTTCCTGGTCACCCGTTAGAACATACTTATTGTCCTGAATGTAACAGCATAGCTATAGAGCGTCATGGTTTTGATATAGTTTCGTGGAACCTCGATAGTAACAACTGTTGTACCAGATGTGGAAATTCTCTTCCAATAGTGGGAAGACCAAGCAAAAGTATGAAGAACCTATTTCGTATTATGCAATAAAACCTTCGATTATTAGTCGTATGCTTCATACCATGCTTTTAAATCCAGAATATAACACGAATTCCTAAGTCACCAGTTAGATGAATTGCAATAACCTCAAATTTATATTTACTCAACACTAAGTTACGTATCCTAATTTAGGTCTATAAAACACTAATTTAGGTCTATAAAACATCTCCCATCCCTTCGTGATCGGACCCATATTTGTAGATGAATAATTTGATACTTAACTTATTTACCATCAAATCCACGAAATTCAATTCTTGCATTTATTACAAGTTACAAAGTTATGTGCAGCATTCCCATTTTTATCTAATTCTTGATCAAATTGCCATTTACAACATATCTTACAAATGGCTGTAACTACTCGCATTTAATTGTCTCCTAAGTGCAACATACAATTTCGAAAGTAATAGCAATTTCATCACAGAATGGATATACGATCTCCTAGATTAATATATCTCAGATATGTTAACCTAAATTTATGAACATCACTGCATTAACCTTATGTCGTAAATATTTTGTAATTACCATTCTCTCAGATCCTTGGCCAATGGAATGATACCATAATCCTGACAAGAAGATTTCAGGTACGTTCAATGAACCGTTTCAGAAAGCTGTCGGACGACAACCACATAAGAATCTAAGACGTATACTTATTTCGTACATACTGATGGTTTTCTCAGTTACAGTTAAGATAAGAATAATAAATTTGACTTGTTGATGACCTAACGTAAGCCAAAGCAATTCTCGCCTAAGCTAAACACAACTTATGTAGAGGGATATTGGTATCACATATGATTTCACAACTGGGCAGAGAATAAAAATATATTAACAAAATAAAACGAAGATAATGATGAATTGTCTGCTCAGCGAATGATATCTGCCAAGTCTTACTTTGCGAGGATGAATCAAAATAGAAATGAGAATCACTGGCTCCAGGAAAGTCACCTTCTAAGAGGTGTTGAAGAATTTTTTAGACTGAATAATTATTTTGCTTTTGAATATGATAAAACATTAAATCGAGGAATGCACACTTTTTCTTCTCCAATTGTGGGATACAGACAAGTACAAAACAGTAAAAAACAATCACCCCTGAATGATTCAACAGACAGGGACTCTGGAGATGTCCTAATTTCCATTTTAAGACCAAGAATAGATCAATATAATCATAGCCTGATTGGATACTTGGAGTCAATCTTATATGATGTTATGGATAACTACGATCTACAGACAAAGTTAATTCTCGTAACAGATTCTCTGTCATATATCCCAATTATTAGGTTAGACGAACTAAATGTCGCGATTCAGAATTTGATGGAGGAGGGATTGTATCTGTTATTTCTAAATCATAGATACTCTTATGCTTTTTTTGATAAATTCGAAAATTTGACTAAGCCAATTGCTGTTTATCAATAGCGAGCTGTTCCTGTGAGAAGTGGGGCATGATATCGCTTGCATCAGCGTCTTAATTCAACATTTTTCCAGGCCATCGATCAAGTGTCAGTGCATAACTCGAATTTCTGATACTTCAGTTTGTGTTATAACTTTATGAGAACGCATAAATAGAGTGGCATTATGTCTGAAATTTTTATCAGTTGTTGATTGTTAGAATTCCAAATAAGTACCTTAGAAACGACTGCGGTTTTGTTCTGAGTCTTGTAGCCACAAGTACAATATCCAACATATTTCATAATAGTCTCTCTAACGTTAATTCACTCTCTAACTTTAAAGCTAATTACATGTACTCTCATTCTAGACTTAGTGAGTAGTGCCAAGGTACAAACGTTTAACGCGGACACTTGGATAAGGGATATGTTATGAGAGAGGTGATTTATTTATGCTCCTATCTCTACAACAACACGAAATGGTTTAGGAAGAGAATACGTTCGCGTTCAGAATCTATCGAAAGTATTGTGAATAGGACAGATAATTTATTTTTACTTCTAACCTGTCTCATTAATTCTAATCAAATTGGATGCGGGGTTAAAATGGGTAACAGGAATGGACGCGGATAATAACCGCATAATTGGAAAGCGAAACGAACCAGACACTACTATGCACCTCACGATTCGAAATACGAAAACGTAAGCCATTCCAAAGATCATTCTACTTCAAGAAGAATCTTCTCCCTACTTGGCTAGGTATGGTTATATATGGCATCGTGACGAGTTGCAAAGCCGTATCGTATCTTCCCGTAGGGTCAATTAGTTGCCGGTGAACCAGATGGTACTGTAGTTGATCCTGCAAGCACACTTATTATATCTCTCAGGCAGGAACATGCCGAAGAAACTTTGTGCAAAATAACCGCCGACAGCATATTTACAAACCGTGATCCAAATGAAGATAGACTAAATGGAGCAGATATATCTACTCATCCGAAATACAGGCATGAAGGGGATCGGAACCTGTTATGAGCACGAAAGCACCTTGCTCTCCGATTGGCTTTAAGATGAATAATCGCTGGAGGCAGGCTATATAATTATTGCGAACGCACAGGTAATCTCTCAGCTTCAGAATATGCTCACCAAGTAATAGCAGGCAAATTGCATAACCCAGTTT
Source organism: uncultured Nitrososphaerales archaeon (assembly GCA_963709405.1). Classification (GTDB taxonomy): domain Archaea; phylum Thermoproteota; class Nitrososphaeria; order Nitrososphaerales; family Nitrososphaeraceae; genus JARBAU01. The sequence continues at coordinate 121,894 of CAVPXM010000021.1, forward strand.
TGTCGTTTGAGCTAGACACTGGCTTTAGATTTACAAAAATATTGCCCAACTAACTGAGTGATGTTCGATCCCTTAACTATGCCAGCATTATCCGGTGGACAGATCCTCATATTGCAATGGAGTGATAGAGACCTTTTATTTTTCATGGGGTATGTATAAAGTACATTCAAGTCAACTAGACTGATGAACTAACTACATAGATCCAGAAAACTTTCAAATGACTACGCAAGATAGGAATATCGTGCTTATCAAATTTGATATAACGTAATAGTATCATCACCTAATACCTTAAGTACCTCTTTTTCATTTTTACCTATCTTTTTTAAAACAAAACCCTACTAGATATCGCAACAATGATCTACACAGTACCATCTGGTTATATTGAAGCCGGCATTAGAGGCGTGACTGTGGCACATAATGATATTGAGATAGTCTTGCTGACTATTTTACGAATTACTTTAATTCTGCTTACCTCATTTGTCGTCTAGATGCAACTCGAGCGTAGATTGTAATTATTTTGTCAATTTTTAATATTTTGTATATATTTATGTTATCAATAGGAGTTATGTCAAATAATCTATATATAAGTAGCGGTTGAAAAGAAATCAACATTTATAAGATCATTTCATAATAGTGCGGATAGATGAGCAATAAAGAGATGTCATCACAAGACCAACCATTAACGTCAAATAAGAAAGGCGTTTCTAAGGATAAGATGAGAATCGTGATGAATCTATACGAATCTGGCATCGGTGAGGAATTTATCGCCATGCAACTTGATTTAGAAATCCCAGAAGTAATCAGAATCCTAAAGGAAGAAAATCTTTACAAGGATTAAATATTCCCTTTACTACCTTGTCGTCGCACGTTTTCCGCTCAAATCGTCTTTGTAGTCAATAATCAGTAATTAGCTCGATTCCATATTCGTCAACAGCGAGATTTAGTTCTTGTTACCACTTTTTAATTGATTTGTATACATATAAGTTTAAGAGAAGGGAATTATCGCTGTTTTCTAGTAGTCAAAAAAATAACCCGATCGTCTTAAAAATATCATCATAAAAAGAGACCGTCTTAAAATCTAGCCGGTTAGGACTCGCAATAATCCCGATTATTCATTGTGAGCGGACAGCAAACCTTGCTACCTAGACTTCGCTGCGCAATATATTTTGCATTTCAAGGAACCTAATCTAGTGCAGGCTTTACTATGAGCTTTCAACATCTGAAATTAACTCAAGAATGCCTTTTATCAAAATGATTCATTCCATTGCCATTTAGTCACTCAGCTAATAATTAATCTCAGGTGTAGTTGGCGGCTGATAAGCAAGACAGTTTTTGAAATGTTCTCATTGCTTGCATTACTCATTTTTAATCACTATTTTTATGGTACCTCTATCTGCCGTTGACGTCTTATTTTTAGTAGTATGATGATACACTGTTTCTAACTCTCATCTGAAGTCAATGATTCTGCATTGTCGCAGTCGGCATGAACCTTCTCGTCCGTTCGATAATTACACTTAGTACATTCAAAAGTCAAAGGCTCATGACATAGGTCACAGTACGTAGACACCGTTAGATCTGCTCCACATTTTATACATAAACTCTGGCTCATTATCTCTATTATCATAGTGGGCAGAACCGGTAATAATTGTTGAGTCTATCGCAAATCAAAAACAATATATTAATTAGACATCAATTCCCACCTTAAATACTTTAGATTTCTATTTTATGTGATACCTACACTATCTAGTTGGGAGGGCTTATGATAGGACGCAAAGAATTGGATATTAAACATGATTAGATACCTTCAAGATTTAAAGCCCGAATCGTTGATGAGGTAAAGATATTCAGGTCTCCCTGTGTACGCAGCGATTACTCCCACCGAGGTAGGATCAATAATCCAAGCAATGGCTAGAATCTCCTAGCAGCTATCGGGTTGAATTAACGATTACTTTCCGAATATCATCTTTATGTGATACTTGTCTTGAATTGATCTCTTGCTACATTGGATATATTGCAAACATCCTCAGATCGAGACGAATAGTCGATTTGGCAACCTGACCTATTGATTTTAGGCTTTAATCACTACCATGAATCATAATAAGTGTAAAACATAAGTGGTTGTAGCACGGTGTGTTACGCAGTTCAAATTAAATACATTGGATTATACTAACGGCTACACGTTGGGTACGATAAGGCATCCTTTTAAACCTAGCAACTATATATTCTTTCATATGGATGAAAATACAGAACGGTCATTTCCTAAAATCCTTGTCGCTGTGGACGGTTCTGAGGCATCAATTGACGCGGCTAAATATGCCACACAAATAGCAAGTAGGTATGACTCGGACCTAATCGCGCTGTACGTAATTCTATCTGACATATCCATATTTGGTCCAGACACTCCACCTCACATAAACGTGCTGAAACAACAGGCTCAAGAAGTTCTAGATAAGGTAAAGGGAATATCAATGGATAGTGTCGGTAACAGGGACAGAAAATTTCGAATAAGATCAGAGTTAATTGGCTCTGCATCTGCAGTAGGTGGTATTGTGGGATTCGCCGAAAAGGAAAACGTTGATCTAATTGTGGTCGGAACTAGGGGAAGATCTGGATTTAAAAAACTGCTATTGGGAAGTGTTGCGTCTGGTGTCGTGAGCTATGCTCATTGTCCGGTCCTAATAGTAAAATAAAGATGAAAATAAGGGGTCGACTGAAGGGAGATTTGTCTTTCCATAGTAATTCGCGTTGGGGTTAGTCATTCAGTTAATTTCGACTTCATATATTTTTGCTCAACACTGATTGTTGCTTAGACCGTATTTGTTGATTTGCACCCCACGGTATTCATGATCCACTCGCCATGTGACATCGACTTGACTCGTATCAAAGCATTCGATTTTATTATTTTCCTTGCGAAATTATTCCATGCTGATCCAGGTCGCCAATGAGTGTGGATTCTTCAAACTGAATAGGATGAATAAAGACTCGACATATATCGTCAGTTCTTGTAGAATCAGATAATACTTATCGAGTTGGAAATGTTCGTTTGATGGAATTATATCAATTCGAATTTTTAGATATCTACTTTTCTATCTAGAAGTTCAGCAATAGCCAAATAGATATCTGTGATCAGGCAATTTCATAATCGAACATGCCTGAGAGAAAATAATAGCAAAGTATTAAAAAGCATTTTGTATGTGATCCGCTATGGAAAATAAGCTAATAGTGGCGGCAGTCCTAACGCTCTCTTTGGGACTTGTTGTTGCATCTGCAAGCTCTGCCCAACCTCTAGTTATGGCACAGAATAACGCTACCGGATCATCGAATAACACAAAGATTAACACTAATGGATCGAATCAATCGAGTCCATCGCAACCTGCTAAGCCTGCAGCAACTAGCAATCAGTTGGAGCAGATGGGTAATAATACTGCCTTCTTAGCTGGCGGTGCAACGATAGCTAAAAAACCTAACGTGGCTCAGGGTTTATCTATGGAACAGAATTCTACTGCCGGACCGAGTGGGGCCAACATGACAGCACAAATGCAACCAGAATCTGCTTCCAAAAGTAACGCAAGCACCACCAACACCAACATGACCTCCACACCACCAACACCCTCGACCTCCAATGCAAGCACCACCAACACCAACATGACCTCCACACCACCAACACCCTCGACCTCCAATGCAAGCACCACCAACACCAACATGACCTCCACACCACAACACCCTCGACCTCCAATGCAAGCACCACCAACACCAACATGACCTCCACACCACAAACACCCTCGACCTCCAATGCAAGCACCACCAACACCAACATGACCTCCACACCACCAACACCCTCGACCTCCAATGCGAGCAAAACGGCTGGTCCTGGCAGTAACGCCAGTGTTGGAGCCAATAATACAAAAGGAGGTTTAGCCCAAATGAATCAAACGGCATCATCAGCAGGAAAATCCACAAGTAATAATACGGGCCCGAACTCAAGCAACCTATTCGCGAAGGTAGGCGAGGCACTCAAGAACCTATTCGGCGGCAGTAACAAGAAATAAGACCGAATTTCTTTTTTTATTTGTCGAGATTAATTGATTTCAGGTATTATGAATTCTTGTTGAAACATCATTTCAACCATTACTATCATCAGCCTAATAAAGCGTAATCGATATCCAATTTCACATGAATTCATATCTTCCAGGAATCAATTTCCGGACTATTCACCATATTTCTTTCTCTATATTGTTTTCGAAATGGATGGCGTTATTACAAAAGCGCCTCTTGGGGGAAAAAAGCACAGGACCAAATCCCACAGACAGAGCTAAATCAGGTACAAAACGTAGTATTCTAGTAGATGGTAAAGGAGTACCACTTGGTGTATCTGTAGATGGAGCTAACAGACATGACATGAAGATGACCAAAGCAACACTGCAAAGCATAGTCATCTATAGACCTGAACCAACAATCAGATCAAAGCAGCACATGTGCATGGACAAAGGCTACGACTTTCCAGAGGTATACGAATTACTAGAAGAAGAGTATGGCTATACAATTCACATCAGATTAAGAGGTGAAGAAATAAGCAACAATAAAGAAGAAGAAGAGGAATACCAAAATACAGAGCTAGACGATGGGTTGTTGAAAGAACCCATTCTTGGATGAACAGGTTTAGACGATTGCTAATAAGATGGGAAAAGAGGATAGAGAACTATGTCGGAATGCTACATCTTGCTTGTGCTTGGATCACGTATAGAAGAAGTGGACTTTTCGCATAGGCTCTTAGTAGGATTGGATTTTGAGATGATGAGATCATATGAATAAGATGACGGAATCCTCTTTATTGAGTATCATTCTAGTATTCGAAGACTGCATTTCATTTGGCACTTCTCATTAGATGATGCCAAGGTTCTAAATAAATATCCTACCATAGCCAAGACTATTCCTACTTCTGGTTCCAAAATACACAACAATCATTTTAAGATTTTCTCAACTCAGCTTTTACTATAATATAGTCTATCACTCCTTTTTTTGATAGCTCTTTTCATTTTTAAAGCAGAATGATATATTATTTTTTCTACAAGGTCGTATGCAAGACTATTTATGATTCTTGATTGAAAAAGTAACGATGATGAAGATTTATTCCGTACTATTACTTTTCGTTTAAATGCTCCTCTATTTTGAATATAGTAATTCGCAAGCGGTTCATAGACATGAGTTCCGACGTGAAGAATATCTCTAATGATGAAACCTTTCGCCATAATTAATGATTGAATCGTCGATGAGTCATGATGTTGGGATGCCCAAGTGAAGTAAAGAAGCCCAAGTTTGAATATTGCATGTAGCCTCGAAAATTCGTTAGTTATGACTGGAAGTGCAATAATAAGAGTGCCGGTCTCCTCCCTCAATATTCTCCTCGATTCATCGATAAATTGCGTAATAGGCCTAAAGTGATGTGCCGATTCTAAGGCAATAACTCTGTCGACACTTTGCGGTGCAAATGGTAAGAGCGTAGAATTGGCATTAATAAATGCTATATTATTCACACCTCTCCTCATTCTTACACTTTGATCAGGCGTCATAGAAGATTCATAGTTAGTCAGAGTGTATTCTCTATTCAAAATCGTCTTTTTGTGCTCAAATGCAAATCTGAGCTGTTGACTATTAGTATTAACACACATAATATCAACCGGATGGTATAGTGATTCCCAATAATTAGCTGGAGAGGAAAACCCGCTCCCTGCATCTATAATTCTTAAGCCAGGACGTAATTCTGCAAATTCTCCGACCAGTGAACACAGGTTACGTTGTGCCGTTTCTAAGTCTCTTGTATCTGAGTTCCAGTATCCAAAGTTAAGCATATTACAGTTGGTGATGCGTTGTACATATGGAGTCAAAAGATTGTAGATATTGATTATGTCATCATCATTTTGTCTGAAAATCCACAGTATACATGATAATACGGCAGAGATTAATGCCATTTCAAATACCATCTATGAATAAAGAACCGATCTATCTCGAAACCCATTAAAATATACTTAATTCCAGTCATGCTCTGTACTCTCGTTTTGTGTTCTAATTTAGCTATCGAAAATAGAAATTGTATTTTCTTTTTCCGTATTATTGTACATTGAATTAATCTTCAAGATATGATAAGATACTACTATACAAATAAGGCGTAAGTCGAGTAACGCATGGTCTCTGAAGATAACGGAATGGCTTGAGTCTAGCTTATACCAACGCATAATGCTCTAATCGTCTCCGTCCAAATTTTCCTATTGTAGGTCTCATTTATGCCCAATAGCACATTTATTGTTAGTCCATCATAGAGCGCTACTAGCCCGGCGGATATGGGTTCTACATCAATGTCGTTTCTCAGAAATCCCTTTTCAACCTGCTGACTTAAGTATTTGGACACTATCTCAAATATCCTAATTCTATGTTCGTAGTGAGCTTTGCGTAGTCTTGGATTACGTGATGATTCAGCTATAGTCTCCATAAATACTCGATCGCCCTTTCTAGAAGTCTTTCTGAAGTTAACATAAAATTTTTCTGCATCAGAAGCAAGATCTTCTTTTCTCTTGAATAGCTTCGACATCTGCTCCTTTAATTCTATTATGTTATTTTGACAGATTGCATAGAATAGATCTTCCTTATTTTTAAAATAGAGGTATAGCGTGCCCTTGCTCAACCCCGCTCGCTCTGCGATATCATCCATCCTCGTCCTGTCGAACCCAGCGATCGAAAAACACTCGATCGCTGCTCGAATTATTTTTTCCTTTATTTCTATTTTATACTGTAACGTAACTTTTGGACACATTTATGAACCTGCTTCTCCATCTATTCTTGTGTCTGACATATTTTCGATACATTCCTCATGATGCCAAAGAATTTCAACCTTTGAAACGATCAATGCACTAATCGCACCCATTAAAGCTCCAAATGGTAGTGCAAAGAATAGAACCACTGGTAACGTAATGATGAAGTCCTTATACAATTCTGACATCGAATGGAAAGTGAAGCCTAGGGGCTGCGCAAATGTGATCGCAAGAAGTGGATAGCCCAAAATATAAAATAGTGATCCAATTATCGAACCCACAATAACGAAGGATTTTTCTCTACTAATACCCGAAGTACTGACTCGTGCTCTCTGAAGTACGATATCAGAGAGAAATGCAGCAATTATTAGTGAAAAATACACAGGCAGAAAAGGCATAAGATCGGCTGACGGTACTATATTGGTAAAAATGTTAATTAGAACCACTATTGTAGTGACGGCAGTTGCAGACCAATTAATATTTAGAGTTCTGACTGCAATTAGCAATATGGCAGCATCAATTATCGGTAGAACCGTAATTGCAATTATTGATTCGGTAATTGGATTCAAGTTGAAGTTAAAATGTAATCCATTTGAAAGAGGCAATGTGAACAAATAAACGTACCAGATCACTGTTAACCACATAGCTGCAAAGGCAGGTATCATTACGAATTTTATCATCCGCTTTTGTCTCATTGCGCGAAGTTGAGTATCCATTCTCCCAAGACCTATAACCACCGCTACCGAATTTATGACAATTCCTGTTGCAAGTACGAAATGGGTAGGACTCAAGAGCCCGTCGACTCCAAAAGCCCTATGCCATGCGAAGTCTGATGGACCAGCTATAGTCTGCAAGGATAGATCCTATTATAAACAATCTAAAGGATGTGATAATGGGGTTCGTATGCTCTAATTGACCTTTCAATATTATAATGGCGCTTATGGCAGCAGCGACTGCAAGGAGAATTACTCCGGTGTAAAGTAAGGCATGTGAAGGGGTAAAGAATGTCTCTGGTGTCAGCATCAAATGGGAAGTAACATCCCAGCTCACCCCTATTATCTGAAGAAAAGAACCACTTGCTGCTATAATAATACAAAGATGTACTTTCCAAAATTGTTATCCTTGCTTCGAGTGAACGTGGCAAAATTAGACAACCTGTGATACGATGATATATAGAATCAACATAATAAATCTAACTGACTAGTCAGTTATGTATATTAAATACAATGTAATATTCGTTCATGTGAAAATGATGAATGGAGACGACAGCGGAAAAAATCAAGGTTCTATTACAGGTCTATCCAAAAATTATAACGTATTTCAAGTTCCCAATAAGAATGATCGTTTGACAGTAGATGATAAATTAGATTCTCCTGATTACAGAAACAAAGTTCTTGTGATAGGTTTGGGTCAACTCGGTTTACCCGTAGCAAAATATGTCAAGGAACAAGGAGGATTTGATACGTATGGCTATGATATAAGCACAAAAGCAATAGATCGTGCACAGAAATTAGCTGGAATAAAAAGGATTGGTGGTAATGACGGAAGTGGTAGTAGTAGTAGTAGTAGTAGTAGTAGTAGTAGTAGTAGTAGTAGTAGTAGTAGTAGTAGTAGTAGTAGTAGTAGTAGTAGTAATAGTAGTAGTAATAGTAATAGTAATAGTAATAGTAATAGTAATAGTAATAGTAATAGTAATAGTAATAGTAATAGTAATAGTAATAGTAATAGCAATAGTAATAGTAATAGTAATAGTAATAGTAATAGTAATAGTAATAGTAATAGTAATAGTAATAGTAATAGTAATAGTAATAGTAATAGTAATAGTAATAGTAATAGTAATAGTAATAGTAATAGTAATAGTAATAGTAATAGTAATAGTAATAGTAATAGTAATAGTAATAGTAATAGTAATAGTAATAGTAATAGTAATAGTAATAGTAATAGTAATAGTAATAGTAATAGTAATAGTAATACTAATATTAATGGGCATTTTGTATTTAACAAAAGTAATTCGAATTTGTCCAAACCATAGAATACCTTACCTCAATGAGCTTAGAAATCAACGATTAATTTCAGGATACTTGCAAACCATATCACTCAAGATCCAGTTTAAGCCCGTATACTAGAGATACACAAGCTCAGGAACATTCACTATTCCAGTCTCCGTATTATTATCCCGAGGGAGTGATATAAATAAAGAGCTTTAGTCGGTATCACGACTTTTATTACATTTTACCCATATCTCAAACGGTCAAAGATACGTTTGTTATCCCTAGATACGCGTCCATAGCTCGTATGTAGCAATTTATATACAGCAGCCTAGTATACATATATAATGTCTGAACCAGCAGTGTTGGATTGGGACAGAATTGTCCACAAAAATGTTAGATCGAGCGATGGCCAAGACGCCGGAAATATTGATGCTGTAGATGCTGATTCTATAGTTATAATCACTGAAGGCGCACGAGGAGAGTACAAGATCTCAAAGACACAAGTCGAAGGGTTTAACGGAGCAGAAGTCTTTTTGAAACTTACGTTGGGAGAATTGCAAAATTACAAAGTATGATTTTACAACAAGATCTCCCAACTAACATTTTTTCGAATAATATGATGATTCTAGGATTAGGGTATTTTTGCAGAATTGGTCCATTTAAATCACGCCGGTTCCATGGCTATTCAGTACCGATGAATTGAAGAAATCACCGTTTATTACTGGTACTACTATCAGCAATACCTGATTTATCTTTAATACAACAATAGCCATTTAGAAGTTAAAACGCGTACATCAAAAGATATCACGAACTAAAATAATTGTTGTAGGTAGGACAATTTAGCTCTAATTGAAAGTTTCGAATGCAATGAATTGCAGTAACCTCCGTGACTATGAGATAGCTCTGGGTAAGTTTTAATCCATTTAGTTAAAGGTTAATAAGCCGCCTAATAAGGAAGTTCTAGTCAAACGTACTTGATATTTTGGAGCGAGTCTTTTTCTAAAATCTCAATATTTGGGTATGCTCACTTAGAAGAGATGTCGTGTCGTGCGTTCAAGTCGCAGACTTCTATTATGTAGGTCAGTCATAATAATACTAATTTTGACATGCATGGAGTATACGATTATCCAAGCTGTTGTAGCAGCTTGGCCATTGTTGTCTTTGGTCGATGAAAGTTCGAGCGACTTTACTAACTCCGTAGCAAATCTATTTTTTTATTTAGTCCTGGTCATATTAACCGGTATTGCATATTCAATTAGGAGGCAAACCTTTCCAGTTATCATCGGCATCACCTTCATTTTGTTGAGTTGCCTAACGTGGTATTACGTATCCATTGGAGATCAATTTTCAGTAACTATGTTTGGGTATAAAGTTATTGCCTTACTATTGTGGATAGCGGCTTCTAGCATTTTGATCAGGAAATTTCAGAAGAAATCCAAGAGACGAAACTTCACTATACCAGTTAAACGAGATACTATTCATGGACAGAAAAACAAATGTGCGATTTGCAAAACAGGATTAGAAATTTACGGACTAGATTTTCACCACTCTGATGGCGATAGGTCAAATAATAAAAGATCGAATTGTAGGGCATTATGTACTCCTTGTCACAGAAGAAGACATGCTGACGTTGGAACCTAGGCACTAGTCTTTTATAGATTCTAGCTTATCTTGTTCAACCGATTTACACGTTTCTCATTATATGATATACCGGTACAGATCTCGAAAAAATGTTACCTAGCTACGTAACATAATGACTGAGAACTAAATACCCTGGGTATACTATTAGCATGGGCTATGGCTTACCACGAATGATGAATTGCATGCGATATAGCAGCTAGGCATGGTTCTAATTAATGCAATTTCATTGTATAACGGCAGGCAGTATAAATGCAAAGGTAGCTCCATTTCCTTCAGAATTATTTTTTCCCCATATCATCCCGCCATTTTCGATCTCTAACATCTTATCCCTGGCCGGTCTAGACTTATGCCAGAGAGTTTCAAAGATGTATTGCTGATGTTGTACTATTTCCTGCACATTACTGTAAATAATTTGATCTGCAGGTTTTCCTTTATCATGTACAACCGCTGATGATAGGTATACCATCTCGCTCAAATATAAGTTTCCTTTTATTCCATCCAAGTGATTCAGGGCATCTACAATCTTCATTAATGCCTTACAATATGTAATATTTCTTGAAGTAATTTGGGTGATATATCTGAATCTTACACCCCTTGCCTTGGCATCAATCATTAATTTCATAAGTCGTTCATTTTCGATTATTGACGAAGGTCCAGTATCGTCCACGCATGCGTCAATCCGCAATCCGGCACTTGAGATGAAGTCTGATATCACTTTCATTACATTCTGTTTACCGCGGAGTACCTCAGTATGCTCAAGTTTCGTGTTCGATCGAGTTGACACAAATAATTATAGTAATCTACTATGATCTATAAAAATTTATACCACTAATATACCGATGTTACGTAATCTTATGAATGATTCGCCCATAATATGATGATTTTTATTCAAACTCGCTACAAATGGTAGCCCAATCATCACCCTGAAAAATGTGTTATACAATGGTGCTTTCCTTTGTAAAGGAGGCCTCACAACGACACACTTCGAATTTCGTAAACAAGTTTGCTAAGATTGAACGTATTATATTAGCATACCAGTGTCTTGCGATCACGCTGACATCAACTCTTTTACTTAAGGATCGTCTATCGTGTACCATCAAATATCGAGTTATCGGGGTTTCGCATATCCCTGACCATGCGTGTTCCGTAATTGAAGAGGAAAATAGCCAGTGATTTCTATGGGTTGGTGGTTAGGCTGATGAAAGGAATATTGTTGGAAAAGTATACATTCTCATGTATTAAACCAGAATAATGTTTAATACTCGCTAATTATCTTGAAATAAATTACTGACCTTGCCATTGCTTCTGTGGTTATCCCTTGTAAATCAACCTATTTGTCCTACTATACTGTGGAGCACACGCCTGTTTAACTTCAATATTAAATTGATTGGAACACCTGGATTTGATAGATAGAAGGTGGTTTGAATCTAGTGTTTTCTTTCTACTAATAATTAGATACGATTTCTTTATCTATCTATCTATACTGACCAAAGTTAATCGCTTAACCCTTGGCCCGTGTGGCGATGTATGCATCCTTATAGATGTGTCTCTTTTGTAATAACAAGATCTACTTCACGTTCCTACCTATCTCTACAATGTGGCTTATGTGTATACTCCATGGTGGAATATGCTACGCCTTACTGCTGATTGCACGAGTCTAGCCAATACTTGGAGGCTATATGTCGGCAATGGCATGAACTATAAGAGGTAATGCATAACAGTTAAAATTAATGTAGCGTCAGCTGATCAATACTGGTATTAGATATAATTATGCAAGTTTCCGCATCTTCCCAGGTTTTTGCATGTTGATCATCTTTGATAACCCTTGCATGTAATTCTTTGCAAATGTAGTTACTGGCTGAGAGGAATACCAAATGCAGCCGAGTACTTTACAATCGTGACAGGTTTTGGCTATATCCCATTGCGGAGCATTCCAGATTTCATCAATGGTTTGCTCTAGTAGATTGTAAGTGTTTTGAGGACTATTGAATTTCCAGCATGGGACCAGAACTGTGCCATTCCCATTAATAAAGACGCTTTTCCACACACCACATTCGTCAAATACTCCCCTTCCATTTTCGATTATTTGCTCAAAATATTGCCTAGGGATCATTATTTGGGGCGATGAGTGTTTTTTTCCATACTCCAATATACTTTCACAGACACGGACCATAGTGCGACGATCTGGAAGCAAAGTGTAATCAACATCAGATCGATCTTCTACAAATGTAAACGAAACGGCGTTGGAACCTAATTCCCTTGCTCTTTCGAAATAAGATTGGTTTATGAATTCCTCAGTATTGTACTTAGTAATAACACTGTTAAAGTAGTGAGGTATCTTATATTCGGTTAGGAGTTGAAGATTTTCTATAACTCTCTGGTATACTGAAGGAGTAACGCCTCGTACTTTGCAGTAGGAATCTTCAAAGACAGAATCGATACTACAAGTAATAAATTGAACATAATTTTTTAATTCATTGAGATCGATGTTATGAAGAAGAGAACAATTAGTAATCACTGTAATAGGCATTTTTAGATTATATATATACCTAACAATCTCCATAAAGTCAGGACGGCTTGTTGGTTCGCCGCCTTCTATGATTGACCAGATACAATATTTTGAGACTTTGTCAAAAATCAATTTCCATTGCTCTGTAGTTAAGTCATTATTCCTTGCAAGGTCGATTTGACTAGTCTTATCAGGATCTCCAAAAGGACACATTGGGCAGTAAAAGTTGCAGTAATGTGTGAGACTGAATACCGCAATCAATGGGCGCCTCCTTCCGATAAGCCTGTTGCCCGACCAATTCCCCAAAATCTTGATTGTACGTATGGTGTCAACTACCAACAGTAATGTCAATGAGTGAAGATTTATTAGTATTTTGCTAGGTCTAGTTCCGGTACTCGTTGTAATAATGGAGGATGGTCATACTGACCGTATTGCGGTTAGCTCCTCGTGGATCTCCTTTTCGTTGCTGACTCGCACAAGGAGATTGAAAGATGTTTCAAGATATCTTTTTGCTACTCGTTCAATTCTTTGGATAACTAATGGCATAATCTCAGTAACGATGTGGACCAGTTTTCTCGAAGAAAGAAAAGTAGTAATAACCTATCTTATTATAAGATGATAGTTTGACAAGTTCCAAACATTTTACAATTGAAGAAGCAAAAAGAATTGGTGAAGCACTTGGAATTGATTGGAGTAAGTTTGACGTTGAACAATTTAGAATGGGGTTAAATGTCGAGCTAGAACATGGTAAGAGAGATTCCAGTACCAACGTAACGCAAGATGACGAGGTAGTTACTGGAAAAATTGCGCTTGCACATCTAAATGAGTTTCCAGACTACTACACTCGACTTCAAAAAATGGAAACTGAAGCCGGTGAAGATATGGATAAAACTAAAAAATGAAAGTAAATGTGACACGAGAACATCCCACACTTTTCACAATAAAGATCAGAAGACTTACCATCCCATCTTCTCAATCCTGTTTTGAAATAGAAACCAAGCACTAGGCCTCACTATCAACATGTCTTTTATGGTTTTCTTTGTGTATATGAATAGGTGAGAAATTTGGCCCTTTGGAGATTTTTAGAATGCCAGATTGATTTGAGTACCAAACAATACAACGCAGGTATAGCTATAAGGTAATAATAAGAGCGTTACTTTCCGATCTAAAATAGACGTCGATTATAATTATATGAAAATGTCTACTTGACTAAAGGCATGAATATTCGCAACATAGTATTACACAATCCACGATTGTAATTTCTTGCTAGTAATTCAATCGTTTAGTAAGATCAGGTGTAGTTATATCCTCCCAACAGTTTAAACAATAGTCGCCTAAAACGTTATACACCTCAACTTCACTCTTTTTACATTTTTCACATATATAAATTAAAACATCCATATTCAATGTTGTAATAATTACAACGTGTATCAGCTATATGTATTGTTCCCTACTAATGTGCTTATTACTTTGATTAATGTATATCCCTAACGAACTTTCACAGAACTCGTAGTATTAATTTGATAGGCAATATCTTTGTAACTTCATGATGCCTTCTACTCGTTCACATAACCAGACCATTTGGAGTTGGAGTTGACTAGTATCTATCTCTCTGATCCACTATGTCCTCTACCAGGAAGCACGCGTGAAAGATGCAACCAGCATCACGATTTATGACTTGCTTAATGCCTAATCAGCCATTCCTTACATTCCATCTTCCAACTAAACGATCTGCATCCAGGAATGGAACATAATAGCCAGCCATTACCGATTTGTAAATAATCATGTTGGTGTTCAGAAGCCATGATTTGAGGTTCAGTCCTTTTTACCGGTTTTTCCTTCTGCGGGAGTAATTACCATCGGAAAATCTTAGTTGTGGATCTCCCGATGTTACGGCTTGTAGTATAACCATAGCGACTTCTTTTGACGAGGGTTTTTCATTCTCTTCATGATATAAATTCAGTGATTGTAGCATAGGGATTTTGGATGTATCTTTTTTTGCTGAGGCGCTTGAGTTCAAAATGTTAGGTCTAATGACACCGGGTTCAATTATGAGTCACTAATCCGAGCGCTAGTTCATAAGCGGTACATCGCTAAGCATTACGCCGCAAATATTGTCCGAGAATGCAGCAATTGATCAATCTTAAGCAAAAACAAGATGAATTACATCGTACAAGTTTAGAGAAACACTCATAATATCATGTCTAAAAATTAATACAATTGTCTATTTCGTCAGCCGGCATTGCTAAGGCCAACTGAATCCACATCATGAACGAATCAAAACATTTAAAGAATTTCGAGTAGATATTTTATCCCGAATCCATATATACGTCGCGGAAGTCATACATGTACTGGAGGATTGACGATGATTTCGTTCGGCATGCTATCAATGTACCGGTTAAAAATATCAGATTTTTCTGAATTTTCAACAATCCTGAATTGGCAGCCGTGCTAAAAACTGTAAACAAGATAGGCCTGAGACATTGGTTCAGATTGAAAATAGGATAAAGCCATAAAAAAAGTCCTGAATTAGTAACATGTCTTATGATGATTTGCTATTCTGAAATGGGAAAGTATTGCCTCCAAGACCTAAAAGAAAGCTCATTAAAAGAGGTGCAGAGGCAGACATTTTTGTGATCAGTTGGTTTGGAGAAAAGGCAATTTCAAAGATAAGAAAACCCAAGCCCTATCGAAATCTATTGCTGGACAGCGAGATTCGCAAAAAAGGACTCTTTGCGCGACTCAATTGCGTCCTTTGAACATTGTCCCTTTTGAAGCAACAACAAAAACTATGTATTTCTATCTTGACACTATTACTAATTTTTTTACATTGCAGCAAGCCTCTATGAACTAGCTTGATCTACTAGCAATATGAGCCGATCACCAAAGCCTTAAGACGTGCTATTTATCTCAGTTTACGTAATCAAATCGATTCATCATTTTGTATTGCTAAGCTTAGCATATGAGGCATATTTGGTACCTATATTTATATATAGTAATGACTATATATACATAGGTTATCTTCATTTACATAATGGCTAAGACTACTATATTGGTTGAGACTGAAACAAGGGACAGACTCCGCCTAAGGGGAACTAAGGGAGATACTTATGATGATATAATTAATAAGTTGCTCAAACAAACGGAAGGATTAAAGAAATGATTGATATGGTCGTAGTTTGGGATGCTTACCTGGGCTCTACACAGGTCACACTTGCGTACGAAATATATGACGTGCTCAAGACGAGAAAAGCGGGCTAGATTAATTCGTGAACCTAAACACACGGATTAGGAATCTGTCATACTTGTCGGACTTCGATTATGAGCTGGAGAAAGAGTTAGTGATCTTCTCAAGGAATAATAGAGATGACCTCAGAAAGCGACTTCAAGCTCGCTTGACGGAAATGATTATCACAATAATCACTATGCTGATTGCATTCTTGGTAATAGCCTCGTCTACTCTCCTGTCCGATGCAACACCATAGTTTAATAACCAACCCATTTTATTCAGATTAGTGCAATTGTGCGATCACGGATTTTGCACGCGCAGCATTTTTTAGAATTAGTCACCAAGGGAATTCAAGTTTACTGAAACCTATATTATGATTCTATCCAAATTCAGAAGAAGGCATCGCACCTTGAACGTGTAGAAGTCGAGTGTTATTCAAACTATATCTCAGTAAACGTAGTACTTTTGATATTACTTCATTGAATATCGAGGTTAGCGGTACACTTACATATAGTGAACACTAATGATACTTGTTAAGGACTAATGTCATCTTAAAATGCAAGAAAATGATTTTATATCTGTAGATCGTTGCCCTGCACTAGACATTTCTTAGTTCAGTAATTTGACGATAATTATCGATGGAACGAACTTGTCCTTATAAAACGTTGCGTTGAATTACCACAGGATTATAAAATATATATGTGGTTGATTTTAGTTGGAACATGTCATTTAGTTTATGCGTTTACATGTTTTGTGCTAGTCATATTATTAGCACGAGTCTATCCATAATATTTCGAACTGCATATGAAGTAAATAATAATCAATCATGATTTCTCTTAAGCCATAAAATAGGGTAAGAACTTGAACTACAAATGGATCGCACTAAGCAACACCACCATCGGTACACTGATGGCATCACTTGATAGAAATATCGTTGTCATAGCCCTACCTACCATTGCATCCGAGTTACACACTTCTCTTCTAACTTTGGTATGGATCGCTCTTGGTTATTGGGTTGTGACTGCATGTGTACTCTTGAATTTTGGTAGGTTGGCAGATATGTTTGGGAGAGTTAGATTATACAACATTGGTTTTATACTATTCACGATAGGCTCTGCATTGTGTAGTATATCGTATACTGGAGAACAATTGATAATATTTCGAGTCATCCAGGCTTTTGGCGCAGCATTTCTTTTTTCCAATAGTGCTGCAATACTCACAGATACATTTCCAGAGAATGAAAGAGGTAAGGCATTGGGGCTAAATCAAGTATCGATAGTGGTCGGGTCTGTGATAGGACTTACGCTTGGAGGCTTCTTAACCTCTTATTTAGGATGGAGATCTATATTTTGGATAAACCTACCAATAGGTGGATTTGCGACTATTTGGGCTTATTTTAAGTTACGTGAATTAGGAACTATTAAGAGAGAGAGAATAGATTGGCTAGGAAATGCTACGTTAGCATTTGGCCTTCTTTTTATATTGATTGGAATAACTTTTGCATCTTTTCAAATTTTCAATCACTTTCAAAATTCTTTATTTATCATAGCTGGGTTTGCCTTACTAATACTTTTTTATTTTGTTGAGAAACGTGTATCCAGACCTATGTTCGATCTTTCTCTATTCAAGATAAATCTTTTTACTGGCGGAAACATAGCTATATTTCTTAACGCACTTGCCAGAGGTGCATTTACATTAGTTATGGCATTCTATCTTCAAGGATGGTCTATGAATCTTAGTCCACTCAATGCAGGAATATATTTGATCCCAGTTTCTGTGTCTTTGGCAGTCTTTGCACCGGTAACTGGATGGTTATATGACAGATACAAATCTAGGATCTTCATACCTATCGGATTACTTACTTCAGCAGCAGGTTTTCTTATACTGTCGGGGATTGGAGCAACCACATCATTCTATTCGGCCATAATTCCTCTGGTCTTGGTAGGGGCAGGTATGGGAATATTTGCCTCACCAAACCGAGCTACAATAATGAGTTCAGTTCCATCTCATAGAAGAGGAGTTGCTGCTGCCATTAGCACTACCTTGGTTATGACAGGAAGTGCATTCAGTATAGGTATGGTATTCTTGATATTTACTCAGGTTATGCCGTTACATATCGTTCAAAGTATTTTTATTGGTTCTTCTACCTCATCGTCAGATGCTGTTAGAATAATTGTTCCCAAATTTATGAATTCATTACACATTATATTTCTACTATCTGCATTTCTAATGCTTGTTTCAATTGTACCATCCATGATGACGCCGAACTTAAAAATGAAATTTTTCTCCTTCTTAGGAATGTCATAGTAAAATAGCAAGTCCAAGCCACCCCCAAGCATTTGAATTACAATGAAAAACAATGTTATCAAATCTGGGCTTAAGTTATATACAAAGATTTGCAAAACTATGGCTTTAATAAATTAGCATTAATCAATCATGCTAGTTATCATTTATGCTTTCTACGATTACCTATTTTACAGCATTTGTTATC
Organism: uncultured Nitrososphaerales archaeon; assembly: GCA_963709405.1. GTDB lineage: Archaea > Thermoproteota > Nitrososphaeria > Nitrososphaerales > Nitrososphaeraceae > JARBAU01. The sequence continues at coordinate 140,561 of CAVPXM010000021.1, forward strand.
AATTCCTATAAAAAGTAACGCACTTCTGATTTACGTCAATTCTTTGTGGTATAGTTTTACAACAATAATCATAACTTGTCGATAACATTGAATGAAATGTTCTAATTTGTAATTGAAAATTTCTTTTTATATAGAACAAACAAACGTTTCCAATCATAAAATTAATATATAGTACATCATTCTAACGTTGTTTAACAATGGCTGATGAGGCCGGCGTCCAGCAGTTAGGGATAGCCGTGGGTTTGAAAGAGCTTTTGGCTAACTCTGGTTTTACTACTGCTAGATCAATAATTAGATATTCTCCAGGTGAAATTTCTAAACTATTAGGGATAGAGGTTCATGTAGCAAAGATCATTATTGATGAAGCCCAAAAGTTAATAAACACACAAGAAAAAGAAAAATAAATGGGCCAACAAAAGGTGACACACCTTCAATACACAATACCTAATATGCTCTAGAAATTGGAACTGACGAATCAAATATTTGATTACTATCCATTGATCCCAACCGAGATCGAGGTGTGAAATAATCCCTTTCATGAGATCTTAATGACTATATTATCTATAGTAACAAGCATTTTTATTAACTTTCCTCATCTCTATCATTATTCATAAAAAAACGATATGCCAATGTTCAATCAGAATTCAATGCCCACTAATTTACGCAGGAACAAAATTCATACCATTCTTTATGTTGGGCGCTTTCACATATTTATATAATGAGACTTCAAAAAAAGAATCCCTAAATTTATTTTCTACGTAAATTTAAATGGATCCGAGTCTATACAAAAGCATCGTGTTCTTGCCTTCCTAAATTTTTTTAGTAATGAAAACTGAGTAACGATTCACCGCACATTTTTTCATAGAATGTACTGAATAATTGGTGGATATCCAATTTGTGCTGAGTCACTTTTTGCTATTTACCAGTATTGGATTGAGGTGGTTTTTTCTTCCATGCAACCATTAGGAATAAAAACGGTATTACCATTATCGTGGATGCAATCAAGATTGGCTGCATAATCGTCATGTCTATGGGCTTTCCTACTGCAAGGTAAAATGGGAACGGATAAAATCCTGAAGTAAAGAACCAGAGCGCACCGAACAACAGGAGGAACGGCAGGTTGCGTTTTAGGAATTTATAAGGTGGCTTTTTTAGCCTGCCACACCTTATACACTTGCTCTTATCTTGAACTAAGCATGAAGAGCAGACTGACTTGGTACAATATGCACAGGTAATATGCCCGAACCTTGAACCACATATAGTACAGTCCGTTGTCAATTTGCTCTAATACCATTATAAAAGTTTGTATATATATTAGTTAACAATATTTCTTAATATTACTATTTTCATAAAATATTGGCATCTGCAATATTTCATCCAAATATGACAGGTGAATTTTGAATTTTGTAAAATAACTAATGTACCAAGCATGATCGCTCTAGTTTGTAGCTTAATTGCGAAATAACGTCATTCAAGGAGTATTTCGAACATCATAAGAAACGATATGTTAGTATTATTCGTTGACAACCTATATTAATTCGTAATTCGAAAGTTGAATTCGAAATTACGCTACAAACCAGACGCTTGCATATAGTTTAATTATTAGCATGATGAAATATGTAATTTCGAGTAGCTGTTCGAACATTCTCCAATACTTTGTTTAAACAGGTCCAATGCAACTCAATCCTCGAGATTCTAGCTGTTGATGGATCAAATGCAGGAATCTCTATAGAAATGGAAACAAGCCAAAATGACCGATTAGTCAGTTAAATTTATTAGTTGCTTTGTAATATATATTAGTGAGAAAGTAGTTGGTACTTTAAGATGTGTAGCAGTGGGTGGAAGATAGATTGAATTTCGGTGATAATTATAATAACAGACAGTTCCTGGCTAATCAACTGCTCTGGTTAGCAATATCCTTAGGAATAAGCATTACAATTTCTATTTTGCTTCCTTTTCCCATTTCTTTAGTAACAATAATAGGAGTATTCATCCTTCTAAACCTTTACATGAGAAGAAGAGTTATGCAAAGAATGGGAATGGGAGGTCTCGGAAAATTAGGTATGTTGGATTCGAGTGTAGCACCAGATAGCTCTTTAAAATACTACTGTATGAGTTGTGGATCTCAACATAGAGACATAGCGTGCCCTAAATGTGGTTCAAAAATGAAAAAAGTGGGATTTTGATAGATTGATAGGAATATTTAGACGTTGGAAACCAAAAGGTCAAATGTTCAGTCTGAAGTGTTTCCAATGTGGCTCTGGTTTTCTTTCCAGTTTTAACCTGGAGGCACCTATTTGTGGTAAATGTCTTCAGAAGGCTAAGTCTTTGGACTCGACTATAGACCACGACAAAGTTTGCAGTAAATGTGGAAATAGGGGAATAATTTATGGAAAAGAAATGTGCCATTCTTGTTATTTTGGATTCGAAAGCGAGAAGGTATCGGGCAAGTGATTTGACTGATCTTGTCAGACTATCCCTATTTACAGGATGCTATTGGAATTTTCGGTAATCTGCGTAGCTAAGTTGAGCAGAATTCTGTTTGAAGGTTAAATCTAGGCAATTACTCAAAGAACATCACTGATTTCTATCATAAGCGCGACGAAATTCGATTATAGTGTATTTCTGATATTTCTGTATATTAATTCAACTTGATCTGAATTTAAATTAGGTCTTCTTTTGAACATAGAGTGAATAGGTCCAGCACCATCATTCTTAGTCCTTGGTACAATATGAACATGGAGATGCGGTATTTCTTGCCCAGCTTCTTTACCGTTGTGAATAGCTATCGTAGTCGAGTTCACGCCCATAGCATTCTCCAATGCCGCTGAGATTTTCCTTACTAAATCAAAGACCGAGTGTGTAGAATCTTGGTCCATATCTTGAACTTTGGGATAATGAAATTTCGGAATAACTAGGGCGTGGCCAGCCGACAACGGAAAAGCATCTAGGATAACAACTGCCAAGTCATCTTGTTCTAGAATCCTTGCTGGAATTTTGCCTCGGATAATCTTGCAGAATATACAGGTCAGATCAATTGTCATGTTAATCTTATCCGTATAAGTAGTAAATAAATGAAAAGTGTGATGGATTGCGAATGCTTTAGATTAGTCGAGTAGTGAATTCATATCTAGTCAGGAAATTCCGACTCCTTGAAAAGTATCTCGGCAATTCCATATCCTGAAATTGTCCCAATAACGCTAGCGAATCATACCGATACTAGAACAGTCGTCAATCTGAAAATTCCTTCTAAATTCGGGATGATCGATTGAAATGTGGCGAAGCGGGATATAGGAACATGTGATCTATCTATAGAGCAACGTCTTCTAGGGACTAACATGCGTTATAATAAAGCATATAAGATGAAGACGAATGTGATGATGTTTGCTGAAGCTACATCATCCGAAGTAATAACAGGACCTACAAGTTAGTGCTGCCTCTTAATTCTTCTTGTCATATGCCATTTCGTGAGTTATATTTCTGGATAGACTAGGTTATTTGAAATAATTATATCCTTTCACTAATCCGTGCTATATAGTAGATCTCTTGCGTAATTAGCAGTTATGATCTATTAATGCTGCCCTATTTTGACTGTATTCTTAGATTGAAATCCTGTTAGACTGCATCACTCTGAAGTTCAGTATACCGGATACAATATCAGATATGTTATTGTACCTTCTTAGTTTGTTTCTGAACTTAGTACCCATTATTCCAAACTTCTTGATCTTGCATATGGTGTGTTCTACTATGATCCTGAGTCTTGAGTGATTCTTGTTGTATCTCATATCGTCATTTGAAAGCAAGGTATTCTTTTTCTTTCTAATGGGAAGTACAGACTTTACTGTGGGAAAGTCCTTTTCAATACCAAGATAACCAAGATCAACTATATTGTCAACTTGTGATGGAGTTATAGTAGGATGATTGTGTTTGTAAATGTCATAATCATGTTTTCTTCCATTCCTGTGACCTGTCTTATGCAGGATCAAACCTTCAGTATTAACCATCAATTGTGTCTTGACAGTATGTTTCCTCTTTCTACCTGAATAGTAACTCTTTCTCTTTCTCTTCTCTTGTTCTTAGGTCTTGGAATCTCCTGTTCTGTAGAGTCTATGAAAGCCTTGAATCCAGGGAAGTACCTGTTCAACTTCCTCTATAGTTCTTAATCTCTTAGTACGTTTGTATATCTTCTTTGGCAATGGAATACACTCCTTTAGCAAAGATTCTAGGATAGTCAAATCTCTAAATACATTGCTCTGGTCAAGATCAAATAGAAATCCCGATAATGCATATGTAATGTACAATCGATAATAAATAAACCAAAAGCATTAGAAGTCTTTCTCTTGGTTTCAGTTTAAACGGTCTACCGGCACCAACCAACATCTCTTTTCCTCTTCCTTTTAGAAAGACGTCTTCTTTCATATTCCTCATATTTCGAGTCCATTTCTGTGCTTATTTGATCAAATTCTGGTACAGTTAGTCCAGTAAGTGACCTGAATAACAAAGGCTTTTTGCATAGTCTTCTATATGACATCAAAGAGATATCACATAAATATCCTATATGACGTCGAATATAGCTGTAAGCTTCTAATTACGCAAGAGATCTAGTGTATTAGATTAAACCAAGGCTTGATATCTTTATTTATAATTTCTTGACAGAAATCCGAACCCATCTCGGGAGGGATCATGTTACACGAGTATAGAAGCAAAGCGACTAACTAAGGAATAACGGAGTATTCGCACTGAAATCATATTTGATTCATTCTACAGATCTTATATCGAGGGATTCAACTAATTATTTTCAATTCATTCTATAGAGACACGTTGACAGTTTTGATGAGAGTGAGTTTATGTAACCAGATTCTTTAGCTATTTTTGGTCTCTTCGATATATATTAGACTCAACAGCATTGACTAAATGTGCACAATGAGTTAGCACATACTGCAGAACACGCTTTCATCGGATCTCTTCAGAAGCTAATTGGCATGACATTAGAGGTAAGAAAGGTGGACCATCGTGACAACGATAGCGTAGTTTTTGTTGGTGCTAAATATTTAGATGCTGAGCTGATCGCTAAAGCACAATCTGAAGTAAATGTCCTGATCGTGACTGGTAGGAAAGTCTTTACACACTCATTTTCGTCATTGACAAAAGCTAAGGAACAATTCCAGTCGCTCAGAGCTAATGAAGCACGAATAAAAGAAGATGAGCCAGTGAAAGTTGTTGAGATATATGGACATGATGTTGCAGCATGTGTCAGAGAACATGTAAAAGACATGACTAGCTGCGGTCTCTTTTTGGTAACACGCGTATCCAAGACTGAGAAAGAATATGAGATAAATTTTGTAGTAGGTGAACAGGCTAGACAAACCGCCATGGATTTGTCGCTGAGACTAGTGAAAATCAGCGGTGAATTAGGAGCGAATATTAATACTCTTGAAAGTACAATCAAAAAATTAAAAAAAGACAATGAAAGATATCTTAGAAATCTGAAAACTCTGACTAGAGAAAGACTTCGCGCTCTTACCCCGAACAATATAGTTACTAATCACACTCAAGATTGCTTTATTATCAAGGGCGTCTTTTCTGGCTTATTAGATACTGAAATCCGTTCGTTTGCGGCGAAAAAAATTGGATGTGATAATACAATAGTTATACTTGCGAACAAAATTGATGATTCAGAACAGAACCTAGCCAACATTGTCTTCGCGAGATCTCCATCCATAGCTATCGATTGTGGGAAATTATTTCGCAATAAAGTACCTGCAGGGAAGGGTGGAGGAAAGCCAGATTTTTTTACTGGGATAGTTAATGGAACTGAAGTACACGATGCTGTAACTCTCTTAACTAGTTCTGTCCTCCATGCCATTTCAGACACAAAGTTAATTTCAACGTAAAATGATCCATTTTGATAACATAAATTTTCCTGGGCTAGGACATTTTACTTTCCTAAGAGAACACTGGATCATTGATTCCTAAAGATCTAAATGATTCTCGTCTCTCGATACATGCGTAGCAGTTTCGACAATGGGACCTGCCGTCGTTATGACAACTCCAGGTTAATTCAATAGGTACCTTCAATTTAATAGCAAGAGTAATTATCTTCTTCCTGTGCAAGTTGCATAACGGGAGGATTATATTTAATGATTGCATTGTCCGCATCTTGGAACCTTCCCTAAATAAGAGCGCTAATTTTTGGATATAGTTTTGGGTTGCATCCTTGAAGAAATATCCGTCATGACGATTATGCCCACCTACGATTGAGGTTATGTTCAAATTCTCTGCATGGTATAGGGCAATAGAATAGAACATGAGATTTCTAGCTGGAATGTAAGCGGACCATCTTGAATCAGAATTCGCCGTCCGAATTGGCCTGTATGTATTTGCACTTTCTTTCATAAAAGGGACGTCTAATTTTATCAGATTGGTAATTCGGGCTTCGTTCGCTAATTGGATGGCTGCCTCTCTCTCCCGTTTACTCCTATCATGGTAATTGAAGGTTATTGCGTATACAACAGAAAATCTTTGTTTTGCCCAATATAGGCACGTAGCAGAGTCTAATCCTCCCGAAAGCAGGACCAGGGCTTTTTGGCCGTTCATCGTACATTACTTCTTTAGTTCTGAAATTATGTGAGCCCCCTTGTTTACTCCCTCATACACATACACTCCTAACGCTTCTACATTTGCTGGCATTTTAGGTGCCATGAGCCTAATGATTTCCGATGACAAGGTTTCTACAGTGGCCTCTCCACTGAGCAGAAAAGTTGTGGGTTTCGGTAGTTGGAGCCTAAAATCACCCTTAGGCCCTGCAAATGAGACTAAATAGTGAAGGTCGCTTTCGCTCTCAAGATATTTCCTGCTTATAAAGAACTTGTGGTCTATAGTGTCGAGTGTCTCCTTGATAATTCTTTTTGCTTCCGCAAAATCGATAACAAGGTTATCGACCATCCTGCCGATTATTTCTACCATAACGGTTGATGTGTGACCATGCAAGATAGAGCACTTGTCCACTAGTGGTAGGATATGGGCGTAATCGAAGGCTAATGAAGGGTCTTCAATGAATATAGAGCTAGTTTGATTGTTATCTGAATCATAAAAAAAGAAGGAATCTAATTCACTAACTTTGGCTGCGTATTTTGATTGTCCAACAGCAACAATCTTCAAATCTGGTCTAAGGTTCCGAACTAGGTTGAATTTTTCCAAATCAAGATCAGAATCAATAACTTCCAAAAACCTCTCGCCTGTTTTGAAGTCGACAAAAACTCTGGTGGCATCATTTAGATCTAGTTCGAAATTATATTGATAATCATGACCCAGAACTGAAAGCAATTTTGATACCGTTAACTCATTTCTGCTCTTTAACAGATTGCCTCGATCATCAATATATCTTAAATCTTTTTCAAGTGCAACTCTTTCCATTGAAATTTTTCCGATAGGAATCGGATTAGCCCATATATCAGTTATTCTAAATATATCTTGCCCGAAGAAAGACGTTGCCTGATTAACTAAATTTACAAGTCACATAGGATGCAGGAAGCACTTTCAAATTATAAATACTATATCTTTTTTGTTAATTTTCCTAACTTCCTTTAACATCCATTAGAAGTATTTGAAATGATTAAATGACAGTTTTAGGAAACAAGGTTAGTTGACTCGATAGCTGGTTGTAATATTGTACAGAGCAAACTACATCGCGGCAGTCACGTCGCTGTTCAGTAAATCTCACGTCTTACAATTATCTTCACGGTGTTACAAAAATATATACCTGATACAAAATTAGCCATATTCTATCGGTCAGAGATCTCTTCTTTGCCTTCCTTGATCAAATTGAAACGAGCAAGTACGCGTCTATTTATTCCTATCAGCAGGCCATAACAAATTAGCAATAATAGGTCGAATGCGATGGTCGCAAGCAATACAGTTGAATTATTTACGTCTATTACTCCTCTTCGACTTGGTACAAATAAACTGCCAACAAACAAGATCGATATCACAAGGTGTGATGCCGTTCCAATTACATACGCAATGTGAATATGTGTTCCTCCCCTTACATAAATTGAGTCAGATGCAAATTTTCATGGTTAGGGTCAATATGAGTATAAGAATATGCAGTTTGTAACGGATCACAAGTTGAAAGAATTATGATGACAACTAGAACAAGTATTGACAACGTATCGATGTCTAATCAGCATCGATTTATGCCAGTACCTTGCATTATCGTCGGACTACATTCGTTCAATTTGTTATTTTATCCTTATTTTCCAGATCAGATTGAGAATTCGTCTCCAAAAAGCTGTATATAATAACAGCCTGAAAAGTATAATAGAGATTATAATATATCAAGGATAATGAGACAAGAACATGTAACTCTGCAAAATGTAGAGGTTTCACAAGTATATGATCAAATCAAAAAATATCTCCAAGGGCTCAAACTGGACATAATCCATGAAGAGAAAATTGAAAATTATTGGAATATTAAGGCGCATAAGGGTACTAAAGGTAGTGTTATCATTGGGAATGTGAGAGATGTTGAGGTAATGATAAGTGGCAGTGAAGGTAATTATGATTTAATCTTGCGAACTGGTGCGTGGGGTAAAGACATAATCGTTCCAACAGCTATAGCAGGTGTTCTGACTGCAGGAGTAGCTGTAATTCCTGTAGCTGCAGTGTCAGGATATAGAGCACACGCGTTTGAGAAAAATTTCTGGAACTTTATCAAAAAGACACTGGCCGACACCGGAAATGCAAATGCAATAATGTCTGACCCAGTAACGGTAACGCATTAAATTAACAACATTCAAGACCTGGCTGATAAAAATATCAAATAAGGTAATGGTAAAGGAAATTAATGATTTAGCTTAGGTATTGATTGTTCCAACCATTTTTTGTACAAACAAATCATTTATACAAACAAATCGTACTATCTACGACTATTGCTTACTTTAAGGTATTACTAAGTTAGATATGTATTACTATAGGTATCAAAACTGAATGTCACAAAGAAGATATTATTCTAAATTCCCTTTTTAATTACCGGGTTGTTTGGCGCTGCCAGTAGAGGTTACATAATACGTATTCATGAAACGATCTATAATTGTCCAGTAGCAATACATCCAAAACTACTTGCAGCATTGGTCAGGATCCGTAATGCTCGGATTATTTTGCAATAGATCTTCAATCCAAATATGTTGAATGATGTGAGATGGTATTAATTCTCTTCGAATCATTAGGTTGGAGCTTTCATTTTTGTAAAATGTAATCGTGACAAAGTCAGCCACTATCTGAATATTTATCGCTTCGCAGTCCACCTCTGATTTCGACGCATCAAATTCCTCGACAGTCTCGATCACAGATTTCGTTTTTCTCCTCGATAGATACTGAACAATTATGTTTTTTACCTCTAAGCCATGAAATTTGACTATCCTTGTTCTGGTTTCGTTCACGAAATTTTCTAAATATCGACACATAATAAAGTGTTCTTATCGATATTTGCTTCTGAAATGTCTTATGAGGCTGATTGAACTATGTACGTTTATCGCGATTATGTGAGAGCTAATTTGCACCATTTGCTCTTCTTGATGCTGATTCAATGATATGAGGCTAAATATAGCTACATTTGGAGTTATCCCTTGAATATGTACTAAGGGCTGATAAAGGCTCATCTCTTCATTAGACCAGGGGCTATTATACTTTGCCTCATGGGATTTCAGAACAAGTCACTTTGATTATGATGCAATTATCCTCATAGCGAGAATGCGGATGAATTAAGAATAAATTGTGAATAAATTTCGAACCTTCAGAAATCATCTGTCACGCTGTTCCCCTTCGATTCAACCATTCAAGACAGAAGTAAATCATAAAGTTGGAGACTAACTGATAACAATCGTTGTCAGACCCATATGATACTAATGATTCAAGGAACATTCGAGGAAATCCCAAGAAACCGTAACAGCTTCTATTAACTGTTGTACTTCCTAACATAGGTGACAATTTAGCTTACAGACATGGGTTACACTTCTGCTGTCAGGAAGTGAATCCATATAGAAATCAGAACAAGGTTTAATCTAATACATGAGAAAGAATGGACTGGCGATACAGTATCTAATATTTGTAAAAGATACGGTACATCCAGAAAGACTTACTACAAGTGGAATAACAGATACAAACAGAAAGGGATAGAAGGACTTCTAGATAACTCTAAAAGACCTCATAATACTCCATGTAGAAAGGTAACATCAGAAATAGAAGAGACAATACTTGATCTACGACTAACCAAAAGGTTTGGATGTAGCAGGATCAAGTTTAGATTAAGAAAGGTTATTGGAATCTCGTTAAGCACCAGAACTATCTACAAGATACTAAAGAGACATGGGCTTAATATCCTCAAATGTCAAGGCCAAAATAAGAAGATACAAACGGTTCGCAATGAGGCATCCAAATGAGATGGTACAGATGGATATCCTTGGCCCTTTCTATCTGAGTAATTCCAGTCAAAGGAATTATTACATCATCAGCTGTCTGGATGATTGTTCAAGAAAAGTAGCAAGCAGATGGTCTAAAAGAAAGAGGTCAGTAGATGTTCTCAATGTATTAGAGGACTGGATAATCATTAATGGCAAGCCTGAAAAGATAATGCATGACAATGGAAAGCAGTTTACATCCAAAATGTTCAGACATTTCCTCGTACACAATCAGATAAAGGATAAGCAAATACCAAATTCATTCTTACCCACAGCTACAAGGGAAAATAGAAGCATATAACAAGATAGTGAAAAATGAGTTTCTAGCAATAGAAGAAGATATACCAAACATAGATGATGGTAGAGCTAAGATATGACATGTTTATAAAAGCGTACAATGAAACGAGAGAACATGGAGGAATAAATGGTCTTACTCCATCAGAGATGTTTCTACAAAGATTAATTACATCCACCATAAGTATAAGAACTAAGCAGCAAAGTGTAACCCATGTAGGTACTTAATAATGTAACCTATCTGTGCAAGTACAACAATTAACTTACGCATATATTCCTAAAACCTTTCGATAGTGGGGTATTTATCTCCTTTTACATATCCACTAAATGAGCATGCCAATTTTACCCATAGATTCAGGACGGTATGGAAGTAATGAAATGAGACTAATATTTGAGGAAAGTACCAGATTAAAATATCAACTTCAATTCGAGGCTGCCGTAGCAGCAGCACAGGAACGAATCAGAATTATTCCGAAAACCGCTGCCATTGAAATTAACAGAATAGTAAAAGAAAATCTCGTCGACATAAATAGAATAAAAGAGTTAGAGGCAATCAGTGATCATGATACGGCTCGCTTTGATCGAAGCCTTAAGCGAGCTATGCTCTTCAAAAACGAAACCTTGGGTACATTATGGTTTGACTAGTAGCGATGTTGTAGATACGAGCATTTCTATGCAACTCCGAGATGCATTCGGGATAATAGAGTCCAAAATCTCCAGTCTAATTGAGAGATTATTAGATAAAGCGCACGAATTTGATAGCCAGCCGGCAGTAGGAAGAACTCATGGCCAACATGCTAGTATTATTTCCTTCGGACTCAAATTTGCCGTGTGGGCATCCGAAATGATGAGGCATTTGGAACGAATTGAGGAAGGGAAAAAGAGGATCTTAGCATGTAAAACATTAGGAGTCGTAGGAACAGGTTCTCTGATGGGAAGGCGCGCACTGGAAGTGCAGAGATCCGTTTCTATCAATCTGCATCTCTATCCAATCGACGCCAGTACGCAAGTGATCCCGCGAGAGAGATTCGCTGAAGCGCAATTTATCATGGCACTTATTGGTTGCAGCCTAGACAAGATTGCTACCGAAATTAGGAATCTACAGAGGACAGAAATTGGAGAGTTAGCAGAGCCCTTCAGAACGGGGCAGGTGGGTAGCAGTGCTGTTCCAGTCAAACGAAATCCAATCAAAAGTGAGAGAGTTTCATCACTCGCCCGTCTACTTAGACCATTGGTAATTGTATCTATGGAAAATATCTCTTTGTGGCACGAAAGAGATCTAACAAATTCAGCAAATGAGAGGTTTACTATCCCAATGGCCTCTATTTTACTAGACGAGATGCTCGATTCGATGATTAGGGTTATTTCGGAATTACGAATAAATAAAGAAAAAATTGCTTCCAATATAGAGATAACTGCTGGGAAAATTTACGCGGAATTTGTGCTTGATGAGTTGATAAAGAAAGGGGTTCCCAGATTTGAGGCATATAGAGACATACAAAGAGTAGCTTTCACATCTACTGACACAGACTTTTTTGATGCTATTAGACAGGATCCAAAGCTATCAAAAATACTGAGCGAGAAGGAATTAGTGACCATATTTAATCCTCGAAACCACTTTGCAGCTTCATCCAAGATAATTTCTAACATCGACAAATTAGTCAAGCGGATGATTAGGAAGACCGTAATCTACGATCAGAGCTCCAACATACGTAAATCAAAAGTATGTTAACGGGTAATAAGAAATGCTATAGCCGGGACTTCCAATCCTTTTCAACGCAAATAACTAGGTCTTATCATGACTTCGAGTTGCTAGTAACATGTTTCTTAATAAGTATCGATATAGAAACACTTCAAGCTAAAGAATTCACTGGATAATATTTTACTGATGACCCATTCAAAAGATTATCTAGACTGGGTGAGTTAGGCAAGCATCAGGCTTAGGTAATAAAGTTCTGCTGTCATCATTTATCTTAAGAGCAATGACGATATTAGATATCGCAGATATGAATAGGATTTACTATCATATTAAAGGAAGCATTGAAGAATATAAAGAATTTTATTAGTTAAAGAATGACCTACAGAATGGAAATCATTGCTCCATTTACTAAGCGTTAGTAAGTGTCAATATCCGCACGATTCTTCTGACCTTTGCTCAAAAATATACGGAATACTTTCGTACTCTCCTACATGGTTAGTGGCTTATAAAACCATGGTATAGATTATAAATGACACCTATTGTGGTGTATCCCTCCTCATGAAAGACACTAGATGCTCCAAGTATGTAGCCTTGCTAGAAAGCTTCGAATAACCGCCCAATTTGTAAAGTATTCTACATTACAGAACAGGCAACAATATCAGCTAGTATGAAGGTACACTTATTTCTTTGTACTTCAGTTATGATGCTCATATGATTTGTAGCCATAAATTGATAAGATACATAAATGAATAAAAAGAATAAACTCGCTATGAAGGGTATTATCTTTGATATGGACGGTGTATTGATCAATTCCATGCCTACTCACTTCGAAGCGTGGAGAAGTGCCTTTATCGAGGTTGCGAATATCGTTGTGGATGAAAGGACGGTATATATGTTAGAGGGAATGCGTGGTATAGATCTAGTTAATAAGGTATTTGAATTGAACAACTACGATAACTATAATCTAGCTCAACGGGTAAACAGTAGAAAGAGTGATATTTTTAGAATTCAATTTAGAAATGTTCCGAAGCCGTTCGTAGGGGTTCAGGAATTACTAGAAAAATCAAAATGTCTCAAAGCCGTGGTAAGTGGATCTAATAGAGAAGATGTTACCGCTCTTCTTGAACAGTTTAATAATATCAATTTTGATGTTATTATCACTGCTGATGATATTGATAGAGGAAAACCTGATCCAATAGCATTCATAACAGCATTGAGTAAAATGAATGTTGACAAGAAAGATGCCATAGTAGTTGAGAATGCTCCGTTAGGTATAGAGGCAGCAAATAGGGCCGGAATACAATCATTTGTAGTACTTAACGATAGTCCTTTATATCCTAAGGATTTCGATGGAAAAATTGACAAGAGGAGAATTCTTAAAGAGACACGTTTAGCATCTACGCAGCTGGAACAATGGTGTAGTTAGAGTAAATTGGTAGTATTATATCCAAACGTGAATGATATTGGACAAATACTATGATTCGGAATCAATTAATTAAGACTAGATACCAAACATGACTTGACAAAGTAATAATTATAATTACTTGTTGTTGCATGAGCTCGAATGTCTACAAAAGCAAGTTTGACGATCTTTGGTATAGTTGCACTGAGCTTGGCACTAATAGTAGCGGCTAGTTTACCGAATTTAGCAATTGCTGCCAACACGGGTAATAATGACAACGGAAAAGGTAATAGTGATAAAGGCAGCGGCGGAAGCAGGCGGAAGCAGCGGCGGAAGCAGCGGCGGACAGCGGCGGAAGCAGCAGCGGAAGGAGCGAAGCTCACCTAACGATAATCAGCTTAGCAAAAAGCAGTTAAAAGAGATATCTAATTGTATTAGTGATGCAAATAAAGGACCTGGTGGACTTACTAGCAAAAAGGTAAGAGATTGTTACGATCAGACTACTGGTTTAACAACAACTACTCCGGGCTCATCGCTTACCGGTACTACAAGCACTAATACTAGTGGCACGTCAAAATAGACGACGAAATTATTTTTTTTATTAGAAATAATAAAGTGTAAAATATTTTGTTATATTATAAGTCTATCATGTACTTTCCTGATTTAGAAATTCGGTGCGGTAAATATTAGATGATTTCAAGTAACACTGGCATATTCTACATGCTGGTTTATCGAGAGCCCAATCATGATGTCAAATTTGCTGATGTTTACTGATTGATCAAAAATGCTTTTTAGTTTAATATCGAATCGAGATTGGTATCTCTAAAAAGGGTGAGGAATCGAAGGCGGAATGTGTCAATATTTTCGGTTAAACTATTGTAATCTCGAGTCCTGCCTCGTGATGATGGTGTAGAAACCAACATCACTGCTAATAATTCTTCGGACTCACTAACGTTATTGATATGTAAGACTAACTTTCATGTTATTCGAATTCTTAAAACCATCGATAGTGGGGCGATTGCGTCATCACCGTTCTGATGCTTGCTTCTTAGATTATATACATAAATCGTTCCTATGTATAGAACTAATTTACATATAGTCTCAGGTGCACTAAATTAGTAATTGCCAAAATTAGGTAATTGCTCGATTCTCAAATATACACAATTATATCGAAAATATGGTAAATTTTCTGGGCCATCATGAATTGACTATAGGGATTAACAGGCTAATCTCTTAAGAGACGAAGTCAATAACTTTATCGCACACAGAAGAATATGTATCCAAGCCTATATTACGCCATACTGTGAGAGCAAAAAGGTAAGAATTCTTATTTTGCTAGATTCCCCTTTGATTAGACCAAAGAAGTGTTTGCAGCCGGATTGATAAAATATATCCCCTTTTCTTGCATGTTTCTGAAAGCCACCTGGCTCGACTAATCACCTGTTCTCTATCATTTCCCTGAGGGACTAGTATTATCTTGCTTGTAGATATCTTGTACTTATCTACGAGATCTTCTAGCTCACTAAGGTCGGTGGAATCGCTTATGACGTACTTGAAGAAGCATTTTGGATGGTTACTAAAAAAAAGATAGCAATTTTCAATCTCCCTTAAGCTTTTGACGTTTGCCGAACTTGTGAGTTTCGGTGAGACGTTCCACTGGTCAATAAGACGATCGAAATTTTCTGCAGGCAGGATGGTGCCATTTGTCTCTATTTCGATAAAGTAACCCATCTCTTTAATCTCCTTAAGGAACGGTAACAATTGTCTCTGTTGGATCATTGGCTCACCTCCTGTGATAACCAAATGTCTCGATCTGTATTTTGATATTGAATTTATCACCTCATCTATACTCATTTCTTTAACCTCAACTGTATAATCATAGTGGTCCCAATCCCAGGTGTATTTTGTATCGCACCAAGAGCATGTCAAATTACAAAGTGAAGTACGCAGAAATATCACGGGTTTTCCTGTATTGATGCCTTCTCCTTGCAAAGAGTAAAAGATCTCACTTATCTTAAGAGCTGTTGTGTGCGCCATCTTTTCACGCTTATTGAAGATATGATTCAAAGTTCCTATTGCCAATAACCACCCAGCAGCTGCTGATATATCTTATTAGTATGAAAAACCGCTACTGCAGTTTCATCGGATAATTTACATCTGCACGCAGAACACGAACTGCATATCAAATAGCTGCATTTAGGACAATTTTCAGCATCTTGAATACAGAATTTTCCTCCACACTTAAAACACCATATATATGGTTTAATTATAAACTTCAGAAAGTTTTCGACTAACCGTGATAATGTCAAATTTCGTTCATCAACTATTGCTTGCGCATCATTCCGAACCTTTTCATCAATGCTCAGAGTTAGTTTCGTTTTACCTACCATATCAATACGGACTTATACGTATTATCACGTAAATATACATAAATTTGTTTGTGTTATTGCAGACGGACGACACACAAGACGAGGATCCAAAGATCCGAGCGCATCAATAAAAGTGAGCTAAATTGGAGTGGAAGATCGGGGTTTTATCACAATGTCCACTACCAAACGCCTATGACAACAACATACCTCATACGTTCCTTCTTAAGATTCATTTTGGAACATTTTCTGTAATAGACGATCTCTTTAAGGGGTGATCTTGATCAATCCATGGATTCCCTGGTTGTGAAATAGCGATCCTACGACCATTAGACGACACGATCAGTAACATAAGATAGGACGATATCAGTGACCGATTGATCTACTCATCGTTACGGAATCGATCGTCCCTCAATATTTCGTCTCGTGTGTTGCCGTTTGCTACTAAAGATACAAAAACATCATCCAATGTTACGGGAGAGACAGTGAAAGAGATATTCTTCTCTAATGCGAATTCGGATAGCTCTTTGGCCGCAGATTCAAACGCAAATACTCGAAGTGTATTAGCACCGGTATCTATCACCGATCCAAAAGGTCGTAGCATCTCGGAGTTGACTCCATCCTTCATTACATCTATTCTGACGTTCTGAGGTATGATTTTCCTGAGATCACGCATACTTCCTTCTGCCAATACACGCCCTTGATCTATAATAACAATCTTGTCAGAAAGCATCTCTGCTTCATCCATATAATGTGTTGTCAACAATATGGATTTACCACGTGTCTTCCATTCTTTTATCGCCAACCACACTTGTCGTCGTGATACAGGATCCAATCCTATCGTCGGCTCATCTAAGAATAATAATTCTGCGTCAGTTGCCATTGCCATAGCTACAAGAATTTTTTGCTTCATTCCACCAGACAAATTCATTGCTGGCCTATCCTTCGCACCATAAAGTTCCAGAGTTTGCAGAATGCTCTCGGTGTTTCTCTTAGCCTGGGATCTGTCCTGTCCACGGATTTGTAACCAATTATAAACATGATCCCAGGGCGTAAGCGCCCTCAATGGTCTTCCTTCTTGTGGAACAATAGAGATAAGGTTCCTAACCTTCTCAGGCTCCTTTACAACGTCATAGCCAAGGACATTAATTTTTCCAGAAGTCGGCATCAATTGTGTGGCACAGATACGAACAAAAGTCGTTTTTCCAGCACCATTCCTCCCAAGAAGAGTAAATACCGTCTTAGATTCAACAGTTAGTGAGACGTTACTTAATGCTGGGACTCTTGAGCCTTTGTATGACTTTGAGAGTTCTTCAGTAATAATTGAAGGCATTATCTCCTCAGGATGTCACAGTGTTACACCGTTCCGTATCTGATCCGACCATGTCTATTTACTAAAAAACACTTTTAAATTCCTTATCCAATTGCCTGAGTAAAGCTTTTTGAGTGTCATTAATTTGTGTTGGGACTTTGATGTTCAACCTAACCAGTTGATCTCCTTTTCCAAAGCCACCATAGCGAGGTAAACCCTTACCCTTAAGTTTAAGGATAGTATTTGGTTGACTTCCAGACATAATCCTTAGTTTTTCGTTACCTTCAAGAGTTGGGATCTTAAGCTCAGCTCCAAGAGCCAAATCAGTGAAACTAGCATCGAGATTACAAAGAATATGCCCGTCAGATAACCTCTCAAAAACTGAATGAGGTTTAACATGAATCCTGATCAATAAATCTCCAGGCTGGCCATTGTCAGAAGGTTCTCCTTCTCCACGCAGTTGTAATGTCATCCCGTCTTCTACACCTTGAGGGATTTCAATCTTGATTTTCTTATATTTTTTAACGCTACCAGCTCCGCTGCAGGTTTCACAAGGACGGTCAATAATTTCTCCTTGTCCACGACAGGTCTGACATGGTTCCAAAGACACGAATGTGGAGAATCGGTTCTGACTATAGACTCGCCTCATCTGTCCCTGCCCGTCACAAACATTACACTTCCTTGGCTTACTTCCAGGCGCAGCGCCAGTTCCAGCACAATTTCTGCACTTTTCCAGTTTTGGTAATTCTATCTCCTCTCTTTTTCCTTTAAGAACATCTTCTAAAGACAATTCGGTATCATAAACAAGATCCTGACCCCTTTGTCTACCACCACCGCCAAAACGGAATCCAAAGTTAAATGGATCAGCAAATCCTCCTTCTCGACCACCAAAAACCTGTTCGAATATATCTTTAAAGCCCCCAATGCCTATATCTTTGAAAATCTCATCGAAGTTCGCTTCTGAACCTCTGAATACTTCTTCACTACCTACCTGACCATACGTATCGTACCTCTTCCGCTTCTCGTCATCGGATAATACTGCGTAAGCCTCTGAAATTTCCTTAAACCTCTCTTCAGCACCCTTCGATTTATTTCTGTCCGGGTGATATTGAAGCGCTAACTTTCTATATACGTTCTTGATTTCATCTTTACTTGCATTTTTTGGGACACCAAGAATCTCGTAGTAGTCCCTCTTGTTACTCATCTTCTAAAAAACCCTATTGATCTTACTAACAATGTTTTTAAATGTCTTATTCAATTTTCTGATTAAAGCTTGGACGTCAGATAACCTCTCAAAAACTGAATGAGGTTTAACATGAATCCTGATCAATAAATCTCCAGGCTGGCCATTGTCAGAAGGTTCTCCTTCTCCACGCAGTTGTAATGTCATCCCGTCTTCTACACCTGCAGGAATTTGTATATAGATTTTCTTATATTTTTTAACGCTACCAGCTCCGCTGCAGGTTTCACAAGGACGGTCAATAATTTCTCCTTGTCCACGACAGGTCTGACATGGTTCCAAAGACACGAATGTGGAGAATCGGTTCTGACTATAGACTCGCCTCATCTGTCCCTGCCCGTCACAAACATTACACTTCCTTGGCTTACTTCCAGGCGCAGCGCCAGTTCCAGCACAATTTCTGCACTTTTCCAGTTTTGGTAATTCTATCTCCTCTCTTTTTCCTTTAAGAACATCTTCTAAAGACAATTCGGTATCATAAACAAGATCCTGACCCCTTTGTCTACCACCACCGCCAAAACGGAATCCAAAGTTAAATGGATCAGCAAATCCTCCTTCTCGACCACCAAAAACCTGTTCGAATATATCTTTAAAGCCCCCAATGCCTATATCTTTGAAAATCTCATCGAAGTTCGCTTCTGAACCTCTGAATACTTCTTCACTACCTACCTGACCATACGTATCGTACCTCTTCCGCTTCTCGTCATCGGATAATACTGCGTAAGCCTCTGAAATTTCCTTAAACCTCTCTTCAGCACCCTTCGATTTATTTCTGTCCGGGTGATATTGAAGCGCTAACTTTCTATATACGTTCTTGATTTCATCTTTACTTGCATTTTTTGGGACACCAAGAATCTCGTAGTAGTCCCTCTTGTTACTTATCATCTGATAACCCTTTATGTTTTATATGCATAATCGACAAATTATGGAGGGGAAGCGGATCCAGCAGGATTGGTACCGGCGCTCGCATCGCTAGATCCTGCAGTTGCCTGCTGATCTTGTGTAGCACCTGTTTGACCTGTACCTGCTGCCGCAGCGGCTCCAGCAGATCTGTAAACTTCGGTGCTTACTTCAGCTAGAATATTCTTGAGGTCTTGGATCTTGGTTTTAATGTTATCTATATTATTTGCTGTTATAGCATCTTTGAGCTCAGTTGCCGCTTTGTTGATTTTTTCGCTCTGCTCTGGTTTTATCTTATCCTTTAGATCTTGTTTTATTAATTTCTCAGCTGCATACACCAAGTTATCGGCCTCATTTTTCACCTCTGCCTCTTCTCTCTTCTTCTTATCTGCCTCTGCAAACTTATCGGCCTCGTTCTTTAGTTTTTCGATTTCATCTTTTCCAAGTTTAGTGTTGGCAGTTATCGTAATTTTTGCTTCTCTGGCAGTTGCAAGGTCTTTTGCGGTAACGTTGAGAATCCCATTGGCGTCTATGTCAAACGCAACTTCGATCTGAGGTACTCCCCTAGGTGCGGGAGGAAGACCAGAAAGGTTAAACATCCCCAAAGAAACACAATCTGATGCCATAGCTCTTTCTCCCTGAACGATATGTATAGTGACTGCGGTCTGATAGTCGGCTGCAGTCGTAAAAACCTTGCTTTTCTTTGTTGGAATTGTGGTGTTTCGGTCAATCAGAGGCTCCTTTAGTCCGTTTAGAACTTCAACGCCTAGTGTCAATGGCGTGACATCAACTAAGAGAATGTCCGTTGAGACATCTCCAGCAATAATTGCTGCCTGGATTGCTGCACCCATAGCTACAGCTTCCATAGGATCAATTCCTCCTTCCGCCTCTTTGCTCATAATTGTTGAAATGAATTGCCTAACTATGGGCATCCTGGTAGGACCACCCACAAGTATTACTTTATCTATTTCTAGTGGAGTTAACTTTGAGTCTTGAAGTGCTTGCATCGTTGGACCTCTACATCGCTCTATTATGGGACGCATAAGTTCTTCTAGCTTGGCCCTTGTTAACGATAGCACTAGATTTCTGGGACCTATGGCAGCATCGTATGCGAGAAATGGCAAGTTGATTTCTGTTGTAACAACATTTGACAATTCTATTTTGGCCTTCTCAGCTGCCTCACGAACTCTCATCATGGCAGCACTATCGTTTCTAATATCCAACCGCGATTGTTTTTTAAACTCTTCAAGCACGTATTCTACAAGTGCATTATCCATATCAGTACCACCTAGCTGAGTATCTCCGGAAGTACTCTTAACTTGAAATACTCCGCCTCCCATTTCCATTATAGTAACATCTAACGTGCCGCCGCCCAAGTCGAAGACCATGATTTTCAAATCCTTGTGAACTTTGTCTAGACCAAACGCTAGGGATGCAGCTGTTGGTTCATTAATGATTCTTACAACCTGTAACCCAGCGATTTCTCCTGCGTCCTTAGTTGCCTGTCTCTGGTTATCATTAAAGTATGCTGGGACTGTAATAACTGCCCTATCTACAGTCTCGCCTAGAAAAGCTTCGGCATCCTTTTTAATTTTTTGCAATATGAATGCAGAAATCTGCTGAGGGGTGTATTGCTTTCCAAATACGTTGTATTTAAATTCAGTACCCATTTTGCGTTTTGCCCCAACAACACTGCCTTGCGCATTTGAAATCATCTGTCTTCTTGCAGGTTCACCAACTATCAATTGCCCCTCTCTAGTAAATGCAACAACAGATGGAAATGCCTTTCCACCGATTGAAGTACCTTCAGCTGCTTGTATAATTGACGGTTTTCCACCAATCATTGCTGCCAGCTGCTGAATTACTTGTTCCCAGGTCGATTCCTATTATTTTTGCCATATTTATTATTCAGATTCCTTTTCCATGTTCTCTCTATCACTATCGATATTTTTAATTATCTTTTTGGAAACTTCAACCAGACTAGGTCTCAGAATCTTATCATTTATTATGTATCCCTTCCTTATTTCTTTAGTAACTGTACTCTCAGGCACATCTTCAGAATAAGAAAAGCTTATAGCATCATGAATATTCGGATCAAATGGGGTATCGACGGCTTCGATTTCTCTTACTCTTTCTGATTCTAATAAGTGCTCCAGGTTCTTTTTGATCCCTACTAGACCTTGTACAACCAATGGATCAGACTTACTTTGTTCAGCCATCTTTAATGCCCTGGAAAAATCATCGTATACATTCAGAAACTTAATCAGGAACTCGGCCTTATCCGACTCAATCTTGGCAGCCATTTGTCTTTCTATCTGTTTTCGGTAATTATCAAAATCTGCCGCCATATACTTTAATTTGTTGAGATTACTTTCGGCTATTCCCTTTGTTCTAACTAACTGATCTTTCACCTCTGCAAGTTCTTGCTCTAAAGTCAGAGTCTTATCATCGTTAGTCGACTTGGCCTCGCTTACTACTTCATTGTCTTGCTCGTTCTCATTAATTACCGTATGACTTCTCCTCCAATAGCCATCAGCTGGAGGAATTTCAT
The DNA here is from genome assembly GCA_963709405.1 of uncultured Nitrososphaerales archaeon. Classification (GTDB taxonomy): domain Archaea; phylum Thermoproteota; class Nitrososphaeria; order Nitrososphaerales; family Nitrososphaeraceae; genus JARBAU01. The sequence continues at coordinate 162,782 of CAVPXM010000021.1, forward strand.
CGCAAGCCTGATAATTAGATATCGGTTAATCATCGTAAATATATGCATTGAGTGTCAGAAACAAAATCCTAAAGACCTATTACTGACATCAGAGCTTAATTGCTTTTAGAAAAAACAGTTAAAGTATTATCATTATTTGGGAAAAATACTCAATTTTTGTTAGCTGGTGATGATTGTCTGAATAAAAGTGAAAAAATCGCCTCGGATTAGGAGATCCCCAGGTTTGGAAATGTGGCTACCTCGATACCCAATTCTCCCTGTATTTTTCTTATCTTTGTCGCATATTCTGTCATTTTAAGATTATCAGCCTGTACCTTTGCAATTCTATATCCTTTCCATGCCTTTCGTAGTGCTCCCCAGCTCTGCCCCTTAGTAAAATTATTATCAGAGGTCTGAACCGGCGTATCTTGATTAAGTGACATTATTGCAGTCATATTATCGAAGCTAATTATAGTCTCGCTACTTAGAACCGTTAGTCAACATTTTCCAATATCCAAGTTAAAACTGTTATATAAAAATAAATTTCAAATATGATTTTAGTTCGGAATATGCAGTCTAATAAATGACTATTCGACCCTTTCGACTTGTGAAGTATATTGAAGGCCGGTATTAAATGTTTCACGTTCTATTAGGCATAATTTCCCTTAATCGACGATCTAGCTCCACAAGCTTCGCATAGAAGGAAGCCTAACTTTTTGATTTTTTCGGTTCGCGTATCAGGACTACCACACACAGGGCAGATAACATAATCTTTAACATATCTATCGATTAGTGCGCCAAATGAAGAAGGCTCCTTGCGTCCCAGAAATATTACCCGATCACCTGCAATATAACCAGCAGATGCTAATTCTTTATTTAGGTACAGCAACAATTTATCTGGCTCTCTTCTCAAAGCTTTTGGAAACTCCATAAAATTTCTGAAAATGGTAAGTTGTCCGATCCATATTACTTGAGGGACTGGAACTTCCAGACGAGATGCCTCTCTTCGATTGGTACTGCTAACATTCCGTTGCAAACGACTAAGTAATTTCTCATAGTCTGCCTTCGATTGAGAGCTCATTATGTGAATACTAAACACTCATCGGTCTAATGAGCGTTTTGTTATCTTATTTCATTAACACTTGCTTTTAAATTTCTTTTCATCATTTAACTTAGGTGGTATTTACGTAGTCATGATGGGCAGAAGGTACGAAAGTCCAAATATACGGTTAGTTATATGATTCGGAGTTGACTGAGACTACTTGTTTCAGGCTTTCATAGTAATTAACTAGATATCTCGATAATTGAATGCAGAAGAATTCAACCAATCAAATTATTAATCATATACTAGCCTTAGGTCTTCAGAACAGGAACGAAAAGTCAAATTAATTTTATTCAGCTTAAACTTGGTACTTGATAGCCTCTGTCGTGCTACATAAATAGCTTGTGGGGAAGAGTCGCATCCGATCCAATTTCTTGCCAACCTTGCCGCAACAACTAATGATGTCCCTGACCCACAAAAGAAATCGGCAATTAGCCCGTTAGCACAGGAAAATTGGCCAATTATCCTTTCTAACAATTGTTCATGCTTCTCTGTCTCATAACCAGTTGAATATCCATAACTCTCTACATCTAGCCAGACGTTGTCCAGTACCTGTCCTGTTCTTGGGGGGAATCCAATACTCGGCATACTTAACTCCATCTCGTTTTCGGATAAATTCTAGCTTCTTACCTGTTTGTAGCCAATATTCTTCGAGTGGAATCTCTGGAAAGCGGCGTTCATAAATCTTATAATTCTTCGCTGCCTCTAAAGCCCTTGCTCTAGTCCATTTCCATTGGCCTCTTTCTGGCACGTATCCGAGTAGATTGTATCGCATTGTTGGTCTGTCTACATTACTCCAAAATCCCATCCATTTTGAGGGTACTGTATTCTCTGTCATAGGTAGCGAAAACCTTGCTGAGTGATCCTTCGAATACCATAATATCGAATCGTTTGCAATATGCATTCTGTCGATGGACTTAAATTGATAAAGCAAATTCTTTCTCCTTCCCCTTTTTATTATAATTTCGTTTCGGAAGTTACTGTATCCAAATAGCTCATCCATAACTACCTTCACATAGTGTACCATATGCCAATCCAAGTGAATAAATATAGATCCTGAAGGTGATAGCAAATGTTGAATACTCTGCAGTCGGGGATACATGCTATCCAAATAGATTTTTATGGGATTCTGCCCTCTAAATGTATCATCGAATGCAAGCTCTTGACTGTTACGCGTTCTCAAAAAGTACTTATCTCTTGTTAAAAAAGGAGGGTCAATGTATACGAGATCAATTTTATTTTCGAATCCATTTTCTATTAAATATTTCATAGCCTCAAGATTGTCGCCGTAAAAAAGAATATTCTTCATTGCGTTATTTCTGACTTTTGCTGCTTTTCCCAGTTTTCGGTTTACCTAAATCCCTACGTCGAGACGTGTGATAAGTGGGCATCATTTCCGATACTGATTGATTTTTATGTAAGACTTATTCATTTAGTTACCGTTCAAACTGTGTTATCATGTCGTAATCCGAAACTACTTCATCGCTTGTACTGCACTGTAAATGGAGGAGTCCACAGAAGAGCTTACCGATTCTGATCGCAGAAGGTCGCTTTCATCCTTCTTGGCCTCAGAATCTCGAATTTTCAGAATTATTGAATGATATAATATTACAATTATATATTTGCGAAATGATCTAACTCGAGGTAAGTTGGTAGTAATGACCGACTCGTACATGGGGATATTTATGCCCGCGGATATTTCTTCCAGAATATTGAGGTTTATTGACGGTAAGCTAGAATTTCCAATTATAGGTGGGAATGAGATAATGGCGTCTTTTTATCTTTTCGGAAGGGATTTTGGAGTTAGTAGTGAGGAACTATTTATTGCAATTGATTTAGCAAAGAGAACCGTGAGTCAACTTACTAATGAGATAAAAGCCCTTGGCGAAACGTCTACTAAGATGAATTCCGAATCGATCCGCGAAAATTATACCCGACGTATCTTGCAGTTGCATAGTGAACACCAATTGCAAAATATTGAAATGAATAAAAGGATTTCCGGGGACCCCACTATCTTGTCTGCATGTTTTGTGCAGCATGTAGCATATCATCATCAACAATACTTTTTTGAGCTTTTTCCACCATTGAGAGAGAACCAAATACCTGCAGACCTCAGATCGCGATTGCAGCAAAGAATGGTCCTATTGGGATTTAACGTAAAAAGGGAAGATGCGATGTCATCGGGGGGTTCTATCAACAATTTTTTAAATTGGTTCAAGGAGCATTGATTCCTCAATCAATACTAGTTCGCCAAGTAGTTCACATAAGTAAGGGTTGCCACGTTGAACCGAGATGCATGCGTGCATCATTATCTTTTCATCATTTGTCGTCTTGTTCATATTTAGCTTTAACATACTCAATGAGCTTGATCGCGTCCAATTCTTTCAAGCTAATTCTGTTAGAAGCAATATATGATCTAAATGATTCGAACTGGTTCGAATATTCTGGGCTATTATCTACTGAATAGTCAAGGATCTCGTTGTAGTTTCGTAACGGGAAGTAAAATTTCTTTGCTACCCTGGTAAGTATTTTTCTTGCATGTTTGTCAATAATACCTCGCTTTTCAGCTAGGAATAGATTAAATCGAATGTCAATCATTGCTTCAGATTGTAATCTATAACTTCCTTCCTCAAACGTAACGGCAACTTCATCATCAGCTGTAACTTTGCCTTTTCTATATAGATCGAAGATCTTCCCTATTCCTATCATGCCAAATCGCTCCAATTCTACCGCTCTCAATGCTCCTAGACTTGCCGCACCTACGACCATAACATTTTTTTTGGCTACGAGTTGGTATACTTCTATTGGTGTGGGTGGATAATCTTGGAGAAACATGCCGTCAACCAAACCAACCACAGAGATGTCTGAGGATAATCCGAGTCGCAAGAGATCACCTTTTTTAGCTGGTGGCTTGTAATCGGCATTAAAAATGGCCTTCGCCTTCTCGTTACTCATACTAGGACCGAGAAAAATGATAGGTTTTCTCATTTCTTAAAAAATTTCCTCCCTCTCCAACCCACAACTGACTTGGTTATCTTGAATGTTTCAAGACCAGGGTACTATGGCCCGAACTACCGGAACCTTGAGTCTAGGATTTGTTAAATTTACGATTATCGCTTGGGTCAGGCCCGCCCTCCTCAGACGGTCTAAGATCAACTTTATATCATCGAGTATATCAGCATTGTAAAAACTTGTTATTTCAGAATACTTTATCTTTCTATCAGACGGAACGAATCGCCATGAACGTTTTTCATCCGTGTTCTCTTGGCTGTATTTTATCTTTCTCAGGTCGTCCCTAGCCCCTTGAATATTGGCTCGCTCTTGTTTGTGATACCTCCGTGATCGCGCGCAACAATGCAATTCGGGCATCGGGATGAGTGCCATGTCCTTCTGCTAAATATCCATAATCATGAGTAACCCATTCAACGCTTGCTGCATTGAACGATGGAATACCTATTTCTGTTGTAATCTCCTTTACAATTAGAGATATGTTATTTCTCTTGAATATTTTGAGGAGAGTTAGTATGGGTTCAAATTTCATATCGGAAAAATCAACATCAGAAAATACACAAGACTCGTCCTTAAATTTATCAATAGTTACTGTAGGGGTGGGAAAGCCATGGGATTTCAATGCATTCGCGATATGCCTAAGGTAATAAAATGGAATTGCACTAGCACGCAATTCTGCCAAGCTTAGGGCATCTCGTTCAATCAGTTCGCATAGAGAATGACATACAGCCTCTTCCATCACATTTCCAGAAGCTAATCCATTTGTGTGATAAAATGAGAATGGATTCACAGACGGAGGCCTAGGTTCATATCTAAAAAGAGCAAGGGAGGCAGGAACCATTACTTCTTCATTGTTCAGCAAGTCAAAGCCTGATAGATAGTCCGTTTGCATATCATCTCTAAATTGGAACCTAGTCGGTTCACAGATTTGATCAGGATGAACAACTGTGTATTTCTTGGATAGTTCTTTATAACTTGATTGAATGAGATTTCGATTGTCTGTATTTGGTAATGAGGAGTATCTCTCGATAGATTCCATTAACGCACTTGCCATAGCATGATTTCTTGTCGGACCTTTTCCACTATATACCCAGATGTAATCCTCTGTCCCTGGAACAACTGCCGAGTAATTAGGGATTGCAAGTACATCTAATCCAGTGATGTCAGCCAATCTTGTGAGACCAATAATTTTTGATAAAGGCTTGATATTTTCTAGAGTTAGGTTAGGCGGCTGAATCCTTGATGTTCCGCTCGCCAGTCCATTTCATTCGACTTTCCAATTGCAATATTTAATTGACTATTCCCTTTAGAAGCCAGCATTTATTTCTTGCCAAATATCTAAGCTATTCATTAAGATTATATATTAGAATCTTGCAATCGTTTTGCTAATTGAACTCAAGACAGAGGGATGCTGAGATTATTAGCGATATTCTGCTCAAAGCAGCGAGTGAACCGGAGTTCAGAAATCGGCTTATAAGAGAGCCTGCGGAGATTTTGAATCAATATAATATTTCAGCTGAGGCCAAAACAGTCATCAAGAACAGCATTATTGATCTTACTCAATGACGTATCTGGCAGCATGTTTTGAGAACCTTCTATGTTTATATCGAGAATAATTTTTTTGACTAACGCGATAGCGGATAGAATTTAGATTTTTTCATTTGGTTTGCTAGATTCAAGTACAATGTGCCCCGCCTCTGACTCACACATAATCACAGGTAGCCATACAACTTAGTGTATTCCTCCTAGTGCACTCTCTTTTACGGGGTTGCCTGCTCACCAATATCGAGATCCAATACGACAGTCATCAAAGTAGTCCAGTTGATGACATTGTAAGTAAATGCTCGAATTAGGCCAGACAATCATCTAAACGAGCTTCCAGGATATAAACATCAGGATTTTATATGCAGTAATTTGGACAGATTAATCTCGAAACCCGAAACTGGGATTCTCAGTTTGAAGTTATCTCTTGCCAAAGATGAAATTTCGCCTAATTCACCAACGCGTTCAAGGTCTACGATAACTTTCGCACATCTTCCGTTGATGAAAAATGGAAGTTTCTCAGGCTCAGTTTTCAGATCCTTGGCAAAAGATGATGATAGTATACTTTGTAATACTGATTTTGCCTCTGTAAAGTTAGACTTGGTATTTGCAAGCAATACTGCTAAATGCCACTGCTCTAGATCCTCATTGTCACTAAACGCCTTTCCAATTTCAAATATATTCTGTGGGTAGGTTTCATGGATATTATGAGAGAGAGTCTGCATCAAAGAAGGGATTAAGGAGATGCGAAGATTGTCAAGCCCTGTATTTTGTGCACCTTCTACTGTTAGTAATCTGTCAATATCGCATTCTGTGCCCATCAGATCAAACTGCATTTTCTTATCAACAAGCCCAAAATTATTGACTTCCAGGAATCCTAGACCAACCAACGTAATTCTAATGATATCAAGATAGCGTGAAACCGTGCTCCGATTTCCTGAAATGTTAGAGAATGGAATGGTTGGAATAAGGTTCTCAATCCCGTATCCTATAGCAACCTCTTCTACGATATCGATTTTATCAAAAACGTCGACTCGGTATCTGGGAATACTGCAAATAATAGTAGAGCCGTTCTTTTTGATAACCTTTGCATCTAGACGGCATTTCCTTAAAGACATCAAAATTTCTTCAGTAGAAAGTTTTGTTCCAAGCGTCCGGTTGATTTGGTCACGTGTTACTATAATCTGTGATGGCTTCATATTTGGTAAATATCTCGACGCTCCTGGAGTTTCCACAACCGCAGTATGAATCATAAATCCCATATCGTTCATCGTAGTTGCTAATATAGCGATAATGTCCTCCGCAAGTTTCTGATCTGAAGAGGTTACCTCTACAAAAAGATTGTTTGTGCCTGGTTCTACTTTTGCAGATTCGCAGTTCGTTACCGGTGGAAAAGAGAGTACTCGATTATTCTTATCTAGTAACACTGTATAATTCCCTGAATTTTTTTGGAGTTGATGGTATTTGTACCCTACACCATAAGTATTCATAAATTCCTCAACTGTAATTGGCGACGATTCGTGGACATAGGTAAAGGAATAGTCGTTTGAAACCGAAGTATATTTTAGGGGAAATTTTATAGAATCCAAATCATGAAATCCTATTGATGCCTTTATTCTCTGCCTTCCGATACCATCATGGAGATCGTCTTGTACAGCAAACAATTGCTTGATATCTAACTCATCTAGTCTCAGATTTCTAGCTACTAACGCGGTTATATATGGCCGAGATAAGTTTTTCGAGATATCAACTATTATTCTATATTTATTAGTTCTAGTTAGCTTGAATTCTGGTATTCCAATTTCTATTCCAAGATATCCTTTTAGTGCTCTAGCAATACCATAATCGGAACTGAAATCGGGCCTATTTGGATTATATTCAATCCTTATCTCATGATCTGTTATGCTCTCGATGTCTAGAGCAATAAATGGTAACGCGTCAATAAGTTGCTTTACGGGTTTGCCAGGAAACCAGTCTGCTAACCTTGCGAGATTCAGATTTACAACCGGCATTTAGCAATTTTCCTGAGCCACTTCAAGTTGTTGTTATATACTTCTCTTACGTCGGTGAGCCCGAGCCTAAGCATTGCAATTCTTTCTATTCCACCTCCCCATGCCAGTACTGGATTATTTATCCCAAGCGGTTCCGTAACCTGAGGTCTGAATATTCCCATTCCAAAGAGTTCTACCCATTTGTCTAAATTGTCGTTGTATATCATGGATTGTAGCGAAGGCTCAGTATAAGGAAAATATGTGGGCCAAAACTTAACTTTTTTGATCCCCAATTTTCTGTAAAACTCTGTTTGCAAGCCCATCAGATCACTGAGACTTACATTACTGCCAGTTACAACCCCTTCCACCTGACTAAACTCAACAAGGTGTTTATATGACATTTTTTCATTTCTGAATACTTTGCCAATTGAGAAAATTCGTCCATCTTCAATTCTGTTGTCTGCGAGGTATCTTATTGTCACTGGAGTAGTGTGAGTCCGTAGAACCAGCCTTTTAGACTTGGCTAGATCCCAAACATAATTCCACCACTTGTTGTGTGTTTGGGAGATTTTTTGGACTTGCTGGTTTTCGGCTATCTCTGACCTATTTTTATTCCTCAAATAAAAGGTATCTTGCATATCCCTTGCAGGATGATCTTGTGGAATAAAGAGGGCATCGAAATTCCAAAATGCCGTCTGAATTGTCTGCCCTTCAATTTCTGTGAAGCCAAGACTAACGAATATTTCCTTTATCTCGTCAACAAGGTCAGTCAAAGGATGGGTTCGTCCAGGATATATGAAATTCACTGGAGAGATCACGTCTATTGGCGCGTCGTTTGCGATTTTGAGCAAGCCACCGGAATATTTGATTCTGTCTAATGCGTGTATACCAGAAGGTGTTATCTCTACGTGTATTTCTCTATGTATTGCTTCATTAACAAAATTGGGACGTTTCTTAAGCAAGTTTAGGGCATTCACCTCCTCTGATAAGAGATCGGATAACTGAATTGTTTGGTATTTACCTAGCCGTTCGATGAGCTTTTCCTCCTCTGATGACTCATCGGCTGACTTATTTAAGACGATTATCCGCTCACCAGAATCTGTGGTCTTTAGTTCAATCCATTTATTTTGTATTTTTGCCTTGTTCACAGCCGCTTCAAGATCTCTGTCGTCTAAAAGACCACTTTTTCTGATAGAACTCAGATCTGTGTAACCACCTCTTATAGCATTGACCAATCGCCGTTCGGGCATTGCCTTGTCTACGGCGTTAAGTCCGTTAATCCCTAGTGAAATTATTGTCTTTGAAGAATCCCGAACGATAATAAAGCCTTTGAATTTTAGCCTCTCTATCCCTCTCCTGAGCTGATCGATATTCAAATTCGTCGTTGAAGCCAATGTATCAAGACTCAAACGCCGCCCGGTTTTAAGCTCCTCTAAGATAGTTTTTTCTATCGGATGTAGTATATCAGTATCGCTCATTAAACCTTGAACTTGTCAATGGAAGAACACTTTTTAAACCTTTAAGCCAAGATGGGCAATTGTATATAGATAAATATGTCAAGCTCAGACAACTCACAACCAGATGAATTTCGAGAAGTAGTCCCTGACAGCAACGAAGATAATTTCTCAGTTACACCGTGGGAAGTCGAGGGACATATAAATTATGACAAACTTATCGACAGATTCGGCACAGATCCTATCAGCGCTAGTATTCTCGATACTTTCAAAAGTATCACTAGCGAAATTCATCCATTGTTAAGTTTAGAATATTTTTATTCCCACCGCGACTTGGATTGGATTTTAAACAAATACAAATCTGGCGAAAGTTTTTACCTCTACACAGGAAGAGGACCTTCCGGGATGGTGCATATGGGTCACATTATGCCATGGCTATTCTCAAAATATCTGCAAGATAAATTTAATTCAAAACTAATATTCCAGCTAACCGACGATGAAAAATTTCTTTTTAACCATGATCTTAGCCGCAAAAGATAAATTATTTTACTCGCGAAAATATTTTGGACATAATAGCCACCGGGTTCGATCCAAGAAAGACGAAAATTCTCGTAGATACTACACACATACAGTATTTGTACCCACTCGCGATAGAAATCGCAAGACATATCACTTTTTCTACAGCAAAATCGGTCTTCGGCTTTTCACATTCTAGTAATATTGGTATGATTGGGTTTCCTCCTATTCAAGCCTCGACTTGTTTTCTTCCGTCAGTTCTCGAGGGAAAACCGACTCCCGTGCTAATTCCAGCTGCGATAGACCAAGATCCTTACTGGAGAGTAACTAGAGATGTTGCTGTCCGAATGGGTTACTATAAACCAGCACAAATCCATAGTAAATTCATACCAGGACTGGGCGTATCGGGGAAGATGTCTTCCTCTAAACCTGATACAGCACTTTTCACAACGGATAGCCCAGAGGTTGTTGAAAAGAAAATTCTTTCTGCCTTTACTGGAGGTCAAGCGACTGTACAATTGCAACGAAAGCTTGGTGGGAATGCCAATGGTTGCCCAGTTTTCTGGTACTTGCGTTACTTTTTTGATACAGAACGAGAATCTGATGAGCGATTTTTAAAATGTAAGATTGGTAATCTTTTATGCGGCGAATGTAAAGCAGATCTTGCAGACGAGGCTAAGTTATTTATTGCTGATTTCCAAAAGCGGAGGGAAAAAGCTAAGGATACTGTGAAAGAATTTATGTACGACGGAGATCCATTTTGAATCTATACTAATGAAATACAATGATACGATAGAATGTGAAGACAGCTATGAGGCAGAAAAATTAGCAGCATTCTTAGCGAAACAGAAAGATGATTCAAGCCTTATAAGAGCAATTAGTGCTAGAAATAATGAAATAGTTATTACACTGACAGATAATTCATCCCATTGTATCGTACTAAAAGATGGAATTTCCATTTCAAATCTAACAAGGATTATGAGGGATATCTTAGGTGGAAAAGGCGAATTGTGTAGGAGCAGCTTTGAGGGGGCTTACACACACATCGAATACCTTTTAAAATAATTGAAAATCTGAATCCCCTTTATTAATTCTTAACAATGCAATTCTTTTTTTCTGATCCTTGCTTGCAAATCAATAACTTCAATCATTCTTTTGAAGCCTTTTGAAGATTTAAGTTTCATTTTAACTTAGCGAAGTTGTTTGATTATCTCATTGGCTACAATTTGTTGGACATGCCTGAAGTATAAACTAGTAGAATATGGCATGATATCAATGTACTCTTCGATAACCTGCATCAGATATGGAACAGCTCTTTTCGAAATATTTATTTCAAATTTCATCCATAATATTCTGTCTTGCCTAAAATGTATCTTTTCCTTCAGATGTGTTGGGGCTATTTCTCTAGACTTCTCCTCAATTCTCCTGTACCAATACGCTAGGATTTCAGGATCTAATCCGTCTTTGAGATTGGAAAGCGCTAGGTCAAGTCTATTGTTTGCAAGATAGCTCTGATTTCTCATATGCGTTCCTACTTTTTAGATACACAAAAGGATAATAAAATTTAGAACATCAAAAGGATTTGAGCTATCCTCACATTTGTTTTAGCAACTTTCCCGAACTATCAATCTGACCCAGTCTTATTCGCGTGGATGAGATAGGATTACCGTCGTCTGCCTTCACTAATTTAACCCTTATGATTGCAAGCGGTTTTAACCCGTTCGCGAGTCTAATCTCATTTATTTCTTTACCTTTGGCTGCGGTCTCACTGCTAGCTACTAGTGCCTCCACCTGTCCAAATACTACTGCAGGTCCGAAACTGCTGTGTAACTTACTGATCGAATAGTCTACTCTGCCGAATCTATTCTTTATTGCTTCCTTAAGAGGAGCAACCCTGGTTTCATATTTATGATGAATCTTGGTTTTCCCTCGGTTTTTTGCAGCAAATTCATCGCTAGTTACTCCTATGATTACTTTGTCAGATATTTCGAAGGCTTTTGATAACAGGGCGAAGTGACCGGCATGTATTATGTCAAAAGTTCCTCCAGTTGCAGCCAGATTAAATTTTGTCAATACCTAGAATGCAATTACACTTGGCTGACCACCAGTTATTGAGAGCTACCGGAATCTTGATTCAGACTCCACAAGTTCGTAATTACTCAAAAGGATGCTCAGGTTCCTTTCTGGAATATCTTTACACATTGTGGGGGACATACATTCTCACATGCCATACAGAATATACAGTCCTTTTCTCTTATCATGAATGGTTTCTTTTCCGAAGCAGGGTGTCCTGGAGTCTCTAACCATTCGTATACATTTACTGGGCAAGCTTCTATGCAAGCACCATCTGCTATACATATATCGAAATCCACAGTTACCTCAGTACCCCAAATTCCTAACTGACCTGGTGCATCAACAGGACCCCATACTTTGATTCCCTGGTATGTACCAGCCACTTGTCTTGAAGATTTGAACGCAGGGTCGATTGGACCGTCCATCTTAGAATAACTAGTACCAGAGCCGGTAAGTGAGATTGTTGTATCGCCTCCAATAGCTGGGACCACAGTAGATTGAGGAGATTGCTCCTGTATTGCAGTCGCACTTGAACCAATAGCTGGTTGAGTTGCAACAGAGGGTGGAGGAGCTTGGGGAGCTGTTTTAGGCAGTGCAGCTGCTGCTTTAGTCGCTTCCAAAGCTTTAGCCCGTTGGTTTTTTATGACGCAAAGCTGGTCGTGGATTTCCTTCATGCTTTGAAGAGTTATGGGATTATTATGGACTAAAAGACAACCACAATCAGGACAAATATGTTCAGTAATTGAGGACATAACTATATATTCTCACCTAGTTATTTATCAGTTTTTGGAATCTGACTGGTCCACAGAGGCTAGTCCCATCTCGTCATTATTTTAATACAAAGCCATAAAAGAGTGGCGTAACAAGTGTTACCGCCTTTGTCGGGACTTGGTGAAAAGTATTGGAGGGAAGTAATACTAGTGCTGCGTTACGTCATTCCGGTCTACGACAAAGTCAATTCGGCTATTTCATTAGGTAAAGATACCAAATATCGTCGTTTAGGGCTGGAAGGGCGGATACTGCCCAAAAGCATCGTGTTAGACGCAGGATCTGGCTATGGGAACATGTCTAGGTTGGCACTAGAGGAAGCGAATGGAGATCTGACCCTGATAATGTATGATCCAATCATGGACATGCTTATAAAAGCAAGGCAAATGTTTGATAACAAGTTTTCGGCATCGTTATCTTCCGGCATATTTGAGTATATGCCATTCCAAAGCGGTGTTTTTGATGCTATACTCTGTGGATATTCATTACGCGATGCAATTCATCTTAAACAATCAATCTCTGAGATGCATCGGATCTTAAGAGATGGAGGTGTACTCGTCATTGTAGACCTGGGAAAACCGGACGCTTACTTGAAACGACTATTTGTCTCATTTTACTTGAGATATATTCTCGGGATACTAGCTTATGCAGCTGCCGGTAAAGTGGGGCTTAAGTTCAAATCGTTATATGGGACGTACATTAAATGGCCTCGTAATTCAGAGCTTAGAATATTATTACAAAGGTTTTCTAGAGTTGAATTTAAGACTAGACTTATGGGGGGCGCGGTAATAATTGCTGCATACAAATAGTAAACATGGCAGCACCTTTTTGATGGAATCGATCATGACAAACAAGGGGACAATGGCATATGAGTGATTTTGCTTGCCGACTAATTAGTTAATTGTGTTTATAGTTTCTGATTAAATGAAGTAAAGTTAATTAGAAGCAGTTCTGCTTTTGGAGACATAATCAATGAGCGTCAAAATCAACCTTAAAGAAATGTTTGATAATGCAAGCACTCTCAATCAGAAAGTAATAACTGAAGAATCTTCAAAGAATCTTTTGACTGAATATGGGATCAAGGTACCTCCTTATGCTCTTGTTACTACAGCCGATGAAGCGGAAAGGAAGGCTTCTGAAATCGGCTTTCCATTGGTTGCAAAAGTAGTTTCTCCAGAGATTTTACATAAGACTGATGTGAAGGGGGTTAAGGTTGGGCTGAAGTCAGGTTCAGAAGCAAGGGCGGTCTTCTCTGAAATGTATGATAGATTGTCGAAAAAATATAAAGTCAAGGGCATCCTCTTAGAAAAAATGGTCCCATCTGGCGTTGAGATAATAATTGGTCTTCAGAACGATCCGCAATTTGGACCAGTTATAATGATGGGGCTAGGCGGGATTCTTACCGAGGTGTTTCAAGATGTATCCTTTAGAGTTCTTCCTATAACTGGGAATGATGCTGAGGAAATGTTAAAGGATCTAAGAGGTTCACAGCTATTGAAAGGATTCAGAGGATCAGAAGCCATTAACACTAGTGTCTTAAAGGAAGCGCTTTTGAACATAGGAAAGCTTGGTATTGATTTAGCACCTTATTTTGAAAGCGTCGACTTCAATCCAGTAATTTTATATCCTCAGGATTACTACGTGGTCGATGCAAAGATTCTCTTACGGGATAATATTGATACTGACATTGTTTCAGTGGCCAAACCTGACTCTCGGTATATGGACCTTTTCTTTAACGCCAAATCTATTGCATTGATAGGAGCCTCGCCAGAGGTCGGCAAAATTGGTAACTCTGTTCTAGAGAGTCTGGTCAAACATGAGTACAAAGGTAAAGTCTTTCCAATTAACGCTAAGGGCTATCAGGAGATAATGGGAATCAAAGCGTACAGAAGTTTGGAAGACATATCAGAACAGGTAGATCTTGTCGTTGTGACGGTTGACCTGCGATTTGTTCCAGATCTGCTCAAAATTTGTGGATCAAAGGATATTCACAATATGGTCATTATTTCTGGAGGTGGTAAAGAGTTAGGCGGAGAGCGAGCAGCAATTGAACAACAAATAAAGGAACTATCGAGCAAATTGGGGATCAGAATTATTGGACCAAATTGCATAGGAGTATTCAATGGTGATAATCGACTCGATTGTGCATTCCAGGGTCATCAGAGGATGATAAGACCTAGAAAGGGAGACGTTGCATTTCTGTCCCAAAGCGGAACTGTGGGTATAGCATTTATGGAAACTTCCGATTCATTCGGCATGAGCAAGATGGTATCATATGGAAATCGATCAGATGTAGACGAGGCCGACATGATCTGGTATCTTTCAGAAGATCCTGAAACAAAAGTGGTTGGCCTTTACGTAGAAGGATTTGGCGATGGGCGCAAGTTTTTGAATGCCGCTAAAGATGTAATCAAAGATAGGAAAAAGCCAATCGTTATTTTTAAGAACGGTCGCAGTTCGAGAGGTGCAAAACAAGCGGCATCGCATACAGGATCCCTCGGAGGAACATATAAAGTAGTAAAGGGTGCGCTCGACCAAGCAGGAATTATCTCAGTCGATAGTTATGAAGAATTAACAGGATCTTTGAAAGCGTTGACCTGGCAACCAGTTCCTTTAGGTAATAGGATTGCAATGGTAACGAATGGAGCCGGACCTATCATAGCGGCAATAGATCAATTTGAAAGACTTGAGCTGCAACTTGCGGAGATTTCCGAACAAACGAAACAGAAACTAAAAGATCACTATCCGGCGACTTATGTGATTGGTAATCCCTGCGATGTTACAGGTTCAGCCAATTCTAGCGACTATAGCTTTGCTATTCAATCCTTCTTAGATGACCCGAATGTTGATATCATAATGCCATGGTTTGTGTTCCAGGACGATCCCTTAGAAGAGAGCATTGTAGATGTACTCGGAGATTTTCAAAAGCTTATGAAAAAACCAATATTAGTAGGGGCTATGGGAGGACCGTTCACCCACAATATTTCGAGAAAATTGGAGGATAGGAATGTTCCAGTCTATCATTCTGTTACAACTTGGGTCAGCGCCGCAAGCACGCTTGCAAAGTGGTCTAAATTGACAAAGCAATAACTCTACATACTACCTAACCAAATTTTTAGGTAATTACGCTTTAGGTAAAAATTTCAATAGTATTGAAAGCAAAAGTTATTATATTTATTAAGTCTAAATATAAGAAATGGAGAGCACACAACAAAGCCAAGTCATAACGATAACCGCCAAGGCAGCAGAGAAGGTAGCTGAATTTATGAAACAGGAGGGAAATAATAGCTTGTATTTGAGAGTTTATGTTTCTGGTGGTGGCTGCTCAGGTCTTTCATACGGTATGGGATTTGAAGAGAAAGCGGAGGAAGATGATAGCGTGATTGAGCAGAATGGAGTGAAGGTATTAATTGATGGCTATAGTCAAAGGTATCTAAAGGGGGCAAATGTTGACTACGTAGATAGTCTTATGGGTTCCGGTTTCAAGATCAATAATCCGAACGTTACGAAGAGCTGTTCATGTGGACATTCGTTCAACACAGAGTGACTCTGTACAAATAAATGAATAGTTAGGTTATGGCCATAAACCTCTGATCCTTGTTGCCTCGGCAACTTTCTCTATAGCTAATAGCGTACTAGCTTTTCTCATATTCACTCCGTGTTTTTCGTGAGCTTTATAAACATCATCGAAGGCCTTTGAAATATTTTTATCCAGTCTTTCATTTACATCGGATTCTGTCCAATACTCCCTTCTAAGATTCTGCAGCCATTCGAAATAGGAAACTGTGACGCCACCTCCATTGGCTAAAATATCAGGTATCAACAGAACGTTGTTCTTGAACAATATTTCATCAGCTTCAGGGGTTGTCGGACCATTAGCTGCCTCAGCTACAATTTTTGCGCTTATTCTCGAAGCATTTTTTTGTGTAATTTGATTTTCAAGGGCAGCGGGTACTAGTATAGTGCATTCCGTCTCAATAATCTCCTCGCCAGACATAGCCTTGGATTCTGGATATCCGGTCACTGATCCATTCTTTTCCTTATGATTTCTCAAACCTTGCACATCTATACCCTTCTTATTGACAACTGCGCCGTTAGAATCCGAAACCGCAATTATTTTAGCTCCCTGATCCTCAAGTAGCTGCCCGGCATATTGTCCAGCGTTCCCAAAGCCCTGTATTGCAACTGTCGCAGTTTTCAAGTCTATTGATAATTTCTTGGCAGCTTCTCTTACCGTAAATGTTAATCCCCTGCCTGTCGCTTCGGTTCTACCCAATGATCCGCCTATAGCTAAAGGTTTACCAGTAATTATTTCAGGTTGACCAAAATTTCCTTTAAGTGCGGAATAAGTGTCCATGATCCAAGCCATTTCTTTCCCGCCAGTATATACATCAGGGGCAGGAATATCTGTACGAGGACCTATTATATCTGCGATAGAATATGCGTACCGCCTAGTCATGCGCTCTAACTCTCCTTCCGACATTTCCTTTGGATTGCATATGATGCCTCCTTTACCGCCTCCGTAGGGGATATCAGCTATCGCGCATTTCCATGTCATCCACATGGATAGTGCCTTGACTTCATCTATTGTCACTTGAGGATGATATCGTATCCCGCCTTTGAAGGGTCCTCTGGCATCGTTGTGTTGTGATCTAAAGCCAGTAAACACTTCAATTTTTCCACTATCTAACTTGACCGGTAGTGATACGATAAGGACACGTTTAGGATTAGCCAAAACATCGCGCATGCCAGTTTCAAGGTTTATTAACTCAGCTGCTTCATCCAATTGTTTGAGTGCTGTCTCAAACGGGTTTACTGTCACATCGCTAGTTGATTTTGATTTTGACATCGTAGTGTTTGAAAAAATCGATATATTTAAGTGTTGAAAGTAGCTTTTTGTAACTGGGATCAGATATATATATACTTATCCATGATCTAAACTAGTGCCGTTTGAATTGTCTAGGCTCAGATTTTTCTAGCTTATAGTTATCTCTGCATTTTTTCGGATATCATAAGTCTTAGCTGCTCTTCGGTTGTAGTGTCGGAATAAGCAATACCAAGCGAGTCTGCAATTGCTGCCAATTTTTCCTTCTCGCTAGTAACTGGTCCGCTTGTCTTGGGTGACACAAAACCCATATCATTTGAGTAATCCAGATTTGCATTCTGCATTTCTTTTTTGAACATTTGATGAGCTTTTTGGTATTCTCCAGCTGCCTTCCCTAGCGTTCTTGATAGTTCGGGAATTTTCTTTGAACCAAATAGCAAAATCAACGCAAGTAAGATTATGATTAGCCATTCTGATCCACCAATCTCTAAAAGGAACGAACCATATGACACAGGTACAATATTATATCAAGTCGAGGATAATTATAACTTTGCCTGCAGATTACGTAAAAAGCAAAGATTTTCTTACTGATAACGAAGATCTGATCAATACTATTAAGAATATACATAATTATAAGGAAGATAGACCTGAAATTTGTTTTTGAGCAAATTCCTTTTCGCCAACCTAACTCGACAGCCGCTGGTTACTGCGATTCCATAACGAACTCAAAAATATAGAATACATTTAGTTTTACAACGATTTTGGACCTGCTAAACAATGTCATCAATATGTTTACACTGGTACATGGAATATCACAAAAATTAAATGCTAGTGCTAGTGGAATATGATTTAAGTTCAAATGATCTTTAGAACTATTGATCATGAGAAGCTGAATAGATTGCACAATTTCATCTACATGTTAAACAGGGAGTCAGAAAATGGCTCAGTTATTGTGGTTGAAGGT
This sequence comes from uncultured Nitrososphaerales archaeon, assembly GCA_963709405.1. Lineage (GTDB taxonomy): Archaea > Thermoproteota > Nitrososphaeria > Nitrososphaerales > Nitrososphaeraceae > JARBAU01. Next base: position 181,005 of record CAVPXM010000021.1, read on the forward strand.
AAAAGAGATGTAAAAGCCTTAGCCATCGCTGGATTCAATGGGCATGTAAGCGTCTTTAATCACTTTAGGGGTGTCACAGATTTTGTTGACAGCCATTCCTTAGACAAGAGGAAGATAATCCTGTTATTTGACATGGATAGAACTGGAAAGCATTTGACAAGAAAACTACTGAACCAGCTGCAGTACCGGGGAGGACACGTGAGTTTGTTGTATAAAAAGAAATTGGCTGGTATCGACAATGGAAAGATAAGACATGTGGAGGATCTTGCATCCTATGCACCATATCTTTCAGGAATTACTGGTTCGAGACCTGACCTTTATTTCTATACATGATTCTACTGTCAGTCAGCATGGAATATTGTCAAAGCACTTATATTCAAGCGATGACTCCGTAAATTTACTTAATAATAATGAGGTTATGAAATTGCCTAGTACCGGTATTGTAAAGTATCATGTTAAATTGAAGTTCGAGGTCGATGGTTTAGTTGAAAAAGCCGATATAATCGGTGCAATTTTTGGACAAACTGAAGGTTTACTTGGCCCGGAAATGAATCTAAACGAATTACAGAAAGTGTCTAAAGTTGGGAGGATCGAGGTAAATGTTGATACAAGATCTAACATGGCCAAGGGCGATGCCTTAATTCCGATGAGTACCGATATCTCGACCGCTCCGCACTTATAGCGGCTGCGATTGAGAGTATCGACAAAGTAGGACCATTTCAGGCCAAGTTTGCACTTGTTGGCATTGATGATATTAGAGCGATAAAGAAAAAGGTTATCGTTGATCGAGCAAAGAAAATAGTTCAGGATTGGGCTACGAAGACTATCAGCGAAGGGGAAGAGATGCTTAAGGATGTATATGATGCGAGTAAGCCTGGAAAGCTAACCGCGTTTGGCAAAGCGCAACTTGCCTGCGGGAGTGGGGTTTTTGATTCTGATTGGATTATTCTTGTAGAGGGACGAGCAGACGTGATAAACCTTCTTCGTGCTGGTTTTGACAATGCTATCGCTATAGAAGGGGCAAAAATAGATGAATCAATAACCAAGCTTACAGATGGAAAAAGAGTGGTCGCATTTTTGGATGGCGATCGGGCTGGTGACCTAATTCTAAAGGAATTGCAGGGTATGGTAAAAATGGATCGAGTAGTCAGGGCTCCACCGGGAAGAGAGGTCGAGGACTGTACTCCTTTGGAGGTCGCAGAAATATTACGGGAAGTTGCTCCTGCTAACATTCCCAGCATGGTCTCCACGGAACAACAACCGGATCGTAAACAACTCCACCGAAGAGATAGACAAGAATATCCAACCACGACCGAGCGCGAACCAATCCAACCGCAAACAGTTCCTGCTGAAAATGACCTCGAACCTCAAGATAATCAGCAAATTGTTTCAATTGTCAGAGATGTTTACCCTCAAATTAACGAAACCTTGGAAGCCGTAGTATTGGATGGTTCAATGAAAATACTCCTCAAGGTCCCCGTTTCCGATTTGCTAAAGCGGCTTGACAGCACTGAAGGTGCCAAAATATTGGTTCTAGATGGAATAGTGACGCAAAGATTGGTAGAAGCCGCAAATAAGGCTGGCATCGAATACATTGTAGGGCATAGAACAACTGAATTTAAGAAACCTCTCGACATAAAAATAAGAACATTTGGAGATATAGGAACAAGCATTTAGTAGCAGGCCAAATGTCAGATGTCAACTTCGTCCAAGTAATCACATTAGCAGAACTCTTGATGATGGGAGCACGCCAAGGTTTCATAGAAATTAATACCAGCAAACTGGGAAAGCGGATAAGCAAATCGCAACAAGCAGCATCAAAACATCTTTTGGAATTAGAATCTCTTGGTTTTATAGTACGAACACGAACGGGTCAAAAATTCAAGGTGCGCGTAACGGATCGAGGCTATAAGGAGATTGAAAACGTATCATCGCTGCTCAAATCAGCATTGGAAGCTCATTCATCCACACTCGTTGCATTAGAAGGCAAGGTGGTATCGGGGATGGGAGAAGGTGCATACTACATGTCTCTAGATGGGTATAGGACACAATTCAGGCAGAAACTGGGTTATGAGCCATATCCAGGAACTTTAAACGTCAAATTGGCGGAAGAAATTTTTATGAATTCCAGGCCGGACATTGAGAAATCCTCTTATGTCTATATTCAAGGATTCAATGATGGATCGCGCACTTATGGTTGGGTTAAATGCTATCCTGCAGACATCAACGATGGAGCAATTTCTGATTCGGCGATTCTGGTCTTGGAGAGGACGCATTATGACACAAGTCTGTTAGAAGTTATCGCTCCAGTCTGTATCAAAGATTATTTAGGAATACGCAATGGTGACAGAGTCAAGATAACAGTTCATTCTAACACGGTCAAGGGTTGAACTAAATTAAATTTAATGTATGAATTAAATTCCATATATGGATTCTCCCAGATCTTCTTTTATCTTAGAACTCTTAATCTTTGGTACCGGAGTGTTGAGCCTGATTACCCTCGCACTCAGATTTCTTTTTCGACAGTTCTCCGCGATTTCTTTCTCACTGTGGGTCTGATCATATCCCAGTGCAATAATGTCAGGTTTTATAAATTCAACAGTGTCGTATAGGGAGCTTTCTCTGCCAATTACGGCTAGATCTACGAAGCCTAGGGATGACACTAATTCTCTGCGCAAATTTTCGTCATGATAAATCTGTCGGTACTTCTTTATTTTAAGTGCAGTGGAAATTCGTGCAATAACCACTATCAAAACATCTCCATGTGATCTTGCTCCAAGTAGGGTGCGTATATGGCCAGGATGAATCAGATCAAATACGCCCCCTACTAAAACTACCTTGATAGCGTCTCGGCCAATAAAAGTGAGTCTTTCAGTGTCTTTTTCAACGAAGCCTTTCGCTACGAGATTTTCAATTCTGTTCTTAAAGACGTCGCGTGGCAAAGGAAAACGAGTTCTTATCCATTCCATTGGTGAAAGTGAAGGGTCTAATGAGCTTACATATAGCGACACTAGAATGGCCTTATCTGTCGGATCCATCTATTTAGAAAGGCTGAAACGATTTACATGCTTTAAACATTTCATTTTTGATCACTAAAGGATCAACTTAATACGCCACGATTATCATTCATTCAGTTTTATTATGGTATGTAACAGTTTAGCTGGCATGTAGAAGATAAGCCCCCCAATGCTTATCTCAGCAAATTATTAAATTTTAAGCGAATTGATTTAATGCCGAGTTTACATCGATTATGTTGTGGAAATTAAAACAAAGAGCATTCAGTGAAGTGGGGTCACACTCCATCTTTACATTTACCGTGTAAGGAGGCTAAAGTAAGATTTGTAATGAAAAGAACCATCCATATTGGGTTCTTTATTTGACATCAGTTGAATTGAGAATAGCCTGAATGAGAAGCTACGTAAGACTCATTTTGATCCGACAATAGTTGGATGTACACCTTCTATTTGACGTATGGCAATAGGGATCATTGCTAGTAAAGAATGTATAAACACTTAGTAGGACCAACAGGAGATTCCGATAAAATTTATGGAAAATCTATATTTTGACTAATAATATTAAAAACATGTGGATTTTCTTACTAAGAATTTGTAAAAACTGAACGAGCAATACTCGTCTAACTGAAGTTAGAAAGATTGTTCATTATAGCTTTTGCAAGATGCTGAACCACTGCCTTGCGCATATCTATGAATCTGACGATGCCAAGGACTTTTCGTATATCCTACATATGTCTATTGTAATAGTATGCTGATACGATGTTATTGAGGATAATGTAACTCTATTGAAATCGAATATCGTCGTACCCTTCATCCAGCCCCTTTATACAATTCGTTCCAAGAATTACTACGGGATTAAATTTTATCTTCCCCTTCGGTATTTTCGAACTGGATTGCAGATCTTGAATCCTGAGCTTTATGGCGTCTTTATGCAAATCGCAAACCGCCCCAATCATATATTCATCATTGTTGTTATCCTGGACCGAAAGGATATAGTTAGGAGGCAAAGCACAATCGGTTTGCTGAGATCTAAAGGAACAGGACTTTGGTAGAGACACGTAACTGTATCTGGCTTGCTAGATATAAAACCGATTGTACCAGAAACAGCAGTATATCTTTAACAAATAAAATTCGCTTTCTCTAACTGAGGCTTCTCTTCCTTAGATCATTTCGATCTGTAAAGAGATTAACCTTCTTTTTATAAGGAGCCTCTCACTCAAGTTGTGCCTGCATACCTGCATACGCTCACAAATTTTAATATCCTCTTGAGATAATTTTCTGACACGAAAATCATATTACGTTGGATCCATTGGGCCTCAGAGGCATGAGGCCCAAATATGCGACAGCTTGGAAGACTATGAGAGGTCAGCTCCATAGAATTCTTCAATTATGCTAAAAGATATTTGTGATAAATATGATAGAAGATCTATATTCATACTTTATGTACCTGAATAGATTAAAGATAACTATCGACTATTGATAAAGACAACGCTTACTAGGAGTAACCTTGCAATCCTTCTTACTATCGCAGCGATTGGGGTATTTCTTTCCGTTATTTCGTATCAGTATTCTACAATAACGGCCAACGAAATCTCACGGATCGCGTCAATGGATGTACGATCCAATGCAAAGATAGAGGCACATGACCTATCACAAATACTAGTCCACAGCATTGATTCATTAACAAATAACTTGCAAGCACTTACTAATGCTCCTCCATTTCAGAATACCAGTGATATCAAAACTGGTCAGGTGCTACTCAACGCAGCACAAGATTCTACAAAACAATTAACGGATGGCTACTATTGGCTGGATAGAGACGGTAGAATAGTAACCTGGAGTAATATAGGTCCAGAAACGTTAGAAAAGTACAAAGGATTCAATCTTAGCGACCGCGAATTTTTGAAAGTCCCTAGAGATCTGCTTGTGCCGTACTACAGCAGCATATTCGAATCTCCAGATAAGATTCCTAGGTTGTATATATCCTATCCCATAATCGAATCTGACAAGTCCAAAATGAATACAGGTGTTAGTACTTCTGGTAATTCAAGCGATACAAGAAAGTTTGGAGGAATCATAATTGCGGCGATTAGTGTACAGACTATTGGAAAATTCTTACAGAAGGGATTATCGCCGTACTTTGTAAGTAGCTTGGGATTAATGGACAAGAATGGAGTTTTTATATATGCAAGAAATCATACCCTTGTTGGCAAAAACTATTTGTCGGATGAGTTCCAGACCACTGTTCCTGAAGACGCAAAAAAATCATATAACAGTATTTTGAAACGATCGCTGGGAGATAGCCCCGGAGCTGAGGATGTGACTTTCCGTGGCAATACAAGCACTATATCTTATCAACCTGTCTTGATTAATGGGAAGCATCTCTGGACCTTATTCATAGGATCTCCCCACAATTTGACCAGTGATGTGGGTTACTTAATAAACCAACTAAAGAATTTTAGTACGCTCGTAGTCGCAACCATTGCCTCTATATCGATAGGTATGGCTTTTCTGATTCTATCCTGGAACCGAAGATTAAGAGCAGCAGTTAATGTTAGAACTAGCGAACTCAAGAACGCTAATCAGTCGTTAGTCGAATCGAATAGGTTACTTGCGAGTGCGAACGAACAGTTAAAGGTGCACGATAGAATGCAAAAGGAATTCATTAACATCGCGGCGCATGAACTGCGTACCCCTATAATGCCAATTTTGGGAGATGCCGAGTATATGGAAAGGCAGTTCAGCACGAAGGCAGAACCTGCACATCTTGATAATGAGCAAATACGGTCGATCATCCGCAACGCGAAAAGGTTAGATCGACTTGCCTCTGATATTCTGGATGTTACTAAAATAGAAAGCAAGAGCCTTAAGCTTCACAAAGAATTGTTCAATTTAGATGATGTTCTGGTGGCGGCAGTACATGATGTTAAACAACAGATTGCAAACAACTCAGATCTGCGTGATAAAATTGAAGTCCTTTACAAACCCACCAATGTTGATATCATAGCAGATAAGGGTCGACTGTACCAGGTCATCTCCAATCTTCTTAGTAATGCGGTCAAATTTTCTGAGAGAGGGTCGATTTCAGTAGATGTCCAAAGATCGGAGACGAAGGTTACAGTCAGCGTTAGAGATGCTGGCCTAGGAATAGATTCTGAAATTCTACCAAGACTATTTTCTAAATTTGCAAGTAAATCCGAGAATGGCACGGGTTTAGGGTTGTTCATTTCGCGAAGTATTGTAGAAGCTCACGGCGGAAAAATTTGGGCCAGTAATAATGGCATCGGCCCGGGTGCAACTTTTACTTTTTTTATTCCATTAAACGATAGTTAATATCTATCTATCTATCTATCCATACTGGGTCATATCCCGGTACGATCACCCCGTCTATGCATGTACTTCAAATCTCTTGAAAAGTTGACCTGCGATTACTCTATAGACTCCTTAGATAATAAATTATTCTTCAATATTTTCGAGTGACCGGTGTGCTCTCTGTGATCAATCACGTCGGAGTAAAAGATGAAATGAGAATCACATTCTCGGCAAATCCAAATTATCTTCAAGTCGTCAGGATGCATACACAACGACCGATAGCATGTCTTTTAAACGATAGGTAACATATCTCATACTAATTTTCTTCTCGAATTTCTCATGTATATAGACATGACCTCGTTAAGAAGAATGGTGGGGGGATAATCGATTCGGTCTTTCTTGCATTATGCCGCTAATCACTTATAAAACACATTCCGAAATATTGTTAATCGTAGGTTTCTTTGGGGTCGAATCCAGCATTTAATTGTTTGATAACATTAAATATTAGTAATTTTTTCCAGTAAGTTATGATCAACAATCGAATAGGAAATGAACGACCCAGGATCTTGGTTGTTGATGACGAGAAAGATATCCTGCGCATTATCAAACGGGATTTGGAATCAACCTTTGTCGACGAGAATAACACTTCGGAGGATAAATTTGATGTTGAGACATTTTCAAATGGTCAAGATGCATTGAAAGCAATCGAAAGTCACCCGAATAATTATTACGATCTTGTACTTACAGATATCAGAATGCCAAAAATGAACGGGTTTGAATTGTACCGACGTATCAAGGAAAAAAATTCTACTCTAAAGATTGCCTTTATAACAGCATTTGAAATTAACCAGGAAGAATTCAGTAAGGTGTTACCATCTATAGATGTCCAGGATTTTATTATAAAGCCCATTGGAATGTCGAACTTGAGAACAAAATTAAAATCAATGATTCAGAAGTAATCATAAAAAGCCGAGAACAGTCATTTTTATTGAAAGGCGAATTGATATGCATATTCTCCTTATATATTATTTCTAGAAGATTGCTGTATGTGTTTTTTCAGGAAGTTGTTCTCGTGAAAACCTCTATTAAATATCTACCTACTCTTTAAATTCGAAGTTTTTTCAATAACTTCCTCTATGAATGATAATGACCTTAACAGCCTCTGGATCTGTAATATATGCAAATTTGACTTTATCTTCAAATCTGATGTGGAATCTCATATAGCAGATACTGGACACGATTTAATTCAGAAATATGATTTGTTGTCGACGCCTCTAATTGATTACTAATATTCCTCATGTATTCTGCGTGCGGACGCACCTATAATTGGCTACTTGCAGTGCTGTCGTTAATGTGAGTACTTTCGCTTGAATCTTCACCAGGAGACGAGGAATAAAGATCCTGGACAATTGCCTTAATACATGACCTCTTACTAATTGTCGGAACCATCGAGAGAGAACTTTTATACTCCACTCAGGTAGAGGACTGAATACGATCTAGAGGGCTACAAATCGTGTCTCATTGATATTCCATACTTTCTAAAGCCACATTTTTCGTAAAACCTGACAATATTTTCTAAGCAGTCTAAAATCACTTTATAGCAGCCACTGGAACTTGCAAATTCCCGTGCCTTGCACACCAAAGCTCCGCCAATACCGCTACCTTCATAACCCTTACGTGTAACAACATCTTCAATATGCGCTACCTTTCCTCCCGAATGAATAAACTTGTCTTCGATTAGTACTGTGATCGAACCTATTACGTTTCCATTGTTTAAGGCTGCCACGAATATCTTGTGTTGTGGATTTGATTTAATTTTATTAAATAATTGTAATGCTTTCAGATTATCAATGTCAGACACATTCGACAAGTTTGACAAGGTCTCGAAAAAGCCATTATCCAGATCAATCTTCTCCAATTCTCGCACAAGAAAATCATGGCTCATTAAGTTTGACATCTTTTAAGGACTTTTTGTCGCTGTATTAATCTATGCTTTTTGATTGAGATATATCCTTTCCATCTCCTTCATCCAATTTGTCTTATTCAAAAAAATTCTCTTTTGTTTGCGCGGTTTACATTCAGAAATTGCATAAGCGCATAATAAGGGAAAATAAACAGATGCATCACCATACACAATTATATTACCACTATGTGAAGTTTTGATTTTCCCCCAGCTCTTTCCTTCCTGTAGTGTCGCCCCTGACAGTCCACCGGTATCCGGCCTCGCGTCTGTCAGTTGAATAATGTAATCATGCCCACCTTCCTTTATCTTCAGTATTTGATACAGTGCAGGACCAGTTTGCTGGAAAAAATTCTTTGGAACTCCGCCGCCTAATTCTAGTGCTCCAGATTTTGAAGATTTCCAAAGAATAGCAGCCGATTCTGCCACATCATTTATTACGTTAAACATAATAGGCTGTTTCTCAAATAACAGCGGCAACATGTTCAGTCCTATAGAAGAATCACTAATCGCTGGGATATATATCGGAATATCCTGTTCAGATGCTGCAACTACGAATGATTTCTCAGGAAATCGTGAGCGTTTCTTAGCAGCTTTTCCAAGAGCATAAGATAGATCCGCCGTAGATTTACTGTTAGACATATCGGGTATACTTTTTCTTAAATCGTTTTGTACAATGATATCCTGAGCTTGAAGTGTTCCGGTTTCCTTAATATAAGTGTCGTATATCCTCACAATCTGCTTCGAGTAAAGGACATCATCGTCCACATTAAAATGCCCTTGACGTACAGGCAGGCCATATGCGAAGTGTAAATCATGGTAGACATTCGCGCCAGTTGATACGATCCAGTCAATAAAGCCATTTTCAATCATTAACTTAATGGCCATTCCTATACCCACTGGTGTCATTGCCCCCGACAGCGTTAGACAGATTGTGGCGTTGCTTTCAACCATGTGTTTAAACAACTTGGCTGCTTCAGCAAGTCTGCGTGCATTATATCCAGTAGAGCCAAAAAATTCTATCATTTGGGATACAGTCATATCTTTATTAATAATTGGAGGATCTATTTTCTTCCCTCTAAACGAATGATATTTATCCATCGTGAATCATAACTGGGAGATGCTTTTAAAAATTATACTGTTCGACACAAGTCTAACCAAACTATTCAGTAGATGTTTCGAGAATGCGTCTAACTGCGAACTTTGGTACATTCCAAACGTTTTATAGATAGACTCGACGCCAAACTGATCCTTATTGGGGTAAAGTATCTTGGAGCTAAAGAGGTCACCCTAGTATCTGAATCTTCTCACATGAAAATGACAATTCTTAAGTCGGTTCTTGGGATATATGTTCTCGAGCTCATCACCATATGAAGTGAAGGTACAAAATTCATTCAACTGAATTTAATCTAAGAAAATTTCGAGTTTTAATCTACGTTACAGTTTGAGGACAAGTTAGTGTTTTAACGTTTTCGTAATGAACATTAATCTAGTGAAGCATATTACATAGCACTAATACACGTCACTCGCATGGCAGCATCTTGATATTTACAGTTTTCGAGGGTATTGCCAAGATATCATAGAGTCCATAGGCTAGAGCTCATCAAATATTAAGAACAGATTTTATTCCACCCTTATTCTAAAGTCAATATGATCGTCCCACATAGGAAGAGAAATAGAACGAGGAATAGAAAGTATGTCAGGAAGCAGTCCTTTTTGGTTGACAGTATAACTGATTACTCGATAAAATTAGATGATATGGATTCTCTTATTAGCTCGATGTCGCAGTCCGGAGGATTTGAATCAAGAAATCTTGCAAATGGTGTTAACATACTTTGGTCAATGCAAAACGACAGCAAATGTACCAGATTCCTTTCGTTTGTGGGTTCAATTATCTCGACAGGGGTTAGGGGAATAATACGCGACATGTTAAAGAACAAAATGTTTGATTGTGTCATTACTACCTGTGGTGCACTTGACCACGATATCGCAAGGGCAAATGACGCGTACTACGCTGGTGAGTTCGGAATTGATGACAACATCCTTCTGAACAATAAAATTCATCGTCTAGGTAACGTGCTAATTCCCAATGAAAACTATGGGCCGTTAATTGAGAAAAAAGTCCAGCAATGCTTATTGGGTTTATATAATAAAAGTAATGTAAAAGAATTTTCAAGCTCTGAAATTACCAAACATATTGGGAGGAAAATGAACGAAAGTTCATTTTTGTACTGGGCGAGCAGAAATGATATTCCTGTCATAGTTCCAGGAATACTTGATGGCGCAGTTGGAAGCCAGATATGGCTATTTTATCAAAATCATCGGGACTTCAAATTGAATCTTTTGGCTGATCAATCGAGATTATCTGACATAATATATGATGCCAAAAAAACAGGTGCGTTTATGATCGGCGGTGGAATTTCGAAACATCATACACTATGGTGGAATCAGTTCAGAGGCGGCCTAGATTACGCGTTGTATATTACTACGGCTAATGAGTGGGATGGAAGTCTGAGCGGTGCACTAGTTACCGAGGCTATATCTTGGGGAAAAGTTAAAGCGAAGGCGAAGCAAGTCACTATCCATGGTGAAGCAACAATCCTATTACCATTCATATATCGGGCTCTGCTGGGCAGGAAAGACATGAATTCATATAGTTGACTTGACCTGTTGCCAAATCTAACTACGTTTAGATGAATAATCATGCTTTATTGAAATATTAGGTTGAGTATTATGCAGAATATGTGCACGTGATTACAACTTATAGCAGAACTCAACAGATATTATCCAGAACACGAAGATAGTCGAAAATAATGATTTCTAGTGGAATGTTTAGGATCCGTTCTAACAATATCTTCAGAGGCCGATAGTACAACGAGTAAAATTCTAATAGTTTACGACTGACCCTTACTGGTCATAACAAAGCTTGGAGGACAAGAAATAGGAATTAGTTCACCTATCTCATAAATGCTATCATACCATGATTATTCAGTAGATAGATACAGGTATTTGATCAGTCCTGAAATTATCTTGAGATTAACTGATCTGACGCTCTAGTGTGTGTATATTATATTCCAATGAGTTCTGCATTCAAGTTTAAGAAATACTAGGCAGAAATTTTCCTGTCTCGACCACATTGCCGTACAAGCTGCTAAAGTTGGTATAAAACACCTGGCAGTATTTTCTAAGATTGCCAATATTTAAATCCAAATCGCCAGATATTTCATCGTGATTCATTCGTAATTCACGAATCTCCTGATCGTATTGCAGAGACCATCTTTTTATCATATCGCCGGTTACTTCAATGTGAAATTGGATGCCTATGGCTGTACCTATTTTGAATGCTTGAACGTAGTGCTCAGAGGATGCGAGGATGTTGGTATTAGTTGGGAGTTCAAATGTGTCCCCGTGCCATTGAAATACCTTTAGTCTATCTCTACTTATCCCATAAAAAAATTCACTCTTACCTGTTTCGGTAAGCTGAAGGTCAAACCAGCCTATCTCTTTATGATTTCCCTTATAGACTCTTCCTCCTAGTGCAGAGGCTATGAGTTGTGATCCTAAACATACACCTAAGATCGGGATATGCTTATGGACTGCGTCTTTTATAAGAAACTTCTCCAATTCGAGAAATTCTAGGTCCTCATAAGCCGACATAGGCCCACCTAGGATTATTATTGCTTCGTATTTGTTTGGATCTATTTGAAGAGCTTGTTTTGTTGCTAGTAACTCTTCAATTTCGTACCCGTCGGCCAGCAATAATGGCCTGAGCATTCCAAGAGTTTCACATTCGATATTTTGAATTGACAGTATTTTCCCAGTCACTCGAATGCATTCACAATTCAGCGTGGTAGGGCAATCGCTTATGTGTTTATCTCAGAATCAAAGATATCTATAACCAGTCGTTTGAATATTAGGATCGGAGGATGCAAATTCAACAAAATGACAATGGATACAATATTATTATGAAGGAATATTATGAGTCCAAGATGTGAGCAATTTTATGTATATATTTCAGCTGGGCGAGAATTATTCTTTTAAGAGATCTTTTTGTTAGTTTTTAATTCACATATCTCCTTTATGTCTTATCTGTTCGACATCAATCTGGCTTGAGACGAATCCTCATCTTTGTTTCAGTATCTATGTCGTCGACTTTTGAATATAATATGAAATTTGGGTTTGGGTAATTATGAGCTATATTTCTAACGGCTTGAGCGAATAAATAGATTGTTTATTATCATGAACTGGTTTGTAGAATGACTGTTGCGACACTGCTTGCAATGGAAGATTGGGTTGGTAAGATGACGGTTGCAGTTTGTATGAATCGTAATTATTATAATTCTTATTAGAATTGCAACTATTATTATAAGTTTCATGGAAATAATTGGGATAGGCGGCATTATTATTATAATCCTGAGTTTTTTTATTGTTGTTCTTTCTAAATAATAAAGGATCAGTTGGCTCAGTGAATCTACCATTTTGCCTACCAATCATATATTCAAACGGTCTGACGATCATACTGTTCCCAGCGTGAAGATTTTTGTTGTGTCTGCTAGCCGTTGACCTTCTTGTAAAACCGTCGCCACATATTGTACATACCCATCTATGTTCACTAGTCATATACATTATAATTTAGCATAGTCTGTCTTTAAATAGAAAATAATAATATCAACAGGGTGCCACACTGCGTAGCACTGGGAAACCGCGTCCATAGATATAAATTGTGAATGCTGGATTCTGTGGTGAACCTCTTACATTTGATGTGTAACAATTACGTACTTCAATAAATCAAGAACTTGTGGAAATCAGAGCCATAATATGAATAGGTGAGCATTTATTACCACAAGGGCTTTGAACACATATTGATATTTAGACATCGCGATCTATACTCTCTTTACAATAATTAGGACATAATTACTAATTCTGTCTTGCTTCATTATTCTTTTGCTGATAGTCAATTTTACATAAAACTTCGGCATTATCCAACCATAATAGTTTTGTTGAAATTCATGAATAATATGCATTATTGTGACAATTACCTAGTGTATTAGTAAACAATAAGTATCTAGGCTTGCAATTCTTGCTATGGAATTTTTTGATACAAGCATAGTAGAACATATTGAGATGAAAATGATCAGGCCATCTCAGTACGCGGTAAGGAATAAATTTCAAAAAATTTCACCAGAAGATGATACTCTAGTTGCAAGTATACGAGAACATGGATTACTTCAGCCTATCCTGATTAGACCGTTTGCACAAGGTTTTGAGATTGTAGCTGGACACAGAAGATTTCAAGCTTGCAGGTCACTCCGGTGTCGTTTTATACCATGCAAGATACGTGAAATGTCTGACAAGGATGCTTACGAGATTCAGCTTACAGAAAACATGCAACGCAAAGCTATGGATGCGATCGAGGAGGCCGAAGCATTCAGAAGATATGTAGTTGACTTTGGCTGGGGTGGCGTGAGTGAACTTGCAAGGAAAATAGGAATGAGTGAGGAATATGTTTCACACAGGATTCAATTATTAAAATTGCCAGAAAATGTCAAGGAACAAATTGCTATGAGCAGGTTAAATGTAAGCTGCGCGATAGAACTTTCAAACATTCCTCAGGATGCACAATCCGAGGTTATTGAACACGTGACTAACAATAATTTGACAGTGAGGCAATTAAGGGAAATCAAGTCTCGCTTAAAGAATAGGGCTGGTCCACTAGATCTAGAGTCGTCGAATAATCTCAAAAAATCTATACGAATTTTGAAAGTTACAAAAAAGACAATGTTGGCGCTAAAGATCATGCTCGCCAGATTAGACAGTCTTATAGACGAGATACATGAAACAATAGAACCTGCTCAAAGAGGTGAAATTATTAATTTTTTGATGGAAACCAGATTGAAGGTTCATGGTATGATTGATGATGCGATAAGGTTTAGAAACTCAAAATCGAAGGTGAGGGGATGATGGGTGGTTGTCTATGTCGAAAATCCAGATGTGGTAAGTCCTAGACTACCTGCCAAGAAATGGAGGGATCCATTCGGCTAAAAACTTTTGGTACTCATTGATGGTATGAGTAAGTGCATGAATTGATAACTCCTTCATAGGTACGAAGTCATATACTTCGTACGACTGAATAATATCTCCAAAAAGATTTCTGTATATATCACTTTCTTCATCAGCAATCTCTTCATTCAAAAAGCATTGAATAGTTATCCAGTCATACCCTCCTCTTGTTCGTCCACAATACAGGATGAATGGTGCATCAGCAAGGTATTTTTTTAGACCTTCTAGTCGCTTGGGAAGATGTTGAGATATCTTAAATCGTACAAGTGCAACTCTTATAATTCTACGTGTCACCTTCTTCGTATCGATTGAAATTGTATACCGTGAGATCACTCTTTCCTCTTCTAGTTTAGTGATTCTAGAATCGATCTCATCTTCGCTCAAATTATAGCCATGATCTCTGAGATAATCCCAAATCTCTGCAGTATCTTGTCTCGAATTCTTACTTAGGGTAGAAAGAATTAACTCATCAACAACGTCAATCATGAACATCAGTGTATTACCAATCTAGTTTAAAGAGACTTTATGATTTTTAGATTATAAAATAGGACAGGGAATACTGGATCCAACTGACGCGTACCGCGGTAAGTTGCATTTCGGTAGAACTCTACATATCTTAATTATTTCAATACATCGAGTCGTTCTAAGTCTATATTTAAATACATGAAAATCGTTGCTGAGTTAACATTGGCTCCTATACTCTCAGAAGGTAAGGGTACGGGATACTTTTTGGAGTTGGCTTAGTGATGGCAATCGTGGTAACATTGTTAGTAAGGGCAGAGAGCAAATGGCTTGGGACCAAGAAGACTTTTGAATGGTTCTATGCTGGAGGAAGATATGTCAAGAGTGGCCTAATAGCCGCCTCTGTCGTCTCATCTTGGACATGGACTGCTACCCTTCTTCAATCATCAAGTGTTGCTTACCAATTTGGCATAAGTGGACCGTTTTGGTATGCTGCCGGCGCAAGCATTCAGATACTATTGTTTGCGATATTAGCAATAGAACTGAAAAGAAGAGCGCCTTCGTCTCACACTTTTCCAGAAATAATTTATCATCGTTTTAAGAAAAATGCCCATATAGTTTTCCTATCCTTTGGGCTTATGACAAATACCATTGTGACTGCAATGCTTATTTTGGGTGGAGCGAGCTGTAATAAATTCACTCACAGGAATCAACATCTATGTTGCGGCGTTCCTCATGCCAGTAGGGGTTATTATATACACGTTTTTCGGTGGTTTAAAAGCAACATTTTTTTGCTGAATATCTGAACACCGCGTTCATTTTTGGGGTAATATTGATTTTTGTAACCGTGATTTATTTTACAAATGAAGAAATTGGTGGTGTGGCAGGCCTTTACAACAAGCTTACAAACGCAGCGTCCATCAGACCGGTAAGTGGAAATTCTGGAGGCGCGTTCCTTACCATTGCATCTTCTGGAGCATTAGTTTTTGGAATTATAAATATAGTCGGAAATTTTGGTACTGTATTTGTAGATCAGGCTTATTGGCAGAAGGCTATTGCTGGAAGACCTAAAGCAGCGGTAAGCTAAGAAATCACGTTGACATGATCATAATGGGCACAAGAGGATTAGGCAATGCGACATTAGATCTGGGTTCTATTAGCGGTAAGGTAGTAGGCAGGTCGTCAATACCAGTCCTATTAATAAAATAATTGGATTGCCACAATAGCACATTTGGCTGTTGTTTGAGAGTAAATAGAAATAGATTCAATCCCTACGCCTTGTGACCTTTAATAGATGTAGGAGGGCCGTCTCTATTATTTTGTTGCTCTGCTATCATTTTAGCTACGCACGACGTGCGAAAGAACGTTGACCTGATATACGTCGTTAGATATAACTTTGTTATCAATTTACTCGAGTCGAAGATAAGATAAGATAAGATAAGATAAGATGCAGGTGGTTGGAAGTCGGTGTAGCCGAAACATACGTCCCATTCGAGGTCCTGTCTTCACTTTCATTAGTAGACGTCGACTAAGTATTGACTGCTGATCAACTCCATTGGAAGTAGTCAGTTAATACTGTTCCGACTTTTCCACAAGTAAATATGCGCCAGTTGCCATGTTCTAGTAACACGGTTAATAAATGCGCATAATTTACAAATCGTTAAAATATACCTCTGCAGAAGAAACTTGAATTGATGGAAGTATTTCACTCGATCATGCCCATAATTACGGCTATTGCACCAATAGTAGGATCGGCTAATTACGCAACAGGAAATCCTTTCTTGGATTTCTTCTATACCTTGTTTAATGGTATTTCTGAAGTTCCGTTATTTAGTTCGCCAGTTACAGGAATTCTAATCGTTTCAGGAGTCTTTCTTGCATCGAGAAAGGCAGGAGCAATGATGGTTCTGTCCGGTCTAATCGGAGCCGCAGTGGCCATCATATTGGGTGCGTCCTATACTAATGTTGCCTT
This sequence comes from uncultured Nitrososphaerales archaeon, assembly GCA_963709405.1. Taxonomy (GTDB): domain Archaea; phylum Thermoproteota; class Nitrososphaeria; order Nitrososphaerales; family Nitrososphaeraceae; genus JARBAU01. The sequence goes on from CAVPXM010000021.1 coordinate 197,785, forward strand.
TGGCCTGTTTGGTTACAACTCAATCTTAACCGGCATGGCATTTTGGTCTGGTCCGTTCGTGAAAGCTAACAAAGCCACATTCTGGCTATCTGTGTTTGGGGCCGCGATTACCGCAGTAGTGTGGCAGGCATTTGGTCACTGGATGGGTGACATATTCGTTAATGGTGGGCATGGTTGGGCAATACCTGGATTTACATCATCATTCATATTTACTACCTGGGCGATGATGTATGCATCGAGAAGGTACGGGCACGATATTTGGCCCGAAATGCCACCGCCAGAAAAGGAAGTGCTGATAAGCGGAAGTGCGAATCCTGTACCCTCTGCTCCGTTCAAGTGGACAGCCAAGGAATTCATGATGGCAACCTTGAAAGGTGTCTCACAAGTAACATTTGTCGAAAACTGGAAAACAGGTATCTTTTGGGTTGTTGGACTAACGCTAGCTTTCGAGCTTGCTCCAATAGTAACAACTGGAACTGGTGTCCAAGTTCGCCCCTGGTGGACGGATGCTTATACTGCAGGCTGGAACCCGTTATCACCTCTGTATCTTGGAGGGTTAATGGCACTAATCGGTTCGGCAATCGGAGCAGCTTTAGCTATCCTAACCAAGTTACCTACTGGAGAAATAAGGATAGGTCTACATGGATTTAATCAGGTCTTGGTGATGATTGCACTTACTTCATTCCTTCCCTTGACTCCGCAGACCTTTTTCATGGCCGTATTGGCCACAGTAACATGTTCAGTTGTGGTCATGCCAGCGCTACAAAGATTCTTTGGGACATGGGGATTACCTGCGCTAACTGGTCCGTTCGTGTTCACGGCCTGGGTTTGGATGATTGCGACAGCTGGATTCATGCATATCCCGGCAGGCATAGGGTGGTCAAGACCTCCATCCTGATAAACGAATCATAGTCTTATCAGTCTCAAAGTTAAACACTTTTGGTGTTCAGAACCTATATCAAGCTGAGTCAAGGTATGTGCATTCTAGAGATGTATGCTAAATACTAACAAGCTAACCCTGCTTGGAGAAAAGTACATTTAGCTCTCATCTATTAGCTTTCAAACTATTTAATTTTCGTATCCCCGGAAGGAAGTTATAATGACAATCGCAATAATAAAGTCAATATACTTCAGTATAAGTCAGTAGTAATAATCAAACATATATTTAGATAATCTAGATCCAAATAATATGGTGCACCTTTGTGAAACCTGAACAGTTTAGCCAATTTCTAGGATATGCCAAGGATATTCTAGTCGGCAAATCTGATTCGGAAAAGGTCATGATACTTATTGACTGGTGTAAACATCATGATATCGAAGAAACGATCCTGAGATTAAGTTCTGAAACCAAAGGTGGCTGGGGAAAGAATCTTCGTCTAGATTTTACGACGAGCAGAATAATTGTCAGCCGAAAAAGCATACTAAGAAAATTCGTAGATCTGGGTTACGTCGCTGGAATGGCTCCATATCCATTTTTACTTTTAAAAAATAAAGTAAGGGAATCGGACTTCAGATCAAACTCATGTGTTATCAATCCACAGGCATTGCTAGAAGACGATCCTTCGAATTTTTGCATCGAATATTCCAAAATAGACAATTTTCTATTAAGAAGAGGATTGGAAACGACTGTTACGAATATGCTCGGTAGGATGATACAATCAAACTTCATCACAATCAAATCTCAAAATAAAGTCTATAATTTTACTTTGCCAGTCAACAAAAATGGAAATTATGAGAAGATTGTATTCTGGCTCAATGTTGTCGTTCCAGTAAGCATATCTACGCATTGAAGAAAGTTTAGTCGACATCTACTGATCAGACTTCACTTCTAGTGTATCCATGAATAAACTACATTTTTGCTACATTTAAACTACTTCTACACTTAAATATTTCAGTTCTGTTCTATAGAATGAGGTAATAGAAAAATTGATGTTAGCACCAAGGGAAATGGAGAAGATGGTGATTTGGACTGCTGCACAGATTGCAGAAGGACGAAAGAAAAGAGGTATAAAGCTTAACTATCCTGAAGCCATTGCGTACATCGCAAACTACGTTGTAGAAGGCGCTCGAGAGGGTAAAAGGGTTGCTGATTTGATGAAATCTGCAAGGGAAGTATTGAAAAGTGCTGACGTAATGAAGGGCGTTCCGGAGATGATACATACTGTTCAGGTAGAGGCCACGTTTCCAGATGGCACTAAATTGGTCACAGTGCATGATCCAGTTCATTAGGTGATGTGCAATTGGTTAATCGAACAAGCATGAGCACTAAAAAAAACGAATATCAGAGGAGGCTTCTAGGCGAATGATTCCAGGAGAATATATTTTATCACAGAGTCCAGTTAATTGCAACGAGAACAAAAAGACAATAAAAATTAATGTCAAGAACGCCGGAGATAGACCTTGTCAGGTTGGTTCACATACCCACTTCTTCGAAGTAAATAGAGCGCTTGATTTTCCTAGAGAGAAAGCATTTGGATTCAGGTTGAACATTCCTGCAGGAACTTCTGTAAGATTTGAGCCAGGTGATGTAAAGGAGGTTGAGTTATGCGAATTAGGAGGATCTCGTGTTGTGCACGGATTCAACGGTCTTGTTATGGGCGGATTAAATTCAACCGTAGCCAAGAACGTGGCACTGGAAAAGGCGAGGAAACAGGGATTTAGAGGAGCATAAGGGGAGAGGATAAATAATGGTTCTCAAACTAACTCGCAAACAGTATACAGATTTATTCGGCCCGACAACTGGAGACAAGGTCAGACTGGGAGATTCGGATTTATTGATTGAGATAGAAAAGGATTTCATAACACCAGGAGATGAGTGTGTCTTTGGCGGTGGGAAGACTATAAGGGATGGCTTGGCACAAACCCCGGGCGTAACTAATGCAAACGGTGCGCTTGATTTTCTAATAACAAATGCCGTCATCCTTGATCCTGAAATTGGTATTGTAAAAGGAGATATTGGCATAAAGGATGGAAAGATCGCCGGAATTGGCAAGGCAGGCAATCCGAATATTATGGATAAGGTGAGTAAGAATATGGTGGTATCAGCTTGCACGGAAGCAACTGCAGGGGAGCATACGATCTGCACGCCAGGGCATTTTGACACTCACGTCCACAACATCTCTCCACAACAATACGTCGACGCTATTAGTGCAGGAATATGCAATATGATAGGTGGAGGTACTGGACCTGCAGATGGGACCAATGCTACCACTTGCACACCAGGTGTATTCAACATTAGCCGCATGATGGAATCCGTGGAAGATACACCGATGAACTGGGGATTTCTAGGTAAGGGTAATGATTCACATCCATCTCTTGCCACGCAGATGGAACAAATAGAAGCAGGGGCCTGCGGGCTAAAAGATCATGAAGATTGGGGGACTACTGCAGCGGTCTTGGACGCATCACTCAGAGCAGTGGATCTAACAGATACCCAACTAGCTATACATACAGATTCCATTAATGAATGCGGATACGTAGAGGATACCATAAATGCAATTGACGGGCGAACTCTACACACCTACCACACAGAAGGGGCGGGTGGTGGACATGCTCCTGATATTATGAAGATTGCTGGTGAACCTTTCGCATTACCCTCTTCAACCAATCCAACAAGGCCATATACTGTGAATACCGTAGACGAGCATCTCGATATGCTAATGTTCTGTCATCACTTGAATCCCGCAGTCCCGGAAGATGTGCATTTTGCAGAATCTCGTATAAGAGCAGAAACAATCGCAGCTGAGGATGTCTTGCATGACGAAGGCGTGTTAAGTATGTATTCATCAGACAGTCAAGCTATGGGTAGAATAGGTGAAGTTGTGATACGTGCATGGCAGACAGCAGATAAAATGAAGAAAATGAAGGGTAGCCTGAAAGAAGACTCGGAAGGTAACGATAACTTTAGAGCAAAAAGGTATATTGCAAAAACGACAATAAATCCTGCTACTACACACGGAGTTGCAGACTACTTGGGCTCACTTGAAGTAGGAAAATATGCGGATATCGCTATGTTTTCAACAGCCTTCTTCCCAGCAAAACCAAAAATGGTCTTTAAAGGAGGGTTTATTGCATGGTCAATAATGGGAGATCCCAACGCTTCGCTTCCAACCCCCGAACCAGTATTCTACAGACCGATGTTCGGAGCACTAGGAAAAGCTGTGAAGAAAACTTGCTTTACCTTTACGTCAAAGGCGGCAGTAAAACTTGGCGTTCCAGAAAAATTAGGATTGGAGAAAATAGTCTTACCAGTAAGGAACTGTAGAAGCATTAGCAAAAGAAACATGATGTGGAATGACAAAACTCCCGAAATAACTATTGATCCAGAAACCTATGAGGTAAGATTGGATGGCAAGATAGCAACAGTTGATCCGGCAAAAGAGCTCTCTTCTGCGCAAAGGTACTTTATGGCATAATCTAGAATAAGAAAAGCCCCACTTTTTTATTATTAATATTCCCAATATCTTTATTTTGTCTGTTTAACATGTCCTTGGTAATGTCAAATACTAATTTTGGTGTGTGGAGACCTATGGCAGAGAGTATTGAATTCAATGCCCTCGAATCAAACTCCAACGCAGTTATGGCCGTTGCCGATACAGTAAGGACGACTTTGGGACCTAAAGGATTAGATAAGCTTTTGATTGATCAAGCTATGAATAAACACATATCAAATGATGGTGTAACTATTCTCCTTTCCATAAAAGCGATACATCCAGTAGCTCGGATGATCGTCGAAATAGCTGAAAGACAAGAACAGTTAGTCGGAGATGGAACAACGACAGCGGTTGTCATGGCCGCCGAAATGATTAAGGAGGGGAAGAAACTGGTCAAGGAACTTGGTGTCCATCCAACCAAGGTTGTTGAAGGAATAGATAGCGGAGTCAGACACGCATGTGAGTTGTTGGAAAGTGATGTGAAGAAAATATCAATTGATGATATCTCATTGGATCAAGTAGTAAAGACATCGTTGTCATCAAAATTGGACGGAGAACAGCTTTCGTCTCTTGTCATCTCTGCACTTCGATCAGTTGGAAATAATGCAATGTATAACGGTTCATTTGACTTTGATAAATCAATCATGGTAATAAGGAAAACAAATATGGAAGACCGCATTGTCAGGGGAGTCGTCTTAGAGAGAAAAAGAGTCGACCCTGAGATGCCAGTTGAAATTAAAGATTCAAGAATCATGATTGCTAGACTAGATTTGAAACCTGTAAAGGAGTCTTGGCTAAAGGAAAACAGCAAATATCAAGAAATACTGAGCATGGAAACCGACAGAATGGCAAAATCGAAAAAACTAGTTGATGCAATGATTGCGACTGGTGCCAACACCTTTCTCCTTGCGTCTCCGGAGATAGATCAGGTAGTAGAAGATTTGCTTGTAACTAACAAGGTATTTGCGGTTCGAATCTCTACTGAAGAAATGGATTACTTATCTAGATATACTGGTGCGAAGATAGTTAGAATGGTAGAGGATCTCTCAAAGCCTGGCATTCTTGGAAAAGCGGATCGGGTTTTTGAGGAAGAACAAAATGCCGTTGTATGTATAGAAGGAGGCTCAGGTAAGAATATGGTTACAGTGGTTGTCTCCGGATCGACTAAAGAAACGTCGCTTGAACGGTGGAGGGCGGCTATTGATGGAGTGAACGCTGCTGAGGCGGCGCTGAATAAGGGAGTGGTAGCAGGAGGAGGAGCCGCAGAATTGCATGTGATGGATAAAGTAAAAAATATGAGACTAAAAGGTCTGGAGCAGGTTGGGCTTGAAGTTGTCGCGGCCGCCCTTGAAAGTATCATGAGACAAATACTCGCAAATGCAGGGTTCAATGGTTTAGAGAAGGTCATGGCGAGCGAAGGCTTCTCCTCCAGGTTTTGGTATCGACATTGATGCAGGTGAACCTGTCGATATGTGGAAGAAGGGAATTTTGGACCCGGTATTAGTAAAAACTATGGCATTAAGGGCCGTCGGGAGAGATAGCAAAATCCGTGTTGCGCATTGATAGAAACCTAGCCGCGGAGAATTTAGACCCCCAAGCTGTTTCAGAGATTAAGAGGTGAGTAAGGGGGGTTTGTTGATACGTCACTGCGTAGAAGAGGCCAACATTGATGAGAACCTGCATGTACTTGATCCGTCTCGTATAAGGCATGTTGTGGTTGTTGCAGGAAAGATAGAATCCATGTCAGGGATGATTGATCCGGCATCTCACCTTAATTTGGATTATCCAGATCATAGGGTTACGTCTTGTATCGTGGCCGAAAAATTTGAAATTGGTGCAAAGGTAAAGATAGTAGAAGCCGGTCTGGTATTTGCTGTAGTTGATGCATCAAAGTTCGAGCACTATGGTTATGTTGACTATACTCAAAGGTTATTTGACATGATTGATGCCGTAAAGAAGATTGGCCTACCAAAAGAAACCAAGATAAGATAAGACAAGAAAGGATAAGATATACAGAGGATAATAGACAATATGATTACAATTAATTCCGTACTTGGAAATTTCAACAAAGATTTGGGGCTTCAAGAAAAACATAAACAAATGTCAAAAATGAATTTGTGTGAAACTATCAGGATTCATAGATCAGAGTCGCAACGTGTCAGAATGAGAAAGACATCCGATAAAGGGACAGATATTGCCCTTACGTTACCACAAGGAACTCAACTGAGACATAATGATGTCGTAATGTTGACTCAGGATAAGATGATCGTTGTCGAAATAGAGCCTGAAAATGTTGCTTTGGTTATGATTAAAGAAAATATTGGTGGTATGGAATCCTTAGAAATACCAGTAAGAATAGGCCACACGATTGGAAACCTGCATAGACCCATAAGGATAGATGGACGAAAAATCTATTTTCCAGTACAGGCAGATACAGAGATAGAGATGTTTAGAAGACTTCTTGATCCGGTAATAGACCATATTGAAATAAGTAAGATTCAGATGGTCTTTGAACCTGAAGAAGGAACGCATATACATGAACATTAATTCTATTCCAGAAACCGAGGAAATCAATGTTTTACAACTTTCTGATTCTTTTTTCCCAACTGGGATGTATACAACATCCAGTGGTCTTGAAGCGTTGTTTTACAGTAAGAATAAAATAAAAAATCCGGACGAGTTGATGGGTTTGATAAGGATATACCTGGAGCATCAGATGGGACCAGCTGATTGCACCGCCTTGGGAGTAGCGTATGAGTGTATTGAAAGAAATGACATTGACGGGTTGATCGATGTAGATCAAACTATCTATTCAATGAAACTTGTCGAAGAAGTGAGGAACGCATCTGTAAGATCTGGCACGCAGCTATTGAAATGTGTGAACTATTTCCTGACTAATAATAATACTATGAATAATTATCAAGAGGCTATTAGGAAGCATGAGGCTACTGGTGTGTATCCTGTAGCACTAGCGGTGGCAAGTCACTCGTTAGGGATTTCAAAAAATAGCAGTGGCGTCATGATGCTCTATAGTTTTACTGTCAGCATTATAGGAGCAGCACTTAGACTAGGAATGCTCCAACATTTTGAAGGTCAGAAATTGATCCATCAATTGAAGCCTTCAATCTTAGCGGCCGTAGCAAATAACATAAATAGACCACTTTCCAGTATATGGCAATTCACACCCGGTATTGATATTTTGCAAATATCCCATGAACTAATGCCGTCAAAAATGTTTATTACTTGAATGGGTAGTACGCTCCATAATGAGCTCAAATAGAATTCCCAGAGTTGGAATTGGCGGACCTGTTGGTTCAGGAAAAACTATGCTGATTGAACAAGTTGTTCCTTTGTTATCATCAAAAGGATATAAAATTGGCATCATTTCAAATGATGTAGTATCACGCGAAGATGCTGATAGAATGAGAAGAAATCTGGCAACTGAAAAGGGATTGATGGCAGAAGATCTTGTTATAGGCCTTGCAACAGGAGGATGTCCTCATACTGCGGTGCGTGAAGACCCTTCAATGAACATATCGGTTGTCGAGGAGATGGAGTCAAAACACGACGATCTTGATCTGATTTTAATAGAAAGTGGTGGGGATAATATTACAACAACTTTTAGCCCTGCCTTGGCCGATTATTTTATTTATATTATAGATGTGGCGGGAGGTGACAAGTATCCTAGGAAGCGTGGTCTAGGGATAGAAACATGTGATCTTTTGGTGATAAATAAGATAGATATTGCTCCATCTGTGGGTGCCGACCTTAGTGTGATGGACAGGGATGCCAAGACTTTACGTGGAGACAAACCACACGTATTTGTTAATTCCAAGACAGGTCAAGGAGTCAAGGAAGTAACAGAAAATATCGTACGAAACGTCCTCTTCGGTCAACCTCCAAAAACCACGGCAAAAAATTGGGCTTGATGAATGAGCGAGATTCAATTCTACATACCTAAGGATATACCACCAGAGGTACTTGCATATGGACATGACTTGGATCAACTTGGGGTGGGCAAAGCCGGAAAGATCGGAGCATTGGTATTAAAGCTGGAAGGGGATACTGAGAGAGGAAAAACAATAGTTACCGAGCAGTATTCAAAGGTGCCTCTCTTTACTCAGCGTGCACTATACCTTGAAGAATCACTTCCTTCAATGGCTTACATGTTTATTATTTCACCTTCAGGAGGGATCCTTCAAGGTGATAGGTATAGGATGGATATTACGCTTGCGAATGGCGCCTGTGCCCACCTAACTACCCAGGGTGCAACGAGGCTTTACAGAATGGAAAAAAATTATGCTACTCAAATCGTGAATGTGTCAGTTGATGATGGTTGTTATTTTGAATTTATTCCCGATCAAATAATTCCTTATAGAGATTCAAGGTTCTATCAAACTCTTACCCTGCGTGTGCATGATAATGCGACAGTTGTGTACTCTGAGATGATTGTTCCTGGAAGGGTAGCAAGCGGTGAATCCTTTGAGTATGACATATGCTATCTTAAGGCTTTAGCCAGGAATCATATCAACACACTGAGATTCATCGATGTTGCTATATTGGAGCCAAAAAAGAGGAATTTGAACCATGTTGGAATATTGGGAAGATACACTACTGTAGGTAGCATCTATATACTCACACAAGAAAAATATGTCCGAAGTCTTAATGAAAAGATCAATTCAAAATTAGGTGAGATTGAAGGCATATCTGGGGGTTCATCCATTTTACCTCATAGCTCAGGAGTTGTTACTAGAATGCTCGGATTTCATGCTGAAGACATACGAAAAGCGATATTTGAAGTGCTCAAAATAGTTAGGAAACAGATTTTGAATGCTTCGTTTAGTGGAGTCAGAAAGGGATGAATGATTCTACGAACTAATACTGTTAATTCAAAAGTCAATAGTATGGCTAGAGAATTCTGATAAGTTGGGGTTATCGTCTATCCGTAATCCAAAATTCAGTAACTCGTAAATTGTGATGTGTCTCATTCGCATGAGAATCTGCTGCTGATAGTCTGTCAAAAACCTCATCGCAATTTTCACACCACGCTGTGAAGTTTTTACTATGTTTATCAAATGCATTCATAGCTTCTATTACATACTTGATTTCATATAAAACTTGAGCTACGGGAATTAAGAATATACCTATCATAGTAGATGAGTGATAAGATTCGATGTAAGCTGAAGTGCTGTATCTTTAGGAGTGGAGCATCCTGCAAAGAATTGCCATTATAGTACTTTATAAGATTTTTAACGGTAGTTGAACCTGCTACTTGAAAATTACAATTTTGTGAGATTATTCTTGATCATTTCCGACCAAAAATATCTAGCCTGAATTTTTTTGCAAAAATCAAATCAAATAGAGCCTAATTCCTATCGCAAGGAGAGATAGAATAGCTGAATATACTTTAGTCTGAGTGGCATAAATTTTACGTGCTTGATAGCAATAGTCACACAAGTTCTATATGAATATTCAGTTATCAGATTAGGAGATTCGGCCAAAATTCAGCAAAGGTAAGCCTTATTTGACAAATATCCATCAACTAGAAAGCTAAGTGAAGCCTATAGCTCATCTATCAGATCAGCTTGTGTCTTTATCAGCTAGGTTACAGGAAATCGAAAGGAGACGGGATGTTGGCGCGTGCTGAAGTTACATTATGAACAGAAAATAACAAACCTAAAAATGCGCGCACTCTAGTTCAGCAGAAATATCGCTAGGGACTTGCACGCAGTATGGGCCCAAGTGGGTTAGATTCCCGTAGGTAAAGGGGCTAGTTACCATTAGCAGAGATATATCTGGTTTACAGGTTAAAAAGTGCTTCAGTTTGTTGAACCATGCTTCTCTAGATCGACTATCCCTAAGTCAAGAAATCTCCTCTATTATTCTCACTATATCGTATGGTATTGTTGATATCTTCAGATTCAAGATCGATTTTTTTTACCGTACCTCTTCATCGACCTCTTGCGGGAGATGTGAGCCATTCATATATATCCTGAAATACATATTCTTCCATTTGACCATATGAGGTTATCCATTGATTGGAAGGGACAAATGTATGTCCAAGATCTGGATAGACAATCATTAGATGGTCAGGATGATTTACTTCTGTTAATCTTTGTTGTAACAGCGACGCTTGTTCAAGTGGGTTTGGCTATCATTTTTTCCTACGAGTATGAGGATACCGATATTTGAAGACACGTTCCCTATCATGCTATTGACACTACCCAGGGCAGAAAACGATTTTCCATAACTAGGGCAACCAAAGATGTTTATGCATTTGGCTGACAGCAGTGAGGCATTTGGAGATGTATCATTTTCATATACTCTTACAAGTGCAGGCTTGAGCTCATTTTCAATACTAATTAAATCATCATTCGTAGTTGTTTTGTTCAGGTAATGTACCGTTGCGATTATCAGTAACGTTAGTCTGGTTGAGAAGAAGCTGAGTCAGGTTCCCACCAACCAAAGTCTGAAAGATAGGATCTTTTGATGCTTCCTTCACTGATATCTGTCCAGGATGACCTTTATCTAATATGTTTTCAGCATAAAGAAGAGGATTTGCAACTTCCTGGAAATATATAATATCAACCTAAGGAAGAATTCAGGTGCATTATCATATGCATTACACAACAGATAATGAGAAAGTTAAAATAGACTTCTTGCAGAGGCTATATTTCGTATTGCTACAAAAGCATCAATCCATAAAGAAATCCAACTGAAAGACTATAACAAAATTAATTCATCACTACCGGAGACGTGGCTGATGCGTGATTTATGGCAAACAACAAACATGAATTACGGAGCAAGATGGGGTCTAGCGAAAAATCCTAAAAGGCTCAAAAGTAGTGGCGTTAAACGACTACTCGAACGAGCTATATGGGAGCAGGGAATTCGTCAACCATTGAAAGAAGGCACGAAGCGTCATGAATGAAAGGGCAGCACATGGCTTTCGCAAGTTCTACAAAACAAGGGTGGAGCAAGTTATGAGGCCCATTAACGTGGAAATTACAATGGGACATGATATAGGCCTTTCAGCTTCCTATTACAAACCTACAGAACGGGAGGTTCTAGAGGACCATTTGAAAGCCGTGCCATTACTTACAATATATGGAGAACATCTTGCTCTGCAAAGGAAGGTCGAAGAACTCAGAGAAAAAAGTAGGGAAGAGAATTATATCATCAAAGGAAAGTTATCGGAAAAAGAACAAGAGATACGGCTGTCGACAGCGGGATTCGGTAAATACAGATTCCATCGCCGGTCTGTCAGACCAACTGGCTATGGTGATGCAAGACATCGAGGACATAAAGCGGACGCGAATTGCATTACAATCAGTGTCAGAACCTAGTGATGATTAGGCTATCTGTGGTAGAACATACTGGACAGGTCCAGCTTGTAGGGTCGCCTTCAGGCAGCATAAATTCGTTTTATGTCAAAATAAGACTGGGTTCAATGAATGTCCGCCAGAGATTCAGAAAAATAATGCAGACATCCCCAATCTGAACCCAGAAGTCAAACAAGAAGACATTCTCCCAACGAATGATGGTTTGCTACCGGCGATCAGTTATCATCAGAATGAAGATGAAACGCCTCAGTCAACCTGTAGGACTTTAATTTGTGATACTAAAGACTTGTTTTAAGTGTCCCGAGTTTCCTCCAAGATCACCAATCCTGCTCCTGCAAAGCTCTATATATCACCTACATAAAAGTCGATAGTAGATCCGATAACAGTAGGATAATATTGTATATTATAATTATCGTCATTGTAATTGTTACCAGAATCAAATGGACCAAACATGGAAGAAAGGTAACGAAGCGAATAATTGTGGCCGACTCTATTTTCTTTTCTGCGTTAGCTTCTATTTTTATTTTTGATTCATTTTATAATATTGGTGTTCAAATTTTATATCTTATTCCTTATTTAATTCTGTTCTTAGCCTTCGAACATATTTCTTATATGCGTTCAAATCGGCTAATATGGTTCTGGAAGGATTCGAAGTCTGATTCTATTTATGTCAAGGGCGGAACACACATCCATTATGCATACATTATAGGAACAGCATCACGCCTTATAATATCAGTCTTGTTTATTGGCGGTTTGTTTGCACGTAGTCGAGAAGGGATAATACATATTGATAATTCTGCAACCATGGTGTTTGATTTGTTATTAATGATTTGTTTCGGCTTGTTAATAGGAATAAATAGAAGGGTACTTATTCGATACAATTTAATTAAAGAAGGAAAAGAAAAGATCTCGCAAAGGTAGAAATACGATCGCTCACTCTTGTTTCAATCCTAAATACTGTACTGATACCAAGCGAGCTAAAAAAGCGCAACAACTAACAACCATGAAAAAAGCATATAAGAAAAGATACCGTAATATTGTTAACGAGTCCTATTCGTGTTGTCGCTGGCGATGCTGGTGGATTTAAATAGCACCTTTAAGTTAAGTTATCCTCGATTGTCTTCTAGATCAGATGATGATCCTGTAAAGCGTTCATCCACTGAGCGCTATTCTAGTGTTGCTTCCAATCTAGATTGGGTTATTGTGTTGATACCAGCTTCTTCAATTTTTTTTGGTTTTCTCTTACATATTTCAGTGAACCCTCCATCATACTTTCATTTTTCTGATAGCATCATCCTCTTGGTGGCACTATATGCTGTAACAGTAGCAACAGTTATGTTTATAATGCCAGTTATCCACCATTCAACTCATTATCACCAGTTAGATGTAGAGAGATTTCTTTTTACAACGAAGGGGTATGCTATGTTAGGTATTTTTTGCATAATGGTTGCGATGTACTTAGGTCTAGGATTGGTGCTGAATTCTAAGCTACCAATACAAATTGCATATGGTTTGGCTTCTTTGCCATTCATCTTTGTTTTCCTTCGATTCTTCAAACAAACACACTAATCCACAACCAGGAAGTTATTGGAAAATGGATTTCTTAGAGGTACAAAACAGAACCTTTCCTTATCGTGAGAATTTGGGCATAGCCACAACGCAGAATTATTTCAATCTGACACTGTAAAATGGTACTACACAAGTAGAGTGATTGCATTATTAGCTTGAAAAAAAGCAGTTGCTTTCGCTAGGAAAGCAAGAATCCACATAGATCATGGTTTATATTCTTATCAAATAATAGACACGGGTATCCTCGAATGCCATCTCAAGCGGACGATGATCCCATAAACCGGTCTTCTACTGAGCCCTATGATAGAGTTGGTGCATCTTTGCGTTGGAGTCAAATATTAGGAGCAGCTTCTTCAATTTTTTTTGGTTTTCTCTTAAATATCGCAGTGAACCCTCCATCATACTTTCATTTTTCTGATAGCATGATCCTCTTGGCAGCACTTTATGCAGTAACAGTGGCAACAGTTATGTTCGTAATGCCAGTTATCCATCATCTCATTCACTATCGTCAGTTTGATGTGGAGGAATTTCTTTTAAAAATCAAGAAATACACTTTGATAGGTATCTTTTGCATAATGGTTGCAATGTACTTGGCTCTAGGGTTGTCGGGAGGTTCCAAGCTACCATTGGGGATTGCATATGGTTTAGCTTCATTACCTTTCATCTTTATTTTCCTTCGATTCTATAGGTATGCTCCCACTAATCTCACTAAAAGTTCCTCTACTGAGCCCTATGATAGAGTTGGCGCGGGTATGCGTTGGTGTCAAATCCTCGCAGCAGTGTCTTCAATTTTTTTTGGATTTCTCTTAAATATCACAGTGAACCCTCCATCATACTTTCATTTTTCTGATAGCATGATCCTCTTGGCAGCACTTTATGCAGTAACAGTAGCAACAGTTATGTTTATAATGCCAGTTATCCACCATTCAACTCACTACCGCCAATTTGATGTAGAGAGATTTCTTTTGATAACAAAGGAGTATGTTATCATAGGAATCATTTGCATAATGGTTGCGATGTACTTAGGTCTAGGATTGGCCCTAAATTCCAAGTTACCCATTCAGATTGCGTATGGTTTGGCTTCTTTGCCATTCATTTTCATTTTCTTTCGATTCTTCAAAAATACACGCCCTGCTGACAGTAGCTCCTCTAGAGAGACTGCTTTGACGTAGGCAATTCTATTAAGGTAGTAGGCTATTCTATCCTCTCAGCGCTAATTTATTGTATTGTCATTCGAGTAACTGCATAATGTAATTGTTTCAGGCATTTGGTATCATAAGCTTCTTAATAAGAGTCAACACAATAAATAGGAAAACGATTTGCTTGCGTTTTTTAACTGACCCATGATGTATCAAAATTATAACTTAGCCCACGATTCACGGAAACATGCAATCATCCACCCACCCTTAACTAACGGAAATTATAGATTTTCGTTTCGTTTAAGGGCTTGGCGAGATAGGTCTTGGTTAATTCGTTTTACTGCGCCATGATTTCTATTTACAAGTGACGTCTTTTGCATTTGCATTTTCATACACTCTTTAATATCTCATATTTTATTTTATAGTAATGAAGTCTGCTCAAATTGACAGTACGGAGTCAGCGAGAAATTTCTGAGTATTTCACTGATAAATAGTGCAGAAAATTTCTCGTATTAAGCATGAATCTTAGGCTATAAATTGTAAGCAGATTACCATCTGGTGACTAATACCCGTAGTCTGCCGCACTCATCTGGCATACCGTGTCTTAAGTTTTATGTATAGTTTTGAGCGAACCAGGCATAAGACTCTACAATGGGTAGGACTCCCTGCCTAAATGGATATCTGGGCTTTATAGTAATCCTGCAACTAACACAATGGGATTGTCACAATTAACAGGAGACGATATAAAAGCAATGATTCAACGCAGAATCGATATGAAGCAGAAGGAAATCAACATCTACATGGAAAATTGACAATTTAATGTGTCTGGAGTATCAAATGTTCGTTCTGAGAAAACGAATATTACCAGTTACACTACTTGCTAGCGAGATTGAGATCTGTATCTCATTGCTACTCCATACCTTTTAAACCCATTTTTTTCGTAAAATGCTACATTACTTTCCGAACAATCCAAAATAACCTTATAACAGCCAAGGTTGGCCGAAAATTCGAGCGCCCTTTCCACCAAAGCTGAACCAATCCCTATACCTTCGTAGCCCTTACGCGTTACGTGGTAATCTGGTATTATTAGAAGGCATTCTTTTCCGACATTATCAGATATAATCTGATTTGGATCTTAGCTGAACCAATCCCTATACCTTCGTAGCCCTTACGCGTTACGTGGTAATCTGGTATTATTAGAAGGCATTCTTTTCCGACATTATCAGATATAATCTGATTTGGATTAAGAGTCCTATGATTTAGCCAACACGTTGTATAAGTAGGTATTTTCTATCTTTAACTTCTCCAAACTTATAGGTAGATATCCACTTCTCTTAGCAGAATTAATATTATATTTGAGCATATAATTAGGATTGAAATCTAATCTTCTTAATGAACGGCATCTATCACGCCAATTCTATATCATGTTATATGCTTCTTCAGACGAATATTTTCTAATATTGATAAAGTAAGGAGAAAGGATGCACCACACTACCAATTTCCTATAATCTTCTACAGCAGTTTGTAATATCTTCTCTATCCACTGTATCGTATTCATAATTCTCACACTGGTCCTTGTTGCATTTTCAAGAGATCGAATCCTCACCTCTACTTGAAAATTACAATTTTGCGAGATTATTCTTGATCATTTCCGACCAAAAATATTTAGCCTGAATTATTTTGCAAAAATCAAATCAAATAGAGCCTAATTCCTATCGCAAGGAGAGATAGAATAGCTGAATATACTTTAGCCATTAGATGCTCTGTTGAAAGACATGTAAAAGTCGCCCTCTATGATTCATTAGGATTTAGATTATACGAGTCTTTAGCTAGGTCATTCGATTGAATATGTTATATAGAGCTGCCCTTAGGAAGATCTCCTTTGCCATGTTAGAAAACTTTCTGGCAGTTACATATTCACCAAACATCCTTTTAATGGAAGAGAATGCTGTTTCTGCTATCCTTAAGATCTTACCATCATGTACCTCTTTGCTTGTTACCTCCAGAATCTTCTTGTTCTTGATATCAACTGTATCTTTAGATATCCTTTTCTAACATGCCATTTATGCCGCATCCATTCTCCACGATTAGCTACTTTAATGCCAGGTACTGTCTAAAGGAATGACAATATCATTTGGAACACAGATAGTCGGCTGTGCCGAAGCTGAATTTGGAGGAATATTCGTCTGTATTGGGTTCGATGAACACGAAATGCATTTTGATTTGCCTAGGCTAACATACAATGATGTATATACAGGCGTATACTGTGCTATGGATCACCGGGTTGGCACAAAGGCATTCTATGAATGCATTACAGACAATGACTAAATAGCGTTTAGCATTCGGCTAAAATAGCAGCAGCAATGTTCAGCCCCAGAATCATATTTTCTCGCGCCAGTCTTAGGGGCGACTACTTTATAGTATCCAAGGATTGGAACAGTAATGACATATACAAGTTTACGGGTTGGTTTGATGAGGAGTGACTCTTGCTAATGGTTTCACATTTAGGAGTTGTACAGTCATCAAGCCCCAAAATAATTCTTATCTATAGAGCACGTTATTTGACGCGCCCTCATGATAGAAATGTAAATCCCTTCATCATACTGAGGCGTCAGTCTACACCTAGGACGCAGCGTTTTCAATAAAATTTATAATCTCCCGTGCTGCATATCGTTAATATAGAACACTTTTTCCGATATTATGCTGGATCTGATGAAAAATCCGATGGAGGTCTAAAAGAAAGAGGTCAGTTGATGTTCTGAATGTATTAGAGGATTGGATAATCCTTAATGGTAAGCCCAGGAAGATAATGCATGATAACGGTAAACAGTTTACATCCAAAATATTTAGACGCTTTCTTGTACACGATCAGATAAAGGATAAGCAAATACCAACTTCTTATCTGCAGTTACAAGGGAAAATAGAAGCATATAACAAGATAGTAAAGAATGAGTTCCTAGCAATAGAAGATATACCAAGCATAGACGACGGAAAACAACTTGTTGTATTTGCGCAGGCCTGCACGTTAGATATCCTGTAGGGTCTTTAGTTCTTGATCTAGTAGTAACCTCCTATCACTTGCCATAGTGGTTGAAGTTGCTGACATATAGAATACCATCCAGTTTCTAGCGTAATTTTGGATTCAGTCTCGAAATCACGAATTAGTATAGATTGTCAAGGAATAATAGGGATCTACTATTTATTACTATGTTTGAAATCGTCCTTGAATGACTTTATTTCTGAATTAAGTCTACAAAACTAGAGTGTAAGTAATAGCAGACTGACGTAGATCCCCTATTCAGATTTTGTAATGATCTTTGTTCTCTGTTATGTGTTAAACGAAAGGACTCTGGCTCACTCCATTCAATTCCCTCCAAAAAAAGTAACCAAGACATTATAGTTGCAATTTCATCGTGTGAAGATGATCCATTATAATGCCCACTCTCTGACCAACAAATATACCTCTAGTAATCGGATCGTCATCAATCATTTTTTCGAGATTCCAAACTTGGATATACATCTGTTCCCAGATTCTTACTACTTGCTTAACGGTCATAGCAGAATTTTCTATTTATTATCCAATGATTAAATATCACATGGTTTATCCGTAAATTCCTAATTCTTCAACTTTATGAATTGCTATTTCCAGTTTTTATCTTTCATTTCTATAATAGCTCAAAAAGTATCCTTACAAAGAATGATAATGACAAACAATAAACATGACATGCATTGCAATGCATACAAACATATATAATTGAATTTGACTTTCTGAACTATGATACTAACCATTCATGTACTACAATATCATGTCCTCTTATTATACAAATTTGATAGATGGTTTAGAATTGTAAATAGCCATAACCTACTGTTAACCTGTTACCGAGAAGGTTTTCCCAAGGTAAGAGATTGCAATGCAGATCCCTCATCCACATAGCTATAAATCGAAGTTTTTGAAGAATGACAGGAGAGCAAGCTCAAGAAAATGTGGTGGAGATAAGAAAGATACTGGTGCCGATAGATGGTTCTAAAGTATCCACAAAAGCCTTAGAATATGCCATCCATATTGCAAAAAAGGAAAAGGCTAATTTGAGCTGTATCCATGTGATAGCTAGCCCACAATATCTTTCTTGGGAAAGTGGTGAAGGAAAATCTATACTTTATGCATTTTATGAAGAAGGAAAGAAACGCGCTGAAGAATGGTTTAGAAAAGCTACTGATTTGGCGACCAGAGAAGGAGTCAAACTTACTACTGGGTTTGTCTTGGACGTCAGATCTGTTGCAGATACTATTGTGAACTATGGCATTGACGAAAATGTTGATCTAATTGTTATAGGAATTACGGGAAGAACAGGATTGAAAAAATACTTAGCGGGCGGTATAGCAAGCGCTGTAATACTGCATGCACATTGTCCTGGTACTAGCTGTGAGGTAGTATTGACACTCTAAAAATCTCCTATATAGTTGTAAGAATAAAATGGGTATCACACAACTTTCCCTCGTTACAATATTAATTGCAAAATCTGAGCTAGAGAAGCTTATAACAGAATTGTATGAATTTGAAGATTTCCATCCTTCAGATCAGGAAGGGTCTTATGAAGAACTCTCTCTTACTAGACTTAAATCAAAAACCCTAGAATTGAATTTGGACATAAATAGCGTGATCGGTAAGTTAGAAGACAGATATCATTTTAACAAAGATGCTGAAAATATAGAAAGATTTGTAATCAAATCAAACGATTGGAGTAGTCTACTCAGCAATATTGTAAATGAACTAAGAGTGATAAGAGGAAAGTTATCGTGTAAAATAAGATTAAGTCATAAGGATCTTACATGTCTTATTATGTTCAGAGAAACCACCTTCCTTATGTTTGAGATACTAAGGAGAATTAAAATTAAGCATGAACTAAAATATTTTGTAACTATAGAAGGATATATACCAACTAAATCTGAAAAAAAATTTTGCGATCAATTCTCCCAATGGTATCACACCATAAAACCCTTGAGAAGAGATAAGGATGTGTCACCGATTGTTCCAACAAGATTAACAAATCCTAGATTTATCAAACTGTTTGAAGATATTACTGTGGTACAGGGCATTCCAAAATATAGCGACATAGATCCAACTCCATTGATAGCATTTGTATTCCCATTCTTTTATGGTATAATGTTTCCAGATTTAGGACAAGGATTGTTGTTTATACTTTTTGGAAAAGTATTATCAATGCAAAGGATAAAGATAAAAATGCTGACAGGAAGGAAATACAAGTATTGGGGAAAAATGTTGATGACATTTGGAGTATCTGCATCGATAGTAGGGCTACTAAGCGGAGGAAATTTTTTTGGTTTGGAATTAGGTAATTATGGGATTCATTATATCATGCCATTCTCTAATATCAGGATTTTTGGAGGTAACGGCAGTACAACTATCAATATTGAAACTGTGACTACTGTTATGATTATAGCTATACTAATCGGTACATTTCATCTTGCGTCAGCATATATCATTGCTATAATAAATAAAATAAGAGAAAAAAAATATGCTGAGGCATTCACGTACCATTTAGCTACTTTAGTAACTTATTCATTTGGAATCTTGTTAGGCTTATCTTTTATAGGGTCAGGTAATAATATCACACAGCTATTCTCTAACTCCAGACAACTACCTGTGTTTTCGTCAAGTTTGGATGTCCATATACAATCATCAACCGCTGCCATAATCTCGGTACCAATAATAATAATATCAATGCTCACGATAGTATTTGGTAGAGCTATATCATCATTAATACACAAGCAACGTGACTATATAACAAGGATTAATCAAGGTATAACTGATGCAGCTTTTATACCAATAATATTTCTAACTAATACAATAAGCTATGCTAGATTGGGAATTTTTTTTATCATGCATTCTGCATTGATGGGCCTTGTTAATAGTGCATGGCAGTATGGTATAGCAGGTCTACCCACTATTATTCTGGGGAATATTGCAGTAATGATATTAGAGGGATTTTTAGTTTACATCCAGGATCTTCGACTTCATCTATATGAGTGGGTCACCAAATTTTCTGATGACGGCGACGATAAAGTTATGTTTTTTAGAGGACTAAAATCAGATGCAGATGTTGTTGAGTTAAAATTTAGTCATAATGATGAGGAGAAACAATTAGCTACTCTTACTCAAAATATCTTGAATTATAGATACACCGTTCCATGATAATATTATTCACAAATTACACTGTTTTAAAAAATCTATTTGAGCTGTAAATTTTAGATTTCAAAAATATGTTTGTTGATCAGTTCATGTTATTATTATCATTAGGTAGATAGGTAGATATGTAGATATGTAGATAGATAGATAGATAGATAGTAGTGATTTCTAGGTGTAGATTCAATAAATACATACGATTTACACTACTTTCTACAACTAGTTCATGATCTATTCTACATTCTTTCCAAAGTTACTAATAAATTCGATTTTGATGCTGCTCCAGCAGATTGGTTGTTAAAATCAAAAATATTGTTAATCAAAAAAAGAGAGAACAAATATACAGCGCATTGCAGTAAAAGCATCTTGTATAAATAATAAATATCTGGGTCTTCTCTAACTATAATCTAGATGGAAATTAACTCTGGAGACACTTCTTGGATACTTGTTTCAACCGGTCTGGTTATGATAATGATTCCAGCTCTAGGCTTCTTTGAGGCTGGTTTAATAAGAAGCAAAAATTCTCTCTCTGTAATAATGCAGTCTTTTTTTGGACTCGCTATTTTATCAATTTTGTGGATAGTTATAGGCTTTACACTAGTATTCTCTTTATCTTATAATGGAATTATTGGCCGTTTTGATTGGATCCTCTTGAACAACGTTCCTATCAATACATCGTTAAACTACGCACCCAGTATTCCAGGTGTCAGTTTTGCATCGTTTGAAATGATGTTTGCAGTGATTACACCTCTTCTCATTACAGGAGCATTTGCAGAAAGAATGAAGTTTAGCTCTTTTTGTGTATTTCTGATTTTGTGGAGTATATTGATTTATTATCCATTAGCACATTGGGTTTGGAACAAAGAAGGATGGCTTGCACAGCTTGGGGTATACGATTTTGCTGGTGGAATCGTAGTACATACCAGTGCTGGTATAGCATCACTTGCAGCAGCTTTAATTATTAATAAAAGAAAGCACTTTGGTCCTGATATATTTAGACCTCACAATATTCCACTTGCTGCAATTGGAGCTTCTCTACTGTGGATTGGTTGGTTTGGATTTAATGCGGGAAGTGCGTTATCAGCAGGATCTCTTTCTGCTAATACGCTATTGGTAACGCAGGCGGCAGCAGCTGCATCGTCCTTGTCATGGATTCTACTTTCATGGAAAAGGTCTGGAAAACCATCTGCGATAGCAGCCATTAATGGTGCAATTGCAGGCCTTGCAGGTGTGACGCCTGCGTCGGGCTATATCAGTGTCCAAAATTCTTTAATATTGGGAGTAGTAATTGGTGCTGCATCATTCTATGCCATAATGCTTCTAAAAGAACGTCTAAAAATAGATGATGCCCTTGATGTAAGCTCCGTGCATGGCGTTACAGGAATTATAGGAACCTTGGCAATAGGATTTATTGCAAGCTCTCTTATCAACCCAGCTGGTCCAAATGGATTATTGTATGGAAATGTTACGCAGATAGGTATTCAGGCCGTAGGAGTTGCAGTTGCTGCTTGCCTTATCATTTGTAGGAACGACAGCGATTTTGAAGATAATTGACAAAACTATAGGGTTAAGAGTAAAGGAAATAGATGAAGATGTAGGATTGGATCTCAGTCAACATGCAGAAAAGGCGTATGTCGAATAGATTCTATACTTATGGTTTAAAGCATCATATTTATGAAGAAAGAACTAAAGATAGTATTTAATGAAGATGGTTCAAGCAATCATAAGGACAGAGCGATTGCCTGTTATGAAGGAACATCTAAGATTAATTGGAGTCGGAGGCATGACAGTCTACACGGTATCAGGTTGGAGTAAGAGAAGAGAACTCCACCTGCAGTGGAGAGGCCAAGCTGTTTCATATGATCTTATTCCCAAGACAAAATTTGAGATCGTTATCCCAGATGAACAACTTGAGTCAGTGATACAAACAATAACGCTTCACGCTAGGTCTGGCAGCACTGGCGATCAGGGTGACGGCATAATATTTGTTTCTACGATAGAACACGCGATCAACATAGCTACATTAGAAAAGGATGAAAAGGCTATCAAATGACTCATTTGCTTCTGCAATCTTTCAGTCATTTTGAAAAAATGGACGATTGCAATTTCTTATAATTATTAGACCAATGGAGTAGGCGACTCCAGTCATTCTCTTATGTTAAGGTGGCTTTACTGTTATAGTTTTATTGTTACAGTATTACTTCAGATTTAGTTGTATTTGGAGTAATTCTAATTTCGGCTCTGAGTGATTCTGCTGAAAGGAATTATTACATCATTAGCTGTCTGGACGATTGTTCAAGAATAGTAGCTAGCAAGTGGTCTGAAAGAAAGAGGTCAGTTGATGTTCTGAATGTATTGGAGGATTGGATCATGACTAACGCCAAGCCTTAGACGGTGATGCATGATAATGAATAGCAGTTTACATCCAGATTATTCAGGCGTTTTCTTGATCACAATCATATAGATGATAAACTAATTCCAAATTACTATCTGCAGTTATAAGGAAAGGTAGAAGCATATAACAAGATAGTGAAGAATGAGTTTCTAACAATAGAAGATATACCAAGCACAGATGACGGAAAACAAAGGTATGATAGCATGTTTGTAAAAGCGTACACTGAAACTAGAGAACATGGAGGAATAAATGGTCTTACTCCATCGGAGATGTTTGTACAAAGATTAGTTACATCCACTGCTTTGTTGCATAATTCAGAAAGATCGTCATCTTGCAATGCTTTTAGTACTTCTCAGGAATAGGTCAAATGCGGATTACTCCTTTTTAGCTGAATGTTTTAAAGTTAGTTGACTAATATCGGATTCGTGCAACAAAGCATGGAACGATAATCAATTCAGGACACTCCTATCCATCCCATACATACAAGAACTAAGCAGCAAAGTGTAACCCAAGTGGGTAATCAGAAATGTAATCTATCTGTGTAAGTACAACAATTAGCCTTGATATTTGTATTATTAACCGTTAGCTTCAATATGTTACCTTGATTCTAATTTTCTTGATCAGTGTTATAGGTTATCGCTACTGCTGATTTTGAAATAATCCATTCCGATACCTCTGGCCACAATTTCTTATGTGCTATACTGCTAACACATAACCCAATATGATCACCAGAATACACACGAGTTATCTTTTCCCTGCTTGACACACAATGGTTTACTGATAAGGTTGATTCTGGAGAGACAAGATCATCATGTTTAGCAACTATTGTTAACAAAGGTATAGTTATTTTTCTAAGATCAACTACCTTTCCATCAATCCGCATTCTATTTGAAATGAGCAAGTTATTTTTGTAACAATCATTTATGATCTGTCGATAGAGATTTCCTGGAATAGGTGGTGTATCACTAAGCCATTTTTGCAGTGCAATAAAGGTATTAACGAACTGTTTATCATGTAACCTTTCAAAGAGCTTGATATATCTATCAAAAGCATAGCGTGGAGGATTGCGCATAATAAAAGCAAGATCAATAGGTAAACCATCTATATGATCAAATTCATCTATCATCTTATCAACATCTATTGCTTTTGCCCAGCTAGTAAGTATTGTATTATCTTTGCTGAAATCTATAGGAACACCCATAAGTGCTAAACTTTTCAGATTCTCATTGTTAAGTGCTGCATAAATAATTCCAATTATCCCTCCCCAGCAATAGCCTAGCATAGATATTTTATCAGTGCCAGTTTTATCCTTTATAATTTGAACTGCATCTTTTACGTAATTAACATAGTCGCTTAAAGATAGACAAGAGTCATTCCATTCAGGATATCCCCAGTCAAGCAAGTAAACATCTAATCCCCTTGATAACAAGGCTCTAACTACACTTCTATCTGGGCAAATGTCCATAATGTGAAACCGATTAATTGGAGCATAAAGTAATAGAACTGGTGACTGTGGTAGTGATGATGACATTGGCGATGCTTGATGACGTTTGGTAGTAATGTCTTTGCCGCTATCACTGTTGTAATAGTGCAATAATCTAGCCTTTCCTTTTGCAAACATTACATCAAAAGGAGTAAGACGATCAAAGTCATTCTTCTGAACTGAGGCAACTGCCAAAAGGTTCTTTACATAAGAATTAAACAGCCAACGAGAAAAGTAAACTGGATATCCTATCTGTCTTAATGTAGAGTGCAATTCAACAAGGGAATCCATATAACGAGATAGTAACGACGTAAAGCTATCAGATTTCAGTTCTTTATCTAGTTGTTTATCTGAAAGTACCCGCCACCTATCATAAAATGTATTATTATTATTTCCTACTGCTTCTAATTCTAACTCTTCACCACAATTCATCATAGATGCTTGTTGAAATGCTTTGGAGTAAATTGAATTATAGATAGAAAATAACTCAAATCCTGTTGTGTATATCTCAGTAAGCTTTGGTATTATTTTGAAGAACCTTGCATATGGATCCATCTGTGTTACTAATTTATCATTTCATAAAAAGTATTTAATGAAGAAGAAGATAGTGCAATGCAGTGCAACAACAACTTATCCAAATCAATCTTTCGCTGCTTTCAAAAAGTAGTTGTTAAACATGGGAGAAAACTGGCGAGGCTGCTAAAAATACATCGTATATAAAGATACGTAATCAGTTGCTATTGATCCTACCGTGCCAGCTTCTGGGAAGACAACAATTATAGTTGGTTTATTTAATTTAATATGAGAATTACTTATTCGCTTATCATACCAAATTTCTCTTTCTGTTGGCCAATTAAGGGCCCATTTCCTAAATTCTCTCTTATGATTTATTTCATTTCAGCTCCCTCAGTTACTTTCTTTTAATAAAGCAATATTTCTATACAGGAGCCTTCAGATCCCTCATGGTCTTTAACATCCAAAGGAAAAATATTGCTAGCTAAATTTTAAACCAAGCCATTCCAGCGTAATACGAATATATTGAAAATTTTACAATGATTAACCAACTATTCCGAGTAAAATGCAGATTTGGCATTTATTTGTCCAGTTTTAGCCAGATACATCTAATATTTTTATAATAATTATAATAGTGTGTTAGTAATACTCGTCATAACGACTTTTGTTGGGGAAGGAAATGGGGAGAGAAACTATTGACACACCAGTCATCTTGGTCTCTGAGTTGATTGAGACCGGCTATATAAGTCAGTAACTCGTAATTCAGAATATAACTATGCTGCTACAATTAGGGGCCGACCGAAGGTAGTTTAGATCCAATATTTTCGGATAATTTCTCAATCATAATTACATGGAAGATGCCGCGGTTTGGGGTACGATGCAGACGTTGGCAAAGATAGGAGCAGTTCACGAGTTGATAAAGAATTATTTTCTAGCAAAGAAATTATGCAAATCATGAGTGATAGAAAGATGGCGTTTAATGATATTTTCGTTAAACCATAAAACGAAATTATGGAAACATCTATGGAGTAATTGCATTGCCATATGACATAGCTTTCTATAAAGCCCACTATGTATGCAGGAAGCAAGTGACAAAGTTTATCCGGTGTGAGCAATCTAAATTGTAACCTATCTAAGTATCTGAAAGTTCTTGGAATATATGACCCGAGACTAAAGATTCAATCGTACTATTACGATGCGGGTCCAGTTTATTTTCGACTTAAGATACATATACAATCAAAAAATTCCTATATAATTGTCTCTAATGCAGACCATCCGCTCCTCAAAGCTGATCCTAAATTTGACTTAGTACGAACCATTGCCCAAATAGTAAAATGAGTTATACAGTCTATCTATAAAAAATGCCTGCAAACGCTTATTTCATTGATATATAGTCATATACCTATATAGTCATATATCTATTGCAAAGTCCCAAGGCGACAAAAGCTTTCAATCAAAATCGATAATATATTTTTGTACAATTTATCATCAGATTATGCAACAAACGATTAATCTCTATAAAACCTGATGTTCCTAAATATCGATGAAAGCTATTAACACCTTAAGTTATTGTTTTGGTGACCTTCAGAAACGCCATTTGACTTCATGTATTCACAGAATCGGCTCAAAGGGAGGTGTATGTATAATTATTACATAAACTGTCAATAAACATATAAAAAATATAATATAACAATTATTTTTTATAGCAGTAACCTTATTTAGGCGTATTATATTATAAGAATTATATTATGAAGAGAATAGAAGTAATAATTTCACCTCCTTCTATGTCACAAGCTATTGGTGCTTTACAATCACTAGGGCTACATTTTACACATTATGATACAAAAGGTCGAGGCAAAGCTCCAACACTCGCAGTAGAATTTGATAGAGGAACTAGTACAATGATGGAAGAATATAATACAAATGTTACAATTATGACGGTAGTGGCGGATTTAATGGTAGATAGAGTTATCGAAAAGATCCTTAACAACATAGGAGACAATGAAGGAAAAATTTTTGTATATGAGGTTAAGGAAGCGATAGATATAAAATCTAAAAAACGTGGTGAATCTGCACTTTAGTTTGTAATCTGATAAGATTGTCCAAATTTTCAGCTGACCTGTTGTTTTAAAGCTACTCATTCTATTTTCTTTCTTCCTCCTTATCTATAACTCACGTTCTTATTCTCTTTTATATGCATAGTCTTCAAGTCCTTCTTTGTTACTGCCTGTTAGGCAGACCCTGTAAAAGTGCTGCCGACTGGTGATATACATAACAAAGAAATTGTTGAGAAAGGAGCAGTTAACTAGTTGAGACTGGGGCATAATTCCCTGTTCATAGTTTGCCAATTTCCATAGATGATTTTGTTTAAAGCTAGCCTCAGGGTGTCAGATGTTTTGGTGACAAACGATCAAATCCACCCAAAGAAGACTAGCTGCAACAATAAATGAATAAATGCTTCAGAATCCATCTTAATTAGCATTCTGTATTTCATAGGGTTGATACCTTAGCCAGAGTATCAGAGGAAAAAGAAGAAAAGAGGTAGGCCTTATGTCTACCCTCCAACCATGATGTTGAGATGTTTTGTAGTCAGGATATGGCTGAGATTGGATTCTAACAGAGTGATGCATGATTTCCTTGCTACGGATTGTTATCCTTACAATAGAAAGATAATGAAAGCATGTGGATTAACCAGTCTTCCTGACAGAAGGACATTTGACAGAAGGCTAGCGAAGATATTTGTTGACATCAAAGAAAGGATAGCTGCTATCGCAGTGTTATTTGTCAAGGAAAAATTCGTTGATCCTTACATTGTTGCAATAGATAGTACATTGCTCAGAGCCATAGGACATCTCTGGCACAAATCATCTATGATCGAAGGAGTAGTAACTCGTTCAGGTATTGATACAGATCCTAGATGGGGATTTAGTCATACTGAACTATGGATATTTGGTTATAAACTCCACATAACAGCAAGTACTGATTCTCTTATAATACCTCTATCAGCAGATTTTACACAGGCTGATGTACAAGATAATCAAATATATCCTACAATAACATGCTCTTCCTCGCTTCCCCAAGGAGTACGTTACATGGCTGCTGATTCTGGAAATGATGACCATAAGCTGCATAATTTGAGCATAGACAGAGGATTTGAGCTGGTATGTCCAGTATCAGAAATATACAACAATACTTCAAGTGACAGACTACAATTGATAGAATTCTATGAATCCAAAACAGGACAGCCAATATACTCATGGAGAAGCATATCGGTAGAACAATTGAAAGAACACATCAAAGACGTTCTCAAGATAGATTCTTTGCCAATAAGAGGATATTAGAAAGCCAACAGGTTTCCCAAGCCGGAAGGTAAAGCTTTCAAGAATAATAAAATGCTAAACTTTCATTGAATTATTATTGATGATGACTGCAAATAAATTTAATGACATAAGATCCAAATTTAGATAAAGTAGTAGCCAGTTATTTATATCATGAAAATGTTAATGACAGACTCATATCAACGGTAATCATATGTCCAGTAAATTACTTGAAGAAATGAACGCGAGACAAGTTAGAAAAGATCTGAACAAAAATACAATCGCCATACTTGTGTTTGGTGCGTGTGAGAATCATGGAGATCACATGCCGTTTGGCTCGGACTTTATTTTTCCTATGGAACTAGCAAAAAGAATTGCAGCAAAATCCAAAAAAAAGAATATCATTATTCTTCCGGCTGTTCCATACGGAGTGAGCCTACATCATAATGAATTTCAAATGACAATGAGTCTGGATTCTAATACTCTTGAAAAGATAATTGAAGATCTCTTGAACAGTATCATTAAGAATGGGATAAGGAGAATCCTCATAATAAATGGACACGATGGAAATATTGCGCCGATTGAGTCAGCTGCAAGAGCCACAAAGAATAGGTATGCTGAGGTAGTCATAGCCTGTTTGGAAGCTTGGTGGGTTTTAGTTGGAGAAATTACTACTGGTCTATTCGAGGTATGGCATGGTCTTGGCCATGGAGGAGAGGCCGAGACATCTGCAATGCTAGCGGTGAGGCCAGACTTGGTGAAAATGAAGCATGCACCTATAGAAGTTGTCCCCAAATTTCCAAGCGACAGAGTAAGGATATATTGGAAATTCGATGAGCTGACAAGCACCGGCGCAACCGGAGCTCCACAGAAAGCAACTGTTCAAAAGGGAATTCAAGCATTAAAGGCCCTTGAAGATACTTTGCTTTCATTCATAAATAATATGGATAGAACTGGTTGGAGATACGGATTATCATTGAAATAGGGTTTCAGGAGTTATAGTACAACAATGATGATGAGTGGAAATAAATTAATCGTGATACAGGCTTGCTTCTAAACCAAATTCGTACAAACTAAAGGGGATTTGACTAATGTGTGCATGTATCAACTTAGACCATTTAGCTCCACCAGGGCATCACCATTATGTTAGCTTGATATGTCCTGGGGTCGACGCTTGATATAGTATTGGCCTTCTTTCTACTAAATCATTCAGTTTCAAAATATGTAATCAGCATATCGCG
Source organism: uncultured Nitrososphaerales archaeon (assembly GCA_963709405.1). GTDB lineage: Archaea > Thermoproteota > Nitrososphaeria > Nitrososphaerales > Nitrososphaeraceae > JARBAU01. Next base: position 227,423 of record CAVPXM010000021.1, read on the forward strand.
ATGGCTGTTGCAAATCAATGCCTTATTCAGTTTTAACTTATATACGATACTGATCATAATATTGTGTTGACGCTTTACAGTTCAAACTCGACCATGTCGACTATATACAAACCAAGATCAGTTACCAAATTTAGATCCGTAAAATAATGCTTATCATCATAGGAGTATGATAACGCGTGCATATTTTCATTTAATCAGGCAATATAGGATGTTCTCCTATGTTCATCTCTTACATTTTTCATTCTATTCTCAATTAGTTGTGCCTCGACCATTAAAGCTCCTATATCGCATGAAAGGTTTGGAATAATTTTGCTTACGGCTTCTGAGACCACAGCTGCCTGCGCGAAAGTCTGGCATATCTGGTAATGCATTGACAAGAAATACAATTACATCAAGATTCGTCAAAGCTCCTTCGTTTAACAAGATTGCTGGAATACCAGTTATGGTTCCACTACGTAAATGTGAAAAATAATTGCTATGTTCCATAATTCGTCGTGCAGCTGATTCAGTACTTGTTGCTGCAAAACTATCAGTGGGAACAGGAGGAAGGGTACTGGTTTCAGAAACGACAGTATTTTCACTTTTACTCCTTCCATTGTTATAGCCTGAATCTTCTTTTTCCCCATCACTACCATGAGGAGGAGATGATGATGGAATACCTTGGGCACTAATGATTAATTTACATTCATTTTCTCTAGTCCACTGAAGAATTACATTAGCTACCTCTCTTTGTAATGGCTTATCAATAGTAATATCGGAAACGAAGAATGCTACTTTCAGACTCTCATTTACATAGATTCTAATAGGATATTGAGGGACATAATTGGATATTACAGATATTGGTGGAAAATCTGGCGAGTCTAGAAAGGCTACAAGACTCTGTTCCTGTTGAACGTATCAAGCATTCTGATGCAATGGCGTTAACGAGGCCGGTACTGCTTGGAAGGCCATCTAATACTATGCCTCCTTTGAGATCTATCTCCTTATTATCGCCATCCTTTCTTTTCAATTTCTTGATCTCAATTGATGACGTCAAATAAGATTACTTCTCTCTGTAGACATATAATTCGTTGTATCGAGATTGCATTAAGCATTAAAAATCTAATCTAATTTCTTGTCGTATCCTAATTAACTGAATATCGCTGTTTATAGACCGAAAAACCTAGCTGGGTTGAATGCCGATGTTAGTCTATAAGATAGCCCATTTTGCGTTTTCATGAATATTTCTTATAGATAATTGTTATACATCAAGATAGTCTAATTTATGTTCATAATCTTAGTATAATAAAATCTATTATACATTTATGTAGAAATGAATCGAATTCATGTTATCTCAGGATTTGCAATAGCTGCAATAGCTCTGTTGCTAATAACGACAACAATGTCTGATAAGCAATCCGCGTTCGCACATCGAAATCACAGCCATCATAATCATAATCATCATCATGGTGGCAGTGCAGCAGCCGCAGCCGCAGCTGGTGGCGCAGCCGCAGCTGCAGCAGCTAGCGAAGGTGCAGCAGCAGCCGCAGCAGGCAGCTGGTGGCGCAGCCGCAGCAGCAGCAGCAGGTGGCAGATGATGTTTGTTAGCAAGATTAGAGAATGGTATGGAAAGAACGCCCATAATCACATTTTTTCAAGAAAATCAATTATTATTTAAAAGAAAGAAGTGAGCAAGTCTAGTATGATGATTATGAAAAGAGAATCCCAATTTCTAGTCATTAGTTTACTTGTAGTTTTGACAGTGACAACATCTGCAATGTTATTATCTAATCAGTCAGCATTGCCCACGGTCACATCATCAATACCATTTTCACCCACTATCGTCCAAACTGCAAGAGCTGATGTGAATATTGATACTTCTGGAAATGGAAAAGCAGCTGCCTTTGATGGTAAAAATAGTATATCTTCAGATGGAAAGGGCTTTTGCAATACTGTTGACAATATTGCTGGAGGAAAGTTTGCACCTCTGTTCAGTGGAATCGTTGATTGCAAATCTTCAAATAATTCGAAACAGTTTATTGTGGACTATTCAGTAATAAAAGACCCTGTAAAGGTCGGTGATACAACGTACATGACCGTAGCTGTTAGAGATAAGGATACAGGTCAGCCCATCTCTAATGTACTTGTTCTGTTGACTATAGAACCACCAAATTCCAACCCATCTATAGGCAAAACGACGACTCAAACGGCATATACTGATAAAGATGGACATGCGACATTTACTGTACATATTGGACCTCGATCTAGCAGCGGAATTTATAATACTAATTTAGAAATCCGAAAAGACAATTACGATTCGAAGTTACAAAAAGCCTTCCAAGTAATATAGACAAATCCTCTAATTTATTTATTTGACTCAGCTTGTTAAGATTAGTGTATTTAGCGAAAAAGATAAAGAGCATGATAAGAGCGGAATTCTAGAAAGACAAGTATATCATGAAATCCCACCATGGGTAGGATATAGATTAACAAATAAAGGACAGTAGTTGGTATAATCTATCTGTAAATATGGCTAATTATGCTCTACAATTTGTATCGGCGAATTCAAGACAGCAATACGTAATAAAATAACGAGCAGATTAACTTTCAAGAAATCAAAACACGAAACAAGAATCACGACGGCTATGCCTAGAGGATGGTTTGTTGGATGTCTTTATAGAATCATCAATTATCAATTATCAACTATAAGCCTAGCAGCATTTGCTATGAATATGAGTTCAGAACCAATATGTATTATGGCTGCCAGTAAAGGATTAATTATACCCATAAAGGCCAGAACAAATCCCAAACCATCAACAAATAACGTTCCAAAAAAGTTTTGTCGTATAACTGATAAAGATTGTCTAGACGTTCTCAGTATATAAGGTATCTTGTCTAGATCTTCGGCTCTGTAAAGTTAAGGAAAAGCCATAGGTTTCTTTCTCGTTTTTTATATATGGTATACCAAGTAAGAAAAAATAGAACGGAACCTGAAGACATAGTATATGCTTTGCATCTTTATTTTAATGGTCTTTCGTTAAGAAATACTTCTAAGGCCATATCCAAATTTGTTACAAGAAGCCATACTGCCATAAGAGAGTGGATTCAAAATTCAAAAGTATAATCCTAAGAGATTATTCTATAGGAAGACGAAGATATTCGAATTCATACTCGACGTAAGCCAAATCAAAGTTGGTTCTGAGTTAATTAATTTGGTTTTGGGTTGCCATAGAGCCTGAGTAAGGAGGTTCTAAGATTGAATATATCAAAAGAGAGAAATATGTCTGTGGCAGAGCGATTTCTATCGAACGTTATAAAAGAATATGGAGAACATCCGATTTCTACCGATGGCGGTACTTGGTATCTATCCACAAGCCTGTCAATTCTTGAAACTAAATCATCACATCCGTTCTTCATATGAGAAAAGTATCATAGAAAGGACGATACAGCACATAAAGGATAGAACGGAATGTTTTGATGACTATTTTCCATGTTGAAAGAAAAATTGCAAGTTGAAGCACGTACAAAAATGGTTAACAAGGAGAAAATATTAACTTTACAGAGCTCTTTTTGATTAATGAACTCTTTTATACAAGAATTACGCTAGGTCTTTAATGAGTAATAGAAGCGTCGACAAGACTGCTCTCTCGTTACTGCCGCCTTCCTGGTTACCGCGGTGTTGGTAGTCATTATAGTTATCGCATCAACGAACGGTATGACTGACGAATTGGCGTTAGCACAGGGGGCACAAAAGAAATTTACTGCAGACCTTTCTGGCAAAAATGAGGTTCCGCCAGTTAATACTAAGGCGAGTGGGACCGCTCAATTTCAGCTGAGCGCGGATGGAAAGCAGTTGGATTATGAACTATCTACAAAGGACGTCAACAACTTTATGATGGCCCACATTCATCAAGGTAAAGCAGGTGAAAATGGACAGCCCGTAGCTATGTTATCCATTGGAAAGGCAAAGATAACATCAGGGGATCTTCAAGGACCATTGAATGGTAAACAATTATCAGATCTAGCCAAGCTTCTGGAGGACGGTAATGCATACGTAAATGTTCATACCCAACAGAATCAGAACGGAGAAATTCGTGGACAGATAGCAGCTTCCGGTTAACAACTGGACACGGTGCAGTCAAACCAAGGAACTAGCACTTTCAAATCAATTTTATCTTTGCAATCTACAATTAATAGAAAGCGATCTTGGTTAGACATGAGTATTGGAGCATATCAGATTGTTCCTGTCCTCGTGATCACAAGAATTCATTTAATGGCAGAAAAGAAAATTATAATATATCAAAAAAGCTATTTGCATTGTGTTGTGTCGTAGAAAGCAATCTTTTAAATCCTGTAAACTTGCAAGAAAAATACGTCCAATCCTTAATTGTCTAATATTTTGAGGCTGCTTTTTAGTTCCATCGTTTTGTGCTATCGATCCTGGTTATTCATAGAAAGGATTCCTAGAAAGGACAAGTCTAAAAAAGTATACCACCCGGCGATCGAGAGCTCAACTCATACTCATTGACATATTCATATCTTTTCTGTTTTCATGCTCCTGTGATTGTAGTGTGGGCGTTACTAGAGTCTTTTCGATCTCCTCCAAGCCCATACCTTTTATTAGAGTCCCAAACATTTCATGAGTGCTTGCAAAGTGGTTCGTGGTTTTGACTGTGTCTATTATAAGGCCCAGCACATGCTGCTTTCCCATAAGATGGACAGTAACAGGAACTTGCTTGAACTTTAGAATACCATCAGAATTGACATTTCCAATACCTGTAATTATCATATCACCACCACCGATTATCACATTGTTTGAGACGAAATTATTAATCGAATGCATATGAGATTCACTACCGTCAGGCTTTACCATAGTAAAGTTAGCTGAAAAGGCGGCTTTGGGAGATGGAGGAGCAACAGATGCATTTTTAGAGATCGGGCTATTAATGTCAGTGTTATTATATACAGCTAAATCCCATAAGCCTCCCTGTATCCAGGTCACCGAACCATTTTGAATTTGATTATTTGCAAAGTGGCCTGACGCTTGGATCACCTTATTTTGCTGTTCAGTCCTAACATTTTTAGTAATTAACTCGGTTATTTTTGCTTTTGAGTTCAAAGCATAAACAAGTGGTAAATTAGTAATTTTAATGACACATACTACGGATATTAATGAAATAGCTAAGGAGGCGAAAAGTAAAGATGATGTAGGTATACTTCGGCTCTTGTTCATGTTATTTCCTTTTTAAATGGTATATAATGTGATATGAAAACATATCCTACACTATGTGTTTATTTTCACATTTGGCTATATATTAGAGACGATATACATCCAATATTTAAGCCTCACATGGAGTCTAGAACAATGGTATAGAATATAAGCACGCGTTATATAATTTTCTCAAATTTGATAATTCTTCATATACTCTTCTGCGGCTTTTCATCTTAACCTGATATGGATCATATCACTATGGACTATTTCACAGAGCGTTTATTTTGTGACTAGCGGGAATATGAAAATATCTTAGCACTGAAAGTTAGTCATGTACTCTAACAATAATATAAGTCATCATTATTAATCCAAATTTATTGGTGAAGATTTCCCTATTTTTTGTTATAATAACAAAAAAATGGCCTGGCAATATGATCATGCTAAAAATTCAGATCACCTGATTCTAAAAGACCTGCCGCCTGGTACAAAAATGTATGTAAAATCTGACTGGCCAGTCGATTTGCATCAGATATTTATTATTTTAATTGTTCAATTAACGGAAGATATCATGGATTCTATACTGAGGCATGCGCGGCTATTTGGAGAAGCTAGAAACAAACTACGATCATCTTGACAATTTTGAGAAGGCAATCGAGGAAACGTATCCTCCATGATCGTATCTTTGGAAGCTCCGAAAATAATCAACTAAATGGTAACGCCTGGAGATGACACAATACAATGAAGATTCTCGATTCTGTTTTAACTGTGGTCAAAAAAGGTTTTGACATATTCAATTCGTAGTGGAGCGACAAATGATATTTGGTCCGTTCCTCAGATAAATATAGTAGATAATTTAGTCAGTATCTTCACCTGATAAGAATAAGTATATTGTTATTACAAAATCTTCCATACTATGAAACTTGACCGTAGAAAATATATAGTATCATTAAGCATCCCGCTAGAGGTTTTAACTCCACTTACTATACTATATCCGTTGACCGGGCCGGTCTATGCTGCCTCTGCGCATACATCTGGATATAATCATGGTTGCTCTGATGCACAGATATCCATCCCTTCTGATAGATCATCCTCTCTTCAATTGCTAGGCCCGAGATTATATCTCGACATCATAGGTAACGTCGAAATCTTTGACATGGCCGCATTGCAGGCTTAGGGTTCTAAACTCTACGTTATGCCTCTCAAAGCTGAATGCTATAGAATCAGAACAATTTTACATGACTTTATAAGATATTATTCATTCTTAGCTTTAGAGTGTCGATGCTGTCCATTTTGTTACCTTAAATAAAATGGATGGTTTTCATTTATACCAAGAAATGTAAAAGATAGACAACAAGGTCAGGGTATGCTTTTTAACAGCCAGCGAGATCATATTATGAGTGATTCAGAAAGGAGAAGGATTTTGTGCATTAGACAAGGGTCTATTCATCCGAAAGCCAATTAGAAATGAAGATCTGATACAAAAATAATACGATAATCAGATACGGTCAAGTAATAATATCTAGGCTATACGAAAAACAAACGATATCATAAAAATCCCTCTTTATTATTGCTATTAAGACATTTTTGATTATTAAGCAATCGCATTTGATATGAAGTAGTTACAGATTGTTACAGAGTAAGAGCTCTTCTTATTGTGCTTATGAAATCATGAAGTTCGACTGGCTTTTTCATAATATCCATGCGGCCTTCAGATCAGGCAATATACTTATAAGCTCTGGTACAGCATCTAGAGCAGATATAAAGAGTATCTTAATATTTCTATTAATTGCTTTCAATCTATAGTACAGCTGCAACCCATTGAGGCCAGGCATTCGTATATCTAGAACTGCCAATTTATAATGAGAAGGACTTAATTTGGAAAAGTGTTTCAAGGCTTTCACAGGATCTACAAATGCATCGACATCATAGCCTTCTAGAAGCCAGGCTTTTCTTGAACGTATAAAGGCTATCCTTTTCGTCATCAACTAACAAAATGCTGACTGAAGAAGATTGTTGCTGTTCGTGGTCATCAGACTCACTAAAAGAAATAATGCTATTATTTTTTTGCAAAGAATATAGAGGATAGTCCTTAAATTCAGCCTGCTGGTATTCAGACATTACCATCTTTTCGAAATGGCAATGATTTTCCTCAAGAGAAGAAAGCAAAGAGAAGGATTGTAGATGCTGATAAAGCCCATCTCCTATTACTACCCCATTCAGTGATGCTTTCGAATTTATCTTTGAACACATATTCATAATCGGGCCAAACAGATCATCACTCCGGGAAGTAGCTGATCTTGCAACTTCCACTCTACCATAATCGACACTAATTCTGTAGCTGAGTGAGGGCAATTCTTCCTCATGCAATTTTCGATTAATTGTTTCACGAGCTTCAACCATCGTTATACAACATTCGAGCACATCATTAAATGCAGATTTGTTACAAGGGTCAGTTGTTCCTGGGTAGCAGAATATCAAACAGTCACCCACATTTTTTATTATTTTTGCCCCTGATTCTCTGGCAATTGCAGCAATTGTGTTAAGAAAAATTTCATAGTATCTCCTAACTTTTTCTGGATTATTAATACTAGAAGTAATCCCTGTAGAATCGATTATATCAACAAAACAAACACAACAATTTTGTGCTCCAATAAAACATATTTCATCCTCTTCTTTCTTCAATCCTAAAGAGTTAATGGGTTGAGAACGGTTTAAGATGTTAGTGCTGGTTGTTGACGAGTCATCAGTTGAAATTTTCGGCACAGATTATCATCTTCAGTAGGCATCTTCATCAGTTAAGCTGAATAAAAATCTCCTCTATGAAAAAATGCCATACTTTTATAACCATGATGCATGTATTAAGTCTTTCACCAATTGCAACGCAAGTCGCTGTTTGTCTCTTTGTAGGTCGATAACTATTGGACATTATATAGTACACATTCTGTCTGGTTTCTAGCCAATAACTGAGGATTCTCAACGAACGCCCCATTTACATACACAACTCACCGGGTTAAGTTGCTCTGTTTGATACCTGCTCGAATGTTCGTAGTACTCGAAGTCGAACTCAATAATCGATTAGCAAAGCATCGTAGCCAGACAGATTAGACCGAGCTTCCACAACCTTTCTTACTTCTTATCAATCTGGCAGGTAACTTTCGTGGAAACTTTCGTTTTTTCCTATCGTTTATATGGTATGACCTAGACCAGCCATTCAAGATCCTCTTGGAACTTCCCATGATTATCAATTTTTCCTGGACCAAGATATTGCTCTATTCAGGTGAGATCCACCAGCAGCTATCATTCTCTCAGGATTGTTTCCTACTATGTAATGAAAATATCAGCTGCTAGTTTGTGAAATGGGTGTATAGGTGAGCATATTTAGGTTAGGTCTAGCTCATTTCTTAATATATAAGTGGTAAATAAAATAATTGGTTCCTATCCATTTTACTGCTACCTTGGATCTAAAGCTTGGAGTGATCTTATCCCTACCTACCTTAATTACACTAACATGCTCGCTCGCTAATACACGAAAGGAAAAGAACTACGAAAGTATCAATAAAAACAATGAAGGTTGAAAACTAAGATTTAAGGATGATGAAGGATGAAGGTTAACTGAGTCATTTATTTTTGGTTCGATACTTATGAATATTAGATAAGGTTCATTCTGACGAAATGGAACCCTTTTATTGTATAAAGAATACATTATATTCCATTTCAGTTTTTATGACAGTCCATTTTGATTATTGCATTCGACCTCCAAACAAGTCATATAATACTAATAAATTAACACTTCAAATGGTTAACAGTTTATGCACGAATCAATTGATCGCAGGGCTTTTTAATCGTTATTCATCAACAAGAATACACCCAGGAGATTTTACTAACAATGAATATTGGTGAATCTGAGCAGCCGGTCAACATTATTGCAAAAACCTGTGGCTGTAAAGAAAGAGGATCAAAGAAAATAGCATACTCTTTCATTGACGCATATCATAGTCTTTGTCTTGATAAAAAAGATATTATATCATCTGAATTGGAAGCATGTGAAAGTCTATTGAAACGTACTTCAGAGGAATCAGACAGAAAAGCTATAGAAACCGAAATAACAGAATTAAAAATGGCGCTAGATCTAATGCCATAGATTCTAGAGAAGGTATTCCCTGTTGTCAAATACATGAGGTAGAATCTTTTTCAGTATAATAAAATCAGCTTCGGCATCTATATCAAATGTTAGCAGCAACAATGACTTATTTTTTAGATCGCTGTTTTGTTGAAGTGGGATTGTAGCTCGAATTTCTTTGGAATATCTACTGATCGAAAAAAGGAGATCACCAATTTTAGATTTGAATTTATCACGTGTGGCAGAACGAATGACTGCCTGGACAGCAGCTCTTTCGGCTTCTTCACGTGACATCGATTGAACTAGTCCAGCTCTGGAAGCAGATGCAATTATGTGCCCCAAATGATCAACTATTATCGCAGACCTTATGAAATAATCAGTTTTAAGAATTTGTTCGCAGAATCCTTGTAAATATATATTTTGGTCATCAGGATTACTACTAGAATAGGTAATAATTAGACCCATCTCCAACTACAAAAGACAGTTTTTTCAATTTATTAATATCATTAAGGGTTACAATCGACACCTATAATTTTGTTTATTCATTCGTGGATGGACTTTTATTATAGCTGAGCAGCAAGTGAGACGCCAACCAACTATTAATATTTTTTTACGATGTATGTAATGAAAGTGAGACAATTATTCTAAATTCACAGATTTTCCAATGAGATTCAATAGGTGATAATGTGATAGCGCATTGTCTTGTTTAGTAAGCCAGATAGACCTCAAAAACACCCAGGTTTGAAGATATTCATGCAAATTGAGGCTATGACGAACAACATGTTCCATTACAGGAGAAAAATCTAATCTAACGTAAACTAAACGGACTAATTTGATTATTGGTTAGATGGCTATATGTCATAAGTGGCTATTAGCCAACCAAATTTCTTGGGAGAATCTGTTCTTAGAATGGTCAATAAATATTTAAAGATCTAGCTAAAAACTGGTAGCATTGATAGAGAGGATTCAATTATTTAACTCAGGAAGTTTTTCTTTAAGATCCTTAAATCTATTTCTTACGGTTACCTCCGTTACACCTGCTGCTTTTGCAATATCGATCTGAGTCTTATTTTCACCAGTCCCAAGACAAGACATGTAGATGACAGTCGCCGCCAAACCCATGGGATCTTTTCCAGCAGATATCTCTTTTTCAGTAACCTGGCTCATTATGGCCATCGCTTTCCTCTTTGTCTTTTCATTTAAACTTACTTTATTCGCGACCTTTACAATGCATTTCATAGGGTCTAATATTGGAATTGATATGCCAAGTTCAAAGCTCAATATTCGATAAGCTTTTGATATTCTCTTCTCTCTAATAGAACTAGCTTGGGCAACCTCATTTAGCGTCTTTGGAACTCCCAATTCCCTGCAAGCCGCATATACTGCAGCACCTAAAATACTATCTATTGTCCTTCCTCTTACTAATCCCCTTTGCTGAGCTTTTCTATATGTGTAAGCGGCTTTTTCAACTACTGCATCTGGTAAACCTAACCTATCTTTTAATCCATAAAGCTTGTGAAATGCAATCATAAAATTCCTATCGCTGGATTTGGAAAGTTGTGTTCTGAGATTCCATGTTCTCAACCTTTGCATTTTAGAATATGTGGCAGCATCTAATTTTTGACCGCTGGCATCTCTATCGGTCCTACCTATGGTTGTGGATAATCCCATATCGTGAAAGGCAATGGAGGTGGGTGGACCTAATCTAATTTTGTTATAATCTTGCTCATTACCAAATGTACGCGAATCTGGTCTCGTACTATCTTCGATACGATCATTTATTACCATACCACACTTTGAACAGATGATTTCACCAGATTCAACATCCGTGATAACTGTTGATGTCTCACTAGGATTATCTTTACGAGCAGGACTACCATTGCATACCGGACATATTATACTTGTAACTTCATTTTTCATTGTAATGGATAAGCGTCAATAACACAATCACACATCTATTATATGGCAAAATACTACTTAAAGCTTGGTTGTATTTATTTATCGTACAAATGTAGAAACAGCTTTCTTGGCAATTAGTCAAGATTTCCAATTCATGGTTATTTTGTGGCATGATTATATATTTATAATATAAAATGCAGATTCGAATCTAAATTTTTGGAAAGGTATGTCTTTTCATGCTCAAAGTTGTGATTTTTAAATAATTTACTAAACGGAGGCATTTCAATACTTTCCTGTGCTTTGTTGCACGAATCCGATATTAGTCAACTAACTTTGAAACATTCAGTAAAAAGGAGTAATCCGCATTTGGCCTATTCCTGAGAAGTACGAAAAGCATTGCAAGATGACGATCTTTCTGAATTATGCAACAAAGCACTTTCCTGATGACTATTAAATTTCCCTTTTCAATTGGGTGTTCAAGAAGAGTTTGAAGGTAGAATTAACAAGTGGTATTTAGATTACGACGAGCTAATAGAACACAAAAAGAATCCAAACTAGGATAAGACATAATGCTTTCATTGCTAACTACGTCTTGACATAGACGACCCCATATTAAGTGGAATTAATGGATTAGTTACTAAATGATTAGCGCAAGATAAATACAGTAGTACTTCACTAGAATATCCATGGTCAGATGAAAACAGATTTGAATGCCCTTATGGTTACAAGAAAGGGAAAATATCACTGCAAAGTTAAGTGCTGCAGATCTGTTTGAATTTGCTAACTTAGCTTTTGTACTGCCAATTGACTTAGCTATAGCTAGAAGAGATATATCTGATAGCCAAGTAAAAATAAACAGGATCTTTATCACGCGTTAACAAATATGGAAATATTAAATAGTATAGTTGTACAAAAACTTGGTTGTATATCATCTAATAAAGAGATATTCCAAAATACATCTGGAGTTTGTTAATATTTACAGAAATCCAACTGAGGCAAAATCGCAGATCATTTTGTGACTATTAGATACAAAAATGAAACTGAAAGAATTAAGATTCCGGTAGCATACTTGCAAACATGTCAGCCTGTCGCATACCAGCCTAACGAGTGTAATGACACGATGCCAGAAACATAGTATACCTTACACCTACGCCATTTTTAAATAGTCGTTGTGATACCAAAAAGACATATGTCTAGCCAGACGGAAGATCCAACACATGAAATACAGACAAAATATGATGAATTTCAGAAAGCCTGTAAGACTATACTTCCTAAAATAGATCGAAAGTTAATTGAAGATTTTCTTTATCGCCAACAGGAGGATCCTGGCACCAAACCTATGTATAGCATTGAAGTCACTACAAAAGAAGGATTGGATACACAAAAAATAAAAGATCTAGTATGGAGCAAAATTGGGGAAATACCGGACATAGATAATCATGGCACATATTATAGAATTGAGCATATATTAACACTGGAAGCGCTAAGGCGACTATCTGATCATGATTTTGTTTTGAGTGTTAAAGGATCGTATACAGGACCTTATTCCTTCTAGATATTATCTAGTCGTTGTCTAATTATTACTGCAATGGAAACAGTTGCGGCTAGATGCATTAAAGAGCTTTATCTCAGACTATTTTCATGTCACCGTAATAAATGTCGGTGATGATATAGGTAAAAATTAACAACACAGTATTATTACCTTTCTTACTCTCTAATTCATAATAAAGACGTGAAGACTCTGTACACGAAGGCCAAAACTGGCTCTAAAACTCTTTTTAGTTTAATTTCTAAGATATACAGTTCTATTATCAGCACCTTGGCTCATTCTTTAGGAAGATGAATCAGATTTATGAAAGTGTATTTATCCTCTTAATTAAGATAAATCATTAGATCAAAGATATATTTAGAGTTATGAAGAACCCCCACAAAACTATAAAAAAAGAGGTTGTTCTACAGGCAACATTTCTAATACTTGTAGCAGCTGTTATCATACCTACTAGTGGTAACAATGCATTTGCGAAGAATGTACAAACGGTATCACCAGACAATCCTTGTGGAAACCGGCCATTACCGTTAAATATTAAGTGTGAGAACATAGCGTCACAGGTTGAAGGAAGCGATAACGTTGTAAATGGATCAGCTTCACAACGATAATACGCCATACACTTACTCACTCACTCACTGTTCTCTTTTATTATTTTTCTATTTGTAATCTAATAGTGTGTTATAGCATTATCTTTCATTTGATTAAGGGTTCTTAACGATTATTTAATGAAGTATTTTCAAGAATTATCAGCAATTACTTTAGAGTAGGTCGCTCGAAAAAATCCATGGCATAAAGACAGGCATATTAAACTGCTTCAAATTGACATGGATTGATTGATGATAGATATGCTGTGGTCCAGGGAAGAGAAATAGGTAGTATCCTCATCAAAACTATAATAAAATAAGATGTTGTCCATTTCGTTAGTCTGAAAACCTTTTTATCTGCCAATGACTTGATTGGACCAGCTCGACGATAATAAGAGAGATTTACACGCTGCAGAGACATGAACATAGCGGTTTGGAATATGTGATAATAGAATATTTTCTATATTCTTATTGGTAAGGAATCGTTTAAGATCTTTCCAAGTCAACCTAATTATTACTTGATTATTCTATTTCTCGCTACTACTCAAAAACTTTGTTAACTGTAGTAGTTTCTTCTTCTATTGCTATTGTTGATGTTGATTCCTCTCTGCTTATCAAATCTTGTTTCATTTGTTGAAATTCCGATTCTGATATTACGCCTTGTTCTATGGGTTTAGCAAGTTTAGCCAATTCATCAGCAATTGACATCATTGTTGTTGACTAATGATGACAATTATTATTATTCATGTCTACCTGATTGTGTTGCTGCTATCGAGGCCGATGTGCTTCATATTGTCTATGGTAGAAGGTATAGATTTTCTGACATGCTTAGTTACAGAGGGAGGGTGATAATCATAACTAGATGAACGAACTTCTTGGTCCCGATATCACAAATCACGGTTAAGGGCCCAAAATAAGCCTCTATAGTTACCAAACGTTATAACTTAGCTTTACTTACATACTGATTTACTTCCTTAACTTCTTATACTTGCTAAATATTCAGCCTATAAAGTATATTGTTGTTATTACTCGAATTACATGTACTCGACAGAACGACTTGAAGTATCGAAATATATCTAACGCAGAACCTAATGCTAAAACATATAGACATCAATTGATGGAAAGAGAGGCTAGCAAAGCCGTTAATCTTGACCCTTTTTAAGAAAGTTCATAGATCTCGCTAGCATTATCTCAAAACTTCCGTTCTTCGATATATACTCCCACGATCTACCTCTGACTCACTATATCTTCAAATAACTTTTCCGCCCTTGATCTTATAGACTGGGATGTGGCTACCGCAAATGAAATCAAGGAGAGGCTGGAGAGAAATTGGATTAAATTCCTCAACGAAAATTCTGCAAAGTTCTCACTAAAGACACTTTCTGGTGCTACGCCACCCTCAGTATTTGTTGGGCGCTATGGTTACCCGAAAGTAAAAGTTGGACCAATGGTGCCACCACTTCACGGAGACACAACAATACTGGATAAACCAGAGATGTGGCTCGGCAAAACTATAGAGGAGATTGTTAATTATCGTTTGTCGCTTGTGCGTGGAGTTTCGAATGTTAATATTCATAATGTTTGTGAAAAATATGTAGAATCTTTACAGGAGCTTGCGATGACAAGTAAATCAGTCGAAACTGAAGCAACGTTTGAAAAGTCACCAATCGCAGGCTTTGAGCAAGAGAAAGACTCTGGTTTAGATACTGATTCGGCGCCATTTGGCCCTGTTGCTCCCTTAACGAGCTTTAAGACATCATCTTCAATTTCAGTAGATCAAAGGATAGAAGATGCATTTTATGATAAAGATTTACCAGCAGCAGAGGCAATGGTTAATCTTTATCAAGGAGGTGTCGAAGTCAGTAGTATTAACCGAGTTCTAAGTATCGGTATGCTAGGATTGCAAAAAAATCGCAGGTTGGTACCCACAAGATGGAGTATTTCTGCTACTGACGATGTGATATCAGCTAGTTTGATAAAAAAGATCGATATCTTTTCCGCAATTGATTCCTTCAAAGTCTATAATTATGCGCATTTGGGTAACTATTACTCCATAATTTTAATTCCGGATGACATTTGGAGTTTTGAAATGCAGGAAGCATGGCATGATAATAATGGAAATTTGCAAGTCGGAATAGATTTTGAAAATGCAAATGGTTTAGATCATTATCCTTCTATAGCAGGAGCATACTTTGCTGCCAGATTAGGTGTAGCTGAATATCTTTTCAAATTAAGACGTAAGGCTGCGGCATTGATTCTAAGAGAAATACGTCCGGAGTACGTTATGCCTGTAGGAGTATGGCAGATAAGAGAAGGAGTAAGAAGGGCGTTTGATGGACAGGCAGGACAATTTGAAAATTTCGACGAAGCTTTATCATGTGCATGTATTAATCTATCTTTATCTAAGAATGAATGGATTAGGAATAGTGAATTGTACAAGAATAAGCGGGAACAGATGAGAATTACAGACTTTTTTAGGACATAATTGTGAAGAGATAGAGCTGGTTTAGGAAGCATAGGAAATAACACTTGCAAAAAGCAATCAGTAGTTCTATCATATTCATATCTATACATATATCACCAAACAACCCGTGCAAAAATGAGAATGGGTTTGAATTAGCCTGGTAGTATGCATAACTTTATTATAATTGAAAATTTGTGATGTCGATACCAATTAGTGTAACTTTGCCATGGTCAAAACTTAGGACTATATTGAAAACCAAATAGAAATGGCAATTTCAAGATCTCATTTGGATGATATAATTCATCAAATAGTTGGGGATTATAAGGACTCAAATGATTAGGCCTTTCTCTTTATACTAAACCATTTTCATGAGTAATTTTCTGGTAAGGTTTCAATTTCTGAGATCAAGTCCCAAATTGAATTATATCTGTTTTCTGGTTTAATCTCTATCATTTTCATAATACATCGATCTAATTTTGAAGAAATGTTTGGAAAATGCGTGGAAGGAGGTTGGACAGCCCTCTTTTCTAAGTTATTATTATTGTCTTCATAAGCAATAGGTTTCTTACATGTAAGCATCTCATAGAATATGATTCCAAGAGAAAAGATATCAGCACGACCATCCACCTCATCCAGCCCAAACCACTGCTCTGGCGCACAATAAACCGGTGTTCCTCCAAGTTGTCCTACTACTGCAGTTAGAGCTATAGATTCTCTCTTGACATCTTTTCCGAGCCCCCAATCAGTAAGTTTTATTTCATATCTATTGGGAGTTGTATACATAATATTATCCGGCTTTAGGTCTCTATGGTATATTTTCTCACTGTGAGCTTGTGCGAGGGCATTACAAATAGGCAAGATTATTTTACTAATCGTCCACTTGGTTTCAAAAAATTCTCCGCGGCTGAACTTTTCATCCATATGTTGTCTAAGTGAACCTCCACTCAAGTATTCCATTATATAATAAGGGGTAAATTTGGGAGGATCACCACCTACGTTCCATTGAGTAATTTTGACAATGTTTGGATGGTTTAGCTGTGAAAGTATTTTTATTTCCCTCTCAAAACGATCCTTATTGATGGTACTGAAATTTTCTAATTCTTTCAACGCATACTTGTTGTTATCTTCTCCAATCACCCCGTATACTGCTCCAAATCCACCAGAGCCTAAATGTTTTACTATATTATATCTCAATGTGTATATGTATGCCTTGTATATACAACACAGTTTATACAGGTATGTGATTTTCATTAGTCAATTCATTTATCACTGTGTATTTTGCTAAGTTTGAGGATACGCTTATCAAGATCTCGGTTGATGAGTAACAAGGCACAGAAATAAAGCCTTTAATTCATTATCTTTTCTGAATTTGGATTCGGTTATAATTACTTAACTATTTCAAATGAGTTGACCATTTTATCAATCGCAGGCGTGTGTTTAAGATATTCCGTCTTTGCTTCAGAATATGATATTGTGTAGACAATATTATTTATTATCGTCCATATATTCATTGATTGAAAGTCAGCTGGCATTGGTGTGGGGGGGCTAGTAAATGTGTAAATAATTTTGTGTGCAGGAGCTCCGGACAACACAGTATTACTTGAATTCATGATGCGAAACCCCGTGATATCCTTCGCAATTTCCAAGTTCTGTTTTGTTAATGAATTCAAATCGCCAATTTTTTTCTGCATTTTTTCAATAGCGATAGTTACAAATGGCATGAGTGGTTGATGTTCGGTTTCCACAGCTGGGATAAATTCTACTACTTGACCTCCTCTTGTTGTATTCTTTTCGATAGGTTTCCACAATAACGGATGTAAAACCTGGATCCCTAAACGAGAGTTCTTATAAAGAACGAACTTTGTCGCAGTATAATCCACAGGAGCTGACATATTCATAGAGGAGGAGGAGGAAGACATGTTCATCTGCGCCATAAGTACTTGGACGCCATTAAATGAAACAAGCAGCATGATTATCGATAAGACGGCGCCTAGAACTGTAGGCAGTTGGAGGTACGGTTTCTTATTATGCCGAGAGTTTAAAGCTTGTCAGCCCCCTATTTAATCAGAGTAGGAGGTGAAGTTGGAGCCAAAGGATCGAATCCAATCCGCGACCGGCTCTCAAACGAAGGTCGAGGTGCAATGGGATCGAATCCATACCATGGTTTTTCTTGAACTTGAAACATGTCTGGTTCACAGACAACTAAAAGTCCTCCGTCCGGAGCTACATTACCAGAATGAGATGCAGGTGGACTCGTGTGCAGCAATAATTGCAATAATACTCTGCTTTGTATTAAACTTAATTTCTACTGATGCAAATAAGACAGTACAGAAAGTAAAAATCAGCCGCCTGTAATATGCGCTGTGATATCCAATTCATTAATTCAATGTCCTTCAAAGTCGTCTGCGATTGGCTGCACATTAAGTTAAGAAGGAACAGATAGCCAATATTTCCCCTTCACGTAATCGATGATAGTCTCTTGGATCAACCAGGAATAGATACACAGGATATTTCAGTTTCTTTCTTCACACACTCTTAAAATATTTGTAGTGCTGTAGGTGGACACGATAGACTATCGAGGATTACTTCAATATAATAGATCTCACTCTCAATCACCAGATTGCTACCGAGCTGGTCGAAAGTCCACTTCGTTCTTGAAAATGAATGGTTGAATCCAATCACTGTTGGTAATGCAATATTAAATTAAACAACATGCAAGTAAGCTCTGTAAAGTTAAGATAACAAATTATTGTTATGATGACTAACAAATAGATCCAACCATTTTTGTATGTGTTGCAATTTACACTTACTTTTTCTACAAGGAAAATAATCATCGAAATATTTTGTTCTATCTTTGATGTATTGTACCGTCCTTTCTATGATACTTTTCTCATATGGAGAATGGATGTGATGGTGCAGTCTCAAGAATCTACAAGCCTGTGGATACCATGTACCTCCATCAGTTGAAACAGGATAGATGTTCTCCATATCTTTTTACAAGGTTTAATATAAAACGTTCTGCAACAAACATGTTTCTCTCTTTTGATATGCTTATTTGAAGGATTTCTCGGTTATCATTCATTTTCAATGGCTATCCATAACCAGATATATTCGGAACCAACTTTAATGATAGTTTCATCAATTATAAATTCGGTAATACGTATCTATCTTTCTGGAACTTAACATCTCTGGTTTATATTTTTGAATCCAGTCTCTGATGGCAGTATGACTTCTTTTAACAAATCTAGACACAGCTTTGGAAGTATTTCTTAATGAAAGACCAAGGAAATACAGATACAGAGAATATGCTATATCCTCAGGTTCTGTTCTCTTTCTTATTTGACACATCATAAACTATATCGGAGACCTAAAGCTATAGATTTTTCCTTAACTTTACAGAGCCTGCAAGTAGTATGGCTGTCTATTGTCTCGACTCGACTCGTACAGGACTGAATTAAAGTCTAGTTATTTAACGTCCATTGGGCGAAGTAAATTGAGGGCCGAACCCGCACGGAACCATTTCAACTGAAATTCGTTATATGAATGCTGTAAATATATGACTTCATTCAGTCCGTTATTATGATGTAATGTACATCTAACAGGCTGTTTAGGTTTAAGATCATTTAATTCGGATATGCTTATCCTATCGTCCTCCAGTATTTTATCATAATCTAATGAATCTCTAAATGTCAAGGCAAGTATGCCTTGTTTCTTAAGATTCGTTTCATGAATTCTGGCAAAACTTCTTGCAATTACAGCTCGCACAGCCCAGATATCTCGGAGTCATAGCGGCGTGTTCCCTACTGCTACCCTCACCGTAATTCCTGTCACCAATAATGATCCACTTTAGATCTCTATTCTTGTAATCTCTGGCAATATGCGGAAATGATTCCATCTTACCATCAAGAATATTCTTGCCAGTTCCCACATCTGTATCGTGGTAAGCATTGACCGCACCAAGAAGCAGATTATCACTAATCTTGTCGAGATGCCCTCTATACATTAACCACATGCCAGCAGGTGAAATGTGATCGGTAGTACATTTTCCCTTTACTTTTGATAATATCGGTAATTTTTCAAAATCCTTGCCATCCCATTTTGGAAACGGCACAAGCTTTTGCAATCGTTCACTATTCTTATTAATTATTACTTCGATATTTCCTGGTTCATCTGACGGTGGAAGGTAAACACCCTCGATATCTTTGAAACCTGATTGTGGAGTTTCTGGCGCTAATTTTGGGGGAATAAGTTTGAATTTCGTTCCATCGCTTGCACTCAGTTGGTCAGTAAGTGGATTGAAGGAAAGTCTTCCTCCTAGTGCAAGTGCTATAACGAGCTCAGGACTAGCTATAAAATTCATAGTGTTTCTCCTTCCATCATTCCGTCCTGGAAAATTCCTGTTATAAGATGTGATAATTGTGTTGGGTTCATTTTTCTTCAGTTCAGGTCGTTTCCATTGTCCTATACAGGGACCACATGCGTTTGCAAGGACGTTTGCTCCAATTTTTTTTAGTGACTCCATCTGTCCATCTCTTTCAATAGTAGCTCTAATCATCTCAGAACCCGGAGTTACTTGTAACGGTACCTTTGTTTTGATTCCTCTAGCACGTGCTTGCTCGGCTACATCTGCTGCACGGGACATGTCTTCATATGATGAATTTGTACAGCTCCCGATCAATGCTACTGAAATTGAGTCTAGGTAGCTATTCTTTTTTACATCCTCTGCCATCCTTGAGATAGGCCTCCCAAGATCAGGTGTATGAGGCCCTACAACGTATGGTTCTAGGTCAGACAGGTTTATCTCAATTAACTGATCAAAATATTTTTTTGCATTTTCTCGATCCTCGACAATGTCCTCTTCTACTTGCGGATCCTGTATTAAAAGGTCGATATGCTTATTTGCAACATTTGCAATTTCTCCTCTTCCCGTAGCCTTAAGATAGGTTTCCATCCTTTCATCATATGGAAATATTGAACACGTAGCACCTATTTCAGCACCCATATTTGTAATCGTTGCTTTTCCAGTACAACTGATCGTTCTAGCCCCCGGTCCAAAGTATTCGATCACTGCATTTGTTCCCCCTGAAACCGTTAATTTGGATGCAACGTAAAGTATGACATCTTTTGGAGATGCCCATTTACTCAGTTCTCCTGTCAGATACACACCTATTCGTTTTGGATATAATAACTCCCAAGACATTCCCGCCATTACTTCCGCTGCGTCTAGACCTCCTACTCCAATTGCTATCATCCCGAGGCCTCCCGCGTTTGGAGTATGAGAGTCAGTTCCTATCATTAGACCTCCAGGGAAGGCATAGTTTTCGAGGACTACTTGATGTATAATCCCCGCACCAGGCTTCCAGAACCCCAATCCATATTTAGCTGCCTGCAGACTCTAAGAATTGATATACTTCATTATTCTCATAAATCGCCGCCTGAGTATCTGGTTCACTACCTACCCTCGCTTGAATCAGGTGATCGCAATGAACAGTTGTTGGAACGACGGTTCGATTAAGATCAGCTTGCATGAACTGCAGGATTGTCATTTGACCCGTGACATCCTGTAAGGCAACCCTATCAGGATTCAAGAGAACGTAACTCTTACCTGGAATCAATTTATCATCCGTGTAAGAAGATATGCTCTCATCTAGATGCCCAATCAGAATTTTTTCACAGATCGAAAGTGCACGATTTGTATTTTTTCGAAATACTGAGATATTATTATATAATTTTTCATATACCTTACTCACCAGCGACGGAGTTGTATCGACTTGAATTTGGGGCTCGGGACTAGTAGTTGATTTCATTATCAAACGATTATCATATATCATCAATATTTCAAATAGGTTTTCCTATGGCCCGAATTTTGTACTGTCACCGAGAGGGACACTATCAATAGATGAGTACATAAAGAGAGGAGAAGGGATTGATATATCGTAAGGAAAAAGTGTAAGGGAAAGGAAAAATAGTGTGGAAGGAAAATCATCTGAAGACCCGCTCTGCGCAGGTGGGAATTGGTACATAACTGTTAAAACAAGAAATAACTTAATAGTGAATACATTGGTAATGAGGTCTGTGACTTCCAGTCCTTCCCAATTTGATTCTGACCAATTTAAGATAGGCCAACGTCAAAGTTGGAACAATGCAGCTGTTGGTTGGCAAGACTGGTGGAAAACCTTTGAAAATGCAGCTGCAGAGGTAAGTGACAAGTTAGTTGAGCTAGCAGGAATTAAAGCAGGACATCAAATATTGGATCTAGCGACAGGTACAGGCGAACCAGCTCTCACAGCGGCCAAAAAAATTGCTGAATCTAAAGGCCACGTTCTCGCAACAGATATTTCTCCCCAAATGCTGGCAATTGCAAAACAAAGGGCCGCGGTGCTGGGATTACAAGACAGAGTTGAATTCAGAGAAAGCGACGCAGAAATATTAGAAATATCTAGGTCATCATTCGATGCAGTACTTTGCAGATGGGGACTGATGTACTTTCCACATCTAGATTCTACTTTAACCCGCATATTTGATGGCTTGAGGTCGGGCGGAAGATTTGCATGTGCAGTTTGGGCCTCGCCTGCAAAAGTGCCGCTAATTAGTCTTCCAATGGGCATAGTAATTCGAGAACTCAAAATTCCTGCTCCTTCTCCTGGCGTCCCCGGACCGTTTGCTCTTGCTGATATAGGAATTCTCGAGAGCTCCATGACAAAGGCAGGATTCAAAAGCATACAAACAGAACGACTTTCTGTACTCTTTAGGTTTGCCTCCGTACACGACTATATTAGTTATACCAAAGCCACCGCTGCTCCGATCAAGATTATTTTGGATAAAGAGCCAGCAACTCGACAAGAAGAGATATGGACCCGGATATCAGATGAAGTGAGAAATAACTATGCCAATAATGACGATGGCTCCGTAAGTATGGATAACGAATGTATATGCGTAGTCGGAACAAGGAAAGAATGAATTGATGAATTAATTAATTAATTAATTAATTATTGAATGAATAAACAGTGGAAATAGGTTTATTTGACTAAATTCTGAATATGCTCTCATATTCTATAAATGATAATATAGTGAATCGATAACAACAATTAGAGTAATAGAATGACTAGGTTATTCTCAGTTTTGTATAACTTTCGATGGATTATGGGTAACCCACTGTTGTTAAGGCACAGAAATAGTATGATTGGTTTACTGAGGTATGTGGTATAGATTGGATTAAGCGGTGATCTCCTCTTAATTAAAATTATCTTTTTATAGATATTGTTGTCTTAGTGTCAACTTTTTATACCTTTTCTATTTATTGAATCTCTCTGATATTTGGATTGAACGCCTCTCCAATACTGTCTTTAAGCTAAAAAAAATCAGCATTCCCTGTAGCACATAACCGCCGACGATTAGTATAACCGCATTTATTGGCTTTTCAAATGTCGTCATAAGATGTACATGTGGTGGCGCAAGACTGTTACCTATAATTACCAGCAATCCCACTGGTATACATACATATATTGCTTTACCGAACCCTTTCCAAACTAAAAAAGTTAGAGTGATAAACAATAGCTCCAGTGCAATAGATCCATAGATCAATTTGGGATTCCCAAATGGAATTGCAACCAAGCCTATCATTGAAATGCATAGGAGAGTAATGATTGTTGCCTGATGGTAATTCATATCGTAGGCTAAAATTAGTAAATCAAGAAATAAAACGTTTTCTTCTGATAACGCGGCGTTCAAAAGTTCATTTTTAGTAAAAATAAAATAAAGGCTGTATTTGCATTTGCATTAAAAACTAAAAGATTGCAGACGGTAATCTTATCTAGCAAAAATTGCTTTAAACTCAGACTATTTAATGAATAAGACTTGTGGGATTACTACCTTAAACTCCAATCCAAATCACCAATCAAATTAGTATTCAAGTAAACTTTGTATAATTGTCCTAAGTCAAAGTGGATCATGCTTAGCTTGGAGTTGATTAGTAGGCCATTAGTAAAACAGAATGACATACCGTATACAAAAATTGTGGATGTAAAAAGTATACTTTATGCAAATATTCTTGCTTTGTTGCGTTATTTGTAGAGTAATTTTCTTATTTATATATCCGGAGATCCTATGTATCCTACTACTTTATATCTTAGACTAAATGCATCAGAAACTTTCAGTATCTGAAAAATTCGGTATCTTAGCTTATCATTATCACTGTATTAGATTTTTCGCCTCTTGATTCAACTTGATCGATTTCTCTCTGGATTCGAGATGGCTAAACTTATTTATTACTCTCTATAATATCAAACATGCCAATAATTACTATTGCTTTATTTTCGGGTAGGACACAGAGGGAAAAAGATAGATTAGCTGAAGCAGTTACAAATGATGTAGTAAATGTCTTAAAAGTGGAAAGAAAAGATGTCATAATAGTATTTCAAGAGGAGCCCTCTGGAAATTGGTATGCTTCAGGGATTCGTGTTTAGAAAAAAAATAATGAGATATCGAAGAAAGTATTATGATATGACTTGTGGAAATAGCAAATTTAACTCGCGATATCAACGCTCTGAGAATGATATACCAGATCCACGAAAGTAATTAATGTGGAACTAAATAAGTAAAGGTTTCAAGTGCAATAATTGCGATTGAAACTTAAGATCTACTAAAACAATTTCAAGGATCATAGATTACCTTCGAATAGGAATCTTACACTTATGTACTACGTGGGTTGAAAATTGCCAGAGGACTGGACTTTTATTCAGTCAGATGCAATAAATTGACAATTCAGAATAAAGATGAGACGATAATTAGTATTCACTTGAACAAAGAAAAAGTTGGTTTGAGAATAACTTCTAGGTTAAAGCGTCCCTTACTTTTACCTTGGCTTTATTAAGCGTCTCAGAACTAGGCTTTCCTTCGGCGTGATCTTTTTCAGTTTGAAATTTTGCTTCTGCATCTTGCTCCACATTTTTTACCTTCTTTGCAATATCTGTCATACTAACTACTCTATGGTATACATAGTTTAATACCATTTCATTAAACTAAATCTATCAATTCTCCAATGCGATATTTCTCATAAGGTTACAATCAACCAGGGATTGGCTATGATAATGAAGTAAATTTCTGGAAAAGGCGTTTATAACATGCAATTGTTGGTAGTAATAAATTAAAAAAGGAGTTTTATTGACAATATATAATTAGTGTGTTTGAATTCGATACGCCTATGATCTGTATTATTCTTGGAGCAATTATATTAGCATTGGTGTTTCATTTTAAAAAAGTGAAATGATCTCTGCAAAACAGTTTATGTGACAAAAATATAGGCAGAAACCATCAAACGTAGTAGGTACATCGCCTCTATAGAATAGAAGTGATGTTACTACATATTAGTGATAACGTAGCGATTGCAGCAGTAGATGTTCTATCTAATATCTTGTCCCAAATACAGTAATTTCAGGTCGTCAACTGAGCTGGCAATTGCTAAATTATTATTCTAGGTGTTCGAAAATGATAGTATTAGGGATGATTAATCATAGGTATTCGAAATTGCACGGGATTATGACAAATAAATGGATTTATATGACGAAAAAGTGATTTAGATTTAGATTTTATTAACTTATCCATACCATAAGTATTAATTTTCCAATAAGTTCAAACCGCCCTTTAAAGATATTTCTGTCAGAAACGCACCACTACAACTTGGGGTAACCGAAAAAGCATATTGATTAAAGAAATCTATAACATGTGACACATCGTATTCTCGTTGATTTATCCACCACCTGCCCCCATTCCTCCACCCGTGGATTCGACCTCTTGCTCTTGCAACTCCTTGTCTAGTTTTGATCTTACTTTAGTGATTGGTTTAAGAATCTCTTTCGTAATATTTTTCTCCTCTTGATCTTCCATGTTTATAATAGGATCACATTTTATATGAAGATCGTTTTTACTGAATTTTATTATTCGTTGATAAAAACTGTAAGGGTTATACTATTTGCGGTAGTTTCTTGAGTTTTGTCTAACTCCGTACCATTGCGCATGTAGATAAACTCATATAAAATAATTGGAAAATTCTTGTTGATCTAAAAGTAAACTTACAAACTCTAATTCCACTTCTAGAGACGATAGCCTATGCTCCGGCGGTGATAAATAAATAATGAATAGTTCGTGATATTAGACATAACAAGTAAGGTATCCTAAGATCTGGATGCATTGATGTCGTTACCATAAAAGGAATTCAATTGGCAACTTTCACAAAATGCAGCGATCGAATTTTAACTGTGACTATTAGCGACAACTGTACAAGCTAAAAATACTTTTATCGTATGTATTTTAATAGATCTAGTAGATCATGCCTGACACAAAATCAAAAACAAGTTCTGGTAAACGAACAGGTAGCAAAGGCATAGATAAACGATTATCTCCTAGAACAAAAAAACAAATTGATTCATTACCTAAACACGCGCAGCACATTTATGAAAAAGTACACGCCAATGCTATAGAACAATATCAAAAACCTGAGAAGAGACGTGGAGGTGAAACACAAAGTGCAGAAGAGGTAGCTCACAAAGCAGCTTGGGTAGCAGTCAAAAAGAAGTATCTGAAAAATGGAAATAAATGGGTAAAGAAAGAAGCAACTTAAATAGTCTTTTCTAAAATCGAAGCCTCAGAAATAAATAGTAATGATGTCCTAAGTATAAAGTCAGTTTGCTTCGGAGTCCACAAACAGGAGTGGGATAGTAGTTTTATACATATCGCTCAGTCATCTACTAGATCTTTTAACTGCACAATAATAAAAATATACCAGCATTATAATAACAATAAAGTACCAATATTGTATAACAAACTTTCAAACAAAATCTGTGTGAGGTATGGCTGAGGCACCAAGATTCTTTGTTGTCAAGTCCAAGGCATCTATTAGCAATCCTTTCTTAGGATCGTTATCTAAATGTAGGCAACATCTATAAAAACATACGAAATCCTCTACCAGGATGGCTGATAAAACGCTTGCAACTCCTAAAGATGCGGATTTCCTCCTTTCGCACATACCAAGTATGTTAATACTAATGTCGGCAAAGAAAGAACTAGAACCAACCTAGAATAAATATTACTATTTGAGGAAATATGTGATAAGAAAAGTCCACCCATTGTATAAGTGGCCATGCGATGCGTACCGGATTTTACTGAGATTGGCACTCTTTCCCTGTACAGGATCGTTTAATAATAATATTCTAGAAAGCCATAGTTAATTGCAAAAATTATGACTAAACTGGACGCTACTAGAAAAGATATACGTGTCCACTTTAGCAAGTCTGAATCTGCAGCAGAATCTTTTTCTGTCCAGCTCTTTTCCCTCAGGCATTTTTGCATAAGTAGATATTTAATATCTAGCATTAAGGTCAGTTCCAACTTCTTCATACTCCACTTCGCTATTGTCATTCCGATATTAGATTGTCAGTACGGTATATTACCGTACTAAGCTCCCCTCCCTCTCTTATAAGAGCGTGGCTGGTTATTAACTTGTCAGACTCAATATAATTTTGAAGAGGTAATTGAGGGTTGACAAAATGATTAGTAGTTTGTTGGAAGAAGGAAAACGAGTAATGATAGTAGATGATGATAATGACTGTATGTTCACGATCAAGATTGTTTTAGAGCGATATGGATTTAAAGTATATTCCTTTAATAATGCATATTCAGCACTAGAGTCTTATCGAGCTAGCTATTATGATCTTGTGATACTTGACGTAATATTGCCAGGGATGAACGGCTTTCAATTATATAGAGAAATTAAAAAAATGGATAAAAACGTAAAGGTATGTTTTCTTTCGGCTGGTCAAATTTTCTATGGCACATATCAAGATATATTTTCTGAAATCGATGCAAGCTATTTCATTCGGAAACCCATAGAAAATCAGAAGTTGGTACGAAGAGTAGAAGAGATAATTCAGATGGATTCTACCCAACTTGCACTCTCAGAATGATTCAATGTTCACATTTAAATGATCTGTGATCGGGACTGGGATATGATTAGAGTTTTCAAGCTATTTTCGAGTAGACTAAATTCTTAGATTTGTTTGTTTGATTTATTTTTAATTGCGTGTTACTTCTTCCAGTGATTATGCCCAATCATATAGGTACATTAAGACAAGATGCTATAAAATGAACCTCTTTCGAGCTCAGTACGACACATTTCTCTCTGATAAACCTGATCTTGCCATATCTGTTGTCGCAGATAAGGAGTTTGATAGTAATTATATTAAGTGAATGCCATCCAGCTAGTACCTTCCTATATCATACCACTAGACGTCCGATGGTATTATTTGGTTTTTCTGAGGGAGGTATCAACCTTATTCCATCCCATAAATCATCAATGATTCTCTTGACAGGTGAAAGGCATTTGACTCTATTGTAAGCCACACTTATGCGCAGGACAGTCTCAAGCTATATTTCTATCTATTTTTGGGATGAGTTCTAATAAGATACATGAAATCGCTGTTGTAATGTTCCCAGAATCGTTATCGGCCTCGACAATTCCAGCATACATCATCTTCCCCCTCTCCCCTATAGGTTTTCAGATTTAACTAGCAGTAGTACTCACTTCTATTACATTGAATTTGTGGTATGATCTGAATAAAGCACCTGAATTTGAAATGAAAGAAAGCAAGATGATTCTTCATCCATTTACTGTAAGAGAATATGAAGGGCTCACTATAAATCCATATCAAGGCTGCCAGCACAGATGTGGTTATTGCTATGCTACTTATCAATGGTCTCCTGAATTTTATGATAAAGTGTATGCAAAGAGTAATTCTCCGCAAATATTAGAGAAGCAGATAAGATCATGGAAATTCAAAAAACAAATACGTCCTGTAATAATATCTTCTGCAACAGACGCTTATCAAGCGGCAGAACTCAAGTTTGAACTGACAAGAAAATGTATTGAGGTTTTGCAGAATCATAATTTTCCTTACTATGTATTTACAAAGTCGACTATCATAAAAAGAGATCTGGAATTACATAAACAATATAAAGATAATTGCGTCATAGTGTGGTCTATAACAACATGTGATGAAAATATAAGAAGGCATATTGAACCAGGCACACCTCCTGCATCAGCAATGTTTGAAGTAATAAGTAAGTTTACTGATGCTGGGATACGCTGTTGTATAAACATCGATCCCATTATACCACTTATTACTGATTCTTCAGACGATATTGAATCTATAATTGACAATAGTCGAAAGGCCAATGTCAAGTACGTTTTTGGCGCAATCTTAAGATTAAGAAGAGACATATGGGAAAGAATGAAAACTATCCTTAAGTTACTTGACATAAAAAATGGAACTAAAGAGTACAACAGGATTTTCCAGTTTACCGAACCAATTATTTCCAGTCACAATATTGCAGCAAATTATTCATATACCAATTTGATACTTGGAAAGATAAGGAAATTGGTATTAAAAGGAAATATGAATTTTGAGTTCCCTAAACTAATTGTGACAAGTAATATGGAAACAAGTAAGATGTCCAATAACGATGATCAACTTTCAATGATAGACTATATGTAAAAGTTTTTCAAAGGATTTAAAATGATAAGTTCGATTTTCCTTGTTGTAAGAATATAGTATTCTTAACGAATTCATTTTTTATTCTTTGTATAAAACCTGATTCTATAACAAATGGAAAATAGAGTTGTTATGTTCTATAAGGTGGGATGTTTTATAAATAGATAGCAAGTAAAGACGCACAATTGAATTCGGGTTGAGATCGTAACAAGTAGAAAAGTAATGAGTTCAGTTCTGGGAGGTTTGGCTATTTAAGGAAGGCTTGTCATCATAAGTCCTTCTCAAGAAATCATTGAAGTACCCCCAAACCTATTCATAGCAGGACATAGATCGATCGTTGGTTGGCCCAGTGGCACGTCAATTGATTCACAAGATACATTGTCATTCAATGTACTTTCTCGAGTAAGGTCAATGAACCAGGTCCTCCTCTTGAGCATGCCGCAGAAGTATATGAGGTAATGATGAGTGGTAAAGCTCGATTTCGAGCTATACTTACAACTGGTCATTAGGGTTACCAAGAATGCGATTTTCTTACATCACTTGACGGCGACAGCTGATGAAGCACGTTAAGTATTAATACATGAGAGGCTTGAATAGTCGGTGAATAACTGCGTTTTATGCTAGCTGGAATACCATGGGAATATTTAATCCCAATCTAACCTTCTGGACGATCTTTAGGTCATACGTAATATTCATGCACTCAGCTGCTGGTCGTTAAGATGAACAGTAGAAAAACTCCTGTCATGAACATCTGGTAGTGAGGTATTGACTACCTTCTTATATGTTACACTCACACTTCACTCGCATTACACTCACATTAACCTCATTTACTTCCAAGGCTCTTATTTGTAATTACATGCCTACTAAATTATTTCCTAAGGCAATATACTCTTAATTCTAAATCCATAATTACTTTTCCATCCAGAGTCTTTTGTATTATTTTATCATGAAGTCCATGATAAATAATATCTTGATTACAGATTGCAACCTTGTACAGAATGCAATTTCCGACTTATCAGAGAAAAAGTTTCGTTACCTGCCTTGCGAATAGAAGATGCAAAACACACTTCATTTGAAAGAGTTTGGCATTTTCAACGATTTTTCTAAACTACCTGAAGTTTTTTTTCCCTAATCCTTCTTTGATTATCCCTCGGTATATCGTCAGCGACAAATTTAATTATTTTTTTTAGCTGCTCATGCCTTCTATTTCTTCAATTTTCTTAATGGTGAGGGATAAGATTAATCATACATTCTTGGAACACTGTATCTTCATTTGGGTCAGGATTTTATGGATAACTTCATTCAATCATGCAGGTTTCGTGAAAGTTGTATCCGGGTATTTTATAGAAATTGAATCATGTTCTAAGCTAGCTCCAAGACCAGAAAGGCATCCCTCGTATACTACATTGTTTTCTAATGATAGCTCTGGCTTTTTCGGCTGCTTCTGCCTCATCTCGCGAACTCTTGATATATTGAATTAGTAATTCTTCATACAATTTTTTTGCACGCTCCTCAGTAAATTCTTTATATTTTTTTATTCCATGTGTTTTATCATCATCTCTATGATTAATAAAATCTGAAGTATCAGAGAGACCCTTCATTTCATTGTACTCCTTTTTACATTCATCACACTCATCATCAAAAAAGTCCGAATGGATAGTACACTTTGTCATTGTATAGCATGATGAAAATTGATTCTTTGTATAAATTTGATTGGAAAATAATCTTATGTTGTAGTTTAACTATTTTTGGCTTTACGTAAGAGGTAAAGTTAACTTGACATTTTACTAGTTGTTGTACTTCCTAACATAGGTGACATTATAGCTTACCGACATGGGTTACACTTCTGCTGTCAGGAAGTGTATCCATATAGAAATCAAAACAAGGTTTAATCTAATACATGAGAAAGAATGGACTGGTGATACCATAAGCATTATTTGTAAAAGATATGGTGTCTCCAGGAAGACGTATTACAAATGGAATAAGAGATATGAACAGAAAGGAACAGAAGGTCTATCCGATAACTCAAGAAGACCTCATAATATCAAGTACAAGAAGATAACATCTGAAACACAGGAGACAATACTTGATCTACGATTAACCAAGAGATTTGGATGTAAAAGGATCAAGTTTAGATTGAGAAAGATTATTGGAATCTCATAAGCACTCGAACCATATACAAGATACTAAAGAGACATGGTCTAAATGTTCTAAACTGTAAGACAAGGAATAATCAAAAATACAAAAGGTTTGCAATGAAACGACCTAACGATATGGTACAGATGGATATTCTTGGACCGTTTTATATTCGTAATTCTAGTCAAAGGAATTATTACATCATTAGCTGTCTGGACGATTGTTCAAGAATAGTAGCTAGCAGATGGTCTGAAAGGAAGAGGTCAGTAGATGTTCTTAACGTACTGGAAGAATGGATAATCCTTAATGGTAAGCCTAAGAAGATAATGCATGACAATGGAAAGCAGTTTACATCCAAAATATTCAGACATTTCCTCGTACAATCAGATAAAGGATAAGCAAATACCAAATTCTTATCCACAGTTAAAAGGGAAGATAGAAGCATATAACAAGATAGTAAAGAATGAGTTCCTAGCAGTTGAGGATATACCAAACACAGATGATGGTAAAATAAGATATGATAGTATGTTTGTTAAAGCATATAACGAAACCAGAGAACATGGAGGAATAAATGGTCTTACTCCATCAGAGATGTTTCTACAAAGAATTAATTACATCCACCATACAGTACAAGAACAAAGCAGCAAAGTGTAACCCATGTAGGTAATCGAAAATGTAACCTATCTGTGTAAGTACGACAACTAGTCAACATAAATATCATCATAATCGGTGTAGACCTGCTGAATTACAGAATTGGCAATTTCCAAATAGATTATAGTTCATTTCCCATGACTCCTTACCAAATATCTGTAAATGAGTATTGATCTCATCAGGAATTAATTGTGACGATCTATTCTTATCAATTATATTAAAATAAAATAAATTCGTTACATCATATTTAAATTCGATCTTTGTCGATTTAGAATATACATAGAATATACACTACAACATTATTCTATCTACAATAAGAGCATGATCATCTGAAAAGGCTCATACTAGGTCCATTCACTTACTATTATTGCCATTCTAAATTTCTAATCATATCGATTAATGTATTATGGCTACATTCCACTTCTGTAGTTATGTATAGAAGCTGGTTATCACCTAATGGCATTGTTATTCGTTTAACCTTTTCGTATTCCGCCAAGACATACTTTCCCTTTCCAATCTTCGATGCAAGTTCACTCCGTATCTTCCAACTCTTTACAGCTAGTTCAAGTGAATTTCTGCTTTCCTCGGGAGTGAGCATATTCTTTGTTCCTTGTCTATGACCAGAATACATTATTTCGCCATTAAGATCGCATATTGTAACCAATCTAACCGCTGGATCACTCATTACTCTTTCATATAGGTGTTTATAATTAAGGTAAGTATAATGGATAGTCCTTTTCTGATGGCTCCTGACTTTACACTCCTCTGAACAAAAGAAATTTCCGCAGCATGAACATTCTATCGCATAATCTTGAGATTTCTTGCCACACATAACACATGTTGCGCTCATATCCATGTAACTAATATAAGAATGAGTATGATAAAAACTTGACACGATTTTCTAGCGTTTTACATTAACCACATCATACTGATTTGATACGACTTTCATCTAAAAGCAAGAATGTTGAAGGTGGTCCTAATTATGAAGACTTGATTGAACATGCTAATACCTCAGGAAATCTCATAATAAGAATGTGTGAAATCCTTTGCGAAATTGTAGAAGAGAATTGATAAATGATGATTATGGCTCAGAATTTTGTTAGGCAAGAAATTTGACTCAACCATTATAACAAAATAAGTTGGTTGTGAATATCCCCTTATACAACAACCTTTTAGGAAGGGTTACCAGATGATGGTTTACAGAGAAAAATCTACCTAGCAACAGAAAGTCTTCCCACATTGTTTTGCAGATTAGTATAAGTGATGGAAGTTTATCAAAGCTTAATTATTCCTCAAACATACCTGTCTTTAACCCAATCTATTCATCATAATCCAAAATGTTGCCTTGGTCTGGCTTAATAATATTAAGTTCGTGGTATAGTCCTGGACCAAGGCTTCAAGTTTTCTTGCGAAATTACCAGTTAAGACGAATTTTGTAATATTATGATATCATGTTTAGACGTCGTATTGATATCAACGGCAAGACTCATTCGTGACTATACGAATTAAATCCTTGACACTTGCTACGCCTTTAGGTTTAGATAGGGAGTTAGATCATAGCTTAGGTACCGTTTGTCGATGATTAGCAGGGTATTGAAAATTGTGTTACGAAAATACGTAAAAATATCTAAAAAAGTAAATGGAGATTATAGTGCTACAGTTATGGGTTTGGTGGTATAGGTATTGGCTGTGTCACGGAATTTGAAGGACTTGTTGCGTTTGTCGCTGGCGATGGTGTCGCTGGAATACCACATATCTTTGATTCGGTTGAATTGACAAATTTTAGGCGCGGATTACTTGGATTACAAAACGCCCTTTTCTCTTCTGCACTCATTTGCTGGGCTTGACTTATGCTAACTGTCTCAATTTGTGCTATTATTACTGTTATCGTAACAGCCACAGCAAGCTTTATCACCGTGGATCGAGTTATCGTTTTATTCATCAAGCTGTACATTGAGAATATCGAATATTTAAGTATCTCTTATCCAAATTAATTTAGTCAGATACAATCCACATGTTAAGCAAACCTTTATTAGATTTTCCCTCTTATTTCCTCAGCCCATCGACATATAATTATTATTAATAAGTACTTTCTTTGCAAATTTTGTAGATAGTCCACGTATGTCGATTTCCTCTGAGTCGAAGATTTCACGCTTCGATTATTCTCGAATCTTAAGAGTACTATAATACAGTATGGAAAATATTTGTCAGAGTCGGTCGTACAACGAAACGGTTTCTGCCTCTAATTCAAAAAGATTAAAAGCCCGCAAAAAAGTGACTTGGTTGAAAATGATAATTGGATTAAATCATCAACACAAAACTTAATGATGGAAATTAAAATACAATTAATGTTTTACAATACCTGATTCACAAAAGCCAAACCTGACGAGAATGAAATGACTACTCCAAGCAACGAAAGATATAACAGTAAGAGCGATGGGAAAGGCCTTGTTAAAAACAAAAGACTATGTATTATTTCAAACTATGATAATCACGGAAATGCCTTTGAATAGTGCAAGAAATGAAAATGGCCTTAATTTATATAACTGGGATCCAAAGAATTGAATCTCATATACCTGAGGTCTCTGCTTTCTCTATTTGTATAGTAACAGCGTCTCCTACTCTTAGCCCGGTATCTTCATATTCTCTCATACTAAGTTTGAATGTAGGTGATTCAGATAATCCCATACCTCCTAATCCACCTCCACCTAGTATATTCGACATCGCTTTAGGTAGATTTTTCATCAAGTCCTCTGGTGAAGTGAAAGCAAATGCTTTGGCACCGAACGGACTCTGAGGTTGTTTTTGTAACCTTTCTTCGCTAGAAGAGCTTGGATCAGTAAAACCAACATAAACGTAAGGGCTTCCATCCTGCGAGGCTTCAATCCTTGATACAATAAATTTTTTTTTCATTTTTATAACAATAATGACAAATGACAATCGCAACTTATATATGTTGATGGATGAATTGAATTCAACTCTCTGGGTTTTAGACGATGTCTACGCTAAAGATGATTGATTGGAGTTCACAATCATGAAAAGATCTGCAACTTGTAACAACACATTCTCTCCTTCTCCTTTTCGCTAAAACTTGAACATAATATAAGATTCATTACATATATTCTGTACTATTTTTGTAACCTGTATAAATTAATCAAATTTTTCTACAGATACTTTTTCTATATCCTTCCGAACGTGCTATGAGATTCTGTGTTATCTTTCACTTGTTTATGTGAATATAAACTGTGTATACAAACCCACACAACTTCTTGAAATATACTATCTGCGGGCAATTTAAAGTGGAGTAAAAACGTCTACATATGTTTCCTATTCTTGAGCCTCTCTACCTATTAACATGAACCATGAACGTACACCGTGTTCATAGTTAATATTTAGTATATTGAAACATGATCCTACCTATAATTAGAATTCTTCTATTCTGTTACTAAGTATTGTACAAAAATCATGCCACTTTTTTGAATTGGACACTCCCCATTGCTCAAAACAAATAACGTTGGATAAACCCAACCTAGATATCCAGCCTAAAATTTCCAGGTCGGGTTTGGGTGAAAATTTTTCAACATATCCCAGACAGAGGTACGCTATTGGCCTGATATGCATTGGTATTTCCAGAATTTGATGCAAGTCTTCATTTGCAAGTATACTAACCCAACCTACTCCTATGCCTTCAACTCTAGCAGCTAACCAAAGATTCTGAATCGCGCAGCAAACACTATAAACTCCTGTTTCCTCTATGGATGTCCTTCCAAGAACAAAAGGCCCAAACCTTGTTGGATCATAAGTGACACATATGTTTATTGCCGATTCCATTATTCCTTCTAACTTTAATGACACGTATTTTACTTGTTTTTGCTTATCGTTATCAAGCATAGAAACTGATTTCTTGTATTCTTTTAAGAAGGATTTCTTGACTTGTTCTTTAATCGAGTTTTCCGTTATAAGAATAAAATTCCATGGTTGAGAATAGCCTACCGATGGTGCATGATGTGCAGCATTAAGAATTCTTAATAGAACATCATTTGGAATGGCTTTACCACTTATAAAACGAGAGCGAACATCTCGTCTCGAAAATATTGCCTTATAAAAAGCTTCTTTTTCGTGATTTGAGAAAGGAACATCGCTGTAATCATTACCGCGTCGACTCTTAGATATCATGATTATCGCATATGTAATAATTCTCCTATAATAATTCAGCTACCAAATAAAGTCATCTATATCCAACTATTTGATAAAGGTTAGTATGACATGAATAAATTGTAGAGATATATTTCATCATAATTTGATCAATTTAGGGTATTAGTCTATTTCGTATGTTTTCATATATTGTAATATCAAGAAATTTTACACATCTGAAATCCCAAGACGATATATAATCTCAACCTAACACAAATTTACAAAGAGGTATTTATTTCACACTTCAAGGCAGCACTCACTTCTTCATCGGGCCAACTTATTACTCATATCGATAGAATTAAAGACTTACAATAGTTGTTGACATATTTAAAATAAATTATCTCTTTATGTCGTACCATGACTATACGTACCATTCTTTTTAACTAGTAGTTTTTCCATTTTACAGTATCAAGCTCACTATCTTTTTAGATAACGTGTTCTTTCAGTTATATTTTCCATAGCAATCCTAACATATTGTTCATCTATTTCTGTTCCCAAGTAGTCTATACCCAATGAGAGGCAAGCCAATGCAGTAGTCCCTATTCCCATAAAAGGGTCATATACTAACAATCTATCTTTAATTCCGTGTAATTTAATACACAGACATGGTAACTTTTCTGGAAATACAGCCGGATGTGGGCGGCGCTCTGTAACAGTAGGATATGGAATAAACCATACATTGCCCCTATCTCGTTTATCTTGTGTAGCAGATTTCCATCTACCTATGTTCGTCTTGTCTTGATATTGAACACCTATTGAAAGTTTGCTCAATTCCAGACATCCAGTTTTTGTGAAGTGAAATATGTACTCTTGAAAATCACTCAAAAACCTTTTACTAACAATAGGTTTAAAATGACCAACTGACACGCTATCTCGTAGCGAATTACTTCTTCCTATGTCTTCTTTTTCAATAGTTACAGACTTAATCCAATGAATAACATTTTGTAATTTGTAATCTTCTTTGATAAATTGTTGTGCTATCTTAAATGGTAGGGTTGGTTCTGAATGCATAGCGCCAACATTAAGGAAAAATGAACCATCTTCTTTTAAAATATTTACGCTTTTCCTGGCGATGGTTTGAAGCCAGGACAGATAATCCTTTTCCTGTCTATTGTCATGATAAGAACCGTATTCCTTATTAATGTTGTATGGTGGAGATGTAACAATAATGTCTATCCTGATTTCATTGTCCATTAGCCTATTCATAAAGCCAACACAGTCTTCGTGATAAACTTTATTTATCTCAATCAATGACGGTACCAATCCAATAACTACATCGTTTAAATTGTTTGTTTATATAATATTTGATTGGTATCATAACAGGATCATATAGAAAAATTTTTGCATAGCATATTCCATTTCAAACCAAAACCGGCCAATTTATTTATTTCTTCGGGCATGACTTTTCCCATTTAAACAGCGGTATCTTGAATTTGAGACAATATGACCTCGCACAAACATAACTGATTTTATCAAATAACTACGCGCTGATCGCTTTGTGGGTAAGGATATTCCATGTGTCTAGCAGTGGCCTTTCCAACCTCGGTCCCGAAAAAGTGGCTTACAATTCTTAGGGCTAGGTCGATGCCCGAAGAAATACCTGCTGAGGTATAGATTGGCTCGGTAGTTGTAAATCGAACATTTTCACGTATTTTGACCATCGGCGCTGATTCACGAAGAAAATCGAATGCGCGCCAGTGTGTAGTCGCTTCCCGTCCGTCCAACAATCCTGCCTTTCCAAGAAGGCTCGAACCAGTGCATACTGATGCCGTTAATCTAGCTTTGACTGCCCGATCTGCAATCCATCTGAGTAAGGCCTTATTACTTATTTGCTTACGCGTACCCCATCCGCCAGGGATGATCAATAAATCTAGATCTGGGCACTTGTGCATTGTCGTATCAGGAATAAATATCAGGCCACCAACCGCAGTAACCTGATCTGTATTTTCTGATACTAAGATTACCTTAAAAGGCGATGGTTCTTCACATCGGCGATTTTCGTTCAAACGGGTTACAGAAAATACCTCAAATGGTCCTGCAACATCCAAGACCTCCACTTGATCAAAGATTAGAATTCCGACTGTCATCTTGCTATTTTGCTTCATTCCAGAAAATATGCTATTATTGGGAGTGGTCATGGTTAAACCTTAAAAATTACTATTATCTTACAATTTATTTTTATCGTAACCGCAAACAACCTAATACCTATATACTTCAATGGACAATTATGATTAACATATTAATCTAATTAATTCATGCCAGTTTATGAATCGCTTAATGTAATAATAATCTCAATAATAGTTCCAATCTTAGGAGTGATGTGACGAGCGGCAGGTCGGGGCATCTTTACTCGCAGTTGGGTTTGCCTTACAGGTCATTGGAAATGTCTTCGAATAGCCACTACCGTAGCACTTGAAACGCGCTTGATGATAGATATCCAAATATTTAGAGTTTTAGATGTGATGTTTAGAGCCTTATATGTAAAAAAATTGAATATTTTTATATTCTATAGTCAAGAGTATATGGTAGTGGTTATGAACTCTTTTAGTCACAAGAGTAGTACAACTCGACGGATAGAAGACATGATGGCAGGTAGTATTATCACTGAGTTAGAAACTGCAAATACTCAGCTGGCAAGCCATGTCATTCGGGAAGGAAAAATTCTTGGGTTAGATAAAAACTGCGACTATTGCCGCATTTACTTTGAATATTAACCATTTTGAATTACCGTTAAAATTGAATCTTTATTATTGAACTCTCCGATATTATTTGTCATAATGAGTGCAGCGACATTTACTTGCAATCCTTGTAAAGCTAAATTTGAGGTAATTGATATATCAACCAAAAACAAGGCTAGGTATTGTCCATAGTGTGGGGATATTGCGATAGAAGCAGCTAACTTAATTCTTTGTTAACTTTTCAATTTTTTACACGTCATATTTGGTGTATCAGATGATCTGGAGAAAAATATGGTGTGATTGCAGATTTATTCGTAGAATTGAATCTTGAGTCTTCCACACCCGGGATACCAAGAATATTTTCTAACCTAAGGAAGAATTGGAGATACATACAATGCTGATATAATAATAGAATGTAATTAGAATGCGAAATAATCCCGGGTATCTCGGGTGCAATGATGTGCCAATTAACTATTATAATTTTAGTTCAGTATTTCTCGGATAGGGCTGCCTGTCCATTTGCTCTTAGTACAGACCATAGGGTTATTCCTGACCTTACGTACTCTCATCTCTGGTACCACTTGGCCTATCATGCACAATATGTGTTGATAACTTGCCCAGCATATGCTTATTTCCAGACGACTCAAAATAAGGTAACATTGTTAGCAGGTGAAAGTCCGAATGCGCTTCTTGTTTATTTATGTCGGTTACACGCCTTATGATAAATATCTAGTCTGACATATATGACTTCTCTGACACACCAGTGGAATCACCGTCGTGGTTGTATGAGCTGGATGTCTAGCCTATCTGATATATTTGACATATCTGACACCAGATCTGGATTGGGTTCATGACATCAGACCTATGAAGCAGGTCACCGATTGAATTGTCGAATAAGAGAAAAAGTTTGAGTCTATTTGTCGCCGTTAATTGCGACGGACTGTCTATCTAATATAACCATTCAAAAAAGGATATGGTATTATTAACAATATTGTCTATAGAGCTATTGATGAGCGTAGAAAGGAAAAATCCACTAAAGCGCGATCAAGCATTAAATGATGCTACTAGCGGGCAAATCGAACAGCCAAGACCTGAACCATCAAAACCAGCAGATGACAACTTTAATGAGCAACGTGTAAGAACTGCTCGTAAAATGTCGAGAGATCTGTAATACATATTTTTAGCTTCGCTTGCATTAACCGATATTTATATAGAAGCTTCATTTTGGAAACAGATGCGGAGTAAGTCGAAGACGGAACGAAGATTTTTGATGACTATTATTATCCATGTAGAAAACATCTAGCAATTAAGATAGCAATGACAACACAGATTCAGATCTACTGTATATATCCGATAAAGAAAACAAATCTTAGAATAAGTGTCCCATAATAGATTTATGTTATCTGCTCCCTAAAACACCTAGATATATCATCAATTTATACCCGAATCGACCGATTTAATAAATTAATAAATTTATCTCGATACTAACAGCATCAGGCTCTATTTATCAGCTAATTCATGATCCTGTCTATGATATTCAATAACTTCAATAACTTCAATCTGTGCTTCTCAGGATCTTGTACTTGAGTGATGTTTCATAGATTTCAGATCACTCTTTACTTCAGAATACAAATACAGTCAAAGTATCCCTGGATTATGCGGAATTATTGCATGACGTGGACTTTGATCAAAAGTATCTGTTGGAATTGGTGCATATGGTGTATTTAGATCATAATATTACCCAATTAGTATTTTATTTCATTCTGTCTAGATAGGATTTCTAATGCCTGGGTATTCTGGTTTATATATAAAAACCCATACTGTTCATAGAGCTAACGCCATACATTAAGGTTATTTGGATGTTATACATCCGGAGCTCCAGCGAGTATAGATGGATCATATGATTCGCACCATGGTACTGAGTTATTTCGAGTGTCTTGGACATGAGAAAAGCATTATCTAAACTACTATGACATAGACGTAATCCCTCTATAGATCAGTTGTTTAATCTTTGGTTAAACTGGGGCAATTTAATCTAATGATGTGAATATGTTATTTATAAGATCTGAAGTCATCTGAGTTACAATACCGACTAAGCAGTTTAGGTCTAGTCAAGATGCACCCATCAGTGACGTTTTCCTATCCCAATAACAGAACTGGCATTCACCTTGAAGGCATCACGTTAGTCGTAACTAAGATGCCGAACTGTCATAATATTACAATTCAGAAAATATTTATAATCTGGTAATACCTCATAGGTTTAATCGACTACATGCAATCGGAAAAATAGTTTCATAGTTGATGTTTGGAATGTAAAATCGATGACAAAATTGATGAGTCATTGAATAATCTCATTTTTATAAGCCAAACGTTCCAAACTCACTCTAGCTATAGAGGTGACCATGATACCACTGCACCGAGCACCTGTGTTGTAGATATGTCAATTGACAATCTTGTAGCACTTACGAGAAGGTTTGCAATACTTGACGCGAGGTTATTACAATAGTAGAGCTTTTTATCTCAGCTAAATTGAAGTTTCGGAAGCTTTGGAGATACCGCATTTTCTATCCTTTCCGAATTTGCTAACCGTGGCTATCTGATCTCAATATATTTTGGATGCTAATTGCGTGAATGTTTGAACTTGCAATAAGCAGCTTTTTTACATGCTAAAAATTCATTCTGATTAGTCATAGATGGTTTTTACTGAAGGTAATTAACGACATTCGAATACAATAAGTAATGATGATTGAAAACATACTCTATGTAGTTATCGGGTTTGTTGTTACCTATCTATCACTGGAATTGGTGTGGCACAGTAAAAGTATCCCGGTATTATAGCATTTATTGCGTAAGAAGGACTTGGTCGTAAAGCACTTAGGATAGATTGGGTCTAATTAATGGCCCACAAATTCTTGTTTATATCACTAAGACAAAACGGGTGATAAAAATAACGAGAATTTTTTTGTCGGCGCACTAATTTGCCATACTTATATCAACCCTAGGACTTTTTATGGACAGGGTGATCCAGTAAGTATTCCTGAAGCAACTAATTCTCCTGGCGTTAATCTTTCATCACAAAGTGCGTTTCCGACATTGCCTATACCGAAACGGCCGGGCTGATTATCTTCAAAATTTGGCGGATTACCTGCCGCTCACTCCACTGCGAAGGCCTGCCGAAGCCATGACTAGTATGATACG
This sequence comes from uncultured Nitrososphaerales archaeon, assembly GCA_963709405.1. Taxonomy (GTDB): domain Archaea; phylum Thermoproteota; class Nitrososphaeria; order Nitrososphaerales; family Nitrososphaeraceae; genus JARBAU01. The sequence continues at coordinate 269,631 of CAVPXM010000021.1, forward strand.
TTTATCTCGTAACTGAGCGGCGTCAACCAACGTTTTGATTTGCTCGTGAGTATACGATTTATCTTAGACTATGCTTCTGTATTTGGCTTTAAACTTATTGAGTTTATTCCATCTTATAATTACGTCGTTCATTTCAAAAAAGTGTCCAATTGGTGCTAAGGATGAAGAAACTGATGCTAGTGCTAATTTTCTGTGATGTCTTAGGTGAATAATATATTCTCTTATTAGGACTTCAAGCATTTTTGCTAAATTAGTAACATTTCTTCATATGCCTTTTTGTTGCAAAATTTCATAAAATAACTAAACATTGTACTATAATCTTTTCTTGTCGCCTCACTTTTAATACTACTAATGAAAATCTTGTATGCTTCACATTCTAAAATTGCTCAGACATAACATTCTGAGCGCGAAACTGATAATTAAAAGTACTATACGTTATTCTTAACTATGGATAAGAATAATGGTTAAAAGTATTAACAATAATAACTTCAAGAATCCTAATCGACGCCAATTAGACAGAGTTGCATTTTATGGTCGAACTCTATCAGAGTATCTTATGATGTTCGGTATAAACAATATTGATCGTCTGAAAACATACAATGCAATACTGGATTGTCCTTCAGGTGCTTCCTCCTTCGTTGCGGAATCTAACAACAATTATAGAATTAATACGATTGGCTGTGATCCTTTATTCGGCCTGGATCCTACAATTTTGCAAAAACAAGGTGAGGAAGACATCGAGTATGTTGTAAAGCGAGTATCACTTACTCCTAATCTTTTCAATTGGAGTTTTTATTCTTCCATAGAAGGTTTAAGGAAATATAGAAAACTGGCATTAGAACAATTTATATCAGACTACAGTATCTCTAGGGAAAGAAAACGTTACATAAAGGCAGAATTGCCTAAATTACCATTTGATGATAGGAGCTTTGACCTGGTATTAAGTGGACATCTCCTCTTTACGTACAGTCATAAATTTGACTTCTCATCCATTTTGTCTTCCATAACAGAGTTATGTAGAGTATGTTCTGGAGAAGTTAGAATATACCCCTTGCAAAAGACAAGTTTAGAGCCTTATGAACATATGATAGATTTACTCTATACCTTGAAGAAACAATATGGGATCACATATAATGTCGTACCAGTCCCATTTGAGTTTCAGAAGGGTAGCAACAAGATGTTGTGTCTAACAAATTAGGAACAACTTGATACATAGTAGTTATTACTTTTACGAACTGACTTTTCCCTGTATAACACTACTGTCCGACCTCAGACAACCGCTTGTTACCTTTCCGTTTATTTCACCGCTAAGACGACCGGCAGTAGTACTACTCGAAATATAAGCTGCCTCTGCCAGTACGATTTGCCATGAAATTGATATTTGTTCATTATACTAGCTTGCCAATAACACATTCATACGTTATTAGCCACCATTTCTGGTAAGTGCTTTCGCCTGCTCTGATTGAAGCACTGATGGTGGGACTGACACGATCGCAATCGTAGCCAGAGTCAAAGAAGATAGATTGAAGCGCCAGAAGCAATAGAAGATATTGCAAACGAGATGCAAACTATCTGAATTTATCATAGATGAAACATTGATCAAAATATGGAATGACTATGTAACACGAATATGGGTTGCTGCTATCGATCCAATGAATAAGACAATTCTTGGTATTTGCATCTCCATTGAAAGGAACGTGCTTGTGACTGACCAATTTATACAATCTCCGATTAGAAAATATGGAAAACACAAGATGGTGGTACTAGAAAGATAGTGATTGTAAACTAAAGCATGTCATGAATTGGTTGAGTTTATTTGTAGATATGCACAATAGAGAAATTACGGGAAAGATTGTAAGTGAATAGAGCCCGTTAGAGAATTATCAAAGGTCAAATGAAAAATGTCACCAGACACAGAGAGGTAGATATTAGTTTGTTAGTAGGATTTAAAGTTAAAAATGAATTAAGTTACTTACCTCTGTGTTAATGGTTTTGCCATTGCATCTAATGTATATGTAACAGTGAACGGTTGTCCGTCCGTTTTATGAAAGACAAGAGCACTACCTGCAAAGGTAAAGGATCCCGTGCTTATGGGAGTGTTAGTAATAGTTACTGGAGTATTCGAAAATATCGTCATAGTGGATAGAGCTATCCTTGTAGCATTATCAATCCATCTAGCATTGAGAGGCGCTCCACGTTTGACATCGGGGATCATTTTAGGATTATATTTATGTTCGACTTCTACTTCGATGGGTTTGCTAGCAGTAAATGTCGCGGTACCTACCCAAATCTTTCCATCTTGCCTTATTGGAAGAGCAACTACTATCTGATGTGGGATAGATTGATTATTAATCGGAGCATTTGGAGCTGGTACTGACATAGACGTATTCTGTACAGTTATTATGTCAGGTAATGTAGTGTTAGACGGTTGTTGTACTTGCTCTGCACTTACTTCTTGATTGGTGAAGGGTGTTTTAGTTGGTAACAGTAATAGTAATTCCAAGGTTATTAAAATAATTACAAGAACTGTTACTTTAGTGTTTGACATAGGTATGCTTTCTTCGTACTGACCATCATCCGTCAGCATCGGGTATTAATAGTTTTTGCGGATGATTTATTTTCTTATTTTTGAATACTTTTACTATTTACATATCACAATTCAGTTATAGATTAAGTATTCATTAGCGATGTTCATCTATAATAAGCACTTGATCAGTAGCGATTTTCACGATGCCTTTAAATACCGGTACTCATAGGAATGATATACTACTCCAGATGGATTATGTAAAGTACTAATCTAGAATGTTGGATGGCTCGGACTTTCCATCATAGGCACGTCATAGCAGGATTACATAGAATATTAACGTAAATAATTTAACTTAAAATTTTGTTTAATAATAATCTTTTAGAGTGTACCGGTACGCGAGCATAATAGAGCAATCATCTACTACCTACGTTGATACACTGAGATAGTAGTTTATGATAGTACGATAATAATATAGACGATAGAATAATAACATATTCCTGCAACTATTTTTTGATAGTCTATTGTACTATCTGTTTTACACGCAGGTTTAATATACCTCCATCCTGGTATAACTCACCTACCACTCTGAATTCTTTGCCCTTCTTGATAAGATCTCTCGATCCTTCGTAATCATAATGGTTTAATCTTGCGCGCCATTTACCGTTTACTAATACTACTGCTCTTCCTTCCATCATTTTTTCCACATAAACATCATAGGTTTTCCCAGGAATTTTTTTCAAATTGTCAACAAGAACAATGGTACTATCATCAATCCATTCTATCCTCCTTAGTTTTTCAAGTCTATTAAGCGCTTCTATCACTACAGAATTACTAGTAGCGTTAATATTTTCACATATAACTTTGAAATCCAACCCTGCTTTTCCCGTCCTAGCCAACAGGGAATTAATCCTTCTCGCAGTTTTGTCAACTTGTTGTCTGAAATTGTTTGTTAATGTTTCTTCGGCTAAAGATGGTGAATGCTTTCTTTTGTCTCGCAAACTTCTTATATCCTTAGCACTGGTAACATAAGATGTTTTAGTATTTTTGTCATCTATTAATTTTTTCGTTTTCACTTCGAGTTTTTGGTTTATCCGATCGATCTCATTGTAAATCAAACTTAGATCATCTGGTGTCATAGGGTTATCAGATAAGTGGCTCCTGTCGATTAGTTTAAGCGACGTACTAAGTGAAGAGAGTGTTTGATTCATCTTCTGAACACGTCTTTTACTACCATGGAGATAACGTTCATCTATAGTATCTTTGGCTGCAAGTATAACAACAGAACCTGCTGATTTTCTTCCCGTTCTGCCTTTCCTTTGGATATACCTTATTTCGCTTGGAATCGGTTCATAAAAAATCACCAAATCAACTTCAGGTATATCAAGGCCCTCTTCAGCGATAGAAGTTGCGACGAGTACGTTAAACTCACCATTTCTAAAAGATTCGAGAATTGATGTCTGTTCATCTTGCTTCATTCCAGTATCTCCTAGTCTTTTTGCTTGTCCTACAAACCTTGATGCTTTTATTCCATTTTCTGAAAGGACCTTGACTATACGTCTTGCAGTATCTCTATACTGTGTAAATATCAAAACATGTGAATCTTTTTGTGGATAGTCCGATATAACATGATTAATATTATGATATTCCAATTCAGGGTCTATCTTTTCTTGAAGATTAAAATGATAACATTTCTCTCCGTCAGTCGCTTGACTAGATTTAGAAGTATCTCGGTATTTATTTCTCAAGATATTCACTATATAACGAAGCTTAGGATGGTCTATTGTTAATTTACTAACAAGTATATGTATCTCTTTTATCCTTGTATCTTTCATTAATGACTGATGAGACTTACGACCTATGCCGTGCACATCTTCAATTCTATCAAGAAATGCTTTAAGTGAATATGATCCTTGACTTTCAATCAGTTCATTACAGTACATCAAAGATAGAGCTGAGGATTGTTGCATTAACGCGATATACAATGGTCTTCTCTCCTGTTCAGTTGTAATCTCTAGATTGTGCCGAATTTGATCTCCTACATCAATCAAATCCCGTTTGAAGACCCATCTTGCATCCCTCCGTAATAACAACCTGTGCTGAATTAACCATTTGATCTTTTCGTCAAGCATACTCTTCAAATTAGATCGTATATACTGATATTCTGACGGTAGATCAAAGAATTTCCATTCTACCTCAATAGGATTAATATATTGTCTTACATCTGGGTCTTCCTCATTTCTGTACTCTAGACGTTCAATAAATAAATTGTCACAAACTTCCTGCATCCTCTGCTTGTCTGAGCCCGGACTCGCAGTTAGAGCAAGAATTACTGGATAGATCGACTGTTTGAGGTATTCTTTAGCTATAAACGTATAAGCATAATCTTTCACAGCTCTGTGAGCTTCGTCAAAGACTAACAGTGTGAAGTCAGTTAGTGATAATCTACCTTCTTCAATATCATTTTTTACGACTTCTGGTGTTGCAAAAACAAGTCTGATTTCTGGTTTATCCCAAATTATCCTTCTTGCATAAGGAACAATTTTCCCTGTGACAGCTGCAGTTTGTTCCTCTAATATTCTTAGATTGGAGAAGAATGAGTTCATATGCTGAGTAACAAGTGGCCTAGTCGGAGCCATTATTAGGACACGTTTATCCCTATAATTGTATAGAGTATTTACACACACAAGTAATGATATAATAGTCTTACCAAGAGCTGTCGGAAGTATTACAAGGGTATTTTTGTTAAACGCAGATTTAGCTAGGTTGTTTTGATATGCTCTAAATTCAACCGAACTTTTCCGTAGAAGGGGGTGATTTACATAATAAGTAGATTCGTGTATCCTGTCAGACATGGTTTATTATATCTAGTCTTCTATAAAGGATGCAGGTAGTCATTATTCATGTTTTCTAATTTTGACATATCATGTAAAAATCTAAACGCATTAAATTTAAGGCACCTTTCCTAGTTTTATGGAGTAATTCTGTGCTCATTAATAAATCTCGTCATTTCTTAAAGTATTCCATATTTGATCCTGTTCTATTCTTGACTAAACCGGGATTTGTGTTCCTTAGTATCAGCATTTACTAAATTTGATGTATTTAATTCAATATCAATAACAGAGATCTGCTCCCATAGGCAGAAGTATTTAGAATGAAGATGCCATATATAATCAACGACTTGCGTTACGGCCCCGTATTAATGTCCAAGAATTGATATTCTTTCATCCACTACAAATAGTTACATTATCAAATAACTGCTATATGAAAGGACATGAAACGCAAAAGGGTTCTACGTTCTGATAATTATTTGTTGTATAGCATATATGATAATTATCACGATGGATGGATGGATGCAATTTAGTCAACCAAGATTCATTCTGCCAAACCATTCTCATAATTAATAGGAAGAGATAGTTTTTTCGATGTCATACATACATTGATAGTATGATGAAATAGAGCACTTTAGACGATACTATTATATAACTGGAAAAATATGTTTAAATTTCCTATTTATTCCCAAAAACTATTACTCATACTAAATCATTTTTTCATATATGTATGGTTAACGCGCATGTAACTAAAATTGTATTATTGATACCAAATTACAATATAATTCATTTATTCTTCCATGTTATTACTTTTTGTGGATATATCATTATAACATATTCGCCAATCCCAACTTTTCGATACTGATAATATTTTTCAGACAATAGTTTGTGAGCCTTTTCTAAGTGACATTGACTTTGATCTTCTCCTAACCCATTGCCTACTAATATAGCTCTTCCTTGAATCATTATAAAATAAAGTTTTGTCCAATCTTCATTATATTCATCTATGAGCAGGGCAACATTTGGATTTGCTTCAATATTCTTGACCCTTTTTAATCTTTCTGGTTTTGGGCTTTGCTTGGTTTTCCTATCTATAGGTATATAGTAATAATCATCGTCATCATATACGAATACAACTGGCACCAAATGTGGCCTGCATCCTGAATCAATTGTGGCAAGTCTGGCTACCCTAGCATTATCGATTATTGTTCTAAGATGTGCAATATTAACCACAATATCATCACCATGTTTAAGCTATTTTAGCAGCGCGGAGTACAGAATCTATGGTTAAAGTATTTCTGACAAATTTAATATGTATAAACTATTGCAATTAATTACATAGTCAGATTTGGCTTTTCTAAATGGGCTACACTTTGCTGTTTGATTGTTGAATATCTAGCAAATGTAACTAAGCTTTTAATATATGTTTAACTATAATAGTCAATTTATTCGCCCAGGGTGCACAGGAGATATTGTCTTTTCAGTGTTCTATCTAAAGTTCTGGCACAGAACTATATTCCAACAGGCTAGAGGCGTCATGACTGATGCCTCTGATGGTGGCCTCTTGCACTTGATACTATAATGCATCTTGGAGTATCCGACAGTTGAATTCAAGCCATTTATGCAATTTTATAATTTGAGGGAGGGATCGATGTTTCAAATATGAAGCCTATTTAGATATCTGTCCTCTAATTTCTCCATTTGGATTTTGTTTTGTATGAACATTTACGTATGCATCGTTATCTTCAATAAGTTTAGTCAGATCTGAAATTTGTTTTCCTTTCAGTGGTCCTTCAAGTTTACTAGATGATATATCGCCTTGGGCTAGACTGTCCATTTACTGGACCAGTAGGGGTTAATGTCTTGAAACGAATGAGAGTAACTACAACAGGCCCGTTTTCACCTTTCTTACCTTGGTGTATATCTGCCATCGTAACTTTATCTATATTATTAACATCTACACTATAGTCCATAATCATTCCATTGCTATTAGGAGTAAATTCAGCAGTACCAGGACTTTAGTATTCGTTGGCGGTACTTCGTCTTGACCACTTAGTTTTGCAGTGAACTTTTGTTCTACTTGCGCTAAAGCTGGCTCTAGAAATTTAATTGATGGTAACATCGTAGCTGTTGACATTGCTATTGCTACAAGACTAAAAGATAGCGTAACCAAACTGACGATTTTGCGAGGATTGCTTCTTAAATTTTGAAATCTATCGAGATTTAACCTCAATGAAATGTAAATGGAACTATGTTATATATCAGTTATCCGGCATATTATAATAGATTATCTAACCGGCCCATAGGTTACTTGAGAATAACAAGTTAGTTATCTAACTTTACATTAGAGATTCGAACAAGGATATGTTTTAATGCTGGGCTGAGTATATATGGTAAAAATAGGAAGAGCAATATTAAGGGAGCTACTCTGACGATGCCTCAAGACTGCTAATCTAACGAAACCAGCCTCATGATTAGGAACTTATTCGTAGGGTATTATTCGGGACACCTAATGCTAATGGCAAGAATTCCTTGAGCTATCAGAAAAAGACTGGTTACAACAAACTTAACCCAACTTACTATAATTACATGGTTTCTGCAAGTCCAAATAATTTAACCTCTAGATTGGTGATTAATATGAGACTGTAAATACCAGAGTTTGAGCGTTTATAAATATATTTTAGAAATAAAACGAAAATCAATCGAATCGCCTGTTCAGACGATCTTATCTCTTAATACATCATAAATGTAAATATGATGAATAAATTTACCGGAAGCGAATATCACGTAAGACTTTAAATGCTGCATTTGATATTGATCTAAAACCTATGTCTAGTTATTAGCAACGACTAGAATGCGCGCCGGAGAGGCTCTGTCAATACGTATAAAAGATCTGGATCTATATTCTAATCCTTCAAAATTATTTGTAAGAGGAGAATATACAAAAACTAGAACAGATAGAATTATTTTTCTAACCGATGAACCTCATCAATTAAAATCATGGTTAGATTATAAACATCTGACTAGGTGAGTTTGTTACAAAGGCGACCAAGACGAAAAAACGATTGCAGAATACAAAAGTCCTATTAAAAACGATACTGATTTAATACTTGCAGTTTACCAAGATATTGAAAAACCAAATTATCTCTGGCTCTATAACGATTTGCTTAAGTCTTTTCAAATGACATCAGATCGTATTGGTAAATACAAACAAAAGTAGAAGAATTAGAGGAATTAAATCAATCATTAAGACAACGTGACCAAGTAAAGGATGATGCGGGAGCACAATTGTCAGATCAACTCGTATCATTATCAACTAGGTTACAGGAGATCGAGAGAAGACAACAACTATGAGATCAGCATCTGTTCTTCACCAAGTTCCTAACACATATGGAATGTTATTCACTATTTTCCTAAATGATACCACTGAACGCCCCATGGTGTTATTTGGTTTTTCTGGTGGAAGTATCAACCTAAATTCACCCCATAACTCATCTAGGGTTCTTTTGACAGTTGGAACGCATCTTGACTTTGTCGTAAGCCACATTTATGAACAAAACGTCTTTCAAGCTATATGTCTATCTACTTTTAGGATAGGTTCTAAACCCCGCATTAACAAATCGTTCTCTACCAGAAGCTACAAATTCACCTACATCTTTTTTACTGCTGAAATAATTAGCTGTGCTGAATAATATTTCAACTTCGTTGACATTCGCATTGAATGTTTGACGTTCATCTTTAGTGGCACCCACCCTCGATATTCATCAACAAGTGCTTGATCCAAAAGAGTTCATAAACTACTTTACCAATAAATTATATTTCAAAGTGACTCCTCGACGAGAAAAACTCTACGATACTTTCTATTTAAAAATTTGGTTACCAAGTGGTAATCCAATTTTCTTTATCTCACCTGTGTATTATTATAGTATCATAGATGTATATGTATCTTAATGGTGAAAAAGAACAATGTATATGCGTTCAGTCCAAGTTTCTAAAGCTAATGGGCCTTTTGAAATCGTGGAACGAGAGGTTCCAAAGCCGAATCCTATGGAAGTGCGTATCAAAGTCCAAGCCTGCGGCATCTGTCACAGCGATTCTATCACAAAGCAAGGATTATTCCCGGGAATCAAATATCCTAGGGCTCCAGGACATGAAGTAGCAGGTGTTGTAGATGAAGTTGGAGGAGGTGTCGTCTCTGAATGGAAGCCTGGAAGAGAGTCTCTGTTGGTTGGTATGGAGGTCATTGTGGCCATTGTGAATCCTGCAGACGTGGGGATTTTATTACCTGTAAGTATGCTCAAGTACCTGGGATTTCATATGATGGCTATGCAGACTATATGATTGCTCCCTCTTCAGCTCTGAGCATCGATCCCTGAGCGTCTTTCAGCTATAGAAGTGCACCACTTATGTGTGCCGGTATTACTACATATAATGCTCTTAGAAATAGCGGCGCACGAGTAGGTGATGCAGTTGCTATCCTTGGAATAGGTGGACTTGGTCATCTAGGAATTCAGTTGCAGCCAAGATGGGTTTTAGGACTGCTTGCCATCGGACGAGGAAAGGATAAGGAGGATATGGTCAAAAGCTTGGTGCTATTCACTACATTGATAGCCAGTCTCAAAATGTTGTTAAAGAGCTTGTCAAGTTTGGTAGTAGTAGTGAAAATGGTGGAGCAGTAGAAGGAGCAGATGGTGTCAAAGTCATCCTTGCAACAGCCCCAAGTGGAAAAGCAATGAGTGAAGTATTGGGTGGTTTATCCGTCAATGGAAAAGCTTATCGTCGTAGGTGCTTCTGATGAAAACATAGAAGTGCCTCCAAATCTAATGTTACTTGGACGTAGATCGATTATGGGTTGGCCTAGTGGTACTTCTATCGATTCACAAGATACACTCTCCTTTAGCGTTCATTCAGGTGTAAGATCAATGAATCAAGTGTTTCCACTTGAGCGTGCACCAGAAGCCTATGAGTTAATGATGAGTGGTAAAGCTAGGTTTAGATGTGTACTTACAACAGGTAACTAGAGCGACTAGGTAAAGGAGGCCCCAGAAAGAAGATTATAGGCAGACGAGTGTGATGGTATTCTATATCGCTGTCATAAAGATTTACCAACCTTAACAGGTAGTCGTCGTGAAATATTCGTTGCCATGATGTCTATTTTGTTATCGTAATTAATTTGTGAAGAGATCAGACTGTTGGCACTGTTCCACCATCAATCACGTTCTCACTTCCGTTGATTGATGACGCTCTGTCTGAACCCAAGAAAGCGACCAGTTCGGCTACCTCTCCAAGACGTCCAGGACGACCAATGGGAGTGCCGCCAGGGGATTTCAGTAATTCTTGGCGCGCAATCTGCATATCAGATCCGGTTTGTTTGGACAAGCGCTCTATAAGCGCTTGAGGCAGCAGAAGTCTCTATGAATCCCGGAGCAACCGTATTGACATGAACTCCTTTGGGCCCCACCTCGTTTGATGATCCCTTGTTGTAAGTTGTTAACGCTGCTTTTGCAGCTGCATAAGGCAATGTCGCTTCAAAAAGTGAAAGCCTTCCGAATCGACTAGATATGGATAATAACACCAATAGCCCCCCTTAGGCATTCCGGGTAGTAACCCTCGATCCAGTCGAACAGCCGCCATAAGAGTTATGCTCAGCTCTTTTCGCCATTGCTCATCGCTCAAGACGCTTAAGCCTCCGCTTAGTGCGAGTTAGCATCTTACATCTAAATGCAAGCAAGCACTTGGCTCTAGGGTATATTAGTCGAAAACCAAAAAATCGATGCATTCAATTTTTCTTCATCATAAGTTAATAAGATGCAGCTATACGAATACAAAATATTCATTTGGTCCATGGAGAATACGCAAGGAAATAAAAAGCAGGATGGATTGATAGGCCCATTATCTTTTCGGGTCGGATCTTTATTGTAATTCGCTTATGATTGGGTTTTCGGTAGTAATATTTTCCAATTCCAAGATACTTTTTGGCAAGCCCTTTGAGATGCTCATCTGCTCCTTCGGTCGTCTGCTCGATTACCTTTCCTTTTATCGACACCATATTAAATGGATTGTTCTGCTCAACAACGGATACGGCTATTCTTTTATCATTTGTTATATGTTTGTTTTTTGCTGAAGTTTCAAAAGTATTTATCAAGATGAAATCGTCGACCATCTCTGCCCAAACGGGGGTGACATGCGGAGAGCCATCTTTTGATAATGTGGATAAAAAAGCTAAATTTCTGCCATTAAAAAATTGGTATACTTCCTCTTTAGTAAGTTGTGTTACACCTGCTGCTAATTCATTTGCTGCAGTTATTGTTACGTAGTCTTCTGGTTCTATTGGAGGTACATCAACCACTTCTACTGAAGTTATTATCCTTCTATGACTACTATCATTATCTTTTTGCATATTGTAAGAAGATTAGATAACTATGTATTAATCATTATGCTATATGATATTGCAATATAATACTAATTTTTAATTTGGCGCAAAATATAGTTCGTAAAAACGCATAAGCGATCCGCTTCATTATTAAAATTTGGTCCTGGAACTGCTAACACTTTCAGGAAAATGTTGGATTTGACAGAAGTATCATGGAATGGTATTAAAATGTGCCAAACAGAAGCACTATCTATTAGTAATACAAAAAAAACTACTCTATCAGATTTTTGAATCAGGCAAATCAATCTCACAGAATAATTATAGACTTGTGTAGGTAAAAACTCATTTTTGTTGGTATGGCTTTGAATGGTTATGAAAATTGTTAATGCGACTTCAGAAGTTCCTGATATGACCAGGGAAGAGATTTAGAGATTCCTTGAAAGTAAATTGATCGTGATCCATTTATAGTAGCCATTTTATCTTTATTGGTATGACAAGTATTAGATCACTCTTAATAATAATTGCATTGTCTGTGATTGCTGTTTCGCTTATCATGCCATTTTATTCATATAATATATCTGCACTCAAATCACATGATTGCCCTAAATATTGTGATGGTTGTTGTGTTACCACTAAACCTAAAAATGCTACGGGAATAGGAACTATTACTCCAGAAGGAGCTAAGAGCGCGAATAGTGGACTTATTCAGGGTCCAATAACTGGCGATAATCAAAAATCTATGGTGCGTAATAATAGCGGTCCAACTCCACCTCCATGTCCACCAAATGGACCAATACCACCAAATTGCACAATGAAACCGTTTCCTAATGCTACTTTAGCAATTCGTTAGCGCGTTTGACTAACATTGTCACTCCTATTAGGAACTAATATACCAATTCGCTGGAATAATTACCAGATATTGTCAGGTCGGGGTTGCCGTTGTTGTTTACGGTATGCGGCCATCCTCATTGTTCTGCTGTATCCAGACGTTACCACAATTAAAACATATGAATCGTGTGTGATTTGGTTTGACCGACGTATCATGAACTGAATGGAATACGTTATTGCTACTGCATTTGCTACAATTAGTGAACATGGTCATATTCTGGTTAGTTCGTTGATTCCTTAGTCAGTTAGTGGGCTTGATTTCATCTAGTTTCAGTTGTCTTGACTTTTCTTGTTCGTCCAACTTTTTTAATGTCTTATAATGATCAAATATAATGGATAGGAAGATTGGCTGTATTCTTATAGGACTAGCGGCATAAGAACACGCTGAATTATACAAACGTTCAATTGAAAACATTCTATCAAATAACTTCTTGTCAGATCTGCCAAGACAGTTGCGAAATTCCTTCCATTCTTCCTTTTCTACTAAGGTTGCTAATCTAAATGATGGAATTGTTCTACCCATACTGATTTACCCGCGTTGATAGACCCTGGGATGCTAATTAAGAAGCTGGATGTCGGGTGAGAGGGAGAGAGTGACTATTGCTACTGCTACTACTACTGAAATCTAAAGATGAGCGTTAACTTTTATGCTGGAATTAATCCAGCCTGTGTAGCGTGGATAGGGTATGAATGAATTGTGAGTGTCAAACTATAGGATTAAGTTGTGGACATCTATTAGGTAGGCACAGGCTTTGTAGTGCGTGCTCTAGAGTCATTTTTTCTTTGAACGATTCTTATCTATAGAATGCGTGCATTTGGCGCGCGGCCAAGACTTACATAGATATGAAGGTTTCATCATAGATGTCTGAGTTACGATGACGTAAATTGCTATCCTGCAGGTATTTGCTTTACGTTCTATATGTATAGATCATCACTGTAACTGGAAAAATGAGCATGAGCACGACTCAACTTTCCCGTCATCTTTTCTCGATCAGAACCTTGTTATAATTTGAAAGATCCAAATTCAATCAATCATCAAAAGGTAAAATATTTCGCAGATCAGTATAAAATCTGACTTAGAACCTATCCGAAAAGTAGTTGAGGTTGTAATTTGACTAATATAGGATTGGAATAATGACTAGGCGGTATACATCAAACCCCGCCTAGATGGTTGTAATTTGACTAATATAGGATTGAAACGTCACTAATGAGAACAAAACAAGTAATGCGAGAAAATGTTGTAAATTGACTAATATAGGATTGAAACATCATGAAAGAAGTAATGTTAGATATCGAGGGTGAACCGTTGTAATTTGACTATTTAGTCAACAGGGGACTAGCCAGATGGAATCCATCAAGAATATTTCACAACCTAAGAATACTAAAGTTCCGTTAACCCTGAGTTTGTACTTGAGATCTATCCCGATAAGTACGTGTAGCCAGAGTTAATCAGAAAGTTACCTATTTGAGTTAGTTAGATCTGCCATCCATCTGCATGTAGCCGGCCGGATTATATCTTTTTTATGAATTAGGATCTTAACAAATATGCTGACGAATAGACGCTTAGGAATTCAGATCATTATTCCATTGAGCGGAAATAAAAGAAGACCTCGCTTAAGAATGTAGGAAAAAATATTCAATCAGCAGTTCCACCACATGCACAGTAACCTAATTCGTCTATTCTGCAGTTGCAGAATTGGCGATATCCAAACAGATCATAGCTCATTTCCCATGATTCCTTCCCAAATTTGTATAAATGAATATTAATCTCATCAGGAATTAATTGCGAAGATTCATTTTTATTCATTATATTACAATTAAAAAATAAACGCTATATTATATTTAAATTCGATATTCTCCCGGTCTACGAAAATAATGTAGAGCTATTATAACATTTCCAGTACAATCTTTTCCCATGCGTTATTAATTACAAGTATCACGTCAAGTTATACAACCTCTTCGCATCGCCGGACGATTCTTATCTATAGAATTAGGTATCTGGCGCGCGCCCATGACTAACTCACATACAGACTACCTGATTAATGTCTAAATACATCGAATCAAAAACAGTCTATATAGGTAAAGTCTCATTTTAGAAAATAGATCTCTTGCGTAATTAGCAGTTATGATCTATTAATGCTGCCTATTTTGACTGTATTCTTAGATTGAAATCCTGTTAGACTGCATCACTCTGAAGTTCAGTATACCGGATACAATATCAGATATGTTATTGTACCTTCTTAGTTTGTTTCTGAACTTAATACCCATTATTCCAAACTTCTTGATCTTGCATATGGTGTGTTCTACTATCTATGATCCTGAGTCTTGAGTGATTCTTGTTGTATCTCATATCGTCATTTGAAAGCAAGGTATTCTTTTTCTTTCTAATGGGAAGTACAGACTTTACTGTGGGAAAGTCCTTTTCAATACCAAGATAACCAAGATCAACTATATTGTCAACTTGTGATGGAGTTATAGTAGGATGATTGTGTTTGTAAATGTCATAATCATGTTGTTTTCTTCCATTCCTGTGACCTGTCTTATGCAGGATCAAACCTTCAGTATTAACCATCAATTGTGTCTTGACAGTATGTTTCCTCTTTCTACCTGAATAGTAACTCTTTCTCTTTCTCTTGTTCTTAGGTCTTGGAATCTCCTGTTCTGTAGAGTCTATGAAAGCCTTGAATCCAGGGAAGGACTGTTCAACTTCCTCTATAGTTCTTAATCTCTTAGTACGTTTGTATATCTTCTTTGGCAATGGAATACACTCCTTTAGCAAAGATTCTAGGATAGTCAAATCTCTAAATACATTGCTCTGGTCAAGATCAAATAGAAATCCCGATAATGCATATGTAATGTACAATCGATAATAAACCAAAAGCATTAGAAGTCTTTCTCTTGGTTTCAGTTTAAACGGTCTACCGGCACCAACATCTCTTTTCCTCTTCCTTTTAGAAAGACGTCTTCTTTCATATTCCTCATATTTCGAGTCCATTTCTGTGCTTATTTGATCAAATTCTGGTACAGTTAGTCCAGTAAGTGACCTGAATAACAAAGGCTTTTTGCATAGTCTTCTATATGACATCAAAGAGATATCACATAAATATCCTATATGACGTCGAATATAGCTGTAAGCTTCTAATTACGCAAGAGATCTAATGTTTATAATCTGATATGATGCATATCGTATTAGAAGACGCTTTTTCCGATATAATTATTATGGGATTTCATCAGAATTCCAGTTTTGTCGACATGGATCATGATCCTATTAGGGTAATAATTCTCACATAAAGCGTAAAACTTAACTCCTCGATAAATTACTATCTTTTAATGACTCTAAGCTTAAACTGTAAGGATGCTGGTGATCCAGTATGCACACACACTATGTATGGTGAAACAGAAGAAGAATTACTACAAAATGCAAAGAAGCACGGTATCGAAGTTCATGGATATAATGAACAGACGTGGAACGAAGAAATATCTAAAAATAAAGACCATTTCCTCAAACTCATGAAAAGTTCGTAAATTACTTTTCATCTTTTTTATTGAGTTCTTTCCAAATATCAGTCCAGAAAAAGCATTAATATCCTTTCGGATGGTTTCCTTGAATTAGTACTTGAATACACCTCTAAGTGAACCAGTAAAAATCACAATACATTATCGTTTCACTATCATGTAATTTCGCTGCAGTCATCAATTGGAGTTCATATTACACAAATATGAGCTTACTGTCTTTAACCAGTCCAAACTTATCGGTAGATAACCATTCCTCTTTGGAATATTAATATTATATTTGATCATATAATTTGGATTAAAGTCTAATCTCTTTATCTTTCTTTTAAATGCTTACATTTCGTATCCCTTCCTCCAAAGTTATTCTATTGAATAGGTATACCAGGGTGTGTCTTAATTCTAAACAGAAACAAGCCTGAGCAAAATCCTTAAACGAATGAGCTTTCTCACGGTCTAATCCCATTAGAGACGTTAATCAATCATTAGGAGTATTTTATGAACGCTAAATGGTGTGTCACAGCCGCTAAAACAAAAGCTTTATTATTAGGAGGATGGAAGGAAAAAATTAAACCTGGGTGGGGTGGTCTTTTGACAGGTCCTTCAATACTTGAAACAACTCTTTTTCATCAAGACCATCAATGATGTTAATTTTAGCATTCTTTTTAATGCTATCTAACACAGAATCAGCAAATCATATAACTTATCTATATTTTTTATTTTTGTTATCTCTGACAACTTTTTTAATAAATCGTAACGATTTAGGTTATCTTGTGTTGTTGTAAGTTTTTGTTAATCATCATCGTTAAATTGATCCGTAACCTCTTTGGGCAGAGCAGACATAAGGCCTGAAGCCACTTTCGGAGTAGATTTTTGAAGAAACATTTAGGTGTTAATTGTTTTACAATGATAGTCACTAACTGCTGTAGCTATTTAATTGATGGCACATTTAACTAAGCTCATCTTAATTTAGATCTTTCACTTGTCTTCCGAATCTCCTTTGTAAATACCAAATTCTTTCAGAATTCTAATAACTGTTGGAATCTCTAAATCGAGTTGCATGGCAATGAACTCTTCTCCTATTCCAGATTCATATAGATTCATAACGATTTGTTTTTTATCTTCAGATAATGTTCCCCGCCCTAAGAGTTGTGACGACGTATTGTCAGATAGTGACATCTTTCTATTTCTATCTTAATTTTAAGTTAACAGTTATGTAAACATGTAGATGCTTTCTCCATGTAAACTGTTTATACTAGTTTTGCCTCTATGTTTTTTATTATAATCACATGCCCAATCAGATACTGCTTTACCTATATCACGTTCATTTTGAAAGGTGGAATTGTTTATTGCTTGTCGTTGCATCCATAGCCATCTTACCTCTATCAGATTGAGCTCGGGTGATCTGGTGGGAAGAAATACAAGGTGTATCCTTGGATGGATGATATTTGGATAATACTGCTTTCACCTTGTTTGATTTATGTATCGATACGTTATCAAGTATCAGAAATATCTGCTTGATACTATCGTCATACTTTTGGTCCATTCTTTTGATAAAATCTAAAAACTGTTTTCCGGTTTTCTTTTTGTAGCCATGCGTCCACATTTGATCATTGGTATAATCGTATATACCAAACACGTTTAGAATTCCCTTTGTCTTTTGAGCTTTGGATACCTTAGACTGTGTAGAGGACCAAGATGTACCGCCATATGTTTTTGCTACTATCGGTCCTTTCTCATCCTCGTAGAGCAGTACTGAGTCAGAAGACAGGTTACTGTATCTTAGTTCTTCAATTCTCTTTTTTTCAAATGATATTCAGGATCTAGGCTGTATCCCAGAGTAATCTTTGACTGCCTATATTTTATTCCGTGTTTTAGGAGGATATTTCTAACCTCGGTGTGGCTGATAGCATCTACAAGGCTCATCTCCTTGGAGACAAATCCTGCTAGTACTCTTAATGACCATGTGGAAAATGGTAATCCATAATCTTTTCTTGAATTTTTGGTTGCTATCTCCACAATCTTATTCTCCATATCGTCAGATATTTTGATTGGTTTATGCTTGTGTATTTTTGATGCTATTCCATCTATACCTTTTTCATTGAAACGATGAATCCATTTTCTTATGTTGCTATCATGATGGTTAGTTGCCTTCCTTATTTCAGGAACTGTGTATCCATCATCCTTAAGAAGAATAATCTTTGCACGGTATCCAGATTCTCTATCCTCAAGTATGCTATCATGTAACCTATTCTTTTCATTATTTGTAAGCAATCTGAGGAATGTATCCCTCATGCTGATAATTTAAAAGAGAGTAAGCTAAAGGTGTTATGGTATCTGAACGAGCACTGTTAGTTTACAGAAGAGCATTACATATTCTTTACATAACTGTTAACCAACTTAAATATGGTTGATTAACTTTGTTAACTAATTTGGTAAAAGAATTAACAGCTTATCGTACGACCAACATCCTAGCTACTAATTGATGTTCATACAAAAGTCCCTCTTAATTGCTCGATAATATCTCAATTCATAGAAATTGCTTAAAATCTTTAATATAGAGGAGTAATAATAATTAATACAGGGGATGTCATTATGACTGTTCGAATAGATCTTGTTAGAGAAGTTCGAGCATCGGTCCAACGTGTTTTAGAATATTTCATGAACGTAGAAGAATTACCTCGTCTTCATCCAGAATATATCAAAAACGTCAGAATCATAGATCGGAAAGTGGCAGACAACAGTAGTGATAGTAGTATAGAATTCGAGCAGGAGGGCTCATTTCATGGCAAGAAGATTAGATCTGTAAATAGACTAAATAGACTAGCACAGGACAATGTTATTAAGATTGAAACAATAGATGGAAATGGCAAAGGGAGCTTGACGACTATTAGATGCCAAGAAATAGATCTAGGAAAGACACAAATAAAATTGAATGGAGAGCTTCATTACGGACTATTGGAAAAACTACTTAGTCGATCTATTCATGGTATTACAGAAAAAACTCTAGAAGAGGATATTCTGAACATAGAACAATCGTAAGAATGAAGATATCATCAGATTCAGATATAGGACAGGCTAGTCATTAAAGCAAATTTACAAATCGCTGGCTAGTTCGACAGCCTTGAGGTCAGGTCCCTCCTTTAGCCTTTTTGTTCGATTACCCTTAATTAACAATAAAATTTACCTAATACTCGATAAGAATAATTATTGTTCAGAGGATAGCGTAAACGATACTTTAATTCTTCTAAATAACATCGACTTGATTGAATATCAAGATTATCTGTGAAAATAACGTGTTGGGCACGTCACATAATAATTAGCTGCATGCATGACTATTGATGAAAACATTGGTGTGAAACGCGTCTTAACTAATCGATTATCTTACTCTGAGAGCAATCTTTATTTTTTACACTCATTAACGTTTCCCAGAATTGTTTTGCTATTACAATCATTAACATTTTTTCTTCTTTAATTGATCGATTATAATTATTATTCTCTTTTACCTTGTCTGTCATAGATCTTATTACATCAACGAGCTCTTCAACCTTAGTTGCTATTGCTATCATGTCGTGAGTATTTTCAATTCTTTTGCTTTGTTTTATTCCTGGGAATGCTCCAGCCGATAAGTTCAGAGTGTATATGTATTGGTATCCGCTTGAGTAGCGGATATGCGAGAAAGAAGAACTATCGTGCGATATTGTACATCAAATATATCGATACAACAAAATAGATATCAAGTTGCAAGACGCGCTAACTGAAAGTAGATAACTATAGCTAAAAAGTAGCCAGTCCACCGTCACTACGTTTCAGTGCAGGCAATCTTTGACTTTAGATACAATTTTACTACACAAAGGAGCACAGTGTAGCACAGTTTTCTCTTTCTTTTTTAAACCTTACTTTTATAATGACTGACATTATGGCTCAACAACTATGGGCATGTTCGATGTGTGGTCAGGGTTTCACAAGAAAACGCAGTGCTAACAGGCACAATCTGAATCTCCACTCTGGACAGGCATTGGTACTTAGAACTATGGAATACATAATCGGAAGGGTAAATGGTAAGTTCCCTGCTCAATTGATCCGTCGTTATTTAGAAAGACCAATAGCAGAAAACACAATCACAATATTAGCACTGAGGCTCGTCATATATATAGCCACGATAGCTCCATCAGTAATAATCTTGATGTTAAGCCTGTTGAGTATAACACGCATGACAAACGACCATCATACCCCATACAACGACCAGATCTGTCTACTCCAGTAGTGCAACAAGAGTCATTTGATAAAGCAGTCAATGAGAATGAACAATCTCATCATCGGTATAAACCATCAGAAGGACCCTCGATTATGGAAAAGCTTGCTGAATTTAAAAGATTATCATATGAATTATATGCTAACCTGGTTGCAGAGGACATGATAAAAATGGTTCATTGTCGTGTCTTCAATTTTGGGGACGAAGGTTTTCTAGACGACCAAATAAATTGGCTCCGTAAATTTAAGCATAAACTCTGAAGTCTTCTAGAATCAGTGAGAAATTGATAGAACATACAGCAATAAATTCTCAATCTTATGTGTCGTAATTACGTCGGTCTCCCATATGCTAATATTATGTTCATGATAGAGCAGGATTAATGTTGTTCTGAGACAGTGGTTGAAATGCGTGTATGTGAGGTTTTAATCAGGAAAGTTTTTACTTCCTTTTATAAGAAAATCAATAAGAGCGTCTTGCTAAGAGAGAATCAAGGCTGAGAATGCAGTTCCAATAACAAGACCACCTGGCACCGGAAAATCAATAGTACAAATCCTAGTAAAATTGGTAATTTCTTTCTTTGTATCATTCCATTAGGTTTGATATCCTTTGCATAATAATTTTTCTTTCTCTATGTTCAATTGTACTATATCCAAAGTTGCTAATGTGATGTGGACAATAAATACTGTACAAGCTTTTATTAACTACCTAAACTGGGCATATTAGAATTCACACATTATTACATAAATACTTGTAACTTTCAACGGAACATGCTTCTGAGCATATTTGCTGATAGTTTAGCATCGTTAGTACTGGTAAAAACCTCCAAAGTAATTGTTCTATCATAATAAATATCTTTCAAAGCCTTGACTACTTTATAATAATCTATCCAACCTTCACCAATTGCTAAGTGTTCATCCTTCGTTCCATGGTTATCATGCCAATGTATGTGAATTATCCTATCATTAAATATGGAGATATAATCAAGTATTGATTTCATACCGCCCGAAGTAAAAGCATGTGGAATATCTAAATGAACTAGTAATGAATCTACGTTATCAACAATATATTTGAATTCATTTAGACTGTGTACTCCATTTGACAGAGGAACATTTTCCAACATTACCTTTACGCTAGACCTTTCGGCATATTTTGTGAGTTCTTTAAGACTTTTGATCATATTGTCCAAAAGACCTTGCCTTTTTTCTCCATAAAACATACCATTGAGATTGGCATGAACATTTATGAGATCTATACCTATCTTTCTTGCCGTTCTAATTTCTCGCATAGCTTCTAAAATCCAAGCCTGCCTGATGTACTCATAGTCCGAACACAAGTCTATCCAATAAGCTGTATGACCTATTGGTTTTTGATCGAATTTCCGTACAAGTTTTGTAATTTCATTCTTATTTCTATCAATTAATTTTGGATTACCTTCTGGACCTTCTATCGCAATTTCAACATAATCAAAACCTGACTCATATATTTTATTAATTTCACTCAATATTTCATTTGAAGGGTTAGTAAGTAATCCGTAAGAAGGCATATGAAATTTCAATACTTCTCACGCTTCTAATTCTCTTGCATGGAATATAAAGATGGATGGATGGAATTCAATACTACAGTCTCGTGTATTGATCTTATATAATATCACGATTGTCGATTCTTGAATATGAATTTTGATCCAATCCCAAAAGCGTTAACTAAATAAGACAACCTCAAAATATGACTAGAAGTGCCTCAGGCATTTCTATTCTATTACTTAACATGGCTCTGAAATTCAGAGTAGCATCATATAGTATACAAGCTCCGGTTAGTAAACATTGGATAACTTTACTATGGCAGTGCTATTATCAAGATTTCAAAGTTCCCAAAATATCGTATCAAATTGATCGTTATTGTAGAAATTAGGAAGGGTTTGAATTCCTTAGATTTCCATTAAGGTTTAGTCGTTCTTACTATAACAATTTGCGCTCTAGAGCAAAAGCTGAAAATAAGAATGTTTCTTATATACAATTGTTATACATCAAGACCTCGTGATTTATGTTCATAATCTTAGTATAATAAAATCTATTATACATTTATGTAGATATGAATCGAATTCATGTTATTTCAGGAATTGGAATAGCTGACAATAGCTCTATTGCTAGTTACTACAACAATGTCAGATCAGCAGTCGGCGTTTGCACATAGAGACTACTATTACTATGGTCATCATAACCATCATAATCATGATGGCAATAGTGCAGCAGCCGCAGCAGCAGCTGGCGATAGTGCAGCAGCAGCAGCAGCAGCAGCTGGCGATAGTGCAGCAGCCGCAGCAGCAGCCGGTGGCAGTGCAGCAGCCAGCAGCAGCAGCCGGTGGCAGTGCAGCACCGGCAGCAGCAGCAGACTGGCAGATAATGTTTGTGAGCAAGATTAGGGAATGGGATGGGATGGGATGGAACGAACGTCTATAATCACATTTTTTCAAAAAATCAACTATTATTATAAAGAGGAGGTAAGCAGATATAGACAAGTATAGTGTGATGATTATGAAAAGAGAATCTAAATTTCTACTTATTAGTCTCCTTGCAGTTTTGACAGTGACAACTTTATCATCATCTTCAATGTTGCTATCTAATCAGTTATTGTTGCCCACATTCTCATCATCATTACCATTACTATCATTTTCACCTACTATCGTCCAAACTGCAAAAGCCGATGTGAATATTGATACTTCTGGAAATGGAAAAGCAGCTGCCTTTGATGGTAAAAATAGTATATCTTCAGATGGAAAGGGCTTTTGCAATACTGTTGACAATATTGCTGGAGGAAAGTTTGCACCTCTGTTCAGTGGAATCGTTGATTGCAAATCTTCAAATAATTCGAAACAGTTTATTGTGGACTATTCAGTAATAAAAGACCCTGTAAAGGTAGGTGATACAACGTACATGACCGTAGCTGTTAGAGATAAGGATACAGGTCAGCCCATCTCTAATGTACTTGTTCTGTTGACTATAGAACCACCAAATTCCAACCCATCTATAGGCAAAACGACGACTCAAACGGCATATACTGATAAAGATGGACATGCGACATTTACTGTACATATTGGACCTCAATCTAGCAGTGGAATTTATAATACTGCTCTCGAAATCAGAAAAGACAATTACGATTCGAAATTACAAAAAGCCTTCCATGTAGTATAGACAAATCCTTTATTTATTTATTTATTTATTTATTTAGTCTTATTTGACCTAAAACAATGTAACTTTCTCTCTTTGTATTCTATCTAAACTAAGTAATACAATCTCAAAACCTACGATATTCTGTTACTATCAGGGATAGTCATTAACAAATAGAAAAGCACCTGTCTTTTCTCTATTGCACGACAAGCGAGCATTTTCGTAAGTGTTTGCACTTGCTTATGAAAAACAATGAAATTAAATAATATCCGAATTATGAGTTGTGGCAGATCTTATGGCCAGTTCCAAGTTATTACTATATGAGATACATTTAGTGCAGTCAATCTTGATGCATTTATATTTATTATTGGAAGTTCGCATATCCCATAACTAAACCTTGTAAGATAAGGCCGATTTGATGACAGTCGTTAAATTGATGATTCGAGGTTGAATGTGCTAAATTTTGAACACCTTTTACGTCTATCCATCAATTAGTGTATTCAGTCACAATATACGTATTAAGTCCAATAAAGGAAAGCATCAAGTAATTACTAAAAACATAATTAGATATTCAGATAAATGCTAGACATATAACTCCGACTACCGCCCTATAAAGATGTCATACTCCTACTTGCCCTCGTTCTTTTTTCATCTTCAGCATTTCTAAGCCTGCTCCATATCGATCTTAGAATTGAAATAATACAAGATTTCATGTTTCTCATCTTAACCTTATTTTTTCAGAGGGGCGACGTATTACAAAAATCAGGCATAACTTTTTCACGCATTTTAGAGTTACAATTTTCTATGAGTTATTAACTTGCTGGTTATAAAAATAGGCCAGTTATCATCACGATAAATCGTTCCTTTCATTTCTAATTCAGCGAAGTATCTCATCATTTTGTCAAACGATAATCTTGAGAAATGCTGTACATGAGTAGGTTTTTGCTGTTCCAGCACAAATCCTATCCTCTTCGATAACACAGAGTATTTCAAAAATGGTTGAAGTTTATGTCTTTTATCTTGTCTGAATTCCAGTGATTATCCTTTTTAATGCAGAAGACTAGGGATATTAAATGTATAAATATGAATAATCCTGTTAAATTGATAAGTATAGATATAATTGAGGCTTGGACATAATTGAATTCTATATTTTTCATATATTATTTAGTAACATATTAACTACATAACATGTGTTTGATTGATTTTGGTCGTTGACTACGTCTGGTTTTATAATTGTAGTAGACAAGGATTCTGATATAGTAGTACTGACAGAAGTGCTATTCCAGCAGCCTTCTGGTAGCCTCTTACTGGTAATGGGTCTATTCTAAAAACAGATTTAATATGTTCTATTAGTGGTTCTATCGATTTACTTCTCCAAGAGTAAATAGCCTGTCCTAACTCAGATTCATAGAATTGTATCAGCTCAAGTCTGTCAGTAGGGGTATGTTCATATCTTTGTACTGGACATACCAGTTCAAATCCTCTTTTAGTACTCAAGTCATATAGTTTATGGTCGTCATACCCAGAATCGCCTATCATGAAACATGTTTCTGGAGACAGAGATGATGATGATGATATCATCGGATTGTACATTTGATTATCTTGTACATTAGCAGTTGTAAAATCTGCTGCTAATGGGACTATGATGGAACCAGTACTTGATATCATATGTAGTTTGTAACCAAATATCCATCCTTTAGCATGGCTGAATCCCCATCTTGCGTCAGTATCTATGCCAGAACGTGGTACTATACCTTTGTTCATAGATGATTTGTGCCAAACATGTCCTTTGGCTTTCAGTAAAGTACTATCTATTGCAACAATGTATGGATCTATCATCTTTTCGTATACAAACATGCAGGTCATGACAGTAATCCTTTTTTTGATGTCTATGGATATGGTCTTAAGTCGTCTGTCAAATGTTCGCCTGTCTGGTATTTGGGTAAGACCACATCTTTTCATTATCTTCTTATTGTAAGGATAATCCAATTCTAGGAATTCATGTAATGCATTGTTAGAATCCAGTCTAAACCATAGCCTAACTATGAAACATCTCAGAATTACAGTAGGAGAATAAACATATGGTCTGCCCCTTCTTCCCTTTTGCGATTCTGACCACGGTATCGAACCTATCAAGTACAGAATACTAAAAAGAATAGATTCACATTTACTACCATATGCTATCCTTTGGGAATGTTTGATTATGTTTCATCACAAATTCAGACACTCAAAGATAGCTTTATCCTAATTCATTATAGACATAAAATATGGATCTGGAATATGCCCAAGCCTCATATAATTAATGAATTTGAGCTATAGTTATAGTATGTTACCAATGAGAAAAGCTGAGCAAGTCAGGGCAATGCAAATGACACGAGAGTACAGACTAATTTAGCATTAAACTTTGTTGTTACTGAGAGTACGACACTTTTCAATATGTAACCAAGGATAATCGTATTAAAGATATTCATATAAAATGCCAATTCTGCAAGTCTGGCAAAATCAAAATAAGGCAAAATTGTGAGTACAAACAGGAACTATGAAGTCATCAAAATTAATGCTACGAATAGGCTGCCAGTCACAACATTTCTTGACCTATTACTAAGACAAGCATGAGACTATACATGCAACACGTACTGTCAGTATCGAAAATGTTCTAACACACCAAGAAGTTTTATACTTTATGAATAAATCCAATTGTCAAATTCAATGTTATTAACATGCATTATCATAATTGTACATTGAATATAGAGAAGTTATATAGTACAAGATTCTATAATATAGAATGGTCGACGATGAGACAGTATATTTACATTGCTGTTGTCTCTTTTTAAATAAGTTAAATCAGAAAACATCCTTTATCAAAGAGCAATCACTCTTGTGGAGGATGCAGTGGATATTGTAAGTATCCTTCAAACTAGCGTAGAAAAAGATGAGGACACAAATATCTATAACAATGGTAGCAAAGAGTCATACAGACAACCGTTACATTTCTTAATATGCGACTCCTGTTTTTGGTGTGCTTCTTGTATTAGATTGGATGCCTTAGATGTCAAATGTCCTTCCTGTAATGGTAATAAAGTAGAATGGATGCCAATCAATGATGGCGAAATTCATAAAGTTTATTATTATCGTAAAGACTTGAGGGTACGAGAATTCTTCTTTGATTCACGGGATGGGATTACGTAAAATAAGGATAAGAAGGAGGTAACAAACAGAACTAAATGAATATCGGTGAATCAGAGGTTCTTCTAACAATGGTTGCAAAAACATGTGGCTGCGCTGAAACAAGTAAACGTAAAATAACATACGCGCTCATCGATTCTTATCATAGTCTTTGTCTAGTTAAGAAGGACATTATCCGATCTGAATTATTAGCATGCGAAAAGTTTCTAAAATACACTACAGAGGAAAACGATAAACAAATCATTGAAAAAGAAATAGCAGAACTAAAGATGACATTGGATCTGTTGTCTTGAAAGGACGTAGATTGCTACCATAAGGATGTATGTATTTGGACTGGATAAGCCTAAGTGGCTGATATCATAAGACTAGTGTAAAACAACTCATCCAACATGATAGCCTCTAGAAAGTTCAGAACTATAACCGCAGAGTATTAGTAAATGGTTAACTATCGTTTTGTCTTATTACATTCCTTATTTGTAAAGTCTCTGCATTTATTGTCATGCATCCAACGACCATTCATAAAAACTTCTAGGTGTTTGATATTATCCCTATTTTCTACAACTCTTTGGTATCCATTCTTGGGGTTGGTATGGTTAAGCCCACCTAAGCGGCTAGCATAATAATTTATCATGTTAATATTGCTCAGTGCTTGCTTAAGAACTAATCACTATTTCATTCTATGTTACAGTCCTAATTGGGTATGTCCTTCTTTTTTTGAAATACTTTTCGTTTGATTATGTGAAAGTAGTCAAATATCCCATCAGGGAATGAGGTTATACGGCTCTGTAGAAACCATGTTTTGAACACCGTTAGAGCTTTGTAGGAGCACAATGCAATATGGATGTTGAAAGAATCAAGATATGTTAGACTGGCTAGCAAATACTATGTACCGTGTTTTGAGAAATTCAAGGATACCATTGTTTCTTCACAGGAAGAGTAACCATGTCTTTACGATGTGGCAGCATTTAGTATTGCTCACAATAAGACAGTACGAAGGTAAGAAAGAGTTATAGGATGTTTGTCGAGTGGTTAATCGAAGCCTATTACCTAAGATTATTTTTAGGATTATCACGTATTCCTCATTTTACAACATTGCAGAAATTTACAGAAAGAATTAACAATGCATTGCTTGAAAAGATAATTTCGTCATTCATTGTAATTAGCGGTACCAAGCATATCTTTGTAGGAATAGATTCGACAGGATTCAACATGACTCATGCATCCCAGTACTATACTGATCGAACAGGGTTGAGAAGAAAATATGCGAAATTATCTATTGGAGCCGATGTATTACAACAAATCATATGTACAATTAAGATAAGACGAGCTCCAACAAGACATGATAATATAGATTTCAAGCCAATCCTAACAAGAATAGCTGAAATTCTACCATTATCTGTAGTTACAGCTGATAAGGGTTACGATAGTGAAGAGAATCATCTTTTGGTAAGAGAACGCTTACATGCATTCAGTATAATCCCAGCTAGATACGAACACGTGCCAATATGGAGGACATATGGTAAATACAGAAAAGAGATGAAACGTGGCTATTCCAAATTGCTGTACAATCAACGAAACAAGAAGGATGAAACCATAATGTCTGTCATAAAACGACTGTTTGGAGAGCATCTGATATCTAGACTGACTAGAACACAGAACAGAGAATTGTCATTCAAATGCATAACCTACAACATGCATAGACTGACTAATCTGATAATATTGATGATGCTTTCTACAAAGCCAGGTTATACATATGTTCAATCAGAAATTTGTCTAATATATCTGTTGAAACATACCTCGTAGTTAACATATCCAATAGTTTAATTTTTAAACTAACCTCAACCACATATTAGAATAATTGTAAATGGTCATAACGGCCCAAAGGGATAACAGGACAATGTCGTCCATTCATTAACTTGCAATTCTAAAGGTTTTTGCGCCCTATTATGATAATTATTATTCACTCATTCATTGAAAATTCCAATCAGGGCTACCACCAATGAAACTGCAATTATACCTGCTGCAACGATTATGAATTTTGAGTTATTATTCATCTATCAATATAGGCGCCGTGTCTTAAGAACATATCGTATAGCCTACTCCCCATTCATATATGCCCCAAGTTGACCATATTCTCATACTCCCTTGATCCCTTGTGCAACAAGTATTGAATAACAACCAAGCCCACATTGTTCACAAATTGGCTTCAATCCTTTGTTATCTGCACTTCCTATACAACATGGCTCGCTTTATCCTTCCCATATGATCTAATGAAAGGATAGCCCACGAAGGACAATCAACTGGTGTAGTACCGCGTCCTCCCCAATTGCCTTTCATTAAGCTTAACTGTTTCTCCCCGTTAATAACAAATGATGGATAAGTTTTTCTCAATTCAATAAGCTTATCTACGACTTGGTTTCGAATATCTCCAAACGGCAACCACAAAGGATCTTCCTTGATGAAAGGTGTATGGAATTGGAAGCCTATCTTATTCACTTTACCATTCCACTCGTGTACCAAATCTTCAACACAAGCATAATTTAAGGAATTAATGGTCATAGTAATCCAAATATCTTTCCACAAAGGTTTACCGTTACGGTCTGGACCTTCTGAAATATAGTCCAAGATATTTTGCTTGGTCAGTGCATAGGATCCCTTTCCCCTAATTTTATCGTGAATCTTTTCAGTACCATCCAACGAAACCCAGTAAAAATACAGATTTTCAAATCTTTTTAGGGGGAATGTTCCATTTGTTACAACACATACTCTTCTTGGCATTTCCTCACAGAAAACCTCGATAATGTCAGGACGCATAGTTGGCTCGCCACCCACCAATGTAACGACAAATACTTTTTGTTTTTTGAAAGTATTTCTGATTATTTCCTTCCAGTCTTTCACACTTAGATCTGATTCATTTTTCCTATTCAGCCACCAATAACAGTGACTACAATGTAAATTACAGACATTATTAACATCTACCGAGCCGTATAGCACTGGTTTTGCCTTGAATAGCCTAATTGAACTATATTTTTTGAATATGCTTATGAAATATGGTAATTCACGTAAGATATCAGTTATACCGCGTCCATAAATAATGTCTACCATTATATTATCTCTTGCTCCCTTCTACCCATGATAGATGATAATATTAATGATAGATAAGCATTAATGCAATACTTGATATAATAATCGATGCATTACACCATATAACCACTATAAATGCAACATTGTATCGACAAGAGTTAATTAAGTTAATTAAGAAAAGACCTTAGCAAAATACGAAAAGATAGACACATGCAATATAGGAGTAATACACAAGTACCAACGTATAAAGTGGCTGTAAGAGCAAAATTGAGCTACGGAACTCTTACATTATAATATCGATGATAAAGAGATATAACAACACCTAGCCTATCAAACTTCAGGTCTAAAAGTGTAATAAAAGATATATTTCTATTTCAATTCAGATGCAATTGAATTTTAATATCTTGCAATCTATTTCTTAGTGTCACTTCAGTTATTCCTGCAGCATCTGCGATGGCCTTTTGACTTGTATTCTCGTCTGCCCTATCACATGATATATACAATACTGTTGCTGCAAGTCCCATAGGATTTTTCCCGGCACTTAACCCTTTTTTCATAACCCTGCCCATCAGATTTATTGCCTTATATTTTGCTTTTTGACTTAGGCTAGCTTTATTTGCTATCATGACAATACATTTTGTTATATCAACGATTGGAATCTTATAGTCAAGCTCAAGTATTAGGGTTCTATAGCATCGCCTAACAGACTTGCGTTTGATATTACTAACTATTGCTAGTTCATTTAGTGTTCTTGGTATTCCCATTTCCCTGTAAGCAAGGTAAACAACAGCAGGTAAGAAAGCGGATATATCTCTACCACGCACGAGTCCTCTCTCACGAGCTTTTCTATAAATATATGCAGCCTTCTCTACTATTAGATTCGATAGGCCCATCTTGCTTTTTAATATATTAAGTTGGTCGAAAGCACGTTTAAATCGTCTCTCAGCAGCAACCTGTGTTCTAATATCACAAATCCTTAACCTTTCCATTTGAGGGCGTAGAGCAGGATTGATTTCATTTCCATTGACATCCTTATTCGTCCTTCCTATAATGGTAGATAGTCCCATATCATGTCGAGCTAAGGTTGTTGGCAATCCTATTCTACGCCTATTATTACAACCTTGTTCCATTTCGAAAGAACGCCATTCTGGTCTGGCACTATCTTGAATATTTTCAGCAATTACCATACCGCAATTATTGCAAATAATCTCGCCAGACTGAGGATCTGTGATAGTCGTTGTCCCTCTGTGAGAAGGATGACGATCTTTCCGATCATTACGACTAATACATACTGGGCAAGCCACACTGGATATTTCGTTTTTCACTATTATGCATTATGAGGATAAAGAAAATATTTGGAATATATATGATCGACTAAATCAGCTACTTAAACTTTAATTGTTTTATCAATATCTAAATGTCACGAAGTTAGCGATAACTCTATGGTTGATACTGAAAATGTTTCTCTAGTTCGTATAACCTTTCCATAGAAGTATAATTCTTTCTAAGCTCAGTGAAGGATGAATCATTTCGAATTTTTTGTAAAAGCAAGAGAACTTGTTCATTTGTAGCGCCTTGCTTTATGTCGTAGTTTATTTGTCTACAAACATTAGTTATTTTGCCATAACGTTTATTCATTCTTTTTTCCCACGAAGTAGCATTTTCTGATATTCCAATTATAAACTTTAAAACTATCTTTTCCATGTGTTTAACATGCCAGTCAATTAATGGAAAGCTATTTTGGATCAAAAATCAGTGTCACACAATATTGTTATAATATAAGCTAAGCTGACATATATGTTAGTATGGTTTGAAATTAATAGGCTCTGTCAACTTAAGTTCCTTGATTTTAGTGGTACTGACTATAGTCTGATATGTTCTAATGTATTCTTATGATATTAGTGAAATGCATCAGGACACATCCAACTGTAATGGCATATGGTCTACACTTTCATTTTAATTCTAGAAGTTAGTTACAGATCTGCCTGAAATCACCGGAAGCACCAATAAATGGACAAATATATGTAGCTATTTGAATGGTGTACAGAAGTACATCAATAGCGTATAGATTCATAATAGGAAGGAGGAGCGTATCACAGATTTTTGTTGACGAGACTTTGATTAAGAAAAATGGTCGACTTTACTATACTGCCTAACATAATTTGATGCAACTGTCTGATGGTCTTGGCCAATACAAATTTAGCTTGAGGGCATTGTGTACCTAATCTGTTGGCGACTGCAGCTTTGAGCAACGCCTATAGAAATGAAAAAGATGCTGACCTAAGGGAAAGAATTCTACTAGTAAGGCTTGTTAGAGAAGATAAGAAAGAAGCATCCAGTGTAGCTGAAAAGGAATTCCATAGATCTAGATGGTGGGCTTACAAATGGCTCAAGAGATTTGATAATTCTGGTTTGGAAGGACTAAAGAATAAGCATAGAAGTGGTAGACCTCCAGAAGTGTCGGAAGAAACATCTACCAAGATAAGAAAAGAATAGTCATAAAATCAATCAGGATGGATGGCTAAAGAAGTCATGAATTTGATATATGAAAGAACATGAGTCAAATATCATGAAGTTCATATCTACAGACTATTACATAGATGGGGTTTCAGTCCTAAAGTACCAAGAATGAAATTTGTTAATGCTGCCATCAAAGCAAGAGAAAAACGAGTTTCGAAAAAGGCAAGAAGGATAATCTCACGAATACCTCAAGGCTTTACCATCACAGTTATGGACGAATCCATCTTTATACATGATTCTTTGGTTCGAAGGAAGATGTGGACTGCAGATAGAATAAGACCAATTGTAACTATTACTGGATCACACCAAAGGACCTGTGTATTTGGTGCTCTGTGTATAGACGGAAGACAGTTCTTTCGTCAGTATGAATCCTTTAACCAATACACCTTTCTGGATTATCTCATACAATTGCAAAGAAGGTTTGGAAAACTAATATTGTTCATAGACAGAGCACGTCAACATCACCGGTCCATCATGGTAAGAGAATACATAGAGCAAAACAAAGACGTTCTAAAAGTAATATATTTTCCAAAAGGTTCGTCTGAATTTAATGCTAAGTCAAGTGTCGTAGTGTCTGTCGTCATTCCAAGTTTCCAAATCTACTCTCTAGATAACCTGATACTGCAGCTTTCTGTTCTTCTATCTGCGTATAAAATCTGTTTGCACACACATCTGATTTTATCTGCTGGTTTACTTTCCTTTCATTTGGATTTAGGTATGGTGCTTTCTTTGGTAGGTGAATAATGGTCAGCCAGTCTTCTTCTTTCTGTGCATTGATATAATTCCGTACCATTAGGCTTACATGGTATGAAGCGTTATCCCATATGAGTATGAGTCTTTTCTACCAATCACTTTTCATAATGTTTCTCTTAGATTCTCCAGATGGTCAATAGTATTCGTAGAATTCATTCTATCATCATAGAAATCATACGTCATTAATTTCTCTTCAGGCCATAGCATGGATATATATGCGGAGAACTTCCTTCTACTTCCATTATGTTCTATCCTTTGTTGCTGGCCTTCAAAACTCATGGACTTGTGAATACAAGGTTTCTGTGTTATGGTAGTTTCATCTTCAAATGCCATTATAACTCTCTTTTTTTCAGAGCTGATGCTACATGCTTGTAGTTATCCACTCTCTTTTTCCCTTGTTCATAATCCTCTCCATGTAATAGTTCCAATTTTGGTCTTTTGCATCTAATTCCCATATCCTTAGTTATTCTTTGTAGATGTTTGAAACTGATTGGAATATCAAGCTCATCTGTAAGACACCTTGCCAGCGACCTTAGACTCCATGTATTCCTTAGATAACCAAAGATATGTGGATCGTTAAACAATGCTGAAAGGATAATCTCTTTATCCCTATCAGTTATCCTAGATTTCGATCAAATTCTGGTACAGTTAGTCCGGTAAGTGACCTGAATAACAAAGGCTTTTTGCATAGTCTTCTATATGACATCAAAGAGATATCACATAAATATCCTATATGACGTCGAATATAGCTGTAAGACTTCTAATTACGCAAGAGATCTATTATCTATCCCTGAAATTACTAATATTAGTGTATAATTATAGAGATATAGTAAGAGAGTAGCATAGGTAGAATAGGTAGAATAGGTAGTAGGCGTGAACTAGGGACACTAGGGACACTTGTTTAAAACATAAACCAGCAGGTTCTATCAGTTATGCCTGCGCAATGAATTATTTCTGTCTATAATTTTATTGATATCCTCTTCTCTGCTTGTTAGAGATTCAGAAAATAAGCTAAATGAGGCCAAGATTAATCTGCTAGAAGTTGGAATTATGGTTGAGACCAGAAAATAAAGCAATTATTCTAACGATGTTATTTTAATGAAGCAAATGTTAGCGAGGAGGAAACTGGTAATTCATCATTACAAAGTTTTCCGTATAGTTCCCCGTCTGAAAATAACCAAATTCACACTCAAATCGCTAGTGATAAAGTGGAGAAACCCGACGGGGATGTTAAGGGGGCGTGCCTACTCATGTTCCACGTATATGATGTTTCATCGATAGATACAGAAAGTGAGGCAGACAAAGTCTGCTCGATAACTGAATTCTTTTCTGATGATCCGAATATACCATACATACATCCAGCTTACTGGACATGATTTAGACCAAAGTCCATGTTATCATTGTCGATTCTGCAGGACAATATCAGGCGTTCTTTTAACAGTTGGAAGATACTTGGCCCTGCCCTGTCGTAACTCACACTTATGAGGAAAACGCTCTCAAGCTATATGTCTATCTATTTTTGGGATGGGTTGTAAGTCAGAACGTTTGTAGCAAAACCATAATTTTGTTATAAATTCGCAATATTGTCGTAAAAATAAAAAAGATAACGTTATTACAACTACCTAGTTATTATGGTCCCTCATGAATGTCTAGATCTCCTGTAAAAGTACATGATATACTTCCACCAGTTGCTCCTAGCCCACCTGGCCCACCCTGTGCTCCAGCAGCACCGAATCCTAGTCCTAATCCAATGCCGAAACCTGTGCCTCCTCCAGTTTTACCAGTACCTGTTCCTGTTCCTGCACCACCATTTCACCAATATCATTAGGATTATTTTTGCCCATACTCTAGCCCATGAGCTTTAATAATGCTTTTGAAACGAAGGCCCATCTATCCGACGTTCTGATTTATTTGAATGTCCAGATCTTCTTTAAGGCTACATGATACACTTCCACCATTACCACCATGTCCACCATATCCACCATTACCACCATGTCCACCAATACCTGCAGTATTGTGACTACAAGGACTGGCGTGTGCGTTCTCTGTCATATTAGGGAGTATTGCCAGCGTAGTCATCAAGATTGTTCCTATTGCAATCATCATAGGAATGATAATACCAATTCTATTGGTCATCACTAAGGAATCATTGATATTGATTTTGTTGTTCATAATTCTCAATGCTTATTACTCGATTATGGTATATCGGTATTTTGTAAGATAGTAATATGTTGCAATGAAGTATAAGATTGTTATAGTCACGTGATAGAATAATACAAAGTATTATGTTACATCAAATGATTAATCAGTCCTAATAGCTACAAATTTTCATAATCATAAATTTTGATGTTTAATAAGGTATTGAGGTTATGCCGACATGGGAATGGATATAAACATGTAGCGAAAGGAAAAATACGTATTAGTCTATAAGGCAAACAGTCTTGGACAGGCATAGATTATATCCTTATACTGCCCAATAATTCTTAATAATAAAATTGATGTGTTCCATATCAGCGTACAGATCAAATGTATACTGACTACTTGGTATAATGATAAAAATTAGATGCAAAACGACTAAGAATTAGGCATTACACTATTGGTAATTCTATGTATCTTCCGGTTCTCTCTCCCTCTCTTATAGGTATTGTATTTTATAATAAACATAATTTTGAATTCAGGTTGTGTCGAAGAAGGGATCGCCCCTGAAGAGATTGCTAATGCAGTAGTTTGGTTATTGTCTGATAAGGCATCTTTTGTCTTAGGTCACACATTGTTAATTGATGGGGGAATGGTTAGTAGATGAGTCAAAAGTTGCCGTTGTTACTGGTAGATCAAGTGGCATGGGATTTGAAACTTCCCTTATGCTGGCAAGAAGCGGATTTCATACTTTTGCAACAATGCGTAAGATAGACGGAGCAGGAGGATCAAAGGAGATATCAGACATTGCAAAAATGAGAATCTCAAAAGAATCAGTATGGTTATGAAACACAGTGACCGAGCATCATGACGATTTTTTATGCGTCTTAACCTAACCTCACTTTAGTAAGCCTATTAACTTTTCTATTACTCCTTATCAATCGTCATCGTATTCTCTGATTTCATTAGCCTCTTCCTCAGATATGACTTTAGTAACAATGGCGGCCTCTTCGGCACGGTTCTCCCTTTCGTATTTCGTACGAAGATATGATAATGCATGAATCTTATCCCAGCCATTTTCTTTTGCCAATCGCTTAGCCTCTTTTTTGATGTACTTTTCGCTGTCCGATTCTATAACCTGCCTAAATGTCTTCAATCGTCTCATCGTATTAGAATGTTTTGTGTTTATTGCCGGCAATTTGTAAATTGTGGTATAATGAACTGCTGATACGAGCTGTTAATCGGTTAAGTGCAGATTTATATGAATACCTGCTAAATGATCACCTTCCTTACTTACGGTCACAATATTATTACTGTTATTCGAGTACTCTCACAGTTGTTATAGTATATACAAATAAACCATTTCCGAGCTGAAGTGATTTTTTTGCTTTATGATACTAGATGAAGAACAATTAACCGGCCTGACATACAAATATGTGTGAAATCATCTTAGACAGTATGAAGAATAATATAACATATACATTCAGAAAGCACGTAAAGAAGTCTACGCATGTAATATATGTATAGAGTGATAAAATGGCTCTGTAAAGTTAAGATAACAAATTATTGTTATGATGACTAACAAATAGATCCAACCATTTTTGTATGTGTTGCAATTTACACTTACTTTTTCTACAAGGAAAATAATCATCGAAATATTCTGTTCTATCTTTGATGTATTGTACCGTCCTTTCTATGATACTTTTCTCATATGGAGAATGGATGTGATGGTGCAGTCTCAAGAATCTACAAGCCTGTGGATACCATGTACCTCCATCAATTGAAACAGGATAGATGTTCTCCATATCTTTTTACAAGGTTTAATATAAAACGTTCTGCAACAAACATGTTTCTCTCTTTCTTTTGATATGCTTATTTGAAGGATTTCTCGGTTATCATTCATTTTCAATGGCTATCCATAACCAGATATATTCGGAACCAACTTTAATGATAGTTTCATCAATTATAAATTCAGTAATACGTATCTATCTTTCTGGAACTTAACATCTCTGGTTTATATTTTTGAATCCAGTCTCTGATGGCAGTATGACTTCTTTTAACAAATCTAGACACAGCTTTGGAAGTATTTCTTAATGAAAGACCAAGGAAATACAGATACAGAGAATATGCTATATCCTCAGGTTCTGTTCTCTTTCTTATTTGACACATCATAACCTATATCGGAGTCATAAAGCTATAGATTTTTCCTTAACTTTACAGAGCCGATAAAATATATCGCACTGATAGTCGCCATAGTCTTAATGAGCGCGCCCTTAGTGCATGCATACTCATTTCCATTCTGGACAGAACTTAAGATACCTATGAATCCGGGCAACAGAACCATCCATGTCTTCATAAACCACGTTAACACATTAACGGATACGAGCATAATGCGTATCTGTGTAACTGATACTAATACGACACATGGACTGTGTCATTACATGAACCCTACGGAGGAAGAAGCCCGGATAAGAGGTAATGACGTAAATGTTTCAGCGGGATTTTTTACATTTCCGATTGATCAGGCTCCGTTCAGTACAGAGAACGAGATACAAGTCTGTCTTAAGGTATTAGATCTGCACAGCGAGCAATGCACATCGTATAACATTAATTTTGCCGCTGAGAATGAGACACTCTCTATAGACCGTAGGGACGTAGTTCCAGTATCCTCTAAAGGAACACTATATGATAAAGGTAATGCTCTTATTGAACAAGGCAATTACACGCAAGCTATACAATCCTTCGATAAGGCTTTAGCAATAGATCCAAATTATGAGTTAGCGTTAATTAACAAAGGTAGTGTTCTTGACAGGTTAGGTAATTATACAGAATCTATACAATATTATGATAAGGCTTTAGCAATAGATCCAAATTACAGTGGTGCATTAAATGGGAAACAAAATGCTCTTGAAAGCTTAGGTAATCATACTCAAGCTTTACCATCCTTCGACAAGGCTTCAGCTGCAGATCACTACCATGAGTTAGCGTTATATAACAAAGGCTTAGCTCTTTATAATCAAGGTAATTATACACAGGCTATACAATACTATGATAAAGCTTTAGCTATAGATCCAAAGGATAAAGAAGCACTAAACGGTAAAGGTAATGCTCTTAGTGGTCAAGGTAATCAAATAGGCTAGGGTTCAGGACCCAAGGTATTTAGTCTCTATGTAGGTCACAAAGTAATCTGGGTTATAGCCTTCATTGAAGGTATTATTAAGAAGCACTTTGGGGGCATAAACAGATCCATGCTGGTGTATTTTTAATCTTAACCATTTCATAATAGGAACGCTCTTACTATGTAGTAGTAGTAGTTCAACTAAATCTGGAATATTCGATTACCTATTTGAACACAGACCTCGATACTTCATTATAGACGAGATCAATATAATCTATCGAATCTAATGGAGTCCGGTATATTAATCTGAGCTAAACATAGACAGCAAAGAATGATTCGATTAAAGACGTGCGTTTTTGCTAGTGCTAATAGGGCAGACAGACTATTAGTTCCGTTATTGACGAGATTTATAGTCATTCATCTTAAATCCTACACTAAAGAAGAATTTGAAGTTCCTGTCGGGATCCTGAATGGAGAGGAAGACATTGAAAAAAGATATTGCCATCCTTATTGCTGAATCAGTGTTCAACAAATTAAGCGCAAACATTAGAGAATGTGTCAGAATTGCCACGTTGGCAGCCAATAATGCTTCCAAGGTTGATCGGATTACAGATATACTTACAGAATGCGTTGGCACTTAGTTAAGATAGATAAGCCTAATATAGAGGCGTGCTTTCTGCGGGCATGTATTATTAAGTTAATTACTGGACTAAAAGAACGTCTTCAAATAAGAAATATCTACAGATTGTTGTCTAATTATTATCCCTGGCTTAACCACATTATAAGTATGATTAAACCTCGCAAATCACAGAAATTACCTCCTAGGTGTATTGTGCATGAGAGATATGAAAGATTTTTTAGATTGCTTGGTGCGAACAACAATCAAGCCAAAGCACTAAGCGTAGCTCGATTTATGGGTTGTTGGATGACCCGTATGACAAAAACATTAAGCGAGCTGTTAGTGAATATCTTAAAATAGATCAAGAAAGTTTAATGGAATTACTGGATATTGGTGTAATGAATTGCTCATGGATTCATGGTGCAATACAGCAAATGAGATCTACGATAGCAGACCAACAAAGGTTTCACTATTCTCCTACCACCGATGTTGAGGAGGAGATTACTAAGGATCTCAATATAGTATAAGAGGGATTCGCTTCATTCCATTTATGAGTAGAGGCGCACAAAAAACATACATTCTCATCTGATCAGGCACCCAACTTTTCATGTATAGCTGCATCTAACCTAACACCAGGATACTCTTGACGTTCTTTTCTAATTCTAATTCTAATTCCATCTTTCATATCCTTTGAGTAAATGCGAAGTAATGCGTGTTCTCCGTCCTCCCACGTCATCTCGAACTTCTCGCCTGCATACTCACTTAAAGAATCTGTACCAAAGTGCCACATTGTTACGATCCAAGAGTTATGGTTTGGAATTTGAATTTGAGGCAATGGTGATATCGTATGCGGGCAGCATGTTACTGATGCTAATAGCCTTTCCTCTACTGATGTCAGTATATTTGACAAGCGGATAAGACTTCATGATCACATATAATATTAAGCTCTGAATTGTTCTGATTACTTTCTATGGAAGTAAATCTTTTACTCAATACGAGTATGATCCGCACACTAAAAATAGGTAAATGTTTTTTCATATTTTATGGCTAAAGATGTGAAAAACCCTTCTCAACTAAGTGAGCTCGAAAATCATTTCGTTGATGTTTACATTATGAATTGGAACCTGATCGCCTATATTTTGAGGACACAGTACGCTGATCCGAAAGATTTTGCAGAAAAGATACTCATAAAGACTATCAGGTCTAAGACTAAGACCGCCGAAAGCTTCTTATTTTTGTACGGATATAGAGAACCAACTGGCATTTATACACCTTCTAAGTTAAATGAAATTCTTAAAAAGAGATCTCGGAATATTCCATAGCGATTCATCCAATACAGAGCCATTTTTGCGCCCAAATATTATAACACAGGTTCTACAGAAGTTGGAACGATATGAAATATATCATAATGTAAGAGGGAAAAGAGAACTGAAACGTAAAAGAATAGGGCCAGAAAAATCAGCTTCGAGCTTCAAACGATTAGGTGGGAGGCCTTCAGCTTACATGATTTCAGACATCTACTCTAAATCAAACGAATTTATCAGCAATCCAGATATAAGGAATTTGATACACAAAAAACTTATTGATCATAAAATTGGCCTATTTGTATTGAAATATATGTCTATGGCAGTTTTTTATTCATTTAAGATAGATAAAGAGGGCAGCTTCCAAAATACTTCTAATAGTGAGTCCTCCACCCGCTAGCGTAGATCTATCTAACATCCAGTCTAAATTCGACGAAACCGCTTCTCTTGATGAGATCAAATTGGAAGGGCTTGCTGAACAAAATGCCAAATTTATATTAGATAGTCGTTGTATTTTTCAGCTACTGGTTTATTCGGACTAATACTGCATTCCTTATAACCTGTAATAAGCCAGCTGTGCCATAGTACTGTACCTAAATCCAAGCATTTCCAAATGGTGCCGCAGATATGATATAGATAAGTATTCAAGATTCAAATAAATTAGCCGACATTCCTCTTCGTTAATATCGCTGGCTTAACATGCACCAATTTGGGATTATGCTGTATCATTGAGATAATCTGATTGAATCGCTGATTAGTCTCATCACGGATAGCTTGAATGTCCTGTTCATATTTTTGCTTCATGGCCTGTATCTCTCTATCCTTTTCAGATAATTTTGATTCAATGCTTTTGCCTCTATACCAATTAAGATAAGTATACTTACATATTATTGATGGAATTGTCATATTCCTCTGTACAGGAAGAGCTATAGCTTTGTTCATTGATCTGCTTTCCTGAATGAGTCTTGACTCTTAGTAGAGGAGAATTAGAAACTTGGTACAGGAAGGAATCACGAGCGGGACTAAAGGAGAGGCTATTACTTGTTCTCAAAGTCGAAGGTGAAGGAATGATTCCAGCTCGTGTTGCAAAGGAGCTGCACAGAAGCAGAACATGGACTTCTGATTGGCTTGCAAGATATCGTAAGGAAGGTATTAACGGACTAGAGAATAGGCCTAAGAGTGGTAGGCCCTCAAAGCTACCTAAAGAAGTTGCTCTTAAGGTAAGGAAGAAACTGAAGGAAGGAAAACAGGGCTGGACTACACAACAGGTAAATGAAATGATAGTAAAAGAAGGAAATGTACACTACCATCAAATCTATATCTATACATTGCTGCATAAGTGGGGATTCAAACAGAAAGTACCTAGGAAAGTGCACGTTAATACTGCATCACAAAAGGAGAAAAAGCAGTTTAAAAAAGAGCACAGAAAATAC
Source organism: uncultured Nitrososphaerales archaeon (assembly GCA_963709405.1). Classification (GTDB taxonomy): domain Archaea; phylum Thermoproteota; class Nitrososphaeria; order Nitrososphaerales; family Nitrososphaeraceae; genus JARBAU01. Next base: position 311,329 of record CAVPXM010000021.1, read on the forward strand.
TAGATTGTCTACCGAAGGACTTTACTGTAGTATCACTGGATGAATCATTCTTCTTCTTTGATAGCCTTGTTAGAAAAGTATGGATCTATAAAGATTCCAGACCTGTAGTTACAATAACAGGCTCACACAGAAATTTCTGTATGTTTGGAGCTATTAGTCTTGAAGGAAAGCAGTTATTCAGACAGTTTGAAAAGTTTGATGAGGATACATTCTATGAATTCCTAAAACAGATACATTACAAATTCCCAAAATGTTATTTATTCTTGGATAAGGCACCTCAACACTATAAATCTCATAAAATAAAAAAGTACTTTGAAGAACATAAGGATAGTCTAATACCAATCTATCTTCCAACAGCATCACCAGAGTTTATGGTGCTGGAAGAATGCTGGAATATATCCAAAAATGATTTGTTAGTATTAGCATATTATTCGGCATTTGCAGAATTTAGAATAAGGTTAGGACAGTACTTTAGGACCAAACATTTCAATCTAAATATGAGAAATTATCTCACTAGGAATATGTCAGAGAACTTATCTTAATTGGTGTAGGTATACCAAATACGATACCGGTGCAAATAAGTAAAATGGATATCCCTTTTCTGTCATTTTTGAGTCTACAATCGAAAAAATGAAAGATCTTGTAGGTCAATTCAACCAATGAATTTGATATATTATTAAAAAGTTGCTAATATCGATTAACAGGAACAAAAAAGAATAAGTCAATATCACGGAACTATATTTGTTAGGTACACTCATCGAAGCAAATTAGGATAATGGAATGTAGATTTTAGTTCCTAAGTTTGTCCATCATTATGGTTGATTGTTATTGAAATAATAACATCATCATTGAAAACACTGAATAATTTGTATCAAGCATATAACTATATGTTATTATTTGATACTTTGAATATTCAATAGGTATCAAATATTCATCTGCTTTGAATAATAGAAAGTCGAAAATTTTAGAAATTAGTCCACGGCACATAAATAGCACATTGACAAAAAGAGATTGTAGTATGAACTTTGGTAATAGAATAGGACCAAGTTTTAATTGAAAATACATTGTTAGCCGCTGCTAGGTGCGATAGAGAATTAAAGGGATACTATCCTCTTTAAGAATATTCAAAATTACAAGTTAAACTATCAATCGATAGATTCAATTAATAGACTTTTTTGGAAAATGAAGCCAGGAGATTGCTAAAAGAACTAAAGCTATTAATCGCAATAGAGCAGAAACGATAACAGCCGGTTTATGTATAATAACTACATTGATGTTTAAACTAGCTTTCGAAGAGGTTACTGTAAGTTCAAGTGGACTCAGAGAGGGAATACTATCATCATTTCTGTCGCTAAGAGATATAAAAAATAATACGAATAATAGAAAAACGATAATACCACCAACATTGAATGTACAGCAACTCTAGTCACGCCAATCTATATGTTAGAGGTCTTTACCAAAGAAGGGATTGATTCTCAAAAAAAGCCGAAGATTTCATATTTCAAAAGACTGGGATGATGCTTGCAATATATGACAATGACACTCATTGTGTAATAAATCAAAAATTAACACTGGAAATGCTCAAAGAAATATCTGATTCTGAAGACGTTTTGGAAGTTACTGATGTGGTAGCATTCGAGGATTTGGTCCATCTCATGAACATTTAGATTATAAAGATGCACATGATTGCTATTTGTCGCAGGAGCAATTTGAGAATCAAAGATTACCAATTAAATAAAATGCGACCTAACACGCGATATTCCAAGGTTTTAGTAATCGTAAGTCCCCAGTTTATGCATTAACAGGAGTAATTGGATTTCTCTGATTAGCTGGGATCATTATAAGCGGAGGACTGTTACCAAATATGAATAAATATGCTTCTCCAGTAGTTCACACATCGTCTTCTTCACTTCCGTCTGTGTTAGGAGTGATTCATGGATATGTAGGTCGGCCAACAGGACTACCAGCTCATGGGTGCTGTAGTAGTAGTCGCAGAACAACAGACGGGTTATACCGTAAATTCAATTGTTTCTATAGATGGCCAATACTCCTTTACTTTACCACAAGGAAAATATATCATATTGGTTGCTTATCCTGATGGAACCAACAAGAAAGTAAGTGATTTTCAGGTAGAACAGCGAACGGCTCACAGTCTTGATGTTAGATACTAGAACTACCTTTTATTTTTAATCTACTTAAGATGTGAACGAATTCTTTTTACAAATTTTGTAGTGAGAATCGATCTGCAGCACCATAGATCGTAACAACGAGATATAAAAATACTTATAACAACGAGAAACAGGTACAGATCGGGCAAACAAATTGAATGGCAACAAAAAAACAACTAAACCTTCAATTATAATTAGCGGCAATCACTGTGGTAGTGATCATATTTGCTGCTATGATTCTCGGAATACAAAGCCAAACATTGCATACCGTATTAGCACAAAGTGCCAAGAGTAATGCAACAACACCAGCAACAAATACTGTTATAACAGTCACCCCAAACCAATCAAGTAACAAGACTTTCTGGATAAGGACGTACACTTTGATGGATCAACAAGCTTAAAAGCTGGCGTAGCATGTGGTAATTGTAGCCAGAATATTCCACCGCATCCAGCTGAGAAGTTTCCAAATACTACGCTGCCTGCAGGGCCAGGGCTTGTGTTAAGAGCACCCAACAAAGTAGGAGCTTGGGATATGAGATCATTTACCTTTGCTCCGGATCAAATAGTCGTTAATCAAGGCGACACGGTCACTCTTCATTTCTTAAGGCTAACAAGGTACGCATCATGTGATAACTGTTGAAGGGGTTGGAACCTTTCCACTTGATAGGGGACATATCCATACAGTATCGTTTACCGCGGACAAACCTGGAACAATAGCGTACTGGTGTCACATACATGTGCCGAACATGGTTGGCCAGATATTGGTACTTCCTAAACCAGCGTAGTAGATGACAACGATGCGATATCAACCTCCACATATTGAGCACTCTCATCTCATATTTTTTGCAACGATTTCAACATAATTTAACGTAATTCCAAGTAATTTGTTGTTTATGTCTTTTGCATACTGGTATGAATACGACAACAATGACATTTACTATGAATATTAGGATTACAAATAACACGACTCGAAGAATATTTAAAATGATGTTTGAAACTGAGCTAGAAAGCTCGAAATGGTAATTACATATAGATATTTAATATCTGGCTCACGAATATTCTAT
>CAVPXM010000022.1:0-42289 GCA_963709405.1 uncultured Nitrososphaerales archaeon
GTGAGAAAAACAGAGGAACCTTGTCCTAGCTCGAGCGTGCCATGGCTAACTTGTATTACAACGATCGACTCATTATCGCGCATGCGTCCATAAACCAGAGCACCAAGCTCTGGAGTGCGGGAGCGGAAATTACTTGGAAACGCGATGGAGAACGGCAGTCATATACCCTCGGCGGCTTGGCGGATCGATTCAAGACTGCCGAGGAAGCAGAGCGGTTTATAATCAATCTCGCCAAAACATGGATTGACGCCAACCCGTAACTCAGAAACGGCTTAGGGCGAGAGAGAAAAAGATCCGGAGGTTTATCTTGTGACTTTGATATTTTTACAGAAGCGGCTGTTCATCTGGTCGTTCATCTCAAACCACCATTTTTTGACCTGCACGCCGTCCGGCCTGAAAATTTGGGTTTCGTATCTTCCCTGCTGATCGGCAAGATTGGCAACCAGCTTTGAGGTGCAATCGAAGAGCACAATTCTGGGCCACGACTCGACCCTGCCCCGGTCATCCTTATTAAACGATATGACGTCCGCGGCTATAAAATTCTTGAACGGCTTGATGGAATCCGGATGAACCAGAGTGATGTGGGTAACGTAGGGATAGAACAACGTCCAAGGAACAATCGGGGCGCTGCCCTTTGTTTGAGAGATCAGCTCAAAGCCTTGCTTGTTCATCTCCTCGACAATACGTTTGTCCCAACGATAGGTTTCGATCAGACTGTTGAGAATGAGAATTGCAAGAAGAACTGCCAGAATGGCTGCGAGGGGTTTGAGAAACCTCATGACCCACTTACCTATCCCAGTGGAGATTTTGGCACAAAGATGAAAAGGGAGCCAGCTGCTTCAGGGGGCGGTCACTCACGGCCCCGGCGGTACTTTGTCGATGAGTTTGCCGTTTGTGTACAGCTCGTAACCCTTGATGCCGAGTTCGTAGCCCTGGGGCGGATGATCGGACATATCCAGGACGACTAAATCCAGAACAATCGTCGTCTCACCTTGGGGGCGAATCTCGAAAGGAAGCTTGATGGGACCGACGGTGTTTTTGATTTTAGTACTCCGTTGGCCCTTCTTGAGGAGGCCGCTGACTTCCTTGAGCTTCAAATGAATGGCGTCGAAGGCCCCTGTGTTGAGGCTACCGCGAAAGATTCGAGCGCTGCTTTTGCCGACGTACTTTGTCAGGTCGATGGCTTCAGGAGCCGTAGCTAGGCCTTTCCAGCCGCTTTGCCAAAACTTGAGTCCAGGCTTGGGGCTGATCAAGATTTCAGAGACGGTGAGGGTGAGTTGCGAAAAGTCGCCGATGGCCTCGCGGTGATCTTTGATTCGGACTTCGAAAGTGCCCTGACTTTCTGCCGCTCCGGCGGCCGGCGCCGCGAGACCAAGAGCCAAAATGAGGAGCAGGATTCCCGAGTGGATGCTGTTCATCACCGGTTCGAGGATTCCAGCGAAGCCATATCCTTGAGAATTTCTTTTTCCCCCCACTTGTCCGTGTAGTAATCAACTCTACGAATTCCGCGCTGATCGATGAGAGTTGTCAGCGTGGTGTGCTGAATCTGGCCGTCCGCCATCTTGCGCACCGTGACGCCGAACTCATGCCAAACCCTGGCGAGGTCTTTCTCGGATCCGGTGAGGAAAAGCCAATGATTGAAATCAGCTTTGAACTGCTCCCCATAACTTTTCAAAGCAGCGGCAGTGTCCCGCGCCGGATCCGTGGTAATGCTCAGCAACAAATAGTCGTCTATTTTCCTTTCCCGCAAGGTGCGTTGGATGGCAGCGAATTTCGCTGTCAGCAGCGGCAAACATCCGGGCAGGTTGTGAAGACGAAAGTCGCCAAGACAATTTTTCCGCGGGCATTTGCGAAGCGGAAAGACTTGCCGTTCTGATCAAGGAGGCTAAACTCCGGCACCGCGGTTTGAGTTGCCTTGCGGCCGATTTCAGGTTTCTTCGGTGCAATGGGTAAATGAGGAAACGCCGGAGCGGCGCACAGGCTCAATAAAATGGTGGTCGATGCCAGCAGCCCGCTAATGCTCAACTTTGAATTCATAGGTAACATCGACACTCTTCGTTCCGTCCGGTATATCGCCCCGAACCACGTAGGTACTGGAATAGCTCTGCTCCTGCCCAGGTGAAATTCTTACCGGCAGCAGCAGGGCACATTCGACGACGTCCAGATGCTCGGTGAGAGCCCCAGGCTCAACGCGATGGGTAATGCGCGCAAAAACCTCCTTGTCGGTCAGGTTTTTGACGCGATAAGCGATGGTAAAAAGTTCATTCGGTTGGGTGACGGTCTGTTTGATCGTGGGTTTAGCCTCGATGGCGCCGTCTTGCGGCACGATGGTCGTGAAATTGACTCTTATCCCAGAGGCCCAGTCGAAGAACAGACGCCAGCCGTTGCCTTCCCTTACCAAGTTGAATTCTTCTTGCCCTTCAATCACTTCCAAACCGCCTCTTCGCTTCAAGCCATCGATAGAAGCCAGCAACTTCTTTTGCTCATGCGGCGGCAGCGCGTTGAGCCGCTCCTCATCCCAATCCAACAGCAACGTCCCGAGGCCGTTCATATCCGGCGCCCTAAAGGCCAAGGTGATCCGTGCGCGGTTATCATCTATTTTGATCTGCGCCGGCGTGAATTCGATAAACTCGGACAGCTTTTTGGCCGCTTCAAGAGCAAAACCGGAAAACGGACCACGCTCTCGAACATAAACTCCCTCTTCCTTTAGGCGTTTGTCCGCTGCAGATACGAATCGGTAGGCGTGTTTAAAATCCCGGGAATAAACGGCCCTCAGATACTTGATGAGAATGCGCACGGATTGCTCGTCGTCCGCCTTATGCAGTCCCTCCGTGAGCACATAGGAGGCGGGCAGGACCAGCAATAGCGTTGCCGCGACGAACAAAATGAAAGGTTTGAGGTGAAGACGCATCCGTCAATTTCTCTTTAAGACGCTGCCTGGCTTGCACTTATTCACGTAAAAGGGACGGAGGAGCGAGCGTCGCCCCTCATCACGGTGGGCAGCTTGTCCAGCGGTGCGTTGTACGAATAGCCACGCTGCCAGTGAAAATCCCACTTCGGGGTCTCGATCAGGCATTCGCGCTTGGGCTCGTCGGCGGGAGGGCCACCCACCCGACCGGTTCGATCGATCTCCATGCGCATGCCCGTGCCCACGTAGTGCATGTGGGTGCCCACGGTGAAGATGCGCGCGGGGATCGGCACCAGGTCGGTCACGCGGATCTCGGCGCGCTCTTCGTGCCCGCGGGCGTTGGCCGGGATCAGGAACGCGGGTCCCGCAGCCGGATCATCGGCACCCGGCATCAGCCCCTCGGCCGGTTGCGCGCGTTGCCCGGCAAGGCCAGCAGCGCGGTGTACGGGGTGCGGGTCGTGGTCCAGCGCAGATCCACGGACGTGGCGTCGGTCTCGACCTTGGTGCCGGGATGGTAGTGAACGTTGATCACGAGGCGTGAGCCCTTGGGCACCGCCAGACCGGTCCCCGGCGCAGCTCGTTGGGCACCGCACCGGGGGCCCAGGCCCCCAGCAGCTGACTGGAAAAACCCGGCGCCCCAAAACAGGGATAACTGCCGTCGGCCTGCACCAGAGCGTCGGAGTCGCGGTTGCTGTCCAGCCAGACCAGCACGTGATGGACCACCTTCGGGTTGCCGGGCACCACTTGCAGCCCGGTGATCCACGAGTTCGCGGCAAACTCGTGCGGCAGCGGGAAGCAGCGGAACACGTCGCTTTGCCCCTCGACCGAAAACGGCCTGGCCATGGTGGTGCGCAAGCTGGGGTTGGCCAGGCTCAACGACGCCGGCACCGGTGCGGACGCGCCGGCTGCCGTGCCCTCGGGAGCGCCCGCCGCCGCCCAGCGTGCCAGCAAGGATTTCTCCTGTGGCGTGAGCCGTTGATCGTCTTTCCAGCCGAAGCGGGGCTGGCAGCCTTCGGTCTCGGTCGCCTGCCAGGGTGGCATGCGCCCCGCCGCGACCGCCGTGGCCATGACCACGGCGAAACGTTGCGCGCTGGCGTACGAGGTCAGCGCAAACGGGCCGATGCCACCGGTCTGGTGACAGCCCATGCAGCGCGCGGCCACGATCGGGGCGACGTCGGCATGCCAGGTCGGCGCGCCCGCGTGCGCCGGATCGGCCGGGTCCGCCGGGACCTGGGTATCGCCCGCGCTGGCATCCATCCCGCCGCTGCCGCCGCCGGCACCCGCGGGCTGATCGTACTGACCGGCCCCCTCGGTCCCGGCGGCACCGGAATCACCGGGGCCGGCGGAGCCGGGGGCGGCGCCGCCCGACGATCCGGACCCGCAGCCCGCGCCAGCGGCCAGCACCGTCGCCACCGCCACCGCTGGGAAACCCGCGAACCGCGCGAGCCCCGCTGCCCGCCGCACCACCTGTCGCTGCATCCAATAGAATGCACCACCGGGCCGGGGCTTTCACGGACAGCTGTCAGTAGGTGATCGGGGCAGACCGGCGGCCGCCAGGCGCCCGGGGCTGACAGCTAGACCTCAGCGTAGATCCAGCAGAATTCGCTGGGCGGCGTTGTGGCCGGCCGCGCCGATCACCGAGCCGGCCGGGTGGGTGCAGGCACTACAGGAGTAGAGCCCCGCCAGCGGCGTGGCGTAGGGCAGCCGATCGGCGAAACCGAAGCCGTTGTCGACGTGGTGGATGTGTTCCTTTACGTCATCTTTCTCATGTTCAACAAAAGTCATGAATGCTTTTACATTCGCAAAGATCGCATTATTCGCAATTCTCGTTGCAGCTATTACATTATCTGCAAAATTGCTTACTGTTCTCGAATAGATCTCAGCTGCTCTTAATGGAGATGCCCAACTTTTCCAAAATGTACCATACACAGACTCTACATACGGAAACCAGGTTGATTGATATAACTTTACAATCTCCTTTTGAGATTCTACATAATTATCTGTAATTTCTCTAGTTGTTTGGAGGGAGTGTTCTTGATAATCATTAATAACTTGTGTATTACGTGGGATCTCGCGTTTGGCTTCCTCTAGTGTTCTCTTGATATTGTCTTTAGTTTCATCTAAGGCTGTATCTATCGATTGGTATTGTTCTGATAATGTTGTTCTTGCTTGTATACTCTTATCATCTTCTAATACTGTTGTGGCCGTTAATTTCTCAGCTTCTCTTTTTGAAGTGGTTATGTCGTCTTTAGATTTGTTGTCTACCATTTTATATCGTCCTATAATATATTAACATCCATCTAATATATATGTTGGTATTTAATGGGTCTAAAATCCATATAACACCAACTAATGTCACTATCCGGTGAGGCATCTAGTGACAACCAAATTCGGTTATACCAAAATTTTTGCCAATTCTCTCTTACCTGCACGAGCACTCGTTACCGATTACAAGACTGGCAATATTCGTTATCATTGGTCTCGATTAAATCGACTGACGCGTTCTGTTAATACGTTACCGTTATGGCACGTGAGAGGTTCTCTCTATCTTATCCGGTAAGACTTCAAGACGCCAGATAATTAAATAGCAATTATTTCCTATTCTTTATTTGTGGTTTTGGAGATTAATTTCCTAACTCGCAATTAGGCATACATATTTGGCATCTAGCAGTTCTTCAGATCTATTTACTTTCAATCCCCTCCTTGCCTGTCATATTGGTCAAGAGTCTAACTGTATTAGAATCATTCACAACCGGAGGATATACTTCGACTATATTCTTATACGCAATTGCTACATTTATACCTTCTTAAAAGTTCCACTATCAGGATATTTTATCTTTATCCCAGATAGATTATCGTTATATAGAAAACCACTCAGTATTTCTGCTCTATTATTAGAAACTATACTAATCTCATTTATTCTCTTTTACAGAAACATACAAAAGAAAACGAAATTTCGGTTACGGCTAATAAAGTAGATGCCAAACGATTGGTAGCGCATGATGCCTTACAGTAATAAGTCCGTATGGTCAGTAGAGCGATAATTTGATCGGGAGACTACCATCACTTAAAACTATAGTTCTACCAAGTGGTATCAGAGTGTTATCATCTAGATTGAGTTCATCGTATGGTGTTAAGACAGCATATACCTTTTGCGGTGATATATACCGGTTACATAAATTATTCCTAATCTCACTTGAGTAGTGTTGTTAGCTTCAGCTAGGTAAGGAAGAAATGATGTCCATCAAGAACACCTTCACCTGCCTAGTACCTGCGAGTAGGTTGGAAGTAAAGAAAGACTAAATCATCGAGATTTTTATGATGGCATCTACATCTATTAGATATCCTCAAATTAATTTGATTGTATCATCATCTTATATCAAATAATCACTAAGAATGACAGTGAGATTGATAATGATGCAATAATGAAATAATCGACTCAAGCATTTGTGGGACAAAATATCACTTGATTACAGGAAGGTGAAGTAAGACATAGGTAATTTTAGGACTGTTAGATATGATCTGCCAGGAAATATTGAAAAGCGTATGAGATCTACACTGGCATCTCACACCAAGATATGCTATTACTGCTACAACTGATGCAGCTACCTACAAGTTTCAGTATAGATTCGAATCTTATCTTTATTCACTTTAAAAATTGATTCGTTGATCGTTGGATTTCTTCGCTAATTAATGATTACACTTTTTCGACTAGAGCCGAGGTTTTTATCTATTGAGTCAGCATAGTACATTTTAGGTTCATATTAGCTGCAAATGTCTTGCATTACTCAGATGGATCTCAATAATGCTTCTCAAATTCTGGTTTTGAAGCACGCAAGATGCAAATGATATGCAGACGTCGAAGACAAACATTGCTTGTATTGATTCACCTAGCAAGTTAGATCGATGAATCAGTTCTCAACAGTATTTACTATCACCTTTCCAAGTCCGATCAACTTAGACCTTTTGCCATCATCTGGTGAAATTCGGCATCTGACATGCTATTTTTACTTTTTACCCATCCTTCAACATCTTTTCCTACCAAATACCTTAAGTTAGGACTACTGCTAGTTACGGCTTCGAGAACTGCACTTGCTACGAGTTCGGGCGAGCATCCATTTTGTGCCATTATGCTTGAAGCGGCGTCAATTTTTTTCATCATCTGTAAATAAGGTGAATGTGGATCTTGAGATTTTTTAGAACTTATAGTGGCTCGATCAAAGTCGGTTTTAACAAAGCCAGGTTCGATTAACACCACCTTTATTCCAAAAGGTTCGAGCTCATAGGAAATAGACTCACTTAAACCTTCAACCGCAAATTTCGTGCTAACGTATGCTGAACCACTCGGATAACCAAACCGGCCGGCTCCTGAGCTGATATTAACTACTACTCCCGATTTTTGCTTCCTCATTATTGGAAGCACAGCCTGAGTTGTTCTTATCAAACCGTAGAAATTGGTTTCAAATTGAGTTTTTATCTCATCTATTGTTAGCTCTTCCAATGCTCCGCTTAGTCCATATCCTGCGTTATTAACAAGTACATCGATTTTCCCAGTCTCAGTGATAATAGATTGGATTGCATTTTTGACTGAAGTTTCATCTATGACGTCAAGCTGTACTACACTTATAGGCAATCTTTCCTTATCTGCGAGTGCCTTTATTTTGTCGCTCTTTTTCAGATTCCGCATACTTGCATAAGTAAGAAAGTTATTTCTTGCCAAGAGTAAAGATGTTTCAAACCCAATTCCACTTGAGTTGCCCGTTACAACGGCAACTTTTTGATTGTGTTCTTTTTCTTTGTGTACGGTCAAACTATTACTATCCATCATGTTAGATCTTGTTATAATTATCATGTATCAAATATTATGATTATCGTCGTTTCTGATGTTTAGAATAAAACATGTGGTTCAAATGAGTTTGCTCTACTTTTTATTCCAAACTAAGGTATGTTTACTAAATATTTGGTTTGCAGATACTACTTGGCTACTTTGTCTGTAGTAAAACTCTGTCCATGCAGATCATCATGATCTCAATAAAGAGCGATGTATATATTCAACCAAATTTAAGGTCATACTACGCAATCCTAAAGGCCGATTTGTAAACCTATTCACCAGTTTTTGTATCTATTTAAAATCTTTAGTCGAAGTCAAAGTCAATCATCTGATTTTCAAAAAAGTGCCCACAGTATATCGGCGCGTATATTAACCTCGGAGTAAGATACTATACCTATTCGTTCCCGTATGTTTGCTTCGTCAATTTGTCTATCCTGCTATCTTTAGAATTGAGTGTTTAAGATTAGTCTGTACTGGTCACCGTGGTTTGAATTGCTTATCGACCCATTCGCAGTTGAGTCACCACCTTACGTGTCACCACTTGTTGATTCTGATGTGCGCCCCCAGTTCCAGCACTACCGATTGCAGTTGGTTCGCCGAGGCTTCCATCAACGCTGGATGTGAATGTGCAGCCGCTTCGAGCCCACCTGGTTGACCGATTTCAGAAGCGCCTGTCATAGTATTAGTTAATCTTAGAACATCCACCAGTTCTAGTACTGCCTGTTGCTGTACCATTCATTCAGCCAGTTTGAGGTTTGTACCCAGTCGACCCCGCCGCCTGTCTAGGTTGGACCCGTCGCTGCGCCGTCTTAAAACTGGATTCCTTATTCCGCTTATCATTATATGTGCATCTCTTACATGCCCGGTGATAATACTATTTTTACATCCCATGTGCGACTTTATGTTCCAATAATTTTCATATTCCTCTTTATAGATTATCTCCAGTTTGAGCTCATCCAAATTTTTTTGATGTAAGCAAATAATTGTGAGATCTACACAATCTGTAGGCTTATTTGTTCTGGCGTTATTGCCTCTTGATAACGGTAATCTCTATCATACACTCTGATGTAGCCCATTCAATGAAGCTATGTTTTTAGTCTAAGACAAAAATTTAGTCTAAGAATTGCTACGTACTAGACAATTCTCTTCTTGTGCCGGAAAGTACTCCTTTCATCTGTTCCTTAGTCTCTTCATATCCATCTTTAATTAAGCTGTCGAATTGTAGTTTTTGAAAAGTCAAATGTCTTATTTGAAATAGTATGATTATCGTTCTTTCGCTCCAAACGAACAACAAAATCAACATCTACTCTACCCTTCACTAAATCATCATATCTTCCCTGCTTGCCAGTAACAAGAAGAAAAGCCTTAGTTTTCTCCTTCAAAATCTTTTGCAATGCCTCTTTGCTTGCACCATTCTCTTCGGCTAATTTGATTAGAGACTTTGCTAGTAATGCGTAATCTGATACTAGAATTGCAACAAATTCATCAAATTCTGTTCTGTCATGATATATGATGTCATTCTTTCTGTCAAGAACACTGTCATAATCATGAGGAACATATTCTTGTTTAGCTGGATGAAGATTTATTATACCGAATTTGAGTCTGGGTAAATTGTGTTCCAATTTCCTCACTTTATGCCAATAATGTCTGTGAGCAACGACGGTCTGCCTTAGAGGCGTATTAGCTAATAGACCGCCATCCCAGAAAAAGCGCAAGCTGTTACTGACGTTCGAAGAAGGCCGATTATTATCCTCCATTTCTGTGTTGTTGCCTTGCTTTGGCATATCCAAAGTATGGTTTTCCACCTCTAGTCTAGTATAGTCATAATTTACCGGAACCGAACAACTTGCTAATACGAAATCTGCCTTTATTCCATCTTCATATCTTATAACATGTTCAAATCCCTCATTATTCTCTGAATCCTTCGTCGAACCACCAGATTTCATTCTACCATATTTCCCGTATTCAGACTTCCTTGTTCCGTCTTCCTTTTCGTAACTATCAAAAACTACTGGAGTAGCCTCCTGTACATCGACAGCAACCAGCAAGAGTCTTGGTTCACCATTTTCGAAGCTTGTAGAAATAGGAAACTTTGCAAACCTTTCCAGGCTTTCTTTTAATGGTTTGTTATCATAGATATACCACGTATTTGAAGGGTCAAAAAATCTATTGTCTAGCAAAGGTGTCTTTGGTATAAACACGTTAGGAACTCCTTTCAAAATAAATTCCTTAGTGCTAAAATATCTTCTGGCAGCCTCTCCTGAAGCAATATGTCTATCTAATTTACGCCAAGAATCCCAATACTGTGTAAAGTGTGGTATGCTTTCAACAGATGACTGTTTAGAAACATATTCCCAAAATTCTACAAGTCTTTCGCCAGATCCTTCCCAGGTTTTATTTTCCTTTACATAGCTTACCAAAATAGCAGCGTTTATCGCGCCTATTGATGTTCCAGATACAATATGAAATATTGGTTCATTTCCCCTCCCTTCGGTTCTAAAGAATGCAGAAAGTTCCTCATTGATATCTTTGTAAGCGCCAGCTTCATACGCACCAAGCGAACCCCCTCCTTGAAATATTAAGGCTCTATGTATACTACCAGAATTCATAACTCTTATCGCACATGCAGGATATATATATATTATTATTATTATCAAAGGGTATCCTCGTAAAGAATTACCTGACCCAACAAAATTGCATAATGGTGATTTCTGTTTCTCTCAGCTTACCATGCTGTGAAATAACGTTTTCTATTTTTGTTATTCCTACTTCAACGTGCAATACTCTAATACCTGAACCTACTTCCATTCCCACAAGCCTTTTTTTAGCCTCCTATTACACAGTATATACTTCTATCTTGAACACTTCTAGAACGTTGTTCAGGAATGAAGGTTTACCAGCTGATCATGATCTGTAAATTGCTGAACCTCTCCAGAGTGTTTTTTTCCAAGTAATTCTCTAACTCCATATCCACTAATAGTAACACTCTTAATGCTATCTTCTATAGTTGGTATGAGTATTTTTCTTTCGTCATAATAATATGTTGCTTGGTGTTAGTCTTTTTGCCTCATCATCTAGGTCTTGGTATATTCCAATATCTACTAATTATAGTGACATCCAAACCTCCTATTTTACCCCTACACGTTACCGTTGTTTCTGTCCTTTGTGAATCATGAATAGCTCTTATATCAATATCTGCCATTTTAATCGATGAAACGATGTTATGAATTGTTTCTATTGAAGCGTGGTTGTGGGTTTCCGTAGAACCAGTACACATGCAAATCTTGGACTATATATCTCATGACATAGAAAAGGTAATACCTAAGAAGTTGGAACAGTTCTTACCATTATTTTAGCTAGTAACCGGAAGATATCTTCGTTCCTATGGTTGAATCTAAATTCTATTTCTTTAAGGTACAAGTGAAAGTACTTGCTGATTCATTCCTAGCCTCATCAATTACGATTTATGGCCAATGTATCGTTTATTCAGAAGCAGATACTCGTTAACCAGAAGCATGTTTTTCCATTGGTCTTGAACGCGAAATGTATTCAAGATTTGAGAAAAGTGTGATAGTAATGACAATAGAATATTGTAAAAATAGATTAGAGAATTTTCATGATTACTATCCTTGCAGAATGATTTTACTTATGTGCATGATTAATTGAGTCTTTTTGTGTTCAAGGATAATTCAGATATTCAGCATATCAAATTCGTGGCTCTCGTACAATTAATACGAGGTGTGACGCATTAACTTAACACAGCCGAATAGACGGCTTGAATGTGATTTTTTAGCCCTGATGTATACAGGCAAAAAGTCTTTACTAATCGCCGGTTTGAAGAATTTTAAATCGTTATTTAGAACTTACTCAACTTCCGAGCAACTTAAGAACATTATGTATGATATTGTTATGATCTCCCTCTACTTCCGTCGTTACAAGAAGCAAATGATCGCTTTCTAATGGAAATGTTATACGCTTTATCTTCTCATATTCTGCCATAGCATATCGACCTTTTCCCACCCTAGGAGCAAGTGAATTACGCAATCCCCATCTAGCTAATGCTTGAAGGTTTGATTTCTTAGTTTCTTCGGGCATGAGCAAGTTCTTAACGCCTTCCCGTTGTCCGCCATATTTTATTTCGCCAGTATCATCACATACGCCCGCAAAACGAACCTTTGGATCTGAATTTAGAATATCTTTACACAACTTCGCGTAATCCATGGCTATAGATAGAACGACCACGTATAAAAATAAATATACAAATTCCTTTGGATTCCACCAAAAAATATTATATTATAAAAAACAATAAATTAATTTTCATGTTTAAACGGCCGAAAACCATAAAATTTCTATTCTTTGCATATCAATGAGTAAGGGAGCTGGGAACGTAGTGAGCATTGACTACAGAATTGCTAGTCTGATTCATTCAATTTGAATATATCTGACAAAATTCACAAATTTGGCTCTTGAGTCGATAAACAAAAATAACTTTTTCATTCTTCGTTAATTTAATAACTGCAAATTCGTTCTTATCAAGAGCTATAGGAAATAGTTTTTAAAATGATGCGATAGATTATTGTGATCTCATGGACGAAGGAAAAAAAGAAGAACCAATCAGAAATTCCGTTTCCATTCCACTATCCAACTTGACAAGATCGTTCACGCTTCAGGGCTATCTTACTATCCCTGAAGAACCAAAAGGAATTGTCTTATTTTCACACGGAAGTGGAAGCGGCAGGAATAGTCCCAGAAATAATTATGTGGCTCGAGCTTTGAATAAAGATGGACTAGCCACTCTATTGGTAGATTTACTTACATCAGAAGAAGAACAGACTGATATTAGCACAGAGAGGCTCCGAGACAAGATTCCAGGCGTCGTATTAAATAAATTTAATATTGCCTTGTTGACAGATCGTCTAATTTCTATGACTGATTGGATTTTACAGAATCCGGATACGAAACGTCTTCCACTTGGATACTTTGGGGCTAGTACTGGCACAGCAGCCGCCATTGCTGGCAGCGACAAAGGTTCCTTCTCAGGTTATCGGTGCAATTGTTTCCCGTTCTGGAAGACCAGATCTTGCCGGAGCCAGCAATTTGAAACTTGTTACCGCTCCGACACTTTTTCTGGTAGGCGGCAATGATTCCCCCTACGTTATTAAATGGAACAAAAATGCACTCCAAGATATTAGCTCGGAGAAGAAGAAATTGGTAACAATTGCAAATGCAACTCACCTTTTCGAAGAACCTGGCACACTAGAGGAGGTAGCTCGATTAGCAAGTGGATGGTTTAGGTGTTTCTTCCTAGAAAGTGTACACAGAACCTCGTGAATAGTAATTCAATTACAAATAGATATGTAAGCACCTATTCCATGCTGGATATATATCACTACTTATATTTCGAATAAATTTTTATCTTACTGCCCCAGGAGAATTGATTCAATTTAGTACTCAAAGAGAACAATCCCAATCTCGGTATTTTTCTGGCCTATGCTTCCATCACCATAATTTACTCCTTCTCGATCTGCATTTTTTGTTCCAAGTCATTTATTTGAGCTTTCACTGGAAAAATAATGGTGTGTATTAGTAGATTTATATCATTGATTAAATAAAAATACAATTGGCCAAGTATCAAAAGCACTATCAACGCAGGTGAGTCTTACAAAAGATCGTACAGAATGGGCATAACCCATCGAGCTTGACTTTGAATGTCGCCATATTATACAAGTCGTAGACCAAATTGTATTGTATTACTACCACTAATGATAGTCCTCATAATGGAATTGAGGTTAAATAGTTTAAGTTATTTAAGTTTAAGGCCATGTATTCTTCGTATGGTCTATCTCAACTAATCAACTTTGAGATGTGTAGCATAAGAGATTGATCTTATCTGGTCCAGATAGACATTAAATCATTAGTAATATAATTAGAATGAAGAATCAATTTAGAAGAGGATCAGATGTAAGGGCTAAAGGAACGGACAGGCAGATATACATACTTATCAAATTTATGGCGATAATTTAATGACTGAACACTACAGGCTCCCATTTATTTTCGTTAGTTAAGATAGACGATCCATAAAGAATTTTCAAACTCTTTCTCGAGACCTCAGTTGTAAGATGTAAAGAAAATATTAGTAAGGCTAAATAGATCTACCAACCAATGCAAGCACTCTGCTGGCAATATCTCGTAAGCTACATTGGTTATTACTAATGAATTGAGCTTTCAAACAAAATTATGATTCATATTGGGAACAATTCAATTTGACTTCACGCATCATGATGGTAATTGAAGATTATAATTGGCTTTCGTCCCATTTGGACGATCCAAATATTATTGTTTTGGATGCAAGGGGAAATATGCCATATAGATTTGCACACATTGAGAATGCTATACCGCTTGGTCTCGAATATCTTGTATCGATTGCCGATAACGGTGCCAACGTCGTAATTGATGCGAACGTTGCAGAAGGACTGTTTTCAAAACTTGGCATAGACCGATCAAAAGCGATTATAGTATACGGCGAGAATATCGACCCAACTGCGGCGAGAATAGTTTGGACGTTAATGTATCATGGCCATCCAAACGTCAAGCTGCTGGAGATAGGTTTCAGTCAATGGGCAAGAGAGGGACTGGCAATAAATAAAGGCACACAAGTTCGCACAAATTCTGATAGCACACATTTTTCACCGCAAATTAATTCCACTATAAGGGCTAATGAACCAATGATAAGAGAGAAATTAAGGAATCCTAGAACAATGATTATTGACGCTAGAAGTGCACAGGAACACCTTCAGGCTAGAATTCCTGGATCTGTATTACATAATTGGGAGGAAGGTGTAGGAAGTAATGGAAAGATGTTCAAAGATAAGGATGAATTGCTAAATGCTTTTGAACAGAATGGCATCACAAAGGATAAAGAAGTGATATGTTATTGCCATTCAGGAACAAGAGCCTCTCATCTGTATCTACAATTAAAAGAAGCTGGTTTTCAGAATGTGAGATTATATGACGGTTCAATAATTGATTGGGCACAACATCGCAATCCGCTGAGATAGTATAGCTACACGAGGTCAATTTCACTTCGCTATGTTCTAATATATAGCGTTGAAAGGAGATAAAATTGCATACAAGAACAAATTGTAATATAACATACTGACGTACAATGAATCTCTAATCAATCCTTCCTTCTTTCCCTTTCCATTTGTACAGCGAGTTTGCATTGTTCTTCAATATTATTACCTGGTACTTTGGGTAAAATCAAACAATTTCTTTAATCTAGCAGTATATTTATCTCTAGTTTGCTTTGGATTCATTGCAAACACAAATCTCGAATACGGATCTTGTTCTAATCCGAGCATATTATTTTTTCATTTTCCTAGAATCCTATGTGAGAACTAATACCAATGCGAGGCCCAGAAGGTTGTGAATCAAATTTGACCTGATTATGAGCCCCAAATGTAACAGCAAAGTCATTCATCGTGGAAATATCAGCAAGTCATTGGTCCGGGTTCGGTGGAATGCACACCAAATTTGACTCATTTTTGCCACCTAGAAATGGTCAATGATGGGACTATGACGTCCTTCTAGGATAGATGAAACATCCTCTGATATGCCTCTACTCGTTTCTCTACCAGTTAATTGTGTTCTAGGTTTTTATAAGTACCAGAAAAAAATAGTAAGGGGTAAATTTTCAACACCCTTACGTCCACTATAGTTAGCCGCGTTAATAAAAAAAAGCCCCTGACACCTATATATTTAGGTTCATGGATAGAAAGGATCTCTATGTCTATCCTACCAAAAAAGAGAATGCACTGCAATACAATGAATTCCAAGTTCTTATATTCTCAAATTGCACTCCATATAGTGGAATTCGAAATGTCAAATTCATGTCATCATCAACATCTAAAAAGCTGTAATCAGACAGGCATGATAATTTAATGATAGGAAAACAAAACCACCACCAACAGACCATCCTCAATTTATATAATTCTGGAATCTTACCAGATGTAATTGGTATGCGAGCTAGATATTAGCGAAGATAAAGTTTATCAGGTTATAAAAAAAGCGGCTAGTGAAGAACTAAGAAAGAAGAGATCTGTCAATCATGTTTCAAATGCTTCTTCACACGGTATGTTCTATCTTGATGCAGTTATTGATATCGACTTGGCTATCAAACACGCACAGCATAGTATGTGGAGGGCTTTGAAAGAAGATGTACCGGAGTTTAATATCTCAATGGAAGAAACACAAAATATTCTTGAAAGATATGCAAAATCTAAAGTCATGCTTGTAATTTTACATATTGATATTGTATGCTCAACTACAATGTCAATGACTCTACCAGTTGACCGGCTTGCAACGATAATTCAAACATTTACTCAAGAAATGTCCCTTATTATTGCAGCATACGGTGGATATGTACTAAAGTATGTTGGAGATGCGCTTCTTGCATTTTTCCCTATAAATTCCGATGATCTGTATCTACCCTGTGTTAACGCAGTAAATTGCGCACATTCTATGGTTAAGGTAATACGGGAGGGTATGAATCCAATCCTAAATGAATATGATTATCCAGAGTTGGGAGTGCGTGTAGGTATAGATATTGGTGAGAATGTAGTAGTGCAATATGGCTGGGCGACTCACACTTATAGTATTGAGGGTATGCAGATAATAAAAAAACCTCACCTTGATGTTCTAGGATATACTATCAGTATTGCATCAAAAATGACAGCATTTGCAAAACCCAATCAAATTGTAATTGGTCAGTTAGTATATGATGTATTGGATCGTACACAAAGGTCCACTTTTAAAGTTCTGCCAGTTAGCCCGGATGTTTGGAGTTACGTTAGTAACAATACTGGAGATATTTACAGTTTGTATGGTAGTAGCAAGCTGTAACGCCCCTCCATGTAATCCCAATACTACTAGTTGTCAGTGTAATACATTAGACGATGAAGTGAATGAATGAACAAATCCATTATTTGCAAGGATGTTATTTTCAGAATAGCAAGACCCGATAATTAATTATGTTGGGATTCTCTGGGAAGCCAGATAAACTAGTAAAAATAAGAGTTCGTTTAGACTCTTGACTTACATAACTACCTCGCCCCTGCTTAGTAATTCGAACCTAGCGATATCTGATTGTAGTATACTGCGCAGCGCTTGCAGTCTGTCCTTTGGCATAATTTTCTTATCAGTTCAATGATACATAGTCCAGCACTCACCTCTCACGTGGTCTATGTCTGCGATCGTTTGGTGATAGAAAAAACAGAGATCAGACTTGCATAAATCATATAGGTAGGACACTGCCTGCGATTTTAGCGCTTTTATATCATTACAGACTGAACTGAACTATAGACATAGATGCATAGTAGAAACTGTCTTTTCATCTATTAAAAGAATGTTTGGTGAGCATGTAACAGCTAGAAAATTTCCTAACATGGTAAAGGAGATCTTCCTAAAGGCAACGCTGTATAATGTGTTCAATTGAATGATATACCCATTGGTTTACACAAACTAAAGTCTTAAGGAGTCATGCAACAGAGCAATTATATAATTAAATCGAAATATTACCGTATCCGCTCCTTGGCAATACACTAGTGTATATAATCTACTTCTACGATACTACACTAGTAATTACTATTTGATTCGGTGATTCTCGTATTAATAGCATTTTTAAAGAAGAAATTCCATTACAGCATGACAAGTAGAGACTTGTACCGCGTCTCTAGACATACCCATTATGATTGAAAGTTATATCCTATAGTATTTGATTTATGAATCATAACCAAAAGATCTTAGAAAGTCAGCAATGATTTTCATTCATAAGGTCAAGGTCGTGGCCCCTAGCGGATTGTAAAGAACATATCGAGGACTTTTTTGCAAACAAACAAAAAGATTTCAATACCATTTGAAAGTTTACTACACATAGGATTTCATACATACATTGGTCGAAATCGATTAAATGTGCATCAGTTTTTAGCAAATTGTAAAGTGTTAGCTATCGTCGGACAAAGGAATAAACCTTTGATTTCTGAAAAAATGGAATATCATTTGTAGTAGATGCTAACATGTTTTCTCCAAATCCATAAGTGGCAGTTCAGCACAAATATACTTTGCTCGTAGTGTAAAGGATTGAATCACTCATTAACTTTACATCAACAAATAGTTCACTCGTGGATGTGTTATGGTATCATTTTTCAACTCGTTGAGGAAATGCTCTCTAATAACCTCTAAATCCAAGATAATCATGACTGGTCCCCGTTTTCCTCCAATTGTCACTATTATAGTTCTCGTTTTCTGCACAGTTTAAATCCCATTAAAGTTGTCGCCACTCAGAGAACGTTAAGAAAGAATAGTATCATTAAATCGTGAACTAACTTTATATTTGTGACTATTTTACTCCTTTATTAACATTAAGATAGTTTTTACAGCAATCATCTGAACAAAATAACAGAACCCCCTTAACCGTGCTTGAATACCTTATCCCTTCAGTTAGGTCATTAAATTCTTTTCCACATGACTTACATGGTGAGTGCATTTTAGATTATGTATTCTAGGACTATCTTATTATAAAGTATTTTGAATAATGCTGGGCTTTACATATGCAATATGTGGCATTAGTTTAATCAAAAAAATAAAAATGCTAAGATATATTTCATGCTTATCGACATAAGCAATTTATATTAGGATAAGAACCACTGACATCCAAAATTGAGTTACGGTAGAGATAGCGGTTATGGGCGTGGGAGAGGCAGGAGTTACGGTGGAAGCGGTAATAAAGGTTTCAACAGAGGTTCTCCTGCTCCAAAACCAGTTGAGGTAGGCAAGGAATATGAAGTAGATATTTCAGAAATTAGTAGGCAAGGAGATGGTATTGCTAGGGTACAAGGATTTATAGTATTTGTTAAGAATGGAAAAGTTAAACAGAATGTTAAGGTTAAGGTTGAGCAAGTAGGAAATAGGTTTGCTATAGCAACACTTGTTGAATAGCTATACAACAATTCGCCTTCCCACAGTAGTGTGGTTAATGAAATGTCTTAGGATCTTCTTTTATTTCGAATCATTATTTAAAGTGGTTTAGTCGATAAGAATTCTATCTCCTATAACGCACTTTAAAAGTAGTACGCTCAAAGATGGAAGGAATACTAAATAAATAGCGTGTTGAAACTAAAGAGAAGGAAAGTTGCCTCGAATTAACTGTAGGATTATACCAGAACCTCAAGAAGGGACAAGACCAATAAACAAGAAGAATGGAAGTAAAATTGAACCATTTATAGTAGGAACAGGCGAAATAGATTATATTTGTGGTAGATGTGATAACATTATAGCTCACAACGTTTCTCAAGGTCAGATAGCCTCAGATGCAGTATTTCAATGTCCAAATTGTCAAACATTCAATGAAGTTGAATAAGTAGTTCTATTTACCCAAATGTAAAAGATAAAGAAAAACTACACAGTAGTTAATCTAACATACAATAATTCGTTCCATTACTAGTTCAATTTAAACAGTAAATACGCATTGTATTTATATTTCATCATCTACTTCATTACATTTTGTGCTATTTGCTATTTGTTGATTTTGTTTAATAATAATAGGACCTTACTAACTATCAGGAGCATACTTGATAGATCGCTCATTGAAGCTTGATACTAATCCGCTTTGCATTCTATCTTCGAACTTTTAATTGTTCGATATATTAGTATGAATAAGAGGCATACTATCTCTTGGATATTGTAAAAAAATTCAACTTCTGTATAAGATGATATCAGCTTTAGAATCATTCACTTTAGCGTATAAAGCAGATTTTAAATTGTCTAGCAGAGAATTAACTAAAAATACGTTAATGACGTTTGTAAATAACACCGATGTCACCGCTAACCTCTAATTGTCCTACATGTAAAAAACTAGACTAAGCAGATTACTTTTGGTAAAGGTAGGCCAAACATCAAAGTAGAATTTGATATGGTTGATGGAACAGCGGGAACAATTAATACTTCATTTATATTCCGCAAATATGTAATTATTAGCATAATTATTTACAGTTTTTTGTACCTGCATAGAAGGCAAATGAGTTCTCCAGGTTATTTAAGGAATAGATTTGATTTGCGTGTTATCTACCAAGTGATTTACAATGACTATAACTAGTCAGTGATATTTACGGTACGATTACATCTAAATCAAGTATGTCCTATTGTTCGGCTCACTTTGCCAAGCCTGTTAAGATAATTTCTACAGCAATCATCTGAGCAAAAGAATAGAACTCCCTTAATGGAGCTTGAATAACGTACTCCTTTTAGTCGTTCGTCAAATTCCTTCCCACATGTATTACAAAGCTTCACCATTAAGTTATAATATCAAGCACGCCTTCCTATAAAGATCTTGTCAATTACATTATTCGGATCATTAAAAGTAATTTATTTGGACTTAATATAGGTTTTAAGTTCGAACACTCTTGGAGATAGTACCAGTTGAGCTATATGTTAATCTAATAATTACTGGATAATAAACTACTATTGCATAATTTTATTTATTAATTCCTGCTATTCTAATAAGGACACAGACCTCGTTTGCATAGTTTGTCTCTCTTGCTCCCAATTTTCTCTCTTTTCTCTCATGTTAATGGCAACTGTAGCTAAAAGCCGAAAATATGCATGCAGTAAAGTATATTCTGTTACTGCACGTCTATTGCTGCAGTCTTGGAGAGGTTCGTAATAGAATAACTTCTTCTATCATACTGGTTATTATTATTCTCCTTCTACCGTAGCAATAGAAGCCTCAATTTCAGGCCAAAGTTGTACAACCATATCAGGAATATATGTTTTAATCCAATCAGCCATAGATCGTTCTTCCGCTAAGCTTTGCGATAGAATATCTATTGCATTAGTTGCATTCAGCCTCTCTGCTAAATGCGTAAGCATATCATACAGGATAATCTCAGCATTCTCTACTATTGCATCCTCATTAGCTGCTTTTAGCTCGGACTCTGCATGAGTCATCATTCTTCCAAATTTGTTTGTTAATGATTTGGGAGGAGTAGGAATTGGCAATCGTGCTTTATCCTTTGTAGCTGCATTTTTCTTACCATCACCAAGATCTGAAATCAATTGCTTTAATCTATCCTGCTGTCCTTTTGTCTCTTCTAAGTGCACTTGAAGTCGTTGTTTTACATTTTCTATCCTGGTCTGTTTTATTCGTGACTGGAGTCGTTGTACCGCTGCATTTTCTATAGCTAAAGCTTCATTTAAGTGTAGAATAAGTTTCTGATTAGGTGTAAGTCTTTTTCCTTTCCTTTTTGTGAAGGTGGGAACATTACTTTTTGTTCTTGTTTTAGAGGTTCTTTTTTTTGCCATTTGGTTATTATAGACCTAACTGCATATGTTGCAATATTTGCTTTAACGGTTTCCTATTAGATCTGACTCCTTAAAGGGATAAGCATCTCCCTCACACCTCTTACAACCTATTAACCTGGCATATAGCAGTCAGAAATAAGATTCAATTAACTAATTGTACACTAGTTTCCTTTGATGCCATTTGCAACAAGCACTGAATAGCAACCAAGACCACATTCTTCACAAATTGGTCTTGATGCATTTTTACTACTATCTGCGCTTCCTATACAGCATGGCCTGCTTTATCCTTCCCATATGATCTAAAGAGAGTATGGTCCCCGATGGACACTGTACTGGCATAGTACCTATGCCTCCCCAGTTACCTTTCATCACTGATAGCTGCTTTTCTCCATTGATTACAAAATCAGGGTATTTCTTTCTTAAGGAAATAAGATTGTCAACTACTTTGCTGCGTTTATTTCCAGATGACATCCATAAAGGATCATTTTTTATAAATGGTGTATGAAATTGAAATCCTATTTTATTCACTTACCCTTCCATTCTTCTGCCAAATTTTCAATGGTATTATAATTTACCGAGTTGATTGTCATCGTAATCCATATGTCTTTCCATGCTGGCTTACCCTTACCAACTGGGCCTTTTATATACTCTAAAATGTTTTGCTTTGTTTTTGCATATATGCCGTTACATCTGATACTATCATGTACTTCTTCTGTTCCATCTAAGGATATCCAATAAAAATATAGATTTTCAAACCATTTTAAAGGATATGTTCCATTTGTTACAACGCATACTCTCCTTGGCATTTCATCACAGAAAACTTGAATTATATCTGGAGGCATTATGGGTTCGCCACCAACCAGAGTCACATTGTAGATGTGTTGCTTTTTGAAAGTCCTTCTAACAATTTGTCTCCATTGCTCTGCGCTCAGGTCTTCTGTATGGTACCGGTTGTGTCTACATTAATTCATGTGTTTGTATGCACTTTCAAATGAATAGTCTTGCCTCGCTTAACAGTCTTGTAATATCGCATGTAATTAGTTTGTAAAGTGAATATGATTACTACTTGGTCGACGTGATTCCTCTGTGTAAAGTGTGACTGGTGGTTATGAGTTAAGATTCCAACTTGATGAAGTTAGTTGCTCTATACAAAACCTATGAAGCATCAGTTTTTTTAATTCTAATTAACCATCTAGGCTTTACAGAAAAAGAGCACCTCCTACTGTACAATGCTCTTAAGTTACCACTCGCTGCAGCTAATGCGAGATCACGACGAAATTTCAAATGGATAACTGTATTGCAGAAAACTGCAGTATCAGAATTTCTAGATAATAGTTTGGAAGATGGAATAATGATATTTAATGCGACAATTGACTTAGTAAGAACTAACAGAAGCGTCAATCAAGGCACATGTGTAGTACATGACAAAAACTGGGAGAATTCTGTTTCAGACAAAAGATCTGATATCGAATCGTTGAATTTAACATATAAAGCATTTTCTGAACGTAGGATTGTTTGGTTCTTGAACCCTCATACAGCCTATAGATATCCAGTAATATTATTTCAAGGGCAGGATTATAGAGCAATTCAGAAAATACAGAAGAAATAATTATTAGAGGATAATAACAGTCAAACTATCGTGAGAGGAGAAATTAGCAGTCAACTATATCGATCACTGCGGGAATTTCGTAACATAGAAATTAAAGAGATTATTGAATATCCGCCAGTTGTATCCGATACCGATACTACAATATCGAAAATAATAGGCATTCTACAGGAAAGAAATGCTTATGATATATTCATTCATTTAGCAGGAACAGCCGTAATAGGTATAAATATTAGAGATATTCTTTCAGCGCGAAATATATCTAGCAGTAAGCCATCCATGCTAGGTAAGAGAATTCCAACCCTCACTAATAGAGATAATATAGGACACGCTGCTAGAATACTGAGTCTCTATAGGCTGAGAGCACTTCCTGTGATAGAATCTCACCACGGTGATATAATTGGCCAGATTTCAGCCAGAGGAATTATGAAAGCTATGCATGACAGCAATATCATTGGAGCAGAAAGGAGTGAAATAACATCAAAATCGGCAACGGCTGCGATGGGAAATGCTGATATTAGTAGTATGATTGATCGTGTCTCTTCTTCTAATATAATGACTCCGAATCCTACAACTATAGCATCTGAGGATAAAGTATCAGCTGCCAAAGGTATAATGATAAGGCATAGAATCGATCATCTCCCAGTAGTTGAAAAACAAAAAAGAGGTCCAGTTGCTTTAAAGGGAATGCTAACCTCAAGCCATATACTAAGAGCTATGATTCCATCTGAAAGAATAGGCAGAAAATCAATTGGAATTGAGAGCAAACCCACTAGACTCTCCCTTGACATAAGTGGAATTATGGACAAAAATAACGTCGTAGTGTCAAAAGGTGATGACTCTTTGTATTCGATTATTGATTTAATGCTAAACACCAATTCGACATATACGATAGTAAAATCATCTGATGAAATTCAAGGAATAATAACACATAGAGATGTAATTGCATTATTAGGTGAACATATAGAAGAAGAGATTCCAATATTCATGGTAGGACTGCCTGATGATCCTTTTGATGCTGAGCTTTCAAAGTCCAAATTCAGAAATCTTATTAAACTGTTAATGAGGGTATCTCCTGAAATTGAAGAGGCTAGATGTCATATGAAGTTAAGAAACATTCAAGGGGAAAGGAGAAGATATGAAGTAGATGTGAGTATAATTACACCATATAGACGATATACATATACAAATATGGGATGGGATCTCGCCAAAATGTTTGACCAGATGAGTGATAGTTTGAAGAATCAATTATCTCATAGAAGATCACGGCGGCAGAGGGAATCTGTTAGGCATTTGACAAATGATTGAATAAACAATTATTATCAGTAACATGTAACAAAGTATCCTAGATCTCAGGTAGTTGGCGTGGATTACGATACCTACTCCGGGCCCGAATGTATTTAAGATGGTTTTCCACTTACGAGTGTCTTCTATTCAACTCATTCGGGAAACGTAGGCAAATTAAGTGCCGAACGATTAGAAAAATCAATCTACGAACCTACTGATTTATGGACTGCTGAAGATCCTCTTTTGCAATCGCAACAAGAAAAAGTTATGACTTTGTAATCAAATTCTAAAACTCAGCATGAGCCATTTTCACTCAACACAATTACGCAAAGCCCAATTTGAATAGTAATCTGATTGGTGATTTGGATTGGAGGTCTATTCGAATCTGTTGTGTCTTGCGACGGTGATGAGCCATCTGAAGGTGAAGCTCCAGTCGTTGGTGTTGCCTGTAAGAATGGCACAGATCCTGATCCGCCCTTCTCTGATGTTCCTTGTTGAGATGGACGATTCATACTCTGATCACTATTTAGATCCGCTGACTGACTGAATGCATATGCCATTGCTGAAGGAGAGATAATGATGTTTGCAGAGATTGCAACTGTAGTTATTATCAAAATAATTATGGTTACAGATCTTGTCAGCTTTTTAAATCCCATATGCATTGTCTCTTTACATTATTTGAAGTAATAGTATTTTTGTAATCCTTTAGAGTAGACACTTAAAAATTACGAGAACTCCAAGCTATGTGTTTTTGCTGATATATCAAGGATAATATTCTATCAGAATTGATATGATTCAATTATCTTCTGTAATAACAAAAGAGTGTTCTAGAATTTAACAATATACTCTGGAGGAGAATTGTAGAGATGAGCAATGTTGGTTTTTCTTATTATCGTATGAATTGGGTTATATTCCTTAAAATTGGTTCTCCTTTCTTATCATGTTTTGTGAGTGCAGGCCTTGTATCTGTCTTCCTATTATGATATTGGATGTAGTTGCAATGAGTGGTATATGGCATAATGTATCCATAAATTACAATACAATACAATACAATTCAGATAGCCCCAATTCTTGTTATATACATCACATAGCTGATGTTTCTAGCTATTTCTATTTATTAGTAAAGTTAGGTAATAAGAAAGTGAACTAAGAATCTCCTATATGAATATAAAATAAGAAACAGTAATAACTGAGATACATAAGGATCTTTACCCATAAATACAAATTAAGTAATATTATAGTGAATTGAAAACTAAAAATCCGTTGACAACAGTGGCTGTCGTAGTAGCGTTCGCTATGGCATCAACAATGATCTCTTTCACGGCAATCAGAACGACAGAAGATCAGCAAGCATATGCTCAAGTGACTGGTGGAAGTAACAATGCAAATTGTAACCTAACAGGATCCACTACTGGTGGGAGCAGTCCTATCACCCAGACATGTAATCAATCACAAGGAATGTGTTTGTTAGGACAACAATCTGGCAGAGATGCAAGCGGTTCAATAGGAAATTCAGAATGTTCGTAAAACTATCGCCAACAATGGCTGTCGTAGTGGCGTTCGCTATGGCGTCAACAATGATCTCTTTCACGGCAATCAGAATGACAGAAGACCAGCAAGCATATGCGCAAGTAAATGGTGGGGGTAACACAGCAAATTGCAGAATATCAGGAACCACTAATGGTGGGAGCAGTCCTATTACGCAAACTTGCAACCAAGATCAAGGAATGTGTTTGTTAGGCCAGCAAGCAGGCGGAGACACAACGCGGTTCAATAAGTGGATCAGAATGTTCCTAATCTTGATGCATGTGAGGTCATCTAGATCTGGGTTTGCCAACGAGCTAACTATAGAATAACATACAAGCAAAGCCCCTTTATTTTTGTTATAAATTTACAACGTTGTAGCCTGCTCTATTTATGAAATAAGTTGATCCAGTAGCACAATACTAAAATCAGTTATTTGTGATGGTAGATGTATCATTCATTTTCACTTGGGGTTTTCCATCCAACTTTTGAGAGATATCTGGAACCGACATTGAATTATCTACTGATCCAATAAGTGCATATGGAAAATAGGCAAATGATTCAAAATGGTTTCGACATTTGTGCTCTCCATGATAATGACGGTAAATTCAGAAACGATGATGACGGCCACCAGGAGGTTTCGAGAAAATCTTCTATATCTCTCCTAAAGTCATCAAAAATGTCTTCTATGTGGTACCGTGGTGCTTTGCGAGTAATGCCTCTAGGCTCCTCTCTTTTTGTTATCTCTTTTTTTTCTGAACCTGAGTCAGATGACATAAGTGGTATCATTATTTCTTAACATATAAAGGATGTGCGTACGCATAACATTCCAAGTCATCAAATATTAGCTAGTAATCAAATGGCTAACTGAGAGGACTAATTTGAAGACGTGTTTCTTTGATGTGTTTTATCAATGGCTCTGGAAATATGCTTCTCCAAGAATAAATTGGGGAGATATGTTAATAAGTTTACGGTTGGATCAGACACAGATGGCACTTAATCTCACGGTAAGAGTTAAAGCTGCAATAAACAAAGACATCATCAGTTTGGATAAGGATCTTAGTGTCAAATCTGCCATCAAATTGATGGTTCGTAAGGATATTGGTTCGGTAGTGGTGACAGAAGAAGAATCCGGCAAGCCTGTAGGAATAGTGACAGAGCGTGATATATTAAAATCTATAGCATATGGCAGAACGAGGCCAGAGACCAAAATAGAAGGAATAATGAGTAAACCACTTATTACGATTGAGGCTGATGCAACAATAGGAGAGGCAGCAGAAATGATGCTGAAGAAAAAAATCCGCAGACTCTTGGTTAAACAAAACGACAAATATATTGGGATAATAACCCAACGTGATCTACAAAGATTAATGATAGATACATTCAGAAGTTTGCTTATTACGTAATTTAATGCAATCCAAGTAACACTACAAAATCTGGTAGATCTTAATGATAACAAAGATTCTTAGCAGTATATAATATCCTAACAAAATGATATTTTATAAAAAGCAAAAAGCATTGAAAATGACTTGCATTACTTAAAGCGACATATGTCACCTCCTGACAGCAACTAGTAGTGGTAACACGTGCTCTAGTTAGTGGCTTTACAAATCCCGTATACCAGTCACTATCTCTTTGTCCAGAGTATCTTTCTTCAGGATAGCATTTTGTAGTGTTTTGTAGCGGAAACCTTCTTCCCATTGTTGTACCGGTCAAGCATGATGTATTTCATCGTCAAGAGAGCAGAGAGGCAGCTAATGCCGAAAGCACACAAGAATTGGTAGCGTTATTGTAACCAAAGATGAAAAGCCTGCCTTATGGCATATTTACTGAAAGAGATTTGAATATTTTTAAGAATGAAACTAACCCTTTATTACACCCAATGGAACTAATCTTGCTACCTTTGTAGCTATTCCCAAATTATGCGAAATGTCTGCTACCATATCTACATCCTTGTATGCGTCTGGTGTCTCTTCCACTATGCCTTCCCTAGTGAGAGCCTTGACGTATACTCCTCTTGATTCTAATAACTTCGTTACTCCTTGTGAAGTATGAGTTCTCTTGGCAGCACTCCTTGACATTGTTCTTCCTGCACCATGAGCAGTTGAACCAAAACTAAGATCCATAGACTTTTGGCCACCTAAAAGTAGCCAGCTTGCTGTTCCCATCGAGCCTGGTATTATTACTGGTTGGCCAATATTGCGGTACTTGATTGGGACCTGTTCCATTCCTGCAGGAAAGGCCCTAGTTGCACCTTTTCTGTGAACTATTAGACTGCGGATAACATTGTTGTTGTTTTTGTTGTTGTTAATACTGTTACTGCTGCCGCTTTTCTCTGAAGCACAACTTTCGTCTTGAACCTTGTGTCGTTCCACTTTAGCGATATTATGAGCTACATCATAAACAAGCTTCATGTCAATCTGATCCTCGCTCATTGCAAATACTTTCTGAAACGTTTTTCTTGTCCAATGCATTATCATCTGGCGGTTAGACCATGCAAAGTTTAGGGCACAATTCATTGCCCTTACATAATCCTCACCTTCTTGAGAATTGTATGGAACACAGGCAAGTTCTCTATCTCGTAATTTTATATCATACCTTCGTAATGCAGCCTCAGATACTCGCAAGTAATCGCTGCATACTTGATGACCAAAACCCCTAGAACCACAATGTATCAATACAGTTACTTGCCCTTCGTTAGTTATTCCCATAGTTTTTGCGGCTTCTCTATCATATATTGTGTCTACTTTTTGTACTTCAAGGAAATGGTTGCCAGAGCCCAGGCTTCCTAGTTGTGATACCCCTCTTTTTTTGGCAGTATCTGACACTTTAATAGGATCAGCGAATTTGATGCAGCCATTTTCCTCGCATACTTCTTCATCCTGGCTCCAACCATAACCTTTAGCAATAGACCATCTTACTCCTTCTACCAAAACTTCATCAAGTTCTGATCTTGTTAGTTTAATCTGACCTTGGCTGCCCAGGCCTGAAGGAATAGATGTAAATAACTCATTAATTAACTCGATTTTTTTAGGTTTGACGTCTTTTTCTGTTAAATTTGTTCGAATCAGTCTCACCCCGCAATTGATATCGTATCCAACGCCTCCTGGGCTAATTACTCCTCCTCCTTCTAAATCCATAGCGAGCTACTCCTCCCACAGGAAATCCATAGCCTTCATGTCCGTCAGGAAGTATTACTACATGCTTTCTGACACCTGGAAGAGTAGAAACATTGATTGCTTGGCCTATAGTACGATCAGCAACCATACCTGACAGTAATATTTCGTTGGCATAAATTCTGACTGGGACTCTCATTTCAGCTTCTTTATCTTTTTCCACTACAAATTCAAACTCGCTAATTTTCTTGATTGGATAGTTACCACTGCTTTTTGTAAAAAATGCGGCAGTAGTAGCACCAGTGCTTGTGTTGCTATTAGTAGAAGAAGTTATTTCAGGCATAATGTATCTTTTCTTATAATATACCTCTGCTCTAATGAACATTTAACAAACACAGTCTATAGCAACAAAAATTCATATCACTCAAGGCGTGTTCATGGACCTCAAGCGAGCCTTTTAGCTGCTAGGGCGTAAGTTAAGCTAGTCAACTTCCCTTAATGAAGGCTAAAAGGAAATGATACTTGAATATCATAGTAGAAGAAAATGAAGAATACTAGTAGTATAGATAGAAACTATGCTCATTAACATAAATTCGTCAAATCAATCAACCCATCTACTATCTGTTTAAACGCTTTTGTAGTTACACGAAATTTTGTTAGGCAGTATAGTGATCAAGCTTCATTATTTACCATCTACTATTGCTCTAGCAATGTCTGATTTTGTGATTATTCCAACAAGCTTATCATTTGAATCTACAACAGGAAGGCCGCTTATCCTATTCCCTTTCATTATAAGTGCTACATCCAATAAATCAGCATAATCTGTAACCATGATAGGATCAAATTTCATAATATCCTTAGCTAATAGTATCCTTTTCATTCCATATGGTAAGTTGCTTCTGCTGCTGCTAACAATATCCGTAGCGTCATGTTTTATTTTGTTATTTTGGATATCTTTACTTTTTATCCAATATTGAGTATAAGGTGTCGTTTTATTTGCAAGTAATGCTGTGCTTGCAGGCAATAAATCATGACTGGTAATTATTCCAACAGGTTTACTATTTTTAGTATTATCTTCAACTACAACAACCCTAGACACATTGCTATCTACCATTATAAGGAGTACCATATGCACAGACTCATCAGGATTTACCGTTAGCACCCTCTTGGTCATGTATTCATTTGCTGTGACATCTCCACCGTAACCCTTTGCATATGCATCCAAAAGGTCAGTCTTGGTTAATATGCCTCTTAAAATGCTGTCTGCATTTATTATTAGAGAGCTTATGCTATTATCCAACATTGATTTAGCACAACTGCTTACATCAGTATCTTCTTTTGCTGTTATCAGATTTTGGTTTCTTATGACCTCATCTATCCTTATTTCATCAAGACGTTTCCTAGGTAAGTCTCTAAAAAGAAAGCGGGCGATATCTTTTTCTGTAATGATTCCTATCGCTTCTTTGTTTTCCTTTTCCTTTTCCTTTACAATTACAACTCTGCTAATATTATATTTAATTAGGATATTGCGAACGTCATAAAGTGTTTTATTCGCTTCTAATGTGATAGGATTATTGTTGCTTATATCTCCTGCTTTAAGTTGCATATTTAATACTAACTCTACTATCTATTTGTCATTTATATTGTTACTTAGCAATATCAGAAGGTCATTCATTGGTATAGATTCATCAGGATTCAATGTATCCATGCTTCCCAATATTATACGGACAAAGTAAACTCGGATAAGAAATATCTAAAATTATCAATTGGAGTAGAGTAAACAGCTAATCAATACTTGTCTCTTTCTACTACTAGTAACCTAACTCCCTTCCAAACTGTCCTACGTTCGGTTCATTCTTTTGTTGGTTTGTCAGATTCTGAAACATCATTGCCACGAAGATCTGATATGAAAGCAAAAGGATTCTGTCTATATAATGAAGATGATTTTAACTGGCGACTTTCTCGCATACAAAAGAAAAGGTTACTAAAACATCATAGCAGGGAATTATTGATAACTACTACTCCTACCGTTAAATGATGAGTTATCTCGACAGCAACTTCAATAGAATATGATCTTTGATGGATTGTTGTTGTTTTTCATGTTTTCTTTGACAGAATATTCTCGCTCGTTTATATAGAATATTTTTGTAGTGTTGCACAAGTTGTGAACCTACTATTTGATATTTCTTTTATAGTCTATTTTCTTACAATGAACTTATCGTACAACGATGCCTTTAGCATCAATATTCTTGCGGATGCATTTTCTCCAAACATCCTTTTCATGGAATAGAAGACACTTTCAACTATCCATCTTTGTCCATAGCTGACGCTACTCCTCCATTTTTCAAGATTTATTAGTTGTTAAAGTACAACTTTCCTCCTTGGATCACAACCCATAAATCTGTACGACGAGTTCTTCCTTACCTTGATCGCAGACTTCTATATCATTATCATACAAGTATCTAAAACTCTCTTTACTATCATACCCTCCATCTGCAATCACTATTTTCAAAGTATTATTTTCTAAAGCAATATCTACGATATTCTTGAGCCTGTTACCATCATGTAATTCTTGACATGAGACCTCAAGCGATACAATTTTTCTTTTCATTACACCGAGAGCTACGCGTATCTTGAGATAACCTTTTCTTACCTGCCATTGTGTGAGAGGCATTTTTCTCTATTAGTTGTCGTTATTCTGGTACTGTCTAATGCTATGACAATATCATTTCCGAGATGTTCGTTAATTTTGATGTCACGTTTGTTAATACGTCTTTGGATTGTACTGTACTCAGGAATCGATGGAACCTTGCTTTTAGCGTGTGCTCTTGCTACACCTTCAGGATGTCTATAAGGTGGATGAAAATATGCACGCGTATAGCCAAGTAATTGAAAAAACGAATCAGGGTATACATAGGATGCACCTTCTTTACCATTATTCATATTATCTAGTTCATTATTCCAGTTATCAATAACATCAAAATCTAGAACTACCTCTCCACGTCTAACCAATGATTCATTATAGATATGCCAGTCGATTACCAGATAGTGTCATGATAGGTAAAAGGTAGCTAGGTCAAACCATACTAACATAAGACTAAGTTATGTAACATAGCACATCTATACTATCAGCTAAGGCCATTTAGTCCTGAACAGGGGAGTGTAAAGTTATTGAGGGTACAGGAGTCGGCAAACTAATTGTAAATGCGGCTCCTTTACCGTCAGGATTATTTTCACCCCAGATCCTACCACCATGAGCTTCGATGATACTTTTGGAGATAAACAATCCTAAACCAGTACCTTTAGGAGAGTTAGTAGCAAATTTTGAAAACAGTCTTGGGAAAATACTTGGATCGATACCACTGCCGCTGTCTTTAACACTAACTACAACTTCTTGTTCATTGTTGTTGTTATTATTATTATTATTACCACTATTTCTGATATCTTTGTTTTTTATCTCCATGCATACTGAAATAATGCCTTTTTCAGTATAGTTTATGGCATTACTCAAAAGATTATACATAACTTGGGTTAATCTATTTTTATCAGCTTCAATGTAAATATTTTCGTAAGGTGGCAGAAAAACTAATATTATATTTTTTTCTTGATATAAAGGTTCACATCTAAGTCGAATTTTACAATCCGAAATTACATTTGTTACCACGCCACTTAACTCAAACTGCTCTTTATTGATTTGTAGCGCTTGATTTTCTATCCTTGTAACGTCCAAGATATCGTCTGTCAACCGCTGCAATCTTTTTGCATTTCTGATAATTACATCAAGCAAATCTTCTTGTCGACTGTTAGGAGCTTCTTTTTTTATGGTACGAAGAACTTCTGTTAAACCCACTATTGGCTGTATTGGATTTCTCAACTCATGGGCTACCACGTTGATAAATTCCTTGTGCATTGTATCATCAACTTTTAACTGCTCATATGCTTGTCTTAGTTGCTGACATAATTCAGATTGATTCCATAAATTTTCAAATATTGCAACATAAGATAAAACAGCAATTTTGTTATTAGAATAAGTTGCTCGTCCTACTGCTTCAATGAAAGTATCTTTTAAATCATCTTTTAGCTCTATTACCAATGAAGACTTTCTGTCTGTTACCAATAAGGTAACTTTAGTAGCTGAGGCTGTTGCTGTATCAGTAGATTCTATATATCTGATTTCTATATATTCATTAGAATATTGTTTTTTTAGCTGATGTGCCATCTGTTTTTCACTAGCTTGATGATTATGACCATTCCTAGGCACCAGTATCCTAACATTTACATTCCTTTCTTTTGTTGCTTCTTGTGCTAATTGTAAAGATCCTAATTTCTCTTGGCGAGAAAATGCATTAACAGTGGGAAGTATAATCATTATATCACTTTTCGCTGATTTCAAGATGTTAAAATATAATTCCTGTACGATAGCAGGTTTTTCAATACTTTCTATAACTTCTAGGTCAGGTCCTTCTTTAATATCTCTTATTCTGTGGTGAGGATCAATTCCAGTCTTCCATAAGTCTTCAAAAACAGATTTGAAGTGTTGGACATACATTGGTTCATTACTTGTAAGAAGGCTCTGAACCATCTTTCCTCCTTGCATTTTCTCTATTGTAGCACTGGCTTCCCTATCGCCAACAGCAAAGTTCATGATTGGCATATTTTTGATATGCTTTATTTGCATACCTAACTCGAGAAATATTTTAATTAAATCTATATTATCTTTATCTATTGAAATTATCCATCTAATGCCCTTACCGACTCCTTTTCTATAATTGTCTAATACGTTTTTATACAATTCAAAAAAGTTATCATAAATCAGTTGCATTCCTCCGCTAACTGAAACTATAGATAATCCTCGAGAGGTTTCTGTAAGATGTGTTATTTGTTTTATGATATTCTCAGTTTTATCTAGTATGTATGTTTTAAATTCTGCTGGTGCTGTTGATTCTTTTTTTCTATCTTCTTCAATATCACGATCTGTAATATTATTGATGTCCAACTTTAGCTAGTACTTATTGGCGCAGGTGACTATATAGCCAATTATAAATAGATGTTATGAGAAATTAGCAATCTAGACTACTATGTTTTCTTAATAGCGCTTGCAAAAAGATCAATTATACTTAGCCTAGCCCAAAATTATCCTCCTGTAAATAAGAATGCAACAACCCAAACATACTAACGCGAAACAGCTTTCTAACTTCTTTTCATATCTAACCAAAAGTTTTCTAAACCTGTTATGCCAGGAGTTGGTTCTTTTTTTCTACAACCCATCTTCTTTTAGCATCAGGACGATGATTACCGTCTTTGATCTTTATTACTGATTTTTCTCCTCTATGTCGAATATATGGTAGATATCCTTTCTTGATAACACCATTCTCAATCTACTGAAAGTCATATCCTTTATCGAGATAAAGAAAGATTCTGTTTCTCTTTATACTTATTAAAGTATGGTCTTTGAACTACGATATTATCCAGCCACACTTATGAATAGGAAAATCGCAAGCTATATGTCCATCTATTTTTGGGATCGGTTATTAGTCACTGACATAGGTGACATTATAGGCTACAGACATGGGTTACACTTCTGTCGGGAAGTGAATCCAATATAGAAATCAGAATAAGGTTTAATCTAATACACGAAAAAGAATGGACTGGTGATACCATATGTAATATTTGTAAGAGATATGGTGTACCAGAAAGACTTACTACAAGTGGAATAATAGATACAAGCAGAAAGGGACAGAAGGCCTATCAGATAACTCCAGAAGGCCTCATAAAATCAACTACAGGAAGGTAACACCAGAGGTAGAAGAGACTATACTTGATTTACGATTAACTAAGAGATTTGGAAGTAAGAGGATCAAATTTCGACTAAAAAGAATCATTGGAATCTCATTAAGCACCCGAACTATATACAAGATACTAAAGAGACATTGTCTTAATATCCTCATGTGTAAGGCCAAAGCAAGAACTTACAATCGGTTTGTCATGAAGCATCCAAATGATATGGTGCAAGTGGATATCCTTGGCCCTTTCTAAATCTGAGTAATTCCAGTCAAAGGAATTACATCATTAGTTGCTTAGATGATTGTTCTAGGAAGGTAGTCTAGCAAGTGGTCCGAAAGAAAGAGGTCAGTGGATGTTCTTAATGTATTAGAGGACTGGATAATGATTAATGGTAAGCCTAAGATGATGATGCATGATAACGGTAAACAGTTTACATCCAGAATATTCAGACATTTCCTTACACATAATCAGATAAAAGATAAGCAAATACCAAAATCATATCCGCAGTTACAAGGAAAGATAGAAGCATATAACACGATAGTGAAGAATGAATTCCTAGCAATAGAAGATTTACCAAACATAGATGATGGAAAACAAAGATACGACATGTTTGTCAAAGCATATAACGAAACCAGAGAACATGGAGGCATAAATGGTCTTACTCCATCGGAGATGTTCCTACAAAGGTTAATTACATCCAGTTCACATTACGAGAACTAAACAGAAAAGTGTAACCCATGTAGGTAATTAGAAATGTAACCTATCCGTGCAAGTAACAATTAGCGTTAGCATAGTCTTTTAGGTTAAGAACCATAGTTGAATAATTCTAAACTGACACCAGTCTATTTCTATAGGCGTATAGCCATACTAAAGACAAAAGCAAAAGAGGAAAAGAAGTATTATTTACAGTAGCAGTCACTTTACATTAACTACTCCTGTCATTGACGGATGGATTATGCAGAAATAATTGTAGGTCCCAGCTTTATCGAATGTATGCTCAAAAGTCTGATTGGGATTTAGATTACCAGAATCAAATTCTTTACCTTTGGTAATATTGTTGTCAGGAAATCCTGATGTTACTGTATGTGTCTCTACATCACCATTAATCCATACTATCGTATTTCCAATCGTGATATTGATTGGACTCGGATTAAATGGCTTTTCACTTTCTTCACCTCCAATTAAGACTTTGTTTTCGGCTGGTGTTTTTGTTACTGCTGATTTTCCGGTAGCTAAATTAGTAGGAGTATTGGAAGATGACGATGATGATGCTGTCGTTGTTGCTACGAAGGTCTTACTGATCTGATGTGCTGGACTACCAATGCTTGATATAGTTTGTATCATCTGTCCTGTTATTGTAGCATCTTCTTTGTTAATATTCTCGTGCTGATCTTCTGGCGTCTCTATTGAGAAAGCTAAGTTAACTGGTGATAATACAAATATCGATTGTGCAAATAATACTGTAATACAAATGCTGATACATGATTTTATTACTAAATTCAGTTGCGATGAGCCGTTGGTTTCTGTTATCATCATTACTGGGCTCACCTAATTATAAATATGGTGATATTTATTCTATTAGACAATTCTCTACACTGAGAACAGGATTAGTAAAAAA
This sequence comes from uncultured Nitrososphaerales archaeon, assembly GCA_963709405.1. Taxonomy (GTDB): domain Archaea; phylum Thermoproteota; class Nitrososphaeria; order Nitrososphaerales; family Nitrososphaeraceae; genus JARBAU01. Next base: position 36,031 of record CAVPXM010000022.1, read on the forward strand.
AGACTTAAGCTACAATTTAACTCCTCAGACTCGTTAGCACAGGTCATGATAATTAAGCCTGAAGTCAAATTTTTTTGTTTAAAAAATATAAACAAGAAGAGAAAAATAGCAATAACTATTTAGATAACTGTGAGTTCGTAGAAGCACCTTTGCAAGCAGCACGATAAAACTTTAAAACAAAACATTGAATTCATGATGAGAGGAGAACTGAGGCAACAAATAAAACATAAAACCCCATTATCTGATATTCAAACATTGGTTAGCAAAATTAATACCAATCTGGACAAGATAAAAAAGCTTCTGTCTGCTCCATAATTTTATTCTTCACAATGCCAATTATAACTGCATAAGAAATTTATTATAATCTCATACTCTCCTATTTGTATAATATATCATAACAGGTCAATCAATCAATAAATCACGATATTGCGACACACATGCAGCATTTGCTATTCCATTTTCATATGCGCTCAAATTGGCCGAATTGCTGTCTATTCTACGGTCTAGCCCGCTTGTCTTTCATGTGTGATTCGCATTATTCAAGATGAGTATTCGTCTTTGTCATTTTTAATTTTAGTATACATTATCAAAGCAGCTATTCTACAAACATACCGAGAATATGACCAACCATGTATGCAAGAGAAACCACAATTCCACCTATTAATAATGTGTTCAAGCCTGATCTAAACAAGGATTTCTTAACCACTTTCCCTCTTATACCTCCAATCAAAAAGAAAGCAAGAGCAGTAAAAATTACGTGCTTATGCTCCTCAATATTTCATATTCATTATTAGACTTGCTAACTGCACTTTCGAATAAATTAATTCCTTTCGTAACTGCATACATATCATCTAGATCTAATAAGGAGTAGAAGAAAGGAGAATTTGTTAATTTAGGAGTGACCTGATATGGAATTGACGAAGTAACTTACAAATACTCAAGTGAACACTTGTAAGGAAAATAGATAAGTGAGTCCGATCAGCCCACAATAATGAATCAAGTATTATTTAGAACAGGCTCAGGCATTATCATATTTTCATTTATTATTGTAGTATTAGGAATTAACACGGGCTTTCATTCAAATTTAGTCCTAGGAGAGAAACCAGCAGTATGCGATTCTGGTGACAAATCAATTAATTCAACAGAATCGAAGATATGTGGTGTTCCAACTACAAATGAAAATGCAACGAATGCAACAACAAGATCAACAAAATCATAATCACTATCCTGAATCTGATCTCGAATATATACTTCTCATTAATTTATTTACGACATGCAGTTTTACAGTCGTACAATATTGGTTTAATCCATATTACGTCGGAAGAACAAGGATTGCTAATTAGAACATAATGTCTTGTCGCTAAATCTACAGATCGAATACCTAAACAACAATGTCCCATACTATACGCTGTGCACTTTCATTGGGTGTAACGTGGTTGAAGACAAGGATGAACTAAATGAATTTATCATCTTTTGAAATATAGGCATATATGTAGAAGTCTCAGATGTATCGACATTAGATAGGAGCATAAAGGCATCAGCACCTTTCAATGACCATATTTCAGTTGTCGTGATCGGTAGAATACCATCTGTGTGTGTATATTCTATTTTATAGAGTGGTGAGCCTGTTGAAGTTATAAAAGGGCCAGAGCTTACTAGATGAAAATCTTGATACTGTGATTCAAGTGCTGAAATCCTTGTATTACCAAAATTGTTTAAAGATGTATTTGGAGAAGATAATTTGATACTAGATATCATTACATTTTCTAATACTCCTGAATCATGTCGAGAAGCAGATACAAAACCAACAATAAAATTCTTACCAAACTGTATTTTTTCCCAACTTGATGGATATTGAATCTTTATTCCGTAAACTGGATCATGATATGTTAGAAAAGGCGCCGCGTGTGATGCGTTATTATTATTGTTACTATTCCGATAATATGGAAACGGATGTATGAGAATTACTGTTATCAATATGGAAATTAGTGATAATGATAAAATTGAGAATATTGCAATACCTTTCTTCTTTTGCATACTTTTGCAATACTTCAAAGTGGTATAAAAAACTAATCTTTCGATGATGCATGTTTAAGGAGTTAATTGATGAATGATTACTAGAGTCCTCTGACTGCCGTAGTAATAATATGATATGCTGATTGATTGATACAAGCTTCTAAATATGATATTTTGAAAGGAACTTTGGAAGAGTCGATTCTAGTATTATTTACCAGGCATGTGATTGGAATTCAGAAAGGTTTTATCTTATCGGCATCTATGGATATAGAATCAATATGTTTTCTGTGGCTAGTTACGGACCAAATGATATGTATGTTTCATATCGATTTTTTTCAAATAATATTATCATATTAAACATCATATATATAGAAGAAATACAATAGAAAACAAAATCTCTGTTGCAATTATTATGGGAATGGTAAGGCAAATGGGGTGTCATTTTCTGAATCTCCATTACTACTTTCATGATTGAAATGTTTTGATTTTGTGTGAATTATTGAAACATCTCCTCCATTATTATTCACGTCTTTTGTATTACTATCACTACCTCGTGAGAGAGGATGTGAAAGTATTTGATTCTTCCTGAGATCCACACGATGATGTAGTCTCATTGTCCATACTTTTATCAGTACATTTTTTAGCAATAACTTCATTATTTATCCGGAATTCTATAGAGAATAATAATGATAACACGATTGTTAGCAACAGTATGGAAGATATAGCCATTGCTGGCCACAGCATAATCTTGTTATTATGATTGTTATAATGATATTTCGTGGAACTGATTGCTTGATTATTAATTACTATATTAGAATTAAGGAAGTTAATGCCACAACTTTATACTGGGATATTCTAACTGTCAAAATATTTTCAATCTAAAATGAGATGATCCAGCTATACTAGGATTAAAATGATATTAATTAATAAAAATGGTAAGTTTTCTGTTGAGGTACGACAGCTGATTGGTTTCCTCATTTAATCAAAAACAATCGTAATACAGTTGAAACTAATTATCGCAGATCTCAACTATATATTATTCTAATATCATCTAATTATTCTGACTTAATCATAATAGCCAATCGATAGATTTCATATAGGGAAAGATAGCAGTTAACTTATTCATTGCTTTATGTTAAGCTGGATGATATAGAACTTGTTTTATCTCAAATTATTTTCTAGGCTGTTTCTAACCTTGTTGAATATATCCTGAGTAAAATTCTTTATGTTATCGTTCAAACCGTTAGTAAAGTTGCTATTCGCCTGAGCTAAAATAAAAGGATTGTCGTTATATGAAGGTTTTACAGTAAATATATTGGATTCTGATCTCCCACTGTACTTGCCAGATAATGCGTCTACTTTTATTATATAAGGCGTACCTATCGGAGTATTTCCAGGTACTTTCCATGAATATGAAACTTCACCATTTTTATCTGTATTATTGCCAAATTGCTCTACAACTGTGTTCACATTTTTAGAAGGAAGAAGAAGTAGATGAGAAGGATGATAAATCGATAATTTGTCCGCTCACCTTAGCTCCACTAATAGCTGAATTCATAATACCTGGACTATGAACCTTCACAGTAATAGTCTGTATATCTCCTGCAGTAATTGGATTTTTATCAACACCAATCGAAATTCGTAATGGCAGTGGCTGGGTTACACTAGTAGTAGGACTACCATTATCATCTCTTGTTCCAATTAGATTTATACTTGTCCATTTAGTCAAACTATAAGGATTGCCAAGACAGGTAATTTTTGCAGTTAATTTGTTAGATCCCTCTCTAATTGTAGTATAGATAGGATCTAGCTTGTATCTCCAAGTAGAATAATCACTGACTCCATTATTTCCTGTCGCGGTAGTCTGTTGGTATGGCTTTATTCCATTCAAAAGTACTGAAACTCTACAATCCTTTGATCTGTCATATGATGAAGTGCCAGAGACAATGAGATTAATATTAGTTACTGGAACTTCTTGACCGTTATGTGGTGACAGGATTTTTATTGTGGGAATTAAAGCAACGTTAGTTGCAACTGTCTTTAACTTAGTTGAAGATGAATTGATAGGAGTATTTATTATTGGAGACATTATTTTTGTTGGTGTTGGGCTTGTTTTTTGTGCATACGAAAAAGTGTAATTAGAAATAATAACAACAGAAACACAAATTCCAATAAGCGTCAAAATGATAAATATTAGTGATATCTTATTCCTCAATTTGAATAGAAAATAATTCTGAATGAAATTATAAATACATTCTTTATAACAAATATAGATTTAAGTTATAGAACCTAATTGATCCTTTCTTTTCAATAAAAATAATGACCATAAGCTCGTTTAAACTAATTGGAGACTATTTATAGGCTAACCTAGTCGATGAGATTATTGAGTCATATACTATTTTATTATTTGTAAACTACATATTTAGTGAATTATAATGGAATGAAGCTTTGCGAGATATTCCGCTATTTTTAACCTGTTATAGGTACTATTCGATATATTGTTCCATCAAATGTAAGAACGTATAGAAATCCATCAGGTCCCACCTCTAGGTCTGTAATCGTGCCAAAGCCATGTCCAAATATTACTGATCTAAGATCTTCCGGGCTGTTTGCTACTTTACCTTCAAGTGGGCTGCTTAGCAAGAGGCTAGTTCTATTCTCACTTAGTCTAAAGTTGTACAAATCACCGGTATTGACATTACCTACAAACATTGTATTTTCATATTGTTTTCCCAATTTGTCTGAATTTAAGAATTTTAAAGCTGTTGGACCCACTGGCTGCTTCCAGACAAATTCTGGAGATCTATAAACTCCTCTGCCATCAAAGTTTATCAAATCTTGAGAAGGATTTTCTGCAACAGGACCTGGTGATGAACCGCTTACCTGCCATATCCCTTGGACGTGATTCCAACCACTATTAAATCCAGGTTTAACCAAATTGATCTCATCACCATAGGTAGGTCCATTTTCGGTATCCCATAAATTGCCTGTTACAGGATCAAAATCCATACCAAAGCTATTCCTAATGCCATAAGCATAATACACTCTTGTAGGATCTAAAGTCCCTAACGGGTCTGGTGTTACTGGTTGGCCATCTTTTGTAATCCTTAATACACCGCTAGTCCCATCAAGTTTTTTACCATTCTTGTTATTCTGAGCCTGACCATCATGACTTCCAACATCGCCTATGACGACATATATGTTATTATCTGGTCCTATAATCACTTTGCCACCATTATGGTTACTTTCCACAAGAGGGTCAGGTGCATTAGAAGGAAGATTTAACAGATCTACAGGATTTGTCAATTGGCCATTAACTAATTCATATCTGTAAAGATGGTTACCTGCTGCAACACCTGGTTTTCCGCCAGATTTAGTGTAATAGAGGAAAACATAGGTATGTACTTGACCACTATTATTACCACCAGGATTTGCTTGTTTTGAAATTGCAATACCAAACAATCCCCATTCTAGAAATTGTGTCGCTACATTAACGTGCAAAAGTGGTTTTTTTATAAGATTACCGTCCAGGATTCTAAGTACGTTTCCTGAATTTTTCTCTAGCACCAAAATGCCATTAGGGCCTAGAAATGCCATACTTGTTGGTATATGAAATCCTTTAAAGACCACCTCCGCTTTCAAATTCGGATCATTAATCGTAGGTCCTGCCGCGAGGTACAGCTTTAGTATAAGCGGCATTAGCATAGAAATAGGTATGTGGTGTTAATATCATCAAAAATGAGGATGTAATAATAAGAATTGTAACAAAGAAGAATGAAAACGTTAATGATGATCGCATTGATATTTTTGATCTTGGTTTTGAGAAATCCAAAGATATTCGCATTAGAGCCAGTCCAATCTTCTAGAATTTTTCTGGCTATTTTTATGTTTTGGATTTCGACGACTTATATAAGGTTGTTAGGACGTAGCATCTCTTCTATGAATATTTTCCAACTATTTTGCTTTAATAACTACTTTGCTGACCTAATACACCTCTAAGGCAGACATATATTGCTCACATTGATTATTGGCGTAGGGTGAGGAAATTAGATGACGTACCCAAACTCAGATTCAGTATAATCAATCTTCATCCAGCTAAACTGGAATATCTTCCTACTGACTATGACGGTGTTGTTGACAGAAAGAATGACATCATATATCATGACAGAACAGAATTTGATGAAAATATTGGCAGCTCTTATGTCTGATCTCGTGACATTAGCAAACTCTCTAATCAAATTAG
>CAVPXM010000023.1:0-47673 GCA_963709405.1 uncultured Nitrososphaerales archaeon
CAGGTGATTGGAGTATGAGTGTAGACAAAGGTAGATTAGCGATCTTTGTGGCTAACTTTTACACAGGTCCTGTTAATGGTGGAATCAGTAATCATACTCATCAAATAAGTAACTTTCGAGTTAACAATGACAATAGTTCTTCTATTATTCAACTTAGTCCAACTAAGAGTGTATCCATCTCAGGTATTTCAGATGTTGGAACAAATGGCAAGAAGGCATGGAATAATGTACATACAACAGTAGTTATCTCAAATCGCAGAACAGTAGTTATTAGTCTTGCTGATAAAGATACTCAAGCCCATTTTATGGGCCAACAAATCCATGGAATTGTTAAACGATTAAATATATAGTAGATAAAAAATTGAATAGAGATGACAAATTATCCTATACAAGCACTACAAGAATGTGATTATTCACTTAGAGCCTATCCCAAAATTATCCTCCTGTAAATAAGAATACAACAACCCAAACATACTAACGCAATATAGTTTTCTAATTTGTTTTGATATCTAATCGAAAGTTTTCTGAGCCTGTTTTGCCAGGAGTTAGTTCTTTCTACAACCCATCTCCTCGCCTGATGATTACTACCCTTAGTTATTGATCGCTCTCCTCTATGTCGAATGTGTGGATGGTATCCTTTCTTGATAACGCCATTCTCAATCTCCGGAAAATCATATCCTTTATCAAGATAAAGAAAGATTCTGTATTTCTTTATAAATCTTAGAGGGAGGTCTCTTAACTACGATGTTATCCAGCGTGTGTATAGGCAGCCTTCATATCATGCGTATTAGCCGCAGTTATAACAACAAATAATGGTATACCTTGTCCATCAGTCAATACATGACGTTTTGTTCCTAATTTGCCTCTATCTGTAGTATTAGGGCCAGTCAGTCTCAACCAACTTCAGAAGGTTTGTCACTAGATGTTGAGAAGGAAACAAGACCTATTTTCATTCCACATGAGAAAGATACCATAATGAGTAAAGAAAACATTAATCGTTTATTGGTGGCATTGAGAGGTTACCGTTCAGATGGTCAATCCATCGACTAACCCCAAAATAGGCGATTAGAATAAAACGGTGAATATTATTGGCTACTATATGTAATGGCATATGTATTCGTCATAAATCCATTAAGCGGTATCACGAATCTAATTATCAATCTGCGGCTAAAAGATGTCAAGTATGTTGCATATTTTTAAAATGGCCAAGAAACGCAAGATTTAAACCACGAATGAAATTTATTTCATAGTGTATGGCTAGAATAGAATATCGTGACGGCAAGAACTACTGTCTAGATTGCAATGAATATATAGAAAACCTTCGAGAGCATATCGAAACCCGTCACGCTGACCCTAATCAGACTTAGATTAAATCTAACTCCAAAAAGGCTAGAATTAGCCTCCTTTTCGGCGTTGACCTTCTCAGACTAGTTTAGTTATCTGATTTAGATACTGGTCTAGCTACCGTGACGGCATTAAGGGTATCTTGAAGCCCTATCTTCTAATTACTTTATTCGGCGTTCTCACCAATCTGTATTTTCAAAGATTTAATAAATGAAGGGTTTGCGCCATCAATATACTTAACTATCTGATATTAATAATATGACGAGAATGAATGTCGTTATCGACGATGAGCTGGAAGAGCGATTTAGGAAAACTATTGCCGATCACAAGGGATTGAGAAAGGGGAATATTAGTGAGGCATTAGAAGAAGCGATTGATATGTGGATACAGGCTCATCCTATTAAGAAATAAATTATAAATGACCATAGTAAACATACAATTCTAATGTCAGATGAATTTATGCAGATAAAACAAGCGATACAAACGCTTCTTACTAATCCACAATCAGTCAATGGTCTATTTAGCTGGCTAGAAGGTTTACATAAACAAGAGCTATCTGATATAAGTAAACAAGAAGACCTGTTGAAGGCTTTCGATATGGCTCGGCCAGACATAAAAGATATTACCAAAATAGCACGAGGAATAAACAATACACGTAAGCTAAATGCCGATAAATTTCAGGTCGTTTATGCGATTTTGCAAGTATTAGCCTTAAGAAGCATAGACAGGAAGGAACAAGTTACATACGAGTCTAGAAACATGCTTTCACAAGAAGACAGAAATGCATTAGATTGGTTGAGTAAATACCTAGATCATAAACCAGGTGGAGCTGATTTTGAACGATGAATACTCGGTCAAACTCGCATAAATAGAAGAATATAAAAAGGTTCTGAAATATAAAAAGATCTATGAGGATTTGGTAGAATCCTTTCAATATATAATTGCGGATCTGTTTCAGTATGCAGATAAACAAAAAATGACCTTGCGAATAGAGATAGAATATATAGAAACATGCAAAGGGCTAGAGATCTAATACAGTATCGAATAAACAGTATGGAATCCGACGAAAATTTACATTCCATAGAAATCCGATGGAGGTATCACAAAGTTTTTACTTTTTCGACCTCGTGCTCCTCGTCAGAGGCCCTTACGATACCAGAACTTCCGCCAGTTATGATAACGACTTTTTTGGTCTGCCATGTGTACAGGATCATTGACGTACGAACCCCTTCTTTTCCATATAACTTTCCCCATACCCATTGCTCCAGTTCTTTGTCAGTCAATTCAGTCCGTGCTTTGAAGACAGACTCTGCATCTTTTCCTACAGGATATCTCAATTCAGGGCTAGATGCATTTACTGCATTTAGAATCACTTGCGCTACATCAACTGGATGAGATGAATTAGTAAGAAATGATTAGAGTCCTTGAAACAGCTGTTGTACTCTTTTAGCGTGTGGAGATTTATTCGACTCAAAGCCTCGAACTGTCTTGATATTGTTCATTAGGTTGCTTCTGATGAATCCAAAGAAAAACAAGTATAATGCATGTCTGATGAGGAATGGTCTAGTTCTATTACGTTCAAACATTAAAATATAATGGTAAATAAGCTTTAGCTGTTATCTTTGGTTTACTTAGCAGGACCTAATAATAGTAGATAAAACACCTTACAATAGCATCTAGCACCTATCAGAATAAGGCAGTCAGTGTTCCAATAGTTAAATAATACTTTCTTGAAGATAACTGGGTTTATAAAAATGACTGAGCACATCATAAAAAAACAATCTAACTACTCCTGTGATGTTTTAATTATAGGTGGTGGCTCTGCTGGGCTTCGAGCTGCAATTGATGCTCATGATGCTGGTACGAATGTTCTCATAATTAGTAAGAGTAAAAGAGGTGATCCTCATACAACACTTGCAAGAGGCGGTATCAATGCAGCTCTTGGTACTATGGATCCAGAAGACAACTGGATTATACATGCAGCTGACACTCTAAGAGAAGGTGAATTTCTTGCCGACTATGGAAGAGTCGAAGTGCTTTGCAAAAATGCACCCGATGCTATAAATGAATTGGTAGATTGGGGCGCCAGATTTCATAGAGAGAAGGATGGTAGGCTAACACAGCGGTTTTTCGGAGCTCATACCTATAGAAGGACTGTGTTTTACGAAGATTGGACTGGTCAGGAAATAATACGTGTATTGATGGAGCAGGTAAATCAGCGAAAAATCAAAATAATAGACAATGTTTACATCACGAAATTATTATTAAAATCAGATGATAATGATATAGACGGAGAAAGACTACCATTATCATCAGCAACAGCAACACAGGAAGAACAAGTGGTAAAAGAAGAACAAGAAGCAGTCAGAGGAGCATTTGGAGTAAATATCGAAGAAAAGGAATTTGTGATCTTTGAGTGCAAGTCTTTAATCCTTGCAGCTGGTGGATATACACGAGTATTTGCGGTCAGTAGTTCTAGGATTTTTGAAAACTATGGAGAAGGTATAGCTCTAGCATATGAAATAGGTATAGATTTAGTAGACATGGAAATGGTGCAGTTTCATCCTACTGGAATGGTTTGGCCAGAAAAAGCAGTGGGTACTCTAGCTACAGAAGCAATACGAGGTGAAGGGGGTATTCTATTAAATTCAAAAGGTGAAAGGTTTATGAAAAATTACGATGCTGAGAGAATGGAGCTGGGGCCACGTGATGTAGTAGCTCGTGCTGTTTATAATGAAATAATCTCTGGGAGAGGTACAGAACATGGTGGAGTTTGGTTAGATGTAACCCATCTACGAAAGGAAGTAATTCAAGAAAGGCTTACTACTATGTTTGAACAATTCCAAAGGCTTGATGGAATTGATATATCAAAAGAGAAAATGGAAGTTGGACCTACTGCACATTATTCTATGGGTGGAGTCGTAGTAGATATAAACTGTAGAACAAAGGTTAAGGGCTTATTTGCAGTTGGGGAAGTAATAAGTCAGATTCATGGTGCTAATCGTTTAGGTGGAAATAGCTTACTAGACACAGTAGTTTTTGGAAAAATTGCTGGTGGTGAAGGCAGCAAGATTTGCAAAGCAAGGAGCAACAGGAAATACGAAGAAAACTAAGGCACCATCACAGCTAAAAAAATCGAGTGTTGATAACCAAAAAAAGGGATTTGATGATAACGATGATTATTATGGAGGAATCTTTGTTGTTAAGGAACCAATTAACTTTCGTAATGAAATACAGGAATTAATGAAACAGAACGCAGGAATAGTAAGAGAACAGACAAGGCTTCAAAATGGATTGAAAAGAATTTTAGAATTAAAGAATGAGTTTTATTCTAATAAAGATAATATTAATATAAAAGAATTCGAAATTGACAATAATAATAATTTTGAAAATGTTGTTTTAAGTTGGCAGGTAAAATCATCGCTTATTGCTTGTGAGGCCATAATAAGAAGTGCCTTGATGCGACAAGAAAGCAGAGGGGCTCATTATAGATCGGACTTTCCAAAGATTGATGATGAAAGTTGGCATGTAAATATCTATTGCAGGAAGGAAGCAAAGGGAGTATCTACAGTTGCAGCGGAAATGGTATTGTTTAAACAGAACGTTAAAGAAATTGAAGGACCGCTGGCAGATTTTCTTAAATCACATGTCAAAGCAGCACACCATCGTACATTCGAATAGTCGTAGGGTGAAAACTAGTCTTAGCGAGGGGCCGAGGTTTGATTGTTCTTATTATCAGCCATTTTTTATTTATTTCAGCTAAATGATATTTAACGAACTGGGACTACGTATGTTGCGGAGTTATCCATTTAAGATTATCTATAACCAAGAATACTGCTAGCAAATTAGATAGCTTTGGCATTTCATCGTAGGTAAAAGATGTTGAATGGACCTTCTCAGATACATCGAGACAACTTACTAGAGGCAAGTAAGGGCACAGGGCTTGAGCTTGGCACAAAAAATGTCAAAAGCTGTATCGGTGTAGATAAAAAAGTTGATCGCGATTCACAGCATCCGTCGTAGTTGTTGATAACTGTTTTCCAGCTAGATCTATTCTCTTTAATTTTTCTACTGCTGCTCACTTTAAGGATTTATTACTCCTCTTCCAACAATTTTACCATCTTTTAGCATTTGTAGAGCTTGTCCAGCTTGATCAAGTTTGAACTTGTTTGAAACCACTGGTTTAATTACACCTCGTTTGGCTAATGATACTAGTTGTACCAGATCGTCAAGGCTACCTGTATATGATCCGATTATCTTATATGCCCTTGTAGGCATAGTAACTAAACTTAACCTTAATTCGCCTCCAAAGAGACCTACAAGCACTAGCCTTGCTCTTTTTCTGATTAATTGCATATCAGTTTCCACTGATTTGGTTGCGTTAACAAAGTCGATTATTGCATCTGCACCCAATTTATCAGTCAACTCCATGACCGCTTTTACAGGATCCTCTTTTTTTGAATTCACAATGGTATCTGCACCTTCTTTCTTTGCAACTTCTAATTTTTTATCATCGATATCCATAGCAATTATCCTAGCACCTGTAACTGCTTTTGCTAGTTGTATAGCCATTAAGCCCAGTCCTCCTGTTCCAACAATCACAACGTTATCAAATGGCTTTAGCTTTGCATTTCTTATTGCACCATACGCTGTAAGTCCAGCACACGACAAAGGTGCACTTGTATCTGTATCCATATCATCTCCCATTTTTACTAGATACTTGTAACTTGGTACCAATACATATTCTGCATAACCTCCATCCCTGTAGATACCCAACGACCTGGGTTTGTCACATAAATTCTCTTCACCAACTCTACATGCAGGACACATTCCATCGCCTATCCAAGGATATACGAGAACTTTTTCTTTTTTACTAAATCCTTCCACTTGTTCACCCATATCATCTACGATACCTGCAATCTCATGTCCTGGGGTAAGAGGATATTTTACGCCTCTATCTATAGTTTTTAATTGTTGCCCGCCTATACCTTCATAGTAACCTTCCCACACGTGTACATCACTATGACATACACCTGATGACTGAACTTTAATTAAAATCTGTGAACCTTTTGGCTTTGGCGTTTGAAGTTCTTGTACTTGTAGAGGTTCATTCACTTTAACAATTCTTGCAGCTTTCATGTGATGATATTCGTTTTAAGTCATCTATTATTTACACTATTAGGTTTGTATCTGTGGTAATCAGGACCTTTCTTCAATACTAAAGAAGTTGTGTGGGTACATTTCACACCGCTCTAGCTAACTTAATCCTTTGAGTATATTCAAGAGAAAGAGTTCAAATATCAAATGCCATATTCAGACATGTATAAGTCATAATCACAAGAGGATCCCAATTAACTATAGAGATTTCAATATGACAACGAGCTGTTACTCAGCACGTTAAAATATTCTTTCAATACTAACTAACTAATAGACTTCTAGTGCCTTACTTTGAAGTCAAGTCTGTATTATTCAGCTGATCGTGCTTCCAATATTTGATTAGTTTTTAACTCTCCATCCTCTAGAGAAAAATCTGCGTTCTCATACATAAATGGAAAAGGTTCATCGAGTGTTATATGCCATATTTTCGTTATTTCAGCACCCAGTTCTTTTTTGTACTTTTTGTATTTTAAGTGAATCCTTTCAATCTGTTTTTTATCTACTTTATCCTTGTCTATTGATTCCTCTACGAATTTATACATCTCATCAATATACCTTTTAGATTAGCACTCAAGTTTTATCGCTATGAAGATAGTAATATTGAGTAAGATTGAAAGTGACTACTTTCTCAACTGTCTACAGATTTTCTTATTTTTAGAGACAGTACTACATGACGCTGTCAAGTAGACTCCCTTGAAAAGCATTATTTTTAATAGTAATTATAAATAGACAAATCTATCATAATATAATATGTATATCAGGGTATTCCATCTATTGGGAATAGTTACAGAGCGGAACTTAAACAATGAACCCAGATGATATTAATGCATTAGTAATGGCAATAATAGTAGTTTCTGTTATCCTCGGCTTTACAATGTATTTCAACAATCCTAGTCTTAATAAGGCCTGGTCAGTACAACAAAAAGACAAAGGCTTGGTCACAGTTGGTGTTCATTCAGCTGAATTTGAATTTGAAAAAAACTATGCCAATGTGAAGGGTGCTGTCCAAAGATTTGGAATAACTCATCCTGTAATGGCAGCTAGAATGGTAGAAAATCATACCATAACTACGATCAGGCTCAATACGACTCAGTTCCAGCAAATTAACAAGTCGCAATTTATAAAGGCACCTGAATTTACTCAAATTAGTGGTTACATAAATACACCTAATAATAGTCCAATCACACTTTCATCTCTTAAAGGAAAAGTAGTGTTAGTATACATTTGGACATATACGTGCATTAACTCGATTCGTCCTATGCCGTACATTCACGATTGGAATCAAAAATATTCTAATAAGGGTTTAGTCATAGTTGGTGTTCATTCACCTGAATTTGAATTTGAAAAAAACTATGCCAATGTGAAGGGTGCTGTCCAAAGATTTGGAATAACTTATCCTGTAATACTAGATAGCGATCATGGAACTTGGAATGCATATGGAAACCAGTATTGGCCCAGATTTTACTTGATTGATACTCAAGGATATATGAGATACGATCACATAGGTGAAGGTGGTTATGATCAAATAGAAAAAGCAATTCAGTCACTAGTGGCTGAACGTGCTGCTCTAACGGGTGCAAAAGAAATAAGCTTCGATGCAAAGCCAACAACACTAATCAAACCAGGAAGTTTGCAGTATGTAGATTTAAGACAGAGTACAACACCAGAAATATACATAGGGTATGATAAAGCAAGAGCGCCACTTGGAAATCCTGAAGGCTTCAAACCAGATCAGACAGTTTCATACTCAATCTCAGCAACTACAAATTTCAAACCTGATATTGTATACCTTCAAGGCAATTGGAAGAACAATCCCGATAATATGGAATTACAAAATGATACTGGCCGCATAGTTTTGACATATTATGCAAAGTCTGTAAATATAATAGCAGGAGGAAAGGGTGGAGGAGTTGTTTTTAATGATGAAGGCGTAGGAGGAGTAGCTGGCAGCATCAACAGCTAAGATACCGAACAAATCACTAGGAGAGGATCTATCACCTGATGGTAGTTTCAGAATTGACGGACAAAGGCTGTATAATTTAGCTATACATAACAACTATGCTGCTCATAATATCGTAATTGATGTTAAAGGCAAAGGATTTCAATTCTATACCTTTACTTTCGGGTAGTTAGCGGGGCCGGCCCGCGTGTATATAATATTACTGCTTTCAATGAATGTTCTGAACCATCAATTGCTACCATTATCTTTGAAAACTTTGAATGTGGTTCAGCTGCTGTTGACGAAGATAGTCTAATATTATACGACAATATCAAAGAGCTTATTCATAAGGACTCAGCATCAGTCACTTTTCGACGCCACCCAATCTGTATACATTGTAGGTACTTTTGTTTTTTGATATCACTCTTATTCACTGCTGATATCTTCAAAGTTATTAACTTAAAAAAATGCAAGATAATAATGGATCTGTAAAAGCAAAGGAGTAATAATAGAGAAGAACAAGTAATAATAGAGAGGAACAAATGTTATCTTCCGTTATTTCATCAGTAAATGCAAAGTGGGAAGTTAAAGAAGTTCCTACTCCACAGGCTGGCACCAATCAAGTGCTTATAAAAATTCATGCTAGTGGCATATGCTACACAGATGTTCATATTACTGAAGGTGGGCTAGGAGTAAAATTTCCATATACTATAGGCCATGAGCCTGCTGGAGAAATTGTTGCTTTAGGCGAAGGTGTAACCACACGAAAAGTTGGCGATAGAGTAGGAGTTCCTTGGGTACAATCAACATGCGGCAGATGTGAATGGTGTCAGCGTGGTAAATTGTTCTTCTGTCCAAACCAGATAGCAACTGGGATTAATATTGCAGGAAGTCATGCTGAATATATGGTTGCTTATGCTGATGCTACTCAGCTAATACCAAATGGTTTTCGATGCATCATTTACAAAATCTGCTAGCTCATTTGTACGGAATTTCAAATCCTCTATATCAAAAACTCCTTCTGCTAGTCTGCGAAAGAATCGGGGTGCAATGCCATTTTCCAATACTTTTCCTCTTGGAGTTAGTATTGCTGCTCTCTGATCTGGTTCGTACGCCAATGGAATTAGATCTTGTTCGTTTCCTCCAGTACCGTGAAGTAAAAGAAAAGTTGTAAATGCTTTTCCTTCTGTTGCTAGTTGTCTTGTTCTCTCTTCGCACTGAATTGCTGATATCGGTTATTCTACATGTGACTACATATGCAGGAAAATAATCGATAACAATCGTTATTATTGTAGATGCATGAAACCGTTATCTTTTAGTATAGCCTTTGTTTTCAATTCTCCGTCTTTGATTGAAGCTTTTATGGTCTCTACTGAAAAATCTGCATTCTCATAAAGTGATGGAAACCTCTCTTCTCTAGTTATATAGTAAACATCCTTAATTTCTGCTCCATGCTGTTCTATTATTTTCTTGTATTTTGCTTGAATTTTTTTAAACTTGGCCTTATCTTCTTTTTTTTCAAAATCAAACCGATCTTCAATCAGATGGTAAAGTTCGTCAATAAACCTAAGATAATAGGTGAATGCCTTGGACATTTTGACGTTGTGCACAGTTTTATCACTAAACATAATGTCTCTTGATCTATGCTGTACCTCATGTATGTTATCTGGTAGCCGCTCAATATTTTTGGGATAATTTTCTACCAAAAAGATTCGTTTATCCTTTACAGGAGATGCTTCTATGACTTCTCTTAATGGAGTGTTACTTAGCAAACTACCATCCCAAGCATATACTCCTTTTTCCACTTCTACCCATCGAAAATAGTATGTTGGATAGCCTGTTGTTGCTAGTATGTGTCTTGGAGTTATTTGTTGTTTGCTGCTATCAAAAATTAGGGGCTCTGCAGTCAAGACATTAACTGCAGTTATTATCAGACGTGAGTTAGGTTGACCCGTAGGTTTTAGCTTGTTAAAATCAACATACTTTTCTAAGGTCTTTATGAGAGGAGAGTGATCAAATAGATATGTCCATTTGTTTGGTGTAAAGTATTGAGGATCGGTAAATGCATATTCAGGTCTCCATCTAGGCATAAAGACTTTCTTATTCCCATAGACCGCCGAAAAGTAGAATGAGATTGATGATTTAATTTGGGACAGGTGCATCATCGGCGTATGATCTGTGGATGATATTTGTGCCTGATGTGCAGATGACTTATCTTCTACCAAAGGAAAATTCAAGTTCTTATCAACATTACCCTCAGCTAATTCTAACCAGTATTGTTCTAGTGCTTTTTCGGGATGGTCTTCCTTAGCACCAGCTATTATGGAAGCATTTAGTCCGCCCATCGATGTCCCAGCAATTATATCTATTTTTATTTTGTTTTTTGCAAGTTCCTTATAAACACCACACCCAAATGCGCCTAAAGAACCGCCTCCTTGAAGTATCAAAACATTTTCAATGGCATCATCAGACATGATTGAATTTTATCAAGCTTACGATTTATAGGCTATAGAATGTTTGTGGAATTGACTGGTGTTTGAAGAGATATCGGTGCCGAAAGTAGGTTCCTAGACTAGGATGGAGTAACTAATTCAAGATTTTCCATTCAGAAAGAAACCATTAGAAAATAGGGCTGCTACCTTCCTTTACTCCTTCTAATAGGCTCTTCATTCCTTATACGATAAAAAGCATCCCTATATGCCTCATAACCTTTAGCGCTTGCGACATTGGTTCATTTCCTATCTGGCGATAATATTCACGCTGTTCCTTGAGCCACGAACAGAACACATCCAACACATTAGAATGCAAGGCAACAAGAACAATAACAAAATGGAACGCATGAATGGAGAGATAAGAGACAGAGAAAAGACAATGGGAGGATTAAAGCGACAAGATACACCAATCCTTAAGGGCTATCAAATTTACCACAACTATGTAAGACCACATGAAGGGCTAAACGGTAAGCCATCTGATGTGAGTGGATTAAGATAGAAGGAGAAAACAAATGGATCACACTGATACAGAACGCAATCCAAAAAAAAGAATTAGGGTTTACGTTTAACTATTTGTCGCCAGTCCTAAGTAGAGTGTATCTCCAGCAGGAGACAAAAATAAGTTCATAGTCTATCCATTCTGAGATTATACACTTCCTGGATATAACCAATGTCGCAGCAAACGATTCACAATAGGGAGTACAAAATAGGTAAGTAAAACAACCAGTATTGCAGAATAAATTACAGCATTACCAAGTATCGGCCACTGTCCTATGAAAGAATTAAGAATAGATCGTGATGACAAGCTGATGAGTGTACGCAGCGAAGAAGATAACAATAGCCATTTTCCATCTGGGTGGCGGGGATTGACTAAGAGTCTTCAAGTCTGGTAATGTAAACCACGTTTCCAAACCAGTGGATGTATCGTAATGTCGTGTAGAATAACCATTTGCTTCCTTTAGTAGCCTTAGTGATTCTTCTGAGTTATCCCATCTCTCCATAGCAACTTTATCAGCAAAACGGCGGATAATATACCGCAATGGCGATTTGATACCTCCCGGGATGATTATTGTAGTACCAAGGTAGCCAGGAGCTTTTCTTTCTAATGTCAAATAACGCCGAATCCAATCGTTGTAATCTTTTTCATGACCTGGTCTTATCTTCCTACAAATTACAGTTGTAACTTCGTTTTGATAATCCGTTGGCAATTCTATGACAACATACATCCAACCTGTTTTTATGCTTAAATGCTCGGGACTAGTTACGGTACATCTGCAACTACTTTTTAGGTTACAATCTGGTCTTAAGTTTGTGAGAAATGTAAAGTTGTTTATTGGTTCAAGCCTTGACGGCTACATTGCCGAGAGGGGATGGTTCTACAGATTGGCTAATATTCTGCAATTTACTTATTTGTAATTGCCATCAACTCTTAAGTGATTTGCTTGCATCGTAAAAAAATAATATTAAATAGACTATACTAATTATAGAACAAATATCTGATTTAAGATGTCATAAAATAACTCCGAATGCAGATTAACCTTATAACAAATCATTCCTTGATGAATATTCAGTGATTGACAATACCTCAAAAGAGATGAAGTAAATGAGTGTTAACTCGATACAATCATGGTAAAAAGTATAAAGCAGCAATTATTTTTCCTTGCTCCAATTGTGGCTCGCATAATTTCATATCTTTTCAGAGAATCCTGATTAATAATTACAACTGCGTTCAAAAGGCAAAGTGTCAAATATGCAAATTCGAATGGATTGAGTTCTGGTACAAGCCAGAACAAAGTCAATCCTTCTATCAGCAGCAGTGTTTATCATCAAGGAAATATAATAAATATGAAGACAAACGCACATTGATGCTAAATGAAAAATAGCCATTATCAGAATTAGAAATCGCTGCGTAGCGGCTCCAAAGATAGACACAACAGCCCCCATTTAGCAATTAACTTTGGATATATTTTTTAGTTGTTTTACTAGTAGCATCGAGACTTTTCCCAGAAGAGCGGTTAACTATTTGTTTTAATTATCATTTTTTGACATTGTTGTATGAGGAACAATTCTGTATATGGAACCTTGGGTTTTGTGAAATGTGACAATGTAGAGATAACCATCATATGGCCCTACTTCAATGTCTGTAATACCAGCAAATCCATTAGCAAACACTACTTTATTGCGTTCCTCTTCAGTATCCGCTATTTTATCAGCAAGGGAACCATTGAGGAGTAACGATGTTCTATTTTTGTTCAGGTCAAAATGGTAAATATTCCCATTATTAATATCGCCCACAAATATTGTATTTTGATATTGCTTTCCCAATTTATCAGAATTCAAAAATTTTAAAGCTGTAACCCCTATCGTTTGCTTCCAAGTAAATTCAGGAGGACTGTACTTTCCTTTTCCTCCGAAATCTACCAAGCCCTCTGGTGGTGTTGAAGCAACAGGCCCACCAAAATATGTTTGCGGAATCCAAATCCCTTGAACCTTGACCCAGCCACTATTAAACCCTGGTTCAACTAGATTTATTTCATCACCGAATCCAGGCCCATTTTCAGTATCCCACAATTTTTTGGTCAAAGGGTCAAAGTCCATACCAAAACTATTACGAATACCGTAGGCATAATACTTGTTTACAGGACTAGTTGTTCCGAGAATTCCATTACCTACTGGTTTACCATCTTGAGTAATTCTATATATTACACTGGTGCCATCGGATGGTGGACCGTTACCTACATTTTGTGTGTATGTTCTACTACCATCCACATCTCCAACAATCACATATACGTTATTATCCGGACCAATCAGGACTTTGCCAGCGTTATGGTGAGGACCTGGAATAGCAGGTAAATCAAGAAGTAATTTTCCTTTTACTAGTGTATTATTCTCTAACTCGTATCTGTAAAGACGATTACCAATCGGTTTTTTACCTTCTAATCATCACCATCTTTTGTTTGTGACTCGGTAATGGACTTCAAGTGTTGGCCCGAAGCTCTCGTGGTTTAGAAACCCAGCCGGCAACATATTCTCTGTGCTTGAAGAGAACTACTCATTTAATTACTAATGAGCTAGACTAGTGTAGCTATCCTGTCTATCATGTCCGTTGTTTTAGTTATGAAATCCCACACCATTAACTGATTTTTTAAACACCATCTTTCTACGAATATAATCATGTAATTTCATTGTTCACATGTCCTTCAAAATGTTCGGTGATGCACCAAGCAAAAATAAAAAAACAGCATTTGTAGCTATACACTAGTCCTATTGCAGGATCAAGATAGCATTAGAGATCTTTTGAATCAAGTCGTTCAAGCTGTGAATAGTAAAGACGATAAAAATCGCTATTTTGACCTTCACGATGACTCTGTCATCACTCATGGTGTTCCTAATAATTTTCCAACCACAAAAGAGGGCATGAGATTTATAACTAAAAAATTCAAAGCGCTTCGA
This sequence comes from uncultured Nitrososphaerales archaeon, assembly GCA_963709405.1. Taxonomy (GTDB): domain Archaea; phylum Thermoproteota; class Nitrososphaeria; order Nitrososphaerales; family Nitrososphaeraceae; genus JARBAU01. Next base: position 14,386 of record CAVPXM010000023.1, read on the forward strand.
GGATAGCCTTTAATCATGATTGAAGAAGTTAACAGGAGTGCCAACTAAAAATGCTAATGTCTATGATAGGTATAACTCATTATGCCATCACCATTAAACGAACCCAAAACTCAGCTGGCTTTATGAAGAATTTACACCTTGGTGCATACATTTTTCTAGTTGTGAAAACGCGTTTCTAGTTGTCTTGATATATTGAAGGATCTGGATTTAGTAGGTGAGGAGTTGCGGATATGTTGAGAATGATGTCTCCTTCCTGTCTAAGGTGTTCTCGTAAATTCATAACGTGATGATCACAAGCATAAAGTCTGATAAGATCAATAGTTTCAAAACACCAATCTGCGATATTATTACATTCGGAATAATAGCAAAACTTATTCATTTCTGTTCGTCCATTATGAATCTAGAACAATCACAATCTAAACAAAAGACAACGGGCGTAACCTTTCCATGTTTCACGCTCTTAATTGTTGTAAACATATGATATAATCTTGTATGTTTGCACCTGCAAACTGCTGTCTCACTCGTGTCATTTCACGCCCAAGCCAGTTTTTTTACAATAGCACATTTGTATTCACACGATTTAGATATTCTCTTTATCACAATCATTCATCTTCCTCTCCATTAGAATATGAAATTTAAAAGTATTATACGCTACTTATAATTTGTCTGGAAACTGTTATACATATGCAAAATGCCAAGCAACGCCTAACAAACCCCAAAAGTGGCATTCTGATAATCATTCTAAGACTTGGGTATGAGCTACCCCACATTGACTTGAGCTAAAATAATGGTAAGAACTGTTCCAACTTCTTAGGTATTACCTAAGCAAATACCAAATTCATTCTTACCCACAGCTACAAGGGAAAATAGAAGCATATAACAAGATAGTGAAAAATGAGTTTCTAGCAATAGAAGAAAGATATACCAAACATAAATGATGGTAAGCTAAGATATGATATGTTTATAAAAGCGTACAATGAAACGAGAGAACATGGAGGAATAAATGGTCTTACTCCATCAGAGATGTTTCTACAAAGATTAATTACATCCACCATAAGTATAAGAACTAAGCAGCAAAGTGTAACCCATGTAGGTACTTAATAATGTAACCTATCTGTGCAGGTACAACAATTAGGTATCTTTGGCATGCTAACACACACCAGGTGTTGCGACTTGCCACGTTTAGATCTATCCAAGTACTTTCATATGTTGGGTGGATTGATGGGGTCAATCATGATGTCATCAACCTTCTATTCCATAGACATAGTCTTCAGTAATGCGTCGAAATTATTTTGCTCATATTGATACACACCATTTTCATTCCTTGAAGCAGTTATTAATTTATACTTAAATACCCTAAGAAAAGTGCTACTTATGAGAAGTGACCGCCTCTACATATTCCTAAAAACAAACCTTTTTGTTATTCCAATAATTCTTGCTTCATTGGTTTTAATTCTTGGGGCTATTGGTGTGTATCTAGCCGAACATAACCAACCAGGTGCTAATATAACTAAATTAGGTGATGCCTTTTGGTGATTAGCTATAAAAATATTCTATTAACATGTGGGTGGACATGTTAACAAATCATTTAATGCTCAGTTCTAATCGACTTAATAATATCGAATAACTAATAGAATTTTCGAGGAGCCCTGAGAAATGATAGTAGCTATTAATACAAGGGTGGGATAATTGGGTAAGCCATTCCAAGAGCTTGGGGGTTCAAATACATACATTATAGATAGTTATAACAAAGTCATTAGAGACGAAGCAGGTTGTATTTGGTATGACATACGATACTCTAGGCACAACGGTGATGAAGAGAACAAGAATTGATTTCTGATGTACTATGCTTTTGATTATATTCAATAACTGCCTGAAAAGTATAATAAAGATTATAATATATCAAGGATAATGAGACAAGAACATGTAACTCTGCAAAATGTAGAGGTTTCACAAGTATATGATCAAATCAAAAAATATCTCCAAGGGCTCAAACTGGACATAATCCATGAAGAGAAAATTGAAAATTATTGGAATATTAAGGCGCATAAGGGTACTAAAGGTAGTGTTATCATTGGGAATGTAAGAGATGTTGAGGTAATGATAAGCGGCAGTGAAGGTAATTATGATTTAATCTTGCGAACTGGTGCGTGGGGTAAAGACATAATCGTTCCAACAGCTATAGCAGGTGTTCTGACTGCAGGAGTAGCTGTAATTCCTGTAGCTGCAGTGTCAGGATATAGAGCACACGCGTTTGAGAAAAATTTCTGGAACTTTATCAAAAAGACACTGGCCGACACCGGAAATGCAAATGCAATAATGTCTGACCCAGTAACGGTAACGCATTAAATTAACAACATTCAAGACCTGGCTGATAAAAATATCAAATAAGGTAATGGTAAAGGAAATTAATGATTTAGCTTAGGTATTGATTGTTCCAACCATTTTTTGTACAAACAAATCATTTATACAAACAAATCGTACTATCCACGACTATTGCTTACTTTAAGGATTTACTAAGTTAGATATGTATTACTATAGGTATCAAAACTGAATGTCACAAAAAAGATATTATTCTAAATTCCCTTTTCAATTACCGGATTCTTCGAAAAGCTAAAGGCGTTACTTCCTAACAAGGAGTCGCCACAAATCTTTCGATTCTTCTAGAACCAATAACTCCCAATTGCGATTCTCGCATACAGCGGGTATGGATTTCAGGGCTGATTCATCGCTATCCGTTACAATCTCAAGCACCGACCCAGCACCGAGGGCATTCATCGCCTTTACGGTCTCAAATGATGGATAAGGACAAGCCATTCCTCTACAATCAAATGATTTTTCAATAGACGCGACTATTAAATCGCCTGAGGATTTGTCTATCAATACTTTTAGATCCTTTAACATTCTTGCCATATTTGAATCACTAGTTACTTTATATAAATAGTGCCATTCCTCCATTCTTTGACGCTGGCAAAGCGAGCCTTTAGAAATCCAATTACGTCCTCGAACTGCACTCCGTCTTCCAAAGTATCTTTCGTAATGCCCATTTGCGAGAGCATCTCTTTTGATGGTCCACATGCTGTGACTTCTACGCCTGCATTGATTGCGTCTTCAAGATATTTCGATAAAGGGGGTGCGCCTGGCATTGTTATCTTGGAAGCGCCTCCCTTCTTAACGAGTTCCAGCCCACTCATTGTACAATATAGTTTGCACTTTGCGCCCATAGCGATAGCACCTAATGCAAGTGTGAATGCAGGATACGCTCTATTTGGGTCGTTCGATACAAGCACGATATGGATCTCTTGCTGACGTCCGATTTCTGACACATTCTATGATAGTCTATTTTGATCTAAAAAAGATTTTGATTTCGTACATGAAGGCACTCAATTTAGATAGTTAGGTATGATTGATTCGGAATTTGAATTCAAATTGTGTGCAGGACCGGTGGATTAACATTACCAAGTTTATGTCCTGAAACTATAAGATATATCTGAAGGATCCAAACAAACCATAGAACAACAATGCTATTTCATAGCTCTCGTGTCGTGGTAACATTTAGATCCATAACTCTGAACTGAGCCGGGATGTTTTGTCAAAGGCTTACAATTATTTTATAGTACTATAAGCTTTGTGGTAGGTTGGATCGCTTAACAAGTAAGATGCTGTAACTTGCCTATGGTATAATTATTTATTTTCGTGAGTCCTTGGACTCGCAGAGATATAAAAGCCTTAGGCCCGGAGGAAGGATATTGTACTTACCAACTAATCGACCTTCATAAATGGTAAAGTCCTATATGCAACGTTGAGCAACGTACCCTCAGGGTCGATCTAGTTATGATATCCAGTAGAGGATATAAATTGTATTGACTGGCGTATATGCGCTACGACCAGATCAGCATAATCAATGAGTTCATATATATTCGTACACTCTCCCTGGCAATTTAGAACTGACAAGGCCTAAATATAATACAGCCCACTATCAAAGTGATGTCTAAACTCGACAATAATGGTTTTGTTGAAGTTGCAAAAGCAAGTGAAATCCCTAATGGAAAGACAAAGCATATTGAACTGGAAGGGAAGGAAATCGCTCTAGTTAATGTGAATGGAACGTTCTACGCAATTGCTGACAGATGTGGACACATGAATGCGTTGCTTTCGTTAGGTAATGTTACTGAAAACACTATAACCTGTCCCTTTCACGGAGCTAAGTTCGATGTTAGGACTGGGAGAAAAATTGGAGAACCGATTTTGAACCCTCCGCAAGAAATGGAACCGTTACCAAAAACATGGCAAAAATATATGGAGCATATTGGCCAGCTGATGTCCCATATCGGGACGTATGATCAGGAAGTTTATCAGATTAAGGTTGAAGGCGACAAAATCAGAATAAAAATTTAGTGAGTTAAATTCTACAAAAATTACCCCTTGCGCTACCTCAGTTCATAGCCGAAGACAGTGTAATCACTCCTTTCCAGCTCACTATCCATCATTTGTTGTATTTTATGCAAGATTTGGAAGTAATGTTCGTCACCTGAATAATATGAATCCATATCTTCCTTACTTTCCCATACTGTGATATTTGTTGCGATGAGCGAATCATTTGAATCAAGCATTAGCATGAAGCCTTTGAAGCCCTTAACTTTATTAACATTAGAGTTCCAAAAGTCAGATACCATTTTCAAACCCTCCTCTTTTTGAGCCGGCTTGAAATGACCACTAATTTTTTTGGCGTAGTACATTATGATGTTGATATCCTGTCAAATTATTATCTTTTACCATGTTACGATAGTAATACTTGTGATATCATTAAATCCACTTGGCCGCGTCCTGCAATGTGACGTCTCGAATAGCCTCTTGTCGCATCCTCGAATCTATTTTCATTGATCGAAGTTCTATAAATTCAAGAGTGAGAGAATTAAAAGTACTTGTTTGTCTTCTGCCTTAAATTATAAAAACAATGTTGGACCTCCTCCATTGCCATGCCTGCTCCATTTCTGATTACCTCTATTTGAGTAATTTGAGCGTGGAACTCTCCAATATGAGAATTATCTATAAATCGCTTCTTACCAGCAGATCATTTTAATATCGATGAGAGCGGAATGGATGACCGATCTACTTACCAGATCATGGTTTATGGATTGTTGACACCGGGTTCTTGTTTGTGGTATCGTGCTAGTTGGCATACTATCGGTATTTATGTGCTAATTCACAATTAAATCTTAACAGAAGAGTGTTATCCTTTCTCTCATATTAGCTAAAACATCCAATCTCGCGTATGTAGAAAGCCAAGCATAAATAGAAGAATGCGAACTCTGTCAAAGATGATTTATTCCTCTCTGAAGGTCAATTCATGTGGATTTAGAACATGGCTGAACTGGTTGCTACTTCCGCGCATTTAAGCTGTAATTAACACGAACATAATAGTGTGCATGTCTTGTTCGCAGATGTTGATTCGACAAGGATTAATTAGCAATTTGCACGCCAGTCATTAACTCTCATACGGTTCAAAAACCCGAGCATCTTGTCACCAACGGAATAAAATCCTTATTTAGTGACGATTTCACAGTTCATAACTTTGAGAGCAAATTAAGCCCTTAATTACCATGCTCCTTACAATAATAATCCTTATGATCGAGTGGTTCTTCAATTGCACTTTGGCTCAGTAATAAATCACCTGTGCATCTCTGATTACCTGCCGCAATTAATGGTAACTCCGGGATCTTCCATAAAAAATAGCATCGATTTAGTATTCATATTCCGGCCTGAGTTAGGTCTTTAATTATTTACTTAAGTAATGCTTGCATTTACATAGTGACACCTATCTTTCAATAGCAGTTGGACAGACTTTTCGTAACTCAAAAAGGAATTTGGTTTCAAAGGGAACGCAGAAAAGGCTTGTCATGTACTTTGTCAATAGATAATTTGCATCGACTAATATTTTTTAACGACCTGGCATATAGCATTGATCATATGATCGCCTTTTAACTTCCTTATTATGTAATAATGATTCTTACATACGAAAAATGATGTATTGAATCCACCCTTCGCACCAAGTTGTAAAGAATAATCGGCGTCCCGCGAACATAGGTTACAATTGTTAATTAGTTTGTTTCCGAGCATGTTTAACACTAATGTGATAAATGGTAGTCTGATGTACCTAGCATCAACACTGATTCTCTCATTAACCCCGGATATCACTAATGTGTATTTTAACTTTTCAGAGTGGAGTTAGATTATCTAAATTATTTCGTAGTTTATTCTCGATTATCTAACTATCTGTGATTAAAAGTCTAGATTGTACTCTTCATAAATTAATTATAATACAAAGTCCTTTCACAATGCAAGTATTATTCGACTATATTTGAGGATAGTAGATGCATGTTAACTAATCATTAGGTGCGAACTTAGTGCTCGATAAATACCTAATTAACAATCCTCCATTATTTTCTGATGTTTTTTATTAATAGTCACATGAAGTCTGATCGTGTCCGCCTACTATTCAGTTTTTATATAAAAAAGTTATTGCCAGATACCTTTGTATCAGCTACACTATACGTACTTATTCAATTTAAATTAATTCTTAATGATCGAAATGTGGGAATTAAGATTTCGCAATGAGGAACCAATAATCATGCTTATTACCACCTAATAGCTTTTTCAGAGTGATTAATTATGATTACCTACGTAAAGAACTCGACAGGTGCAACCATAGCACATGATATAAATCGTATTACAATTTTCGATTTAAGATAGAGGTAAGACTATAGGTACTATTATATAATTAAGGGAGTCTTGCTGAATCTGTTAATATACATGTAATTACTTAATCAAAATCTTGACTTATACGTGTACGTGCAGAGCTGCGACAATGACAGACATGTTTATCTAATTCTTGATGGATACTTAGATAATATGTTTGAAATCAAGTTTGGGGAGTCTAAAATGAGTCTTGGTCTTGTTGTTGTCGATATGCAGAACGGTTTTGTGGCGAAGGATGGATCATACGATAAGCTTGGAATGAATACTCCAGCCTATCGAGAGATTATCCCTAAGGTAAGAGAACTTATAGACCTGTGTAAATTGTTAGGCATACCAGTCTTCTTCACTGAATCAGTGCGCGAAGCAAGTGGAATTGATCTTTTGACCAAAATCCATCTATTGTTACCAAAATCTAGGGAAGAGAGATTGAAGATACCTATATGCGTAAGAGGAACATGGGATGCCGAAACAATTGATGAAGTTAAAACCTCAAGATGATGATCACGTCATCATAAAAAGGAGGGATTCGGCCTTTCAAGACACTGAATTAAGAGTGTGGTTACAAAGCGAGGGAATAAATACTTTAATCTTCTGTGGGATTGATACATCAATATGTGTCGAAACTTCTATAAGAGATGCTTTCAATTTAGGTTATGATATTGTCCTGATTTCAGATGCTACTGCATCAGGGATAAAGAGCCATTATGAAACGACGCTTGCCAGGGTACAAGATTATTACGGATTGCAAATGACTCACGAGAGATTTACAAAAATGGTAAATAATTTGAATAGGATGAAGGAACGGTCAGCTAACTTGCTAGATCACAGGGAACAGCTAGACAAGTTCATAGATGAGTTTGGCCTTTTAGATTTTCGAAAATTCAGGGAAGTACCTCTCCAAACAACCTGACCAGGCCCTGTTGAAGGTTTTGTGAAGCGTATCGAAGACCTTCATGAGAACGAGCTAGCTTATAGATCGTTATTAGCACAAAGGTGTCTTCTCTTTTCGCATACTATTTCGAAACCTTCACTAAGACTTTTGAAAATTTGTTTATTCTGTTTTTCAATTGACGGTATAGCATTGTGTTTACTTACTCTAACCTGACTCACAATCTGTGTAGCTAGTCAATGGTCTATAATTCAATTCACCAACTTCAATAATAACTGGTCACAATAGAGGTGACAAGAGCTTTTTGATATCAACTAGCCTTTTAGATTCATCCAGATGAACTCTACGCTCTCATTACGAAATATTGTGGTTCCAAGGAAGTGATGGAACCTGACTCGCCTTAGTCTCTAGATTTTTGCTTTAAATCGATTAGTTGGGATGGGTCCCTAACACAGAGTCTGTTATGACATGGTAGCCAAACCGCATCTTCCTAACGGGAATAAGCTTTTAGTGCCCAATGATACAAATTTAGCTAGATTTATGGTGAGCAGTAAATATGTGTTAGATGGATTCGCAACACCTGAAGGTACAAAGAAATATGCTGCCTATTCTGTCAAGCTAGGGACACCATCCGATCACTTTCGAATTTTCGACGACTTATACCTCTCAAGTATAGGTATGGGAACATACCTAGGACAATTAACAAGTAAGGATGATAATGACATGGAAAATGCAGTTTATGAATCGGTCAAATCTGGAGCAATAAATGTTGTCGACACTGCCATCAATTATAGAGCAATGAAATCTGAAAAAAGCATAGGGCGCGCGTTATCCCGACTGGTACAGGATGGAATAGTCAGCAGGGATCAAGTATTCATATCCACAAAAAATGGATATGTCACTAACGATGGAGACTATCCGAGCGTTGACCTAATGGAGTATATCAATCGGATGTATATCTCGCCTGGGATTATAGGACAAAACGACATAAGCTCGGGCTATAATGTCCTCAACCCAGCATATATTGCAAGGTGTATCGATAAATCGTTATGTAATCTGCGCCTCGAAACTATAGATCTAGTTTATGTCCACAACGCCTACGAGAGTTGGTATAATGATGTGCCTAAGGACAAATTCATGGAGATGCTACTTGAGACTTTCCGGGTATATGAAAAGTACCGAGCATCGAATCGGATTCGATATTACGGTATGGCTACATGGACATGTTTCAGAGTGCCTGCTGAGAGCAAAGAGTACTTGTCACTAGAACAAGTTGTTAAGCTTGCTGAAAACGCCTGCGGGAGCAAACAACATGGATTTCGGTTCATACAACTTCCTTATAATTTGGCCTATAACGAGGCGTTATTGCTAAAGAACCAAACTGTTGGATCAGAAAATAAGTTAACTATCCTAGAAGCGGCAGAGAGACTAAACATTGGTATATTTACTAGTATACCTTTCTTCCAAACTCGATTGCTCAAAGCCGACATACCAAACTATGGTACTGGATTGGATAGCAAGATTGCAAGAGTTACGCAAATAATAAGGTCTACTCCAAATGTAATAGCTCCTCTGATTGGTCAAAAGAAGCCCGAACATGTCAAAGAAAATATTAAAGTCGCGCAGATACCACCGATGAACCTACCGGATTTCAATAGAGCGGCCAGAATTCTGTTTGGGGACCAGTATAAATAACATTCAGGTGGTGTGACTGTTGTTAGTCGATCTCTAAATTAAGCACAACCTGGGATACCCTGATAGCCAGAAAAAGGTGCACCCAGATCGATAATAGAGCTGATTCAGGATCTTGGGAGGATTCTTCCTAGTTTAAGGTGAATATTGCACTCTTTTTGCTTATCATAATATATTTTTTTTGACTGCTAGGTACGACGAGTGCGCGTACCCCTGCTTGGGCTAAGGTAGCTTTTACAACAAGAATCAGAACAGAAGAATAATAGGCCTTTACCAAAACTGGAATAGCGCACCCCCTCTATGAAGTCGTCATACGATTTTTTGCAACTATTGCAATTCCTGAACATCACAATAATAAGTCTGTCTCTAATTATAAAACCCTTGTTAACACTCGCCTAAGAACCCATTATCTACCAGCACCTATTTATTAAATACTTCATTCCCCTCGCAGCTGGTGTTTATCCGAATGATGGACCTTAATCTATCTTTAGGAAATAGTTGAACCTATAATTAATCCCGAGATTGTATTCTAAAGATTTCCTAGATCTGAGGATTAAGAAATGATTCTATAGGTGAATTCAGCGTTAAATAGCTCCTTATTTAGTCTAGAAATGCATAATGTTTAATCTTGTGTAGAGAGGTGAAGGCATTAGGCGCAATCGAGTAGTTATCTATTCCCACAAGAAGAAATATTTATGAAAATGCGTACTTCGTGACATTAGCTAGATGCAATTTAAAGAGTAATAATAATGATGCGATGGATTATTTTTTCATAATTATTAGGCATTATTATTACATGCAGGTTATATATTCTGATTAAATATCTTATATTTTGCTAACTCGGCTCCAACGATGATGGTATTGCATCGATAATGCTCAGAAAGCTTACATTATCGGGCGGTCTTATGATATTGACGATATCGAAGCCAGATGACCTCAGCAATTCGTCGAATTTTTTTTCAGTTCTTAGTCTTCCACCTCGAGTGAGTACAAGCATTAGTATATCCGTAAATTTACCAAAAAAGGGTTCATTTCCCTCTGGCATAATGGTTTCGATAATTAGCAATCTTGGATTTCTATTTTGTGTGTCGCCTCTGTTTAAATTTATCAGGTTAGTCCTTTTCATAGACTCCAAACAATTTTTCAAAATCATACTGGCAGACTCGTCATCCCAGTTCAAGATTACATTCTTTATTATATAACAATCTGCGCCAGTAGGAATTGATTTGAAGAAATCACCCTCTATCAATTCGCAACGTGAAAGTAGGTCATTCTTACTATCATCTTTTGAATTTATGGATGAGCCACAGTACACACTTTTGGCACTTTCAATTGCATTGGGGAGATCGAATAAAATCCCGTGCTGATTTGGATTTTCCTTCAATATAGTTGATAAAAACACGCCTTGTCCCCCGCCAATATCTATGATGGTTTTAAATTGTGAAAAATCATATAATGGAAAGATTGTCGAAACATAAGATAAGTTGAGTGACGTCATTGCATTATTAAATATTTCAGCATCATTAACGTTTTCTTTTTGCTGAAAATACTCGAACATATCTAAACCATTTGCATGTTTAAATGAATTCTGGCCAGTTCGTACTGAATACAAAAGATCTGTTGTAGCATTATTAAACGACTTTAGTCCAAACAATAATGCCAAGTCCCTAATCGAATTTTTTGTTCCTGATTGCAAAAGAGAAGCAGTGGGCGTTAGCTCAAATCTCCTGCTATTATTTTCTTCCTCAGGAGTTCCTGCTTTCATTGTTTCATGAAAGATGCCAATGCTAGCTAGCATACGCAATAGCCTATAAAGGGAACCAGGGTGAGCATTGGTCATTCTAGCCAACTCATCGATGCTCTTTGCACCATCTTTTAAATAATCAGGAATCCTAAGTTCTGCAACAATATAAATCGCCTGACTAACTAATTGTCCTCTAGCAAGGATATCAAAAATTGTAAAAGCTGGGAATTGGGATGGCAACATGTGTTCCTCAGAATTCTTACCATCTAACTGATTTGGATCAGTACTTTCCATATTTTAACAATTCTACGTAATAGATGAATAGTCTTATTTGTGTTTACACCTTCTCTCAGGATCATTTTGGTTAATAATATAAGAACGTTGTTTAGCTCACATCAACCATTCAGGTAACATAATGTTCTGTTAACAGTGTACTACATGTTTCTGAAATACACTCGTCTCAAATATCAAGGTTCTCGATTGAATCATCATCTTTTTAGAGTTATCTGCTTTTGTTTGCTACATTATACTATTTCAGTCGTCTGACATCTCCTCTATCAATACCGATAGATCCCTAACCTCAGTTAATTATATTGCACCTCTGCTAAATATTTAGGTATTTGTCAAAACTGTTTAGTATACTATTGTGCTAACTTGTTAGATTAGTTTGAATTGATATAAAGTCAGAGGGGACGACATCTAGTCTTCAAATGTATTTGTCGTAGGATATTCTGCAGCACCGACCAGATTTGGATTCAATCATGACAGGTCAGAACCAATTTTTATCCTCTGTTCAACATAGTATGATTTATGACTTTTATTCTTTGAACTAGACTATGATTAAATTAGTTAATTTATTAGAAAATTGATGACTGAAAGACTGTCATTAAAAGCGACGGATACGATAATGTCTAGACAAAAAGGTAATCAGGATTTTCAAGTTCTGTTCCGAAAAGCCTAATTTGAATATGAGAACTTTTACTGCTTCGTCATTTCCATGCGAACAGACCCTTCTCACCGCCCCTCGAGAATTTATCTGACGTACACAATCATGTGGCAAAAAATCTAGCCAAATATTCAGATATAAAATAGGTAAAAGAATAGTTAAGTTACTATTTCGAATTGGTTATAAAATTTTGGAATTCCCTATAAGACCGGTCCATTTTCTACTATGGTATTTTTATTCAGTTTGTAATGTAATTACCAATTCTTATGCTAGATCATCTAACAGGATTTAGCATGTATAGTCTATTGATAGTTAACATCGTTTTAACTATCAATGTACGTGATGATCAAATCCAAAAGCATATTATTGGAAAAATAAAGTATGTGAATATTAATCATGGAAAGTAATAAAGAAAAGAACATGCAACGCCGCGTAGAAAATTTACTTAAAGGCAATCCTTCCTCATCTTATTCAAGAGAGGAGATTGTCAATTTGCTGTCTTCTGATGGAGTAGGGACACAAGAGGAATTAGAAAAGGTTCTTGGCGAAATAGAAGTATGGAGTTCCATGAAAGATAATCAGTCGTCTATCTGTTCTTCGTGTAAAGGTGGAACTGTGTATTTTCAATGGGAACATACACCATAAAATATTCCTGCCTTATTTGATTGATATTCGAATTTTCTGATCAGACGTATATCGTCACCGGTGACTATTGGTAAGACAATCTATCAAGTTAACGAATCTTTCATCATTCTTCATTCTGTTAGTAACTACATAGAATGAAGCAGCTCAATTAATATTGCCCCCGGTATTTCAGAATCAAAATTTTATTGCTTTCATTGAAGCCTTAAGCTATGGACCAAGCAACACCAATTATTGATGAGGGGCAGAACTACTGCCCAATTGAATCGGCGAATAAATGTTACGAAAGGTACAACTATTCAAAGACTATAATGTGCCAGAATTATTCAGAAAAAGTTGAATACTTTCAAATAGAAGTAATTGAAAATTTTCATAGTCACTAATTGTCGCTTTATTGATAATATAATACCATATATTTTGAAACGCGATTCATTAGATAGGTGGTTTGATAGATATCACAGTAGCCTGGGAAGTGGGGTATAAAAGTCAGTTAGATAGAATAAGCGCGCCGGTTGCTCAGGCCGACAAAACGATTGGTCAGGAGCCGGATGATGACGGGTTAAATTCCAGTCAGCTCCACATTTCTAGTACTATGTACAGAAAAAGGGGATTTAGGTATAAGGTTATTTTTGTCTTCGATGAAATCAACCAAATCAATAAATGTTATAAATGCGCTAGGCATTCTATTCTTTCCAATCGTCATTCGGTGGTTGGATCTGAAATGCAGATCCTGATTGGCAGGTTTATGTCCAATTTGAGAATTCCTTTTACAGCTTCCTTTGCAATGCCTAGTTGTTCCGTCTCCGGATTGTCGTCATCCAGCATTCTCAAGCAATTTACAAAACATCGCGTAGTAAAAGGATTTCCTGTTTAGATAAATTGAAATCTCTTAATTCATCTCATTCCTTTTCTTTCTCGAATTTTTTACAAGTACATAGCCAGTCTTCACTACCATAACATTTCATATCTTTCCCTCCTATTTCTTCGTGATCAGTTTCTTCGTGTCCACAATTAGCACAGATCAATTCCTTCCTACCTCTCCGAGTAATTTCTGTATGCGATGCCTTAATCTTTTTAAAGCGTGAGGCTCAAAGTGTTGAATGCCGTTCTCTGACCAATACCAGCCTGGACTGTGAAAAATCCATCTTAGTTTTTTATCTGGTGCTTCAAGGTTAATCGTTCGTTGAATTGATGTTGAATCCTTATGTATCTTTAGATTAATAACCAATTTTCTTAACTCATTTATTATTTTATTTCTTGTCAAGTTTTCGTTGAAGTCAAGAGATAAGACTTAATATCTTTATAACGCACATTCATTGATAGTATTCTCTCCAATTTGTAAAGTACTTATCGATTTTCATTTCTATGTCTGATTTCCATTCATTATATTGTATGTCGTTGTTATCAATGCTCAGATGCGCTCCTTACACTTGCCATGTTCGCCTTGAGGTATTAGGTCGAATTTAATTGATTGCTGCTGCCTCTCACATTTAGTCATAACTTCGTTTACTAGAATGGTGGGATTCATAAGCACCGCTACTACTGGCAATAACAATATGAAGCTCTTCATTCCTTCTTCACCTCTTCGAGAATTTTTTGGATCCTAGATTTGAATTTTTCCAGTCCCATAAGATCATAATCCCGAGTATCATTATTGATCTCATAATCAACTAGGCTATTTGAAAGCCATTCTAGCTCATTTATAGAAACTTGAATATTGATTCGCTTTAATTCAGGATTATCTGGTATACTTAGAGTGTAAAAGTAAGCCATTAAGTCATTAATCGCTCTGAGTTTGGTATCAGGGTCTTCAAAAAAATTGTCAGACGATTCCTGATATTTTTTTAAACCATGTAAAATAGCACAAACCTCGTCTTCGGTAAACTCTCTGTAGGCGATTCCCTGTTCCATGACTTTCAACTTCCTAATAATGTCACCCTGATTCTTTTGCCGATGCAGTTTCTAGGCACAAAGGCATGAGCACAATTACCCAGACTCCTAAGCAATAGTTTCAATCTCCTTTGTTTTAGCCATATACACGATACTCTGTACAGCATGTGTATATAAGGAATTTAATATATCATTAGGCCCTCTTAACTTAACAATAATTTTTATTTTTAGCTTCTTACGCTGCTTAATCGCTTCATCCCAATCAAATCCTAATTTCTTTATCTTTACAAATCCATTCTTGGTCAATAAATAAGTCAAGAAATTACCATCCCATATGCTCGGTCTTGCTCTAACCTTCTTAGGAATTGTAATCCTTCGTCCACTCATTAATCTGGAATCACCTAAGGCTTTCTCATTATGCACACAAATATCTATTGAGGAGCTTAAGAAAACCGTCAAGTTGACAGAGCCTACATTTCACAAAAGCCAAATACCAAGTATAGACTAGATGTATATATATCTAAAGAGCAAGAAATCGAATAATTTAATTTACTTATTGACAAACTCAGATAAAAGGGATACCACAAGTTTGCTGATGGGATGTGTGAAGGAGTAGCTAAGTAGAAGGAGAGGCTTGATTGAAGAATATGTGGCTAAGGTTATTAATATCCATCCCCGATTCAGCAATAGAAAAATTGGTTATTGATAATTACGTGGTATGCTGTGATTGTGATATGGCTAAATGGGAAGAGTTGTTTTAGTCTAATGGGAATAGCCATAGGCGTTGCAGCGGTTACCGTTGGCTTTCTAATAATAGTATTAGGTCTTTTTTTGGCCTTTGCAACGTATGCAATGAATATGATCCTAAGCACTGCAGGGCCCTTTCTGTTGCTATCATTGGCACTGATAGTGATTGGAGCTTGGCTGATATACAAAGGTAAGCATGCTATTGATCGTGCAAAAGGTGTTAAACAATGAATTATGAAATCCCGCTAAAGATGGGGCATTTTTCTGTTAAGGTTGAGGTGAATGTAAAGGGTTGGGATTTATTACCTCTACCCCCGACCAAATGGTTCTCCTACGCCGATCGATAAAAATAGCGGTAGTAGAAATCATATCTGATCCGGTAACGAAACAAAGAATCTCAAAATAGAACTTTATGAAGATACACCTCAAGTAATTACAGATAGGCTGGAATAGGAGAATGCTAATACTAATGCTAATGCTAAAGCATTGGAGGGAGAAAAAGATTCTATAAAAGAATCAAAAAATATCATTAATACAAAATAAAATAAAATGTAATAATATAAAGCTTGGAATTCCTTCTGATTATCTGTAGGTTCTAATAGAATAGAACAGAACTCAGACGATAGTCTAAACGAGCAAGAATGTGCAGAAATTCTTATGTCATAACCAATAACCAATCCATCAACAACCGCGGATAAAGAAACTGCTTGCTTATGTATCGACAATTCCAGAAAATATCCAACTACGGAACTAAATCTGCGAGGATCTCAAGAAAGAAGGAAAGAAAGGATCTGTGCCAGATGTGACGATTAATTCGAACATATGATAGTAAATGAATGAGTCGGGATAAAGGCATATTTCTACGACGAGGATGAATCATACTATAGTCCATACCAAATAGTAACGCAAAAAGTCGCTACACAGAATTCCTGCTATTCCTAATAGACGTACTATATTATGGTATGGTTCATTCGATGAGGGCTTAGGAGGTGCTGTTAATTTAAGGGATCTTATAGGAAGGGTTGTTCTTAATCCATGCATGAAATCGCTAGCGATATCTATCGGCCATTCCGTTATGTTAACAGGGTCACTTAGGATGAGTGAATACTAAAATACACGAAAATATCCTGCACTGAATAGCGGCGGCAAGGTATACACTTCGTCTAGTAAAATCTGAACCGATAACAAGAGACTGGCTACGGATGACTTTAATAGTACACCTTAGATAGAATTTGTTTAATGGATCTGTTTCATCATAATAAATATACCTGTGATCAATGCGGTCAAAAATTTGAAAATAACGAGGATCTTATAGAACATGCAAGAAGTATTCATCATCATCCGATTGTAAAATGTCATAACTGTGGCAAAGAATTCATTCACGAGAAGGATAGATTACATCATGTAAAAGAAGAACATGACATAAGGGCTGATCACCGCACGCATAAATGGGAGCATTCGCATGATAAAAAAACTCCGCAAGAACAAGTTGATGAGCATACGCGAAACTTTGGTGACAATTTTTGAATTCTGCATTCATTGTCTAATAATGGAGATAATCAACTTCAATATCTTTAGTTGGTTAACCTTCTATAGTCAAACGCACAAAAAAGGCTCGTTCTTTAACTCATCACCTATATTGAAGGAAAAGGCCCCAAGATTCAGTCATTGAAGTTATCCTTAATATGCTGTGTGCTGCCTTTACGAACTCACCACCTGATGTTGTGTGTCGGGCTGATTTAAACGGAGTTGTTAGTGTTAGCAATTTTAAGTTTGTTAGTGCAACGGATAGTTTAGTTTTTGGGGTAAAGCACTACAACCCTACTGGCGGACCAATGAGTCTGAAGATAGTTAAAACACCTGGAAGTCAAGATATATCTGTCCTAATGGATGGGAAGATAAATAATAAGGATGTATCAATAAAAGTAATGAATCCAAAGACTGTGCATATAGATTTTATTATTCCCCCAGGTAATCATGATATACAAGTAAAGGGATTATGATTGTATAACAACTTACTGAACTAGAATATCAATAATTCACATGGATGAGACGGTATAAATATCCTAGATCGGTGATTTCAATATGCAATCGGAGGAAGAGTTCTAATTTGAATGATGCAAATGAAAATTTTTCGTCATTCATTGTAATTAGCGGTACCAGGCATATCTTTGTAGAAATAGATTCGACAGGATTCAACATGACTCATGCTTCACAGTACTATACTGATCGAACAGGGTTGAGAAGAAAATATGCGAAATTATCTATCTATTGGAGTCGATGTATTACAACAAATCATATGTTCGATTAAGATAAGACGAGCTCCTACAAGACATGATAATATAGATTTCAAGCCAATCCTAACAAGAATAGCTGAAATTCTACCATTATCTGTAGTTACAGCTGATAAGGGTTACGATAGTGAAGATAATCACCTTTTAGTAAGAGAGGGCTTGCATGCATTCAGTGTAATCCCACCTCGATATGAACATGAACCAATATTGAGAACACATGATAAATATAGGAAACAAATGAAACATGGCTATTCCAAATTGTTGTAGAATCAACCGAACAAGGATGAAACTACAATGTCAATCATAAAACGACTGTTTGAAGGGCACTTAATGTCTAGATTGACTAGAACACAGAACAGGGAATTGTCATTCAGATGCATAACCTACAACATACATAGACTGACTGATCATATAACATTGATGATGGTTTCTACAAAGCTCATGAGCGACTTTACTTTAAATAGAGAGGTAGTATTCAGCCTAGTGAAAATACGTTGAGTATTGCTAGCAGGTTTCTAGACAAGAATTAATTAAGAAAGTTCGCAAGGGATTTTGTTAATGACAGAATAGAATCTGCAGAAGGACTTTCCATTGTTCTCAACCTCCTTATAGTCCATTTACAGCTATGCTTTACAGTTTAGCAACCATATATCTACTGGGAGCATTATGTGCAGCACAAAGTGGTTTTGAGCAAAAATCCAGTAACAGGAAAGAGGACGGCTCTTAATACAGCAGTAGCATAGAGTCACCTAATTTCAATTTCAGGTCTTCTACAACCTGGGAAGCGAATGTAGTCACAAACCTGCCAACAGGGAGGATGGGAGTAAAATAGCAATATCAGTATGTCTAATTCCAATATTTTAAACCCGCCTCTAAACTGCGGATTCTGTCGTATATTCTTGAATCATCAGCTTCTACTTCTGTAGTTAAATAGAGTAAAAGATCATCACCAAATGGCATAGTTATGCGTTTAATCTTTTCATATTCAGCCAACACATACTTTCCTTTTCCGATCTTGTCTGAAAATTCACTACGTACCTTCCAGGCAGCCATAGCCATTTCAAGAGATTTTTTGCTTTCATCTTTGCTAAGTAAATTCTGTACACCCTGACGATGACGATAGAATATTATATTGCCATTTGTATCACATATCGTGACTAATCGTATCTTTGGATCGATATTCATAATATCTTTATAGTGTTGCTTTATTTTATAAACTCTAATTCTTAGCAGTGAACTCATCACATAACCAAATATTGCTCCCCAAACAAGGTGGAATACTATTGCAATAAGTGCAATGTTTGTTATTGAGTGGCTTAGCTGGTCGGCTAGTATGGTCTTCTGCCATGCGATTGCTAAAATTACAACGATGCGCTCGCATGGAAGGTTGTATTAAAAGGGATGTTATCGGAAGAAATAAGATTAACCATACAACGATGCCTGCTCCCATGCCAACTAATGAACTTTTGATTGGAATAAGCATGCGTATTTTCCTCCATCTAATTCCGATTGCTCCAAGTGCAATTCCTAACAGTGTGCCAATTAGTAGATGAAGTCCAAATCCTATATAACCTGCAATTATAACATTGTTCGAACCTAAAATAATACCAATTATTGAATAAAATGTACCTATCCGTAATCCAAATGCCAGTTCAGCTGGTTGCAATACCTAAAGATATGAGTAAAGTTGCAATAATACCGGCAAATGCACCATACTTTACTCCTTTTAAAGTTACTAACAAGTAGGTTCTGCTTTTCTTCTTAGTATGAAGTGAAGGGCTATAGCTCATCTTTCAACTAGTACCTCTCTATTCTGTTTATCGTGTTACTGCTGTTACTACACTTGGCCAATAATGTTCTCATTAGTATGCACATGCAAGGTTTTATTGTGATATCTTTATGAATAATACTCAATACCGCACAGCACCGATGTCGAATTGAATCCGATATTGCTAATAATGAATCCAAGTAATTCCCAAGAATAGATACTCTTATATTTTGATACAATATTACTCACTGATATGAAGCTAAATATAAAGCTCATGTTGAAATAATATTACATTCAGATAATAAATCAGGTGCAAGATGGATAAATGTTAATTATTTTATATGAAGATGACTCATTCAGATGCCATCTGTTAAGTTAATTAATTCCTATGGAAGTAACAAACTACATTTTATAAATAAATGAGGCTTGGACATAATTGAATTCTATATTTTTCATATATTATTTAGTAACATATTAACTACATAACATGTGTTTGATTGATTTTGGTCGTTGACTACGTCTGGTTTTATAATTGTAATAGACAAGGATCTGATATAGTAGTACTGACAGAAGTGCTATTCCAGCAGCCTTCTGGTAGCCTCTTACTGGTAATGGGTCTATTCTAAAAACAGATTTAATATGTTCTATTAGTGGTTCTATCGATTTACTTCTCCAAGAGTAAATAGCCTGTCCGGCTATCAGCTCTTTTCAGCTCAAGTCTGTCAGTAGGGGTATGTTCATATCTTTGTACTGGACATACCAGTTCAAATCCTCTTTTAGTACTCAAGTCATATAGTTTATGGTCGTCATACCCAGAATCGCCTATCATGAAACATGTTTCTGGAGACAGAGATGATGTTGATGATATCATCGGATTGTACATTTGATTATCTTGTACATTAGCAGTTGTAAAATCTGCTGCTAATGGGACTATGATGGAACCAGTACTTGATATCATATGTAGTTTGTAACCAAATATCCATCCTTTAGCATGGCTGAATCCCCATCTTGCGTCAGTATCTATGCCAGAACGTGGTACTGTACCTTTGTTCATAGATGATTTGTGCCAAACATGTCCTTTGGCTTTCAGTAAAGTACTATCTATTGCAACAATGTATGGATCTATCATCTTCTCGCATACAAACATGCAGGTCATGATAGTAATCCTTTTTTTGATGTCTATGGATATGGTCTTAAGTCGTCTGTCAAATGTTCGCCTGTCTGGTATTTGGGTAAGACCACATCTTTTCATTATCTTCTTATTGTAAGGATAATCCAATTCTAGGAATTCATGTAATGCATTGTTAGAATCCAGTCTAAACCATAGCCTAACTATGAAACATCTCAGAATTACAGTAGGAGAATAAACATATGGTCTGCCCCTTCTTCCCTTTTGCGATTCTGACCACGGTATCGAACCTATCAAGTACAGAATACTAAAAAGAATAGATTCACATTTACTACCATATGCTATCCTTTGGGAATGTTTGATTATGTTTCATCACAAATTCAGACACTCAAAGGATAGCTTTATCCTAATTCATTATAGACATAAAATATGGATCTGGAATATGCCCAAGCCTCAAATAAATAGTGATGACGCTAATCCGAAGTATTTGCTTTCGTATTGCTACCATGCGTCCTCAAGTGACAATAGAACGTTTCTACAGGTTTTTGATGTTGATATCACACGATTGTACTTACAAATGTATGATACATCCAACATTTTGGATATTAAACATTTAGGATTCAGACTATTACAGACACGGTACTTATCAATTGTTAAATATTATATCCAACAGCCTTATATCTTTCAATCATCTTAGTCCATAGATGTTAGAAAATATAGCATACATAGGTCTTGGATTTGCAGCAGCATTCTTTGCACTTGAAGCAGCGTGGCACTTTACGGCGTGCAAGATACATGACAAATCAATAAAGCCTTGTTTCTACAAGCAAGTTGGCTTATTGAAATAGAAGGAGGTCCTGATAATAATGGCAAGTATTGAAAGTACTAGCAGAATTACAAGAAGGACAAGATTACTGAAAATGAAAACAAGCCGATCATCATCTAAAGCTATTGAAGTGGAAAGAATCATCATGCATGATGGATTTAGTTATTTTTCGAGAGATAATAACTAATAATTACTGGGTAGAACATTTGACGGAAGTTATATAGTTCAGATGCTATTGAATTAGGCTTCTCATAGCCATAAAGGAAAGGTTTTGTCAATTTGGGATAAAGTGTTCTTGTCATATTTGCTGTCGATATTTACAACCTAGCTGATAACTAAATTGAATATAATGATGAGCGGAAACTCCCCGGATGGATAACCGTTAATTGTTAGCGATTAACCCATTCGAGCAGGTCAATAATATGATGGCAGAAGTGCTCGCAAATATGTGTATCAGTCAGATAAAGAACGTTAGTGAATCATCTTCGCACTTTTTGAATCCACTCAAGTGAAAATGATGTATTCATAATCAATGCACGGTTTGACAATACTGTATACATGGTGTTACTATTGCATATGAGCAAAGCATTTGGGGGAAGAAGGAAGCTGAATCTTTATAGGGCATGAGATCATATCGGGTAACTCTAAATGCATTTTAAATCGAATCTGAAATTGTTGTCTATAACAAACACCTTTTTCTTGAATCGGATTTATAGTATACAAACAGTAGTTAAGCGGATCTGCAGCAAAGACTATACTAGCTTTACTCACTGCAATGTCAATCCCTTTCTTCGTATTGCAGGCTTGAGTTTCTCATATCCTCGCAACCATTAAGTATATTTTCAAGTAGTTACGACATAGTAATTGAACAATTTTGCGAGAGCTATGGAAAGACGTATACAGATGGATTTACTAAAGCATGGGAGCGGAGCTCATTTAGGATAATGTGGACATCCGATTGTACAAGCTGCGTGGTTCTGTTACTTGGTCAAGGAGTGAGAGTTGATAAGTCGATTAAGGCTTTTTTCTAATAGGCTTTAAAAGATAAAGAAAGCATATCACAAACCTGTTCTGCCCACACGATTCATTTAAACGGCTGCCATGTTCCACTGCCAAGTAATTGTAACAGGCTTTTGCGTACTAACTAATTCTTTCTTAGTGCAAAGAATATGAAAGTGTAATCAAGGCGTGTATCATCCCAATGAATAACTTTTTCTGCGTGTGAAAAATCTATTGGTTCAGTAAGAAGGAAACCGTTCCGTTCTGCAATGCTAATTACCTCTTCCTCTATTTCTCTCCTGTTGAAAATATTATCAGGCGAATTCTTAGGATTTACGTCCGTATTAACTAGATTGACTATCTTATCAGGCCAGTAGTCGGTCGATGTCAAAAGTACTCCACCTTTTTTATTATTCTATTCATCTCTTTGAAATAGTTCTGAATATTAATACCATGTTCGATGACTGATAATGACGTAACGAAATCAAATGTAAACGAGAATGTTGCTCCAGGAAGAGTCCTGAATCGAACGATCTTTGCTGATTCTGCACTTCCTACACTACCTGATGTCGAGGTGTGAATCTGACTATCGTTACTAGTCCGTGTTATCTCTTGTCCAACCACGACAACTCAGGAATTTGGCTGGCTCCTTTCAGAGCGACGTCCTTTACAATCGCTACAGGAATGCTTCGCTCGTCTTGCGAATCAGTCGTAGTCGTAATAACCTTGTAAGCCTCTAACGTCCGAGGAAGTATCGCCTTATCTGATGGCTGCTGGAACTTCGAGAGATTTTTAATACCAGCTGTGGTTTGCTTCTGCGGCGATGCTTATGACATCGAAAAGTCTTAGTTCAGTATATAACTTAGGCTCGTACTAATTGGGCCTATAAAATAGCAGATTCTCCAGCAGTCTTTGACGCCAAATCATACGCTTCCAGAACATCGCGGACAAAGACCTTGCCGCGCGTGGGTGGTAATTTAAGGAGATCGTCAATAACAGGTTTCACCTTTGAGTCGGGTACAATAGTCGACATACGTACTCTGGACACATATTCTGGACCCATTTTTTTCTCATATGTGTAGGCCTGAATCGTGTGTGGAACGGCCTCATGGGGTATCTTTCCTCTTCCTTTGACCTCTGAAAGACTTATGCCTCCAACCCCATGCATATGGAGAACATCAGTTGCCGCCGAGACGTTCTCCCATGCGATATAAATGTCGATCTGTTTCATACTTATAGTTACTCACCATTGTAATAATATTTTATGCTTCGCTTCTTAAAGCTTCCCTATCAATCATGTACCCTGTTAACTTAGAGATAAAGCTATTGCCGCGAACATTCTCTAATATTCTATGAGTCTATTTGAACGTGAGAGAACATGAGCAGAAACAATATTGTATACATTATACTTATATTTTCTAGGTCTAAGTAAGTTTCAGAAATACATTTAAAGCGATCCAACTCTTTGGAAAAGAGTGAGGACGAAGGAGTCATGTTGTTGCTGTACTGAAATGGGTTCAGAAATTCAATCCCGGGTGTGTTTACCGTTATAAAAGAGTAGTATCTGCTTTTCCAATTCATATGCCGAACTATGTGACTGTATATGTGTCAGAGAAAATATCTTAATTGGTAAAGCTGTGGTCTGCGAAATGAAAATAGTTCATGGCAAGTTCTTATGTACAGCTTTCGTCGTTAAAGACATCATACGACATGAGCTTGCAATTAACAGTACCAGAAAGAATTTTTATGACGAAATGATTTCATTTACATCAACTGTGCTCCTTCTTTCTGGTCAATAGTTTTATTATTTCTGAATATACAAACCCAGTTGTGGCTAACACCAACAGAAGAATCCAATCTCCTACTTGCAACGGTACAAAATCAAATAACTCTTGCATCGGTGGATAGTTCATGATAAAAAGAGCAGCAGCTGATTCGCCGATCAACGAATAGAGTAGCGTTTTGTTTCCAAATAATCCAAGTTCATTAATATTGTGAGTAAATGATCTACATGATAATGCAAAGAATAATTCGAAGAAGACTATTACGCCAAAAACCATAGTTCTACCCTTTGCAACTGCAAGACTCGAATTCCATCCATTAACCTGTAAAACGTATGCAAAGAGCAGCAATGACGTCACTGCGAGAATAATTGGAATTGTTATCAGCAACCTCTTGATGCCAAAGAATACGCTTTCCCTTGGATGTCTCGGCTTTCTTCTCATAATGTCAGGCTCATGAGGTTCTAGACCGAGTGCTATGGCCGGAAAACCATCAGTTGCAAGATTGATGAAAAGGATATGTTTTGCCAGTAATGGAAGAGGCCATCCCATAATGACAGAGAATGCAAGGATAATGATTTCACCTAAATTTACAGATAATAAATAAACAAGGTACTTTTTGACATTGTCAAAAATTCCTCTTCCCTCCTCGATTGCTGAAACAATAGTTGCAAAATTATCATCTGCGAGAATTATCGATGCCGATTCTTTTGCTACTTGAGAACCTGTTATTCCCATCGCGATACCAATATCAGCTGCTTTTAACGCGGGGGCGTCGTTTACTCCATCACCTGTCATAGCAACGATATGCCCTTTATTCTTCAGCGCTTGTACGATCTTGAGCTTGTGTTCCGGTGAAACTCTTGCATATATCTTGATGTAGTCTGCCCTTTTACTTAAGGATGTGACATCTGTAGTTTCTAGCTCTTGATCAGATACAATGATGGCATTGTCATCTTTTGTCGTTAACTTATCATCGATTATTCCGATCTCTCTTGCGACAGCTATAGCTGTAAGTTTATGGTCTCCGGTTATCATAACGACATCTATCCCTGCGCATTTGCATTGCGCAATTGAATCTATGACTTCCTTCCTTGGTGGGTCCATCATCCCCACAAGGCCTAGGAACAAAAGATTCTTTTCTACATCTTCTTGTGATAAATGATTCTCTTTCAGCTCTTTGTACGCTAGTGCTAACACTCGTAATCCTCTTGTAGCCATATCATCATTTGCAGCCAGAATTCTATTTCTCATATCGTCAGACAAGGACAAAGATTTGTTATCGACAACAATCCCGGAGCAACGACTCAGGACAACTTCACAAGCGCCTTTGATATAAGCTTCATGCTTTCTACTATTACTGCTACTATTACTATTATTATTGCATGAACTTCTATGGATTGTTGTCATCATCTTTCTTTCGGGACTGAATGGTATTTCTTGTACCCTCGGATATTCGGAATTTGTTTTGTCCTTTGTTATGCCACCAATCTTGTAGGCAAAAATTAACAATGCAATCTCAGTCGGGTCTCCTGTTAGGTCAGCCTTATCTTCTTTGAACACTATGTTAGCATCATTACATAAAACCGCTGTCTTGGCAAGTAGCATTAGATCGTTGTTATCAATATTTGAATCAACAACCCCACCTTCTAAACCATATCCTGCACCAGTTACCTGAGCAGATTTGTCATACACATAGAGATTCCTTACTGTCATCTCCCCCTTCGTTAAGGTTCCCGTTTTGTCACTACAAATTATAGTCGTCGAACCAAGAACTTCCACAGCCTGAAGCCGCCTCACTACTGCGTTTCGTTTAGCCATTTTATATGTTCCAACTGTCAGAGATGCTGTTATAACTGCAGGTAACGCTTCTGGAACAGCTGCTACTGCTAAGCTTATTCCCCAAACAAGCATGTCTAATAGTTGGAGACCACGAATAAATGCAAAGATACTAACAATTCCAACTACGAGTAACATTATTACACTCAGCAGTTTCGTGGTATGTCTAATCTTTAGTTCAAAAGGAGTCTTTCGTACATCAATTGTTTGTACTTCAGTTGCAACCTTTCCTAGTTCTGTATCCATGGCAGTTGCAAAAACTACTGCTTTTCCTCGACCATAGGTTATAGTGGTAGTAGTGTAAATGATGTTTTTTCTGCCAACAATCGGCGTATCTTTAGATATCACTGCTGCAGTTTTTCCTACTGGAAGTGATTCTCCAGTTAAAGGTGCCTCGTTTACCTCCAAGTTGTGACTCTCAATTAAGTATGCGTCCCCAGGAACTTTGTCCCCTACAGAAAGCAGAATTATGTCACCGGGGACAAGTCTTGTCACATCAATTATGCTTTCCTCATTATTTCGAATAACCCGGCATGTTCCGGCTGTCATCTTCTTTAACGCTTCAACCGTCTTTTCTGACCTGTATTCCTGGATAAAGGCTACAGTGGCCGCAAGTATTACTATTGCGATGATAATAGCTGAATCAATCAGTTCACCCACAATCGCAGAGATCGCAGTCGCAAATAGGAGTATTATTATAAGAGGATCGGTGAACTGTTTTGCGAATGTGGCTGCTCTCGAGATCCCTCTTTCTGCTTCGATTTCATTAAATCCGTAGACTGTAAGTCTCTCGTTAGCTTCTCTCTGAGTCAGTCCTCTGATACTAGTCCGTAAATCTTGCATAACTTGATCACGATTTATAGAATGCCAGTCGGGTTTTGTTGATTTTGTCGATTCCTTTACCATCTATTGAAATACTTCCAAACTAATGTGTATCGGTGCAATAAGTTTATGCTTTCTAATATCAGGATTCATCAATTAATTCTTTCTTATAGAATTTCAATCGTCCTGATATTGTCATTTTGAGGTATTTGCGGTAACTACCGTTCAAGATAATTTTACAACCCTCCGGTTATTGTTCCATAAACTAACCCTGCAATGACACTTCCAATCCATGCTATAGCCACGTATGTTAGAACAACTTTCCATCGGACAATTCTTGATACCGCTACGGCGTAAACAACATCATATGGTTGTCCCATAAGCCATGATAAGAGTGGACCTTTGGTCATTCCCAGAGCGACTAATCCTTTACTGAGAACAATTTCTACCACTGTAGGTGTATATAGAGGTCCGCAAATCACAGATGCCATTAAGACCCCTATGCCCCCAGCGACATAATCGGACACTATGTCCTGTGGAAAGTAAGCTTGGACGTAACTAACTGTAACAATCCCTCACCACGCCAAGAAGTTTGGGGACTTCCATGGCGTTCTAATGTAACTCAGGGATTCAAGGTCTCGCGCACTGCATAGAGGAACGTCCATTATATTTTGGTGGATGATCTCCGCAGTTGCTAGATGATATTCTGCATGTTAGCGATGCAAAATATTTCTTGTCCTTGAAAAAGATATGTATCTTTCAAATTCATTTATCTTGTCGATACGAATGTGTGTTTTTAATGTCTGTCCTACTTTAAACTCTTAATTTCAAATCGGATTTACAAAATTATTGAATCATATCTAATATATTTTAACGGTCACATTGCGATCGCTATTATTTGCTATTATACCACACGAATTTTTTACTGACCAATTTAGCCGATGTGCTTTCGTATTGTTATCATACGTACTCAATTGACAATAGAATGTTTCTACAGGTTTTTGATGTTCACATCACACGATTGTACTTACAAATGTATGATACATCCAATATTTTGGATATTAAATATTTAGGATACAGATTATTAGAAATACAGTACTTTACAATTGTTAAATATTATATCCAACAGCCTTATATCTTTCAATGATCTTAGACCATAGGTGTTAGAAAATATAGCATATTTTGGCCTCGGCTTTGCAACTGTCTTCCTTGCACTTGAAGCAGCATGGCACTTTACAGTCTGCAAAATACATGACAAATCAATAAAGCCCTGTATGTACAAGCAGGTAAAGTTAGCTTTAGTGAGAGCATAGCAGATAAGGAAATCCGAAATGGATGTGGGATAGGCCACTGCCTGCTAAGCCTAGAAACAAAGAAATCCATAGAGATACAGATTCCGAATTCCTTGAAGTTATTTATGATGCTCAAAAAGCAACGGATATTTATATCGACCTTGCACGATCAATAGATAACGAAGCTCTATTACTTTTTGCAAATAGTAAGGCTATGGTGAGGGCAGATAGACTAGGAGTTGTAGATTATTTAGTTAAAACATCCAAGAAAGGAGCATCAATAAAGATTATCTGCCCAATAACTGAGGAGAATTCCGAGATCATAAAACAAATTTCTGAGAAGGCACCCAGTATCAGAATTCTTAATGGGGGGAAATCTCAGTCTGGTCTGTTCATAGTTAATAATGCCAAGTTTATTAGATTCGAGATAAAAGAAATGCTAGCTGAAGATTTTACTGATGCAGTTGGATTTGTAGTATATTCAAACACAAAAGTCAGCGTATACTCATCTAGGTCATTTTTTGAACTACTTTGGAACGAGCGTCTGCAATATGAAAAACTAAAAGAAGCAGATGAAATGAAAAGTGAATTTATCAATATAGTTGCTCATGAATTACGAACACCGATACAGCCCATCCTGGGACTGACTGAAATTATACATTCTGAGACAACAGATCCTAAACAACTTGATTATTTGGAAGTTGTTATAAGGAATGCAAGAAGATTACAGCGACTAACGGACAACATACTGGATGTTAGCAAGATTGAAAGCGGGTCATTAGATCTTAAGCAAGAACATTTCAATTTAAAGGATGTAATAACAAATGCTTTAAATGATACGATAATACTAAGAAATAATTCATCCAGTAACACTAATGAGAAAACAAGTGTAAGATTATACTATCAGCCGCAAGATGGTTTTGTAGAAGGAGACAAAGGAAGGATAAGTCAAGTCGTTTACAATCTAGTAAATAATGCCTTTAAATTCAGTAAGGAAGGAAGTATTATTACCGTTAATTCAAAATTAGAAGACAACAAGATTATTGTCAGTGTAAAAGATACTGGTCAAGGCATAGACCCTAGACTACTCCCCAAACTATTTTCAAAGTTTGAAGCAAAATCCTTTTCAGGAACTGGATTAGAATTGTATATCTCCAAGAATATCATAGAAGCACATGGTGGCAGGATATGGGCTGAAAATAATAATAATATTAACGGAGAAAGAGGAGCTACGTTTCACTTTAGTTTACCACTACTCAACGTCCAACAAAACCAACTTGTTTGTTAACGGATGACAGAAACAAAGAAAGACGATGAAAAGGAAAAAATTTGTTTTATTATTAATATGTAAATAAACTATAATGCCTTTTACATTAGCATATGTCAGTTTCTATATACTGAAGACAAGCGGATGCGGTGGGCTTCAAATAGTAGAGGAATGGTAAATCAAGTAAGCATATGCAGTTTGACTGAAGCGATCCTTAACTATGACTACTCCACTTCTCTATTGTAGTCATCCATTCCCGTGACTTCAACTCTGTGCAAATCAGCTTACGCTTCCAAGACACCCGATATCCTCAAAAGGAAAACGCTTCCGTACGACTTTACCATCTTTACGTAATACTCTATATCATATATCAACCAATTGTGGCGCCTCTGGCTATCCCCAAATACGTACTTGACGAATTTATCATATCGTTTTCATAGTCTAGAAGCCATTCTTGATTAAGACAATCTTGACCCATTTTACAAATAGATGGTAATCCTAGTATTTTGTAAATTATATTTATCAAATATTAATTATAAAGAAATGTAATTGTTATTTGTTCAGTATTTTCCCCAACAGCTTTATACCTTTCAGATATATTAGAGTAAATATGTTGGAAAATATAGCATACATAGGTCTTGGATTTGCAGCAGCATTCTTTGCGTTGGAATCAGCATGGCACTTTACGGCCTGCAAGATACATGACAAATCAATGAAGCCTTGTTTCTACAAGCAAGTTGGCTTATTGAAGTAGAAGGAGGTTCCGACAATAATGGCAAGTATTGAAAGTAGTAGGAAAATTACAAGAAGGACAA
Source organism: uncultured Nitrososphaerales archaeon (assembly GCA_963709405.1). Lineage (GTDB taxonomy): Archaea > Thermoproteota > Nitrososphaeria > Nitrososphaerales > Nitrososphaeraceae > JARBAU01. The sequence continues at coordinate 44,527 of CAVPXM010000023.1, forward strand.
GATTACTGAAAATGAAAACAAGCCGATCATCATCTAAAGCTATTGAAGTGGAAAGAATCATCATGCATGATGGATTTAGTTATTTTTCGAGAGATAATAACTAATAATTACTGGGTAGAACATTTGAACGCATGAATATTGTTCAGATGCCAATGAATTAGGCCTCTCGTAGTCATAAAGACAAGGTTTTGCCAGTTTGGGATAAGGTGTTCTTGTCGTATTTGCTATCGATAATTACAACCTAGCTGACAACTAAATTGAATATAATGATGAGGGGAAACTCCTCGGATGGATAACCGTTAACTGTTAGCGACTAACTCACTTTATAGTTTGAGCAGCAAGACCTCGTCATTTCAAACTACTTAGGCAAGGCATTGATAAGTAAGAGCTAAACTCCTCATGTCTCAGCAGCGATTAAATCAAGCAATGATACAGCTAAGGTATCCTTTAAAAGGTGACAGTATACGTTACATCTATACAAACTCGCAACACAATAATCCTCCTTGTAGAGTTGTTCCCATAGAGAATACACACATAAAGGGTTTCTACTGCTACCGTATGATAATGAAAAATATAAAGAACTGATACTCGATGGCATAGAAACGGTACTAGGATTGTTTGGCTTTGAACTGTTTACACTAATTCTAAGAACGGCAGAAAATAGTACAAGGAATTAAGAGAAGAACGAACAAGAGACATACAAACTGATTCATAACATGATCAAATACATACTTGATATTCTCTGATAGAGCAATAAACTGTATTGCTACTACGTATAATTGATTTATTTGCAAGAGTATCAAGAAAATATAATAATCTAGATTGCTAATTTTTCATAACACAGTGATCCGCAAAGTCTATAACCCGAAACCGAAGATGGAAAGTTCCCTGAAGACTGGCAACACATATTTGATCCATTGGAAACATTTACTTTTGTAGCCGCTATCACTCATAAAATTGCATTAAGAACTTCTATAATCGACATGCTCTTTCGTAATCCAGTCATACTGGCAAGGGATTTGCAACATTCGATGTCTTATCTAAAGGAAGAGATAAAGCCGGATTTGGAATAGATTAGTTTGTCAAACCTCGCATCTGTTGGTTATTGTTCTCTACAATTCTGGAAGTGAATAATTAGAAAGTTATGAGGTGATTTCGTTTACTGTTTTATATCGTATATATATACCATATCCTTCATATTATAAAATGAACTTTTGTCTTATATATATGGAAGAAAATACCAAATTTGGATCTGTAAAGTCAATGAAAAATCTATAGACATATGTCTCGGATATAGTTTATGATATGTCAAATAAGAAAGAGAACAGAACCTGAGGATATAGCATATTCTCTGTATCTTTCTTTATTTCCTTGGTCTTTCACTAAGAAATACATCCAAAGCTGTGTCCAGATTTGTTAAAAGGAGCCATAGTGCAATAAGAGACTGGATTCAAAAATAGAAACCCGAGATATTAGGTTCTAAAAAGTTACGTATTACCGAATTTGTAATTGATGAAAATTGACTCACTATATCTGGTTATGGATAGCCATTGAAAACGATAACCGAGAAATCCTTCAAATAAGCGTATCCAAAGAAAGGGAGAAACATGTTTGTTGCGGAACGTTTTATATCAAACCTTGTGAAAAGATATGGAGAACATCCTGTTTCAACAGATGGACGTACATGGTATCCACCACAGGACTGTAAATTCTTAAGAATAAGACACCATCTTCATTCTGCATTTGAGAAAAGCATAATCGAGAGAGAACGATACAATATATCAAAGATAGAACGGAAAGGGTCCATGATTAATTTCCTTGTAGAAAAAATAAATGTAATGGTTGAATCTGTTTGTTTGTCGTCAAAACAAGGAGTCGATATCTCAACTTTATAGAGTCCACTTAGAATATCATTGCTTTAGAGGAGCAATAATAGCGACACCTAAAGGTATTCTTCATGTTAGTGTCTACACCTATTAAGTAGGATTCGTTATATACACTTATCGGTCATAAAGATATAATGAGTGAAAGTACTTCAACCGAACTAACAAATACCGCATATGACATACTAAAGGTTTTAGGAAAAGATGCAGATTTTCTATACGATACTATTGATAAGTATATCAAAGATGCACAGAACGCGAACAGACAGGACTTGGTAGAAATGTGGCAAATTATAAAAAAGGATAGGCTAAAACACATACATATGTTAAAGGAAGCGTTAGAAAAAGAGATCCATGGCTAACTATATCAATTAGCAGATATTCTCTAATTAGAATAATGTATTTTTTCTCTTTGAGATTCAGCTGTATCCAGGTAAGTATAGCCTAATTTTCTGAAGTAAGCAGGTATAGGAGTGGTCCTGTCAGCTCTAAAGTCCAGGATTTACTGTGATAAGTGCGGCTATAGTGGTTCTGTAGGATTACTAACTACATTTCACTAATTGCCAAAAAATGTGGTTTAGTATTTTGCTTACCTCAATTTTTGGTAATTCTTGCAATCGCTTCGCCTCACGTTCTATTTTAGATGACTTATCATAAAGATATTTTTTCACCTTGTATAGATTTCCATATTTATCCTGCCGCAATTTTTTTGTGCGATAGTCACCACGAAAGCAAAAACTTGTCGGTTGTAACTTTAAGTTATTTTCAATTTTGGCTTAATTACCTAAAGTAACGCTTCTCATTACACGGTCTTCTTGAGTTCAAATATGCTACTTGATGAATTTGACGGCGTATTGACTCATTTGACGTGCTATTTGACGATGACCATATAAACCGTCGTTGATACTTAAGTAAGTAGAATACGAATATGCCTGCAGCAATTCCAGAAGCTATAAAATCACATGTTATCATACAATGGCTCCAGGGCCTTAGCCGAGATGCCATCACGCGCAGTTCGGCTAGGTCGTGAGGTAACATAATCAACGGGTGGACAAATGCTCTTGGTGAATATGAAGCAGATGCGCTGAGGGATTTAGCAAAATTACTCAGAATCGCCGGTCTTTCTCCGGCTCAATGTGCGATGGGTTTTAGAACTACGAAAATATTAAGTGAGCAGAATATAGATGCACCTTATATCTGACATATACAAAAAATGCAAGAACCTTGGAGTCACGTCAAGTAAAATCGTCACTTATATTGAAGA
>CAVPXM010000024.1:0-9415 GCA_963709405.1 uncultured Nitrososphaerales archaeon
AATCTTGCCCCAATACCTTACCCCTCAGTCAATACATGATGACGATTTGTTCCTAACTTCCTTGTATCTGTAGCCTTTACAGATATACTATCAAGTGATAGCCATCTCTATTGTATTCCTACTAGATCGTCATACACTTTTAGCAAGCTCATCCTTCTTGTTTCTCTAATTGTAGAGCATCTTACAATAGTCACGTTTCATTTGCTTTCTGTATCTCCCATGTGTCTTCCATATTGGTACGTGTTCATATCTTGCAGGTATCACACTGAATGCATGGAGTTCTTCACTGACTAAAATATGATTATCTTCACTATCATATCCTTTATCAGCTGTAACTACAGATAATGGAAGGATATCTGAAGTCTGAAATCCAACTTACCTTTAGAGCGTAAAGGGGAATGAAACTTGGTTCTATTTTAGACGGTTCAGAAGAAAACGCTGGAAATACCGATTAGCTCGTTACCGAATCATCGAATCCTTTTTCTGTTTTTCTTCAGGAACATGTAGCGCAGAAATTTGGTTAAGCGTAAATACTGACAGGTGCAGGATATTCATGGATGGTGCTAATCCTTCCTTTATCAGGGCATTGAAGGATAGGGTAGATGAGGATACCAACTACTAGCAATGGATAGTATTATACAAGTTAAACTATCCATCAGTATACGATCTGCAGTTCTTACAACAGAACATGTTTGTGATTCCTGTACCGTTAGTAAGGAACACAAGAACATGCTTGCACACTGTAAGCAGATGCTAGAACACAGCGATGGCACATTATCTCATATACTCTAAACAGTTTCAGGGATTTTATTGTTCAATTAATGTATACACAATAATAGTAGCAGTACAAAACTATGAAATTAACCAAATCAACGTTCCCAATGCTATCAGGATTACTGCGTTAACGCCTCCACTTCTTTCCTGTAGATCTTCCAGTTCATCATATATCTGCAACTTCTCTCTCATCTGTTTAGTTGCGTATTGGAAAAATGCAAGGCAGCTAGAATCATCATCTGTAATAGCCTGTTGACACTCTAATTCCCATTTATGCTCATCCAAATACTCTAATAATATTTGCTGAGATTCTGGTGTTACCCCATCAAGTTTAACAGGCAAATTATACTCAAGCCGCCTGCTAATGAGTATCAGCTCGACTCGACTTTCTATGGAACGCCAATCTGTCGTCGTCACCATCAGCCTATTTTTTGCAAGCAATAGAAGAGTTGATGCCCAAGATGACACGAAGGCGTTCAGGTTCGTTGTTACGACATCCAGTGCCGAGGCAAAGATCTGTCGCCCCGTCCCAAGAGAAATGAATACAGCAGCAATTAGTATCATTAGGTTTTGAGTGAATACCATTACAATCAAAATTGCAATAACCGCAAATGATATGCCGATTACGGCGGCGCTATATTTAAAGTAGTTAGTCGGCTGTCCAATTAACTTGATATTGTACTCTGCTCCTGATTTTGTTCTTTTGCGAACAAGGAATATGAATAGAGCATTGACAAATAGCAAGTTAGCAAGGTGCTTTACCATCTCTTTTATGACAAAAGTTACTCCGGGAGCATTTTGCATGATGACTTATTTTGAGCGACTCATTACTTAAAAGATGTTGTATGTAAGCATGAGATGACATATCATGGTTGAATTGGACTAGATCCGAAAAGTTTGTATCACATGATCCTTACCAGAAGATGTTTATCTGGAAATTTTTGAAATTGATAGCGTCCCTCTATTCAATCAAGATATTGAAAAAGATGTGCCGGGATTTAATGGACACTGCTCAGGGTACCTTTATGTGCCATTAAATCCCATGAAAGTAATATTGGGCCTGTCCCAGTCTTAGATTCGCATGGTATTTCTCCTTCACCATATTTCTCTCGTAACCGTTTATGTTTTATCTTAAGTAGCGCTACTTCATGATTTCTGAACCAGTCTAGGTCGGCGCCAACTGGATCATGATGCTCAGAGGAATAACGCTTTTTGCGGTCATCATCCATCCTGATGGCATCCTAAAATATGTTCATTTTCTACTATATAAAGGAAAAACTAGTTGTGAACGGTTCTAATGCAATTCGTTCTCCCTTAGCTTCTTTCCTGCTCTAACCAACCAAACCGATTCTTCATAGAAAGTTCGAGTTTCGTTTGCCTGTTTTGGAGTGGTAGCCTGCCAAATAAAAAAAGAATAGTCCATATTACTCCAGTTTTTCATTGTAGGGTGGGGTTTTTTAATTCCAATAATTTCGCTTGTTTTAAAAATAATCCGTTAGGAATCTGCACCCTTGGTAAGCCAAATAAAGATTCCAGGATACGCTTCGCATCTTCACTACTATGCATTTGAAGAAATTCATTTGGATAGTAGACTGAGAGGATCTTTGATCTGACGTGCCTCCGAATGGCAAACTCTCCTTCAAGTGACCTGTGCAAGAATCTCCCAGTCCTTGTTTACAGCAAACTGCTTTCCAGCCTGAAGTATCGACAGAATTTCGGATTTAATAGTATTGTATGCTGATTCTGAATCTGATCTCGAATATATGCTTCTCATTAAGATTATTTATAATATGTAATTTTACACTCGTACAATATTGGTTTTAATTCATATTACATCGAAAGAACAAGAGTTGCTGTTTAGAACATAATGTCTCGTCCCCAAATCTACATATCGAATACCTAAACAAGAGTTTCCTGCTCTGTTGCGCGATACATTAGCCCCCTAGTCCATGCAAGTCGATAGTTAGACCATACTAATGAACATATTATACAGAGTTGCTTTTAGAAAGATCTCCTTTAGCGTGTTCGGAAATTTTCTAGCTGTTACGTGTTCTCCGAACACTCTTTTAATAGAAAAGAATACCGTTTCTGCCAACCATCAATGTCCATAACTCACGCTACGCTTCCATCCATCGAGATTTCTTTGCTGCCTTAGAACAGACATATTCCTAGCATTACAGTTAGTACGTCTAATTGTGGAATTTTTTCTTGTCTTTATACCAGATTTAATATTATGCTTTGAGAGATATAGAAAATTCTTGTTGCTATCATACATACCATCCACTAATACACCTATTACATGGTTACCTCCAGAAGAAGCATTATCTACTAACTTACTTAACATCTTGCCATCATGTACCTCTTCACATGTTACCTCCAAACAAACGATTCTTTTCCTCTTGATGTCAACTGCCACGTGTATCTTTAGATATCCTTTTCTAACATGCCATTTATGCCGTATCCATTCTCCACGATTAGCTACTTTGATGTCTGTACTGTCTAAAGCAATCACAATATCATTTCCTAATTTTTCATTGATTTTGATCTCTAGCCTGTTTATACGTATACTAATGGTACTGTGATGTGGTATGCCTGGAACCTTTGTACTTGCGTGTGCTATAACTACACCCCCTGCCTGCCTGTATGGTAGATGTAAATATACACTCATGTAGCCTAGAAGCTGCATAAACGAATTTGGATAGTCGTAAGGTTCACCAACCAATCTTACCAGGGTTCATTTGAGATAATTCATCATCCAATCCATCAATTACATCAAAATCCAAGAGTACTTGCCCACGTCTTACTAGTGATTCATTATAGGAATACCAGTCAATCATATTATACACTTACTATCGGCAAGCTAAATGCGAAGTGGTCAATTAAGTGTCGCTTATAACATAGTAACCACAGATGACTGTAGGATTAGACCACGCATCGCCGTGCACAACTGCAAAAATATTGGGAGAATTAATACCGTGATTTTCTAGACATTGCTTTGAGCCACCAATCTCGAATTCTAAATCGTTTGGAGATAGTTGATTGAGCTCTTGGTGTGTCAATCCTTTTAAAAAAAGATGCACCAGTCTAGAGTATACTAATTCAGGTATTTGCTAAATAATGCTTAAATAGTTAATAATCACCTGTTATCGTAAATATGAGGGATAAGAAAATTATCAACAAAAGAAAATCAGATTAACTGCATAAAACATCAATTCTATTCCTCTAACGAATTAATAGTTCAAATTGGAGCGATCGATGCACTTGCAGCATATGGAAAACAAGCATTAAACGCTCTAACTGAAGTCATCAACACACCTGGTATAGACAATCAGGTGAAGGCACATGGATTTAAGACTATTGAAGATATCAAGAAAAATTCTTTTTGATATGTTTGTAGCTTTACGTCATACCTTATTCACTAATTAGATCGATTCGCAGTTACTGAATATATATCAGATACAATAGGAGTTATAGATGTTTTATTGCTAGTGGTAGCACAACACCAAGAAAAAATAGACTTCCTTACATTTTTTATTTTTGTAATTTATAGAATAGTGTTCGGTCTTGCACTAGCGAAGACAAATATCTTGGACCATACATGCTTTAACATATAATTCATCAGCGAGTCAAAGTCGGCCTCATTGCGCGTTATTTTTTGCTTCGACCATATTAATTCAGTTAAGTTTTTTATAGCATAATATACCGTATAACAAATATCATATTATATTGCATTACACATATGATAAATTATAACAATAATTATGGCATGAAAAGTAAAAGATCTCCCTCTTTTGTGAGATTTCTGCTGTTTACAATCGTTCCATTATTGTTATTGTTATTGCCTTTAACTAATAGTGAAATATCAGCAGCAATAAAAATAACACCAGCGGCAGTAACACCACCATCACCAACAACAAATACTAATATTTCTGCTAATACTACTTCTGCTATTGCAGCTCCTTCTCCTTCTAATGAAAACTGTATCAGCTATGATCCTTCTAATAGGATAATTACAATAAAATGTAAATCTGCAACTCTAACTGATATAGATAACCAGCTTAATGATGATAGCATTTTAGACAGACAGGCTAATAATAACGGAGTATGGTTGCTAAATGCAGGCATTCTGGTTGATGAAGGAGCTGTACTTAACATTGATTCAAAAGATGTAAAATGGCTAAAGATAATGGCAGATGGAACATCTGCATATCAAATAGACGTATTAGGTGGCTTAAAAATTGATTCGGTGAAAGTAACTTCATGGAATCCTAAAACAAACAATTATGCAACAAGTAACGGAACTAGGGAGCTTTCCGATAATAAAGTGGTAAAGGGCAATCCTAGACCATATATAAGAGTAGAAGAAGAAGCAACAGGCACAACAGACATTACTAATTCAGAGATAGCATATTTAGGATATGAATCAGGAGTAGGAGGGGGAAAGAGTGGTCTGAGATACGATGGTGGAAGTGGAAGTGTATTGAGAGGTAATAACATACACCATCTCTATTTTGGTTTCTATTCCAGTGAAGTAGGCGGTATGGTCATCGAAAACAATCACATACACCATAATGGTCATTATGGTTTTGACCCTCATACTGGAACTCATGATATGATCTTTCGCAACAATACGGTTCATGATAATGGTGGAATAGGAGTGATTTGTTCGTTGGATTGCCATCATATAACAATAGAAAATAACAAGATCTACAATAACGCCAAAAGGGGCATAATGTTTAGCAGAAATATGTCTGATTCCATTGCAAGAAATAACGTCATAAGCAATGAGGAGAATGCTATAACTATTTCAGAGTCACACAACAATGAAATTTACAACAATACGATTTCAAATAGCGAAGGTGGAATAGATATAGACAAAGAGTCTCTTGATAATGCGATACACAATAATACTGTCATAGTAGCTAATACGACACAGTCAGCATCATGGTCATCCGATGCCATAGCGGTGGAAAGTGGAGCAGAAAAAAATAATGCAATATATTCTAATACAATAATGAATGGTAATAATACGGTTCAGTAGACATATAGTGATCTAATTCAACAGACATTATTTTAACGCCATGAATATCTTATCCAGCAAGATTATGCTCAAAAGTATCTTCAAGCGAGCCTTTACTTAAGAAATAGCTTATTCTGGGATCATTTTTGTCTAGCTTGGCAAAGTAATTACATCTCTCTTCTAAAGTACACAAAACAATGGATGGCGATGTTTGAAAAGACAGGAGCAGAGCAAGAATTTCGTGAGAAACTTGCAAAGATCTATACTGAGGGACAAAAGAAGTAATACTACGGTGTCGGGGTGTAGTAAAAGACTAAAAATCAATTTGGCATACAGTAAACAAACGAATAATAATATGTCTTCATCATTTTTCTCTTTCCTTTCCTTTCCTTTTTTTCTTATTACTAAGAAAGGTGACTGTCTAACGAATCTACCTTGATCATTCAAAAATGAAACCATTGGAGGATCAGATTAGGTCAACGCATATCAAAGGAGAAGCACCTACATAAGGAAGATACACGTCAAAATCAGAAACAATCTACCACTGCAACAGCAGATATATACTCTTCCGCACTGACTAGCTGTATATGGCTACAGTATTACAAAATAAAAAATACCAAAGCTGTATAGACGCATCCAATGCTTGCTTCGAAGCATGTGAATATTGTGTTAGCGAATGCTGTCTACGTGCAGATGATGTCAAGAGTATGGTAAAATGTATTCAACTTTGTCGTGACTGCGCAGATATATGTGTTCTATCTTTACAATATATGTCAAGGAATAGCGAGTTTAGTAATAAGATATGTGGACAATGCGCTGATATTTGTGAAGCATGTGCTGTAGAATGCGATAAATTTGACATGGATATGTGTAAACAATGCGCCCAAGTATGTCGTGCTTGTGCTTCGGAGTGTCGTAAAATGATAGTATAAAATAAATTGTCATTAAGGCTGAAAATGGAGTTGGGTATTTACCACTATTTTTAATCACGCTCAAGGATTTCCTCCAATTATTTCCTTATTCACGAAATCCCCAGAAACACAGTTGAATCTTTATATGCAGAACGAAAGTCGAACAGCTTTCCCCATTTTCTGGGATTCTTGGCACTAGCCACCTTGCCACTTTGTTTGTCTATTACCGCATATGTCCGATCCCCTACGAGTCCACGATCTGTTACGTATGAAGAATTTAGCTCCTCTCCCATCATTGATTTTACTGGATATCGCCATAAGGAAACTACCGTTCCTGCAGCGACCTGAGATTGTCGACTCATAAACCCTCACCGTCTCTCATAATATTTATGATTGGAATTTCTTATTTATCGCATATGTCTGTAGTCATGGAAAAGCATACGAAAATACAATAACATTCTCGATAGGCAAAACGTCTATGCTGCTATTTGTCTGCAATCTTCCGGTTATAGCCATAAGTTAGTCTGATAAGTGTGCTATCGCATCATCTTTCATTTTATCACGATCTCTCATTGATCGGTTTAGTTGCCCTAATTCTTCTATCTTTGTCTGAATATCCGCTCCTTGCCTTTTTAGTTGATGATGAACATTTAGAAACGTTAGAATTTCAATAAACGTAAACGAGCATTACTTTCCCGATAACCATGTCCAAAGGGAGTTGAAACACACGAAGATGACGAAACTGATGCCTGTTATCCAATACACAATCCAATACCTACCTATACAAACGTATCAAAATAAATAACAAACTGAGAATCCTCGCATAACCACTTAATAATTCGGCAATTGAATTATGAATGATGTTATATGACAAACTGGCATGAAAGTCCATTAATGATAGTTAAAAGTGCTGATCCGACAAAACTAGGTGGAAGTGCTATGGGGATATCTATAAAAGACTTTGTTCACGTTAGTTCGTTTATCAGTTAAGAATCTAAAAAAAGAGTTAGGATTACAGATAATATACTATCATGTGTCTCTAATTTCTGCTAATTGTTGGCATCGTTGTTAGTGTTGTCTGGGTTATTACCTGTATCGCTACTGCTACCTGAATTGTCGGTATTGCCACTGCTACTGCTACCGCCGCTCCTACTTCCACTCCCATAGGTAGAATCAAAGCAATCTTTTATTTGCTGTTTTGTCGCAGAACCACCTGTCGTGGCATCGGAAAGACATTTTTGGAAATTATCATAATCACCCTTGGATGAACTAGAATCCGCTCTCCTACTAGTCCCACTACTACTGCCACCACCACCACTACCACTATCACTGCCGCCACTACTACTAGTGTCATCTTTCTTTGCAAATACGTGACTTGCAGTATGGATTGACGACATGACTAATGCCGTTGCGATCGTTGCAATAACAATCGACATTATTTTTGAATTATTCATTATTTTCTATGAGCATTTTTCACTTTAGTAATTAAAGTATCTGCTCAATATTTTATCACTCATTGTTCAGGTTATGTTGTTAAATGGAATATGTGCTCTATAAAACACCAAATTTGAAATAGCGATTCGAATAATAACAATATTGTGAGGTTATTTATTTATTTGTGCCCTACTTATCTTGAGTTCAACAATATCATTTTTTAATCTCCTAAAAATTTCATTATCAATGAAAGCCTTCCTTGACTCGCGACTCGCGTAATTGTGAATTCAACCCAACCACAATAAAAGCCAATTTTCTCGCACAACTCACCTTTTTTCTATTTGGCAAATCTTTGACAAAAGATTGGAATCCCACATTATGATATCAAAGTGAATATGCAACACGAGGCAAGTCCTGGTAATGTCTCACATGTGATATTATAAATATTGAGATATACGACCTCAAAAGACCAGGCTATCTATTATATTTTATCGCTTAGCGACCTACTGATGATGCTAATCGGAATGACGGTATTGTTCGACCCATGTCTAAATATCTAACAAAGAAGATTATCGCAATTATTATAGAATACAACATGGAGCAGAGAGATTTGGTAAAGTCCTGTAAATAAATAATCTCATTCATATCACTTGCTCGCGATATAAATCCATGTCATAATTACAATGTTAGAATAGTATAAAAATTATTCAATATTGTATAGATTAGTAGAAGGAGTTTAAAAAGGAATTGTATGAATATCAAATACAAAGAATAAAGGATACAGCAAATTCATCTACTGAACCAATAGTTCAGGCAGGAGCGATAGATGCACTTAAGGAATATGGAAAACAAGCAATAAACGCCATAACTGAAGTCGTTAATTCACCTATTACAGACAGTCAAGTTAAGGCACATGGATTGAATGCTATAGAAGATATCAAGAAAAATTCGAGTTGAGTTGATTCTTTAAGTTCAAACTCGATAGACTATGCTGAGACAATCTAGTCGAAATACTGGTTATTTATCATGGATGGAATCACCCTTATAGAATTAAACTAGAGCCGCAGAAATTGATTAACAGAGATAAATCAATCTGGCCAAATAAGTTACTTTGATTTTGTTAGCTGAAATGAATTGATCAATGTCAAAATGATATTGTGGAGAATCCGGATATTTGCGTTATAGGATCTGGAGCGACGGGACCTTTTTCGTCCATGTAAAATACCACACAAATAAGGTATGGTCTTGTCCTAGAAGATCTACAACATCGCTTTTT
>CAVPXM010000025.1:0-79734 GCA_963709405.1 uncultured Nitrososphaerales archaeon
TTCGCCGGTCGACTTCATCTCCGGGCCGAGAATCGTGTCGACCCCATGAAACTTAATGAATGGGAACACGGGCGACTTCACGTAGTACTGATCCACCTTGAGCTCGGGAGGAAGGCCAAAGTCGCGGAGTTTTTTGCCAATCATCAGTTTCGCCGCAACCTTCGCGAGCGGCACTCCTGTCGCCTTGCTCACAAACGGTACTGTTCTGGACGCGCGAGGATTCACCTCGAGCACATAGACTTTGCCGGCGTGAACAGCAAACTGGACATTCATCAAACCGATGACTTTCAGCGCGCGGCCGAGCTGAACCGTATAACGCCGGATCGTTTCGCGCAATTCTTCGCTCAATTGATACGTCGGCAGAACACAGGAACTGTCGCCCGAGTGAATTCCCGCTTCCTCGATGTGTTCCATGATGCCGCCGATGACAACCTGCTCGTCATCGCAAAGCGCATCGACATCGACCTCGTAGGCGTCCTCAAGAAATTTATCGATAAGAATCGGACGTTCACGCGATACCTGTACGGCCGCTTTCATGTAGTTGTCCAGCGAGGATTCATCGTAGACAATCACCATCGCGCGGCCACCAAGCACATACGAGGGCCGTACCAGAACCGGGTATCCGATCCGCCGCGCAACCGCCTTCGCTTCCTCGAGAGTAACTGCCGTGCCGTTCATCGGCTGTGGTATCTCGAGCGTGTTCATCAATTGTCCAAACCGTTTACGATCCTCAGCAAGGTCGATCGATTCCGGCGATGTCCCCACGATTGGGACTCCGGCGTGTTGCAGGTCCAACGCAAGGTTCAGCGGAGTCTGCCCCCCGAACTGTACAATCACGCCTGTTGGCTTTTCTTCTCTCACAACGTGCAGCACATCTTCGAGCGTCAGAGGTTCAAAGTACAGACGGTCGGAAGTGTCGTAGTCGGTTGACACCGTCTCCGGATTGCAGTTGACCATGATCGTTTCGTAGCCCTCTTCCTTCAGGGCAAACGATGCATGGCAGCAGCAGTAATCGAACTCAATCCCCTGCCCGATTCGATTCGGACCGCTGCCGAGAATCATGATCTTCTTCTGCTTGCTTGGCTGCGCCTCGTCCTCGTCTTCGTATGTTGAATAGAGGTACGGTGTGTTGGACTCAAACTCCGCAGCACACGTGTCCACACGTTTATAAACAGGCATGATGCCGTAATCCGCCCGCTTAGCAGCCACGTCGCGCGGCTTTGCGCCCACGAGGTGTCCCAGCCGCGCATCGGAAAAACCGGAACGCTTGGCTTCGCGCAGAACGTCGGCCGGATAAAAGGACACAATTAATAGGTGACTGGTAGACCAGGATGTTGATATTGCTTTTTGCATGAATTTGGGTATTGGCCTTTACTGCTTTGACATCTATGCTCTTTTGCACATGAATCAACTCAATAACGTTATAGTGATGGATACAATGCCGGACAAGACTACGCGGCTTACGATTATAGTGACTGCGATGGTTGTAACCACGGCTATGATACGGACTGCCCAAATGATAAAAAATACACTTATGAATTCTGTGATGGGTATTCACTAGGCTATACAACCAAATGGCACTCATTATGTGGTGATACCACGACGCGAAGGAGCAAACTCAGAGCCAGGCTCACGGCGACTCTAACGTGCGCATTGATGGCAGCCAGAATAATGTGATAATCCCTAACAATACAAATCATTCATGCAGCCAATTCAGTAATTGTGTCCGATTAAATCAGTATCAATACCATCTATTCAAGCAGTCTGTGATTCGACCAGTGTTTTTGACCGTATGTCGTGTTTTGACAGCAGGGGGCTTGGATATTATAAATCCTGTTACTGCCCAGATGACTATCACAGGCAAAAGATGAGTTTGTACTTCCACGAGCCCTATCAAGAGAGATGTTAGATTTACAACCATGCCGCCTTTGATAACACAATCAAAGGATGATTATCTCGCTGGCCAAAGGACTAGGTACATAATACCGAATATAACTTTGAATATGATCCTGATGACGCCGACGATAACTTCATGTCTTATCTTCCTTATCTTTAGTTTTTCTACTTCATACTTCCCGCTGGATTTTTTCTTTTGTCATGTCTTTAGACAGATGCATACCTATTCTATCAATACATTCGCACATTTTTTTGCATCCATCTTGCATAGCATATTCTCGTGGGCCATTTGTGCTATCTTGTAGTTAGCAGGTCTGCCGGCGAAGATCTTACATGAGCATAAGGATCGGCGAACTAACCAAACTGGCTGACGATATTCTCTTGGCGCTATATATAGTTCCAGGTGTGATATAATATATCGTAGTAAATTGTCAGTAAATGACCCATGGGAGCGTATTGTATACTGTCTATTTTGCAATTCAATGGCTACGCTAAAGCCTACGAAGACAGGACGAATAATGTTAAGATGTAATACGTGTGGAGCTTTAGTCATTATTAATGGAATGTTGTCGCAAGAGAGAATCAAAACTTGAGATTACAGTTTTACTTCTCTCCAGTGATCAGTAGAGTGTCAAACCTACAATGAAATGATATGTTACTAAAAAAACTAATACACTAATACACATCAGACCCAAATTAAAATACTTGCGATCATATTCTTGCTAATAAAAAATAGAATAATAATAAACGTGAATGGCATGAAACGAAAGTATCTCTGGTGATGTGCTGAAAAGGCAATGAGTTCTAGGAATTAATTACTACTTTGCTGTGATTTATAGACAATTTTACCTCCAATTACAGTCAAATCTATCCTTATTGCACTAATCCGTTCTGGTTCAAGCTCAAAAGGGTTTTCGGATAGCACTATAAAGTCTGCTAGCTTACCTGGCTCCAAGGTCCCCCTTATCTGTTCCTCAAATGCTGCAGAGGCAGCCCCTATAGTATACCACCTGATAGCCTCTTCTATTGTTATTTTCTCCTCCGGAACTAAGGATGCTCCGCTTTGGGTCTGTCTACGGACTGCTGCTTGAATTCCTAGAAGAGGTGCACCCTCAACCACAGGTCTGTCTGAGCTAAATGCAATAATAGGTAGATCTCGTAAACTTGCGAATGGGTAAGTTAACTTCAAACGCTCATCTCCTAATGCTTCACGGAACCCGTCGCCTAGTTCCCGTATAAACTGGGGTTGAGTAACAACTACTGCGCCTAAACTCTTGATCCGCTGAATTAAATCCTCTCTTAAAACACCGCAATGTTCTAATCTAGGTCTGTATTGTCCAGCCTTTTTGCCCATAACCTTTTCTATGGTTTCTAAAGCGACCTCGATAGCCTGATCGCCAATAACATGCATAGCGACCTGCCATCCGTCTTCATGTGCAATACGAAACTGCTCTAAGATGCGTTCTTTACTCTTAGCCAATAAACCCTTGTTATTTGGGTCAGAAGTATATGGTTGAGTTAAGGGCAGCGGTGCGACCGATAAGAGAACCATCTATGAAGATCTTAATTGGTCCCAGCTTTAATCGTTCATTTCCAAATCCACTATGAAGCCCAAATCCGAAATCAAAGTGTCCATCTTTGACTTTGAGTGATTCAACATCGGGCATAAGAATAACACGTACTTGTAGGAGTTCTTCCTTGATTGCATCCTGATATCCCATAAATTCCCTAGGTGCAATCCAACCAGCCCAAGCATCTTGCACACTTGTAATGCCTTCTTCTAAAAGGCGATCGTTAGCCATAGCAAGGGCTTTCTTTACTTCATTAATAGTAAATGGCGGAAGCACTCTTTTAATAAGATCTTGGGCTGACTCTTTGAATACTCCTGTGGGCTGACCGGATCCGTCTCGGTCTACTATACCACCTTCTGGATCAGGAGTATCTTTGTCAATGCCTGCTAGCTGTAAAGCCTTTGTATTAGCCATACTCATGTGACCAGATATATGTGCCAGATATACTGGATGGCCATGTGAAACAGAATCAATATCATATCGTGTCGGATGACGCTTCTCAGAGAGCTTGTTGTCGTTGTAACCCCATCCACGCACCCATTTGTCAGTTTGTACTAACTTTGCTTCTTGATCGACAGCATTTATTATTTCAGAGATACTAGTAGCACTTCTTAGGTCTATTTGTAATAATCCTAAGCCAAACAAAAGTACATGGCAATGTGCGTCACTGAATCCAGGGAGTACTGCTTTGCCATTCAGATTAACTACTTTTGTAACAGGTCCTGTTAGCGTTTTAATCTTTTCAACGCTTCCAACATCCAAAATCTTACCTTCATATGTTGCCAGTGCCTGTGCGATGCTATTTTGTCCATCTAGAGTATGGATCTTTCCGTTTAAGAATATACTTTCAGCCTCAACCATATTTACAAGTTATCAAATATTGCTTATATAACTAAACCTTAAACTGAATACTGAATACAAGAAAAAATATTATTGTGAACAGTGCTTTAAGATTGGATGTTCTATGCCATAGATAAATCCAGAGAATTTTGGCCGTTACCATAAACAGTAGTTGTTTGTTATGGATAGTCCCATGGCAGCATAGGAGTGAGGACCTTGCATGGTATAAAACCTGCCACAGTGCCGGTGACAAGCACTAGCAAAGATCAATCTGTCCTCCCAAGAGTCCTAGCAAGAGAGATATTAGAACGATAGCTACGTCGCCGATAATAGCACCAATGGATGATTACTTCGCCGGCCAAATATTAAGACCGAATATGACTTGGTTCTGTAAAGTCTGTGGTTGATCCGTCGCTTCTGAAGGGCTGTCAATTTTCGGTTGATGAATCAGTGTTGGGCTATTTCTCCCGTAATATGCACCGATCCAAAGATGAAAACGAGAACATAGAACGGGAATGAAGTGGAGTCTGCAACAAGGGTTGCCCGTAGGAGGTCTGATAGAACCATGTCGCAATAGTCTCGCCAATGTGCAACTGCTGAACTCCTAACCAGATTCCTAACGCACTGATACTCTTGTTTCCAAAAAGGAAACCTAGCGTTTTGCTCCTAGAACCGTATTTTTGAGTGTCAGAATGCCTATCGCCGCGTAAACTGTCAGCACCAAAAAAATGAATTGATGAGATCTTATGATACATCTATACCATAACCCAGTCAGGCCACATCAGGGATTGAACGGCAAGACACCGCTTGACGCCTGCGGGATTGAGATAGAAGGTGAAAACAAGTGGCTTACCGTGATCCAAAATGCAAGCAAAGTTTCTAAGATTCCAGTCTAGTCTTTCTAACTTTATTAGCGTCCTTTGCGTGGAGCATGATATTGAGTGGCTGGAAAGGCGCAAATGAAAGACAGACTATAATTACTAGTTGGTTCATCGGCATAAGCGCGATTTTGCTAGTATTATACCTGACAGTACCCAAGCCAAATGTCGACAAAGAATGGTTCGATTATTATTTTGAAGCATTTGCAGTTATCTTGCTAATCGTCTCAATACTCTTGTACTTATTGTCGGCAACATATCTCCTTCAACCGTTCTATCAGGATAATGAGCCCACAAAAGAACAATTGAAACTATCAGCTATCTACACAAGACGAGTACAAATTCCCGGAGCTTTCATGATATTTTGGGCTATTGGATTTTTGATCCTCCTTAAATTAGAATATTCAAATGCAGTTTTGACTTATTCGATGGTTGCCTTCGCTGCTCCAATAGTGTGGTTGGGGTTAAAGAAAATTGCCAAGACGAAGATATAGTCCTTTTGAATATCATCACCCGACATTTGACAGTCTTTTCTGTCACCCTTTAACTTGATAGTACCTATGACTTTGAACATAACCCCAATGAAGCCGGCGATAACTCCAATCAGCAATGCCAAGCCTAGATCGACCAAACGGAAAGAGGCGAAGTTAGGGAGACTGTATATACCGAGATATGATGTATGCAAAAGCGCGAAGTAAACACCATAACCAACAGGCAACTGCGATTAGCCCTGGGATCAACCCATGAGTATCTCAACATTTAGTTGTATGTTTGATAATTAGTTATTCAGAAGCCACAGATTCATTACTTGTATCCCTATCGCTAGTATCCGTTTCCTATTACGTGTCTACTTTCTTAACTGTCTCTTTGCGATACCCTCCTGTGAGATCATCTACAGGTTCTTCTTCCTTGAGTACACTAGTGTTTGTAATCCAGGCAGAATATAGCATAAAATTTCTTGATGGAGAATTCACAGTTGGAATAAAACTGTCACGACATTCCTCGGCTAAGATCAAAAAGCTGTATGAATTTTATGGATTTCTATGGAGTATTTAAAAAATAGATGGGGCAGCGATCGCTCAGTTAATGTAAACGTAAACCTTCTAAAAGCTCCAGAGGATATCATAGACTATATAATATTACACGAACTCTGTCACTCGAAATTAAAGGAACATTCTCATCAGTATTGGGATTACATACGTAGATTCATGCCCAACCCAATTCAATCAAAAAACTACCCAATCGACGGTAGCAGGACGAGTTAAAGTTATAGATGAGTTGCCAGAGGCTTATGGTTCCATTTGTTATCTGGATGAAATAGGCATTCTACCTCTCCTCACTATACCATTGCTTGGAGCAACTCCGTCAGTGGTCTTGGCAGAGTGATAGTTGGGTACTTACCGTAACAAGAACGAGGCTCTTCTAATACGGCTTCTGCCCGATGACATTGCCCGGCGGGCTGTAGCGGCACGACAGAATGTCGGTAATACCAACTGGTTTTCCTCCAGCATCATTTATGATTCAGGCGGCTTGGCTATAGGCCTGGCGGGCTGTAGCGGCACACCAGAACGTCCCGGTCACGACCACTGCCGTCAGGGATAGGACCAGTGGCGACTCCGCAACCGATGGATTTCGCGGTCTTCGAGACTACCTGCAGGTAATGATCGGTGGGATTTTCGGAGAACCAACCCTCCTGCATCTGGGCCGCTGGCACATTCGTCGCCTGGCAAGTTCCGTTGCTGAAGATGAAGGCGCAACGAGCGCGCTGTGCACCGTTCTCACCCTCATGGTGCGTGCATGATTCAATTTTTTCCCACCCTTGCACAAAGACACAGTGAGTGAACTTGCCTGTAGCTATCTCATATTCGGCCCAATCCTTAGCACGAGCGGCGTTCGGCATCCCACACGAGCGGCGGAAGTCCAACTGGAGCGCGCTCGCGGTTGTGCCCCTTCAATATCATGCTGGCGAAATCCATGCCTCCTTTGTATAAATCATTATTGCATGAGCCACAGTAACTATGCCCGGTACTATTTCCGGCACTGTTATTCTGTGTAGGCTGACCAAATGATGGTGCGGCACTGTTATTCTGTGTAGGCTGACCAAATGATGGTGCGGCACTGTTATTCTGTGTAGGCTGACCAAATGATGGTGTGGCACTGTTATTCTGTGTAGGCTGACCAAATGATGGTGTGGCACTGTTATTCTGTGTAGGCTGACCAAATGATGGTGCGGCACTGTTATTCTGTGTAGGCTGACCAAATGATGGTGCGCACTGTTGTTCGTAAACTCACTAGGTGATGCAGTATTATTCTCCGGAGACGCATTAGCATACATAATCGTGGTAGCAGGCAAAATAAGTGAAGTTACTATCAAAAGTACCAACAAATTGGGTATTCGATTCATGATTTCTTTTATCAAGGACAGTTTTATTTAATGTTTTAAAGAAAATAATTCCGAAAACTTATCTACAAAATTATTTTGGGCCTCGAGATACCAATAATGGAGAGATTATTTAGTGCCAATCCATCGATCGATAAACATAATATAATCTTTGGATAAGAACCCATTCCATTACTGAACACCAATGACTGAGCCTGAGATCAAGACATTATTAGGCAGATATGTGAGACTTTTAGAAAGAATTGTGGATGGAGGAAGTAAACGACTGAATGGGGGTAACTGGTGGTATGCCTAAATATTATACATTTCTAGATGGTGGGATAATCCATCTACTTAGAAACTTTCAATACCGGAAGCCGGGAGAATTCGTGGTGTAGACAATGGAGGTGGCAATGGTGGAGATAATTAGTGGCGGAGGGGACAGCAGAGGAAAGTGAATTGGGCGAAAGTGGAGACTCTCTCTCTTCTGACTATACAGTTGCTTATATTGCTTGGAGCAACACCGTCGTGGTCTTGTCACAGAGTGATAGATGTGTACTTACCGAAACAAGAACGAGGCTCTTCTAATAGGGGGGACGCGGCAAATTGCCTGCTGGGTAGAAGCGGCACGACATAACGTCGCCGCCATTGGGCACGATTGACGGTGGCAGGACCGCGATTCCGCAACCGACGGATCTCGTGGTATTCCAGACTATCTGCGTGTAATGACCGGTCACCGGGGATCCGGACGGCGGTCCCCCGTGATAATCCTTCTTTTCGGAGAGCCAAAAGTTGAGGTAGTCGGCTGCACTACGGTTCGCATCGTGAGGAGCGTAATATACGAGGTTCTCACCCTCATGATGCGTGCATGAATCAATTTGTTCCCACCCTGGCACCTGGAAACAGTGGACGATCTTGCCGCCTGCCTTGCCTGCCGCCAGATACTCGACCCAAGCCTTGGCGTGAGCGGCGGCGGTGTTGTTCCATACGAGCGGCGGGACATTTGCGTTCACGGCCTTACGCTCGCCGTTCATCACGTCCAGGATGCTCTTGGCCATATCCGCACTCACATTTCCGGTAGTGTTAGTCGGCTGCTGCCGTCGCTGTCCAAATCCAGTCGTGTTAGTAGGCGGCTGCTGCTGTCCAAATCCAGTCGTGTTAGTAGGCGGCTGCTGCTGTTGCTGTCCAAATCCAGTCGTGTTAGTAGGCGGCTGCTGCTGCTGCTGTCCAAATCCAGTCGTGTTAGTAGGCGGCTGCTGCTGTCCAAATCCAGTATTGCTGCCTTCCTGTCCAAATCCAGTAGTGTTACTCTGCTGCTGTCCAAATCCCGCATTGTTAGTAGGCGGCTGCTGCGTTGCTGTCCAAATCCAGTAGTGTTACTCTCCTCTGCGAATGCGTGGTTGTTGTTTGATGGTATTGCAGTCAGTACAGCAAGTATTAGAACCCCCGTTAAAGCTAAAAACAAAGGTAAGATCATTATTGAGATTGGTTTGTGTACCATATCCTGTGTCTATGAAGCTACTACTATTCTATATAAACACCGATGACAAACAGTGGCATTTACCATCCTCATTATCGGTCCTACGTCTACATGATCTAATTGCTTTATGGTTTACGTACGTGATTATTGATGCCAGAACATTTCATAACCATAACTATGTTGAGCGGGTAGTATTACGCACACTTGGGATTGTCGCCTCTCTGTTATTAGCATGCTAATAACAAAAGGAGCTTTATTCTCATATACTTTACTTGCTCATATTAGCGCCAGCAGCACCAGTCGTGTTTGTCGCATTACCGCCTGGGGATGGTGTAGCGGGTGGCGGTGTGGAAGGGAGCTGTGCCTTTGCTGCATTTGCAGTGTATAGAGCCACTGTTGCGAACGCTGCCGACAATAATACCGCTGTTATCACAAATAATATTTGTTTGTTCATTAAAAAACACTTATAACAAAATACTATATATCGGTTTTCTAATTCGATCTTCTTTAGATTCGATGGAGATCTACGTAGGATTAGTACCTCACCAGTGTTTGAGCAGAACCCAGCTGCAAATATTTGATTTCTAGTAACATCATTACCCTCTTCTGTTATCTGTCTTGTCTCAAAGTCTATAGATAATATTCTGATGTTCTTGGAGCTGAAATTATCTTTTGTTGAGATCATGATGAAATACGCTCTCCACGAATTGACGGTAGATGAGGGAAAATCTTGGATCTGGATTTATACCAGAAATTTTGAATCATATGATCCTTACTAGCCTCACCATCCTTACTATTACGACAAATGGTGACCTGTAAATAACGAGGCTTTTGATTTACCTGTCCATATTGGTAAGCATCGTAAGGATGGTAAGGATGGTATGCTCTAAAAATCCTAGACATAGTTTGCAACCTCACCTAGGGATTTGATTGCTCCGTACTAGCATTGTTACCCGCATCACTTCTCAGAGCACTGGATTCTATGCTCAGGTCAGTCATCTTAATTACAGAATTGTTCTTCTTTCTTCCATTTTTGCCGACAGTATCTTTGTATCTTTCGATTTTGTAGCCATAGCTATCTTCGATGAGACTAGATAGATGCATGAGCTCCTCTGATAGCGATTGCGGTGTCTTTGCCCATGCAAACTTTGTGCTATATCGGTCAATATCAATCCCAATGTCATTTGCAGTTTCTCTTACCTTTGCCAATAGTTGTGGAAGAGTGTATTCAATTGTGTGCTTAGTTACTAATTCCTCTTGACAAATAGAGCATACAATCTCTGCAAGCGCGTTAAAGTTAATTGCATCTCTGCTCTGGTTTTTCAGATTTTCATTATAAACATTCAAAAACTCCATTTTGTAACCCATGGCTCTGGCCGTTGCCTCACCCCAGAAGGAAAAATCTGCCATTCTCTCTAGCTTTCCCTCAAGCTCATCAGTTTCCTGCAATTGATTTTTAATTTGCATAGTCTTTGCAAGAATGTCAAAAATATAACCAAGTAATTTTGGTAGAATATAATCAAATTCTGCAAGTATCTTTTCTTCAAGCTTGCGATTTTGCTTTACTAGCTTTGGATGCTTTATAGAAATACAACGCTCGAGGGCGTCATCTTCAGTAAGTGATGCACCAATGCTAGAAAGAGCAAAACATCGCTTGAATTTGAGATAAGTTTCTTCTGCTGTTGTGTACAGTGTTCGCATGCTAAATCCAGCACCAGTAGTGGCTGCACAGATATCATTTGAAAGCCACTGTGGTATTTTTCTTACGTTGTCGTATGCATTGTAGTAGTTATGTTCAGATGGTTATCCAGTATGAATTCTTTAGGAATCATATTATTTTTTACAATAGCTCTCGCTTGCCTAACTTTACCTCACAAACTATGAATGGACCACAACAGGCGATAGCTAAACCTGCATCAGGTATGACAAAATCGTTGATTGGCAATATCACCAGGTTCGGTGTTATTACTACTCCAATAATGTGCGTTACCCTAGGCGACGTAATGAAATCATTACCAGGTATACTTAATGCTACCGCTGTTACTGGAGGCAATGAAACTAATTCAACACAAGGAATGATGATGAACATGATGGAGCAGGGAATGATGAAATCTGGATTACATAATGCAAGTCAGGGCGAATTGCAACATTTGAAGGATTTTATGTTTTGTAGCCCTGCAAATGAAAAAATGATGAAAAGTATGATGAAATAAAACCGGGTTTCCTTTCTGTCTCATTTTTTACAAATATCTGGTATAGCCTTATAGTACTACTACTATCGACCATGACATTGCGAAAGGGGAAGGAATGTAGATACTCAAATTAGATTTAATCCAGTTCACTGCAAAAATATTCTTTTATATCTGTAATTTCATATCGAGAGTTGACATTTTCCGAACTTGTTTCTTAAACCTGTAACCTTAGTCATGAAACGATTTTAAAAGAAATAGGTTATGCTCAATTACGAGCATCATTACGACTATGTTGATGTATGGTTACCAATGATTTCTATAAATCTGCTTTCTGGACCAACTAAAACAGTCAATACTCTGTCAGTATTTGTATTGTGAGTTTCTTTAAAGCTATTAAGGATGTTAGGACAAGTTCCAACACATATACCGCTTGGTTCTCCACTTATTCGGTTACCGTCAACCTTGACAATGAATGGCGTATCCTGTCCTGCAGCATTTTTGGAATCTATGACATGTCTAGGCACGTTAACTTCTAATGCTGCTCCATTTGCTTGGGGATTGACGGCGAGATCGAGGCTCTTTCTAGAAGGATCTGACAATATTCCAACAAGTGAGCCGTCTAGTACACTATACTGGATAGGTACAGACTTTCCATTCACCGTGAGATTATATTGATTAGTAAATCCGGGTTTCAAAAGAGTCCCAATTATGCGACTACTGACCTGATCGGTATCAGGCCCACCAAGTTTTACCACGAACTGTGCGTTTACTGTTTGAGCAGTCAGTATTGCACTC
This sequence comes from uncultured Nitrososphaerales archaeon, assembly GCA_963709405.1. Classification (GTDB taxonomy): domain Archaea; phylum Thermoproteota; class Nitrososphaeria; order Nitrososphaerales; family Nitrososphaeraceae; genus JARBAU01. Next base: position 12,033 of record CAVPXM010000025.1, read on the forward strand.
GTACTGACCAAGGCCATACCTAGGATCGAAGACAGGATCAAAAATGACATCATATTTTTTGTCTTGTTGTTCGGACTAGAATGATTAAACATTATACAATAACAAATTTCTTAACTATATATGCATATCTATTATTGCTCTTGAGAGTAAAGGAAATTCATAAATTCTCAAAATATACTGATCATATTTGAAGGAATTGCGTATAGATATTCATATAGTCATCACACCTAGGCCTCACTCTATACATCCCATATTCTCTTCTGGAGAACGTTTATAATCTGGCACTCCGTGTCAAAATTGATTAATTCATTCTTTGCGTAAACGAGTTCAGATAAAAGTTTTGTTTTGTTTCTATACTTTCAACTTCTCAATCTTTGAGACCTAATATTTGAATCTAACGTTGTACTGTCTAAATATATAGGTGAACACTTGTAAGGAAAATAAATAAATAAGTTGGCTTGATTAACCTCAACAATCAACAATGAATAAAGTATTAATTAGAACGAGTTCAAGGATTGTCATCTTTTCATTTGCTATTTTAGTATTAGCAGTTAACGCTGGCTTTCACCTCTCTTATACTCCTGTTTTATGATCATCTGTAGAAAGATAATTTTGGGATAGGTTCTTAGTACCACTGTCTATTTATCTTTCTTCTGTATTACAGTCACATTTCATCATCTGTAGGCACAATCTACTTTCTCATAGGGTTAGCGACCCGCATCAGTATCCCGTGAGGGTTAAACATTAAAGAACTTTGCAAGCTCCTTAATAAGAAAATCTGGCCGCTCCTCAGCAATCCAATGTCCAGAGAAAGGTACTATGCCATCACACACATTTGTAGCAAGTGACTTCATTGAAGTTAATGCAGCAGAGCCAAAACTATGCTCTCCACCAAGAGCTAATACAGGCATCGGGAGCTTGACATTAGCATGTTCTTTATTCTGTTGATAGTATCCTTACTAAATATTAGATGAAGTACCAAATTTGTCAAAATGAAAGTCCATCTATGGGTAAGGATGGTAAGGATAGTAAGCATGGTGTAATTGAAAAACTCCGGAACAGGTTTTTATTTTCCTGTAATACAGAATATCCTATGCCATGCATACTTGTTCTGAAATACAACAAAAAATTTAGTATTAGGAAAGTATTATACGATTATAGTAGTAAAAGCATTTGACTAATACAAAACGCTTAGGCAGATATCGTGATCCCCATATCAACAATAATAATTCTACCAACAACGGTAATCATGACCCAAGTTCTCAAGTATATCTCAATGAGTTAGCATCATTATACAACGAGAACAGGCAGCAAGCCTCTATTTAATAGGGATAAACCTTTTTTTGGACATAAACGTATTTCATTACAAAAAGTAATCGCAGATGCTAACAAAACAATTGAGAAATCAACCAAATTTCTAATTAAGGTAAAATCAAGGCAGCTAGCTTGTGATAATAGAGTCAAATCAATACCTGAGAATGCAACAATAAGAAAGGAATACATCAAGTGCGGAAGAGAGATGTGTGAACAAAAGCATGGGCCTTACTACTACGCATACTGGAAAGATCCTGAAAGCAAGATGTTAAAGAAAAAATACATCGGCGACTATCTACCCAAAGATAGAGAATTAAAGAACGATCCCAGCAATAATAAACAAATATTGTAGATGTGTATATTCGGCATAACGACAATAGTCAGAAAATAGTAAAGGCCGTGTTATAGGCTTGTCTATCTACAGTTACACAAGATTTGATAACATCTTCAATAATCTTATGTAACTATGATATCTGTGTCTGCAACTTCTTTAGTAAATCTAGGTCACTGTTCATCAGGCCAGGAGCAAAAGGAGCAGGAGAAGACGAAGTAAATATCGTTCGGTTCAAATCATACGTTATTAGATAGTAATGTCTGGGGAAACGCTACGATTAACGATCTTAAACAAGATGCAGAAAAGGCTCTGACAGTACTCTTACAACAACCTGAAGTCAATGCAACTGAAAAGGCAACTTTAATAGGACATAGTGAAGGTACTATAATAACACCCAGAATTGCTGTTGATAACCCAGATAAAGTGAAGAATATAGTTCTGATGGCAGCATTTGCTCAGAATTTAAGACCTATTTTGCATTTCCAAATTGTAGATAACCCTCTTCTTTATGCTGTAAGGGTATTAGATAAAACACATCAAGGAGTGTTCTTATTAAAGGATGCAACGAAGGATCCTATTTTCTTACGCATAGGTGGTAGCGTTCTTAATCAAACTCATCTACCTGTTAACAATGATATCATAAGTATTAAGGATAAGCTAAGGCCTGCGGCATTGGCGGCATATGAAAATATTACTTCCCCTTCGGCTTCGATGTTATCATCTAAATGTCTAAGTCAGGCTGCGTGTCCTGTAGCGATAAAGTCACACATGAGCTTGGACAATACAGTGGGTATGCTAGGAAATGTGTCTTCAGATATTGGTATTCTTATATTGGTAGGAGAAAATGATAGTTTGACTCCAGTTGAACAGGGGTTACTATTACAGCAAAGATTAACAGAAGTAAATCACCCTGACCATATACTTATAACATATCCAAATCTTGGACATCTCTTTGCCCCTTCCAATCAATGGGTCTGAATATTTTGATGGCGAGGATATTCTACTAGAACCAGCCAGGTCTGTCACCGTTGATGCTAGACTTCTTTCTAAAAAAGTGCGTTAATGTAGGATAAAGAAAAAGATATGTGTCCGGTTTAGCTATACGGTAGCGTAGGAGTTACACCTTGTAATGCCGATATCACTTTATCCAGACCCATTCCAGAACTGGTCCATACTACCAATGTCTGCTCAGGCCCAGTTCCTTTTTCTCCCCCTCGTGCATCTTTGTATGTAAATGTGCTATCAACATGTAATCCTGCATTCGTCAATGCGGCAACATCTTTAGCAAGGTCTTTTGCTGGAACCATATAGGTTCCGACAGTGTCAGGGTTCGAGTTAGCTTTTGAGGTGGCGGTAGAATTCTGTGTGCTAGTAGACATAGAAGAAGGTTGATTTACAACTGTTATTGTTCCATTCATTTCAAAATTTGGATCTCTGTTTGTTTACATTCTTCTCAAAATATTCATAAGTGCCAGTCTTATTAAATGTCAATGGTTGTGTAACAGTATTAAATAGAAATGGCTTACTCGTAAATACATTACTACCCGAATTCTTGTCATTTAATGTTATTGTATGCTTATGGTCTACATCCGCATGAAACCACGTGACAGTCGGTACCAACATTAATCACTGCATTTTGAGGCACATATGGTTGATTAATCAAGGGTAATTGATTCTTTGGCTGATTCATTGATTCATGAGCTTCATTTGGTATGAGAATCACAAGATTTTTGACATTGTTACCAAGAGTCATGCCACGTATCTGATAAACATCAGATGCTTTAATGTTAGGTTGCTGTGAATTTACTGCTGCAAATACTACAGCACCTCCTAGAAAGATCAATGAAAGGAATGTTAGTGTAAATGCTAATGATATGGCGATCTTTACTACAGCCTTTGAATGAAATATTCGTAGATTTTCCACGGATTGTTTTGAATCATTAACTGATTTGGACATCATCTTGTTTTAAATTCATGGTATTGTATATTTATCTTTATAGTTGATTATTTTGGATTGCGTTAAATTAATCGAGATGAGTTAGACTTAGAAATCTGTTGAGGCTATCGAAAACATGAAATGATTTCCATACGTAATTTAGGAATATTCTGTTACGGTAATAGACGGTAGTATCTCGCATCCCACTAAAATTTATTGAATAGACTCTGTAATACACTATAAGTCTTACTCCCCTTAAGGAAGTTAGTTTAATACTATATTAAGTAACTCTCTTTAGGAGAGTTATATTTTATCAAAATTTCTGTCACTAGTTCTATATCTCTTTATTTACTAGTAGAAAGATGTTAACAAAAACTACGTTAATTATTGGAATGGGTGTTTTTATTGGCGACCCTTACGCTAATTGCTACTGCACCTATCGTAAGTATTGATGCGTTTGCGGGAGGGGGTCACTAAAAGGACAACGGCCATAAGGACAATTCCCATAATGACCACAAACATAAGCACCATCACAAACACCACCACAAGAATCACTATAATCGCCGCTAAGCAGAATAAGATTGTAAGAAGATTCAGTCAAAATCAGTAAAATACTCCAGATTTCATTTTTTATTTTAAGATTAATAGATCATTAATGTATTAGAATCTCGTTTACTGGATGGGAGTATTATCCGATCGACAGCTACCATTGAGGTTGCTAGATCTAGGCAATAATGAAAAAACTTGAGTTGACTATGAAACGTATTATCACTTTAAGACGCACCAGGGGATTGAGAGGCGGCAGTTGATCAGATGCCGCCTATGCAGAAAGTCAGGACCATCACCGCCAGGTAAAAATCCAGACTTCTTACGTACCCCTGGCTCATATAGATGAATTAAGAATATTCTTCATAGATTCGCTTTTATCTATTGCTCACCTTTTGGATGTAACTTAATTACCGCATTAAGAAGCTCTCTTTAGGAGAGTAACATTTTACTACATTTTCTTAAACAATATATACTATATTTTTCATATTCAACTCTGTGGCTCTGCAGGACCCAAATATGCTAAACCCATATGTATTATTGGACCCACATTTTTCTGCAACAGCATGTCTCATCATTTCTCTTATTTCAGCATTTCTTGCGTTTGTAATATCCTGGTCTTTCTATAGATCTTATAGATTTTTTGGCTTCGGACATCTTTTAGGCCTGCCAACGGGATTCACACTTTTGGGTATATCTTTTCTATTTCATTATTTAAGCCTAAATTTTAGATTCAATGATTTGTTGTACCCAGAATTATTTTGGATTCAGTTGACACTTCAATCTAATGGATTAGCATTAATTGCTATTTCCTATAGATTCAAAGTTCGTAATTATAATATTCCCTCCTTGTTTGGATCACATTTACAGGTTAGTAATAGTACATATGACTTACGTCAATATCTTCCTAGTTTCAGTATTAGAGCAAGAAATGCATTGACAGACGGGCTTTTTCTGTTATTAATTTTGATACCTTTCATGGTTCCAGCCTTTGATCTGATGCTTAAACCTTATTTTGATTATGCAGGACTTGCTGATTTCGCATTTATTATGACTATCTTTAATATGATATTTCTCGCGTACATACTAAAAAATGTCGTTGTCTCATTGAGCGGCAAGTTTAATGCTAAATTCATCTACGCTCTAGGTGCATTTGCACTGCTTGGGCTTTAACAGTATTCCTTATTGTTAGCATATTGGGATAATGGTTCATTTTCCTTTATTGTCTCAATACTAGCTCGCTTGGGAGGACTGTCCTTATTTATGTATTTAGAACCTATCCCAAAAATATCTTTCTACAGATGATCATAAAACAGGAGAACTGTACCAGTCCAAGGTAGTTCTCTGCCTTCTTTTCATACCGTGTGAACAGTTTTCTGAACCTGTTGTGCCATGAGTTTGTCCTTTCCACAACCCATCTTTTTGCAGAATGTTTTTTCCGGTTTAAGGAAGGTTGCGTTTCCGTCTTGACCTCCTCCTCTTTTTCACCCCTCTTTCTTTTGGGACTAATGTGCAGTACATATCCCCGCCTGATTAGTTCCTGTTCTTCTTGTGTGGAATTATATGCTTTGTCAAGACATAGATGTTGTAACCTTCTCCTTCTTCCCTTTCTTCTTGATTTCGGTTTGGATGATGATGACGGCTTTTTAATAACTGAATTATCAACCATATCTATTACCAGTTTAATGTCATGGGTACTAGCAGATGAAATGACCGCCGAAAGCGGTATACCTTCTTTGTCTGTTAAAATGTGTCTTTTTGTGCCCAGTTTGCTCCTGTCCGTGGGATTATTTCCGGTCATCGCCCCCCTAAAGGCGATTTTATGGATATACTATCGATTGATTGCCATGTCCAGTTGATACCAATGATTCGATCATATATTTTCAGTAATCGAACCCATGTCTTTTTGAAAACATCCAGTTTATTCCATTCCTGAAACCTTCTATGGCATGTGGAACCCGATCCATACTCTTTGGGTAGCATCTTCCATTGGCACCCAGTTCTAAGGATGTATAAAACTCCATCAATTACCTTTCTGTATGGTACAATTGGCCGACCCACTGTTTTGAGTGGTTTCTCTCTGGGTAAAATTACTTTAATCTCATCCCACAATTCATCTGGAATGGTTATGATGGTGCGATTATCCTTTTTATCATCCTCTTTCTCATTCTTCTTCTGGATACAGGCCATACTTTAGCAAAAGCAACATCGAGCTATAATCGTATCGAATTTTGGGATAGGCTCTTAATATATTATGCTAGATCTTCTGCATCAAAAAGGATAACTGCCAAAATTGACACAAGATAAAAGACATAAGCTTCAACTATTTTTTGAAATACTTTGTGCTATCGAAGACGATAGGATTAGTAACGGAACAGCAAAACCTACTCGTATACAGCATTTCTCCAGACTATCATATGACAAAATGATGAACCATTTGGCCGAATTAGAAAGAAAAGGAATGATTCATCGTGATAACGGCCTCATTTTAATAACCAATAAGGGTCATAAATACATTAAACATTATGCCGAATTGATAACTCTTATTGAAAGTGTATACCTGTAGGGATACTTGAGTTTAAATGAAACATCTTCTGGATGTAAGAAAAGTAAAAATTTCAAAAAATTTAGATTGAAGTACCAAGAGTTCAGTTTTCTAATTATATGTATACATTCTCCCACACAAATTTCCCGAGCTTGTCAAGAGCTTGTTTTAATGCCTGATTTGTACTATAGATTATGAGTGTATGATCTCCTGTTTTCTGGTCAGGCCAAAACCCTCCAGGACAGTATTTACATGTAGCATAATGAAAATTAAAGGTGAAGGAATGGGAAAACTGTTATTATCTACAGTATTTTGAGTAGTATTTATCTGAGGCTTGGGCATATTCCAGATCCATATTTTATGTCTATAATGAATTAGGATAAAGCTATCCTTTGAGTGTCTGAATTTGTGATGAAACATAATCAAACATTCCCAAAGGATAGCATATGATGGTAGTAAATGTGAATCTATTCTTTTTAGTATTCTGTACTTGATAGGTTCGATACCGTGGTCAGAATCGCAAAAGGGAAGAAGGGGCAGACCATATGTTTATTCTCCTACTGTAATTCTGAGATGTTTCATAGTTAGGCTATGGTTTAGACTGGATTCTAACAATGCATTACATGAATTCCTAGAATTGGATTATCCTTACAATAAGAAGATAATGAAAAGATGTGGTCTTACCCAAATACCAGACAGGCGAACATTTGACAGACGACTTAAGACCATATCCATAGACATCAAAAAAAGGATTACTATCATGACTTGCATGTTTGTATGCGAAAAGATGATAAATCCATACATTGTTGCAATAGATAGTACTTTACTGAAAGCCAAAGGACATGTTTGGCACAAATCATCTATGAACAAAGGTATAGTACCACGTTCTGGCATAGATACTGACGCAAGATGGGGATTCAGCCATACTAAAGGATGGATATTTGGTTACAAACTACATATGATATCAAGTACTGGTTCAGTCATAGTCCCATTAGCAGCAGATTTTACAACTGCTAATGTACAAGATAATCAAATGTACAATCCGATGATATCATCATCATCTCTGTCTCCAGAAACATGTTTCATGATAGGCGATTCTGGGTATGACGACCATAAACTATATGACTTGAGTACTAAAAGAGGATTTGAACTGGTATGTCCAGTACAAAGATATGAACATACCCCTACTGACAGACTTGAGCTGATACAATTCTATGAATCTGAGTTAGGACAGGCTATTTACTCTTGGAGAAGTAAATCGATAGAACCACTAATAGAACATATTAAATCTGTTTTTAGAATAGACCCATTACCAGTAAGAGGCTACCAGAAGGCTGCTGGAATAGCACTTCTGTCAGTCCTACTATATCAGATCCTTGTCTACTACAATTATAAAACCAGACGTAGTCAACGACCAAAATCAATCAAACACATGTTATGTAGTTAATATGTTACCAAATAATATATGAAAAATATAGAATTCAATTATGTCCAAGCCTCATTTATCTTGTTTATTGTCGCATAACGTTGTTGTGCAATTGCTATCATATTTGAAGGTGATGAGTTCGTTATCATAAAGGATATTGATGAGACAGTCAACAATAATACAATAAACAAAGTTGATATTTTGAACCAGTCCTTTCTCATTTAGATCATATTATTTTTTAGATGTTAAAGTGTTTTGTGGTACAAACCTCAAGATATAATGCTAAAATATTGTGAATATCTAACTGATATCTTTCTTTTCTTTGTATAGCTAATCTCATAAACGAATCTAGCTAATAAATATTCATACAATTAATCAATTAATTAATTAAACATTGAGCAGTAGAAGTAAGTTAATATACATACATACTTTTATTAACATGCTCAGGCTTGGAATCAGTGTATAGAGAAATAACTAAAGGCAGAATTATTGCCATTGTTATTGTGGCGACAGTATCCACCAATTTCGCAAGTTACATTAGTCATAACTACATCAAGCCTGATAACCTTGCATACGCTCATTTCTTTGGTTCAAATAAAACCATTGACAACTATAAAGTAGTTTTTCAACTAATTCCCTCCCATCCTTCTGTTGGTGAAAATTCAACTCTCAATTTTAGTGTTCTTGATAAAAATAATGCGAATGTCAATAATGTATTCGCTGCATTGATTATAACTATCGTTACCTTAGGAAGGAATAGCGACAAAGGACTCAACTGTTTATATGCATTTTACTCAGAGAGATCTACAAAACAAAGTTTCTAATTTGTTCTATAAATACACATGGGATGGTAACAGGCTTATCAATCCAATACTAGTCAAGGAAATACATGGAGGCAGTGGACTACACAATGGTGGGGTAATGGTAACCGACGCAAAAGGAACAGTAGTTTACGCAGTTATTGGCGATCTAAATAATCGGAAAGGTGTCTTACAAAATCATCCAGACGGTGCGCCTGATGATACCAGCGTTATTTTTCCATTAGAGTCAAAAAATCCTCATCCTCCTCATGATTACTATGCTATTGGAGTTAGAACAAGTTTCGGACTTGCAATAGATCCAGTTACAGGTTATCTATGGGATACAGAGAACTGGCGGCCAAATTGGCTATGATGAAATTAACCTAGTGACACCAAAGTTTAACAGTGGCTGGGATGTACTTATGGGACCTGCAAATTCCTCGAAGCTATCTAGCATACCACATTATGATGGATATACATATCATGATCCGAAGTTTACCTGGGAAGAACCAATTGGGCTAACTGCTGTATCATTTATTCAATCACCTCTTTTTAAAGAATACCAAAACTCAGTATTAGTTGGCGGTTTCCACAATGGAATACTTTACGAATTAAAATTAAACAAAGATCGAACAGGATTCGCATTTGGAGAACCATTTCTTGCTGACTTGGTTTTAAATAAAAATGATAAATCTACGATAATTTTTGGAACTGGATTTGGTAGCATTACTGACATCAAGGAAGGTCCAGACGGTTTGATCTATGTTATATCTTTCAGTGATGGAACAATTTATAGAATAGTTCCCAAAAATATATCTTCTGGTATAGAGACTTGAGAAGCAGGTTTACTTACTAGCTCATTGCACTATCTAGCATTAGCATAATTGATTGCCATAATGCTAATCTGCAACTGACAAATATATCACATCATGCTATAAAGTTGCATTCTTCTCAAATGTTACTGCATATCAAGTGCAGTTCTTGATGTAAATCTGCTATAAGTTTATCACATCTACGATTGATAGCAACCAGTTCTTTCTCTAGTTCTATTTTATAAAAAGCAAATTAGATCCTTATACCGTATTGAGAAAGAACAGGTTGATATCCATAATGCTTCCTGTCTTATTCATTTTTTTGGCTTTGTCGCAATTTGCTTCTTCCTCACTTTAAATATAGAACGGAATGGATAAAGCTAAGTGACTTCCATTAACTGAGAAGTTGAAGAAGGGCTTGCATATGTATTAATAGATATTCAAAAAAAGTAATGATGTTGACGCAACAACTAATGCGATCATAAATGAGGTTATGAGCTGGTAGCGGTGCCAATCTCTTTTATGATAAAGTCTTCTAATCTAGTCATGCCTTATCCTTATCTAGCAAACTATTACGGATTACAATAACTCCCTAATATCGGTGTACATAACCATACCCTCACGGTCGGTATAGGTTAAAAAGAATAGCAATGCTTGTCTGATTACTCGCAAGTCCTTAACTGACAGTCTGCCGCCGATCTAAACACTGAACACATAATCTCCTTATCGTCCAACACTTCCAGCGCTACCCTCTACACCCGGCGATTTTACTACTCCCTCGACCTTTGATACAGTCTTTGTTGTTCTTTGTATTATCATTTTTTACTCACATCCTATCGCAATGAGGAATAATAATTAACATTGAAAGAATTAGATTATATCTGGTTGATACGACACTCGAATTACGACAATGATAGTAGACCATACATTAGGAAATAATCAGACTTTGATAACAGTAGCACGTGACTATCTAAAAAACAGCGGGATACAATAATCAAATGACTAAGAACATAATTATCTTTGTAGTTGCTGCCGTTCTTGGTTTGAGCTTGCTTGTAGTAGTTGCACATGCTCAAGCTAAATCTAAAGATCAGCAGAAGAATCAAAATCAGACACTTGCAAAGGAAGAAGTACCAAAGGTAGGCGTGTGTGTTGTAGGCATAAAGTCAGCATGTAACGGGCCAGAATTTGATCACCCACAACAACAACAACAACAATAACAATAACAACAGTTTAGTCACTCTGGAAAGCTAACGGGTACGGCCAAAGGTGGGAGGATAGATGTCCATTGGAAGATAGGATACAATAGCACAGAACCCGATGGAAATGCTATCGATCTGATTTACTATCCCTCAGATGATTATTTCCCTTCAACGTCTTTTCTTTTTCGTTCAGTACAAGTCTTACGTATTCCTCTAAATCCTTATTTTCTAATGGTACTTGTATGCCACTATTTTCTTCCAATATTCTAGCCGATCTTTTCGTTATTCCCTTCACTCTGCTTACTATCTCATTCTCGATCTGAGATCTTCCTATCTTAGAGACAAACTTGAATTGCTCCTCCACAGAGCTCTCGATAGTATTCCTCAATTCGGCATTTATGGAAATTCAAATTGAAGAATAGTATATCCCAACAAATAACAAATAAGATGAAATGCCTACGAATGTAATCGTGGGGAGGCCGAATGGAGGATAGGGCAGAAGATAAATACCTGCATCTTGATTTGAGATAGAAAGTAACATTATTCCAATCGCAGAGAGCTTCATATAATCACTGATTTTTTTATCACTCAAGCTCCGCCCGACCATCCAAAATGCAATACCAAACAGGATTCCGCCAACAGGTCTAGTCAAGATCGAATTTATAACATTAAATGCGTAGCCCCCAACCGAGCTTAATATATGGTGTTGAATTAATATGCTTGACAGCATCAGCTGTACTACTCCTAAGTAATACACTAGAGGAACAAAAATAACAATGTAGAATTTTATGGCCCCCCATTTCCTCCTTTGACGCCTGATAAGAAAAGTCGAAGCTATCCACAATGAAACAAATGACGCGAAGGATAAATTGGCTTGAAACTGGCGGATGTCATAATTACGGACGGAGGTACTGGATATGGCGGCTATTGAAGAATCTATAATGGTAGGCTTGTCCTGCATTTCTAGTGACATGAACAATGCGATAAACATGGAGTTTATGGTTATGAGGATAGCAGAAGCGGTATATGCCACTATAATATAATCTCGCCACAATATAATCTCCAGCCCTGTGATTTTCCTCCCATATGTCGGTGCAGAAAGAGGTTAATCTACAACCGCGAGCTCCAACATTCCTCAGAGTAAGGCTGCCCCTCATATTGGTGGATGGCGGGGAAAGTGACTATAGTGATCCTACGGTACAACCAAAATCTCCAGACACGCTTGTCAAACAAGTAACGAAATCTAACGTTTTTTCAAATTCTTTTGACATTACCTTGGACGGCCACCCACTCGCCCTAACTAATGATGAAGTATTCAAAGTTCAATCAAACCTCTTTAATTTTACATTACCAGCGAAGAATATCTGGGGCGAACCACCTGGGCCTGATAAGGGAATAGGGCAAGGTTGGTATGTATTCCTTAAACCACTCCCTGCGGGAGTACACATTCTACACTACACTACTGGCTATAGAGATTCAAGGAGTGACCCAACGATTCCCCCCGGACAAGGCAACCTCAGCTCCATATATCCAAGACGCGACATATCATCTTATAGTGAAGTAAACCCATCAACATAGCAACGATAGTTCATCTTCACAAAATATCTCTGAATCAATTATCTACGTGAAAAGACAAATGCTACGACTTAGCATTCGCAGGACTAGGTGAGGGCGGCGGAGCATCAGGCGGTCGCGGTAACCGCGGTGACACTAACACCGGTTTCGACCCATAGTGATCTCTATAGTTACGCTATATGACGATAACAAACCCCCATAAACTATGTCCATAGTAAAAGCGAGATTGTTCAGTAATTTTGTCCTAGATATAAGGTGAGTCTTTGGCTCTAGACTCATGCAAGTCTATCAGCTTTTCAACCATCTCAAATAATAAAGAAATATCTGATCTGGTAAAGAAATACTAAAACAAACGATGCGATTATTTAAAACTAGAATACTGTGTCACTTTATTCATAACCTATTTGCAGATAAGGATTGAAGATAAGGTTTATAAACTCAAATGAATTAATAATTTTTGTGCAATAGGAAGAAAAATTGGATACTTGTTAATTTCCGTTTCATGAGATCATGAAAAAAATGTAGCTATTAGCTTGATATGAAAGTTTATTTGGATTTCTTAATACTATCGTATGATATCCTTTCTAACAATTCAACTGTTTCCAGATGTTACACGAATTGGTTTGTAGGAATATCTGTGAGAGAATATATATCAAAAAATACAGGCAGGAAGGTGTTGTTGGGTTTACCATGATCAACCTCTAGATTTTGTTGTTGTGGAAAGAAATGTATTTAATATCTTACCGATCTCAGCCGGATATTGATCCACTACCGCATGCCCAGCATTTTTGATCTGTACAAGCCATGCTCCTGGAATCTTTTCTGCAATCTTTAAAGAATTAACATGATTCACGTAGAGATTATCATCTGTTCCAGCTATGACCAACGTGGGTTTAGCCAATTTGGCAAGCTCATCACAAGCACCATTCCAGTTGGCTGCGTCCCAACGCTTTCCTACGTTATTCTGATTATTCATTATTTCAGGGGGAAGACCAGGCTTCATTTGTTGGAATGTAAGGTTTGCTGGAAGGCCAACAGATTCAGGATGTAATCTTATCCATCCCGAGCCTAATGAGGCAGTTTGAAGCGATTTCATTTCCTCCTGAGAAATAGGAACATTATGTAGAGCTTTGTTTACAATATCGGATTGCAATTTCTTAAATGCAGGTGGTTGAGGTATACCATAATTTCCACCACATGTTGCAGCAACAAGTGCAAGACTGTTAACTTTATCTGGATACATCATTGTAAACTGTTGGGCTATATGTGATCCAAGTGAATATCCCATAACATCTGCATTTGGTATTTTCAGAGCATTAAGCAAGCCAGCCGTATCATTGGCAAGTAGCTGTATAGAATATGGTTTGGAACCGGTTGTTGTATTTCCAAGTCCACGACTATCAAACACAATTACTGTGTGATTTGGAGAAAGAGTTTTTAGTAAGGATGGGTCCCAAGCATTCATAGTATCAGAAGCGCCATTGAAAAGTATTATAGGTTCACCTTTGCCAAACATCTTGTACGCAACATCAATATCTCCTACACGGACTTTTTTTAATGGGATATCTTGCATATTTACCGAATTCGTAGTATTAGAATTCGTTTGGTTTGGATCTAACTGACTATACGCAATTTTAGGAGTACCAAAAGAGCCATTAATACTAATTAATGAACTAGCGATAATAAGCATGGATGCGGCAGCAATGAGGATTAGATGATCTTTCTGAATAAGAACCCATCCGAAAAGTAGAGTTTTATTGAGTTATAAGCAAACTGTGTTTGATCGATAAAGCTTAGCTGTACTACACTTTCATTTGAGCTGTATTGATATCAGAGGTTAGTGGAGTTGATTCATCGTACTGCATACCTGATGTTGTATGGGATAGAATCATTGGAGTGCTATCTCCATCAATACGTAGGAGAAAGAAGAAAAAGGCTGGTCGTCCAAGAATGGATGACAGGAAGGCTATGAGTGCTATTTTCTACGTCCTACGTACAGGCTGTCAGTGGAATGCTCTACCAAGAAGTCTTGGTGCTTCAAGTACAGGTACATGACAGATTCCAGGAATGGAGAAAGGCTGGTGTTTTCAAGCGAATGTGGATCGATGGATTGTCGGTATATGATAAAAAAACTGGGATCGATTGGAAATGGCAGGCTATGGATGGAGTGATTACAAAAGCACCTCTTGGGGGAAAAAAGCACAGGACCAAATCCCACGGACAGAGCTAAATCAGGTACAAAACGCAGTATTCTAGTAGATGGTAAAGGAGTACCACTTGGTGTATCTGTAGATGGAGCTAACAGACATGACATGAAGATGACCAAAGCAACACTGCAAAGCATAGTCATCTATAGACCTGAACCAACAATCAGATCAAAGCAGCACATGTGCATGGACAAAGGCTACGCGTTTCCAGAGGTATACGAATTACTGGAAGAGTATGGCTATACAATTCACATCAGATTAAAAGGAAAGGAAAGAAGCAGCATTAAAGAAGGAATACCAAAATACAGAGCTAGACGATGGGTTGTTGAAAGAACCCATTCTTGGATGAACAGGTTTAGACGATTGCTAATAAGATGGGAAAAGAGGATTGAAAACTATATTGGAATGTTACATTTTTCATGTGCATGGATCACCTATAGAAGAAGTGGACTTTTCGCATAGGCTCTAAGACTGTGATTTGACACTAGGTTTAATTCGCAGTGATCTATATAAGCTGTCTTATGATTTACCGGGATTTTGAAACCACGAGCTGTCTCTAACTTCTACTCCATATCTGAATCTTGTATCGCGTGTTAGGTCAATTACTCGACATTGGTTAATCATCAAAACCGTAGCTTTACTGACGATGAACTCCTTTATTATTAAAACAGTTTTAATATCCTTTACGAGAACATAGAGATGATTGACGAATTAAGAAAGCAATTTCTAAAATATAAGCCAGACAAGGTTGAAAGAAGAAATGGTATGTTAATTTTTGATTTAGTTACAAAATATTGTCTATTTTCTGAAACATTAGGAGCTCTTATAAACGGATTTGAGTCTTCAAATCAACATGCACAATCAATTAAATGGATTGTCTTAGTCTTACTCTTAGTACCCCAGAGTTTCTAGATAATAATAATAAAAATCAAATCATCATGATAGAGTCCATAACTAAGGCATCTAATCACCAAAAAAAGAGAATAAGAACATCATTTAATCTGTTCCAATAATTCCTAGGATATCAAACCCATCGGCGTATCACAACCTATAGGGCTCTGGTTGACGATGCGTATGGATACGTGAAGGCTAGGACTTGGAGCCATGGTACCAGTAGGCGAGTATGTGTTCTCTGTCTACGCAAGAGGCACAGCAGAGTTCGTAGTAGATCTGACACTCGGAGGCAATATACGCAAGTCGTAGAGGATCAATGCTGTCAATGCATACCAACGAGTGAGCGTCCCATTCACCCATCAGCTTGGTGGGGTTTCCAACCTTACCATTTGGGCACGTCATATACCGGTAGACGCGACAGTGAACGTTGGATTCCTTCCTGATTGCTAATTTTGGCTGACAGCAGATTCATGTTGAAGCTAAAGTAAGTATAGGTAACACTTCTCCGAGTGTCTATTAACTCAGTAATCTTACTGATAACGACGTGTTAGCCACAATTACAGACGTGCAATGTTAAAAAATATTTATCTAATTCTATATCAAACAATCAATCTATGAAATTCTTCGGTTCCGAGGTGAGATATGAAGAGATCCGGTTAATGTGTGAAGATATTCGTCGATATTTTAGAGAAGGGGCCCAAGAAAGGTGTATGGCTTTACAAATTGCTAATGAAAACATTTTACAATGGCACAACAATATCGTTGACTTCTTTAAGGAATTTGGGAAGCGAAAAATTACCTACGGTGAATTTCACCACAGAAAACACATTTGTTATATACCATAGACCTACCAGTTCTTGGAGCATTTATACCAAAATGAACTGTATTAAAGCAGCTGATGCACAAATGCTGATTACATTCTGAACATGTATGGTACTCTTCATTTTTAGTGCATTTGTCACATAATATCATTATTCGCTAGAACACCACTGTGTGCTACCTTACTTGTTTTGCACACATGTCACAGTACTTCTCTATTACAATAACACCTTCGCCGACATCGAATAGTGCTTCCATAGTAGCTATATTGCCACAGGTTATACAAAATCTGTTCTTGTGCTTGTGGGAATCCTTAACCGTAGGATATGCTCTTAAAGAGGTTAATCTTTTTTCCAAGGCCTAGTTATCACCTCTTTTATGGCTATTTGATGAAAGTAGGAACCTTAAACATAATACATTGGATGATTTTACGTCATGACTCTGAACATTTGCCTTGTTTTCCATCTCTTCGTAGAGGCTTAGCCTCTTATGAACCTAACCTTCAGGAAAATTGATTGCTGAAAAGCAGTGTAAGCATGATTATATCTATAACAGTCTAGTTCTGACTAGACTTATACAATTATCTTTCGTAGCAATAACGAATCATCAACATAGCGTTATATTTCTGGAAGAATTTGCTATTCTATTATTTTAGGCCATCTCATTCCCAGAAGACAAACGACGTGTCCTATAGATAAAATTATTGAGGCATGATGACTTTACAACTCCTAAATGTGAAATCCTTAGCAAGGGTCATTTCTCAAACCAACCTGTAAACCATGCATATCATTACTGTTCCAATCTTGGATACTATAAGTAGTCATGCACGGTAATGATGCACTCTCAGATATCAATACAACTAAAATCTACCAAGCATCATAGAAAGTTGAGAGATCCATAAGATATTGAGTAACATAATCTACAAGTTCACAGAAAAATATGATACCAGCCTATCACTAAAATTGTCCTATATGGTTATTGACCATGGTCTAATTAGATGATTACAAATCATGCAACTATATGTAGATAAGCTTAGTGTTCATCCTTCCCGGTTCTCGGCTCTAGGCAAAACGGAGGAATGAGATTGAATGAGAGGTTGACTAAGTGGGCGGAGCAGCCGCTTGCTATCGATTGTCGCCGCTGCGCCGGCGCTTGGCGGCTCCGTCACGCGTCCGGGTGACACAGTTGGCGCTGCGGTGGGAATGCCGCTCCCTCGAGGCTTCTATTTGCAGAATCAACTGATCGAGGATTACTACCCAGTCTCCTACTACATACAAACTGTCTGCAATCTTTGGGTCGGGCCTTCCAGCTAATCCGCCTCCTGCGGCAGGAACAAGAGCATTAGACACTACCATGTTGGGCAATGGCGTTTTCTTAACAAACACCTGTCTCCATCCTGGCTGCAGTAAATCAAGGATCTCCTCTAACTCCGGCTGGCCTTCTCTTGGCTTAGGTTCAATTGAAGTACCAAGATATTTTGCGACATGGATTACTGCCCCACCCTCTGGAGCAAGCTTTGCATGTGCAGAATGAACTGAAAAATTCCTCCAATAATTTTCCGTTAGGTAAACGCATACACTTTCACGCTCAGAACTTTGTTACTCTCTAACTATTACCAACCGGCATGGAGGGAATGGGATTTGAACACGGGAGGGCAGGTCAGGGAAAGGGGCGGTAATAGACTGATAGATTATGACTATACCCGTCGTTACGCCTTCTCTACTAGATGTCCGACCACACCTGACCCACCACAGGTTTTAATATTAATTACTTTCGTATATATTATGAAAGCCGGAATATTCTTACCGCAATCTGGAGACTCTGCGACAAGAGATAACGTTCTCTATATTGCAAAGGAGGCTGAAAGGGAAGGCTTTAATTCTGTTTGGGTAATGGAGCGACTTTTGTGGCCAGTCAAGCCCCAGTCACCATATCCTGGAACACCTGACGGTTCTCTTCCGGTTGAATACCAAAATGTACTTGACCCACTGGAGACGCTTACCTACTTGGCAGGCAATACCAATCAAATTTCTTTAGGAACTTGTATAATTGATATGCTGTTTCATAATCCAGTAGTATTGGCAAGGCGACTTGCAACACTCGACATCCTGTCGCAGGGAAGGGCTATTGCAGGTCTAGGAATTGGATGGTCAAAAGATGAGTATGAAGCTTCAGGTATACCTTACGAATACAGAGGAGAAAGGGCAAATGAATATTTGCAAGTGCTAAAACGAGTTTGGACTGATGAGGTAGTCGAATTTAAAGGTCACTTCTACTCGATACCAGCTTCAAAAATTGGGCCTAAGCCTGTGCAGAAGCCTCATCCCCCAATACTGCTTGGTGGATTCAGTCCAAAGACATTCTTACGAATAATAAACTATGCAGATGGTTGGATAACTATTGCCGGATTTGGACCATTGAAACAACTTGAGCAGGCTATAAACAGCTTAAAAGAAGGTGCAAGAAAAGCCGACAAAGACCCTTCAAAGATTCGTGTAGTTATGTTGACGTATCCAAATGTGCTAGACTCCTCCTCCTCAAATTCCTCCTCAGAGCGACAGAGATTGCCCATGACCGGTACCACTGACCAAATTGGAACTGACATTGATCAAATCAAAGCGATGGGCGTAGAGCATATAATATTCGGTTATTTCTTATCTCCAATAGGCAAGGATATGAAGAAGATGATCGAGATAACGAAACAGCTTGCTAAATTTGCTAAATAAAAAATGGAGGCTACTATAGTAAATTTATGAAAGGCTCTCGTGATTGCTACGTCCTCGGTTTTTGTGAAACTATATCTGTTTTTTGAGATCTCCATTTTCCAATGTTATCCTATTTATCGTATTGCATTTCTCACACTTGGCACCAAAGTCAGTTATATTCCAAAAAGCGTAGAAAGTAAGATAATTTAATTCACCGTATTTCTTACATGAATTATACTGCTTCCAATGCAATTCTTTGAGTACAAAATTTCAACTCTCTTCTTTCTCACCCTTATATATACCCAGCATATTATTCAAAAAAGATAATTTCCCAGTAGAATTTATGCTATATGCTGGTGCCCCTTGATAGTCTGTAAAATTTCCTACAGCTATGGAAGTATAGTTTGCCGTCTCACTCCCATCCTTGGTCATGCTTAGATGCAGCATGCCATTTGGTTGTGTTATCTACCTGTCTCCAGTATTCAAGTATTCTATGATCTATATTGTAGTAATAGTTGGTAGCTGCCGATAGGTCCTCGTGTCAATCTGAAGCTATTCTTGTTTTTTAAGTTCTCCGTTCTTGAGGGTTATCCTAGTTGTCCGGTGTTATAGCATGTAGTTATTTCTAATGCATGAGTGCTTAATATTCGACCACATTATATAGATATGAAAACAATCGCATGTCCCAAGAAAATGGTAACGTCAATATCCTGGCCAAAGAAATCAATTATGGAAGACTTTGGAAATGTACTAAGGGATGAAAATTCATGAATGAAGTTTTGATTTGATCTCGTTTACGAGTTGTTCAGTATTTATTGGCTTCCTAATAAACCAATCAACATTTAAACCAGGATACTCCTTCTTTAGAGTATCGTAATGTACTCCGTATGGGGCTATAATATCCTAAATTTAGTATTAAGGTAATGACTATGAAAGATCTTGGATACGATGAAATGAGTAATCGCTTGTATGTAAAGAATATACTTGATGATTCTAAGCTTAACCCCCTTGGAGCCCATAATTCTGTTAGGAATGGTTAACCGTCCAGGGCATTTATCTTGTCCCACAACGAAAATAGGTACTGGCTCTGGTGCGAAACTGTAGGTTCACGACTATTAAACAATGAATGAATGTTAGTTATATATCCGCAGATCATCGGCCTTTGCTAGAGGAAGAATTAGAACCTGTATCTCTGCTAAATGGAGTGACATTACCGGAAGCTGGATTAACATAGTGATGTGAAATATCAGAATGAGCTTCAAGCCAAGAATAAAGATCTGCTATGACGTATGGTTGTATTGGTCCAAAAGACGTCTGCCATTCAGAGAAAGGTTAGAATACATGACCATTACTACTGTTGTTATAGAAAGACAAATTACATTAGCTTAAAGATTAGGATGATGAAGAACAATGCAGAACAATGCGCTACCTCGTGGTTATGGTTGTTACCAAAGTAGTCTACATGCAGTGTTTTGATTTCCAATTTGCAGTATATAATTCTTGGAGAGACTTACTGTGAATATCGATGGAGCGGTAGAAGTAACAGCTTACTTGACTATTAATATTGGGCGTTTAATCTGGGTTGCTACATGAGAAGCAGTTGAGCCATACAATCGCTGCCTTAATTTTGATTTTTCCTCTTCACCTATGACAATTAGGCTCTGTAAAGTTAAGGAAAAAGCTATAGGTTTCTTTCTCGTTTTCTATATGTGATATATCAGATAAGAAAGAGAACTGACGTTAAAGACATAGTATATGCGTTGCATCTTTATTTTAATGGTCTTTCGTTAAGAAATACTTCTAAGGCCTTGTCCACATTTGTTACAAGAAGCCACACTGCTATAAGGGATTGGATCCAAAAGTATAATCCTCAGAGGTTGTATTATAGTAACGGTCGATAATATCCTATACACTAAAGGAAAGACAAACGCTTTTCGTAATTACAAATTACAAAGACAAATGCTTGTTGGACTGGAGTCTGAGAATCATTTTCTCCATTGAGCAGTAGGATACCTGTAGATTTAGAGACATTACCAATGATGCTCAAATTTGGTGTCATACTATCTAGCGATCTCCACAATATAGGACATATTTCAAGAGTGTTACAGTTGAGGGATTTGAAGGATGTAATGTTCTCATATCCCTTTATCAGCAAAGGTTTAAGTTGTTTATCAATACTTATGTAACCATTAGTACCAAAAACCTTTCCTAGGATGGTGGTTACGGCTTTAGTATTATTGGTATGCAAGAACAAATGTGGCAATGGCAAGAGCTTCAAAAACAAAGGATCGTTTGCCATTTGTTGTACTGATACCAAGCCAGTGTGATTTTTATCCAATACTTGTTTAGCGTACTGTGAGGGCAAGTATACGACTTGATAGTATTCAGCTACTTTTAAAGGGTTCTGGGCTAACGTGGCCATAAGTATAATGTTCTTTACCCTTGTCGAATTGTCTATTGCCACTCTAGGTGCATAAAGTGTACCTTCGCTATGACCAATTATACTTATCCTCTTAGGATCTACCTCAGGTTGTTGTATAAGAACAGTCAACGCTTTCTTACTGTCTTGAATCAGATCATTGGCTGTGGTATTTCCCCATACATTTGGATTCGAGATAGTATAGTTTGCACCAACACCTCTCTTATCATATCTAAGAACAACAAAGCCTCTTTCTGATAGATATTGAGCTATCTGCCAAAACGGCGTAGGAGGTTTGGGACCATTCTTGTGAACAAATCCTAATGTTTCATTCTTATCGGTAGCACCAGACCCGTGGATAAGTAATACTCCTGGGAATGGGCCTTTTCCAATAGCAGGATAAGTCAGCTGAGCATTAGTCTTGACTCCATTACCTAAGTCTATTACTAGATTTCTATATTTTACGGTCTGGATATATGGTTGCGCTAGTGCAGTTTGTTGTTCGTTAGAAATAGTAGCAGCTAAACAAGATAATACAAGTATGGCTATCAATAATAATCCCAGAGGGAGCGTCATACTTTTTGCTCTATTCAACTTGCGATACTAGTAATCTGATCCTTTGTATTTGAGGTTTTATGGATAAACGCCAAACAGAGGGTTAGTTAGTCTGGATTCATTCTAAATACGTCATGGGGCAAATACTTACGTTTCTTTCTGACTTGCTGAACATATTGCAAGAGATTCTTCATCGGTAGGTTCTTTTGAAAAATGTCATCGTGTATTAATGAATTCTTATCTATAATATGCGGCACTTGGCGCGCTTCATGCTAGATATGAGCACATAAATTTTTTATCACGATACTGAGACACTAGTCTATACATCGGGCGCAGCATTTTCGATAATATCTATAATGTGACACGCCGCATACCGTATTAGAAGACACCTTTTTCGACATTATTCCGGAACTGATAAAATATCCAATATAATATGATTTGAGTTATGAGTAGAGTCCTATGATTTAGTCAACACATTGTACAAGTATGCCTTTTCTGTCTTTAACTTTTCTAGACTTATCGGTAGAAATGCATACCTTTTTGCAGAAGTAATGTTATATTTGATCACGTAATTGGGACTGAAATCTAGTCTCCTTAAATCTCGACATCTATCAAGCCAATTTCTGATTGTGCCGTAAGCCTCATCACAGAACACTTTCTAATATTAACAAGATATGGGACCAAGATGCGCCATACAGTAAATTTCCTATAATCATATTTATCGGAGTTTGTAATAGACTTCTCAATCCACCACCTCGTCGTCGTTGATAATATAGTGATGCAACAGTCTACTTGAATCAATAATATTCTAATTGATATTGAACCCTAAAAACTCCTTTAATTTTTCTTTATCTTCTACAATCTCATCAATTGGATAACCTTCTTGTTTCGCAACTTCATAAATTCTATCAAACATATCTATAATTGCCTTCGCCATTTCTGCTAAATTATCTATCTTTTGTAGAAGGTCTCCTGATACTCGTAGCGACAACTCGTTAGCCCTGTTCTAACCTTCTAGTCGGTCTTCATCATAGACTTTATGCATACTGACTTCAAAGAATACCTTCTTGCAGAGTCCTATCTTGAAAGTATAATCAAAGATAAGCCATACAGACTAAATGTGGGTGTTCCAAGTAAAGAAACGATATCATTCCTTGACGGACTGCTTCAGTTTATTGCTAAGGGGGAAGACTCGTATTTCAAACGATATGCGGACAGGCTGCTAGAATCTTTTAACGACACAGAATTTGATTATGAAAAAAAATGCCAATCAAAGCCCTCTTTAGCTGTAGACGTTATAAGAGAAAAGTCAAAAATGTATATCCAGGATGAACATATCATATTTCAAATTGTGGATGATTCAGCAAGAGAAATATGGCGTATTGCACAAATACAAACTAATCAGTATCAAAACCTTTGGATTCATAGATGGATATCTTTATTTGTTTTAAGCAGGATAGGATTTTTGCAATTCGAAGAGAATCTTCAAGGAAAAAGTTAGTACACTCATAAGATATTCTAGTAGTCTAATACCTTTTTATTTTAAGAATCTGGAGAGAATTGACCTTTCAGGAACTGACCTTAGAAATGCCGATTTGGAAAAGTCAAACTTGTACGAATCTAGCCTATCTGATTCTAACTTGGAAAACGCTAATCTAGCCGGCGCTGACTTACGAAAGGCTAATCTTTCAGGATCTAATCTTTCAGGAGCCGACTTAAGAGATGCTAAGTATGCCGATACCAATTTTATAAATGCTAACTATAGAGGTACGATAGGATTGGAGTAATTTAGTGAAATGTTGTAAACCCAAATAATTAAGAAACCGGTCGTACCACTTCATGTATAATTGCAATCATCAAAATAAACCACAAATAAAAAAATGGAGTTCGAATGATTTCTTTATAGTCCAAGGCATGATATTCCCAGACGATTCATGTTCTCAACTATAACTCATGACGCATGATCTTTGAAAGGACCGGTTAAGAATAAACTGAAAACATGACTAATCATCATTTTTTTGCAATTATTCGACAGCTGTAAAAATGGATTCGATAACTATGGACAACCCATCACTGCTTTGAGGTCAACGGTTGAAAATGGTGAAGGCTGTTGTTGGGGAAGTTATTGCAGAGGCTGCAATGGAATTTGTTGAGGCACAGGTGAAAGCCGAACAGCAATTAAAATATCCTAAACCTGGAGAAAAGGGCCTAAAGCCAATTGATGGTTATGACGAAATCGCTAGTAACGACTTAAGCGACTTAAGAAAAGAAACAATTTTTTCCTTTCTCGTTTCATGCTTACCATTTTTTGATGTAGGTGTTTCTATAAGATAGTCATATGGTGTGGTTCTTCTGTTTACCCCTTTAGTTCACGACCTAATTTAATGGACTCTCTTACACTATCTACTTGTATATCATCACTTCCTGTTATCAACCTTGAAAGTGTAGGATGAGCTTCTTTTCCTAAGGTTATTGCTTCTTTTCCCTTTCTGAGAAATGACAGTGTCAATCCATTATCAGCAAGTTTATGGGAAAATTCTTTTGCTGTTTTTAATTTATCAAATAATCCAGTCCTATCTTTCCTCTCCGATTCTGCTACTTGGATAACATCCGGATGAATAAAATCGATATTTATCTTTTCTCGTTCTTTATTAACTTCAATCCTGAGTGCGGAATGCCCTTCCATATCAATATCAATTGCACCACCTTTTACTGTTCTAAGCGATTTAACAAGCAAATCTGGTATTATTTGTTGACTCCAGTTATCATTACCATTATCTGCCATGGCCTATCTATCTCTATACTATCTATATCATTAATACTATTGCGCTTCTCTAATCGCTCATCTTCATAAAAATCTCTGTCGTAATAATTATTCTGATAGAATTCCCATTCTTGCTTTTTTATCATTCTTTGTTAGATTCTGTAGTTGTCCATAGTATCTTTCCATTAACTACACACTTGGCACTACCTAGATCCGTGCCATCGGGACCCTTTAGTCTCGGGACATCAATTTCGAGATCATCAAACCTAATTGTAGTAGACATATTCGTACCTACTAGTTTGTCTACAATTTCAGCCATTATTTCAACCCATTGACTTGGAGCATTCTTATGATTTAGGTTGGTATTAATACTATTTCTCATGTCTCTTCCTATTATAGACAGGATGACATATTATTCTTATATCTGAAAAATGAATTCCTTACTGAACTAGCATTTATTAATGTCCCTCCAATCTCTTTAAAGCAGAAAGCAATCAATTCTGATGCTCTGTTGCATAATCTTGACCACGTCTTATCACTAGTGATTGATTATAGGAAAACGAGTCAATTACACTATACAGTTAATATTGGCAAGCTAAAATGCGAAGTGATCAAACAATTATCACATGCAACATAGTGAATTATTCAACAAATCAAACATTACTTTACTTGCTGCTATATCTATTATTGGACTATAACTGCAAGCAAGCAATAGCATGTTGACCTACCAATCTATGAGCCAAGTGACATGATTATTTAGATGGGAAATGATGTTTGAACATGGTAACTAATAAGATAGTCAATTAGGTAAGCGCAGGCTTACACGTTTACATATCTAGGCATTATCACTCTCAAATTAAGCGGGCACAGATTAAGCCAATCTAAACTAGTTGCAATTACACAATTATAGAGCATTTGATCCATGAGATATTCTTATTCGCCTATAATCTGAATTATGATGTTGTTGTTGATCTCAAAATGCTGGTGAATATATGATCATATAACTATATGGCCATATAGTTATATAGTTTATAACTATATGAACAAAATGATTGGGCATTCTCTTTTAAGCGCAAATGTCTAATTCATATTACTATTTTGGCATTTTTTTGGTACTCAGTAGTAATAAGGACATAAGAACCGAAAAATGCTATCAGCTCTTGGCAGCGGATGCATTCCATTAATAAGGTAGTATTCCCCACCTTTCGTTAAATTGAATGCATGGCGTGTTCATGTTAGAGCCTACGCCAAGATTTGGCATTTTGTAGAGGATATATGATTATATCGTAATATGTAACTGCTCCAACAATCATAGCAATTGACATGATTCAGATCTAAATCAGAAGTTCACTCTTTTCTCTACAGTTAACCATCCTTCTTTTCTTCTTACGGCTGCTAGCATCTTTTTAACTGGTAAGAAAGAATCTATAATTTGTTTTTGTAAATCTTTTATGGACAAAAAGACGATAATAAGATTGTCTATATAGTTATTCAACACATAACCCAGATATTGTACTTTAATTGACAACACACTATCACATTCATGCATTAACTTAGAACCCATTCGAAAAGTGTTCGATCTCAATCGAGCTGTAAGCAGACGGTGTTTGGTCGATAAGCCCAATCTGAACACACCCATCATCAGAGTTGATCAGTCAAACTCGATTAAACGCATTGGGTTATCTCATTTATAAAAGAGCTGCTGTCTAGCTTAGAAAATATTGATAAATCTATGCTTGCTCCTGGTTTCATTATTTCTCTAAGAGTTCTTCCTGAATCTTTGTCTCTCCACCACTTATCTCCAAATCTATTTTCTATGAAGGCGTTTAGTTCGGCTCGCTCTTACTGCTGCCAGCAAATAGCTTGGCACATACAATATATTTTCAGGAAGAATATGGTGCAATAACCAATATTCTCCGGATATCTCAAAGCTCGTATACTCTTTAATAAGTCTAGAGTAGAGTTTGCAAGCCTGATCTATTGACAAGTTTTCTTTCCAATATTGTAACTTCATTAATGAATTGGCAGTATAGAAGGTGACAAAAAATAAGTCCATAAATTTATTTCTTGATATTAACTTGTTGACTACATTATCATTTCCAGAACCAATAACCGTTCTTAAATAGTTACTATTCTTAGTTAGGTTTTCCAAAAACATAGAAAATATTTCTGCTGTTCCCATAGGAATCTTGTAGTTGTCCCAATACTGATTGTTTGCATCTACTGAACTAATATGCATGGCGTGTCCAGTCTCGTGAAAGCGAGCTTGAAAATCAAAATAAGGGCTCTCTCTTTTGTAGAGGATACGAATATCGTTAGGTATTCTTACAAAAAAGCATATGGGTGATGGATATTTATTTTTTCTATCTTGAGTATCAAAATGGATCTTGGACAAATCAAATTGCATGTTTGTCAGTATTCTTTTTACTTCTGCAACAGGATCTATAACTGAAAAATTACTAGCTATATCGGAAAATATTTTGTTTCTGAAAAAGTAAAAATCATCATAGTATTCTGGTTCTCTCCCGAGAACCCTTTTCCCAATATCCATTAATGCCTCTCTAAACGGCTTCCTCGTTTTTTGGCCCACAGATTCTATAACTCTGACTAATTTATCGTATGATATATTTTCATGTTCCAAATAAGGAGGAGCTGGGTCCAATTTATTCCTCTTTTTTTCATTATAAGTATGACTGTATTCTTGGTAGGTTGTTTTATTTGCGAAAATCTCTTTTCTACGATAGGGGACAAGTATTTTGTCTTTGTGATAAATTCATCAAATACCTCTTTCCGGTCTTTATCATTTTGTTCAACGCTATTAAACTGTCGCCAAGTGCTCCAATTGACTGGATGACCCTTGTATTTATGTCTTGATGACTTAATACGATTATTTCTTGCATCCTGAAGCTTTAACTCTAACTTCTTGGTTTTAGAGTAAGTTATACTCTGTATAGCCCCAAGAAGACCTGGTCTTGGATGAGAAAAAAAGTCGATAAAGAGCCTTGAATTTTCTATGGTTACATTTTTAATTACCTACTTGGGTTACACTTTGCTGCTTAGCTCTTGTATGTGTACTGAATGTAATTAATCATGAACCCGTGACTCCATTGTCTAGTCTTTAGTGTCGATATACAGTTCCTACTATTCTCGAATTGTCTTCAAGACTCTTTCAGTTCGAATCTTTCTTGATGCAGAGTGTCTATTTGAGACGATGTCTCTAGATAAGCTGTACGATATTGAACCAGAGTAGTATGTAAATCAAATATTTGTCTCTCCAGACTCTCTTTCTTTGATTCTAAGAGATCTACTTCTCTTCGTAAGGCAAAACCTCTGCCTAAAGGCAGTGCCGTTACTAACGATAAACGGAGATAATCTTGTGCTTCAGAAACAAATTAAAGAACTGACCGAAAAGACCACCAATAATGACTATCTTCTTAATGCAAAGCTCCAGGAGAAAGACGACGCACTGGCTACTCTATCAGATCAAGTCATGAAACTTATGGTAGAAATGCAGGAACTGAAGATGCAACGTTAGATGAATTATTTTACCGTCATAAAGCGAGCATGGACTCGTCAAGGCTTTATCTATCCAAGAATAAAACACTTTGCTAGGTGTTCTTTCTCAAAGCCATTAGCTTATTATATCCATCCTCGAAATCCTTGTGAATCTCCTCTAGAACGGTCATAAACTTTGTATCCTCGGCAAGAATCCGATGGATATTCTTTTCTTGCAAATGAGCAGATTCTCTCCCTATCTCGGTAACTAGCACGCAGATTGCTATTTCGGCTAACCTCTTTATAACAAATTCATTATTGCTTGCCACAGTCTTAAAGGCCGTAAGCTCGGAAAACAAATCCAACATTTTATATTCGTACCTCCTAGGCTTGCCATCGAAATCTGTTGTGGCTATTGCTTTTCCTTTTTCTCTTTCCAATTTAATAATTATATCAATCTCCGAAGTGGTTATCCTTATCGTACTTTCGTCAGGCGTTTTTTCTATCTTTGTGTTATCTAGGTATTCTATTCTGAAGACCTCCTTTAAAGACGTCAATAATTCTTTATCATTTTCACCAGGTACTTTATTCCACGAGAATTGTGGAATCATATAAGGTATTTTCTCGGCTAGATCTGCGTGTCTGCAACAATCATGCACGAATTTGAATAGTTTAGTAAGCAAGTAGACATCTGCAGTACTGATTGTTTGTTTCTCAAAGTAAGGATACAAAAATAATTCAAATACAGCGCTATTTTCATAATTCTTCATGAAATTATTAACGTGAGAGACTGGTTCTTTGCCCTGTCTTACAGACATTTGATCGACAAGTATGCCATGATATCTCAAATTTAGGAACAGTTGATATATGCCATTATCTGTTAACCTAAAATATTTTTCGTTATGTCGACGCCTGGTTCTTTTAACATTCACTTCTTCCTCAATTAAATTCGAAGATCTCAGTTTTTGAACTAGAATATGTACATTCTTGTACTTTCTTTGTATTTTCGTATTTTTGATACTATTAGTAATTTCTGTCATCGTAAGGCTTTGTGACTGAGCAACGAGTTCATTGAGCTTTATATTGATACTTTGAAGCCTTTCGAGCGTCATCGATGGGTCGTTATACTTTTCAGAGGCCATAAGGTATAACGACTCGAAATAATTAAAAGCATTTTCTAGAAGTTCTGAATTATATGAGCGAAAGTATTGAAAGTAAAGAAAGGATTCAAAAGGAAATAATCCGCACTTGGCTGACTGGACGTACGTCATGCACTCTAGTAATCCCTAGGGATTTCGCGAAGGAGTACCGGTTAGATGAGCCATCGCACGTAATTGTCGAAGCTAGACCTGAAGGTATCCTTATTAGAAAACTGGAACTTTAGGAGTTGTTAACAATAAACACACACATATCACCACAATCGCCCCTTAGGTTGGTCCCCTTGTGTGATTGCGGTGGTTGTAGATACATCAGCAAGGAGCTGAAATACCATACACATGAATAATGCCTGTAACATAGATATAGACCTTGCTAGTGAGAATGGTGATTGGACAATCGAATGCTTTGTTGACAAGCTGTTTCTCTCATTAGCAAAGACAAGAGAATGCATTACAAATTATAAAGGTGAAACAATACATGTTAAAAAATACTATCGTAGAGCAAGAGATATTTTAAAAATAATTCCTATCCGGCGACCACCTCCTATTTTTATTATCAACATTTCTGACCTGCCACAAAGAATAATAGATGAATTTGAGACCGTTACTGATATTAAGACCCGTACTTATGTTATTACGCAAGCAGTAGGGCGAATCTTTGAAAATCTTGATTTTGAATATTATCACATTAGCATAGCAAGAAATCTTCGTGTAGGATTTGAAAAATAAATGAGTTCGATTGACGATTCAATAGGCCATGTATATAGTAATAGTGGAAACGGCTCGGGAAAAGAAAATTTAAGAAGAGAGGCGGACAAGACAAAACAAGTAGGTAACGGCAAATGCAAAAACAAGACCAAGGATAATGAAGTTTCAGAGGCGCAATCCACTGGAAAAATTAAACGACGTTGTATAGCATACAAATATTCCTCTAGAGGAAAAGGTGTTCTACGTGAGGCTGTTACTATATCTGGACTGCCTGTTTTTTTGGAATATGGCAACGGCAAACTCAAAATTGTGGAAAATATAGAAGAACAAGGCAGGATAATAAAACCTCCTAATTCCGAAGAATATCCGTATGAACCTTATGAGTTTGCCAACATGAACCAAGTCATGGAATATGTAGATCGTGCAAAATCTATGTCGATAGATTCTCTCTATACACAAGTTAAACGGTTTGTAACTGAATATAATGATCAGGATCAATCTAAACTAACATTAGTTGCATTAGACATCATTTTTTCCTACTTCTAAGATAAATTCGCTACTACCCACTATACAAGTATTGTGGGTGACAATGATAGTGGTAAATCCAGCTTGGGCATAACTTTTGAAGCTTTAGGATATCGACCCGTGTACATGACTGACCCATCAGCAGCCAACGTATTCCGTTGTCTCGGAAACGTAGAGCAGGGACAATGTACTATAATACTCGATGAGGCCGACAAAATAGATAAATCTCCTGAGATGATGGCAATATTAAAAACCGGATATCAGCTTAGCGGCAAGTACCAAAAATTAATAACAACACTTTACGACAAGAATTTTTTTGGACTTATGGTTTGAAAATCATCATTGCGGAAAAATCTATGAATATAATACAAGCAAAAGGCGTTCTTGACCGCACGTTTTCATTTACAGCTTACCCCGGAGACTCAGTCTTTGATATTAAAGAAACCATAAATCCTCAAGCAGATATTGACTGTAAAGCACGGCTGGACGAACTTTTGTCGTTCAGAAAAATGCTACTGATTTACAGGTTGCTTCATTTCAAAGACCCAGTAATCAATATTGATACCGGTCTGAAGAGAAGGTCCGTATGACGAAGGTCATCATCACGATCATCGTTGCCCTTAATATTACCATCAGATCGGCAACTAACTAACCTTAAGACTTAGTAAATAAGTTTATACTAATATTTGACGGATACCTAGCGAAACCTTCTATTTGCGAATTGTGCTAAGTATAATGCAACTAAACAGACAGGAAATAGAAAATCTTATCATAAATCTATATTATGATCAATAGAAGACTTATCGAGAAATACAGCAAATAGTAAGAAAATCTCCACGTGATATTAGGGCCATTCAAAATAAGGTAGAGCCAGGACGTTCCTCTCTATCCACACAGGCACAAGCTTACAGACTTTTTTCTGAAGGAAAGACTCCATTAGAAGTTGCTATTATTTTAGACACCGTTAAAAATGTAATCGGCATAAAATAGAGTCACCTCGTATTTATGTGCCGATTAAAGTGTCTAACAGAATGTGAACTGGTTTGTCTGCACTAATAGATAATTGAAATGTCTCTTAAATTTTCGCCAACTACAGGATTTGCTGCCAGCATGTCTGGGAATGAACCGTATTTGTATCACAGTAGCATAAGCAGACCCTTCACTATTGTTACTCATATCAGCTCAAGGACATGTATCAATACCAATGGTTGGCTTTTGATTAGTATCCCCATGAACTATGGAGTGATCCGTCAGTTTCCAATCAGATTTTTTTAGCGTTTATGTGCAAACATTACTTAGCTCCTGTCGATTGATATGACAGTTTATTTTTCTATTCATGGGTTATAGGAGATTTCTTTTGGTAAACCAGACAGGAGGACCAAACAAACAATTTGGATCCCTAAAATGTAAATATGTTTTACGAATAATACTCTCTATGAACAAGTGATATGAAAGTTGTAACTTTTTATTTTATGATAAAATCTATGTAGAGCACTAACATTTAGATGAATGTACCTTAACTATTATATACAATATTCAGTTCTAGTTAGCACAGTAATGAACAGAAATAAGCTTATGTCAATTGTTGCTATCACAGTTGCAGTTGCATTCTTGACGTCATCAATTGCAATTGCAAGCCCTGTATTCGCAAAGAAAGGTAGTAGTGGCGACAATGGTGGTGGTAGTAGTAGCGGTAGTAGTAGCAGTAGTAGCAGTAGTAGCGGTAGTAGTGCAGCAGCAGTAGCAGCAGTTCATCCAATAGCGATTATGATAGTTTTCAGAAATGTCTTTCTGATGCTGCGACAGGTGGTTCTGCAACAGAACAGCAGGTAAAAGATTGCTTTGATTCTACATATGGAGGGGGTAGCAGTAGGCAGCGGTGGCAGCAACGACAATTCTGGTGGCGGCAGTGATACAGGTAATAATAGCCCAGACAGTAATCAATAATACCAAGGCCAACAAATAGCAGAATATAAGACAGTCGGCGAAGCTCAGTAATAGATGGAGCTGTCTCAGAGATATCTATCCATTCCTTTATTTCTCTTTTAGTGTTATTTTTTTGTGGTAATAGTTGCATGAAGTTTTGACACAAGGATCCTGAAAGGGATGCTTGAAGAATGCGGCTTTGAGGTCTACGTTGCCCCAGATCAACACTCGCTAGAAGGATTCACTCAAAACATTTTATCAAATCTTGAGAAATCTGAATACTATCTTTTCATCGACTTCATAAGGGAAGAGATTGAAAATAAGGAAGAGAAGAGCAAAACCAGTCGAAATTTTAGAGGCTCGTTATTCACTCATCAGGAATTAGGTATAGCAACGTAGGAAGGAGTATATTAAAAAGGAACATATTCTTATTTTTCAAGAAGAAGGCGTCTTAGAAAGAGATGGAATAAAAGGCTTTGTCCAGGCTGATCCTATAACATTTGGGAAGCATTTCTGAGCATAGCAAGAGAGCCCTTTAATATGCTGGTCAAAGGAGCTAGTTAGTAGTTCTTGGGCTAATTCTTTCCCTGATTTAGACCCTTTGCTGTATAAATTAAGAACTCATGGCGGTTGTTCAAATTGTTTTGCGTCGACATCAGAAACTGAGTTTACAGAAACACAACCCAACTTGGAAATACTATCTTCTTCTAGTATGTCGTTTTTCGATTAGTTATTTCTCTTCCCTGCTCACACCATTTAACACATCAACTAAGTGATATAGTTTATTATACTTCTGAATTGTTTGTTCTACTTGTTTGCGTTCTGGTCTTTCGTCATAAGGGATTTTGCCCATAAACCGATTTCTCCACATTTCACTCTGTTGGTATTCCTTGCGTCACCATTCGAGATTTTTGTAATTATCAACGTCGCGTAATCTCTTATTCTGCGGCTTCTGCTTCATACTCGATTTCAAGTTCAAGATCTTCTATGCAATCCTTCCTTTCTTGTTCTGTCATTGAGATCCACCGTTCATCATTTTTTATTCTACGTTCTCCTCCTTCTCTGACTTTCTTTTATTGTTCTCTCCTATCTCAATTAATGCGTCATTCCAAAATCCATTTACATACCTATACTCTGTGATATTTAGTATGGGATCTCTGAACTTGACGGCAATCTCTCATCTACGTTCTCTTTATTAGATTGCCTTTCATCTGTACAAATTCTGCTTCTGTAATTACTCCTTGATCCCTTAATTTTGCAAGTTTAGATAATTCATCAGCTATGGATGTTATTGAATGGCTATTTGATTGAATTTGAGTGGTAGTCTCCTCTTCCTTGTCTACGGTTTCTGGTGGTTCATGACTGGACGATTCTTGTCCTTTTAGAGTATAAAGATAGTCCAGACAAATAGAATTTATAGCAATATACAATTTAAGGTATAGAACAAATATCTGATTTAACATGTCATAAAATATCTCCGAATACAGATAAACCTTACAACAAATCATTCCTTGATGAATATTCGGTGATTGGCAATAAACTTGGGTTGATAACTATTACATCTACGATAACGACAGTATTATTATTTGTGATAACAGGAATTGACACGGATAACAGTGCAACCGCAAAAAAATACAAGGCTCAGACAATAAGACAGGTTAATAACTGTGGAAATTACGTATCGCTAACAAATGTAAGCTGTTCTAATTTTGGCTTGAATCCTGAAGGACATGAAAGCATTAACAAACATAAGTATAGTGAATCGTTCGTTTCTACCTTTCCCTTAAAACATCTGGGTAAGCTACATACTTTGATTAGGTATTGGCACTATGTAGTAGCAGATGGGTTATGGATTATCGAAGCAAACTTAAATATCTCTAACCAGAATATCATAGTTATATCGACTAGTACAAGGATCAGTATTTGGCATGCTTTAGCAGGACAACACTGCGAGCATTTATTTTATAGACAGTATACAGATCATCTAAAATATTTATTATGTCCCAATATTCCAGCTAAATTATCATCTTTATTCCACAACTATCCTCAAAGGAGATGAGGTGAATGACTGTTAGTTCGATAGATCATGGTAAACAATGTAAAACAGCAATTATTTTTCCTTGTTACAATTGTGGCTTGCATAATTTCATATCTTTTCAAAGAATCAAGATTGATAATTATAACTGCGTTCAAAAGGCAAAGTGTCAAATATGCAAATTCGAATGGAGCGAATTTTGGTACATGCCAGAACGAAGTCAATCCTTCTCTGAGCAGTTGTCTTTATCATCAAAGAGATATAAGAAAATATCAAGAGAAGATAAACCAACAATGCTGCTACAATGAAAAATAATCACAATTAGGATCAAAAGGCGTTTAAAAGCGGCTCAAAATACAGTTAGGACATTATCAAGATGTTATAGCAGAACTTCTAAGTGGCCTATCATGCTGGGTAGATCATATCTACAATAGTAATAGTATAATATTATCTAGCGTATTAGAGTCAAGCCAAAATTGCTTGCTTAAATAATTATTAACCTATTCACATCTATAATATATCTGAGTAATGGCTAGTATAGAAGTTGTTAGTTCTAATCTGGTAAGGAATTGCCGTGCATTAGGAAGTAAATTTATGCAAAGATACTTGAAATGAGACTATTCGATTAGATGTTGATAATGATAAATCAGTATTAGATGCAATTGATAGAATAGTAACCGAAAATAATAGGATTTAATTTTAGTATTAGGGAGCTTGTGGCGTTATTGATCCTGATGATGGCCCTGATGACGAGGACGATGGCCCTGATGACGGAGGATGACTGGAATAACGGGGATGAGACGGATGACGTCCCTGATGACGATCCAGAAGAGTTTAATGCAGGGGTTGACGGAGTGCTTTTTGGCAATCCACAAATTTCAGATTCAGTGCTATTGACGAAGCTGAGCCTAGGATTGTCTGGTCTACAGAATTGCTTTACTTGTTCTGGAGTTAGTCCATGCGAGTTCTGACCTTGTTGAGCTTTGACCTGATTTGTAGTTATTATAATGAGAGCAAGCATCAATATACTAAATGCCAAAATATAACGATGGTGCATTTTACCATCTTTTATTGGAAGATATCTATTTTAAAAGTCTTTGTATCCTCAATTCATTTTTAGCTCATATACACTTGGTTAATTTTCTTATATTTAATTTAAAATTATTACGTCAATTTATAACACGTAATAATAACATAAAGGAGTTATTAAAAAATAAGTTTGCTGTAACTGGATGGTCAGGCGTTTCAATTCAGAAGCCGCTAAAATGATCCCTGCTCCTTATTATATACGTTAGTTTAATATTCGCCTTGAAGTCATATATTATATGTCTTAGTGTTACAGCCTCAAAATCTTTTCAGATGACACTAGATCGCAACGGTAAAGATTTGTAAAGACTACGATATCTGATCTTGGCTATGCTGACTATTCTGAATATTTTATAGGACATTCTACCCTGTGCTTTTTCCATGCATGTTCGAGTCAAAGAAAATACATTGAAGTTTTATAGATCTACTAAAGTATCATTATTGGAACGTAAGATTGACGTTATGGAAGAAAGAAAATGATTATTTATCATTTTAGAAGCACTTTAAACAAAAATTTGGTTAATAAGTAAAAGCTTGCAAAGTTAGATTTCTATCCTTTACGCTAACACAAAGAAGTTAAAAAAGAAAGAAAAAGATGATGAATTTATTCTTGCTGCTTTGTCAGCTCAGCTACAGATGCACCACTCTCGAGTATACTAATCCAGGTATTTGCTAATTTGCTAACTAATGCTTAAATAGTTAAAAATCACCTGTTATCGTAAATATGGGGGATAAGAAAATTATCAACAACAGAAAATCAGATTAACTGCATAAAACATCAATTCTATTCCTCTAACGAATCAATAGTTCAAATTGAAATTATCGATGCACTTGCAGCATATGGAAAACAAGCATTAAACGCTCTAACTGAAGTCATCAACACACCTGGTATAGATAATCAGGTGAAGGCACATGGTTTTAAGACGATTGAAGATATCAAGAAAAATTCTTTGAGTTGATATGTTTGTAGCTTAACGTCATACCTTATTCACTAGTTAGATCGATTCGCAGTTACTGAATATATATCAGATACAATAGGAGTTATAGATGTTTTATTACTAGTGGGGCTGAAAATTTGTGTCCTTCTATTCTCCGAATATTTTCAAGGTACTCTCACCTTGAGTTGTAATACTAACATTGCTCTGTCTGCCTCTGTATTCTACTTCCGTCATTGGATTATCCAGACCGCCACTAACGCTGATAGGATTTAATAATCCTTTCAATTTGCTATGTTTGGCTGCCATTGAGAGATCTTTCCTAATTAAATCTGCTTCTTCTAATTGCTCTATAAGGTTACTTTTCTTCATTTTACCTCCCTTGACTCCACTCAATATCTTAAGTATAAAAAGAGATTCTGGCTTGGGCCGAAAACATTATGTTAAATCCTACCAATACAGAAACTGCTATGAGAATGATTAAATTTATTGGAAATATGAATAGGCCTATATGATCGGTAATGTAAATTGATAAAGCGGGTGCATAACCTACCGGGCCATAAGTTATCGTTGTTACTGATGGTGTATTATCTATACCGTACAAGTATTTGAAGCTCTGAGAACAAAGTAAATAAACCTACATGAGAAATATCTAAAATTATCAACTGGAGTAGTGGTACTATCTCAGATAGTATGTTCTATCAAAATAAGGAGAGCTCCTTCGAAGACGCTAATAGTGAAAGCTTCCATAACCATTCGCACAACACCAAGAAAAAATAGACTTCCTTACATTTTTTATTTTTGTAATTTATAGAATAGTGTTCGGTCTTGCATTAGCGAAGACAAATATCTTGGACCATACATGCTTTAGCATATAATTCATCAACGAATCAAAGTCGGCCTCATTGGGCGTTATTTTTTGCTTCAACCATATTAATTCAGTTAAGTCTTTTTATAGCATAATATACCGTATAACAAATATCATATTATATTGCATTACACATATGATAAATTATAACAATAATTATGGCATGAAAGGTATAAGATCTCCCTCTTTTGTGAGATTTCTGCTGTTTACAATCGTTCCATTATTGTTATTGTTATTGCCTTTAACTAATAGTGAAATATCAGCAGCAATAAAAATAACACCAGCGGCAGTAACACCACCAACACCAACAACAAATACTAATATTTCTGCTAATACTACTTCTGCTGTTGCAGGCTCCTTCTCCTTCTAATGTAAACTGTATCAGCTATGATCCTTCTAATAGGATTATTACAATAAAATGTAGATCTGCAACTCTAACTGATATAGATAACCAGCTTAATGATGATAGCATTTTAGACAGACAGGCTAATAATAATGGAGTATGGTTGCTAAATGCAGGCATTCTAGTTGATCAAGGAGCTGTACTTAACATTGATTCAAAAGATGTAAAATGGCTAAAGATAATGGCAGATGGAACATCTGCATATCAAATAGACGTATTAGGTGGCTTAAAAATTGATTCGGTGAAAGTAACTTCATGGAATCCTAAAACAAACAATTATGCAACAAGTAACGGAACTAGGGAGCTTTCCGATAATAAAGTAGTAAAGGGCGATCCTAGACCATATATAAGAGTAGAAGAAGAAGCGACAGGCACAACAGACATTACTAATTCAGAGATAGCATATTTAGGATATGAATCAGGAGTAGGTGGGGGAAGGAGTGGTCTGAGATACGACGGTGGAAATGGAAGTGTATTGAGAGGCAATAACATACACCATCTCTATTTTGGTTTCTATTCCAGTGAAGTAGGCGGTATGGTCATCGAAAATAATCACATACACCATAATGGTCATTATGGTTTTGACCCTCATACTGGAACTCATGATATGATCTTTCGCAACAATACGGTTCATGATAATGGTGGAATAGGAGTGATTTGCTCGTTGGATTGCCATCGTATAACAATAGAAAATAACAAGATCTATAATAACGCCAAAAGGGGCATAATGCTTAGCAGAAATATGTCTGATTCCATTGCAAGAAATAACGTCATAAGCAATGAGGAGAATGCTATAACTATTTCAGAGTCACACAACAATGAAATTTACAACAATATGATTTCAAATAGCGAAGGTGGAATAGATATAGACAAAGAGTCTCTTAACAATGCAATACACAATAATACTGTCATAGTAGCTAATACGACACAGTCAGCA
Source organism: uncultured Nitrososphaerales archaeon (assembly GCA_963709405.1). Classification (GTDB taxonomy): domain Archaea; phylum Thermoproteota; class Nitrososphaeria; order Nitrososphaerales; family Nitrososphaeraceae; genus JARBAU01. The sequence goes on from CAVPXM010000025.1 coordinate 50,961, forward strand.
TCATGGTCATCCGATGCCATAGCGGTGGAAAGTGGAGCAGAAAAAAATAATGCAATATATTCTAATACAATAATGAATGGTAATAATACGGTTCAGTAGACATATAGTGATCTAATTTAACAGACATTATTTTAACGCCATGAATATCTTATCCAGCAAGATTATGTTTTGAAGTATCTTGAAACGAGTCTTTACTTAAGAAATAGCTTATACTGGGATCATTTTTGCCTAGTTTGGCAAAGTAATTACATCTATCTTCTAAAGTACACCCTTCCTTTAGTCCAAGGAAGTCAAAGAATCGTCTGAGACGACGCAGATAATACTCCCTCGTTACTGGAGACCTTAAAGCATAAGCAAAAAGAGAATAATCACTAGTTGTTGTACTTGCACAGTTAGGTTACATTATTAAGTACCTACATGGGTTACACTTTGCTGCTTAGTCCTTATACACAATTAATAAGATAAGGGGTCAGGATGGATTGTGAGGAAGGTCGTGTGAATATACCCAGAGTTACAATAGTCGAATGTTTTGGAGAAAAAATAGATATAATATTTCCATGCGATGCTCATCAGCTCCCATCATGATTTAGAAAATGAAGGATCACAATACTGAAAAGAAAGAAATAATTGATGATAATAGCCGATTATGACTGTTGAGTTCTAGTAACTATGTGTGTGACAAATTTCCCAACGAACCGATCGTAAAATATGAATTCAGATGAAAAGGCTACCTTATTATCTTATCTTTCGCTTTCTCTTTATATGATCAATTGAACAATCTTACGAACTATCAGATAATATGAGCAGTTAGTTACTATTTATTATACCATTATACCGTTGTCACCACATACAATTTGATTTCTGAGTTATACAAACAAGAACCATTTGTAGAGTATTAGCGTAAAACTTAGTTAGTTATCGGCATATTTGTAGTAAATATTCAAGCACCTAATCTCATTAATTGGAACCACTGTGATATCAATATATCCGATTCTCTTTACACCTTTAGGATGTATCTGATAGTTTTGTGCTCCGAGTAATAAAAACATCAGCGAGCCCGGTTTACATACCCTAGCTCCTGTTCTAAGTAATTTTGAAGGGTTAGGTAAATCTGTTCCGTACATCTCTTTCGCTGTCTTAGCGTTATATGGTGGATCACACCTCCATCTGTTAAATTTTGCGTTTGGAATAACATCAAGGTTCTGTCCATCAGCAACACAATCTGGATTCAAATCTGGATTGATATCAACCGTGAAACATGATGAAGATGAAGATGATGGTAATTGTAATATTGAAGACAAAGAGGATTCATTCCCTTCCAGAGAGGAAGATGTCGCAATTCTTCCCATGATACTTCCGCTACATACTTCAATAGTATTTTCTTCCTTTCCAAAGATATGGTCAATCATTTCCAAGTAATTATATGGATACCTGCCTCGATCTCTTCCTCTCACTCGAACCTGGCCAGATATATAGTCTGGACTGTCCTCAGTGATAAATAGTACACCTTTCGCAGGGCCAGCAAGAATGATGAAATATTTATTATCGTTGACATCCGTTTGGACATCATATTTGCATTTTATGAGATCAAGAATATTTAGGGTTGATTGATTTTCTTCTGTCACAACATACTTGTTAAATATAGTAATAAAATAAAATGGAAGGAAAATTATTATGAACTTCAAATAATCGGATCATTTGAAGATATCGTATAAGTTAAGAATTGATCATTATCAAAGACAGTTCTTGTTGATAGTAATGAATGCATGCATGACTGCTCACGCATGGGCTACAATGACTTTTTTCAGGAACTTGTATTATTGTAGTTGTATAATCATTCCCTTGAAAAATAGGTATAAATAAAAAAAGAAAACAACGATAATCGTATGGCCTAGGGAATGGTCAATTTAGTTAATTATCTAATCGCTTTTTACACCTGATGATTTTAGTTTCACAACCCTTTCGTTGTGAATCATATTTGACGCTGTTTTGAGGCCCAAAGGAATGTAGAGGTGGACAGATATTGCATAATCGTAGGTGCGGGTTCGGTGGAATGCAAGACAAATTTGACTCAATTTTGCCACCCAAAGAAAGAAAAAAATGATAATGATGAAGATTTATCCTTTCTTGCCATTTCCTTTGTCACTAGGCGGAAATGCCATTCTTCGGCTTCAGAACGATATCGAACTCTCGCAAACAATCAAGAGGAATCACTCAGCGGTGGTGGCCGTATGCAAATATATATAAAAATATGCATATTATTTTGTGCAAATACTGCAATTATTATTTTTCTGGCCTTATCACCCTTTACCCTTTGATATGCCGCATGAAATTAATAAGATGCTTTTCCAACTCAGTTGATATGGGAAAGCTACAGGATGGCCAAAGAGTATTAGTCTTACAAGGTGGAGGCTCCCTTGGTGCATATGAAGCAGGGGCCTACCAAGCAGTATATGAAAGCATCACTAAAAAAGACAGAGAAAAAGGAATAAAAGGTAAGCCAGTTTTCGATATTGTCGCTGGAACGTCAATAGGCGCGATAAATGCTGCTATAATTGTAAGCTACGTGGTAGAAAATAATACGTGGGAGGGCTCTTCAGAAAGACTAAATGAGTTCTGGGAGTATTTGTCGAACGAATCTCCAATAGACCAGATTCCAGGTTTTACAGCTTGGTGGGATTATTTACATAACAACCTACACCCTGGTATTGCCTCTGGGGAGGCTCCAAGAAGATATTATTCATCAAGGCAATCTGTGATTACAGGAGTACCTACAGCCTTTTCCCCTTCTGTCCCACTACTCGATACAAAGTTTTTTGATCCTCTAAATACATGGTTTCGCTTTGACAGTGAACCATTAAAGAGAAGTTTAGAGAGATTCGCAAAATTTCCAATAAAGACAACTTTCGATGAGAATCATCATCACTAACTCAACCAAGACTCATCCTCATGAGTGTTGACGTGGCAGAAGGAGCTGCTGTAACATTTGATAGTTACGAAAGGCAAGATGGTTCCAGAAAATCTGAATATGGAAAATATATTATTCAAAACGGGAAAAAAGTGGGACATCAACACATCATAAGCTATAACGATGGGATTACATCAGAGCACGTCATTGCAAGCGCGTCTGTGCCTATCAATTATAATTATACCCCCATAGAGGTTGAAAGTTACAACAGTAATACATGAACTATGAGAAAAATATTCGTTACTTCTGGGATGGCGGGTTACTGAGTAACACTCCATTATCACAACTTGTTAGACTACACCATCTTTATTGGCTCAAGGTAAAAGGTTTGAGAGACACTGTTCCGAAGCTAGAAGTATGCATAATCAACGTTAATCCAATGAAGCAGGATACAATCCCTTGGGACCATGATGGTGTTATAAACAGAACTATTGACATAATCCTTTCAGACAAAACACAACGAGACCAAGAGGTTTTGTTACTTGTATCCGACTATGTCGATCTAACAAAGAAGTTAATCAAAATTGCAAAAGATCATGGAGTGAAGGACGATATCATAAATAATTTATTGAATAGTAATACTATAAACCATGGCAAAGAAATGATACCTAGAAAATATTCGGATATTGTTGAAGGACAATTTGAAATAGAAAGGGTAGTACGAATAAACCGCAAAAGTGATGAATACACTATTTCAACTAAAATACTTGACTTTTCAGCCAAGACAATTAAGCAGTTGAGAGAAGGTGGATATAGCAATAGTATAGATCTTAGTGATGTGGATTTTGGTTAGATGAATAAATAAGTAAATACATCTATCTTCTATTTTATTATGGAATATTGCTTCGTATTGATTTCTCCATTCACTAGCCTTGCGTCAAGTTTGGCCAGAGGACCTTGACATTTACCAACCACTGACCCTACTAGGTATGCCTTGTCATTATACAGCACAATATTTTCCATAGCCATAGCGTTAATAGGCCGTAAGGTTATCAGATTTCCCAGAACATCTAGAATGTTAAGTTTTGGGTTTTGGATTCATTCCAAATACGTCATGGGGGCAAATACTTACGGTTCTTTCCGACTTGCTGAAATATTGCAAGAGATTCTTCATCGGTGAGTTCTTTTCAAAAATGTCATCGCATGACATAGGGCGCGGCTAATGATAGACACATAAGCTTCTATCATCATTGTCTATGTATATCGGGCGTTGGTCTATACATTTGATATTTCATTTTGGAAAAAGGTTTTTAATGTGGCATTGTACATTTCGTATTAGAAGGCTTTCATCATACTCTATGTATCAAAGCATTAGTCTATACACAAGATCTATGTAGATATGCTCTTGTAGTACGATCAGATATTAAATTTCCTGCCATGTATTACATTATCCCTCCTCCAAACTCTTTTTAAAAGACTCTACTAATATCTCAAGCTTTTCTATTTGTCTAACTTTTGATGTGGCATTAATGACTCGTTTATTTTTATCTATTTCATTAACAAATTTAGCCAATATGCTGTAAGCCGCTTCGTTACGTTCAAAGTCATTTTCTTTTAGAGAATTTGCAATCTGATCTAACATATTAATCAGGCTATTTTTGATTTTGTCAATACCATTAACGGTAGTAGAATCATCACCATCCAATTCCAAATTATTGATATCTTCTTTAATTAGCGATATCCATGCATCACATTTGCCTTCTTTTATTAATTTACTTAATGTTTCCTCTGTAAGGTCATTTGTCTTACCAGAAACACTATTAACATAATTGGTATGTTCTATACGTACTACCTTGAGTAGTTCAAATCTATCTGCTACAAGATCTTTGTATGTACTATGAACACCTGTAATTCTTTTACTTTTGGCTTTTTTTGTCTCTAAGAAATCTAAATCCTTTTCGAATTCATGTCGTTCATCCTTATTATGCAAATGCTCTCTTGCAATACATTTCAAATGGTTGATAAGATCTTTATAGTCTGTAATCAAATTGGCTACTTTTTCATCATAATGCGAATTTCTGTCAAAATATGTTATATCATTGTGTCTATCTTTAACTCCATCATAATCTGTTGGAATATTTGTTTGCTTTGAAGGATGTAAATTAACTATGTATACTTCTAAATCTGGAATCTTGTCATCAGTATTGTTTTTTGTATTTTTCCAATAATCCTGATGAGCTTGCAAAAGTTCTCTAAATGGAGTGTTACTCAACATACCCCCATCCCAGAACTTATGCCCATTAATTTCTCGGTAATCATAAATTTCTGGTACCGCCCCGCTAGCCATAACTTGGTCTATAGTTATACCAGCATCATATCTTATCACATTTTCATATCCTTTTCCAGCAATATAGTTACCGTACTCTGACTTTCTAGAGCCATCTGATTTTTGGTAACTATCAAATGTTACTGTTTCGCCCGCGGCTACATCAACACTACATACTAGTAATCTGGGTTGTTTTTCATCAAATTTTGTTGCTATTGGAAAATGTGCAAAATGTTCTATACTATCTTGTAACGGCTTGGCGCTATGAATAATCCATTTAGGAGTCTTATCATCATCATCAAGGAACTTGAAATCAAGCCGTTGCTCATAGGAAGAAATATACATGTTTGGTACTCCATTGATAGAAAAGTATTTTGCTGAATAGTATCTTCTGGCAGCCTCTTTTGAAGCAACACCTCCAGTATTCTTATTTGATGCCTCCTGCCACTTAGTCCATCCTGAAACTTTCTCAATCTCTCCTTGTGGTGGAGTATAAGCTTGCCCATTTTTCTTATCTATCCAAAATGAGTTAAGTGATTCCGCTGCCTTTTCCCAATTTCCAGTTTGCAGAAATTGACTTACTAAAATTGCACCATTCATGGCACCTATCGAAGTACCAGCGATGATATCAAATAGTAGTCTATTTTCTCCATTTTTATTGCTGACTTCCTTATCTTCCTCTGCAAGCTTCTTACATAATACCTTGAGCACACCAGCCTCATAAGCGCCGAGTGATCCTCCTCCTCCGAGAACAAGAGCTCTTTGCTTCTTAGGTACCGTCATATTATTATTACTTTTAGACATTGAAATATTCTCATTGATTGCATATCTTTAACATTTAATCTAATGCCTTACGAATATGCTTTTTGTGTTAGAGGGTTTATCATGATTTCGCGCTATTGCCTACATCCATGACTTGTAGATTATGCTCCACTATAATTATGAGTCATAAGCGGTCCAAAAACGCCAATCGGATCATTTGCTGGAAGGATCGAAGTCGGTGGTTTTGCTTATGATGTAACAGCTCAGCTCACGATATCAGATACAGGTACAATGACATTATCTATTCATTCCATGCCAAGGCCTTATGATAGACAATTGATCTCAGATACATTTGCTACTGATGACGCATTTATGGACAGAACTCTCATGTTTCAGAATGGCGATTGGCTTATGACAAGCTTCAAGGCGACAAATACACAGAACGTTCCAGTATTCTTTCATGCAATAAATAATGAGGAGTGGATACTCAATAGATGATACCAAATTAATACTAATTACATTATCTAAAATGTTTAAGTATCCTATTCCTAAAACAGATACATCATAAAATTCCAAGATGCTACGTATTCTTAGATAAGGCACCTCAACACTATAAATCTCATAAAATAAAGAAGTACTCCGAAGACCATGAGGATAGTCTAATACCACTCTATCTTCCAACAGCATCACCTGAGTTCATCGTACTGGAAGAATGCTGGAATATATCTAAAAATGATCTGTTAGTGCATTCTCATTTCATTATTACCTCTTTCTTTAATGTTGATATATTTTTCATTATTATTCTCGAATTCTCTTGCTGATTCTTTCAGTTCTAGTCTTTCTTGATGCAGAGTATCTATCAGAGCTGGTGACCGGACGATTCTTGTCCTTTTAGAGTATAAAGAGTAACAAGATCCTTTACTACCTGCAATAACCATTTCGTCATACGGGAAGTGGTTAGTTACTCAAGCCGCCTGCTAATGAGTGTCTGCTCGAGTCGACTTTCTATGGAACGCCAATCTGTCGTCGTCACCATCGGCCTGTTTTTTGCAAGCAATAGAAGAGTTGATGCCCAAGATGACACGAAGGCGTTTAGGTTCGTTGTTACGACATCCAGTGCCGAGGCAAAGATCTGTCGGCCCGTCCCAAGAGAAATGAATACAGGCAGCAATTAGTATCATTACGTTTTGAGTGAATACCATTACAATCAAAATTGCAATAACCGCAGACGATATGCCGATGACGGCGGCGCTAGATTTAAAGTAGTTAGTCGGCTGTCCAATTAACTTGATATTGTAATCTGCTCCTGATTTTGTTTTTTTGCGAAGAAGGAATATGAATAGAGCATTGACAAATAGCAAGTTAACAAGGTGCTTTACCATCTCTTTCATGATGAAAGTTATTCCGGTAGCATCTTGCATGATGACTTGAGCGACTCACTACTTAAAAGATGTTGTATGTAAGCATGAGATGACATATCATGGTTGAATTGGACTAGATCCGAAAAGTTTGAATCACATAATCCTTACCAGCATCAGGTGCAAGTTGTTTTAATTATTAGTCTTACGGTATACGTTGGGTTTCTGATCCCGTTATTCGTGACTATTCCAATATTAAACTTGGATTCTGTTATGATAACTTAGTCTGCTATTGTTGGCATGCTACTTTACACTACTCGCGGTCTCGACTCGAGATTCTTCGGTTTTTTCTTGATACCATCCAAGGATATTATCAAACAAGAATACACCAGGGGTAGCTTCGATCGAGGCAGACAAGAAGATATTATTCCGTAAAATACTATTACTTCAATGGCGCACCTAAGGTACAAGAACCGCTCAGACCTAGATCTGATATAAGATTCCTTGATGATAACTTAGAACCTATCCCAAAAATATCTTTCTGAACAGATGATCATAAAACAGGAGAACTGTACCAGTCCAAGGTAGTTCTCTGCCTTCTTTTCATACCGTGTGAACAGTTTTCTGAACCTGTTGTGCCATGAGTTTGTCCTTTCCACAACCCATCTTTTTGCAGAATGTTTTTTCCGGTTTAAGGAAGGTTGCGTTTCCGTCTTGACCTCCTCCTCTTTTTCACCCCTCTTTCTTTTGGGACTAATGTGCAGGACATATCCCCGCCTGATTAGTTCCTGTTCTTCTTGTGTGGAATTATATGCTTTGTCAAGACATAGATGTTGTAACCTTCTCCTTCTTCCCTTTCTTCTTGATTTCGGTTTGGATGATGATGACGGCTTTTTAATAACTGAATTATCAACCATATCTATTACCAGTTTAATGTCATGGGTACTCGCAGATGAAATGACCGCCGAAAGCGGTATACCTTCTTTGTCTGTTAAAATGTGTCTTTTTGTGCCCAGTTTGCTCCTGTCCGTGGGATTATTTCCGGTCATCGCCCCCCTAAAGGCGATTTTATGGATATACTATCGATTGATTGCCATGTCCAGTTGATACCAATGATTTGATCATATATTTGAGTGGGTAGCATCTTCCATTGGCCCAGTTCTAAGGATGTATAAAACTCCGTACCCTTCTGTAGGGGAAATTGGCCGACCCACTGTTTAAACATCGACTATAATCGTATCGAATTTTGGGATAGGCTCTTAATACCTGGTTTATTCATAGCTCAGATCGCTTAAAAAAAACAATTCTAAATTTTGCAAGATCTCGAATAGCGACTACACATGAGAAAAATGAACCTAGGTTGCTTATATTTACTGTGGACGCGCTGAAGGTGATTCGATAGCTATCCTAAACCAGACGGCCACAGGAAGTCCGAGTATGGCATGTATCCAACGAAAAAAGGGTATAGAAATGTGATAAAATATGATGATGGGATCAACATAGATCATATTATGGCAAGTGGCACATTACCAGAATATTATGATTACAAAGAACTGATTCGGCATAAATTCTGGGATGGTGGACTCAGTAATACTCCATTTTTACAAGCACATCAAAGATATTGGCTCGATGTAGTACCACAGACAATAAAAGATAACGATATCTGTGTTCCAGATTTAGAGGTCTATATCGTAAACCTGCACCCATCAAAGCAGTATAATCTTCCTATTGACCATGATGGAGTAAAAGATAGACAAAATGATATAATATTTGGGGATAGAAGTTCTCATTATGATGAAAGACTAGCACACTTAGTATCGGATCTGCAAGATTTTGCAACTCAAATGAAGGATCTTTCAACAGAATCGATTTCCAAAGTTAGTAAGGAATCAGACAAGAGAAAATTGAAGGGAAAATTTGACAATATCATAGCGACAACTTCTACTAGCAAAGATTTCAAAGGTCAACGGTGTACATATGATGTCCTTGCCAAAGTAGTCCGAATTGAAAGGACAAATTATACTAATTCTATTTTTGGCAAGACTGGAGATTTTACCGCCAAAACAATAGATGAGTTAATAGAGGAAGGTACCAATGATGCTAATAAGGTATTACTGAGATGACTAGGGCATTCTACAATCACTTCGGCTTTTATTTCACGCACGATAGATGAGCTCGATCACGAATTCCCTTAACTGGTCCCTACTAGACAGTATCGGATATTCATCAAACCGATATGGCCATACCGGAGCCCGACCGAATGCGACGTGCAGCATATCGTATTATAAACATTTTCTAAATCGAGAGATTATAGATGTTTAGACTAACGGTTTTGATATACATAGATAATAGTGATAAAATTCATTTGCATATCTATCATGAGGCGCGCTAACTAAATCATATAAGGATAACAATTCATTAGGAGAGCGCCGTCCAGCCACGCTGATGAGTTATTTTCATTAAATTATATAATTAAATTATATGAATATATGATTACCCACACATTAGGTTCTCTATCTTTCCACTGAAAACTAGGAAATGAGGGTAATACTCTTCTATAACAAACGCTGAAATAAGTCCTAAATATTAAATCATGGAATGCGTCAAGTTTTCTATGGTAACTATCACTGTTATTGTCGTAATAGCCATTATTATTTCGATAACTATGACTATGACAGCATACATCCATACAGCAAAAGCAGAACTCAACATTGACCAAATGATTAAGAAGGATCATGACTTGGCTAACGCAATTAGAGGCATACCGGAAAACTGTGAACAAAACATGACCGGCTCTGGAAACTCACCATCGTCTAGTATGAGTGTCCAATGTAAGTAAGTAAGAAAAAAGCATGGAATAGGATAGGTTGATGGAACTTAAATGATAATTGTGGTTATCCTATTCCAATAATAGGAAAGATCAATAGGATTACTTGAAGGAATTTATTTCAGATCCTTCAGTAATCTGTCATTCTTTTCCATCAGATGATAACATTATGCATATATCTATCATGAGGTGCATAAATCAATAGGCGGATGACGTGGTGGCTTCTTCGTATCGATTCCCTCTCGCTTCTTTGCTTTAGAGCCTATGCGAAAAGTCCACTTCTTCTATAGGTGATCCATGCACATGCAAAATGTAACATTCCAATATAGTTTTCAATCCTCTTTTCCCATCTTACCAGCAATCGTCTGAATCTGTTCATCCAAGAATGGGTTCTTTCAACAACCCATCGTCTAGCTCTGTATTTTGGTATTCCTTCTTTAATGCTGCTTCTTTCCTTTCCTTTTAATCTGATGTGAATTGTATAGCCATACTCTTCCAGTAATTCGTATACCTCTGGAAACGCGTAGCCTTTGTCCATGCACATGTGCTGCTTTGATCTGATTGTTGGTTCAGGTCTATAGATGACTATGCTTTGCAATGTTGCTTTGGTCATCTTCATGTCATGCCTGTTAGCTCCATCTACACATACACCAAGTGGTACTCCTTTACCATCTACCAGAATACTACGTTTTGTACCTGATTTAGCTCTGTCTGTGGGATTTGGTCCTGTGCTTTTTTCCCCCAAGAGGCGCTTTTGTAATAACGCCATCCATAGCCTGCCATTTCCAATCGATCCCAGTTTTTTTATCATATACCGACAATCCATCGATCCACATTCGCTTGAAAACACCAGCCTTTCTCCATTCCTGGAATCTGTCATGTACTGTACTTGAAGCACCAAGACTTCTAGGTAGAGCATTCCACTGACAGCCTGTACGTAGGACGTAGAAAATAGCACTCATGGCCTTCCTATCATCCATTCTTGGACGACCAGCCTTTTTCTTCTTTCTCCTACGTATTGATGATGATAGCAATGTAATGATTCTATCCCATACAACATCAGGTATGCAGTACGATGAATCAACTCCAGTAACCTCTGATATCAATACAGCTCAAAAGAAAGTGTAGTACAGCTTAGCTTTATCGATCAAACACAGTTTGCTTATAACTCAATAAAACTCTACTTTTCGGATGGGTTCTTAGTAAATGGCTAACGACGTTAGAACCTATCGAGCCCATTACTGCCCCTATTCAGGGCAGCACCAATAGTTATGAATTCGTCCATTTAATCGTCATCATATATGCGGTATTTCGAATATAGAAAGTATCAAATCATAAAGGTTTGCGAATATCGACAGCTGGCCCAATTAAAAGATATGAGATAACAAAAAATGAGCGTGCAGGCTGGTATAAACACGAAAATTTTGTGATATACATTAGGTTGAAAGTTCTCAGAAAAATTGACAATATGATATAAGGCTGCCTGAATTGTATAGAACCAATATTTTAATACTCAAAACTAATGATGCATGCGGTGTCTCATCCATATTTAATTGAAATCTTTCATCTCTCGATCGCTATGTCCTAGGCATAATACAAAGCATAAGATTCAAAGAAAGCAAGAGCATAATATATGCTATTTTCTCAGCCACTACTCAGAAACCATGGAACCTTTGAAGACGGATTACATACACTAGTGTATTGCATCCCACCGAACCCGCAACGATATCAGTGCTTTTTAGTGGGTCCTGAGTAATATAAGGTGAAACTAGAAAGCGTGATAGCAGAAATAGAACAAGATTCACAATTAATAACTAATGAAAATTCAGATTCAACCGACCCTTGGACCCTCTATCTATATGCGATGAAATCTCCTGCTACTAAGGAAAAGTATTTGTTAAGACTGGCAAAGTTTTTGGATTTTCTTTATCCTACACATACGAAGATGACTTTAGAAGATAAAGCGCGAATCTTTGCGAACGGGGCTCAAAACGACAACATTTGGGCCTTCAATGGTGTCCTAAAGTTCATTCAATCGCTTAAGGATCGTGCTGACCGCAAAGAAATCACTGGAGGTACAATACGCAACTACGTAAAAAGTATCAAATTATTCTGTCAAATGGCAGATATCCCAATCGCATGGGACAAAATTACACGAGGCCTTCCAAAAGGAAAAAGATACGCCGATGACAGAGCCCCAACGTTAGAAGAAATTAGGTTATTATGCAACTATCCCGATAGAAGAATAAAATCAATAGTCTACACTATGGTATCATCAGGTATACGTGTCGGAGCATGGGACTATCTGCATTGGGGAAATATAAGGCCAGTGGAACAAAATGGAAGAATTGTTGCAGCAAAGATGCTAGTTTATGCTGGCGAAGATGATTCTTACATTACATACATAAACGAACCAGCATTCAGAGAACTTGCAGAATGGATGAGGTATAGACAAGAATCAGGTGAATCAATAAACGATCAGAGTTGGGTTATGCGTGATTTATGGGATACTAGAGTGAAGATATGTCAAGGGTTAGTTACGCTTCCAAAGCAACTTAGTGCTATTGGAGTCAAGAGGTTGATGGAACGGGCTATTTGGGCTCAAGGTCTCAGAAAAGAATTAGAGCCAGGAAAAAAGAGACACCCTTTTGCTGCAAATCATTCTTTAAGAAAATACTTTAAAACATGTTGCGAACTGGCTGGAATGAAACCGATTAACATAGAAAATCTCATGGGTCACAGCGTAGGTATAAGTGATTCGTATTACCGTCCTAGGGAAAACGATCTTCTCCAGGATTATTTAAGATGTGCTCACGCCTTAATCATCAACGATGAGAGGTCTCTGCGAAGTAAAGTAATTGATCTCTCAAACAGGGCCAGAGATAATCAATTTCTAATTAATGCAAAATTATCAGGAAAGAAGAGATTAAGTTGCTTCATCAGCGGGATTTAGTGAATACTGACGCTATAGCCAGTCTATCAGACCAGCTAAACAAGGTCATGCTGGATATTGAGAATATGAAGAGGATAAGAACCACTTGATTAGTGCCCTAAACCACGTATAGTTAGGCTTTCTTCGGATCGGCAGATTGGACATGTCCAATTTGTATCATAGCCATTGGCTAAAGAAATTCTTTTCAGATCTAAATAATGAAGTGTTATCACCTGGTCACAGTCGCAACTGTTACAGTAGCCAGCCGCTTGCAATTCGTTCATAATCTGACCTAAGCCCGAAACGAAGTTCTTCGTACTGTCTCGGTATATTCTCAAGAATATATCGGAACCTATTTTCCGCCACTATCTTTATTTGATGGAGAACCAATTTCTTAATATCCGGATCTAGACTTTCAATAGTGTCATAGAAAGCATCAACAAACGAACTCGAATTCTCATTGAAAAAAGGCGAGTATAAACTGCTATGGAGGAGATCAACAAAATTAAGCAGATTATTATCATAAACTAATGTAAAATAAATGCGATTGACTAAAACAGGAATGAGACCCCTAATTTTAAGTTGTTCGAATAAACAAGAATGGAAAATCTCACTAGCCGAGGGATTTTTATTCGCCTTAAACGCAATCGCAAAAACTTCGTAGATCCACTGAAAGATTCTTTCGAGTTCGTTATGATATTTGTTGATCACAGTGTCTCCCTTAGTAATTGCAATCACACCTTTTAGGCCAAGGGTTCTACTAATAAGTGCAAGTAAGATCCCGCCCCTTGTATAACTATAGACAGTAACTGGTATCTTAATTTTCTCTGCAGATGCTGTTCCTACTGGTCTAATTAAATTCATATGAAGTAATGTTTCAAATTTATCATTCATTCTCGCTTCCCTTGCATGTATTCTGTTGCTAATAGTGGTATTTCTTTTTGATAGTTTATGATAGTACTCTAAGATTTCTTTATTGTTACGAATAATCCACTTTTGTAAATCCCTTTTCTTGAAGCGAACATCTATTCGCGACGGTACCTCATTTATTTCCAAAGAGTACCGCAATAGATCTTGGAGCAAAAGGGCATCATTAGTGTGACGTTCTTTGCCCTCTTCCTTTTCGAAAATGTCGTTGATATACCGTATTTTTTTCATGGTTTTCACGATATATCGTGAGTATAAGATGAAACCCGTCATTAAAGTCTATGATTTACGGATAGTATGGATAGTTCAAATATAGAAATCCGGAAGATTCAAGCGCTTACAGGTGAAAGAAGCCTAACGCTTGTTTTTCCCAAACAATTTGCGCAGCAACTCGGTATCGAAAAAGGTGATTTCCTAAAATGCCGCACGTTCAAGACAATCGTCTAATAGTTGAAAGACTAGACACAGACGATCGCCACAACTAATTCAGAAGGAGAAAAAAAGCCTTGAGTGTTGTTAATTATAGTAGCAAAGACCCTAAAATACCTAACGGGACAATACCAAAAAATTCCAAACCACAGGCCATAGTTGAAAAGTGTAATTCGATTGAAGATATGAAGAGCAAAATTTATTTTCAGAAGCCAAAGCGACAATCTGGACTTTTGGAGGCAATGCTTGAATGACTGAATCAGATGATGTGTCTAAAAGCAACGACAATGGTTATGCACCCAAATATTCGGAAGCGGGACTAGAAGATGCGTTGGTTGGATCACTGTCTTCTTGTAATACCTTTTATCTAGAAGAAACTAGAAATCATCAACAAACGATCTGCATTAAGTGGTCATACCTAGAGCAGGCCGAGACTCTGTTATATAAAATCAACCTTTACCATCCACTTCCTGAATTTGTCATTTATATCGAGGATATTCCGCAGGTAATACAGCAAGAGATTAATCACCTTAATGAGATTACAGTTAAGAAAACATTTACTAACGTTGTTAGAAGGATCTACGAATCTGTAAACCCAGATTATTTCCATATCTCTGGAATTTACGGCAAAGTGAAATGGAAACTAGTTTCTAGGAGAGAATCGAAATGACCTTCATTTTAGATGGTTTGTCAGGAGGCAGTGATTGTCGCAGCAAGACTAGTAGTGGTAATGGAAAAGCAGAAAAACAAAAGGAGAAAGTCCAGATACCTATATTCAAATATACAGCCAGAATCGAAAAAGCCGTTGCACGAAGCAATACTACTAGGTAATGAAGCCTTCTTTCTAATGTGGGATGAACAAAGAGAGGTAATGAAATGTGTTCGTAATATAGAGGAAACCAATAGAATCTTAAGGCCACCAGATGAAGGCGAGTATCCATATGAGTCTATAGAATTCAGTTCCATTGAGGAAGTCAAAGAATATTCTGCCTTAGCGCCGCATGAAACTATAGACTCCCTATATCAAAGAGTGAAATCTATGGTATTTCTGTATATAGATCAAGAGCCCGAGATAATAATCCTCATTTCCGCTGATATAATTTGGACGTATTTCCAAGATTTATTTCCTACAACGCATTATTATGACGTCAACGGAAAAACCAACGGTATAGGTAAAAGCACTATTGGGCATGTATTCGAAGGTCTTGGTTATAGAACCGTTCGAATGGTAGACCCTAGCTCAGCTAACCTATTTAGGGTTTTAGGACAGATCGAACCCGGTCAATGCATAATCGTAGCAGACGAGGCCGATAGGATTCACAATGACAAAGACGCATTATCGATCATGAAAGAAGGTTACCAAATCAGAGCAAGAGTGCCCAAGACCAATCCCAATACCTTCAAACAAGAATGGTTCTATTGCTACTGTTTCAAAGTTCGTATAGCAGAAGAACCCTTACAAGGTAATGTAACAAAAGGAGTTATCGACAGATCTTTTCAAATTAAAGCCATTAGGGGTAGTCCTACACACGATATCAAAGAGGGTACTTAATCCGGCAAGTAGGATAGATCGATTAGAGAAACTGCGAAATGATTTAAGTCATCTTAGAAAACTGCTATTATGTTATCGTTTAGTCCATTTTACAGATAATATTACTGATGTTGATGTTGGTCTAGAAGGTAGAGATAAGGAATTAACAAAGCCGTTACTCCAGTTATTTTATGGGAGCAATTCATATAATGAGATAAGGAGAACCGTTCTAATATTCCTAAATAGGAAAAATAAGCGAAAGAAGTCTACCGCTATTGAACCACTTTTATTCGAAATAGTTGTGAATATGATTGATTTAAATCCAGATTCAAAAAAATGCACAACTCTGCTTGTTGATGATATATGGAACAAAATAAAAACGGAAATTCCAGGATTTTATAACTATAATAAACCCAACGAGTTTCAAACATTTGACTACAACACAATTTACCGGACTACTACAAGTAAAATGCTGGAAGGGTTTGGTGCAGAACATGATAGAGGGCATAAAGGCAGAACCTTGGTCTTTAATCCCAGACTGCTTGCTAAGACGGCTAAACAATTTGACGTCTCCAAAGATACACAGATAAAACTAAAGAATATTTTAGATAGGCCTATTGACACTACCGACACTCTGTCACGGGCTCAAAAAGATGAAAATATTACAAATCATGCTAATCAGGATAAAAATAATGTAGAAAAATCTAATGAAATAGAAGAAAAAGAGGCATGACGGCGTGACGGCAGTGACAGCAACTATATTAGAAAATACCAATACTACTACCACATCAACTACCCCATTTCTTGGTAATCTTAATGTGGAACACGAAAGTCAGAAGCAAAAGCAGTCAGAAAATAACGACAGCGATAACGAAAGTAAAAACGACAAGACACCATCGACATGACAAAGGCGAAGTTAGACCTAGGCCTAATAAATCAGCCAGGGCGCATATCGGCCAACCAGTGCCAAAGGAATTCGATCTACACATGGTTAGGTATGTAACCGGTAAGCGCAAGCGAGCAGTGGAGCAAGACCCTAGTCTAATCACCGAACGAGCCTTACGACCACTCTGATATTTTCTATGATTCAAGAACACACCTTAACAAACTAGGTTATGATACTTCTGTGTATAACGATAATGTTGCGGGTGGCAGTGAAACGAAGGAAAGATTTCTATAGTAACAACCAAACCCAATTCTCATTGGCTGGGATTATTAGGGATAATTCAACATAATAAGAAATCAAATACCTACAAATATCTATGTGAATTTGGTATAGCCAAGGAACTTGAATTTTACGAGAACTATTTAACTCAAAAGATACTTGACCAGAATGGTATACCTGTAAGATTCATCGACTGGTTGAAGACAAATAGAATCGAACTAAATACAGTGCTTGAAGAAGCAAAACCTAAAGCATTCTATAATTGGTTAAACTGGAAACTTTCACAGTTGTGGCCAACAAGAAACTATAATCGCGTTTTCGATAAACCAAACCCTAACGAAGTATATCCAAATGGTATTAAAGAGTTTATAGCACGGCTTGATAATACAATTCAGCCATTAGTTAACAAAAAGTATACACCAATCGAAGAGCAGTGTAAATACATAACTGGTTTTATAAAGGATACAGACGGTACTCAGAGATTAATACAATCCAGAATTAGTAAACAGATATCCAATGAAGAAAAGATCAAAGATTGTAAGTAATAGGCTTACTGCACTTGCAGATGAACTTGATCTAGCACATGTAATGATGACAGTAGACAATAAGACCATCAACAAGAATACCAACACGACAACGTCTCCGACTTACATGAAACGGAGCCTAAAATAAGGTTCTTTTTGCCAAACGTGGGGTCATTCTAAACTCAATTTGAGTAGCGAAGAACTGACGACACAATAAACTAACAGCTAAGAAAAAGTTTAGGAGGAATATTAAATTATAGTTGAACTTATTCTGATACCTACAACTGAGTATAACCGGGGTACACACTGGTAACAATAGTAAACAGATGAAAACATCTGATTGTCTATGGATCCAAGATGGAAACAGCAGATAACAAATGATAACACTGGCTTTTATGCATAAGAATTAGATAATTAATGTTGAAAGGTATGAGTCCGCTAAACAGAAAGGAAACAGAAGATCTCATCGTTGACCTATATTATAATCAGAACAAAACGTTCAGAGAAATACAACAAATAGTAAGAAAATCTCCACGTGACATTAAAGTTATACTGAATAAGGTAGAACCAGAACGTTCCTCCCTATCCATACCTTCACAAGCCTACAGGTTGTTTTCTGAACGAAAAACTCCAATAGATGTTGCTATAATTTTAAATATAAGAGAACCAGAAGCAACTCAGTTTAATTTAGAGTACTGGAAGTTAAGCCAGTTAGATAGTCTTAACCAGATCTATCAAGAGACCAATGGCAATATTTCATCCTTAGCAGAATTACATAGACAGATGAAGGCTGCTGGCCTGACTATAGGACATGTGATTAAACTTCTTCTAATGGCTAATAATGATCTACCTTCAATTCAGCAAAAATGCCAAGATCTCAAAAGAGAGGCGGCAGATCTAACCGCTAAGAATTTGAGTGCAGCGGGTGCCTTTCAACAACTAAGGCAGCGACATATCTGAGGAATATCGGTTACTGCAAGAGGATCGCTCATCTTGTAAAAAGGAGCGCCTTGAAGTAGATAGACTGCGCCTACAAAAAGTAGAACTTGAATCTATGGTTAGACAATTTCAAGATAATAATGAAAGTTTTCAAAGGGTTAAAGAATTAGTCAGACAAATAATTGAACAAAGATTAATGAATCACAGACATGTATTGCTAATAGCCCTTCAATCGATTATAGATTCATGTCGAAGAGATCCTATAAAATTCAATATTCTTTATTATAATTTATCAGCTGCAACAACAATAACAGCAGAGACACGATTAGCGGAATTTGGTATGATTGAACAGTATGATCATGGACTATCTACAAATGATCAGTTATGCTATGAACATGAAAATGCCAATGATGACGTCGCTTACTCGAAGGTTCTAGTAGACCTAGCAGAACAATTCTTTAATAGAGTGATAAAAGAGATGGAGCAAGTATGTATTATTTCCGTGCCCTCAATCCTTAATAATGGGTCTATTCATAACAGTTGAACATAAATTGAAAAATGCCTTGATATCTGTTTTTCTAACCGCAGTCCTTTCATTAATAATTTTAGCGCCCTCTTACATTAGTGCTTCTAGCAGTGCTCCAGTGCCCTTCCGAACGGGTTCTTCACCTTATGGCACGCCATATTCTGAGTGGCTTAAGAATTGGTGGCAATGGTGGTTAAGTATTCCAAACGATGAACACCCATTTCCAAAATACGATTCAAAGACATGCTCAGTTCATCAACAGGGTCCGGTGTGGTATCTACCTGACGTTGAGCCGACAGGTCAACTAACACATGCCTCCGTGAAGTATTCATGTGATATCCCAAAAGGTAAGGCAATATTCTTTCCTCTCTCGCAGTCCTCATGCTGGTTAGCCAATCCAGAATTTAAGAAATATAATAATAAGTTGGCGCCTAACCCTGAATCCGATCAAGCACTTAAAACATGTGCTATTTCGCCTCAGGATTTCACTCATGCTGTCGTTAAAATAGATGGAATACCTATAGATCCAACTAAATTAGATAGGGCTACAACAAACTTTTATAATGTAACAGTACCACCCAACGCAGTTAAGGGTCTTTTTGACTTTGGGCCTCCCGGCACATCTAGGGGAATTGCTGATGGATACGTTCTATTCTTGCCCCCTCTACCTGTAGGAAAGCATACCATAGAATTTACTGTCACAGACCACCTTGCTGGTCCTACGTCTGAATTGATAAAAAGAGATGGAACATATACCGTGTCCGTAAAATGAGAGCCATACAACACTGTTTCGGAACACACGAACGACCGATAGGAATTCAGCGGTCCTTGGAATTATCCGCTTATAGCATGACCGACTGGGTTAGTCCTAACGACCACATCGAGCAAATTATATAAAGATGGCCGTTGAAAAATTGGAACATACTAGATAATGTTACCTACACGAATGAATACCCATAATTCTTATCCAATTTTAGATAATGGGTTTAGTTCATTTTGCTAAGCTAGTAGTAGTGATCTCCATAATCAGCATTATCTTTCCGAGTCTTCTTCTGCCTCACTTACAGATCCTAATTCCGTACAAAATCAGGGATCAAATTTACATACCATCGTAGAACCGGAAACAAAAGTATCTCTAAAACCACCATTTATCAAAAGGATACTTCTCGTAGACGATGATCCTGATGTCACATTAACTTTCAAAGCAGGTTTAGAAGGTCATCACAATGATGACAAGAGAAGATTTGAGGTATACGTATATAACGATCCATTATTAGTAGTGAAAGAATTCAAACCACATTTTTACGATGTTCTTCTAACTGATTTCTATATGCCAAACATGAGTGGCTTTGAGTTAAGTGAAAAGGTACTAGAATTGGATGTTAACATTAGAGTATGTTTTATGACTGCATTCGTAGTAAATATTCGAGCCCTAAGAGAAGTATACACGAATGTAAGTTTTGGATGTTTTATCGAAAAGCCAGTGTCAATAAAATATTTAATTAATAGATTATCGGCTGAGTTAGATTAGAAACACTAACTGTATAGTCACTCTCGTGTGTTATAATCATGTTCTGATGGACCTATGTTTAAGGTACAGATTTAAAAAGGAATATCAGCCTTAAGAATCGGTGCTGTCTCCTTATCTTCGTAACTAATAAATCTACTTCTGTCCTATTTTGTCAATCTCATTATATGGATTCCCAAAGAGTTTCATAAAGACGCCAAGCCTTTAAGGGGTAAGCAGGCCCTCACTATCTTACTAAGTACTATGACGAAATGAGTGGTAAAAGGCTAATGGATACAGCGACATAGCAGATATATTATATATTAAATTAAACCAATTTGCATATATACGAACCACGACCTAAAATTAAGAAAAAAGTTTCTTATTATATTCTTGTCTATCGCATCGATAGCAATATTATCAATAATACTAATAGATGGAAGACCAATTTTTCCCTCGGCAAACGCTCTAGCAATGTGTTCTGAAAAATATTTACCATCACCATCATTGATACATCCTAATGTTCTTCCAGTGATTCTGATACATGGATACAATGAACCACCTTCAGTATGGTCTCATTGGGAAGAACGACTTAGAAGTGATGGCATTCCTTTCTGTACAGTATATTATTTTTTTGGTTTTCAATTTCGCTATGATGAATGTGGATCTGCTTTAGATCACTCTAATGATCTAGCTCAGATAGTTCAAGACGTCAAAAACTGGACACTAAATGATCAAGTAAATATGGTTGGCCATAGCAAAGGTGGATTGGATGCAAGAGTATATCTGGCTAATAGTGGCACTCATGACGTTGCAAATCTAATAATGATCGGAACACCAAATGGTGGTAATCCTTTGGCAAACGAACTAGTCGCCGCGGCAAAAACAGCAAGTATTTTCCTTCCAGGCTTTGAATTGGTTATTAATTCCTCATGTCGACCTGCACTAGATAATTTAGCGATTGGTGCTGATGCTACCAAAGCAATAGAAAATGAAAGTACGAAGTATTATACTATTTATGGTGATTGGAATCTGTCTTTGCCATGCCCACTAATTGAGCATGAGGATGAATTGTACAAGGAACTAAAGCGATTGAATCAGATACCCAACGATGGGATAGTACCAGTATGGAGTGTTGAATCACATGCATTCCTGCCGCATTCTACTGTAATCGGACACACACAGCATTGTCAGACAGGCCTTTTAAGTGATGAAGAATACAGTATGGCAAAGAATAAAGTACTAATGCTTGTAAAATAACTTTTATAGACATTCTTGGACTCGCGTCTAGGAGTTCAGTTCGACAGCGGGCTCGCATAGTGCACATAGTGCACAATATTTACCTGGATCTTCAAGTGGAGAAGGGGTAGATTGAACTGGGAAATTACCGAATGAGTTTGCACAGGTTTTAAACCACTGAGTAGTAGGTCCTCTACCCGGCGGGATCGGACCGTTCTGGTCAAACGGAATAGTACTACTGGGCCATGTAGAAGGGGGCCCCCAGTTTGAATCCCACACTGCTCCAAGATTTCGATTGTCATTTGCCCACTCTCTATGGGCAGTAAAATCAAATCTTCCATTCAGATGTACGAAGCGTTTACAAGAGAAACTATTTAAGTTGTCAAGAGAAGTTTAGTAAAGTAAGTGTAATTATGGAAACAAAAGGGAACGGAAATGGAAGAACCAAAACAAGATCAGTAAAAGCAAGGACAAAATTACCACTTGTTCAAGATATTGAAAAATGCGATTTTCATGGATATGATGCTGATACACTTATGAAAGAGACTGCTAAACTACGTAAGATAATTACAAAGAGAGGAACTCTTGAAATCCTAATCCCATTATGCTGCACCACCACACCTGTTAGATATTTAAAGTTCAGGAATACTTTGAAGGGTTTCAGTAGCAAAACCTTGGCAAAAAGACTGAAGGAACTTGACAAAAGTGGAATTCTAGAAAGACAAGCATACAACGAAATCCCACCAAGAGTAGAATATAGATTAACAAATAAAGGACAAGAGTTGGTAGAATCTGTCATTTATCTATTAAACTGGATGAAAAAATGGGCAAAAATAGTATAAAATAATGTGTATAATGTGTATATGTAAATAGATAGATTCGAGTCTGAAAAATCGAGATAATTTATCTTATCCCATATTATCCATGTATATCCTTGTCTTTATATTTTTACTTTCTTCTTTCCTCATCATTTATCTCTGCTAAAATACTTTGCAATGTTTCCAATTCTGTAATAATATGTTCCACATACCTTTGATTAAATAGATCAGGTCTTACTTCTTTCTTCTTTTCTGCTATCCTCTTTTGTAAAATTCGCTTGACTTCTTCAGAGTTTAACAACTGATACTATTAGATAATGACGAAAGTAATAACTACTGATATACCATTTATAGAGGGATAGTCGATATAGTAGTAACAAACGAATCATCAAAATTAGTTTTTATTAATATGACGTCAAATAAAGAATTCTAGATCACTTCTAAACTCGTTGCTTTGAGTCCTTCCAAAATGAGTTGTTAAATGGAATGTCATTTATCGTTAGACTTCGCCTATTCATATTGAAGATACGCAATAACATACGTCGGTTATCGTTTCATTATAACTATCATTGTTGTCATTCATTGTTTCTATTACTTCTGTTGACAAAATATCTAAACTGTTATTTGTCTTCTCTCCAGTTCTTGTAGTCTTGCCGTTATAGCCACAAGTTGGTCTGATAGATGTGCTATTGCATCATCTTTCATTTTATCACGCTGTCTTAATGACCGATTTAATTCTTCTAATTCATCTACTTTTGTTTGAATATCTGCACCTTGACTTTACTGCTAGTTAAGGAATAGTTAGAAATAGTTCCCTGTCGTTTGGTTATTAAACATATCTATTCTCTATTGGGATCTGGTTTGTATTCTCCTTTCATAATTAGGTGCTTTGCAATTTTATTCTTAGCAGGCTGTTCTACATTCCCTATGACACTTAGAATACTTTGAAGTGTAACACTCATTTCCTCGTATTTCTGCTTCATGGATTGAATCTCTTTATCTTTTTCTGATAATTCTACCTCTACTGATTTCATATTTGAGATATCAGTCTGCAATTTCTTTACTTCTACTTTCATACGTTCTTCGTCTGATATAGTTAGGTCTGAAACTGCTTTTAGATAATCCTCAAGCAACATCTTTGGTCTGTTAGCCCTATTGTAATTTTGTTCTAGCGCATGTATGTTCATTAAAGCATGACCCATCATCATTTCCTTTCTGATAAAATCAATTGCCAGTCTCCCGTCCTTGGTTCTAACATTGCTTAATGTGGTATTGAAAAATTTCCTAAATCCATGTGCAATCTTGATATTATATCTATCTTTATAATTTTCAGAAACCTCTCTAATACCTGCTTTGTAAGCTACGGTTCTTATTATACCGGCTACAGTTGATAGTGCCACTGGCTTTGTATTATCTAGTGTTGCTGTCTTACCATCAGGACTAATATCAAATCGTCTCAAAAGTATCGGACTTTTTTTGGTTATCACTTCGCCAAACTTTATGCGAAGGTTTCGATATTCTTGGTATATTGAGAAAGCCTCAGGCGAGATAAATGTATCATATTCATCATCTGTTCCTCTGTAAACAACTACATGAGCCGCAACTAGCTTTTTGCCCGTCATTTCATCGTAGGTAGGTCGTATATCTCCATCAGTAAGGCCAGCTGCTGAATACTCAAGACTGTATATTTCCTCAACACGATGCTGGAACTGATCTTTAAGGTGTGGTAGTTCCTTACCAAATTTCAAAGCATATACCAGTCTTTTTACTACATCTACACCTTTTAACTACATCAAAAAACCATCCAGGTTTATTTTATTAATAATAGCCAAACTTAAATACAAAAGTTAGTAACTAAGGTAAATTGCCAAAATTCCTTGATGTTCATCCTATGAAAGATGAAAGATGTGATATATCATCATTTGAATTGCTGACTCCCTAATTTATTATTTCTATTATTATTACCAAGTACCCTTGTAAAGAATTACCTGACCCCAACGAACTTGCACAATGGTGATTTCTGTTGCTCTCATGTTACCATCCTGTGAAATAGTATTTTCTATCTTTGGTATTCCTACTTCAACGTCCCTTTGGACATGACTTATCAGGAAAACATTGCTCATTTACATTCATGGAAAATCCTGTTGGACACTTACCTGTGATTGGATCCGGTTTACACTTGGTCTACTCATCAGCGAATTTTTCTATGTGCATAATCATCATCAGTAAACGGATTTGATATAAGCGAAAGCCACATTATTTTTAGTTTCTAAACAAGATATCATAAAAAGAAGAAGAATTAAGACAAGACAAAGACATCTTGGTTCTATAAAACCATTTAAACTGTAAGCAGAGTTCTAATGCATTTGGTTTATTTCCATTGAAATTTTGTTAATATAGTGATTGGATTCTTGTTTGTGCGAATTCTGTTGTATGTTTTTGCTGTTAGCTTCCTTGAGGAAACCTAAATATGCGTGTTCCAAAGACAAATAGATCTAAGACCATTACTCGCTTACCCTATCGAGAATTTATCTCATACTCATAGACATATTCATACTTTTTCTGTTTTGTTGTTCCTGCGACTGGGAAGCTGTCGGTGTTACCAGAGTCTTTTCTATCCTCTGCAAACCTGTGCCGTTTATTAATGTCCCGAACATTTCATGAGTGCTTTCAAAATGGTTCTCGGTTTTAACCGTGTCTATCATAAGCCATCAGGTTTTACCATAGTAAAGTTAGCTGAAAAAGCGGCTTTTGGAGAAGTAGGAGAGGTAGTATTTTTAGAAATTTGATTAGTTATACTAGTATTATTATGCACTACTAAATTCCATAAGCCACCCTGTATCCATGTTACTGAACCATTTTGTATTTGATTATTTGCAAAGTGTCCTGATGCTTGTAGTCCGTTTTCTTGTTGTTCAGACTTGACATTATTCGCAATTAGCTCGATTATTTTTGTTTTCGAGTTCACGGCGTAAACAGGTGATGAATTAGTAATTTTAATGAGATTTTGAGCAGACATCAATGAAATAGCTAAGAAGCTGAAAAACAATGATAGAGTAAATACACCTCTGTTCTTCATATTGCTTTCTCTTAGGATTGATATAGTTCTTACAAATATAGTATTCTGTCAATCATAATTAGATGGTCTTTTATTTTGGAAAGTATATTGTTTTTGTGCCTATCACAACTGGTTCCAGATACCATATTTTCTCATTTTGTAAAAAGGTTTAAAGAGAATGAGGACAGTGTATCTGAAAATTTGTATAACTGCTCTGTCAAAACTATTTTGTCATATTACCACTGCCAGTGCCAGAGCTCATATTTCCTGACGTCATATTCTTATTCATCGTTGCTGTTTGATTTCCTGGCTGCTTGTCATAATAGATGTAGTAATTGACGAGTAGATTTCTGCTCATCGATTATTAATTCCAGGGCTTTTCATGTTTACTCGTCAGGCGATGAATCTACTAGAGTTTGCAGCAATTATGTGTAAGTCTGCGGATGATGCAGATACAATACAACAAGCCGTCTCAAATAAATTAAAGGCCATTGAACGAAGATACTTTACGGTTCTTCCTGGACCATGAGCATTAACTAACTACATGAATAGTCCCTTTCATAGTAAATGGATGGTATGCACAATGATAAGTGAATGTACCAGTCATATTTGGACTGAAAACCAATTGACCTGAACCATTTGGATTGATATCATCGCTTGATGGCAGTACGTCTGCTCCAGTATCTATAATTAGTCATGCTTCGTATCAGTGGGATTTTGGATCTTTATGATATTTTTGGCATTTGCAAAGACGTTCAAAGTTGGATTAGATGCTCCATTGCTTCCATTTATCCAGTTATAGACGCCATTTTTTACTTCCTTTGCCGATAATAATTGAGTTGTGCCAGGACTGTTATTAGTGACTTTTCCTTTAGCAGCGGAAGCCACATGCAAATAGTAGCCATTTTGACCGATAATGTACATTAAACCAGACGCTAATACTGCGGCGACCGTGAATGTCAGTACAATATAGACAACCTTCTTCATCATGTTGATTGGGAGGTTTAGGTCATATTTTATTCAAGTATACAAATACCATTGTTGGGTACCACAAATGGCATTCATCGCTCACGAAAAACCTAGCTGGGTGTAATGCCGATGTTATTCTACAAAACAGTCCAGCACGAATATTTCTTATAGACAATTGTTATACATCAAGATTGCCTAAGTCAAGTGTCGTAGTGTCTGTCGTCATTCCAAGTTCCAAATCTACTCTCTCATTACTTATATGGCATTGTGGGTGCTATCTTGTTTAAAGCAGATATTACTTCACTTAAGCCTTTACCTGAGCTTGTCAATACTAGGAGTACTTGATGTTTGTCTCCTCCAGGCGTTGAACCCCCACCACGCAGACTTGTGAATGAATATTGATTGTCAATTCCAAAACCTTGACTCTTTAATCCCGAAATAGCTTTGCCAAGTTGATTTGCTGGGACCATAAGTGTGGTGATAGTGTCTGCCTTCTTGGTTGTTAGTGCAGCTGGCGATGTTGATGATGATGCGTTAGTAGTAGTATTAAAAGAAGTGCTCAGTGGCTGTTTGATTACCTTTAGCGTTCCATTCATTTTATAACTTGGAACACCCTTATCAAAACTTGGGCCAGAGTAGCTAAAAGTACCAGTGCTATTAAATTTAATTGGCTTTGCAGCAGTAAAGTTTTTGATAATACCACTTTCATACGTAATGCTCTTTGAATTATTATTATTAATGCTATTATTAGTAGTGTTGCTGTTAGTATTATTTGGTGTTAAACTTATTCTGTGGGGATGGTCAACATCTGCATTAAACCATGTCACTGCAGTACCGACATTTACTACAGCACTCTGAGGAATATATGGTTGGTTAATTATTCTTAATTCTTTTGGAGATTGATTAGGCTGTTCATGTCCTTCATCGGGGATCATTATTACAAGATTCTTTATATCCTTGCCAAGAACTATAGTATGAGTTTGATAGATACTGGAAGCTTTTATGTTAGGCTGCGACTGTGCGAAGGCAATATTTGTAGGAACGGCTAATGTGGGTGAGTTTACTACTGTTACATATGTCATTACCATCACAACAGCGAGGACCATCATATGAGGAAGAAACGGTATCAGATTAGATGAATATTGTATTTCATTAGGGTTTACATCTTTCAAAATGGGTCTCTAGTAGATTTCAGAGAATCAAGTATTTATTCGAATCGATAATTCTCATTTATGAGAACGAATCGCCTTATACTTGAAGATATAATTGTAATTCACTGAATGGCAGTGCGTACTTACTATTTACTTATCAGTGTTTAATTTGTACAAGATTACAGATGAGTGCTAAAGAGCAGCATAGCACGGATTATGCTAAGATCTAAGCGGATTGATAAAGCTAGAAATGGAAGGTACAAAAACATACTTTGAGACATATGGAAATGAATATGAAAGACGATATCTAATTTATCTACGTGAGTTAGAAAAATTGAGACTTGAACCATAATATCATTCAACAAGTCCCACGTTTGGTTTAAGTATCGCGAGGTATCACAAAGATTACTCATAAAGCTGTTGAAAAGTATATTACTCATGTTTAATAGAATAACGGCATCTAAGAACCTGAATTATATGTGAACAGTTCCCACAAATCCAAGATAGACGATAAACTATCCATGTTTGTAGGCATGGATCTGCACAAGAACTATCTACAGATAGCTGTGATGGATAAGAAAGGAAAAATACTACAGAATTCTAGAATCGATAACAATCTGAAACATGTAAGCAGATTTTTCGAGAGTATCCTATATGAGAGTAATAATGTCCTTTTAAGTTTCACTAATTTTATTTATATTAAAAATCTTCTTCAGAAGAACTAAGATGTTAACAAAAACTACCTAACCGTGTGTATGTAATAGTGACTAAACAAGAGACGATTCGAGCCTGCGGTCGTGGGTTCAGCCGATACTAGCCGACTGAATTCTACCACATCAATATGTCAAACATAGTGATGTCGATAGTAGGAACCCTAT